>NZ_JOIY01000005.1 GCF_000720185.1 Streptomyces sp. NRRL S-340 | reverse complement strand
GGGCGGGCGGCGGCGGGCCGGTCCGGGAACGGGGGCGGGGCCGGACAGGGCTGGGGCGTCGAGCCGGTCGAGGGTGGGGCCTGTGAGGGCGGCGGGCCGGTCCGGGAACGGGGCGGCGGGGCCGGTCAAGGAGCGCCGGCGGGTCGCTCGGCGCGGGCCGGGCGCATGCCGGCCCAGCGGCCGCGGGCGGGGGTGTCGACGCCGAGCTGGTCGAGGACGCGTACCACCAGGTGGTCGACGAGGTCGTCGACGGTGCGCGGATGGTTGTAGAAGGCGGGCATCGGGGGAACGATGCGCACGCCCATCCGTGCGAGCGCGAGCATGTTCTCCAGGTGGACCTCGTTGAGCGGGGTCTCGCGCGGGACCAGGACGAGCGGTCCGCCCTCCTTGAGCACGACGTCCGCCGCACGGCCCACGAGTCCGTCGGCGTGCCCCGCGCGGATCCCCGCCAGCGTCTTCATGCTGCACGGCACGATCACCATGCCGTCGGTGCGGAAGGAACCGGAGGACAGCGGCGAGCCCTGGTCCTCCGGACGGTGGGTGACGTCGGCCAGTGCGCTCACCTCGCGCACCGTGCGGCCCGTCTCCAGTTCGATGGTGGCGCGCGCCCAGCGGCTGACCACCAGGTGGGTCTCGATCCCGGGATCGGCGGCGAGCCGTTCCAGCAGCCGCACCCCGAGCACGGCCCCGGTCGCCCCGGTCATCCCCACGATCAGCCGCATCCGCCGGTCCTCCTCCGCTCGGCGCACGGCCCGGTGGCCGGGTGCGCAGAATCAGTCGCCCGGGTGGGCCGCAGGCGGTCGGCGCCACGCCCGATTCCCGGTCGTTCCACCGTTCACGCTAGGGATGTCCGCACGGTCGCCGGCGATAGACTCGGGCACGAGATGAGCAGAATCGGACAGGATGCAGGACCCGTCGCCTTCCCCTTCCCCACCACCCCCGGCGGGCCGCCCGGTGTGGAGGTCACCGACCTGCCCGGGCTGCTGACCCGCATCGGGCGGCTCGGTGCGACGGCCGACGCGCCCGTGCGCCTAGAGTTCCATCTCCTGACGACCGTGCGCTCGGGGCTGCTGCGCTGCGTGGTGGACACCACCGACTGCACGGTGACGCCCGGGAGCTGGCTGTGGATCCGGCCCGGCCAGTTCGTACGGTTCCCGGACGGGTGCCGGGGCGGTGCGGACGTACCGGACACGGCGGTGGTGCTGTTCCAGGCGAGCTTCCTCGACGCGGCCACCGTCGCCGGGGCGCATCTGGACCGCAGGGCATGGAGGCTGCCGATGTCCCCCGCGCCGCAGGCCGCGCAGCCCCTGGAACGGACGCTGGAGCTGCTGGAGAGCGAGTACCACCGGCTGCGTGACCTGCCGCTGGAGGTCCACGTCGCGGTCGTCCGGCATCTCCTGTCGGTCCTGGTGCTGCGCCTGGCGAACCTGCCGGGCGGGCAGCGCAGGCATGCCGGGGACGTGGCCTTCCGCCGCTTCCGTGACGCGGTCGAGCAGGACTTCGTCCGCGACCACCGGGTGGAGGCGTACGCGGCCCGGCTCGGCTACAGCGTGCGCTCGCTGACCCGCGCGACGAACGCCGCGGTCGGGCGCGGGGCCAAGGCGTTCATCGACGACCGGCTGGTCCTGGAGGCCAAACGGCTGCTGCTGCACACACAGCTCCCGGCGTCCGCGGTCGCGGACCGGCTCGGCTTCTCCAGTACCACGGTCTTCACCCGCTTCTTCCGCCAGCGCACCTCGGAGACGCCGCTCGGCTTCCGCAGGCGTGCGCGCACGGAGACCCGGCGGTCCTCAGCGCCGTGACCGCCGCGCCGGGACGGGCCTCACCCGCCGCGCCGCACACGCCACAGCGGTCATGACGCCACGGCGGTCGTCGCGGTCACGGCGGTGGCGGTCACGCGAGGTCGCGCATCCGGCGGACCGGGCTCGCCAGCAGGACCGCGGGGCTGACCGTGCAGAGCACGGCCATGAGCGCCAGGGAGACGCGGTCGCCCCACAGGGCGGCGGCGCCTCCCCCGGTCAGGGCACCGAAGGGGATCGCACCCCAGGAGATGAAGCGGACCGTGGCCATCACGCGCGGCAGCAGCTCAGGGGGTGTGGCGGTCTGCCGGTAGGTGCGGGTCACGATGCTCGTCACCACCACGGACCCGGCGAAGCCGGCGTTGCCCAGGGCGAACAGACCGAGTGCCGCGGAGTGGCCGGCCAGCGGCAGCAGCGCCGCGAAGCACGGTGCGGCCACCGCGGCCCGGCGCAGCGCCCGGCCGCTGCCGAGGCGTGCCACGATCCGGGGTGTCAGGGCCGCGCCGGCCAGGGTGCCCAGGCCCTCGGTCGCGATGAGCGCGCCGACCAGGGCGGGCGGGGCGTCCAGCGTGCCGGCCAGGAAGACCGGGGTGAGCGCCATCAGGCCGCCGCAGACGAAGTTGACGGCGGTCGCGTCCGCCGCGCAGGGGCCGATGACGGGGTGGCGGACGACGTAGCGCCAGCCCTCGCGGATCATCTCGCCCACGCCCCGGCGCGGTTCCTCCTGTGCGGGGTGCGCGGCCCGCGGCAGGGTGGCCATGAGCGCGGCCGACAGCACGTAGCTCACCGCGTCGACCACGACCGACGCCGCGGCGCCGAGCACCTGGACCAGCACGCCGCCGAGGGAGGGGCCGCCGAGCTGGGTGGCCGCCCGGGTGCCCGAGGTGAGGCTGTTGCGGGCGGTGAGTTCCTCCTTGCCGACCAGGGAGGGCAGGAAGGTCGAGTTGCCGACGTCGAAGACGACGGACGCCAGGCCGGCCACCAGGGCGACCACGATCAGCTGCGGCAGGCCCAGCACGCCGAGCGCGGCAGCCAGCGGGACCGAGGCCACGGCGACGGCGCGGACCAGGTCCATCGCCACCTGCGTCCCGCGCAGCGGCAGCCGGTGCACGAGGACCCCGGCCGGAAGGCCGATCAGCAGCCAGGACACGAACGAGGCGGCGGTGACGAGGCTGACCTCGAACGCCGAGGCGTGCAGCACCAGGACCGCGAGCAGCGGCAGGGCCACCGACGTGACGGCGTCGCCGATCCCGCTCACCGTGGACGCGGCCCAGTACCGCCAGAACACCGCCGCGCGCGCCGCGCCGTCCGGCCGCTTCCGCTCCTCTTCCCGCCCCCGCACCACCGTCGTCACGCCGCCCCCCTGCTTCGAGTGAGTCTCTTTTGGGAACTGACTATACTCATGGATCATGCGATACACAGAGCTGGGCGACCCGGACTGCGCGATCGCGCAGGCACTGGCGGTGGTCGGGGACCCGTGGACGCTGCTGCTCATCCGCGACGTCGCGGGCGGCACGCACCAGTTCGACGCGCTGCGGGACGGGCTCGGCATCAGCCGCAAAGTGCTGACCGAGCGCCTGAAGACCCTCGTCGCGGACGGAGTGCTGGAGAAACGCCTCTACAGCCCGCACCCGCCCCGCTACGAGTACCACCTGACGCCGGCCGGGCGCGGCCTGCTCCCGGTCCTGGTCGCCCTCCAGGACTGGGGCGCCCGCCACGTCCTGGGCGACGGCGCGCTCTCGGCCACCAGCCCGGCCGATTCCGCCGAGACCCGGCGGGTGCACGCCCTGGTCGGACGCACCCTCCCCCCGCTGGAACTGGCCGGTCCCGGCGGCGTGCCGGCCGACCCGGTCTCCGCGGACCACACCTGGACGGTCCTGTACTGCTTCCCGGGGGCCTACGCGCCCGGCGGCCACGACTACCCGCCGGGCTGGGACCGCATCCCGGGCACCCTCGGCTGCACCCTGGAGTCGTGCACCTACCGCGACCGGATGGCGGAGTTCGCGCGGCGCGACGCGCGGGTGCACGGTGTCAGCACGCAGCGCCCCGACCAACTGGCCGCCTTCGCGGAGCACGAGCGGATCGCCTTCCCGCTGCTCTCCGACGCCGATCTGCAACTGGCCGCGGCGCTGCGGCTGCCCACCTTCCGCGCGGCGGGCGTGGACCGCCTCAAGCGGCTCACCCTCGTCCTCGACGCCTCCCGCACGGTGCGCGGCGTGCTGTACCCGCTCGACGACCCGGCGGGTTCCGTCGACGACGCCCTGGCGCTGGTCGACTCCCGGACGGGGGCGTGAGGGCCCGGAAACTCGCGTGCGGACCGGATCCCCGCGGTGCCAGGATGGCGGCGGGAAGCGAGGTCTCGTGGACGAGTCGGGGCGGTTCGGTCTGGCGGCGGTCGCATGGGCGGCCGGCGGGGCGGGGACTCAGGCGGCGGCCGCCGCTGCGCGGGAGCTGGCTCACGGCGTGCGCACGGTCGTGCTCGTCGAGGGGAGCAGTGACCGGTCGGCGCTCGACGCGCTGGCCGCCCGGTACGGCCGCGATCTGGGCGCGGAGGGGGTCGCGGTGGTTCCGCTCGGGGGCGCCACCAACATCGGCCGCTTCCTGGACGTGTGCGGCCCTCCGGGGCTCGGCCTGCCGCTGGCCGGTCTCTGCGACATCGGCGAGGAGCGGCACTTCCGGCGCCATCTGGAGCGGGTGGGTCTCGCCCCCGCGCCCGGGCGGGCCGGACTGGAGAGGCTCGGGTTCCACGTGTGCGTCGCCGACCTGGAGGACGAGCTGATCCGCGCTCTCGGGGCCGAGGGGGTGCAGCGGGTGATCGAGGCACAGGGCGAGACCCGGCCCTTCCGTACCTTCCGGGGACAGCCCGCGCAGCGGGAACGGCCCGTGGAGCACCAGTTGCGGCGGTTCCTGGGCACGCACAGCGGCCGCAAGGCCCTCTACGCGCGTGCCCTGGTCGAGCACCTGCCCCCGGGGCGCGTGCCGCGGCCCCTGGAACGCCTCCTCACGCACGTCTGAGCCCGGCCACGGGCACGCCCTCGATCCCACCGGCACATGCCCGGCGCCACCGGCCCGTGCCGGGCCGCGCCGGCGCGCCCCCGTCCCCCCGGCCGGCCAGACCTCGGGAAGCGGTCGGGCCCCGGCAGGCGGTCAGGGCTTCCAGGGGCCCACGCGGCCCAGGCGGCGCAGCTGCCCGCGGGCGGCGGGTACGTCGAGGCCCCGGCCGCGTTCGGTGAGCCGGCCCGCGACGGCGGTGCGGTGTCCGACGGGTTTGTGGTCGTCGTACTTGAACTTGGCCCGCACCTCACCGACCTCCAGGCGCAGGCCGCGGATTCCGGAGAGCAGGCGGCCGTAGGGTGCGCGGCCCGCCTCGACGGGTGCGTGGTCCCCTTCGGGCTGGAAGTGCGCCATCTGGTGGCGCAGCAGCGCGGCCTTGGCCTCGGGGTCGTCGACGATGCGGGCGCGGCAGGTGAACTGGACGGCGGCGTAGTAGCTGGTGGGGACGCCCTCGGTGGGCGGTGTGCCGGGCTTTGCCCGCCAGGGGCCGGGAACGAAGGCGTAGTCACCGATGACGGTGAAGGTGACGTCCGGATCGTGCTCGATCGCCGCCCAGACGGGGTTCGGCCGGGCGAGGTGGATCAGCAGGTGGTCCCCGTCGGTGGTGAAGTGGGTCGGGACCACGGCGGGTGGCCGGCCGGGCGGCCCGTTGACGGCGAGCTGGCCGAAGTCGTGGCCGTCGGCGATCCAGGTCCGCCACTCGGCGTCGTCCAGGGCGGCGTCCCAGGGCTGGATGAACATGCGCTTCTCCTTCGGCGGGGTGCGGTAGCGACCGGCGCGCGGTCGGGGGTGCGGTGGTTCAGGTGAGGGCGAGGAGGCCCACGGCCACGGCGGCCGTCCCCAGGCCGACGAGCTGGCCGCGGTGGATGCGCTCGGCGAGGACCCCGCGGGCGAGCAGCACCGTGCCCGCCGGGTACAGAGCGGTGATCACGGCGACGACGGTGAGGTCCCCGCTGCGGGCCGCGAGCAGGAACAGCAGGTTCGCCACCGAGTCCAGCACGCCCGCGGCCGCCGAGATCGCGTAGGCGGGCTTCTCCGGCCCCAGCCTGCGGCGCAGCGTCCCGGCCGCGGTCAGGGTGACGGCCGAGGAGACCGCCCTTCCGACGACCAGCGGGGCCACACCGCTGCCGGACGGCGCCTGGTGCAGGCAGATCAGCTGGAGGGCGATGGCGGCACCCGCCCCGAACGCCAGCAGCAGCGCCGTCCGGGCGGGCCGGGCGGCGCCCGCGCCGTGTCCGGCGCTGACCAGCACGACCGCGGCGAGCGCGAGCGGCAGCCCCACCAGTCCGGCGGCGGAGAGGTGTTCACCCTGGAGCAGTCCCGCGGCGACGGGCAGCGCGGCCGAGACCAGCGCGGTGACGGGTGAGAGCACGTTCATCGGGCCGATGGCCAGGGTCTTGTAGAGCAGGGCGAACGCGGCGGCCGAGGCGACGCCGGACGCGGCCCCCCAGCCGAGGGCGCCGGGCTCGAAGGAGGCGCCGAGGACGGGCCACAGCAGCAGTTCGACCGTGAGGCTGGCGGGGGCGGCGACCATGACGGTCCGCAGGACGTGGGCCTTGCGGGCACCGAGGCCGCCGAGGAAGTCGGCGCATCCGTAGGCGAGGGAGCTGCCCAGGGCCAGCAGCAGTGCGATCACGGTACATCCTTGCTGTCGATGGAACGACCGCACCGTACAACGAAACGACCGTCCCATGTCAACTGAACGACCGCGCGGTACATTGCAGTGATCAACCGACTGAGGAGAGGACCGGATGGCGGAGACCGAGGCGGCGCTGCGAACGCTCGCCCACAACGTCCGTGCGGCCCGTACCCGCGCGGGGCTGTCCCTGGACGAGCTGGGCCGGCGCGCACAGGTCAGCAAGGGTGCTCTGGTGGCCCTGGAGAAGGCGCAGGGGAACCCGAACTTCGCCACGCTGGTACGGCTGGCCGACACCCTGGGCGTCTCCGTCTCGGCCCTGCTGGAGGGCCGGGCCGAGGGCCGCGTACGCGTCGTGGCCGCCGACGCGCTCACGCCGCTGTGGAACGGACCGCACGGTGGTGAGGCACGGCTCATGCTGACCACCTCGGGGCCCGCCCCGGTCGAGGTCTGGCGCTGGCGGCTGGAGCCGGGCGAGGAGTACCCCAGCCACCCTCACCAGGCCGGTGTCGTGGAGACCGTCAGCGTCACCTCCGGCCGGATGACCCTGGTCGTCGACGGCACCGAGCACACCGTGGAAGCAGGCCAGACCGCCACCTTCGACGGCGACACGTCCCACACCTACCGCGGGGCGGGCACCGGGACCTGCCGTCTGATCATGACGGTGCACCTGCCGCCGGGCCCCGGCGCCGCGGCCTGACGCCCGCCGCGGCAGGAGGGCGCACGGGCTCGTGCGGCCGGCCCCGGGCAGGAAGCGGTGCCGGCGAGCGGCGAGCGGCGAGCGGCGAGCGGCGAGCGGCGAGCGGCGAGCGGCGAGCCCATCGTGCCCCCGCGTGAGAAGCGGCGCCGGCGGGCGGCGGCCCCGTCGCGCGTTCGGAGGACCGCCGGCTTTCGGAGATCACCTCCAGCACCGTGGAGTGTTGGCCTCACTGGCTGGACAGCCGTCCCCGATCGCGAGTCCGAACGCCGCGGACGCCCCCATGCCGAAGCACGCAGTTCGGAGCAGGTCCGCCGCTCCTTCATCGTCTGCCCGGGCTGCTGGGAATCGAAGCCGCCGGTGACGGAGCCGAGGGCGTGCTGCATCTCGTGCGTCACCGTCGCGGCGAACTCCCGCAGCGTGCGCGCCGAGGCGTCCGCGTCGGACGGCTCGATGCGCGGGACGCCCCCCGAGGTCCGGCTGTCGGGGGAACGGTCCGGCCGTTCACGCCGGTGGCGGCCGCCGGGGGCCGCCCCGGGCCGTCCGCCGGTACGCGCCGCGCCCGTCTCAGCGGGGGAGGCGGTCGCTCGGCGGCTCGCTCAGCCGGTCGCCGTCCACCCGGGTCCCGGCCTGCTTGACCTGGCGGAAGACCGGGCTGATCTCCAGCGCCTCGACGCCGGGGAGCGTTCCGACACGGTCGCTGGTGAACTCGAAGAGCGCGTCGAGGTCGTGGCAGTGGACGGCGGCCTGGAGGTTGTGCGGTCCGGACAGCGCCGCGGCGAACGCCACCTCGGGCATCCGCGCCATCGCCCGTCCGACGTCCTTGATCCTGGCCGGGTGGACCCGCATCCACAGGTTCGCCCGGGCCCGGAACCCCAGTGCCTGCGGCGCGATCTCCACGTCGATGTAGGCCACTCCGGCGGCGAGCAGTGCCTGCAGACGCCGGGACACGCGGCCCGGGGTGAGACGGGACGCGGCCGCGAGGTCGACGAGAGTGGCCCGTCCGTCGGCGGGGAGGGCCGCGAGCAGTTCCTCGTCCCCGGCGCTCGGCCGCGCGGACCGCTCACGCACCACCGGCTGTTCGGTGAACGGTGTGCCGCCGCCCCCGAGGGCCGCCTCCTCCTCCGGGGTCAGCGTCCCGGCGAGTGCGGCCCAGTAGTGCCCCCGCCCGCCGATGAACTGACGCAGGACCACCGACGCCTGGAGGTCGAGCACGGCGGCGGTACGGGGGAGCCGGCGGCCGAGGAGATCGTCGCGCTGCTCCCGCGACCGCGAGCGCACCGCGCAGGTGATCTCGGACCCGGCGGCACCCAGGGCGACCCAGCCGATGTCGTCGCGCCGCGCGAGCGCTTCGGCGATGGCGGCGGCGCTGCCCGGACGGCAGCGCAGGCGCACCATCCACCGGCTCTGCCCGAGCGCTCCCGGGTCGACCACCCCGACGACCCGGACCACCCCCGCGCGCCGCATGCGGCGGTAGCGGCGGGCGATGGTCGGCTCGGACAGCCCCAGGACCGTCGCGACGGTCGCGAACGGAACACGGGGATCGACCTGGAGCGCGCGAAGGATTCGCACGTCCTCCGGCTCCAGAGTGACGGAATCCACGATCCCCGGGCGTGTCATGACGGCAAGACTACAGACCGCGCCGTTTCCCGGCGGTCACGCGCCGCGCGTGGCCGAGGCTTGCAGCCGTACGACGGACAGCGGCACGACGCGACGGTCGTGACCGCCTTCAGCGGTGTGCAGGAGTGCCATGAGAGTCATCGCCATCGAAGAACACTGGACCACCCCCGAACTCGACCGGGCACTGCGCGAGCGGCCCGTGGGAGCGCGGGACGAGAGCGTGGCGCTGAACGACCGGAGGGACGTCCCGGCGCGTCTGCTCGACATCGGCGCCGGGCGCGTGGAGGCGATGGACGCGGCCGGCGTCGACGTCCAGGTCCTCGCGCTCGCCCCTCCGGGCACCCACGGACTCCCGGCCCGCGAGGCGGTGGCGCTGAGCCGCGCCGCCAACGACCGTGCCGGCGAGGCCGTCCGGCGCCACCCGGACCGGCTGAGGGCGATGACGACCCTGCCGATGTCGGACCCGGACGCGGCGCTGACGGAGCTGCGGCGCACCGCGGACCTGCCCGGCCACGTGGGAATCATGTCCTACGGCCGCTGCGGCGACCGCCCGTTGGACGACCCGGCCTACGACGAGGTGCTCGCCACCGCCGCCGCGCTGCGCCGGCCGGTCTTCCTCCACCCGCAGATCCCCCCGGACGCGGTCCGCGAGGCGTCGTACGGCGGCTTCGGCCCCGACCTGAGCCTGGGCCTCGCAACCTTCGGCTGGGGGTGGCACGTCGAGGCCGGACTGGCGGCGCTCCGGCTCATCCTGCGCGGCACGTTCGACCGCCACCCGGACCTGCAGGTGGTCCTGGGGCACTGGGGCGAACTGCTCCTGTTCTGGCTCGACAGGGCCGACCGGCTCTCCGGCCTCGCGCCCGGTCTGCGGCAGCGGGTCGCCGAGTACTTCAGGACGAACATCCACATCGCGACCAGCGGCATGCTGAGCCCGCGGCTGCTGCGCCACGCACTGGAGCACACGAGCGCGGACCGCGTTCTGCTGTCCGGGGACTACCCGTTCCACCGGATCGACGCCGCCGCGGTCGCCGGCTTCCTGGACACGCTGTCCCAGGAGGACCAGGCGAGGATCGCCCACACCAACGCCGAGAAGCTCTACGGCCTCGCACCGGCTCCCTCGGCTTCCGGCGCCCAGGGGGCGGGCACACGGCGGAGTTGACGTGGACGCCGCCCGCAGGGGGCGGCGGGCGGCCGGGGGGGTGCCACGCGGCCCGGCCTCCCCGTCCCGTTCCGGCGCGCCCAGGCGGACGGCCTGACGAGGCCGGCCTTACGCGGACACCAGGGAGTCGTCCTGCGGGCGGGCGCCGGGAAGCTGGTGGCGGGCCGCGATCAGGGCCGCGTCGACGTCCCGGGTCCCGGTGGAGACGCAGAGCGTGTAAGCGATGTCCTCCATCCGCCGGCGCACCTCCGGGCTGCCCTCCTCGGCGTGCAGGATCCGCAGCGTGTCGTACTGCTCGATCAGGTTCCTGAGCACGGTGGGGTGTGCCATGAGCATCGGGAGTCTCCCTCGTCGCGGTGGTCCACAGGGGTGATACGACGACCCGTGTGCCCCGGCCCCCGGGACCCCATTCCCCCTCCGTCTCCCTCGTCTTCGCGGCCGCCCTCCGCCCTCACCGGACCGGTGCCGGGGGTGGGAGCACCTCGTCCCGCGCCCTCCGTGACCGGCGAACCCGCGCCCGTCTCCGGGACCGGCGGAGCCGGCGCACACCTGCCGTTAGCATGTTCGAACTCGCGACGATCGCCCCGATCGCCCGTTCTTCACCGGAGAAGCGTACCGAGCAGCACGATGAGCGAGACCTTTGTCCACCGTCTACCGCATGGGCCAAACAATTGAAGAACACATCGACACGAATATCCCCGCGGACGAACGGTGATCCCGCGTCCGCGGCGTGGCGTCAGCCCCGGTTGCTGCTGTGGGCCGCGGCGGGCGTGGTGACCCTCGGGTTCCTCGTGGCCCTGGAGTTCGCCGCGCGCCATTACGGCCTGCGGGGGCCCCTCACCAACCAGGCACGGGAGGTGATTTTCGCTCCCAGTTCCGGCCCGCTGCTGTACGCCGGCCTGGCACTGCTCATGGTGGTGCTCACCTGGCGGCAACGGCTCATCGCGGCCGGCGCGGCGATCGGTGTCGACCTCGTCTTCCTCCTGGTGCGGTGGCTGGCCGGAGCACAGCTGAGCTTCGGCAACGGCGCCCTGTGGGTGGTGCTCGGCTGCGCGGTCCTCGCCGTCACCCGCCGTACCGGCCAGGAGCGCGCGCTGCTCCTGAAGGGCGTCGGGCTGGCGCTGCTGCTGGTCGCCGGCCACAAGACCGGCGACACCTGGCTGCTGATCACGTCGAAAACCCGCCCGCAGGTGCTCGACCAGTACGTGGCGACCGCCGACCACGCGCTGGGCAACCCGTCGTGGCTGGTGGGGCGGCTCGTGGAGGCCAGCGGGCCGATCGGCTCCCACGGTCTCCACCTCGTGTACGGCCAGCTCCCGCTGGCGGCGGCCCTCGTGGGGCTGTACCAGCTGCGTCACGTGGCCGCCGAGCGCCGCTTCCCGGCCCATCACCTGGTGCGGACCTTCCTGGTCATCGGTCTGCTGGGGCCGGCCGTCTACATGATCTTCCCGGTCGTCGGACCGGTCTTCGCCTACGGCGCCGACGGCGGTCACTGGGCCACGGCCGATCTGTGGCCCCACACCATGCCGCCGATCGGCGTCCCGCACGCGATCCCGTTCGACGAGATCACCCCGCGCAACTGCATGCCCAGTCTGCACACGGCCTGGGCGATGACGCTCTTCATCCATTCCCGCAAGGGCTCCCGGGCGATGCGCTTCGCGGGCGCGTTCTGGCTGGTCGCCACCCTCACCGCGACGCTCGGCTTCGGCTACCACTACGGCTCGGACCTCGTCGCCGGGGTGGTGTTCGCGCTCACGGTCGAGGCGGCGATGCGCGCGTTCGCACGCGGGTGGGACCGCTCGGGCGTCCGGTTCGTCGCCTACGGCGCCACGGTCTTCACCGCGCTCCTGGTGGCCTACCGCTGGCTCCCGCGGCAGATGGCCGATCTCCCGTGGCTGTTCGGACCGCTCCTCATCGTGGCGATGGGATCGGTGATCTTCTTCTACGTGCGGACCACCAAGCCGTGGGACGCGCAGCCGGTGCCGGCTCCGTTGCCGGGACCGCGCTCGGGCCAGCACGACTCCCCCGACTCCCAGGCCGCCGAACCGCAGCCCGAACCGGCTTGAACCGGGGCATCCCGGACCGTGAACCGGACCCGGTTCGCCCTGGGCGGGCCGATGCCGTACAGTTCACGGTGTCGACGCGGGGTGGAGCAGCTCGGTAGCTCGCTGGGCTCATAACCCAGAGGTCGCAGGTTCAAATCCTGTCCCCGCTACGAGAAAGTGAAGGCCCGGTTTCCGCCGGGCCTTCACTGTTTTCTGCTCGCCTTTGCTACCCGCCGTTTTTCTGCTCACCGTTTTTCTGCTCGCCGCCGGGCTTTCCGCCGCCCAGCGCCTTGCGCACCTGTGCGTCGCTCAGCCCGACCGCCCGGGTGATCACGCGCGGGTCGACGCCGTGGGCGTGGGCGCCGCGCATGGCCCAGTTGCGCAGGGCGACGTCCAGCCGCTTGCGCCGGCCGGCCAGCATGTTCTGTATCAGCCGGGCAAGGCCCAGAAGGATCTGGCCCTGCCATTCGTCGAGGCGGTTCTGCGGACCTGGGGCGGCGGGTGCGGCCAAGTGGAATCCCTTCCATCGACAAGCGGACATGTCGACGGTGACGGCACCCCGACCGGGCGGCAAGAACGCGAACCGGCCGTGATCGGCGCGTCGAGAGGTGAACGGGACGCCCAGAGCGGCACATGAGGCGGCACGGATGACGCGTGTCCCGGACGTGCTGGCCGGGACACGACACTTCCGGGCCGGCACACCGCGTACCAGCCGTCCGGGAGATCTTCAGGACCACACCCAAAGCGGAGCCGGACCCGGCGGCGGCTGCGCCGACGGAGCGGCTGTACGGGGGAAAAGAAGCGGACCGCAGCGTGCCTTGTGATCGCCCCACGCCTGCCGTCGCCATCCTGACCACTGCAACTCAGGGTTCGGCGACAGGACGACGAAAGGTCGGTCGAGTGAGGCTCAGGAAGCGTTTTGCCACGATCAGTGTCGCTGCGGCGGCAGCGGTGCTTTTCAGCAGCGGGGGCGCCCAGGCGCAGGGCGACGGAGGAATCCTCTCGCTCGTGGGCGCCAGGTCCCTCCTCGACGCCTGTTTCCCGCTGGAACAGGTCGGGCTGGGAGACAGCTGCACCGCCGTGCGAGACAACAACAACAACAATAACAACAACAACGGAGGCGTGAACAACAACAATAACAACAACGGCACTGGCGAGGTGAACAACAACAATAACAACAATGTCGGTACCACCCAGGGCCAGGGCGGCGGGCTCCTCTCGATCCTGGGTACCACGTCAATCATTCAGGTCTGCTACCCGATGGGGCAGGTCGGCCAGGGCAACACCTTCAGCGGAACGCAGAACATCAACTGCAATCAGAACGCGGGGTCGTGAATCGCGCACTGCCGCAGACATGCAGGTCCGGCCGGGTGATCCCACCCGGCCGGACTGCTGAAGTTCAGCCGTTGTTGTTATTATTGTTGTTGTTCGCCCCTCCCCCGTTGTTGTTGTTATTGTTGTTGTTGTTGTTCCCACCTCCGCCATTGTTGTTATTGTTGTTGTTGTTCGCTCCCCCGCCGTTATTGTTGTTATTATTGTTGTTGTTCGCCCCTCCCCCGTTGTTGTTGTTATTATTGTTGTTGTTCCCACCTCCGCCGTTGTTATTATTGTTGTTGTTGTTCGCTCCCCTGCCGTTGTTGTTGTTATTGTTGTTGTTGTTCGCTCCCCTGCCGTTGTTGTTGTTATTGTTGTTGTTGTTCTGCCTCTTGCCGTTACCGTGCCCGTGGTGGCCGTTGTCGTACGGCACTGTCGCATGGGTGCCTGCGGGTTCCGGGGAGGCGAAGGCGGCGGAGGGCGCCAGCGCGCCACCAGCGGCCAGGGCAGCCGATGCGGTCAGCAGCGCCGTACGCTTTGCGATGTGCTTGATCATGACGATTCTTTCCGATGAGGCGGATCCCTGCCGATAGGCGGACAGTCCGAAAGGCGACGGCAGCCGGAGACGCCTTTCACTGCCGGGCTGAATTCACTGCCGCAGGCATTTCGAAGGCGGGGTAGGTCGGCATGCTCTGCACGGGCCTGTTTCGAGCCGCGAACCGGGAGCCCCGGGTTCTGGAACTCTTTCGACAGCGTTCCACGCCGCGGCCGGGGGACGCATCGGGCGAGCCCCCCATCTTCCACCCGGGCATCCCCCACCTTTCATCCCGGCATCCCATGACGCCACCCCACCGGTCGGCCTGACCTGACCCGTCTGGATCTTTTGCGCGGCTTTGGCCCCGGAGGGAAACTGGCTGGTGATGGACCTGCTGGAGCGAGAGGCTGTGCTCCAGGACCTCACCGGTCACCTGCACGAGGCCGTAAGCGGTCCTGGGGGCGTTGCCCTTGTGCGCGGCGAGGCCGGCATCGGCAAGACCACCGTCGTGCACCGTCTGGCCCAGATGGCGGATCCCCACATCCGGGTCCTGGTCGGGGCCTGCGACCCGCTGTCCACCCCCCGCGCGCTGGGCCCCGTGATGGACTTCGCCCCCCGCCTGGGCCGGGCCGTGCGCACGGCACTGACCCGTGCGCTGGCCGGCGCCTGCCGCGCCGACGAGGTCTTCGACCGCCTCCTGGCCGACCTGAGCGTCTGCCCCAGTCTGCTGGTCGTGGAGGACGTCCACTGGGCCGACGAAGCGACGATGGACCTGCTGCGCTACCTGGCCCGGCGCCTGCCGGAGGTCCCCGCGCTGGTGGTCGCCACCTACCGCGACGACGAGATCGGGCGCACCCACGATCTCACCGCGCTCCTCGGCACTCTCGCCCGCTATCCGTGGGTACACCGCCACGACCTGGCCCCGCTGAGCCGACGGGCCGTGGCCCGGCTCGCCGCAGGACACGCCATCGACGCCGAAGAGCTGTACCAGGTCTCCGCGGGCAATCCGTTCATCGTCGCCGAGATCCTCGCCGCCCCGGCAGAGGCGATCCCGGCGACGGTGCGTGAGGCCGTCGCCGGACGTTTGGCGGGCCTTTCGGCCGCGACCCGCACGGTGGTCGACGTGCTGGCCGTCCTGGGCTCCCGGGTCTCGCTGCCCTTGCTGACCGGCATCCTGCCGGACGCGGAGGGGGCGCTGGAGGAGGCCGTCGCCTGCGGGGTCGTCCGCACCGACGGGCAGGTGAGCGAGTTCCGCCATGAACTGACCCGGCGGGCGGTGCTGGAGGCCGTCCCCGCCGCCCGCCGGCTGCGCGTGCACCGGGACGTACTGGCGGCCATGCGATCAGGTCCCGTCGCCGTGGACGACCTCGCGCTGCTGGCCGATCACGCCGAGGCCGCAAGGGATCCGGCGGCCGTGCTGGAGTACGCCCCCGCGGCGGCCGCCCGCGCCGCCGCGTTGGGCGCGCACCGCGAGGCGGCCGCCCAGTACGCCCGTTCCCTGCGCCACGCCGACCGCCTGCCGCCAGGCCGGCGGGCGGCCCTGCTGGAGGGCCATTCGCGGGCGTGCCTGCTGTCCAGCAGACTGGACGACGGGATCGCTTCCCGCCGCGCGGCGGTGGGGCTGCGTCATGAGCTGGGTGACCGGCTGCGCGAGGGCGACGACCTGCGCTGGCTGTCGTCCTGGCTGTGGCCGGCCGGGCGCACCGCCGAGGCCGGGCGGACCGGCCTGGACGCGGTGCGGGTGCTCGAGCGGCTGCGGCCAAGCCGGGAGCTGGCCGGGGCATACCTGAACCTGTGCCAGCTGGCCTGCTACGAGCACGCCCCGGTGCCGGTGGCGGCCGCGTACGCCGAGAAGGCGACCGCGCTCGGCGAACGCTTCGGCGACGCGGGCGTGGTCGTCCAGGCGCGTTTCCATACCGCGGCGGCGCGGCTGCTGTGCCAGGAGGACGGCTGGGAGGACTGCGAGCAGGCGGTGGCGAGCGCCATCGCACAGGACCTGCCGGTGGACGCGGCCCTCTTGACGGTCATCATGGCCTGGTTCAGCGCACTGCGGCGCGACGCCGCCCGGACCACCGCGGCCGTGGGCCGGGCGGAGGCCTACTGCCTCGACCGTGACCTGCTGACCTACCTGCTGTGGACGCAGGCCTGGGACAGTTGGGGACTGCTGAACCGCGGCCTGTGGCCCCAGGCCGCCGGCGCCGCGCAGAAGGTCCTGCGCCATCCCGGTTCGCCGCCGGTCGTCCGGGCCCTGGCGCTGACCGTGCTGGGGCTGGTGCGGGCCCGCCAGGGCAAGGGGCAGGTGTGGCCCCTGCTGGAGCAGGCGGCGGGCCTGGTCGACCCCGGCTGTCTGCTGGACACGGGTCCGGGCTGGGAGGCCCGGGTCGAGGCGGCCTGGCTCGCCGGTGATCAGGAGAGGGTGCAGGCGGAGGCACGACGCGGGCTGGCCGCGCTGGAGGAGCGCAGCCATCCCTGGCTGTCCGGGCCGCTGGCCTGCTGGATCCGTCGCGCCGGGGGCACTCCCCCGGGGGTTCCTGCGGCCGAGCCGTACGCGCTGGAGCTGGCCGGCGACTGGGCGGGCGCCGCGGAACACTGGGAGCGGCTCGGCTGTCCCCACGACGCCGCGCTGGCGCGTCTGTCCGGGGACGCGGGCGCGCTGGACCAGGCCCTGGACGCCTTCGAGGGCCTCGGGGCGCGGCCGGCCGTCGCGTACACCCGCGCCCTGATGCGGGCCCGAGGCGTCCGCCCGGTACGGCGGGGCCCCCGAGCGGCCACACGGGCCAATCCGTACGGACTGACCAACCGGGAGCTGGACGTACTGAAGCTGCTGAACGAGGGTTTGGCGGACGCCGAGATCGCCGCCCGCCTCTACATCACGCCCAAGACGGCCGGGCACCACGTGGGCGCGGTGCTGAACAAACTCGGCGTCCACAACCGTCACGAGGCCGCCCGCAAACTCCATCACTCCGAGCGCCGGTAGAGGAGCGGTCCGGAGCACGCCGCCTCGCCCGGCAGGGGCCCGGCGGGCGCTGCCTCGCCGGTCAGGTGCGGCGGGCGTGGTGCGCCAGGCGGTCGGCGAGCGCGGCCACGAGGTCGCGCAGTTCGCCGGGGCGTTCGATGACGAACGGCCGGTCGAGCGAGGCCAGCAGTCCGGGCAGCCAGTCGAGCCGCTCGACCCGCAATGCGACGCGGAACCACCGGGCGGCGGAGGGAGCGGCGTCCGGCCCGGAGCCCGAGGGCGGCCCGGAGCCCGAGGAGAGCCCTGGGCGCGAGGGCGGCCCGGCGAGCGGGTCCGGCTCCGGAAGCGGGACCGGCCCGGAGGCCGAGTCCGGCACCGGGTCCGGTTCCGGCGTCAGGTCCGCGTCCGGCGCGGCGTCCAGCTCCTCCAGGTTGGCGAGGGCGGCGGGGAACCGGGCCCGGATCTGCTCCGGCGTCCCATGGATCCGCAGCGTCACCTCGTGCCGGTACGCGGCGGTGGCGAACCCGGTCAGGACGCGCTGGGCCGGGTCGGGACCGGCCGGGGCCTCGAACGAGCCGGGCAGGGTCCGCGCGTCGGTGATGCCGTCGAGCCGGAAGGTACGGTCCTCGCCGATGCCCGGATCGGCGCCGGTGACGTACCACCGGCCCGAGTGGGCCACGAGCCCGTACGGGTGCAGCGTGCGGTCGCTGCGCCTGCCGTTGCGGTCGGTGTACTTGACCGAGACGGGCCGGCCGTGGCGCACCGCGTCGGCGAGGGTCAGCAGGACCGAGGGGTCGGGTACCGCGAACTCGCCGGGCGGCGCCGTGAAGGCGAGGGACCCCAGCACCGTGTCGAGCCGGCGGGCGACGCGCTCGGGCAGTACCCGCCGGATCTTGGCCGCCGCCGTCTCACCTGCGGTGACCGCCGTCGCCGCCGGTCCCGACCGGCGTGCGACAGCGAGGCCGAGCAGCACGGCGAGCGCCTCGTCGTCGCTCAGCATGAGCGGGGGCAGCCGGTGACCGGGTGCGAGCCGGTAGCCGCCGTAGCGGCCGCGCACCGCCTCGACCGGCACGTCGAGGTCGACCAGGTGGTCCACGTACCGGCGCACGGTGCGCGGGTCGACGCCGAGGCGGTCGGCGAGTTCGGCCATGGTCCGGACGCCGCCCGACTGCAGCAGTTCCAGAAGAGTCAGGACGCGGCCGGTGGGTCGGGACATGGGACGAGTCTAAAGCGAGAATACTGGACCGTTTCTGTCCTCTATTTGTCCTACCTTCGGAGACGCAACGGAAATCCCCGCCGCCGAACATCCCGTCACCGGGACCCGGGGTCGGCGGGGCCGCTCGTCAGCAGAGCCACCGGTGGACGGATCCACCGGTCGAGCAAGGGAGAACACCATGGACTTCGTCTCGGTCCGCGTCATCACCGGCGATGTGGCACGCCTGGTCGGCTTCTACGAGAAGGCGACCGGTACGACGGCGGTCTGGGCCACCGAGGACTTCGCCGAGGTCCGCACCCCCGGTGCGACCCTCGCCATCGCCAGTACCCGCACCGTCCCGCTCTTCGCGCCGGACTCCGCCCGCCCGGCCGACAACCACAGCGTGATCATCGAGTTCCTGGTCGACGACGTCGACCGGGTCCACGAGAACCTCGCCGGCCTCCTCGATGACGTGGTCGGCGGACCCACCACCATGCCGTGGGGGAACCGGTCCCTGCTGTTCCGCGATCCGGACGGCAACCTCGTCAACTTCTTCACGCCGGTCACGCCCGCCGCCGTCGAGAAGTTCGGACGCAGGCAGCGGGCGTAGCGGCGTCAGAGCCACCCCGTCGCCGGCCAGACGGTCACGGCGGCGGTGAGCAGCAGTGTGATGTTCAGGGCGATGCGGCGGTCGCCGCGGCTCAGGTGCACCCTGGTCGCACCGATCTGGAGGACCACGAACCCGACGGCGGCGACCGTCGCGAGCCACGGAGCGACACCGGTCAGCGGAGGGAGGACCAGCCCGAACGCGCCGAGCACCTCGGTCAGTCCGAGGGCCCTGACCACGGGCATCGGCATGCTGTCCACCCACGCCATCATCGGCCGGAGCCGCTCGCGGCTCCGGGTCGCTTTCAGTGCGCCCCCGTAGAGGTAGAAGAGCGCGAGCAGGCTTGCAAGGATCCAATATGCGGCGTTCATCGTCCCGTTCGTCGCTGCTGTCGGTTGCGGGTGGGCTCAAGGGCGTGGAAGGAGGGGCCTCTTCAGCGGTGTTCGTCGTGCGGGTCGGCGCCGGCGGCCGGACGGTGGTGCTCCGGCGGCCGCCGGGCGAAGTCGACGGCGGGCTCGGTGGCGTAGCGGCTCATCGTCCGGATGCTCGCCTGCGGGGTCGGTGCGGCACCGCCGGCGAGCATGTCCCGCAGGTCCCGGAAGTACTGCACGTACAGGTCCGGCGTGAAGGTGCTGAGCATGACGGCGGGCCGGCCGGTGGTGTTGGCGAAGGTGTGCGGGACTCCGGGCGGCACCATCACGAGGGTGCCCGCGGTGGCGTCGTGGTCCTTCTCCCCCACGGTGAACCGCACCGTGCCGGAGATGACGTAGAACCCCTCGTCGTGCTGGGCGTGGCGGTGCTGCGGGGGGCCGGGCGTGTGCGGCGCGAGGACGGACTCGGCGATGCCGAGGCGGTGCCCGGTGGTGCTGCCGTCCTCGAGGATCCGCAGGCGTGTGGTGCCGAGCAGGATCGTCTCTCCGTCGTCCGGTCCGACCACCGACACGGCGGGGCCGGCGCCGGACGGAGCGGCGGTCGGTTCGGCGGTCATGTCGCCGGTGGCGGGTTCGGCGGTGGCGGGTTCGGCGGTGGCGGGTTCGGCGTTCATGTCTCGATTCCACTGCCGGGGCGCCGCACCTGTCCAAGACCCGTTCCGGCGCCTCGATACCGTCTGGGTATCGTTGCACCATGGAGCTACGCACGCTGCGTTATTTCGTGGCGGTCGCCGAGGAACTCCACTTCGGGCGGGCCGCCGCCCGGCTGCACATGAGCCAGCCTCCGCTGAGCCGGGCGATCAGACGTCTGGAGGCCGAGGTGGGCGCCCCGCTGTTCGTCCGGTCTTCCGCCGGTGTCACGCTCACCGCGGTCGGGGCGGTCCTGCTGGAGGAGGCTCGGGCCCTGCTGGACCGGGCCGACCGGGCCGGCGCCCGCGTGGCCGCCGCCGCGGGCGCCGCCACCGTCACGATCGGCATCCTCGGGGACAGCGGCGACCCGGCGGCGGCGCGGCTGGCCGACGCCTACCGCCTGCGGCACCCGCACGTCGAGGTCCGGGTCCGCGACACCGATCTGACCGACCCCACCTGCGGACTGCACGCGGGGCTGGTCGACGTCGCCCTGACCCGCGGGCCGTTCGACGAAACCGGCCTGGAGGTGCGGACGTTGCGCGCCGATCCGGTGGGCGCGCTGCTGCGCGCCGATGATCCGCTGGCCGGCCGCGACAGCCTGGACCCGGCCGAACTCGCCGGCCGCCGCTGGTTCCTGTTCCCGGAGGGCACCGATCCGCTCTGGCAGGAGTACTGGAGCGGAGGCGGGCGCCGCGGAGGTCCGGTGGTACGGACCGTCCACGAGTGCCGGCAGGCGGTCCTGTGGAACGGCACGGTGGGCATGACCCTGGTGGACCACGAGGTGCCGGAGGGGCTGACCGTCGTACCGCTGACCGGGATACCGCCGAACCCCGCGGTGGTCGCGTGGAACGAGGGGGAGACGAACCC
Source organism: Streptomyces sp. NRRL S-340 (assembly GCF_000720185.1). Classification (GTDB taxonomy): domain Bacteria; phylum Actinomycetota; class Actinomycetes; order Streptomycetales; family Streptomycetaceae; genus Streptomyces. The sequence continues at coordinate 196,173 of NZ_JOIY01000005.1, read as the reverse complement.
GTTGATCCGGTCGTTCGTACGGCTCGCGGTGGCCGCCTACCGGCGCTGAGCGGCGCACCGCGACGGCCTGCCGCCCGGCAGGCATCACGACGGCTGACCGGCCCCGCCCGAGCGTGCTTCGGCCGCCGTCCTCAGATCGGTCAGCCACGCTTCGAGACCCTGGCGGAGGATCTCGGTCGCCTCGGGGACGTCGGCGTCGACCTGAGGACCGGTGTGGGTCTCCTCGGTCCGTACCCGGACACCGCCCCGGACCCTGGTGAAGGTCCATACGTGGACGCCGTCGATGCGCAGGCCCTCACCGACCGCGGGGCCGGTCCAGCGGACGCAGGAGCCGTACCTGAGCTGCCGGACGGTCGAGGTGATGTCGAGCCTGGTGGCGCCGGTCGCCGGGTTCGGGGGCACCGGGGTGACCCACCGGAACGCCGAGCCCGGCCGGAAGGGGCCGCGGCCGAGGCGTTCCGCGCTCGTCACGGAAGCCTGCCAGGCGGGCCATCGTTCGACGTCGGTCTGGAGCTTCCAGACGGTGCGCAACGGTGCGTGGATCACGGTCTCGGTCCGGTGGCGGACGCGCGCGTCCGGGTCGACGCCCTGCCCTTGGCAGGTGAGGGACGCGGCGTGCTGCTGCGGGGCGGCACCGGCGGGCACGACCGCGGTGCCGAGCGCACCGGTGACGAGCGGGACGGTGGGCAGGGCGGCACGGACGGCGCTGCGGCGAGTACGGGACTTACGAGGCTTGCCCGGCATGGTGACCCTCTCGTGGGCGGGGCGACAGGATGAGCTAGATGGTGGCGCGATCGTTAGAAGTTATAACGCTATGTCGAGTGAGAGGTCAACAGCCTTGGTGATAGCCTCTAACGAAACCTTGAGAGCGTAGCCGCGCACGGGCGGCGACCGCGTTCGCAGCCGCCTCGGACTCAGGCCCGGCCGGCGGCGCGCCAGGACCCGGGACAGGAGGCGGGAGGCACGCCATGGAGAAGCCGGACCCGCAGAACCCGCGCGAGCGCTACCGCGTCCAGGTCCGCGCGGAGATCAAGGAGCACGCCTGGGAGCAGATCGCCGCGGCGGGGGTGTCCGCCCTCTCCCTCAACGCGATCGCCAAGCGGATGGGCATGAGCGGCCCCGCCCTCTACCGCTACTTCGCCAACCGCGACGACCTGATCACCGAACTCGTCCGGGACGCCTACCGCAGTCTCGCCGGTGCGCTCGGCGCGTCCCGCGCCGCCGGGGCCGACCTCGCCGCACTGGCACACACGCTGCGCGACTGGGCCCTGGAGGACCCCCAGCGGTACCTCCTCATCTACGGCACTCCCGTCCCCGGCTACCACGCCCCCGAGGACATCACCGGGATCGCCGACCAGATCATGGCCCTCCTGCTCGACGCCTGCACGGAGCGGGATCCCGAGGGCCGGGAGACCGCGTTCGGCATCCACCTGCGGGACCACCGGGAGTGGGCCGGCGGCCACACCGCTCCGCCCGCGGCCCTCCACAGGGCCCTGGTCTTCTGGACCCGGCTGCACGGCGTGCTGTCCCTGGAACTCGCGGGCCACTTCGCCGGCATGGGCTTCGACCCCGCCCTGCTCTTCGCCGCCGAACTGGACGACCTGTCGGCCCCCCGCGACCGGACGCGGACCTGACCCGGGACGGACCACGCTCGGCGTCGGCGGCTTCCCCCGCGCGCACCCGGGACACGGCCGGCACCGGCCCGGAGATTGTCAGGCAAGCGGCGACTTGCCTATCGTGGGACCGTGCCGGAAGATGTCTTCAAGGCGCTGGCCGACCCCACCCGCCGGCGCATCCTCGACGAGCTGGCGGAACGGGACGGGCAGTCCCTGTTCGAGATGTGCGGGCGCCTGACGGCCAGGCACGGCCTGGGACTGTCCCGCCAGGCGGTCAGCCAGCACCTGGCCGTGCTGGAAGCCGCGGGCCTGGTCCGGGTGCGCCGCGAGGGCCGCTACAAGTTCCACGACCTGAACACCGCACCGCTTGAGGACATCATGACCCGATGGCTCAGGCCCGATGCGCCGGAGAGCACTCCATGAAGATCCACCTGTCCAGCGTCTTCGTCGACGACCAGGACAAGGCCCTGCGCTTCTACACCGAGGTGCTGGGCTTCGTGAAGAAGGCCGAGGTCCCGCTCGGCGAGCACCGGTGGCTGACCGTGGTGTCGCCGGAGGACCCCGACGGCACGGAACTGGTGCTGGAACCCGACAGCCACCCCGCGGTGGAGCCGTACCGGACCGCGCTGGTCGCGGACGGCATCCCGCTCACCTCCTTCGCCGTCGAGGACGTGCACGCCGAGTTCCACCGGCTGCGCGGTCTGGGGGTGCGCTTCACCCAGGAGCCGGTGGAGATGGGTCCGGTCACCACAGCGGTGCTCGACGACACGTGCGGCAACCTGATTCAGCTCGCCCAGTACAAGTGAGTGCGGCGGCCGGCCGGGGGGTACGGGCGGCCCGGGCCGGCACGGTGAGCACGGCGAGGCAGCCGACGACCGCGGCGATCCCGGCCCAGCCCGGCAGGGGCAGGCGTTCGCCGACCACCAGGACGGCCAGGACGGCGGCGACCGCGGGCTCCAGCAGTGAGAGCGTGGTCGCGGTGCTCGCCGGGACATGCGCGAGGCCCCAGCCGAACAGCACGTAACCGGCGAACATGGGCACCAGCGCCAGGTAGGCCCCGACAGCCGCATGGGACCACGAGTCGAGGAGCGGGGCGCCGGTGGCCAGCAGGACGGGCAGGAGCAGCAGCCCGCCCAGGCCGAAGACGGTGCCCATGGCCGCACCGGAAGTGACACCGCCGCTGATCAGCCGGTGGGCCGCCCAGGAGTACAGGGCGTAGGTGAGACCGGCCACCAGCCCCAGTCCCACCCCGAGCACGGTCGGCGCGGCGGAGTGGGCGCCGGGACCCGAGTGGGCCCGCGTCGCCTCGGCCGCGCACAGCAGGGCCGTACCCGACAGGCCCAGGGCGGCGCCGGCCGTCCAGCGGCGAGTCAGCCGGCGCCCGTCCACGACCCGCTCGACGAGGGCCGAGGCGAGCGGGGCGGAACCGATCGACACGACCGTGCCGGCCGCGACCCCCGCCAGGTGCATCGAGGTGTAGAAGGCCAGCGGGTAGGCTCCGACCGCCAGGGCGCCGAGCAGGACGACGCCGCCGCGTGCCCGCAGCCGCGGCGCCTGCCGGGCGATACGCGTCGCGGCCACGAGTGCCTGGAGCAGGCCGCCCAGCCCCATGGCGGCCGCCCCGATCGCGAGGGGTCCCACGCCCGGGGCGAAGGCCGCGGCCGTCCCGGTGGTCCCCCACAGCGCCGACGCCACCAGCACGCACACCGACCCCCTTGCCACCGGGGCGCCCGGGTCACAGCCGGTCCAGCAGGTCCGCCGCCATCGCCCGGGCGTGCTCCAGGCGCGTGCCGGCGCCCTCGAGTCCGGCGCGTGCCATCGCGCCCTCCAGCAGGAACGCCAGGTGCTCGGCCGTCGCGCGGGCCTCCTCGGGCCGTCCGGGCAGCAGTTGGCCGACGTGCCCGGCGAGCAGGGCCTCGACCTCCTCCTTGTGCCGGCGCACGACGGCCCGTCCCTCGTCCCCGGCGGGCAGCTCGGCCGCCGCGTTCAGCAGCCCGCAGCCGCGGAAGCCGTGCTCGTAGGCGAACGCCGCGTGGTCGGCGTAGGCGTCGAAGACGGCCAGCACGCCGTCACGGGCGTCCGCGGCCCGTTCCAGCCGCCGGCGGTACAGGCCGAGCCACTCCTCGTGCCGGGCATCGAGGTAGGCCCTGACCAGGTCGGCCTTGGAGGAGAAGTTGTTGTACAGGCTCATCTTCGCCACGCCCGCCTCGGCGGTGATCGTGTCGATGCCGGTCGCGCACACGCCGTCCGCGTAGAAGCGGCGCGACGCGGCGGCGAGCAGCCGCTCCCGCGCGGCACCCCGCCGCCTGGTGGGCCGCGGGGCCGCGGCGCCGGTCTCGCTCATCACAGACCACCCCTCTCACTAGGTAGGTCAGTCTACCTAGTGAGAGGCGGCTTGGAGCGGTCTACGGCAGGGCCGCCTCCCACTCCGCCTCCGTCAGCGGCGGTCCCGTCAGGTGCTTCTTCCTGGGCCCGAACAGCATGGGGAGCAGCATGTCGGGTGCGAACAGGCGGGTGGCCGGTTCCTCCAGGCTCATGACGTCCAGCAGGGCGCTCAGGGCGCGGGGGTTGCGGGCTCCCGTGGCCACCGCCCGGTCGACGTACCGCGCGAGGAGCCGTTGTGCGGGGCTCGGCGCGGTGTCGGTGGCGTCCGGATAGAAGGCGTCCTGTCCGACCGCGAGGTTCCAGGCGGCCGAGACGGGGCGGGTGGCGGCACGCTGGAGGCGACGCATGCCGCCGGGGACCGGGAAGCCGGTTCCGCGCAGCAGGTCGCGGACGGCGGCGGCGCTCTGTGCCGCCACGGTCAGTCCGTGGCCGTACACGGGGTTGTAGCCGGCGACGGCGTCACCGACGACCAGGAATCCGTCGGGCCGGCGCCGCATCTTCTCGTAGTGGCGGCGCTGGTTGGCCGTGCCGCGGGTCACGGTGACGCCGCCGACGGCTTCGGCCTGCTCGATCAGTCTGGCGATGACGGGGTCTCCCAGGCGCCGGGCGAACTCCACGAAGGCGTCCGGGTCGCCGGTCGGCTCCCCGCCGCGGGTCCCGGCGAGGGTGACGATCCAGCGGCCGCCCTCGACGGGCAGGACGATGCCGCCCCGGCCCGGTGCCTTCGCCGGGTTGGCCTGCACGTTGACGAGGGGGAAGCGGGTGCCGGCGGTGGTGCCGGGGGCCCGGTAGAGGCGGGTTGCGTAGGTGATGCCGGCGTCGACCCTGCGCTCGACGACGCGCGGGAGCCCGAGGGCTTCGAGCCACTGCGGGGCACGGGAGCCGCGTCCCGATGCGTCGACGACGAGGTCGGCGGTCAGGGTGCGCTCGCCGGTCGTGTCCCGGACCCGCAGACCGGTGACGCGGCGGGCGTCGCCCGTCGGCCCGAGGGCGGTCGTGGCCTGCCGGAGCGTGATCCGCGGGTGGGCGAGCACCCGGTCGCGCAGGACGGCGTCGAGCAGGTTCCGGGAACAGACCAGATTGCGGTGGTGCGGGGCGAGGAAGCGGCGGAACCAGACCTCGTTGGGGGCGCGCGAGACCATGTCGCCCATGATGCGGACGAGCCGGCCGCCCCTGGCCACGACGTCGTCGACGACACCGGGCAGCAGGTCGTCGAAGGCGCGCACCCCGCCGCTCCACACCAGGTGCGCGTGCCGGGCCTGGGGCACGCCGCGGCGGGGCGCGACGCCGGCGGGGAGGCTGTCCCGCTCGACGATCGTGACCTCGGCGAACTCGCTCAGCGCCGCCGCGGCGAACAGGCCCGCGGCGCTCGCACCGACCACCAGGGCCGTGGGCAGGCGGTCGGGTGTCCGGTCGGGCATGGCGTCGAGGCTCCCCGGTCTGGGCACGGCCGCCGGCGCGGCCGCATCGCGGCGCGATGTGACGTCCATCCTGCCCTGACCGAGCGTCAGGGCGCCATGCCCACACGGTTGTTACGGGCTCTCCACCCCGCACCGGCCGCCCGCGGACCTCGCCCGGAAGGTCAGTCGGAGTCCGACTCGTACTCCGACACGGAATCCGCGGGGTCGTGGTGGAAGTCCCCCACGGCCATGTCGCCCTTGATCACCCCGTCGGCCAGTTCGGCACCGATCGCGTGTGCCTTGGCGCTCATCTCTGCGACCACGGCGGGCTCCCTCTGCATCCATTCGGGCATGCCCCAGTTGGGGAAGAACTGCCCGTGGGCCCCGGCGGCGACCACCCGGTAACCGAGTGGCTCGCCGATGTGCTTGTTGACCGCGTCGAAGGCCCACTCGCAGGCGAGGCAGGCCAGTTTGACGCCGCCCATGTGCACCGTCCGGGGCGCGTTCGGGTCCCCGGGGTTCCGCTTCCAGGCGGCGACCTGCTCGCCCAGGAGCGTCATCTCTCCGTGCTGGGCGGGCTTCTTGTCCTTCCTGCCGACGGCGAACCAGGTGAGGGGCCTGTGCATCGCCTCCCGGATCGCGGACAGTTCGGGCGACTCGGTGTGGACCTCTTCGTACGATCCGGAGTCCAGGGCACGGAGTTTGCTGCGGTCCTGCCGCTCCCGCTGCCGCTCCCCCGAGCTCGAACCCCAGCCGTGGTGACCGGCCCTGGGTGCGCTGCCGTCGGCGAACTTCCTGACCTCGGCGTCGATCTTCTGGCGCTGCTCTTCGGTGACCAGCCGCTTGCCGGTGTTGCCCGCGATGCCCAGGGTGCCGTCGGGCAGCAGGTTGACGGCCAGATGAGGGGTGAACTTGCCCTTGGCCTTCGGCTGCGTGGCGATGATGACGCGCTCGGCGGTACGGGCGACACGGTCCAGCATCCGCAGGGCGACGTCCCGGTCGGACTCGGCGGTCTGTTCCGTCTGGTGGAACGTGGGGGCCCGCTGGACGGCCGGGGCGGCCTGAGCCTGCTGCTCCCGGCCCGGGGCGCCGGCCTCGTGCGCCTCCGCCCGCGGGGCCGCGGGGAGCGCGGCGGCCAGGGCGCGGTGGGCGTTGGCCTCCGCCTCGCGCTCGAAGCGGTCACCGGGGTCGCTGACGCGCAGGCCGTCGCCGCGGTCGGTGCCGGCGACCGGTCCGCTGCGCTGCTGGACGACGTGCGTCAGCTCGTGCGCGAGGGTGTGCCGGTCGGCGCCGCCCTCGCCGACGACCACGTGACTGCCCGAGGTGTACGCGCGGGCACCGATCTCGGCGGCCGAGCGCCGGGCCGCCTGGTCGGTGTGCATGCGCACGTCCGAGAAGTCCGCGCCGAGCCGGGCCTCCATCTCCGCCCGCAGCACCGGCTCCAGCGGGGCGCCGGGTGTGCGCAGCACGTCGTGCACGGCGGAGCGCTGCACCGGTGCCGTATCCGCCTCCGCGGTCCCGTGCCCGCAGCCCGGGCCGTGGCTGTGGCGCTCGAGGTCGAGCATCCGCGCCACGGCCGTGTTGCCCGCCGTGCGTTGGAGGTCGAGGAGAGAGGCTGCCGTCGGGGTGGCGGGAACCAGCGGACGGTTCCTCGCGGGCTTGGCCCCCGTGTCTCGTTCCGAGTTCTCCTGCGGGCGCGCGCGCATGACGGTCAGTCCACTCCTCCGGTAGCTCTCCCTCCATGGGACGGGGGCACAGGCGCCGGGGGCAAGGAACTTTCGGGCAAGGCAGGGGGCAGGATGTCGTACGCGGGGTACGGGGACCGGCGGGCGGCGCCGCCTCTGAGCGGGCTCCGCCGGTGGCCTGCGGCCTCGTACGGCCGGACGGAGGTCGGGCTGAAGCGGCCTCCCCGAGCGTCGGTGGGCGCGGGTGCGGCAGACGCCGTCGGGGGGAGGGGCGTGAGGTCGAACCGCAGCCCAGTCGTGGACGATCGCCGGCCCCCGAGGGCGAGCGCCCCGCGGCGGCGGCACCGCCGTCGAGACCGTGGGCGCCGCCGACCGGAAGGGGGCCCGCCGCGGGAGCGGCCTCGGGCCGGGCCGGCCGCGGCAGGGCCCGGCCCGCGCGCCCGGCGGAGAGTGAGAGGCCCGGCACCGCGCCGAGGCGGTGCCGGGCCTTCCGTCCGAAGAGCGGGCGTCCACGGTCAGGGTCTTCCGTTCTTCCGTTCGGATCGCGCCGGGCTCGCGGGGCCCGGCCCGATCCGGGCAACCCGCCTAGTCCGTGCCGGACTCCATCGCGGCCCGGTCCAGCATCGCGTCGTCGGAGCCCTCGCCGCGGGAGGCGATGGCCTCCGCGCCGCCCTCCGGCATGCTGCCGATCAGGCCGGTGGCGGCGGCCTGCGCGGCACCGACGGCGGGCGTGCCTGCGCCGATGAGGCCGATCGCGGCGTACTGCTCCAGCTTGGCGCGGGAGTCGGCGATGTCCAGGTTGCGCATGGTGAGCTGGCCGATCCGGTCGACCGGGCCGAAGGCCGAGTCCTCGGTGCGCTCCATGGACAGCTTGTCCGGGTGGTAGCTGAAGGCGGGACCGGTGGTGTCGAGGATGGAGTAGTCCTCGCCGCGCCGCAGCCGCAGGGTCACCTCGCCGGTGACGGCCGCGCCGACCCAGCGCTGGAGCGACTCGCGGACCATCAGGGCCTGCGGGTCGAGCCAGCGGCCCTCGTACATGAGCCGGCCCAGGCGCCGTCCCTCGATGTGGTACTGGGCGAGGGTGTCCTCGTTGTGGATGGCGTTGACCAGACGCTCGTACGCGGCGTGCAGCAGCGCCATGCCGGGGGCCTCGTAGATGCCGCGGCTCTTGGCCTCGATGATGCGGTTCTCGATCTGGTCCGACATGCCCATGCCGTGCCGGCCGCCGATGGCGTTGGCCTCCATCACGAGGTCGACGGCGGAGGCGAACTCCTTGCCGTTGATCGTGACCGGGCGGCCCTGCTCGAAGCCGATCGTCACGTCCTCGGCGGCGATCTCGACCTCGGGGTCCCAGAACCGTACGCCCATGATGGGCTCCACGGTCTCCACGCCGGTGTCCAGGTGCTCCAGCGTCTTGGCCTCGTGGGTGGCACCCCAGATGTTGGCGTCGGTGGAGTACGCCTTCTCCGTGCTGTCGCGGTAGGGGAGGTCGTGGGCGAGCAGCCACTCCGACATCTCCTTGCGGCCGCCCAGCTCGGTCACGAAGTCCGCGTCCAGCCAGGGCTTGTAGATCCGCAGCTGCGGGTTGGCGAGCAGGCCGTAGCGGTAGAACCGCTCGATGTCGTTGCCCTTGAAGGTCGACCCGTCGCCCCAGATCTGGACGTCGTCCTCCAGCATCGCCCGGACCAGCAGCGTGCCGGTGACGGCGCGGCCGAGCGGCGTGGTGTTGAAGTAGGAGCGACCGCCGGAGCGGATGTGGAACGCCCCGCAGGTGAGCGCGGCCAGGCCCTCCTCGACCAGCGCTGCACGGCAGTCGACCAGGCGCGCGATCTCGGCGCCGTAGGTCTTGGCGCGGCCGGGCACCGAGGCGATGTCGGGCTCGTCGTACTGGCCGATGTCGGCGGTGTACGTGCACGGAATGGCGCCCTTGTCGCGCATCCACGCGACCGCGACGGAGGTGTCGAGGCCGCCCGAGAAGGCGATGCCGACACGCTCGCCGGCCGGAAGGGAGGTGAGGACCTTAGACATAGGAAGAGTATGCACCCTTACGCATGATCATGCAAAGCGCTCCACGTCGGCGGGATTCTTCCGAGGCCGGGCAAGGGAGCGCAGTGTGCCGCGGGCGAGGCCCAGCAGGCGTTGGGCCGCGGTGATCGCCATGTCCTCGAGCGCCGGATGCTCCACCTGTGCGTCGTCGTCGGCGTACACGCCCAGGCCGTCCACGGTGACGAGGATGTGCAGCACCGCCCCGAGCGGGTCGCCGACCCGGAAGTCTCCGGGCCGGACACCTTCCTCGACGAGGTCCATGGGGGCGGAGCGCGTCAGGGACTCCTGCGCGGCCACCGCCGGGCGCAGCCCGGCACGGAACCGGCCGAGACGGCGGGCGTCGAGCCGAAGGCGGCTGAGGTCGCGGTACTCGCCATCGGCCAGGCGCACCGGGAAGCGGGCCAGCCGCTCGACGGGCGGCAGCCCCTCCTCGCCGCGGGGCAGGAGCGAGGCGCGTCGCTCGGTCGCGGCGCAGGAGAAGGTCTCGGTCACCAGGTGGTCCGCGGCCGGGAAGCAGTGGCCGACGAGCGGGGCGGACGCCCGGCTCGTCGGCGACGCGCCGCAGGGTGACGCGTTCGAGCACCTCCTGGAGCGCGATCCGGGCGGCGGTCCGCACGATCTCCGCGCGCCGCTCGCCGGGCCGCTTCCGGGTCCTTGCCGTCCGGGGTCTTGACGTGATGGAGGACACGTTATTGGATGTGCGACCAATAACTGGTTGGTCACGCGCCCAATAAGGAGCGCGGTCCGCGGACCCGAGAGGCCCCGATGACGACGACGAACCCCGCCTCCGCCCCCGGCCCCCTGGAGGGACAGGGCACCGAGCGGGCCGGGCACATGGAGACACGGGGCATCGACCAGGTGCCCGCGGACGAACGCGGCGGGCGGCCACGCCAGTTGTTCGCGGTCTGGGCGGCCCCGAACGTCAGCTATCTGAGCTTCGTGGTGGGTGCCGCCCTGATCCTGATGGGGCTCACGCTCCCGCAGGCCTTCGGCGTGATCCTCACCGGGAACCTGCTGTGGATCTGTACCGGCGTCGTCGCGGCGAGCGGGCCGGCGGCCGGCACGAGCGGGTCGGTCATCTCGCGCGCCCTGTACGGCGTCCTGGGCAACAAGGCCGTGCTCGTGCTGACCGGGTGGCTCATCGCCGCGGCCTACCTGGCCCTGAACTGGTCGGCCGCCTCCGTGGCGGGCATCGGCCTGGCGGGCCGGGCCGGGCTGCCGCACAGCTCTTCCGTCGACGCGGCCGTCATCTGCCTCATCGCCGGCGGCACCCTGCTGATCGCCGTCTTCGGACACGCGACGATCGTCCGCCTCTACACCGCGCTCAGCGTGGTGCTGACCGTCGTGTTCGTCGTCGTCACCGGGTACGTGCTCGCCCACGCCGACTGGTCCTACGCCCCTTCCGCCCCGCTCGGCGGGACCGCGCTCGCCGCCGCCCTGGGCGCCGGTCTCACGATCATCGCGTCCACGCCCCTGTCGTACAGCAACAGCCCCGACCTCGCCCGCTACCTGCCGCCCGACAGCAGCCCGGTGGCCATCGCCGGGTGGACCGCCTTCGGCGCCTACCTGCCGAGCGTGGTGTTCACCGGCGTCGGGGCGCTCGCCGCGACCAGCCTCGACATGAGCGACCCGGAGGGCGCGCTGGAGAGCATCCTGCCGGGCTGGTTCATCCCCGTCTTCGTCGTCGCGGTCGTCGTCAACACCATGACGAACAACGGCATGACGGCCTACAGCGCGAGCCTGTCCATCCAGTCGGTCGGTGTCCGCCTCGCCCGGATCCCCGCGGTCCTGATCATCGGCGTCCTCGGAACCGCCATGACGCTGTACGCGATCCTCGTCTTCGACTTCCTGACCAGCGTCGACACCATGCTCCAGCTCGTGGTGACGGTGACCGGTCCGGCGATGGCGGTGGCCGTGACGGACCTGGTCATGCGCCGCAACCGCTACAACGGCGCCCATCTGCTCGAAGAGGAGCGCGGCGGCCCGTTCTGGTACCGGCGCGGCGTCCACTGGGCCGGCGTCCTCGCGCTCCTCGCCGGCGGCGTCGTGTCCGCGCTGTGCGTGAACACCACCTTCTGGACCGGTCCGCTGGCCAGGGCCCTGGCCGGCGTGGACCTGTCGATCCCGTCCGGCATGATCACCGCTGCCGCCGTGTACTGGGGCACGGCCCGCGCCCTGGGGAGCATCCCGCACGCCTGACCGACGCCTCACCTTCTCAGGGACCCCGTGCACCGCGGCACAGGCCGCCGGCGCCGTGCCCGCCGCGGCCGTCGGCAGCGCCGCGCGGTTCCCCCGGACACCCCGGACACCGCGGACACCGCGGCCACCGCGGCCACCGCGGACCCGCACCCGCACTCGAAAGGCAGAACGCTCGTGACCACGACGCCGATCCCCCGCCCCGCGCACCGCCGCCACGTCGAGGCGGTCGCCGCCGACCCGTACGAGCGCGGCACCGTCCGCGGCGGTCAGCTGCGCGCCACCCTTCCCGCCGCGATCGAGGTGTACGACCGCCTCTTCGCCCTCGGCGGCGTCACCGAGGCCGCCGTACGCGCCGACGCCGAGCGCGCCTCGGAGGCGATCGGGGCCTTCCGGCCGGCGGCGCACGCCGAGATCGAGGGCATCGCCCGGGGCGCCGGAGTCGAGCCGTGGCGGGTCGCCGCGCTCAACGCGCGCACCGAGATCCTGGCCCGCAGCACCTCGGTGCCGCCCGGCGAGTGCACCACGATCGTGCGCCGCGTCACCGCGGGGCGGGCGGGCACGGCCCCGCGTACGTTCGGTGCGCAGACCTGGGACTGGCACGTCGAACTGAGCGAGCTGTGGCACACGGTGGAGGTGCGCGGCGGCCGGCACGGCGTCGTCGGGCTCACCGAGGACGGCATCCTCGGCAAGATCGGTGTCAACAGCGCGGGACTCGCACTGCACTTCAACATCCTCGGGCACGTCCGCGACGGCGTCGGCGGAGTCCCGGTGCACGTGCTCGCGGCGGTCGTCCTCGAGGAGGCGGGCAGCGTCGCGGAGGCCGTCGAGATCGTGCGCGGCGCGCCGGTCGCGTCGTCGGGGTCGTTCGCGCTCTTCGACGAGGCGGACGCCGTCCTGCTCGACCTGAGCCCCGTCGGCGTGTTCGCCGTGGCACCCGAGGACGGCACGTTCCTGCGCACCAACCACTTCCTCACGCCGCGGCCCGCCGCCGGTGAGAAGACGTGGCTCTACCAGCCCGACTCGGGCCGGCGCCGCGACTTCGTCCGCGCGCGTCTCGCCCGCCGGGGGGCGCCGGCCACGCCCGGCGGCCTCACCGGTCTCCTCGTCACCGGCGACGGCGAGCCGCCGGTGACCTGCCTGCCCGACCTGGACAAGCCGCTGGGGCAGCGGTGGGCGAGCCTCGCGACGGTCGCCCTGGAACCGGCGGCACGCACCGCCCGGATCCTCGACGGCACGCCCGCCGACATCGGCTCGCGCGACTGGCGGGTGCTCGTGGCGCGCTGATCCGCCCCGCGGCGTCCCCGGGACCGGCCGTACGGGCGCCCCCGGGGCCGACGGTACGGGAGCCCGCAGGGACCGGCGGTACGGGCGGCACCCGCGCCCCCTGGACCGCCGGTACAGGCGCGCCCCCGGACCGGCGGTACGGGCGCGTCCCGGGCGAACTCCCCTTCGGCGCCTCTCGCGCGCGAGGAGCTCCTGGCGGAGCCGACAGCGCGGCGTACGCCGGGCGCGCGAGCGTGGTGAACCGTCCGGACGCCCGCCGGAGACCGGTGTGTTCGGTGCGGTGCGGTCGGGTGCTCGTGGCGCCCTGACCGTGTGGGCGCGGGTCTCGGCCCCACCGTGGCGACAGCGGGGCGATCCGCGGCTTGGAGCCGCGAACAAAAGTGGGCCCGGCGGGCGGCGCCCGGCACGCGCCCTCGCAAGGCGCCGGGCACCGCCCGCTGATCGGAACCCGCTTTTGTTCGCGCTCTCGGCCGGGCGCGGGTGACGCCGTGACAACTCTGTGACGGGCGCCTATGGCCTGCGTCACAGCCTGCGGCTGGACGGCCTGATCGACTGGCCGCATGCGCCGCGCCTTCCTTCCCCTTGCCGCTGCTCTCACCGGTGTCCTGCTGCTCGGGGCGTGCGGCCCCCTGGAAACCGGGGCGCCGGGTTCCGGCCCGGCTCGGCGGCAGGGATCCGCCTGCCGCGACGCCGACGCCCCTTCCGGCGCCCCGGCGTCGCCCGCGTCGCCTGGGGAGTCCACCGGTGCGGACGGGGACGGCGTCAGGGCCGTCGTGGTGGACGGCTGTCCCGCTTTCGAGGTCACCAACGAGGCGGCGCAGTCCTTCACTTACACGATCACCTACCAGGTGCTGACGACCGGCGGCGTGGCGCGGGCGGGCACGGAGAAGGCCGTGGCGACCGTCGGCCCCGGCGGTACCGTGCGACGTACCGTCGACCCGGGCGCGTCGGCCACCGGGACGGACGGAGGTGCCCGCCTGAAGATCGTCAAGGTCCGCAGCGTTCCCGCCGCGGAGGCGCCGGCCGGGACGGGGCCCTGCCCGACGCCGGGGGTGCGTGTGTACGCCGACGACGGTGACGCCGCCATGGGGCTGCGGGTCGTCGGGCTGCACCTGGCGAACTGCGGCACGCGCGCCTACCGCCTCGACGGTTATCCGGCGGTGCGGCTCCTGGACGAGCGGCACACGGCGGTCACCGGCGTGCGGATCCTGCACGGCGGCGCCTCGATCGCCACCGGCACCGGAGCCGACGCCGCGCCCCGTCCCTTGGTGCTGGAGCCGGGCGAGAGCGCGCGCGCCGCCCTGGTCTGGCGCAACACCACCGGCCTGGGGAGCGAGCCCGTCCACGCGCCCTACGTGCGGGTGGTGGCGAAGCCCGGTGCCGCCGCGGTGACGGTGACGCCCGAACTGGACCTGGGCACCACGGGGAAGCTCGGCGTCGGCGCCTGGCAGAAGGACGAGGCGTCCCGCGCCGCGAGGTGAGGACGGGGGGGCACCCGGCTCGCGGAACACCGTCCGCCGCCGCCCTTCGTCTCCGCCCACCGGGACGAGCGGCCCGCACGTCCCGCGCACGCCCCGAGTGAAGCCCGCTCCCCCGCCCTCCGCCTGTCCAGGCGAGGCCGTGTCCCCGCGCCCCTGCCAGGTGCGCCGCCGCACACCGCCGCCGGCGCGAGGATGCCCTCCCGGGCGTGCCGGACAGGGCAGGTGAGGCAGTGGCGGGGCGCACGGCGCGGTGATCGCGCGCCGCCCCGCACCGAGTCGGTGTTTGCGCATCTCCGGCGCGAGCGCGCCCTCTTCACGCCGTACCGGCGGCCCCGCCCGCCTGTTTGGCTGGTTCCCGCACACGGCCGTCCCGTTGACCGTCCCGTTCACCACCGGCCCCCGCGCCTTCCTGGACGCCTACCGCAACGGCAGCTTCCAGTACCTGCTCATCGCGGCCGACCGGGTGTGAGGTGACGTCCGCGACGGCGGTGGCACACCGGCGCCACCGCCGTCGTCCCTCCCGGCGCGCCACGTCGGACCGCCCGCGAGGCCCTTCCACGCTTTGGTCGATTTTTCATCCGGAAAAGACCAAGGGAGTGCCAAGGGTTTGAATTCGAGGCCAAGGAATTCACATCCCGGGGCGGCTGCCCGACCCTGTTCACCAGCCGGGATGCCGTTCGGTGACCGTTTGGTCACCTGCCGCTGGTGAGCTTTCTCCGCCACGTCCAGGCGTAGCCTTCAACAAGTTGTTGATCACGCATCATCTCGCCGTGCATCAGCTGTCTTTGGTGCCTTGAGGTGTTCCCGGACGAGGAGAAGGCATGCCTGCAGAAGGGCGGGTGGTACAGCCTGGAGGCTGGGTTCCCGCCGATCTGGGACGGATGCACCTGCGCGGCATCGCACAGGTCGCCCTCAGCGCGAGTCCGTGGACCGGACTGCTGTTCGCCGTCGCACTGTTCGCGGGAAGCTGGCGGGTCGGCGTGTACGGCGTGCTCGGCGCGGCGGCGTCCACCGGGGCCGCGGCCGTCCTCGGCGCCGACCGGGACGGCCTGTCCAAAGGCCTGGAGGGGTACTGCGGTTGCCTGACCGCCATCGCCGTCGTCGTGCGGTTCGGCGCCTCGTGGCGGACCGCGGTGCTCGCCGTGCTGGCCGCCGCGGTGTGCGCCGTGGCGGGCGCGGCGGCCGCCCGTCTGCTGGGCCGCATCGGCCTCCCCGCCCTGACGGCCCCCTTCTGCCTGGTCGCCGGGGTGCTGGCGATCGCCCTGCCGGCCGGTTCGGCCGCCGCCGCGCCGCCGATCACCGCGGACGGCTTCACCACCCTGTCGGCGGCGCAGCTCGGCCGGGCCTTCTGCGACGGCATCGCCCAGGTCTTCCTCCTGGACAAGTGGTACGCGGGCCTGATCCTGCTCGCGGGGCTCCTCGTCGCCTCCCGCACCGCCGCCCTCGCTGCGGCCGGCGGCAGCGCCGTCGCGATCCTGACGGCCTGTGCCATGGGCCTGCCCGCCGACCGGATCAGCGCGGGACTCTACGGCTACAACGCGGTGCTGGTCGCCATCGCGCTGGGCGCCACCTTCCTGGCCCCCACCGCCTGGACCGCCGGGTACGCCACGCTCGCCGCAGTGGCCTCGGTCCCCTTCACCGCCGCCTGGCAGGCCTTCGCCCAGCCGTCCGGCGGTTCCCCCTTCACCTGGCCGTTCGTCGTGACGACCTGGCTCTTCCTGGCGGCCGTTCCAGCCCTGGACCGGCCCGGCATCTCGTTCGAGAAAGCGAAGTGACGCCATGAACCTCGCACCCCGCGAAATCGACAAACTCCACGTCTACGTGGTGGCGGACCTGGCCCGCCGCCGCCGGGCGCGGGGCACCAAGCTCAACTACTCGGAGGCGGCCGCGCTGATCACCGAGGCGGTCCTGGAGGCCGCCCGTGACGGCCACACCGTCGCCGAGTGCATGGAGCTGGGCCGCAAGGTGGTCACCGCCGGCGACGTCATGCCCGGGGTACGCGAGATGCTCACCGTCCTGCAGGTCGAGACGGCCTTCGTGGACGGGACGAAGCTGGTCACCTGCCACGACCCCATCAGCGCCTGAACCCGCCTGATCCACCGCCTGGAACTAGGAGACAACGATGTCGGGTGGAGCCCACTACCTCTACGGGGACGACCCCGTGGAGATCAACGCCGGCAGAGCGACGGTCGCGCTGACCGTCGCCAACACCGGTGACCGGGCCGTGCAGATCGGCTCCCATTACCACTTCTTCGAGGTCAACCGCGCGCTGCTGTTCGACCGCGAGGCGGCGTACGGCATGCACCTGGACATCCCGTCCGGCACGGCCGTGCGCTTCGAGCCCGGTGACACCCGCGAGGTGGAACTGGTCGCCTTCGGCGGGACCCGGCGCCTCGTCGGCTTCGCGGGACTCGTCAACGGCGGCCTGAACACCGACGACACCCGGCGCGCGGCGCTGCGCCGCGCCGGGGAGCTGGGATTCGCCACCACCTCGGCCACCGCCGAAGCCACCACCGCCGCCGACACCGAGAACGAGGGGGCCGACCGCTGATGGCGATCATCCCGCGCAAGCAGTACACGGACCTGTTCGGCCCCACCGTGGGCGACCGGTTCCACCTCGCCGACACCAACCTGGTGGTGGAGGTCGAGCACGACTACAACGCCGGCTCCTACGGCGACGAGGCCGTCTACGGCGGCGGCAAGGCCATCCGCGACGGCATGGCCCAGGACCCCGCGGCGCTGAACCGCGAGGGCGCGCTGGACCTGGTCATCACCAACGTGGTGGTGCTCGATGCGGTGCTGGGTGTCGTCAAGGGCGACATCGGGGTCCGCGACGGTCTGATCGTCGGCGTCGGCAAGGTCGGCAACCCGCACGCGCAGAACGGTGTCGACCCCAAGCTGGTCATCGGTCCGGGCACCGAGGTGATCTCCGGCGAGCACCTGATCGCCACCGCCGGCGGCGTCGACACGCACATCCACTTCATCTCGCCGCAGCAGGCCCAGGAGGGCCTGTCCAACGGCATCACCACGTTCTTCGGCGGCGGCACCGGCCCCACCGACGGCAGCAACGGCACCACCTGCACCCCCGGCCCGTGGAACATCCACCGCATGCTGGAGGCGGTCGAGGACCTGCCGGTCAACGTGGGTCTGCTCGGCAAGGGCAACGGCAGTCTGCCCGAGGCGCTGCGCGAGCAGGTCGAGGCGGGCGTGGCCGGTCTGAAGGTGCACGAGGACTGGGGCGCCACCCCCGCCACCATCGACAACGCGCTGAGCGTCGCCGACGAGTACGACGTGCAGATGGCCATCCACACCGACACCCTCAACGAGGGCGGTTTCTTCGAGGACACGCTGTCCGCGATCGATGGCCGGACCATCCACACCTTCCACACCGAGGGCGCGGGCGGCGGGCACGCCCCCGACATCATGCGGGTCGCGGGCGAGCCGAACGTGCTGCCCTCCTCCACCAACCCGACGCTGCCGTACACCATCAACTCGGTGGACGAGCTGCTGGACATGGTGATGGTCTGCCACCACCTGTCCCGCGACATCCCCGAGGACGTGTCGTTCGCCGACAGCCGGGTGCGCGCGGAGACCATCGCGGCCGAGACGGTGATGCACGACCTCGGCGTGATCAGCATCTTCTCCTCCGACTCCCAGGCCATGGGCCGGGTCGGCGAGTCCTTCTCCCGTGCCTTCCAGACCGCGCACCACTGCAAGGAGATGCGGGGCGCGCTGGCCGAGGACAGCTCCCGCAACGACAACGCGCGTGTCCTGCGGTACCTGGCCAAGCTCACCATCAACCCGGCGATCGCGGTGGGCGCCTCCGACGTGATCGGCTCGCTGGAGCCCGGCAAGCTCGCCGACATCGTGCTCTGGCCGATCAACTCCTTCGCCGCCAAGCCCAAGCTGATCATCAAGGGCGGCATGGTGAACTGGGCGCTGATGGGCGACCCCAACGCCTCCCTGCCGACGCCCCAACCGGTCTACTACCGGCCGATGTTCGGCAGCATGGGCCGGGCCCGGCAGCGTACCTCGGTCACCTTCATGTCCCAGGCGTCCATCGCCGCCGGCGTCCCCGGCGAACTGGGTCTCGGGCGGCGCGTCGAGCCGGTGCGGCGCTGCCGCACCGTCGGCAAGCAGCACATGGTCCGCAACGACGCGCTGCCGCGCATCGAGGTCGACCCGGAGACGTACAAGGTCACCGTGGACGGCGAGCCCGCCACCATCGAGCCGGCCGAGCGCCTCCCGCTCAACCAGCTCTTCTACATCGTCTGACCCCCCACGACGGTGCGCAGGGCACCCCGCGTGCCCTGCGCGCCCCACGGCCGGTCCCGGCGTACGGCCGTCCGGCAGGAACGGAAACCCGGCGTGAACGACCCGATGCCGATCCCGGCGCTGCTGACCGGGCTCCAGCTCACCGACTCGGCCTTCCCCAGCGGCTACTACACCCTCTCCCACGGCCTGGAGGGCTTCCAGCAGGCCCGTGCGGTCACCCCGCGCACCCTGCCCGCCCTCCTGAACGACCTGCTCCGCCACAGCGCGGGACCGGCCGACGCCACCGCCCTCGCCCTCACCCACCGCGCGGTCGGCGCGGACGACTGGGACGAGGTGGTGGCCGTGGAGCGGCGGCTGCACGCCACGAAGCTGGGCCGTGAGGCGCGGCAGGCCGCCGTGCGCACCGGGCGGCAGCTGCTCGACCTGGCGGGCGAGGTCTACGGCACCGCGCCGATCGAGCGGTACCGGACGCTGTACCGGGACGGCGCGGTGCGCGGCTGCCAGCCGGTCGTCGCCGGCGTCGTCCACGCCGGCAACGGCCTCACCGTGCGGCAGGCCGTCACCTGCGAGCTGTTCGCCTTCGCGGCCAGCTTCGTCGGCGCCGCCCTGCGGCTGCGGCTCACCGACCACCGGCGGGCCCAGGTCGTCCTGCACGGCGCCGCCCCGGTCATCGAGGAGACCGTGGAGGCGGCGCTGCACCGGGAACTGGCCGACCTCGGCGGATGCGTCCCCGTGGCCGACGTCATGGCGGGCCGCCACGAACGCGCCGAGGCCCGGCTGTTCGCCAGCTGAGCCACGGCTGCCACCCCCACCGAGAACCACCACGTCTGACAAGGAGCACGGATCACCATGCACGACCCCACCCAGGTCAAGGGCTCGCACCACCACGACCACGACGAGTTCGTCCGGCGCCCCCAGGACGGTGTGCTGCGCGTGGGCGTCGCCGGGCCGGTCGGCTCGGGCAAGACCGCGCTGATCGAGGCGCTCGTCCCGGTGCTCATCGAACGCGGCCGCACCCCCGCCGTGATCACCAACGACATCTACACCTCCGAGGACGCCGCGCACGTGCGGCGCACCCTGGACGGAATCCTCGCCGCCGACCGCATCGTCGGCGTGGAGACCGGCGCCTGCCCGCACACCGCGGTCCGGGACGACCCGACGATGAACCAGGCGGCGGCCGACGAGATCCTGGAGCGCTTCCCCGAGGTGGACACGCTGCTCTTCGAGAGCGGCGGCGACAACCTGACGCTCACCTTCAGCCCGGCCCTGGTCGACCTGTTCCTGTTCGTCCTGGACACCGCCGAGGGCGACAAGATGCCCCGCAAGCGCGGCCCGGGCATCACCGAGTGCGAACTGCTCGTCATCAACAAGGTCGACATCGCCCAGTACGTGCGCTGCGACCTTGCGCAGATGGAGGCGGACGCCCACACCGTCCGGGAGGGCCGGCCGGTGGTGCTCACCAACTCCCTCACCGGTCAGGGCCTGGACACCATCGCCGACTTCGTGCTGGCCCACGAGGCGGCCCGGCCGGCCGGCGCTCCGGCGGCGTCCGCATGACGAAGGCGCCCGCGCGGCTGGATCCCGCACACTACGAACCCCGGCGGGTTCCGGCCCGGATGCTCGGCCTGACCGGCCCCGCGGACACCCTGGCCGCCGGGCGCCCCGGCAAGGTCGGCCTGCTCGAACTGCGCTACGCCCGCGTCGGCGAGCGCACCGAACTCGTCCACCGCTACCAGAAGTCGCCGCTGCAGATCATGCGGCCGCTGTACGTGGACCCCCTCCGGCCGGACATGCCGTTCACCTACCTGATGTCCACCGGCGGCGGCATCGTCCAGGCCGACCGCAACCGCATCGACGTCGACTGCGGTCCGGGCACCGCCGTGCACCTGACGACGCAGGCGGCCACGAAGCTGCACCGGGTGGAGTTCGACCACGCCACGCAGGTCGTCCACCTCACTGCCGGCGCGGACAGTTACGTCGAGTACCTGCCCGACCCGCTGATCCCCTACCGCGACGCCCGCTTCTACCAGCAGACCCTGGTGACCGCGGACCCGACGGCCACCGTCCTGCTGGGCGAGACGATCACGGCCGGACGGCTGGCGCGCGGTGAACGGCACGCCTACCGCATGCTGTTCAGCGACCTGGAGATCACGCGGCCCGACGGCGACCTGCTGGTCCTGGACACCGTACGGCTGGATCCGCGGGAGCCCGGCTCGGTCACCGGCCCGGCCGTCTTCGGCGGCCACGACCTGATGGCCACGCTGTTCGTGCTCACGCCGCTCGCCGCCGCCGGTGAGGTCGCCGACACCCTGCACGAGGCGTTGCGCACCGCAGGCCAGGCCTTCGGGGTGAGCATGCTGCCCGACGACTGCGGCGCGTGGGTGCGGATCATGGGCAGCGACCCGCCCGCGGTGGCCCGTGCCCTGCGCGCCGCCTGGGACGCGGTGCGCCGTCTGCTCCTCGGCGTCCCCGCGCCCGACCTGCGCAAGACCTGACGCGAGCGAGCCGCTCCAGCCGGTCCCAGGAGTGCCGCGGCGGCACGCGCGGCCCGGGCCCCTTGCGGATGCGGGACGGTCCCGGGCGGTGGAGCCTGGGGATCATGAAGCGCGAGAACGGCCGCGGTGGCACGGGGCACGGGGCCGAGGCGGCCCTCGACGACCTCTACACCGTGCCGCCGGCCGGCTTCGTCGCCCGCCGGGAGGAACTGGCGGGCGCGGCCAGGGCCGACGGGCGTGCCGAGGACGCCCGCCGCATCCATGCCGCCCGGCGGCCCACCCTGGCTGCCTGGGCGGCCAACCTGCTGCTGCGCTCCCGCCCGGCGGAGAGCGAACAGTTCCTCCAGCTGGGCCGGGCGCTGCGCGAGGCGTACCGCACCCTGGACGCCGACGGGCTGCGTGAGTTGTCCGCTCGGCGGCAGCGTGTCGTCGCCGCGCTGTCCGGGCAGGCGGCGCAGCTCGCCCGGGACGCGGGGCACCCGCTGTCCGGCGCGGTGCGCCAGGAGCTGGAGTCCACCCTGCGCGCCGTGCTCAGCGACCCGGACGCCGCCGGTCTGTGGGCCGCCGGCCGGCTGCACAGCGCGCTCACGCCGCCGTCGGCGTTCCCCGGCGGCACCGGCCCGGAGGCGGGGGCCGCCCCGGCGGCGCGCCGTCCGGCTGCCGCGGGCGCACCGGCCCGGTCCCGGACGAAGGACGAACTGGACGAGCGGCGCCGGAAGCGGCGGACGCGGCTCGCGGCGGCCGGGAAGGCGGCCGAGGAGGCCGCGGAGCGGCTGCGTGCCCTGCGGGAGGAGCACGCCGAGGCCGACGCGCGGGCGCGGCGGGCGGGCGACCGGTGCGACCAGGCCGGTGAGCGGGTGTCCGCCGCCGAGGAGGAGGTGCGCCGGGCCGGTGAGGAGCTGCGGCGGGCCCGTGAGGGACTGCGGCGGGCCGAACGGGAGCGGGAGGAGGCCGAGGGGCGGCTGCGGACGGCCGCCGACGCCCTCACCGGGGCCGAGCGGGAGGCCCGCCGGGCCGAACGCGAGGCGGACCGGGCCGGACGGGAGGCGGACCGGCCGGCGTCGGGCCGCCGCTAGCGGCCGCCGTGCGCCGCGGCACTCCGGTCGGCCCCCGCTCAGTCCTGGTCGCGCTCCTGGCCGCGGTGGCCCAGGGCCGCGCTGCGGCCGGTCGCCAGGTGGCTGAGGACGAGTGTTCCGACCCGCTCGACGTCGCGTTCCGCGATGGCCTGGTAGAGGGCCTCGTGCTCCAGGGCCACACCCAGCAGGTCGTCGTGCTGGCCCCGGAACCACCGCATGCGGCTGCTGAGGACGCGGTCGAGTTCGTTGAGCAGTTCGTTGGCGGCCAGCGTGGTGACGGTCTGGTGGAAGTCGGCCGCGGCCCGGCGTGCCCGCACGGCGTCGCCGGAGCGGGCCGCCTCCAGCTCGGCGTCCAGGTCCGCGCGCAGCCGGCGCAGGCCGTCGCGTGTGTGGCGCTGTGCGGCGAGCCGGAAGGAGAGGGTCTCCAGGGCCGAACGGACCTCGTCGAGGTCGGCGACGTCGCTTGCGGTGAACTCGCGCACCACGGCCCAGCTCCGCGGACGCGGCGTCACCAGGCCCTCGGCCACCAGGGTCTTGAGCGCCTCGCGGACGGGCAGCCGGCTCACGCCGAGCGCCTCGGCGAGTTCGCGTTCGACCAGACGGCTGCCGGGCCGCCGTACTCCGTCGAGGATCTCGTCGCGCAACTGCCGCGTCACCCGCTCGGACTCGGGCACGTAGTCCCCTGACGCCGTCATCTCGGTCCTTCGTCTCCCGTCCCGTCCCGTTCCGGCACCGTCTGCGTCCGTGCGGCGAAGCAGCCGGGCGGCCCGTCAGGATACCCCGCGGCCCGGACGGCGCACCGCCGGGCCGGGGAGCGACGGGAGGCCGCCGGGCCTGGCGGACCGGCCGGTGCGACGGGTCAGCCTGCCGCCGGCGGCCAGTTGGCGAACCGCTTGGGCCGGGGCGGGGCGTAGGTGCGCACCTTGGAGGTGGACAGGCCCAGGCGGACCAGTGACTCGGCGACGGTCACGGCGGCGCTCACCCCGTCGACGACCGGGACTCCGGTACGGTCCGCGACCTGTCCGGCGAGGCCGGCCATGCCCCCGCAGCCCAGGCAGATCACCTCGGCGCGGTCGTCGGCCACCGCGCGCACGGACTGTTCGGCGATGGCGTCCGCGGCGGCCCGCTCGTCCTGTTCGAGGGCGAGCACGGGGAGTCCGGTGGCGCGGACGGAGGCGCATCTCGCGCTCAGTCCGGCCACCTCCAGGCGCTCCTCGATCAGGGGGACCGTGCGGTCGAGGGTGGTGACGACGGAGTAGCGGCGGCCCAGGAACCGGGCGGTGCTGGCCGCCGCCTCGGTGATGTCGACGACCGGGACGTCGAGCAGCTCCTGGAGTCCTTCGCGGCCGTGTTCGCCGTACCCGGCCTGGATCACCGCGTCGTACGGTCCGGGGTGGGCGCGGACGGTCTCCATGACGGCGACGGCCGCGAGGTAGCTCTCGTAGTTGCCCTCGACGGACTCCGCGCCGAAGGAGGGGGTCAGCGGCACGATCTCCGTGCCCGGTGAAGCGGCCTCGGCCGCCTGCCTGCCGATCGCGTCGGTGATGGACTGCGTGGTGTTGACGTTGACGACGAGGATGCGCATGGGAGCGGGCTCCGGCCTTCTGCTCGGGCGGGCTATTCGGCGGCGACGGCGATGGCCTCGCCGTCCAGGTCGCGGACGGGTGCGGTGCGGTCGGCGAGGACCGTGTACAGCGCGGCGGCGAGGAGCGCGCCGACGAACCAGGAGAATCCGGCGAGGGTGTGGAAGACGGGCACCAGGGCGACCGCGACGGCGACGGCCGCGCTCGGCACGAACGCGGCGACGGCGCGCGGGTTGTAGCCGCGCCGGTAGTGGTAGTCGGCGTCCGCGTCCTCGGTGTAGAGGGCGGGCACGTTCACCCGGGACTTCCGCAGCATCCAGTAGTCCGCCATGATCACGCCGAACAGGGGGCCGAGCAGGGCGCCGAGGCCGCCGAGGAAGTAGTTCACCGCGACCGGGCTGTTGTACAGGTTCCAGGGGGTGATGACGAGGCCGAGGCCCGCGCTCACCAGGCCGGCCCTGCGGAAGTCGAGCCGTCGGGGGAACAGGTTGACCAGGGCGTAGATGGGGGCCACGAAGTTGGCCAGCAGATTCACCGCGACGGTCAGGGCGATCAGCGCGAGCGAGGCGACGGCCAGCAGGAACATGTTCGGGATGGTCCGGACGATGTCGGTTGGGCTGGTGATGACGCGTCCGTCGAGCTTGAACTGGGCCCCGCTGAGGACCGCGACGATGCAGGCGAAGAAGAGCATGTTGACCGGGATGCCGATGACGTTGCCGCGGACGATGGCGCCGCGGCTGCGCGCGGAGCGGGTGAAGTCGCAGAAGTTGAGGACGAACGTCCCGTAGATCACCACCCACAGCGCGGCGGCCTGGAAAACCTGGAGCCACATGGCGCCGCCGGTCAGCGGCTTCCCGTCGTCGAGGGAGACCGAGCCGCCCGCGCGGACGAACATCCACACCGCCAGGGCGCACATGGTGAGCAGCGTGGTGGGTGCGGCGAAGGCCATGTAGCGGCGGATCATCTGCATGCCGTAGCTGACGATGAGCACCTGAAGGCCCCACAGCGCCAGGAACGTGATCCAGCCGAGCGCCGACTGGCCGAGCAGGGAGTGGGTGTCCAGCCGGCTCAGTCCGGGGAACATGGCGACCAGGAGGGTGCTCAGGACGGCCGAGGCGAGATAGGTCTGGATACCAAACCAGGCGATGGCGACGACACCGCGGACGGCGGCCGGCATCTTCGCGCCTTTGACGCCGAAGGCGATACGGCTCATGACCGGGAAGGGGACGCCCGTCTTGTGTCCCATGAACCCGGAGAGCGTGAGCAGGAGGAAGAGCAGGACGGAGGCGAGCGCGAAGGCGGCCAGGATGCCCCACACGTTCAGGCCGAGCGCGAACAGGCCGATGGCGAACGCGTAGTTGCCGAGACTGTGCACGTCGTTGGCCCAGAGGGTGAAGACGTTGTAGGCGCCCCAGCGGCGCCCTTCCCGTTTCGTCGGGGCGAGGTCGTAGGTGTAGAGGGCGGAACTGGTGGCGGTGCCACCGGTCTCCACGGACGACCGGTCTTCCAGGGCAGTCATGCAGGACTCCTGGGTCGGGGAGAGGGAACTCGGAGGATTTCCACGAAACGGAAGAGCGCTTCCGTGGCCCAGAACGTAATGAGCGCCCGCGAGCACCGTCAAGGGTTCTGCCGGAAAATGGAATACCATTTTTTTCGGGTGGTGGAGACATGCCCTCCGCCGGCCGGAGCTGCGATCATGTGCACGACCGCGTCAGCCGGCGCGGGCCGGAGCCGTCCGCGCCCACCAGGAGGCCGCATGTCCCTCGACGTCGACGTCATCCGCTCCCAGGTCCCGGCGCTGAAGTCCGGCTCGGCGCGCTTCGACGCGCCCGGCGGCACCCAGACGCCGCAGCCGGTCATCGACGCCGTCGCCGAGGCCCTGGCCGGACCGCTCGCCAACCGGGGCCGGACCACGGAGGGCGAGCGCAACGCGGACGACATCGTCACGCGGGCCCGCGGCGCCCTGGCCGACCTGCTCGGGGTCGACCCGCGAGGTGTCGTCTTCGGCCGCAGCGCCACCCAGTTGACGTACGACCTGTCCCGTACGCTCGCCCGGACCTGGGCGCCGGGCGACGAGGTGGTGGTCACCCGCCTCGACCACGACAGCGACATCCGGCCGTGGGTGCAGGCCGCCGAGGCGGTCGGCGCGCGGGTGCGCTGGGCGGACTTCGACCCGGACTCCGGGGAGCTGCGCCCCGAGCACCTGGCGGACGTCCTGTCCCCGCGCACGCGGCTGGTCGCCGTCACCGCCGCGTCCAACCTGATCGGCACCCGCCCCGACGTCCCGGCCCTCGCGCACCTGGCGCACGAGGCCGGCGCGCTGCTGCACGTGGACGCCGTGCACTACGCCGCGCACGCGGCGGTCGACCTGGCCGCCTGGGGCGCGGACACGCTGGTGTGCTCGCCCTACAAGTTCCTCGGCCCGCACCTTGGCGTCCTGGCGGCAAGGCCCTCGTTCCTGGAGACCCTCCGTCCCGACAAACTGCTGCCCTCCAGCGACGCCGTCCCCGAACGCTTCGAACTGGGCACGCTGCCCTACGAGTTGCTGGCCGGCGCCCGTGCCGCGGTGGACTTCCTCGCCGGCCTGGAACCCGGGGCGCGGGGCGGTCGCCGGGAACGGCTGACCGCTTCCTTCGCGGCGCTGGAGGCCCACGAGGAGGCGCTGCGCGAGCGGATCGAGCGGGGTCTGGCGGACCTGGGCGGGATCACCGTGCACTCGCGGGCCGCGCGGCGCACGCCGACGCTCCTGTTCACGGTGGCCGGCCTGCGCCCGGCCGAGGTCTCCCGGCATCTGGCCGCGCACGCGGTGGACGCCCCCGCCGGGTCCTTCTACGCGGTGGAGGCCTCGCGCCGCCTCGGTCTGGGCGACGAGGGCGGCGTACGGGTGGGACTGGCGCCGTACAGCAGCGCCGAGGACGTCGACCGGCTGCTGACGGCACTGGCCCGCCTCCCCCGGTGAGGGGAGGCGGGCCGGCGGGCGGGGCGCCGTGCCGGTTCGCGCCGGCGGGCCGCCGTGTTCAGCGCGCGGTGTCCGGGGTCCTCACGCCCCGCCCGGTCGCGTACGGCACGCCGGAGGTGTCGACGACCTGGCGCACCGCGCGGTCCCAGGCCCTGTCGTCACGTTCCCGTCTGCCCCGCGGGCGGACGACGGGAACGTGACGACAGGGCCTGGGCGAGTTCCTCCAGGGCCGTCTTGAGAGGTCGTCGAGGGCGAGGGAGCGGGTATACGGTTCCCCGACTGGTTTCGGACCGGCTCGCCCCAGGCCGGGGAAGCGCGGGATGTCGCGGCGCGGCACCGCATCGCCCATGGAGTAGCCGGCGATGCTCCCCCGCGAACGCCGGCGCAGGCACCTCCGGTGTCCGGCCGGGAGCCGGGAGGCCGGCCGGGACGACCGTGCCGCCGCGGCCGACCGTGTCCGGGCACGCGGCCACCACCCGCGGACTGCCGGCCGCCTCGATCGCCACCTCCGCTCCCCCGCCGGTCAGGTCACGCACGGCCTCCGCCGCCTCGTCCGGGGCGAAGGCGTGGGTGGCGCCGCGCCGCAGGGCCAGCTCGCGTCCGGCCGGTCCCTGCTCACCGACGCCTCCGGCGAACGGGCCCACCCCCACCGGGCGTCCCGGTCTTCTCCGAACATGCCGTCGTGGCCCGGGAGTCGGCGGTGCCGATCCCCTCCGACGTGTCCTTCACCGTCGCCTCCCTGTTCGGCTGCGCGGCCCTGACGGGCGCCGGGGCCACCGTCAACACCGCGCGCCGGGGACCCGGCCGCTCCCCGTGGTGAACGGACTCGGCGGGGTCGGCCTGCCGGCCGTGCCCGGGGCCCGTGCCGCGGGCGCGCACCCGGCCGTCGCCGTCACCCCGGTGCCCGTCGGCCGACGGTCCCGGCTCCAATTTGCATGATCTGCATTTTTGCATAACATGCACATCGTGGCGAAGGAAGAGACCGCTGGGGGCGGACTGCGTGAGCGGAAGAAGCGGGCGACGCGCGCCGCTCTCACCGAGGCCGCCGTACGGCTGGCCGCCGAGCACGGGGCGGACAAGGTCACCGTGGAGGCCATCAGCGCCGCGGCGGGCGTGTCCGTGCGTACGTTCTTCAACTACTTCGAGTCGCGGGAGGACGCCTTCCTGATCCTCGACGCGGACGCCGGCACCCGGGTCCGGCGCGCCGTGCTCCACGCCCCCGCCGCGCTCTCCCCGCTGGAGGCCGTCCGCGACGCCGTGGCGGCGGAACTGGTCGGCGTCGAGCAGCAGCACGAGCTGTGGACCCTGCACGTCGATGTCCTGCATGCCGCACCACACCTCCTGGTCCGCAGCCTCGGGGCCCACATGGCGTACGAGACCCGGCTCGCCGAGGCCGTCGCCACGCGCCTGGCCGCGGGCGCCGGCTCGCCCGGCCGGCCGGCCGGGGAGACCGAGGACCCGCCCGCCCCTCTCGACCTCTATCCGCGTCTGGTGGCCGCCATCGCGAGCGCCGCCGTGCGGGTCAGCGTGGAGCACTGGTGCTCCCGCCAGGAGGAAGCCGCCTTCGCCGACGTCTTCCGCGAGGTCTTCGCACTGCTCGCCGCGGGACTGCCGACGCCACCGGCGCCCGGCGCCCGGGCGTAGCGCCTGCCCGGACCGGCCGCAGGGCCGTCCCTTCCTGTCCGCTCCACCCGTCCACCCGTGTCGAAAGAGCTGTCGTGACCTCACCACCGGCGCCCGCAGAGGCGTCTCCCGCCGCCATGACCAACCGTCAGATACTCCAGGCCATGTCGGGCCTGATGGCCGGCATGTTCGTGGCGATCCTGGCGGGCACCGTGGTGTCCAACGCCCTGCCCACCATCATCGCCGACCTCGGTGCCAGCCAGTCCGCGTACACCTGGGTGGTGACCGCCGAGCTGCTGTCCATGACGGCGACGGTGCCGCTGTGGGGCAAGCTGTCGGACCTCTACAACAAGAAGCTGCTGCTCCAGCTGTCGCTCAGCATGTTCGTCGTCGGGTCGCTGCTGGCCGGCTTCTCCCACGGCGTGGGTCTGCTGATCTTCAGCCGGGTGGTGCAGGGCATCGGCGCGGGCGGCCTGACCGCGCTGGCCCAGGTCGTCATGGCCTCCGTCATCCCGCCGCGCAGGCTGGGCAAGTACGCCGGCATGTTCGGCGCCGTCTTCGCGGTCGGCACGGTGGCCGGGCCGCTGGTCGGCGGTGTCCTGGTCGACACCTCCTGGCTGGGCTGGCGCTGGTGCTTCTTCATCGGCGTGCCGTTCGCGCTGCTGGCCATCGTGCTGCTGCAGCGCACGCTGACCCTGCCCACCGTCCGGCGCGAGGTGAGGATCGACTTCCTGGGTGCCTTCCTCATCGTGGCCGGTGTCTGCGCCCTGCTCATCTGGGTCTCGCTGGCGGGCAACCAGTTCGACTGGGCCTCCTGGCAGACGGCCGCGCTCACCGCAGGCGGAGCGCTGCTGCTCGTCGCCGCCGTCTTCGTGGAGGCGCGCACCGCGGAGCCGGTGATCCCGCTCGGCATCTTCCGCAACCGGACGGTGACGCTCACGACGGTCGCGAGCCTCTTCGTCGGTGTCGCCATGTTCGGCGGTACGGTCTTCCTCTCGCAGTACTTCCAGATATCGCTGGGCAAGTCGCCGACCGTCGCCGGTCTGATGAGCCTGCCCATGATCCTCGGCCTGCTGGTGTCGTCGACCGTCGCGGGTCAGGTGATCAGCAGGACCGGACGGTGGAAGCGGTACCTGGTGGCGGGCGCGGTCACGATGACCGTCGGCCTGGCCCTGCTCTCCACCATCGACGCCGACACGCCCTTCGCCCTGCTCAGCCTCTACATGGCGGTGCTCGGGATCGGCGTCGGCATGCTGATGCAGAACCTGGTGCTGGCCGCGCAGAACGACGTGCCGGCCGCCGAGCTGGGCGCCGCCACGTCGGTGCTGTCCTTCTTCCGCAGCATGGGCGGCACGGTCGGCACCAGCGTCCTGGGCGCGATCCTCGCGCACCGGGTCACCACGGAGCTGGCCAAGGGCCTGAAGGCGGCGGGCGTCACGGCCCCCGCGGGTCGGCAGCAGGGTGGCGGCAGCGGGGTGCCGGACATGAAGTCCCTGCCCGGCCCGATGCGTTCGATCGTCGAGCACGCCTACGGGGTCGCCACCGCCGACCTGTTCCTGGTGGCCGCGCCCTGTGCGCTGCTGGCGCTGATCACGGTCGTGTTCCTCAAGGAGAAGCCGCTGAAGACGACCAGCGGCATGGAACGGCTCGCCGAGGAGTCCGACGCCGCCGCGCCGGTCGGCTGATCCGCGGTCACCTCCACGCAGGGGGCGGTGCCGGGCGCGCCGCCCCCTGCGTCGTGCGGTGCCAGACCCCCCGGGCCCGGCATGGCCCGAACCCGAGACCCTAGTTCCGCGGCCGTGTCCACCGGCGCGCGTGGACGCCCCAGACGACGGCCGCGGCCAGGGCGATCGCGGCGACCGCGGTGGACATCCCGGCCTGGACGCCGGCGCGGACCGTGAGGGTACCCGCCACCAGGGCGCCGAGCGGCACGCCCAGGCCCGAGGAGAGCATCCGGCGGGTGGTGTTGACCCGCCCCTGCAGTCCGGGCGGGGTCACCTCCTGGGAGTAGGTCATCGTGTTCACCAGGACCACGAGGTACGCCGATCCCCACGCCGCCAGGGCGGGCAGGGCCACCCGCCAGTCGGAGGTGCGCACCACGACCAGGCCGAGCACCGCCCCCACCGGCAGGACCCCGAGCAGCAGCGGGAAGGCGGTGAAGCGGCGCCGCAGCCGGGGCAGCAGCAGGGACCCGCCGATGCCCCCGGCGCTCCACGCCATGTACAGCAGCCCGATCCGCCCGTCGGAACCGTGGATGCCCAGCACCCGGTCGGCGAAGACGGCGAGCTGGCCGACGATCGCCCCGCCGGAGAACGACTGGAGGGTGCCGACGAGAGTCATGACGCGCAACGTGGGGTGCCCGAGCAGGAAGCGGAGGCCTTCGCCTACGGACTCCCGGAACCCGGCACGCCGTGCCGCCGGTGCGCCGGGGCGTCCCTCGGTGCGGGAGACGGCCCTGACGAGCAGCGCGGACACGGCGAAGGACAGGCCGTCCAGGGCCAGGGTGCCGGCGGGCCGGAGGAGCAGGATCAGGCCGCCCGCCAGCGCGTTGCCTGCGATACGGACGACGGTCTCGGTGCCGTACAGGGCGCTGTTGGCCGCCGCCAGATGGTCCTTTCCGACGACGTCGGGGACGAATCCGTAGACGCCCGCGTCGAAGAAGAGCCCGAGTGCGGCGGAGGTGAACGCGACGGCCAGGAGGTGACCGGCCGTCAGCACGCCGAGGGCGGCGGCGAACGGGACCGAGGCGAGGCAGGCCGCGTTGAGCCAGTCGGCGGCGATCATCAGCCGCCGTCGGTCGGTCCGGTCGGCGACGGCACCCGCGATCAGCCCGAAGACCACGTAGGGCAGGGTTCCGGCCGCCGCGACCAGCGAGACCAGCAGCGGCGAGCGGGTCTCCTGGAAGGTCAGCACGGGCAGGGCCACCGCCGTCACGGCGGAACCGAGCCCGGAGACCGCGCGGGACATCCAGAACCAGCGGAATCCGGGGAGGCGGCGCAGCGGCACCTTCCGCGGCGGCCCGCCGTCCGCTCCCGTACCACCGGACGCGGTGGGGGCTCCGTCCTGCGTGGGTTCTGCCGGTGGTCGCTGGGGAGAGGTGGAGGTCATACGGGCTCCCGGAGGGTGGGCCGCGGCCGGGCCGCGGCGAACTGGTGGTCGGCCGGCAGCGCTCGGCGGGCGGTGCCGGGTGGAGAAACAGCGAAACCCCACCGGGCGGTCGCCGGTGGGGTGTGCTGTGCGGGTGGCCTGCCGCGCCCGCCCGTCGGTCGGGGGCCGGTCGCTGTCGCGTACACCAAAAGCACGAGGAACGCGCCCGAAGGGGCGGTGGTTCGTCGGATACGAGGGCGGTGAGGTCCGCGACGGCTCGGTGAGGCCGGGTCCGGGGACCGTCGAGTGCGGCCCCGGGAATCGGATGGACCATATCAGGGCGTGCCGGCTGCGGGTCAAGGCCCGCCGGAGCAACGGGGGTCGGGGAGACCGGTGCCTGTGCCGACGAGCGGGCCGGTCAGGGGCGCCTGTAGTACTTGCAGGCGAGGTCCTCGATGCCCTTGTGGTCGAGGCAGACCTTGACCCGGGTGGCCCCGCCGGGGGCGTCGGCCACGACGGAGAAGGTGAACTTCGCCGACGCGTTGCACACGGAGGGGCGGTAGCCGTCGGCCCCGAGGGGCTTCGTGCCGCTGTACGTCGTCAGCCAGGTCGTCCGGCAGGACGTCGGGCTCACGGACTTGTGTTCACCGGAGATGCTCACCGACCGGTTGTGCCAGGTCAGGGTGCCCCGGGTGTAGGTGCTGCCGTAGGGGACGTCGAAGTGGCTGGTGGGGTCCGCGGCGGCCTGGGCCCCGGCGGTCGCGGCCTGGCCGGGAAACGTGGCGGCGAGCAGGAGGGTGCCGAGACCTGCCGCGAGCTGCGTGCGCATCGTGTGCTCCACAGGGGTGTCGGGGGCCGCGACGCGGGTCGGTCCCGGCACGGCCTCGTGGGGGGATGACGCGTCGAGTATGGCGGAAGGCCGGGGAGTTCCGTGGTGATATGCCGGAATACGTCGGCACCGTACGCGGAGCACGGCATACGGACGGCACGGGCTCGGCGAAGGCGCGGACCAGCGAGACTCCCGACACGCGGACGGACGGCGCAGGCTCGGCACACGCGCGGACGGCCGAGACTCCCGGCACCCGGACGGACGGCGCACGCTCGGCACACGCGCGGACCGCCGAGACTCCCGGCACCCGGACCGACGGCACGACTCAGCACACGCGCGGACCGCCGAGACTCCCGGCACGCGGACGGACGGCAGGGCTCGGCATGCGCCGGGACGCCCCGGGCTGCCGGCACACCGCCGGACGGCCGAGGCGGTGGCGTGCCGCCGGTCGGGGCGGACGGCGAGCGGCGGCCGCCGCGCGGCATTCGCCCGGGGCCGCCGCCGGGGCCCCTTCCCCAGCGGCCGTCCCGCCTCGGCCGCCGGCCCGGACCACCGCGTACGGAAGGCCGCGCGGCAGTGCCTCGGCCGGCACACGCCCCCGATCGGGCGTCCGTCCCGCTCAGGTGGTGGCGCGCAGCCGGGGGTCCCTGCGGCGCTGCGGGAGGCGCTGCCGGGGCAGGGCGGGCGGGGCCGTCCTCGCGGTGTGGCCGGGCGGGCCGGCGAGACAGTGGGCCGCGTACAGACGTACGGCGTCGTGCAGGCGGTAGCGGGTCCCATCCGGGCCGTCGGCGGCGCTGACGTGGGTGACCTGGCGGTGGAGCAGTTCGTCGAGGAGGTCGGCGGCGTGTTCCCTCGACGGTGTGACGCGGGCCGTCACCTCGTCGGTGCCGAAGTCGCCGCGCAGCGCCGCCAGTCGCTCCAGCGCGGCGGTGACCTGCGGGGGCAGTCCTTGGTGGTAGGCGGCGACGCTGTCCTGCAAGGACAGGTCCCCCACGCGCAGGAAGCGCAGGCGCTGTTCCTCGTCGGCCAGGCGGTGGGCGAGGTCACGCAGCGAGCGGTGGGGGCGGGTGGTGAGCCAGAGCCCGGCGATGTGCAGGGCCAGCGGCAGCCGTGCGCAGGACTCCACGACGTCCATCGCCGCGGAGCGTTCCGCCCGGGTGCGCGCGGCGCCGGCCAGGTCCTCCAGCACACGGTGGGCGTCGGGCCGGTCGAGTGCGCCGATCCGTAGCTCCAACCGGTCGGGCAGGGCGGGCAGTTCGCGCCGGGCGGCGACGAGGACCGCGCTGCGCACGTCGTCGACGAGCAGCGGGCGTATGTGCGCCTCGGTCGCGGCGTTGTCGAGGACGACGAGGACGCGCCGCCTGCTGAGGACGTCGCGCAGTCGTGCGCCGGCTTCGTCCGGGCCGTCCGTGTCGGGCGTACCGCCCAGGGAGCGCAGGACGCGGCGGACGAGCCGGTCGGGGGTGAGCGGGGCGGCGCCCGCCGGGTGCAGGTCGACGAAGACCTGGCCGTCGGGGAACCGGGCGCGCACGGTGTGGGCGGCGCGAAGGATCAGTGCGGTCTTCCCGGCGCCCGGCGGCCCCACCACGACGGCGAGCCGCCCGCGGTCGGGGTGTTCCTGTGCGACGAGGTGGGCGTGCAGCCGGTCCAGGAGAGGTTCTCTGCCGGCCAGGTGGGGGCGGGGGGCGGCGGGGAGTTCCGCGGAGAGGGCCAAGGACCGTGGCCCGGGGCGGTGTTCGGGCCGGGGGGTGCGCAGCAGGCGTCCGACGTCCGCGGGCGGCAGGCCGAGCGCCTGGGCGAGCAGGCGCAGGGACTGCTTGCGGGGCCGGGCGGTGTGTCCGGTCTCCAGGTTGCGGATGGCCCGTACGCTCAGTCCGGACCGGCGGGCCAGGTCCTCCTGGGTGAGGCAGGCCGCCTCCCGGGCGTGGACCAGAGTCGCGGCGAGCGCCTCCAGTGTGGTGGTGTCGGTCACGTCATGCCCATCTCGTCGTGCTTGTCATGACATCCCTGGATCGGTGTGGTGGGGCTGCGGGGGCGGGGAGTCGGGGGACGTGGGTCCGGCGCAGTGGGCGGTTCAGCGCCGGGGAGGTGTCAGGGGCACCGTGAAGGTGTGCCGGGAGCCGGGGTGGACGGAGCGTGTCCATTCCACCGGGAGGCCGTCGGCGTCGCGGGTGTGGCGGGTGAGCAGCAGCATCGGAAGGCCGACGTCGGTGGCGAGGAGGGCGGCCTCGCGCGGGGTGGCGACGGCGGCCTCGATGGTCTCCTCGGCCTCTGCCAGGCGCACGCCGTGGTCCTCGGTGAGTGCGGTGTACAGGGAGCCGTGGACCGCCAACGACTGCGGCAGGGACGGGAACCGGCCGGCGGGCAGGTGGGTGGTCTCCAGGGAGGTGGGTTCGCCGTCGGCCAGGCGCAGCCGTTCGACGCGCAGTACGCGTTCGCCGGGGCCGAGGCCGAGCAGCCGGGAGAGCCGTGCGTCCGGCCCGGTCTCGCCGATGTCCAGGATCCGGGTGGCGGGCCGCAGGCCCTGGGCACTCATCTCCTCGGTGTAGGAGGTGAGCCGGAGAGTACGTCTCAGTTTCGGCCGGGCCACGAACGTGCCTTTCCCGTGCACCCGGTCGAGCCGGCCCTCCCTCGCGAGTTCCTGGAGGGCGAGCCGGACGGTGGTACGCGAGGCGTCGAACCGGAGGGCGAGTAATCGCTCGGCGGGCATACGGGAGCCGGGCACCAGCGCCTCCGTCATTTCCAGAACGTGCTGCTTGATGCGGTAGTACGTGGGGACCCGCACGCGGCGGCCCGGCTGGGGCCGCTCGTGTCGGGCGCTGCTGACAACGTTGGTCACGGCCCGCCTTCCCGGCCGTCTCACCGGCCTCCCGTTATAGCCCTCAACTCGCCATTGGTCCAGTCCAGATGAGAGAGGCGTGCGCCGGCGACGGGGCCGGGGCCGCGCCGGCCCGCACCGCCGCGCGGCGGGCCGGCCGGGTCCGCCGGGCCACCTTGACGCCGGGCAAAAGTCTAGGCCAAGCTCCCCGGTGAAGGTCTACACCAATCGGTGCCGGATCCCCGGTCGCAGCGCGAGGGTGGGCTGCGCGGGCCGGACCCGAGGGGCGTACGCCGGCGCATCACCTGAAGGAGGGGGCCGTGCCGCACGTCCAGGACGAGGCGGTGCGGGCACCGTCCCGGTGACCACCGGGGACGGTGCCCGGCGACCGGGCGGCCCTGCGCCCGGGGTGCCGTTCCCGGCCCTTCACCTCACCCGCAAGGCAAGGCTGTGAGCGCGGTCCGAGCGACGGCGCCGCGAAAGGATGACGCCCCCGATGACCATGAGTGCCACCGGCAACGAGTCCCTCGCCCGCGACGCCCTCGCGGTGCTGCAGCCGGGGTTCGCCGGCACCACCGCGCCCGACTGGGTGCACCGCCGCATCGGCGAGGGGCTGGCCGCCGTCGCCCTGTTCGGCCGCAACGTCGCCTCACCGGAGCAGGTCGCCGGGCTGACGGCCCGGTTGCGCGCGGAGCGCGACGACCTGCTGGTGGCGATCGACGAGGAGAGCGGGGACGTGACCCGCCTCGACGTGCGGACGGGCTCCGCCTTCCCCGGCGCCCACGCGCTCGGCGCGATCGACGACCCCGGCCTCACCCGGCGCGTCGCCCGCGAGCTGGGCCGCCGCCTCGCCGGGTGCGGCGTCAACCTGAACTGGGCACCGTCCGCCGACGTCAACGCCGACCCGGGCAACCCGGTGATCGGCGTACGGGCCTTCGGCGCGGACACCGACCTCGTGGCCCGGCACACGGCCGCCTACGTCCAGGGCATGCAGGCCGCCGGTGTCGCCGCCTGCACCAAGCACTTCCCCGGCCACGGTGACACCAACGTCGACTCGCACCACGCCGTCCCGCGCATCGACGTCGACGAGGAAACGCTCCGCAAGCGCGAGCTGGTCCCGTTCCGGGCGGCCATCGAGGCCGGCACGCGGGCCGTGATGAGCGCGCACATCCTGGTGCCCGCCCTGGACCCGCGGCGTCCGGGCACCCTCTCGCGCCGCATCCTCACCGAGCTGCTGCGCGGTGAACTGGGCTACGACGGCCTGATCGTGACCGACGGCATCGAGATGCAGGCGATCTCGCGGACCTACGGCCTGGAGCACGGGGTCGTGCTGGCCATCGAGGCGGGCGCCGACGCGATCTGCGTCGGCGGCGGGCTGTGCGACGAGGGCACGGTGCTGAAGATGCGCGACGCCCTGGTGGCCGCCGTCCGCTCCGGTGAACTGCCCGAGGAGCGGCTGGCGGACGCCGCCGCCCGGGTGCGGGAGCTGGCACGGTGGGCGGCGCGGGCGCGCAGCGGCGCCGCCGTCGAGGCGGACCCGGAGGTGGGGCTCGTCGCGGCCCGCCGCGCGCTGGCCGTCACCCGCGCCGGCGCGGCACAGGCCGTCGACCGGCCGGTCTACGTCGCCACGTTCAACCCGGCCCCGAACATCGCCGTCGGCCACGAGACGCCGTGGGGCGTCGGTGCGGAGCTGGAGCAGCTGCTGCCGGGCACCACGACGGGCACCTTCACCGGCCCGGACGCCGGCCAGGCGGCCCTGGCGGCCGCGGGCGGGCGCAGGATCGTCGCGGTGGTGCGCGACGAGCACCGCCACGCGTGGATGCGGTCGGGCCTGGACGCGCTGCTCGCCGCCCGGCCGGACACGGTCGTGGTCGAGATGGGCGTACCCCAGTCCCCCGCCCGCGGCGCCGTGCACATCGCCACGCACGGGGCCGCCCGCGTGTGCGGGGTGGCCGCCGCCGAGCGCATCGTCGCGGGCTGACACGCGCCCGCGCGGCACGGAAGGGCGCGGGCCGGCACAGACGGACACCGGCACGCCAAGGGCCCCACGGGCCCCGGAAGAGGCACCCCACCGGCACCGAGGGCGGCGCGGACACCCGCGCCGCCCTTCGCCGTGCCCGACCGCGCCGCCGGTGCACGCCCCGCACCACCGGTGCACGCCCGGTAACCGGCATTTGAGAGGCACTTGGGGGCAGCTTCGGCGGACCCGCGTTGACACCGCAAGTGGTCTAGTCCAACTTGAGAGTGCCTCGGCTCGATCATCGCGCAGAGCCGGGTTCCGGCCGCTCGGCCACTGAAGAACCACACGCCCTGGAGTGATTCCATGCCGGCATCCACCCCCCATCTGCATCGCGCTCCCTCGGCCCGCCCCTACTTCAGCGCGGACGGCGAGACCTACCTCGCGCAGACACCGCTGCGCGACATCGAGAAGTCCCGTCCGCTGCGCGTGCTGTCCGAGGAGGACTTCGCCTTCTGGCAGACCTACGGTTACGTCGTCGTCCGGGGCGCCGTCGCGCCGGACGCGGCCAGGAGCCTGCTGGAGTTCGCCTGGGAGTTCCAGGGCCTGGACCCGGACCGCCCCGAGACCTGGTACGAGGAGCGCGCGTTCCGCTCGGACCTCGACCGCGACCTGCACGTCTACGGCTTCGTCGAGGCGTACCACCACCAGCTCCTGTGGGACAACCGGCAGACGCAGCGGGTCTACGACGCCTTCGTCGACGTCTGGGACTGCGAGGAGCTGTGGGTCACCCTCGACCGGCTCAACCTCAACCCGCCCAACCGGGGCAACCGTTCGCGTTCCCTGATCGCGCCCACCGACGAGGGCTTCGACATCGAACTGCACTGGGACGTCGACACCACTCTGGCCGTGCTGCCGCAGCGGGTGCAGGGCATCCTCGCACTCAACGACACCGACCCCGCGCTCGGCGGCTTCCAGTGCGCGCCCGAGCTGTTCAAGCGGTTCGAGGAGTGGCGCATCGGCCAGCCGCGCGACCGCGACCCGATCCGTCCGGCGGTCGACCGGACCGAGTTCCCCGTGGTGCGGCCCGACCTGCGCGCCGGCGACCTGCTCATCTTCAACGGGCTGCTGGCCCACGGCGTGGCGCCCAACGTCTCGGAGCGGGGTGTGCGTGCCGCCCAGTACCTGTCCATGATGCCCGCGCTGGAGGAGCACGAGGAACTGCGGCGCTCGCGCGTGGAGTCGTGGCGCACGCTGAGCACACCCGACTGGAACCCGACGCTGCTGGGGGACGCCGTGCGTCCCGAGGCCGACCGGTACGGGCCCGCCGCCCTCAACGGCTTGGGCAGGAAGCTGCTCGGGCTCGACTCCTGGACCGGTCACGGGGGCGCCGCGTGAGCGGGGCCGCCGCACCCGAGCGGATCTGCCTGGCACTGCCCACCGACCGGGCGTGCTCCGCGACCCTGACGGCCGTCGCCGGGGAGGCCGCCTACGCGGCCCGCCGCTTCGGCGTCGAGGTCCACCTGCTCGTCCTCGACTC
Source organism: Streptomyces sp. NRRL S-340 (assembly GCF_000720185.1). Taxonomy (GTDB): domain Bacteria; phylum Actinomycetota; class Actinomycetes; order Streptomycetales; family Streptomycetaceae; genus Streptomyces. Next base: position 157,835 of record NZ_JOIY01000005.1, on the reverse strand, counting down.
CAGCGACGAGCCGACCCGCGCCGAGCACGCCCGTGTCATGGCCGCGCTGCCCGTCGTTCCGGGCGTCCTCACCCACCATCTCGACGAGGAGGAGCAGCGGGCCTTCCTGGAGCGGGTGATCCGGCGGGCCGGGTCCGCCGAGCCCGAGCGGCTGCTGTCCCTCCTGCTCCCGCCCGCCGTCTCCTACGGGGCCTGCACCGACCGCGCCTTCCTGATCGCCGCCGCCCTGGGCTGCCGGTCGGTGCACCGCCGGGACTCCGACAGCGCCTACCAGACACTCGACGGTGTTCCCGTCCACCCCGTCCACCACGAGGTGGCCGCGCTCGGCCGCCCCGCCGCACAGGTGGCGCACGAGGTGTCCGAGACCGTCCTGGACACGGCCCACGCCGGGCGTCCGGTGGCGATGGCCGGTGCCTCCTTCATCGGCGAACTGTCCGTGGACATCGGCGAGGTGGCCGAGCTGGACGAGGCCGTGTATCACGAGGTCGTGAGCCTGTGGGCGCCCGCCCACTGGTCCGAGGAGAGCAAGCGGGAACTGGTCGAGGAGTCCTTCCGGGGCGCCGGCACCACCCCCTTCACCGCGGACCGTTCGACGCTGACCCTGGTCGACCCCATGCGGGTGGACATGTGCAACATCAGCTTCAGCCGCGAGGTGTACGAGCGGGTGCCGCTGCCCCCGGCCACCGACACCATCGGCAGCGACTACTTCCTGATCCACCTGGTGCACGACGCCACGCTGCCCGGTGTCCTGCACAACCGGCACATCGAGAACTTCTACACGCCGCACCGGCGCACCGACGCCGGTTTCCGGCAGTACCAGACCCGGTTCGTGAAGTTCCTGCTGTCGATGCTCTACTTCCACTTCGTCTACGACCGGATGGCGGCGGCGGGCCCGGCCCTGCTCGACGCCGACCAGCACGTACGGGCGGACGTCGTCGCCGGTTTCCTGCGCGAGAGCACCCGCCTGGACCGGGCCGAGAACCGGTGGCGCCTGGACCGGATCGACACCGCCTACCGCAAACTCGGCGGCAGGTACGAGGCGTTCGCCCGGTCACTGGTGGCGCACCGCGAGCGGCTGCTCGACGAGGCCGAGCACGACATCGAGGAGTTCGCCCTGCTGACCGACTCCTGGGCGGCGCTGGTGCGCGCGGCCCGGAGCGAGGGGACCGGGAGCACGAGCGGGTGAGCACGGACGTACCGGCGCGGCTGTCCCGCGCCCTGGCCGCCGCCGACTCGGACCGCCTGGTCTACGACCTCGCCGGCATCAGGGACCAGTACCGGCGCCTGCTGGAGGAACTGCCCGGCGTCCGCGTCCGGTTCGCCATGAAGGCGTGCCCGGTCGACGAGGTGCTGCGGTGCCTGGCGGCCGAGGGCGCCGGTTTCGACGCGGCGAGCCCCGCCGAGATCACGCAGGCCCTGGCCGCGGGCGCGCCCGCCGAGCGGGTCCACTACGGCAACACCGTCAAGTCCGACGCGGGCATCGCCGAGGCCCACCGCCTGGGTGTGCGCACCTTCGCCACCGACAGCACGCAGGACGTGGCGGCCGTGGCCGCGCACGCGCCCGGCGCCCGCGTCTTCTGCCGCCTCGCCACCAGCGGGGAGGGCGCGTTGTGGGGACTGAGCCGGAAGTTCGGCTGCTCGGGCGAGGACGCCGTCCGGGTGCTGGAGACGGCACGCGCGGCCGGTCTGGTGCCCGCGGGCCTGTCCGTGCACGTCGGCTCGCAGCAGATGACGGCCGAGGCCTGGCGGGACGCCTGCGACCTGCTCGCCGACGTCATCGTGGCGCTCGCCCGGCGGGGCATCGCCCCGGACCACGTCAACCTGGGCGGCGGCCTGCCGGCGCTCGGCTACCTGGACCGGCACGGCCGCCCGCTCGAACCCCCGCTGGACAAGGTGTTCGCCGTCGTCCGGGACGGCATGGACCGGCTGCGGCAGGTCAGCTCCCGGCCCCTCGCGTTCGTCATGGAGCCCGGCCGCCACCTGGTGGCCGACCACGGCGCCGTCCGCGCCCACGTGTACCGGCTCACCACACGCAGGCAGCCCGGCGGGCCACCTCGCGCGCTGGCTGTACCTCAGCTGCGGCAAGTTCAACGGGCTCTACGAGATGGACCAGCTCTGCCACCGGCTGGTCTTCCCGGGGCACACCGGCGCCGCCCGGGTGCCGGCCGTCGTCGCGGGCCCGACCTGCGACAGCGACGACGCCTACGGCGCCGACGGCCATCGCACTCCGGTGCCCGAAGACCTGGCGTCGGGCGATCCGGTGTGGATCCTGTCGGCCGGCGCCTACGCCGCCAGCTACACGACCCAGGGCTTCAACGGGTTCCGTCCGCTGCCCCACACCTGGACGGGCGAGGGGCCGGACGCACCGGAGGAGTCCGCCGGACGGGGCGTGCCGGCGTGAGAAGGCCGCCGCGCATACGCGCCGTCACCGACGCCGACTGGCCCGGCATCGCCGCCCTGGAGGCCGCCGCGTACGCCGGGAGCGGCCTCACCGAAGGGCAGGCCGCGCTGGAGTCCCGGGGACGCGTCTCCCCTGGGACGTGTTTCGTCCTCGATGCGGGCGACCGGATCGCGGGCTACGTCCTCGCCCTGCCCTACCCGGAGTCCGCCTTCCCGGACCTGAGCGCACCGGAACGGGCGGCTCACCGCACCCGCAACCTGCACCTGCACGACCTGGTCGTCGGCGAGCGCGCCCGCGGCCGGGGACTGGGCGGACGGCTCGTGCGCCACCTCACGGCCGTCGCGGCGGACCAGGGCTACGAGCGGATGTCGCTGGTCGCCGTCGCGGGCCTGGAGGGGTTCTGGCGCAGGCACGGCTACCGTCCCCGCCGCGACGTCGAGGTCCCGCCCGGCTACGGCACAGGAGCCCTGTACATGTCCACCGGGGTGCCCGCGGGCAGACCCTCGAACAGGAAGGTGCCCGGCGATGACGGTGCTCCGCGTCCGTGACGAGTCGAACCGCGCCAAATGGGCCGTCGCCGCGCTGTTCTGCTTCCTCGGCTTCCAGTACGCCACCTGGACCTCGCGGCTTCCCTCCCTCAAGAGCCGGCTCGACCTGTCCGAGCAGGAACTGGGGCTGCTGCTGATGGCCTGCGGGGTGGGGGCCGCGGTCTCCTTCCCGCTCGTCTCCCACCTGATGCGCAGGCTGGGCTCGCGGCGGCTGTCGCTGCTCTCGGGCCTGTGCCTCGCGGTGCTCCTCGCCGCCCTGTCGAAGGCACCCGACTACCCGGTCGCCCTGCTGATCATCTGCTGCGACGGGGTGGCCGTCGGCGCGCTGAACGTGGCCATGAACGCCCAGGGCGCCGCGCTGGAGAAGCGGTTCCGGCGCACCGTGATGTCCCAGTTGCACGCGACCTTCAGCGCGGGCCTGCTCGGCGCCGCGCTCCTGGCCTCCGGGGTGAACCTGGTGACCACCGCGGTCACGGCGCACTTCGCCGTGGCCGTCGTCCTCCTGCTGCTGCTCCTCGCCTTCGCGCGGCGGGGGTTGCTCGACGAGCCCGAGCCGGCCCCGGCGGGCGAACCGGACGCACCGCGAGGGGACAAGCGGGCCGGGCGCCGCCGCGGCGCGCTGACGTTGCCCGCGCGCGCCACCCTGTGGATGGGCTGCGCCATGGTGTTCGGCACCATCACCGAGGGCGCCATGAACGACTGGTCCGCGCTGTACATGAAGGAGGTCGCCGAGGCGTCGGCGAGTGTCGCGCCGATGGGCATCGCCGTCGTCTCGGTGATGATGCTGCTGGCCCGTGTCTTCGCCGACCGCTGGCGCAGCCGCTGGGGCGACGGGCGGGTGGTCCGGGTCGGCAGCGCCGTGGCGGGCGCCGGGCTGGCGCTGGCCCTGGCGGCCGGCGGGGTCGTGCCGACGCTGCTCGGGTTCGCCTGCGTGGGCCTGGGCGCCGCCGCCGTCACACCGTGCGTCTACGTGGCCGCGGCCGCCCGCGGCTCCGACGCGCTGGCGCTGGTGGCCGCCATGGGGACCACCGGGCTCCTGATCGGTCCCGCGCTGATCGGCTTCATCGCGGGCTGGTGCGGGCTGGTGCCGGGCATGGCGGCGGTGGCGGTCTCGGCCCTGATCGTCTCCCTCGCCGCCGGCCGCATCCGGTGGAGCACCCTCGCGCGGCCGGCGCAGGAGCCGCCGGCCGCCACGGAGGACGCGAAGCACCCGGCGGCCGCGGAGTGACCCCCGCTCGCCCCCGGGTGCGCGCGTCCACACCGGTGGGCCCCGGTCACCCTCCGCCGACCGGGTCTCACCGGTGGACCCCGGTCACTACTCGAACGTCTGCGCGGTCGGGCGGCGGCTCGCCGCGGTCGCCCGGCCCACGTCGGTCAGCGGCCGCAGCCGGTAGGTGTAGCGGTAGTCGCGGTCGGCGAGGAGCTTGTACTCGTCGTGGGTGTGCGCGCCCCAGCTGTTGTCGCCGCCCACGCCCATCTGACGGTGGTTCAGCCGCAGGACGACCTCCTCGCGCGGGGTGAGCTGGTAGTCGTGGCGCGCGCCCAGCGACAGGTCCTCCGGGGTGAAGTGCGAGGCGTTGAACTCCAGCAGCGGCTCACCGCAGGCGAGCAGGCCGTGCCCGTCGCCGTCGGTGAGCGCGACCCAGCGGACGTCGGTCTTGTTGCCGTTCTCCTGCGGCCGGATGTAGGGGGTCCACTGACCGGAGACGGTCCCGGAGTACAGGCCGACGTCGGTTCCGTCGTTGCGGTCCCAGTGGTTCTCCTCGGGTCCCCGCCCGTAGTAGTGCAGGTGCTCCAGGCGGGCGGGCAGGAGCAGCAGCGTGCCGATCTCGGGGATGTAGGGCAGGCTCGCCGCGCCCGGGTGCAGCGTGTTGTCCACCTTGATCTCGGCGTTGCCGAACACCGTGTACGTGGTGGTGTACGCCGACTCGACGGTGGTGGGCAGGGTGCCGGTGACCTCGATCTCGACGGCCCGGTCGCCCAGGGCCCGTACGCTGACGCCCGTCACCGTGCGGCGGGCACCGGCGTCCCGCCAGGTCTGGTTGCGGGTGTGCTGGCCGTTGCCCCGGTCGTTGTCGGTGGGGGCCCGCCAGAAGTTCGGCGCCGGGCCGGAGGTGATCAGACCGCGGCCCGCCGCCTCGTACGACGTGATGACTCCGCTGCGCTTGTCGACGACGACGGAGAAGTCCCGGCCGGTGACGGTGACGGACCCGGCGCCGTCCTGGTGGCGCAGGGGCGGGACGCTGCGCAGCGGTACCGGGGTGACGGCGGGTCCGCCCGCGTCGAGCGGGAGCTGTGCCCGGGCCACCTCGAAGCCGGCCTCGGCCCAGGGGGTGGACTCCTTGGTGGTGAAGGAGAGTTCGAGGAAGTACTCGGTGCCCGGTGCCGGGTGGGCGGGCAGCCGGAGGGGCACGGTGATGTCCTTGCGGGACAGCGGTGCCACGTCCAGCTGGTCGCGGGTGAGCCTGCCCCGGCGTACGACCTCGCCGTCCGCCACCAGGGCCCAGTGTCCGTCGAATTCCCGCAGGCTGGTGAAGAGGTACTCGTTGGTGAGGGTGACCGCCCCCGAGGCCGACACCGCTTCCCCCGTGGCCGGTGCCGCGCCGATCGCCTGGAGGACGCGCTTGATCTCGGCGGCCTTCCCGGTGTGACCGCGGTCGGCGGTGACGATGCCGTCCGCCTGGAAGTTGCCGTCGTTGGGGTTGTCGCCCCAGTCGCCGCCGTAGGCGAAGAACGTCCGCTCGTGCGGCCGCTTGCGCGCGACGGCCGCGGTGGCGGCGTCGAACCACAGCCGTACGCCGTCGTCGCCCGGGCCGCGGTCGTCCGAGGCGAGTTCGGCGGCGCTCAGCGCACGGGCGTAGACACGTGCCCGGCGGATGGTGCCGCTGAACTCCCGCGTCGGGTTGTCGGCGTCACCGCCGAGGGCGAGCGGCGCCGTGTTGCTGCCGGGCCGCACCGTCGTGGTCCGGGTGGCCCTGGCCACGCCGTCGACGTACAGGGTGAGGGTGCCCGCCCCGGCGTCGAAGACACCCGCGACGTGGTGCTCGGTGCCCGTCCAGTCCTCGGGCAGTGCCCAGCCGGCGGTGACCCACTGCCCGGCGGCATGGATGAAGAACTCCAGGTCGCCGTCGGTCTGCTTCAGGGCGTACTGGGTGTCGCCCTTGGCCACGACCGGCTGGTGGTAGCCGGTCACGCGCGGGGTGATCCACGCCTCCAGGGTGAGGGATCCCGTCAGGTCGAGGCTGTCGTCGCGGGGGAAGACGGTGGTGCCGGACACACCCGCGGCGCGCTCGAATCCGGCGCTGGGGTCGATCACTTCGCCGGTGAGCGAGCGGGGGCCGGTCTCGGTGAGCGAAATACGCGCGGGCGTGGGCCAGTTCAGCGCCTGGTCGACGAAGTCCCAGATCCAGCCGCCCTGCAGCACGTCATGACGGCGGACCAGGTCCCAGTACTTCTTGAAGTTGCCGTTCGAGTTCCCCATCGCGTGGCAGTACTCGATCATGACGTACGGCCGGGTGTCGCTCGTGTCCTTCGCGCGGGCCTCGACGCGGGCGGGACTCTCGTACATCGCCGAGCGGATGTCGCTGATCCCGGGGCGGTCGTCGCCCTCGTACTGGATGACCCGGGTGGTGTCGTAGGAGCGGATCCAGTCGTGCATGGCGACGAAGGTGCTGCCCCCGCCGGCCTCGTTGCCCAGCGACCAGACGACCACGCAGGCGTGGTTCTTGTCGCGGTGGACCATGTTCTGCGCGCGGGCCACGCAGGCCCGGGTCCAGTCGGCGTGGTCGCCCGGGTACCGGTCGCGGATGCCGTGCGTCTCCAGGTTGGTCTCCCCCACCAGGTACAGGCCGTACTCGTCGGCCAGCTCCAGCCACTGCGGGTTGTTGGGGTAGTGCGAGGTGCGGACGCTGTTCATGTTCATCCGCTTGATGATCCTGATGTCCTCGACCATGTCCGCGCGGGTGAGTGCCGTGCCGCGGGCGGGGTGCATCTCGTGCCGGTTGGTGCCGCGGAAGGACACGGGTTTGCCGTTGATCCGCATCAGCCCGTCCTTGAGGGCGAACTCGCGCAGGCCCACGCGGTGCGAGAGGGTCTCGATCACCTTCCCGGCCGGGTCGCGCAGGCGCAGCACGGCGGTGTAGAGCTCGGGATGCTCGGCCGACCAGAGCCGGGGCTCCGGGACCCCCTTGGCGGCCGTCACGGTCACGTCCTGGCCGGCGGGCACGGATCCGAGGTCCGCGGTCTGCTGCAGGGGCCGCGGCCAGACCGCGTGTCCGCGCCGGTCGTAGAGCTGCGTCTCGACGGTGTAGCGGCCGGTGCCCCCGCCGCCGTAGGCGCGCACGCTCGCCGTCACCGACAGGTCGGCGGCGGTGTAACCGTCGCGCAGGGGTGTCTCCAGCTTGAAGTCGCGCAGGTGCACCTTTGGTGTGGAGTAGAGGTAGACCGAGCGGAAGATCCCGCTCAGCCGGATCATGTCCTGGTCCTCCATCCAGTCACCGTCGGAGTAGCGGTACACCTCCACCGCGATCTGGTTGGTGCCGGGCTTCAGGTGCGGGGTGATGTCGTACTCGGCGGGGGTGTACGAGTCCTCGTGGTAACCCGCCAGCTTCCCGTTGACCCACACGTAGTGGGCGGACTTGACCCCCTCGAAGTGCAGGAACGTCCGCCGTCCCGCCCAGGTGCGCGGCAGGGTGAAGGTGCGCCGGTACTGGCCCACCGGGTTGTAGCGGGTGGGGGCGGCGGGCGGCTGCGGTTCCTCGCCCAGGCCGTTGGGCCCCCAGTAGGGGTAGGTGATGTTGACGTAGACCGGGCGGTCGTGGCCGTGCATCTGCCAGACGGACGGGACGGGGATGGTCTCCCAGGAGGAGTCGTCCAGGTCGGTGCGGTAGAAGGTGTCGTCGCGCGCGTCGGGACGGTCGGACCAGGAGAACCTCCATGTGCCGTCGAGGCTCAGCCGGTACGGGGAGCGGGTGCGGTCGGCCGCCAGCGCCTGGGCGGTGTCCGCGTACGGCATGAGCGTGGTGTGCGGCGGCTCGGTCCCCAGCTGGAAGACGTCGATGTGCCCGTTCCACTCCGTGCCCGTGGCCGCCGCGTCACCGATGCCGGCCGCGTACGCCGGTACCGGTCCCGGAACCGGGGACACGGCGAGCGCTCCGACGACGGCCGCTCCTGCCTCGAGCAGCCGGCGACGGCTGACGACCGGCCGGGCGGGACGATCCGTGGACGGCACGTGCGGGTGCTGCATGACCATGGCCTTCCTCGAGACGGACAGGGCGCCGCCGCGGAAGGCGGGACACCAGGAGCTGTCCGATGCTGTTGGTAAACCGAACACGAGCTTTCGCTGGTCGTCGGCTCGACGACAGGCACAGCGTCGGTATTTCGAACGGGAGTTGACGCCGGTGCAGTTCACTGCTGCTGGTGACAGAGGGGGCGGTGGAACCAGGCACACCCTAGGACCCGGACGCAACCGAGGCAATGATCCTGTCGGACTGTGTTCGTTCTTGAGGAGTGGCCGCGGGGACAACGGAGGTGACCCGCAGGCCGTCAACATCACGCAGCGGGAATTCACCCGCCCCGGTGAGCGGGAGGCCCGACGCCGGCTGGACTTCCGGCCTTTCGCGGAGGCGCACGCCGGCCGCCGCTGCGCCACCCCCGCCCCGGGCGTCACCCGAGGTGCGCCGGCACCCCCGGTCCGGGCACCGGCCACCCGGGAGCGGGCGCGGGCCACCCCGGCACCCCCGGGCGTTTCCCTGCCATGAACCGGTGAAACCGGCGGCGCCACATTGACCGAGACGCACGGGCCGCCGCTGTTCACCCCCGGGCCGGTGAGGTTTTCTTCCGGTGGCCACGCCACTCCCCGGAATGTCCGCCCGCGCGAAGAACGACCGAAGGACAGGGAACCACCACCATGCTCATCCGCAAGAATCTGGCCCTCCTGGCCGGCCCGGCGATGCTGGGCAGCAGCCTGCTCCTCCTCACGCCGGCGGGCGGTGCCGCCGCCTCGCCCCAGGCGGCCGGCACTCCCGCCACCGCGGCGACCGCCGCCCTCGCCCCGGACGGACACACCTCGGCCCGGCCCGCGGCCGGACTGGAGTGCGGGCGCAACTGGCCGCACCACCAGTACCGCAAGGGCGGCGTGACCGGGGCCTACACCGCCTTCCACCTGTGCTGGGACAACCGGTACAACGCCCGGATCGACTACTCCTCCTCCTACGTCAAGGACACCCGCACCGACCGGCACAAGGCCTACGTCTACGTGCACTACCAGAAGCTGATCGACGGCCACGCGTACTGGAGGTGGTCGGGACCCGAGGCCGGGGCGGGCCCCCAGCGCAACAAGGTGAAGCACTTCCAGTGGGGCAACTCGTCGGTGACCAACGTGAGGGTGGCGGTCTGCGCCGGCACCAGGGCGCCCTGGCAGTCCGGCCGCCACTGCAAGACGGTCTGAACCCGGCGAGGGCCCCGCGGCGCCCGGCCCTGGCCGGGCGGCCTCCGGCGGCGGGCGGTGCGGACTCCGGTCCGCGCCACCCGCCCACAGGTGCGCCGCACGGACACCGGACCGTCCGCCGGACACCTCCGGGCGTCCGCATGGCGAGACGGCATTGCCGCATACCGATACATGGTATTTACATGCATCTTATGCGCAGCTCAGAAACCCCGACCGCCGTCACCGGTACCGCCCCGAGCGCGGACGGTGGCGGCCCGGCGGACCGCGCGGCCCGCCGGGCCGTCACCGTCTTCCCGGTCCTCGTCATCGCCGCGGGCGTCGCCGGTCTCGTGTTCCCCGGCAGCTTCGCCGGATACGGCACCGACGTGCCCTACCTGCTCGGCGTGATCATGTTCTGCATGGGGCTCACCATGTCCCTGGAGGACTTCAAGGGCGTGACGCGCCGGCCGTGGGTGGTCCTGCTCGGCCTGGTCGCCCACTACGTGATCATGCCGGGGCTGGGCTGGCTCATCGCGCACGTGCTGCACCTCTCGCCCGCCCTCGCGGCAGGCGTCATCCTCGTGGGCTGCGCCCCCAGCGGCACGGCCTCCAACGTGGTCACCTACCTCGCCCGGGGCGACGTGGCCCTGTCGGTCTCGGTGGCCACCGTCTCGACCGTCCTCGCGCCCCTGCTGACCCCTCCGCTGACACTCCTGCTCGCCGGGCAGTACCTGCCCGTCGACGCCGGGTCGATGGTGACGGACATCCTCAAGACCGTCCTGCTGCCCGTCATCGGCGGGGTCGTCGTCCGCCTGGTCGCCGGGCGGTACATCGTCCGGGTGCTCGGCGCGATGCCGTGGCTGTCCTCGCTCGCCATCGCCGCGATCGTCGCCGTGGTCGTCGCGGGCAGCGCGGACACCCTGAAGTCCGCCGCCCTCACCGTCTTCCTCGCGGTCGTGCTCCACAACGGCTGCGGACTGGCCCTCGGTTACGGCTGCGGCTGGCTCACCCGGCTCGGCCGTCCCGCCAGCCGCGCGATGGCCTTCGAGGTCGGCATGCAGAACTCCGGTCTCGCCGCCTCGCTCGCCACCGCCCACTTCAGCCCGCTCGCCGCGCTGCCCGCCGCCGTCTTCTCGGTGTGGCACAACATCTCCGGCGCGCTCGTCGCCGCGTGGATGGCACGGCGCCCGGCCGGGGAGCCCCGGGAGGCGCGCGCCGCCGGCGTGTGACGCTGCCCGCGCCCCGCGCGCCGCCGGAACACCGCGTGACGGTGGCCGGATCCGGTCGTTGGACCGGCCGGACACCCGAACAGAGCAGCAGCCGGCGGCCTGGGCGCCCGCGCGAGCGGACGAGGGTCAAGGGACCGATCCGGCCGGCCGCGCCGCCGAGAGGACCTCCGTTGACGTCACGTGAACCCTCCCCCCTGGCCAGGCCCCGCCGCCGGTCCCGGATGCTCGGCCTGGCCGTCCAGGCGGCCGCCTGTCTGCTCGCCTGCTCGGTCACCGCACCGGCCCAGGCGGCCGGCGCGGCGGCCGGCCACCGGCTGCAGAACTGCGGCTGGAACGAGGCGGCCCAGGGCGAGCACGCCTACTACGAGCACTGCGCCACCGACACCGACGTGTGGATCCAGGTCACGCGCCTGTTCCGGGGGAAGTACCACCGGTGCGTCGGTCCCGGCCGCACCAACCTGGACGCCGACGCGACGGGCGCCTGGTACGACAGCACCTACCGGGGCGGGCTGTGCTCCCACCCCGGCGACACCGGCCCCTGACCCGCCACCACGCCCGCCGCGCCTCATGCGTGCGGCGGGCGGCGGTCGGCGGTTGCAGAAGCCCGGCGCCTCGCCCCGGAAGGCTCCCGTCCCCGCCGCCGTTCTTCCCTTCCCTTCAGGAATCGGCCAGCAGGGAGTCGTAGGCACGCGAGCGCCTGCGGCCCGCCATGAAGGACAGGAAGTCCTGCACGAACGCGCCGCGCGAGTACGCCGCCCCGCCGTCGGGCATCTCGCGCCGGAAGGCGGTGCGGAACAGCGCCCGGTACTCGTCCGCGTCGATGCGCTGGTCGCCGTCGGTGTCGGTGGCGTCGAAGAGCACCTCGGCGACCCTGATGAGCGCGGGCCCGGCGAGGGCGGGCACGGCGGCGGCGTACTCCTGCCTGCTGACCCGCCCGTCGCCGTCGGTGTCGAGGGCGGACTGCAGTTCCCGCCACCAGGCGGCGCAGGCGTCGTAGAGCCTGGTCTCCTGCGGTTCGTCCAGGTCCAGGCGGCCGGCCAGCTCGCGGGCCATGGCGGCGAGGTCGGGCCAGTCGAGGTAGCCGTCGCCCGTCTGGTCGAGTACGGCGTCGAAGAACTCCTCGGCACCGCGCGGCGGGCCGGCGGGCGCTGGCGGCCCGGGCTGCGCGGGGACCGGCGTGATCAGTCTGATCAGGGCTCCGGCCCGCCTGACCCCGTCGCGCACCGCCGCGACCGTCCGGGCCCGGGGGTCGTCGCTGTCCGGGGTCAGGGCGAGCAGTTCCGCCAGCCCGTCCGCCCGGCGCCAGCCCTCGGGAAGGAAGCGTGCCAGGCCGACGGCCAGGTAGGCGCCCTGGGTGAGGGTCTGGGCGCCCGGGATCTCGGGCAGGCCCGCCCGGCGGCGGAACGCCTCCGGCAGCGAGGCCACGGTGATGGTGCCGATGACCGGCCCGGCGAGAGCCCGGCCGGCCGCCCAGACGGTGGGCAGACCGTCCAGGAGCGGCGGTGCGGGCAGGTGGTCGAAGAGCTTGTACAGGATGATGCGCAGCGCCTCGGTGTTCTCCAGCTCCTCCTCCACCACCCGGTCGTAGTACTGCCAGAACTCGTGCAGCGTGGGCGGCAGCCGGCCCTCCTCGTCGCCGAGGGCCGCGAGGAAGCCCCGGTACTCGGCGTACAGGCGCTCCATGGCGGTCTGCTCCAGCGGCTGGCCGCTGAGCCGGCACATGGTGACGGTGCTCTCGAACAGGGTCGCCACCACCCAGGCGCGCACCCCGGGGTCCATGGCGTCGTAGGGCCGGTCGCGGGCGTCGGTGCCGCTGAGCCGCGCGTGCATCCGGTTCAGCCGAGCCGCCTCCCTTTCCCGTGCCTGCTCGTCGGCGCCGAACATGCGCTGCAGGCTGCGGAAGGTGTTCCACAGCCGCCGCCAGGGGTGGGCGACGAAGACGGAGTTGTCGATGAGGGCCGCGCCGATCTGCGGGTGGGCCGCCTCGAGCACGGTCGCCCGGATCATGGTCAGGGCCCAGCGCGGGTCGTCGAAGAACTGCTGGAACTGCGATCCGGGACCGAAGAGCGGTGCCTCGTCGGAGTCCTGGCCCTGCCGCGCGGGGGCGTCCCGGCCGGCGGGGGGCCTGGGGCCGGGGGCGCTCGGCGGGCGGGGGGTGGCATCGGTCACGGTCGGGGTTCTCCGTTCGCGTTCGGGGTGATGCCGCCGAAGCGGCGGTCGCGCCCTCGGTAGCTGCGCAGGCATTCCAGGAAGTGCGTCGCGCGGAAGTCCGGCCAGAGCACCTGCGGGAAGATCCACTCGGCGTAGGCGACCTGCCAGAGCATGAAGTTGGAGATGCGCTGCTCGCCGGAGGTGCGGATGACGAGATCGACGTCGGGCGTGTCGGGGAAGGGCAGGTGCGCGGCGAACTCCCGCTCGTCCACGGCCTCGGGCGCCACCCCGCTGCGGATGAGCGACCGCGCCGCCTCGACGATGTCGCCGCGCCCGCCGTGGTCGAACGCCACGGTCAGCGTCATGCCCCGGTTGGCGCCGGTCAGTGTCGTCAGGTCGCCGAAGTCGCGGACCAGAAACGGCGGGATCCTGGAGTCGGTGACGCCGAGGAACCGGCAGCGGATCCCGCGCGCGAGCAGCAGCGGCGCGTGCTTGCGCACGACGTGCCGTACCAGGTGCATGAGGAAGTCGACCTCGGTGTCCGGGCGCCGCCAGTTCTCCGTGGAGAAGGCGTACAGGCTCAGCCACTCCACCCCGGCCGACCGGGCCGCCTCGATGACCTCGATCACCGTCGTCTCGGCCGCGCGGTGTCCCGACGTGCGGGGCAGCGACCTGCGCGCCGCCCACCGGCCGTTGCCGTCCATCACACAGGCGACGTGACGCGGCACGTCTCTCGTCGTCATGCACGCCCCCTCCCTCGCCCGGCTTCCCCCTGCCGGGGGCGCGGCCGGTCCGCCGCCCCCTGGTCCGACAGGCAGCAGGGTGGCCGACGGCCGTCACGGACACGCCGGTCTCCGCCCGGATTCACCCGTACGGGGGTGGCGACCCGCGTAGTGCGCGCCCGCGCGCACCTCCACACCTGGCGCCCCTCCTGCCAACCCCCCACCGCCCGGCGGTTGTTGCTTCACCGTACACACAGATGCATAATGCACTTATGCATGAACGGCTCATGGGCTCTTCCCTGGACCCGGACTCCTCCTCCCCGCAGGCCTCCGCCGAGGACCTGAACATCGCCCTGGAGCAGATGGTCCGGTACGTGCGCCGGAGCGCCACGGCGGGCGGCCTGAGCACCGCGGCCTCCTCCGCGCTCGGCCGGCTCGGCCGCGAGGGACCACAGCGGCTGACCGAACTGGCCCGCGCCGAGAACGTCTCCCAGCCCAACATGACCCAGCTCGTCACCCGCATGGAGCGCGCGGGCCTGGTCCGGCGCACCGCCGACCGCACCGACGGGCGAGGCGTCCTGGTGGAGGCCACCGACACCGGCCTGGAGGTGTTCAGGCAGCGGCGGGCCGAACGCGCCCGTGCCCTGGGGCGGCTCGTCGGGGAGCTGTCCGAGGCGGAGCGGCACGCCGTACGGATCGCCCTGCCCGCCCTGGCGCGGGCGATCGCCGAGAACCACCCGAACGCCGGAACAGAAACGAGCGGAGAGATACGGAAATGAGTGCGCCGCACGGAAAGACAGCCAGTCCCTTCCGGCAGCCGAAGGCCGTCTGGGCCGTGGCGTTCGCCTGCGTGATCTCGTTCATGGGGATCGGTCTGGTGGACCCGATCCTGCCCGCCCTGGCCGAGAGCCTGCACGCCTCCCCGAGCCAGGTCTCCCTGCTGTTCAGCAGCTATCTGATCGTCACCGCGGTGGCGATGCTGTTCGTCGGCTGGTTCTCCAGCCGCTTCGGCGCCAAGCGCACCCTGGTCATCGGCCTGGCCGTCATCGTCGTCTTCGCCGCGCTGGCCGGCTGCACCGGCTCCATCGACGGCATCGTCGGCTTCCGGGCCGGCTGGGGCCTGGGCAACGCGCTGTTCATCGCCACCTCGCTGGCCGTGATCGTCGCCTCCGCCAGCGGCGGCTTCGGCGGCGCGATCATCCTCTACGAGACCGCGCTCGGCCTCGGCATCGCCGTCGGCCCGCTGCTGGGCGGTGAGCTGGGCGCCGTCAGCTGGCGCGGCCCCTTCTTCGGCGTCGCGGTCCTCATGGCCGTCGCCCTGGTCGCGACGCTCGCCTTCGTGCCCTCACTGCCCAAGCCCGAGCGGCCCACCTCCCCCCTCGCCCCGCTCAAGGCGCTGCGCCACCGCGGTCTGCTGACCATGGGCGTCATGGCCCTGCTCTACAACTGGGGCTTCTTCACCATGCTCGGCTACGCGCCGTACCCGATGAAGCTGAGCGCCCATCAACTCGGGCTGGTCTTCACCGGGTGGGGACTGCTGGTGGCCGCCTTCAGCGTCTTCTTCGCCCCGCGCCTGCAGGCCCGCTTCGGCACCGCACCGGTCCTGTACGCCAACCTGCTCGGACTCGGCATCGTGATGGCCGTCATCGCCGCGGGTGTCAGCACGCCCACGACCGTCATCGTCGCCGTCATCGTCAGCGGCGCGTTCATCGGCATCAACAACACCCTCACCACCCAGGCCGTCATGCTCGTCTCCCCCGTCGAGCGTCCCGTGGCCTCCTCCGCCTACGGTTTCCTCCGCTTCATCGGCGGCGGGCTGGCCCCCTTCGTCGCGGGCAAGCTCGCGGACGCCACCGACCTCAGCGTCCCCTTCTACCTCGGCGCCGCCACCTTCCTGGTCGCCATCCCGGTCCTCGCCAGCGGGCACCGCCTGCTGCGCCAGGCCGAGTCGCAGACCGGCGGGAGCGAGCCGGTGGCGCCGACGCCCACCGCCGCGGGCGACCCCGCGGCCCCCACCCAGCCGGCCGCACACCCCGCGAACTGACCGCCGCCACCCCTGGCGGAACCGCGCGACAGCGTGGTCCGAGGCCCCGCCGGCGGGGCCTCGGACCGCTGCCCCCCACGTGCGGCATGGTCTGACACCCCGTCCCCGCCCCCGCGGGCCGCGGCGCCGCACGCACGCCGCGGCCCGCACGCCCGTACGAACATGCACGGTCGCCGGGGCACCCGGCACGTGCGGCCACCGTGCGTGAGCAGTTCCGCCAGAGCACCGGCGAAGCCGACGAGGCGGTCGCGCCGTGCGCCTTCGCGGGCGACGCGGAAACCGTGCCGACGGCCCCGGAACACGGCCCGTACGGCATGGAACCGGGCCCACCGCCGCACGCGTTCGCGGTCGAGTCCGGCCGCCTCGGCGAAGACGTCCAGGACGCGGTGGGCGGCCCTGCCGAGGTCGTCGGCCTCGATCAGAAAGAGCGCCCGGGACATGAGCAGTGTCCCGGCGTCGTAGGCGGGGTCGCCCGCGTATCCCTTGGGGTCGACGGCCAACCAGGGCTCCCGCTCGCCGGGCAGGATGTTCCTGGCGTGCAGGTCGCCGTGGACGAGTGTGCCGGGCTGCACCGCACCCACCTCGCGCACGGTCGCGACCGCCGCGTCCAGCGCCCTCGGCGCCAGGGCCCGCGCCCACCGCGCCGCGTCCGCGCGCAGTTCCTCCTCCCACCGGCCGGCGTGTCCGCGCAGACGCGGCAGACCCGGTGGGGCCGGGACGGCCAGCCGGCGGCTGAGCCGGCCCGCGACGCTCACCAGTTCGTCACCGTCCGCCTGTTCCGCCAGGGAGGACACACCGGCCCGCTCCAGCAGCATGGCGAAGCGCTCGTCGTCCCGCGCGTACAGCAGGACGGCACCGCGCCCGCCCCAGGCGGTGAAGGCGTCCGGTTCGTGGACGTTGCCGGGATGCGGAAACGACACCTTGAGCACGGCGGGCCGGCCGTCCGGCCGCCGCACCGGGAGGACCACCCCGACTCCGCCGTGCAGGACCGTGCCGTCCGGCTCGCAGTCCCAGCGCCTCAGCAACCCGTCCACGGTCGCGGGCAGTCCGGCGATCCAGGCCGCCCCGCGCTGACCCTCGCGCTCGACGGTGCCCCGCGCCAACGCCTCCGGAATCCGGATCATCCAGGCACCCTACCGGCCGCCCAAGATGCCGGAGACCGGCAACCGCCCTGCCGGCGAGGGCCGGTGGGCCGTACCGGCGCCGGCCGCTCCGCCACGCGGGGAGAGGCCGTTACGGCGGCCGGGTGGCACCTGCGCAGCGGGGGATGGCCGGCGCGGCGGCCGGGGAGGACCGTACGACGGCCACGGACAGCCGGTGCAGCGACCGGGGAAGGCCGGTGCAGCGGCCACGGACAGCCGGTACGGCGGGTCGGTCCGCACTCTGGTCAGCGGGACGGCCGTGCGCTATACCTTCTTCGCGTGCTTGATTGTGCTTGTTTCGATGCTCTAACAAGCATCTTCAAGCACCTTCAGCATCGTTTCCCGCTTCAGCCCACGTGTGCGAAGGGATCGACATGACCGCTCCACCCCGCAGACGCAAGGCCCACCGTTCCCCGGGAGCAGCCCTGGCGGCGGCTGCCGTGCTCGCGGTGCTCGCGACCACGGCAGGACCGGCGCTGCCGGCCCGGGCCGCGTCCGCGTCGACCGGGACGCCGACCGTCATCGGCGCGGTCACCGGCTTCTCCTCCTCCGGCGGCGCCTACACCTTCACGGCGGGCGCGGCGAAGGCCCGGGTCTCGTTCGTCTCCGCGGACACCTTCCGCATCGAGGTGGCCCCCGACGGCACGTTCACCGACCCCGTCGGCACCGACATCGTGCTGCCGCAGGGCAAGGCCCCGGCCACCCGCTGGCGCGACCGCGGCGACCGCTACGAGCTGTCCACGGACAAGGTGACCCTGCGCGCCTACAAGTCGCCGCTGCGGTTCGCCCTGTACCGCGCGGACGGCACCCGCCTGTGGGAGGAGACCCGGGGCATCAGCTGGGACGGCACCGCCACCACCCAGACGCTGGCGCGCGGCGCCGACGAACAGTTCTACGGCACCGGCGAGCAGAACGGCAGCGGCAACACCTCGCACCGCGGCAAGACCCTCAAGGTCGGCGTCGACTACAACTGGAACGAGGGCGGCCACCCCAACTCGGTGCCGTTCTACCTCTCCTCCGCGGGCTACGGCGTCTACCGCAACACCTACGCCCCCGGCACCTACGCCTTCACCGACCCGGTCAGCACCACCGAGCAGGAGAACCGTTTCGACGCCTACTACTTCGCGGGTGACAGCGCGAAGGACGTCATCGGCCAGTACACGAAGCTCACCGGGCGCCCGATGCTCCCGCCGGTCTACGGCCTGGAGATCGGTGACTCCGACTGCTACCTGCACAACGCCAACCGCGGCGAGCGCCACACCCTGGACGCGCTCAAGGTCGCCGACGGGTACGCCGAGAACGACATGCCGCTGGGCTGGATGCTCGTCAACGACGGCTACGGCTGCGGCTACGAGGACCTGGCCGAGACCGCCAAGGGCCTCAACTCCCGCAAGATGCAGATGGGTCTGTGGACCGAGGACGGCCTGGACAAGCTGGCCGACCAGGTCAAGGCCGGCCAGCGGGTGGCCAAGCTGGACGTGGCCTGGGTGGGCGACGGCTACAAGTTCGCCCTGGACGGCTGCAAGGCGGCGTACAAAGGCATCGAGGACAACAGCGACGCGCGCGGCTTCACCTGGGCTCCGGAGAGCTGGGCGGGAGCGCAGCGCTGCGGCGTGCAGTGGAGCGGGGACCAGTCGGGCAGCTGGGACTACATCCGCTGGCAGATACCGACGTACGCCGGTGCCACCATGTCCGGGCTCGCCTACACCTCCGGCGACGTGGACGGCATCTTCGGCGGCAGCGCCAAGACGTACACCCGCGACCTGCAGTGGAAGTCGTTCCTGCCGGCCGTGATGACCATGGACGGCTGGGCCGCCAAGGACAAGCAGCCGTACCGGTACGGGGAGCCGTACACCAGCATCAACCGCAAGTACCTCAAGCTCAAGGAATCGCTGCTGCCGTACATGTACACGTACGCGGCCGAGGCGAACCGCACCGGGGTCGGCGCCGTGCGTCCGCTGGCCCTCGAATACCCCGACGACCCGAAGGCGGCGGGCGACGCCGCCAAGTACGAGTTCCTGACCGGCGAGGACTTCCTGGTCGCGCCCGTCTACAGCGACACCTCGGTCCGTGACGGCATCTACCTGCCGAAGGGCGACTGGGTGGACTACTGGACGGGCCGGACCTACCACGGGCCGACCACGGTCGACGGCTACCAGGCACCCCTGGACACCCTGCCGCTGTTCGTGAAGGCGGGCGCCTCGATCCCGATGTGGCCGGGCGTCAACTCCTACCAGGACCGCACCGCGGACTCCCCGCTGGCCTGGGACGTCTACCCGCAGGGCCGCAGCACCTTCACCCTGTACGAGGACGACGGCGTGACCCGGCAGCACCGCGGCGGCAAGTACGGCCGGCAGCCGGTGACCGTGACCGCCCCGAGCAGCGGCTCCGGGGCGGTGCGCATCGAGGTCGGGGCCGAGAGCGGCGACTTCGCGGGCAAGCAGAAGAGCCGCCCGTACGCGTTCACCGTGCACACCGGTTCGGCCCCGCACCAGGTCCGCCTGGACGACCGCGGCCTGCCCCGCCTCACCTCGAAGGCCGCCTTCGACGCCGCCGGTGAGGGCTGGTGGTACGACCCGGCCGACCGGGCCGGCGTCGTCCACGTCAAGACGCGCTCCCTGAGCACCGCCCAGGGCTTCGCGATCGACCTGGACGGAGCGAGCGCGGTCGGCGGCAAGGTGCCCGGGGCCACCGGCACCGTCTCGGTCACCGCGCCGGAGGAGATCGGCGCCGGCGTGTCCGGCAAGGTCACGGTGGGCTTCACCGCGGGCCGTACCGGCAGTCCGGCGACCGAGCTGTCCCTGAGCGCACCGGACGGCTGGACCGTCTCGCCCGCCCGTAGCACCGGGCGAGTCGGGCCGGGCGGGCGGCTGAGCGCGGAGTTCGCCGTGACCGCCCCCGCGAACGCCGGTGCGGGCGAGGCGGTGCTGCGCGGCAGTGCCCGCTACCGGGCGGCCGGGGAGGAGCACGTCGCGACCGAGCGCACCGCGCTGCGCACCATGCCCGCCACGCCCAGGGGCGACAGCTGGGCCGGTGACCTGCCCTGGCTGAACTCCACCAACGGTTACGGGCCCGCCGAACGCAACCTCAGCAACGGGGAGTCGGCGGCCGGCGACGGCCACCCGCTCACCCTGAACGGCACGACGTACGCCAAGGGGATCGGGGTGCACGCCGACTCCGACATCGAGTTCTGGCTCGGCGGCCAGTGCTCGTCCCTCACCGCGACCGCGGGCATCGACGACGAGATCAACGGCTACGGCGGTGTGTCCTTCTCGGTCGTCGCCGACGGCAAGAAGGTCTGGTCCTCGCCCACGGTCAGCGGCAGGTCCGATCCGCTGCCGGTGGACGTGCCGCTGGCCGGGGCACGCCACGTGCACCTGGTGGTCACCGACACGGACGGCACGAAGTCCGGCGACCACGGCGACTGGGCCGACGCGAAGTTCCACTGCGCCGGCTGACCGGCAGCCGCGAGAGCCGCGGGCGAAGGCGGCCGGGCCTACTTCTGTTCGCAGCTCTGAGGTGCCCCGGCCCCACCGGCCGGGGCACCGTGCTGTGCGGTGCTGGCCCGGACGATCAACTGAGGTTCCACCGAGGCCGGTTCGGACACCGCGCCGGGGTCGGCGATGTGCCGCAGCAGATGGGCCACCGCGAGCGTGCCCATCTGGCTGAACGGCTGGGCGACGGTGGTCAGGGACGGCGAGCAGTACTCGGCGAGTTCGATGTCGTCGACCCCCACCACGGAGATGTCCTCGGGCACCCGGCGGCCCAGCTCGTGCAGCGCCCTGATCGCGCCGAAGGCCATCTCGTCGCTGGCGACGAACACCGCCGTGGCGTCCGGGATGCGGCCCAGGATCAGGCCGCTGCGGTAGCCGGAGGCCGGGGACCAGTCGCCCTCCAGGGGCGGCGGCACCGGCCGGCCGGCCTCCTGGAGCGTGCTGCGCCAGCCCTCGCGCCGGGCCGCGGCCTCCAGCCACTCCTCGGGTCCGGCGATGTGCCAGACGGTGTCGTGGCCGAGGTCCAGCAGGTGGCGGGTGGCCAGCCGGGCCGCGAGACCCTGGTCGATGGCGACGACCTCGGTGGCGTCGGTGCGCGAGCCGTCGATGGTGATGGTGGGCACGGCCCGGGTGAGCTGCTCGATGCGGGGGCTGCTGTGGTTCAGCGGCACCGACAGGATGACGCCCTCGACGCCCTGGTCGGCCAGCCGGGACAGGGCGGCCTCGATGGCGGAGGTGTCCAGCGAGGTGGTGGTCGCCGTGCTGACCGCGTACCCGGCGGCCTGGGCGGCGTGCTCGATGCCCGAGGTGACGGCGGCCCGTGAGTAGAAGTTCGTCTGCAGGGTGACGACGCCGATGGTGCGGCTGCGGCCCGAGGAGAGCATGCGGGCGGCGTTGTTGCGCCGGTAGCCGAGCTGTTCCACCGCGGACAGGACCTTGGCCCGCGTCTTGTCCTGCACGTTGGGGTGGCCGGACAGCACCCGGGAGACGGTCTGCGCCGACACCCCCGCGACCCGGGCCACATCCGCCATCCCCGGCGGCCGCTCCCCGCCGTCACTGTGCTTCCCCATGGGTTCCTTCCTCGTACCGGAAGTCGATGATATCGCCCACACGCCCCCTCATCTGCTCTTCCGCCTGCTCGGCGACCTCCCGAGACCGCCTATTGGCATCGATAACATTCTCTGCCATAGTTTCCGCCATCAGCGCGCCGCCCCACCGCCCGGTTCCCGCCGCCCGCGGTGCGCGCGGCCTCGCGGAGGCAACTCCTCCGCTCCACCCAGCCCTTCAGGAGGAGCCGTGAAGCGATCCATTGTCCGTATTGCCGGGACAGCGGGAGCCCTGGGCCTCGCCCTCACCGCCACCGGGTGCGGCGGTTCCGGCTCCGGCTCCACTTCCGCATCCGGCAAGGGATCGATCACATTCTGGGGCTGGGCGCCCGGCTACGCGGACGCCGTCGCCGCGTTCAACAAGAGCCATCCGGACCTGAAGGTCACCTACCAGGCCGTCCAGCCGGGGGCCAAGGGCGGGTACCAGAAGATGCTCAACGCGGTGAAAGCGGGCAACGCGCCCTGCCTGGCGCAGGTCGGCTACGAGACGCTGCCGAGCTTCGCGGCGCAGGGCGCCCTCAAGGACGTGAGCCGGTACGCCTCCGCCGACCGGGGCGACTACCAGCCGGCGGCCTGGAAGTCGGTCACCCTGGACGGCGGCGTCTACGGCGCGCCCGTGGACACCGGCCCGATGGCGCTCTTCTACAACAAGAAGGTGTTCGACTCGCTCGGCCTGAAGCCCCCCGTCACCTGGGACGAGTACCGGACCGACGCCGAGAAGATCCACGCCTCGGACCCGCACCGCCACATCTCCTCCCCCTACCTGGACTACGACTACGCGGGTCTCGCCTGGCAGACCGGCGCCGGATGGTTCGGCGTCAAGGGCGACGCCTGGCAGGTCACCATGGACTCCGCGGCCAACAGGAAGGTCGCCGACTACTGGCAGGGCCTCGCCGACGACGGCCTGATCAGCGGCGCCCCCATGTACGACCAGGCCTGGTACACGGGCATCGGCAAGGGCGACATCGCCACCATCGTCGGCGCGGTCTGGCAGGCCGGGGTCATCAAGGGCGGCGCGAAGGACGGCGCCGGCCAGTGGGCGGTGGCACCGCTGCCGCAGTGGACCGCGGGCGCCGGACAGGCGGGCAACGCGGGCGGCTCCGCGACGGCCGTCCTCAAGGGCTGCGACGAAGCCGAGGGCGCCTGGGAGTTCGCGCACTGGCTCGGCACCGACCGCGCCGCCTTCGGCACGCTCGTCGAGAAGGCCGCGCTGTACCCGGCGGCGAAGAAACTCCTCGACCTGCCCCAGCTCAAGGGCGCCGACCCGTACTTCGGCGGCCAGAAGATCTACGACGTGTTCGCCGCCGCGGCTCCCCAGGTCAACTCCTCCTGGACGTGGGGCCCGTTGATGACCAAGACCGCCGCCGACCTCGACGACGGGCTCGGCAAGGCGTGGGCGGGCAAGGGCACCATCGCCGACGCGCTGCGCACCGCGCGGAACCGGACCGTGGACGAGATGAAGAAGCAGGGCCTGAAGGTCGCCGAGTGAACGAGTCCGTCATCGACGCGGCCGACGCGGTGCCGGCCGCCCGCGCCGGCCGGCCCGCCGCGGTCACCCGCGGGCCCGCCCCGGCACCCTCTTCCGCGCCCACACCGGCACCCGTCCCCGCGCCCCGCGCGCGCCGCCTGCGCCCCCTGCTGTTCTGCGCCCCCTTCCTCGTCCTGTTCGCGGCGATGTACGTCGCGCCGATCGTCTACGCGGCGGTCAGCAGCCTGTTCACCGTCCACCGCTCCGGCCTCGGCCTCACCGCGCCGACCAGGGTCTTCGACCCGCTGGGCAACTACAGCCGGGCCTTCGGCGACCAGGCGTTCCTGTCCTCGCTCGGCCGGGTCGCGCTGTTCGGCCTGGTCCAGGTCCCGGTGATGCTCGGCGTGGCCCTCGCCCTCGCGCTGCTGATCGACTCCCGCTCGGCGCGCGGCAAGGGCTTCTTCCGGATCGCCGGCTTCCTGCCGTACGCCATCCCCGGCGTCAGCGCCGCGCTGGTCTGGTCGTTCATGTACTCGTCGCAGTCCAGCCCGATCAACCGTCTGCTGCACCCGATCGGTGTCTCGGTCCCGTTCTTCCACAGCGAGGTGGTGCTGTGGTCGGTGGCCAACATCGTCACCTGGAGCTGGGCCGGGTACAACATGATCATCATCTACGCGGCGCTCCAGTCGATCCCCGCCGAGGTCCTGGAGGCGGCCCGGATGGACGGGGCCACGGCCCTGCGGACCGCCTGGAGCATCAAGATCCCGGCGGTGCGCGGCGCGCTGGTGCTCACCGCGGTGTTCTCCGTCATCGGCTCCGCGCAGCTCTACAACGAGCCGGCGGTGCTCCAGCCGGTCTCCGACGGCTCGGTGACCTCGACGTTCACTCCGATCATGTCCGCACAGAGCGCGGTCGCGGCGGGCAACTACCCCTACGCCGCCGCGCAGTCCGTCCTCCTGGCCCTCCTGGTGGGTGTCGTGTCCTTCGTCTTCTTCAAGCTGACCCACCGCGGGGAGGAGCAGGCATGAGCGCGCTGAGCACGCGGGCGTCCCTGGTCCGTTCGCGCCGTGAGAGCCGCCCGGCGAGCCGCGTCACCGTCATGGCGCTGCTGGGCCTGTCGGCCTTCTACTTCCTCTTCCCGCTGTGGTGGCTGCTGGTGTCGGCGACCAAGCCGTTCGGCGAGCAGTTCTCCGGCAGCGGCCTGTGGTTCCACGGCTTCGGCCTGTTCGGCAACATCGCCCGGCTCAGCGGCCAGGACGGCGGGATCTTCTGGCGCTGGATGCTCAACAGCGTGCTGTACTGCGGCGTCGGCGCGGTCCTCGGCACCGCCTTCTCGGCGCTGGCCGGCTACGCGCTCGCCAAGTACGACTTCCCCGGGCGCGGCGCGGTGTTCGGCGCGGTGCTCGCGGCCGTGCTGGTGCCCAAGGTGCTGTTCACGCTGCCGCTGTACCTGATGTTCTCCGGGGTGCACCTGATCGACGACCCGCTGGCCGTGCTGCTGCCCAGCGTGGTCAGTCCGTTCGGGGTCTACCTCTCCCGGGTGTTCGCGGCGCAGAGCGTCCCCGACGAGGTCCTGGAGGCAGGACGGCTGGACGGGGCGGGCGAGTTCCGGATCTTCCGTACCATCGGGGTGCGGATGATGCTGCCCGCGCTGGTGACGATCTTCCTGTTCCAGTTCGTGGAGATCTGGAACAACTACCTGCTGCCCGCGATGGTGCTCGGCGACGACCGGCTCCAGCCCGTCACGGTCGGCCTGGTCGGCTGGAACGCGAGCCATGTCGCCGTGCCGCCCCCGCTGGTCGTCGTCGGCTCCCTGGTGTCCGTCGTCCCGCTTCTGATCGCCTTCCTCGCGCTCCAGCGGTTCTGGCGCGCGGGCATGACCGCCGGAGCCGTCAAGTGACCACTTCCGCACCGCACACCGCGGCCGCCCCCGCCCCCCTCGCTCCCTCCCCGGCCGCCGCGCTGGCCTTCGCGGACGGCACCCTGCTGCGGGCGGGCCGCCCGCACCGCGTGCTGGCCGGTTCCCTGCACTACTTCCGGGTCCGTCCCGAGCAGTGGGCCGACCGGCTCGCCCGGCTGGCCGCGCTCGGCCTCAACACCGTGGACACCTACGTCCCGTGGAACTTCCACGAGCGCGTCCCGGGCGAGGTCCGCTTCGACGGCGGGCGCGACCTCGCGCGCTTCGCGGGGCTGGCGCAGGAGACGGGACTGGACGTCATCGTGCGCCCGGGACCGTACATCTGCGCCGAATGGGACAACGGCGGGCTGCCCGCCTGGCTGACCGGCACGCCCGGGATGCGGCCGCGCACCTCCCACCGCCCCTTCCTGGAGGCGGTCGGCCGCTGGTTCGACGAGCTGGTCCCGCGCATCGCCGCGCTCCAGGCCGCCCGGGGCGGCCCGGTGGTCGCGGTGCAGATCGAGAACGAGTACGGCAGCTACGGCGACGACGAGGCGTACGTCCGCTGGGTGCGCGACGCGCTCGTGGCGCGCGGTGTCACCGAGCTGCTGTACACGGCGGACGGGCCGACCGCGCTGATGCAGGACGGCGGCAGTCTGCCCGGGCACCTCGCGGCGGCGACGTTCGGCTCCCGACCCGGCCAGGCGGCGGCGCTGCTGCGCTCGCGCCGCCAGGACGAGCCGTTCTTCTGCGCCGAGTTCTGGAACGGCTGGTTCGACCACTGGGGCGAGAAGCACCACGTGCGGTCCGCCGCCGGCGCGGCCGACGACGTGGGCGAGATCCTCGACGCGGGCGGTTCGGTGAGCCTGTACATGGCGCACGGCGGCACCAATTTCGGGCTGTGGGCCGGTGCCAACCACGACGGGGAACGCCTCCAGCCCACCGTCACCAGCTACGACTCGGACGCCCCGATCGCCGAACACGGCGCGCTCACCCCGAAGTTCCACGCCCTGCGGGAGCGGCTGGCGGCGTTCGCAGGCCCGGACCGCGCGCTTCCCGAGCCGCCCGCCGACCCGCCGCTGCTCGCGCCCCGCACCCTGGAGGTCACGCGGCGGGCCGCGCTCCTGCCCGCGCTGCGGGCGGCGGGCGAGCCGGTGCGGGCGCCCGTCCCGCTGAGTTTCGAGGAGCTGGGGCTGTCCTCGGGCCTGGTCCTCTACACCGCCGAGCCGCTGCTGCCGCCGGGCCGCCAGGAGCTGACCGTCACCGGACTGCACGACCGCGCCCAGGTGTTCGTCGACGGCGTCCCCGTGGCCGTACTGGACCGCGAGACCTCCTCGTTCAGCGTGCCGGGCACCGGGACGCGCGTGCGCCTGGACCTGCTGGTGGAGAACCAGGGCCGGATCAACTACGGCCCGCTGCTCGGCCAGGGCAAGGGCATCCTGGACGGCGTCCGCGTGGGCCGGCGGCTGGTGCACGGCTGGACCATGCACCGGCTGCCGCTGGACGAGTGGGGGCGGCGGGAAGTCGGCCGAGCCGCGTCGGCGGCGCCCTGCGACGACCGGGCGGGCTTCGCGACCGCCCGGCTGACGGTGGCCGAACCGGCCGACACCTTCCTCGCCCTGCCCGGTTTCGGCAAGGGGTTCGTCTGGGTGGGCGAGACGCTGCTGGGCCGCTACTGGGAGATCGGCCCGCAGACCACGCTCTACCTGCCCGGCCCGCTGCTGCGCGCGGGCGAGAACACCCTCACCGTCCTGGAACTCGAACGGTTCGGCGACCACCTCGCCCTCACCGACCGCCCCGCCCTGGGTCCGGCCGAGGAGTACGTCGAGACGTTCGACTGACCGCCGTGCGCCACGGCCGCCCGCTCGGGGCCGGGCGTACGGGCACGGGGGCCACGGACCGGACCGGCCCTGACACCGGTCCGTCGCGCACAGGAACCACACCCAGGGGGCCGCGCAGCCGGCGCGGCCCCGCCCCGAGCAAGGAGGACCTGTGTCACCTCACCGCAAGCAACTGGCCGCGGGGCTCGTCGCCGCGGTCGTCGCCACGGCGACGGCCCTGACCGGCGGCAGCGCGCTCGCGGCCCCCGCCGCACCGGCGGCGGGCACCCCGTCGTACACCGTCACCGTCGGCGCGAAGGGTTCCTGGACCCACCCGGACGACACTCCGGCCGCCCCCTACATCGACAAGGACGGCACCTTCCACTTCCAGCAGGCCCACTCCCTCTACGGCGCGGACGACAGCCGCGCGTGGACCTTCTTCACCGGCAAGGACTTCGACTCCGCCACCCGCGACAGCACCCTGAGCGGCGCGGTGAACCCGGCGGACTCCCGCGACCGCAACGACGACACCACGTGGCGCTGCAACAACAGCCCCACCGGCGTCGAGTCCAGCTACGCGCCCGCGGGTTCGCACTACGCGCAGAAGAACTACTGCGACCTGGCGGGCGTCTGGGTCGACCCGGACACCGGCGACTGGTACGGCCTGGTCCACAACGAGTTCACCCCGCAGCCCTTCGGTGACGGCCTGCACTACGACGCGATCGACTACGCCGTCTCCCGGGACCAGGGCCGGACGTGGACCATCAAGGACCACGTCCTCACCTCGCCGTACAGCACGAAGCGCGGCGACACGGCGGCGTTCCCGCAACAGACGTTCGACTACGGCGACGGCGACCCACGCCTGTTCGTGGACACCGCCTCCGGCTACTTCTACGTCTTCTACGGCTCCCGGATCGTCGACAAGGGCGGCAGCTGGAAGGCCTTCCACGCGCACGTGGCCCGGGCTCCGATCTCCGGCAAGATGGCGCCGGGCTCGTGGCGCAAGTGGTACGACGGCGCCTGGTCGCAGCCCGGGACGGGCGGCCGGGAGAGCAACATGGTGCCGGCCGACACCACCCACCCCACGGGCTACACCCCCGCGGACAAGGAGTACGACCCGTCGAACAGCGGGACGACGAGCCAGCAGGTGGCGGCGGGCACCATGCCGCCGACCTCGCCCCTGTTCGTCATGGACATCACCTACAACGCCTACCTGGGGCTGTACATCGGCGAACCGCAGGGCGTGGACCAGAGCGGCAAGGCACCGCAGCAGTTCTACGCCACCGACGACCTGGCCACGCAGAAGTGGCGGCTGATCGGCGACACCGGCAGCCTCACCAACGCCTCCTGGTACCGCTGGTTCCTCGACCCGGCCAGCAGGACCGGCTCGGGCATCGTCGGCAAGTCCTTCCGCTCGTACTGCTCCTTCGGCTGCTCGGGCGGCTCGTCCGGCGAATACGCGAACGTCACCATCGGCACCTCGGCGCCGGCCGCCCCCGTGGACACGGGCCGGACGTACCGCATCTCCAGCGGCGGCGGCCGGGTCCTCACCCAGGTCCCCGGCGGTTCCGCCACCACCTCCCAGGCACAGGCGGACGGATCGGCCCGGCAGTCGTGGATCTTCACCGGCAACGGTGACGGCTCGTACCGCATCGCCAACGCGGCCACCGGCGATCTGCTCGGCGTGGACTCCTCCAGCACCGCCCAGCGCGCCTGGGGCACCAGGCCCACGGTGCGCGCGGCGGGGGCAGGCGGGGCGGACGTGGGACGGCAGTGGTGGGTCGTCCCGGGCACCTCGGCGAGCGGCGTGCCCGACGGCACGTACCGGCTGGTCAACCGCTACAGCGGCCTGGTGATCGGCCTGTCCGGCGACCCGGCGCGGCCCGCGGAGACCACCCCGGCCCGCTTCTGGGACGCCGCGGGCACCGGCCCGGTCGGCGGCTCGCGCACCGCGGCCGAGCAGACGCTGACGCTCACGCCCACCGGCGCGGCGCCCGCCCCGCTCGACGGCACCCGCACGCTCGTCACCGCCGGCAAGACCCTGGAGGTCCCCGGACGCAGCACCGCGGCCGGCACCAGGCTCGACACCTGGACGCCGAACGGCGGCGACCACCAGAAGTGGCGCCTCGCCCGGCGGGACGACGGCTCCTACGAGATCGTCAACACCGCCTCGGGGCTGTGCGCCGACGTCGACGGCGGTTCCACCGCGGCCGGCGCCGGGGTGATCCAGTGGCCCTGCACCGGCGGCGCCAACCAGAGCTGGACCGTCACGCGCCTGGCCGACGGGGCGTTCACCGTGGCCTCCGTGCACAGCGGGCTGCTGCTCACCGCCGCCTCGGCGGACAGGGGCGCCGCGGTGACCCAGCGTCCCGGCGACGGATCACCGCTCCAGCGGTGGCGGATCAGCTGACCCCACCGGCCGGGGCGCCACCGCCCCGGCCACCGGCGTGTTTACGCCCCGGGCGCCCGGGTCACTCATCCGTACTACGGCTGGGAGCGGCAGGGAGCGGCAGGGAGCAGACATGATTCGTTCGGCGGATCTCCGTGAGTGGCGCAACCGCGACGTGGTCGACCAGGAAGGGCACAAGATCGGCGCGCTGGAGGCGGTCTACGTGGACACCGGCACCGACGAGCCGGCCATGGTGACCGTCCGTGCGGGGCTGCCCACCCGGCAGCGCCTGCTGTTCGTACCGGTCGACGGCGCCGTCGTGGGGCCCGACTACGTCAAGGTCGCGCAACCCAAGGGGCTGGTCAAGAAGGCGCCCTCCATCGGCACGGACGACGTCCTGCCCGCCGAGCAGGAGGCCGCGGTCTTCCAGCACTACGACCTGCCCTACGTCCCGGGCGCCGGCGGGGAACGGCGGCTCGCCCGCCGCTGACCGCCCGGGCGCCCGCCCGCGAGGAGGAGCAGATGGCCATCGACACCGTCGAGCGGCTCCTGGCCGCCCTCGATCCGCGCCACCGCGACCACGTCCGCGGCCTGCCGCGCGCCGAGCAGGAGAGCCTCGCCGCCACCTGGGAGGACGAGCTGCGCCGGGACACCGACCTGGACACGCTGAGCGAGCTGTCCCCCGCCGCGGCCGAGAGCGAGGCGGCGGCCCGGGTGGCCCGCCGGGTCCTCGACCGGCCGCACCGGTGAGGGGCGCCCCGGCCGGTCGGGACGGCAGGGCCTAGGGTGCCACCATGCCGAAATCTCGCAAGGTACGTGAAGAGGACGCCTGGGACGGTGTCGTGGTGGACAAGACCCGGGGAACGACCGACGGCTCCGGCCTCTACCACTACGTGGAGGTGCGCCTGACCGGGGGCGGGACGGGGAAGTTCCGCGTCGACAAGGCGCTGTGGGAATCCGTGGGTCCCGGAGACCGTCTGGTGAAGGAAGCGGGCGCCGCCGCCCCGGCCAAGGTCTGACCGGGACGGCGGCGCGGCGACGCCGTGGCGGCCGGGCTCAGGCCAGGTCGAACCGGTCGAGGTTCATGACCTTGGTCCAGGCCGCGACGAAGTCGGACACGAACTTCTCCTTCGCGTCGTCGCTCGCGTAGACCTCGGCGACGGCACGCAGCTCGGAGTTGGAGCCGAAGACCAGGTCGGCCCGGCTGCCGGCCCACTTCACCCGGCCGGTGGCCGGATCGAAGCCCTCGAAGGTGGTCGCGTCGGACGAGGCCGCCCGCCACTGGGTGCCGAGGTCGAGCAGGTTGACGAAGAAGTCGTTGGTGAGGACGCCGGGCGTGGTGGTGAACACGCCGAGCGGCGAGCGCTGGTGGTTCGCGCCCAGCACCCGCAGACCGCCGACCAGGACGGTCATCTCCGGTGCGCTCAGCGTCAGCAGGTTGGCGCGGTCGAGGAGCAGGAACTCGGCCGGGAGCCGGTTGCCCTTGCCGAGGTAGTTGCGGAACCCGTCGGCGGCCGGCTCCAGCGCGGAGAACGACTCGACGTCGGTCTGCTCCTGCGAGGCGTCCACACGGCCCGGCGTGAAGGGGACCTCGATCTCGAACCCGGCCTCCTTGGCGGCCCGCTCGACGCCCACCCCGCCCGCGAGGACGATCAGGTCGGCGAGGGAGACGCCCTTGCCGCCGCTCTGCGCGGCGTTGAAGGACTCCTGGACGCCCTCCAGGGTGCGCAGCACGCTCGCGAGCCGGTCGGGGTCGTTGACCTCCCAGCCGCGCTGCGGCTCCAGGCGGATCCGGGCGCCGTCGGCGCCGCCGCGCTTGTCGCTGCCGCGGAAGGAGGAGGCCGACGCCCACGCGGTGGAGACCAGCTCGGACACCGACAGGTCGGTGGCGAGGATCTTCGCCTTGAGGACGGCGACGTCCTCGGCGTCGATGAGGTCGTACGTCCGCTGCGGCAGCGGGTCCTGCCAGAGCAGGGTCTCGGCGGGGACCTCCGGGCCGAGGTAGCGGGAGACCGGGCCCATGTCGCGGTGGGTCAGCTTGAACCAGGCCCGGGCGAAGGCGTCCGCGAACTGGTCGGGGTTCTCCAGGAAGCGCCGCGAGATCGGCTCGTAGACCGGGTCGAAGCGGAGCGAGAGGTCGGTGGTGAGCATCGTGGGCTGGTGCCGCTTGTCCGGGTCGTGCGCGTCGGGCACGGTGCCGGCGCCCGCGCCGTCCTTCGGCCGCCACTGGTGGGCGCCCGCGGGGGACTTGAACAGTTCCCACTCGTAGCCGAAGAGGGTCTCGAAGAAGGAGTTGTCCCACCGGGTGGGGGTCGGCGTCCAGGTCACCTCCAGACCGCTGGTGATGGTGTCGCCGCCCTTGCCGGTGCCGAAGGTGTTCTTCCAGCCGAGGCCCTGCTCCTCCAGGCCGGCGGCCTCCGGGTCGGGGCCGACGTTGTCCGCCGGACCGGCGCCGTGCGTCTTGCCGAAGGTGTGGCCGCCGGCGATGAGGGCGACGGTCTCCTCGTCGTTCATCGCCATCCGGCGGAAGGTCTCACGGATGTCGCGGGCCGCGGCGATCGGATCCGGGTTGCCGTTCGGCCCCTCGGGGTTGACGTAGATGAGGCCCATCTGGACGGCGCCGAGCGGGTTCTCCAGCTCGCGGTCGCCGGTGTAGCGCTGGTCACCGAGCCAGGTGGTCTCGGGACCCCAGTAGACGTCCTCCTCGGCCTCCCAGACGTCCTCGCGGCCGCCGGCGTAGCCGAAGGTGGTGAAGCCCATGGACTCCAGGGCGACGTTGCCGGCGAGGATCAGCAGGTCGGCCCAGGACAGGTTGCGGCCGTACTTCTTCTTGACGGGCCACAGCAGGCGGCGCGCCTTGTCGAGGTTGGCGTTGTCGGGCCAGCTGTTGAGGGGGGCGAAGCGCTGCTGGCCCGCGCCGGCGCCGCCGCGGCCGTCGCTGATGCGGTAGGTGCCCGCGCTGTGCCAGGCCATGCGGATGATCAGCGGGCCGTAGTGCCCGAAGTCGGCGGGCCACCAGTCCTGCGAGGTGGTCAGCACCTCGGCGATGTCCCGCTTCACGGCCGGCAGGTCGAGGCTCTTGAACGCCTCGGCGTAGTCGAAGTCCTCACCGAACGGGTTGGCCACGGCGGGGTTCTTGGCGAGGATCTTCAGGTTCAGCCGCTCCGGCCACCACTGGCGGTTCCCGCCGCCCTGCGTCGGATGGGGTGCGCGTCCGTGCGCGACCGGGCAGCCGCCGCCCGCTTCCTCCGTCTTCGGGTCGGTGACGATGGCCTCGTGGTTCTCGGACATGGAAATCCTTCCGGGCTGGGCGGATCACGGTGCTCACGTGCTGGGCGCGGTGGAACAGGCGGGGCACTGGCCCCAGTAGACGACCTCGGCCTCCTCGATGGAGAAGCCGTGGGAGGCGGACGCGGTCAGGCAGGGTGCCTCGCCTCTCGCGCAGTCCACGTCGGCGACGGCACCGCACGACCGGCACACGACGTGGTGGTGGTTGTCCCCGACGCGGCCCTCGTACCGGGCGGGGCTGCCGGCCGGTTCGATGCGGCGTACGAGTCCTGCCGCGGTGAGCGCGTGCAGGGCCTCGTAGACGGCCTGCAGGGAGATGTGGCCGACGCGGGCGCGCACCCCGCAGGCGAGGTCCGCCACGCCGAGGTGGTCACCCGCGCGGACGGTCTCCAGGAGGGCGACACGGGCGGCCGTCACCCGCAGCCCCGCACCGCGCAGTTCCTCGGCGGTCGTCGGGGGCCGGGCTGGCGTCATGGCGCCGAACCTACCGCCGCAGACACGAACGGTTCAAGAAAACGAACGGTCAAAGTCCGGTACTGATCGCGCGGACTGCTTCCAGGGCGGGGCCGGCCGGGACCCCTTCGACGAGGACGCCGGCCGGGGCGAACGAGGCGGGCCGGACGCGGGAGGCCCGGGGAGGAAGGTGCGGCGGGGCAGTCGGGGCCCCTGAGCCGCGTCACCGACGCCGTCCGGGCGCCCGCGGGAACAGGGCCGGATCCGCCGGCGGACGGGCCTCGGCCGGGCCGGTGCCCCGGGCGGGGGGCGCCGGCCCGGCCGGGGCGGATCCGCGGGAGTTCAGCCGCCGAGGGCCGTCAGGACGACCTGCTGCGCCTCGTCCTGGACCTGGCGGAGGTGGTCGGCGCCGCGGAAGGACTCGGCGTAGACCTTGTAGACGTCCTCGGTGCCGGAGGGGCGGGCCGCGAACCAGGCGTTCTCGGTGGTCACCTTGATGCCGCCGATGGAGGCGCCGTTGCCGGGTGCCTCGGTGAGCACGGCGGTGACCCGCTCCCCGGCGAGGGTGTCCGCGGTGACCTGGGCCGGGGACAGCTTGGCGAGGCGGGCCTTCTCCTCGCGGGAGGCGGGTGCGTCGATGCGGGCGTAGGCGGGCTCGCCGAAGCGGTCGGTGAGGGCCGCGTAGTGCTGGGAGGGCGTCTTCCCGGTGACGGCCGTGATCTCGGAGGCGAGCAGGGCCAGGATGATGCCGTCCTTGTCGGTGGTCCACACCGAGCCGTCGCGGCGCAGGAAGGACGCCCCGGCGGACTCCTCGCCGCCGAAGCCGAGCGAGCCGCCGGCCAGGCCGTCCACGAACCACTTGAAGCCGACCGGCACCTCCACGAGCCGCCGTCCGAGGTCGGCGGCGACCCGGTCGATCATGCCGGAGGACACCAGGGTCTTGCCCACGCCCGCGGTCGCGGGCCATTCGCCGCGGTGGGCGTACAGGTAGGAGATGGCCGTGGCGAGGTAGTGGTTGGGGTTCATCAGTCCGCCGTCGGGGGTGACGATGCCGTGCCGGTCGGCGTCGGCGTCGTTGCCCGTGGCGATCTGGAACCGGTCGCGCTGCTCGATCAGCGAGGCCATGGCATACGGCGAGGAGCAGTCCATGCGGATCTTGCCGTCCCAGTCCAGCGTCATGAAGCGCCAGGTCGGGTCGGTGAGCGGGTTGACCACGGTCAGGTCGAGCCGGTGCTGTTCTGCGATGCGTCCCCAGTAGGCCACCGACGCGCCGCCCAGCGGGTCGGCGCCGATGCGCACGCCCGCGCCGCGGATCGCGTCCAGGTCCAGCACGCTGGGCAGGTCGCCGACGTAGGCGCCGAGGAAGTCGTGGCGTCCGGTGGTCCCGGCGGCGAGCGCACGGGCGTAGGGGATGCGCCGTACGTCCTTCAGGCCGCCGGCGATGATCTCGTTGGCCCGGTCCTGGATCCAGGAGGTGGCGTCCGAGCCGGCCGGGCCGCCGCTGGGCGGGTTGTACTTGAACCCGCCGTCGGCGGGCGGGTTGTGCGAGGGCGTGACGACGACGCCGTCGGCGAGGCCCGAGGTCCGCCCGCGGTTGTGGGTGAGGATGGCGTGCGAGACGGCGGGGGTGGGGGTGTAGCCGTCGGCGGCGTCGACGAGGACGGTGACACCGTTGGCCGCGAAGACCTCCAGCGCGGTGACGCGGGCGGGCTCGGACAGGGCGTGGGTGTCCGCGCCGAGGAAGAGCGGGCCGTCGGTGCCCTGCCCGGCGCGGTACTCGCAGATGGCCTGGCTGGTTGCGGCGATGTGGTCCTCGTTGAAGGCCGTCGCCAGGGACGAGCCGCGGTGCCCGGACGTCCCGAACGCCACCCGCTGCCCGGGTTCGGCCGGATCGGGGTGCAGCGCGTAGTACGCGGTCACCAGCCGGGCCACGTCGATCAGCTCCTCCGGACGGGCCGGCCTGCCCGCTCGTTCCTGCACCATGACACCCACTCCTCGTGTTCGGTCGTGTGTCCGCTCGCGATCTCCATCTTCCCCCGCCCGCGAACGGGAGGCGCACCCACGTCCCGGGGCGCCGTCCCCCCGGCCCCGGGACCCGGTGCGCCTCCCCGGCCGCCGGCCCGGCCGGCCCCGGTTCACCGTCCGGGCACGCTGTCCGACAGTGCGGCGCCGCCCAGTTGTTCGAACCTCTGCTGGACGTTGGCGGCGAAGGCCTGCGACTCGGCGCCGCCGTAGCCCTGCCCGGTGGTGTTCATCGCCACCGTGAGGACTCCCTTGAACGGGGCGCTGGGCGAGGTGCGGATCGGCGTGCACAGGAAGTCGAAGTCCTGCGGGGTCGCGGAGTCGTACGTCCGCAGCGACGCCCGGGGCACGCTGGTCGGCCGTCCCGTGCGCAGCGCGTCGTCCATCGCGGCGAAGACGCCGATCCGGTCCAGGCCGGGCAGCACGTTGCGGCCGAGGCTGAACTGGGGGACCATGCCGAAGGCCTGCCCCTGCCTGCCGTTGGCGTAGCGCAGCAGGTGGTCGGGGCCCTCGGTGAGCATGATCGGGAAGGGCGCGCCGTCGAAGACCGCGAACAGTTCCTGCTGCTGGGCGAGGAGGCTGTCGCGCAGCTTGAACTCGGACAGCAGGGTCTCGGACAGTTCCTGCATGCCCAGCTTGAGCTGGCGGTCCCAGGCACGCGGCTTGAAGTCGGCGACGCACACGGTGCCGAGGATCACGCCCGTGTTGTCGCGCAGCGGCGTGCCCAGGTAGGAGCGCACGCCCAGGTCGTTGACGAGCGGGTTGCCCTTGAAGCGGGGGTAGTCGAAGACGTCGTCCAGGGCGAGCTGGGACTGCTGGGCGACCACGTGCGGGCAGAAGCCGTAGTCGCCGGGCGCCTCGCGGGCGAGGTTGCTGAGGTCGAAGGGGATGCCGCCGCCCGAGACGTCCACGGGGTCCTCGGGGGTGCCGCCGGGCACGTACATGCCCCGGAACATCTGGCGCTCGTCGTTGATGAAGTTGACCATGGCCAGCGGGGACTGGGTGAACGTGGCCGCGAGCCGCGCGATGCGGTCGAAGGTGGCCTCCGCCTCGACCGTGTTGAGGCCGAGAATCCTCAGCCGGTTGGTCCGCTGCTCGCCTGCGGCACGGTGCTGTTCGGGTGACAGGGATTCCATGGGGTCAGATCAAAGCAGAGATCCGGCCGCCGTGGATCACCACTCCAGGTCATTCCGCCCCCGGCCGCCCCACCGTCAACACGTCGGCGCCGGCGTGGACTTGTCCGCCCTGCCGTCCGGGGGCGGTCGCGGGCGGGCGCCGCGCACGGGCTGTCCCGGCGGTGCGGTGGGGGCGCCGGGTGGCCATCAGGAGAGTCTGTCCAAACTTTTCAATGTTTCAACATCGAGCGATCACTTCCCGTCATTCTTGGATCGCACATCGTTCCGAAACGACTTCACCCCCGACAATCATGCGGTGGACTTGCTGCCGCCCCCGGGGATCCGGTCCGAGGCGGCGTCACATGCTCGAATGTTGGTTCGAATTGGGAAGGTGAGGCGGGTGCGCGGTCCCCGGTCCGTACCCGAGGCACGGGAACGTCGAGACCGCCGGCCCCCCTCCCCGCGGCGGGTCCCGGAACTCCGCCCGAAAGGGGGGTCGCGAGCCGGGCGCCCCCCGTGCCCGGAGCTCTTACCCCACGACCCGCGCCGGCTGCCCTGACCGGACGGTCGTACGAGGCGGCCGCCCGCCCGGACACAGCGCCGCCTCCCCCACGGCACGCGCCTGCGGGCCGCACGCGCAGGGAACTCCAGCGCCCGGCCGCCCGGTCGTCCCCCTGCCGTCCCCGCCCCCGGACGGCACGTGGCTCGCCGCGGGCACATGACGGACGCGTGGACCGGGTGCGTGGGGCAAGGTGCCATGGGGCAAGGTCGACTACGCCACGGCGTAGGGACCGTGCGACGTATGAACGGAGTTCTCTCATGAACAGGTCCGACGTGGACCCTCGGTCGGTCGCGGTGATCGGCATGGCGTGCCGGCTGCCCGGGGCGTCCGCGCCCGACGCCCTGTGGGCCCTGCTGCGCGACGCCGTGGACGCCACGAGCGAGACACCCCCCGATCGCTACGACGTGGACGCCCTCTACTCCCCCGAGCCGAGACAGGGCCGGATAGCCGCCCGGCGCGGCGGCTACGTCGACGAGGTCGCCGAGTTCGACGCCGAGTTCTTCGGCATGTCCGCCACCGAGGCCACCGAACTCGACCCGCAGCAGCGGCTGCTGCTGATGACGGCCTGGGACGCGCTGGAGGACGCCGGCCAGAACCCCGACCGGCTGGCGGGCAGCCGCTCGGGCGTCTTCGTCGGCAACACCCGCGCAGACCACCTGGAACTCGCCCTGCGCCGCGGACCGGACTCGGTGACGGCCGCCCAGCTCAACAACTTCCGTTCCCTGCTGCCCGCCCGGCTGTCCCACTTCCTCGACTTCCGCGGCCCCAGCATCGTGGTGGACACCGCCTGCTCCTCCTCGCTCGTGGCCGTGCACCAGGCCGTGCAGAGCCTGCGCGCCGGCGAGACGCCGCTGGCCCTGGCGGCCGGCGTGAACGTGCCGCTGCGCCCCGACGAGGGCCTCGTGCTCTCGCACGCGGGCGCGATGGCCGGGGACGGGCGCTGCAAGTTCGGTGACGCGGGCGCGGACGGCTACTCGCCCAGCGACGCGGTGGCCGTCGTGGTCCTCAAGCGGCTGACGGACGCCCTGGCCGACGGCGACCGGATCCGCGCCGTCGTCCGGGGAAGCGCCGTCGGCAACGACGGCCGCACCAGCGACTCGGTCCTCAACCCCTCCCTGCAGGGCCAGTTGGACGTGCTGCGCTGGGCGTACGAGGACGCGGGCGTGAACCCGGCCGACGTCGACTACGTCGAGGCCCACGGCGCGGGATCCCCCGCCCTGGACCCGCTGGAGCTGAGGGCCCTGGGCGAGGTGCTCGGAGCCGGCCGGCCCGCCGGCCGGCCGCTCCTGGTGGGTTCGGTGAAGACCAACATCGGCCACGCGGAGGCCGCCGGGGGCATGGCCGGCCTCATCAAGACCGTCCTGTGCCTGGAGCACGGCCAGGTGCCCGCATGCCTCCACCTGGACACCCCGCACCCGGGCGTCGACTGGGACGCGCTGCCGCTGACCGTGCCGGACAAGCTGCGGGACCTGCCCGTCCTCGGCCGCCCCGCCGTCGCCGGAGTCGGCGGGCAGGGCTCCTCCGCCCTCAACGCCCACGTGGTGCTCGCCCAGCCCGACCCGCGCCACATGCCGCCCGCCACCGAGCCGGACGGCGGTCCCCACCTCCTCGCCCTCTCGGCCCACACCCCCGCCGCGCTGGACGCGCTGCGCGAGGCCTACGTGCGCTACCTGCGGCCGGGCGGCGCGGGCGCCTCGTACGCGCTGCGCGACATCTGCCACAGCGCGGCCGCCCGGCGCCGCCACCACGCGCACCGCCTGGCGGTCACCGGCCACACCCACGAGGAGCTGGCGGCGGCCCTCGCCGGGACACCGGCACCGGTCGCCGGCGGCCCGCTGACGGCCGTCGCCGAGCGCTACCTGGCGGGCGGCGACCTGGAGTGGGCAACGATGTCCGGCGCACCGGGCCGCTGCGTACCGCTGCCTCCCTACCCCTGGCAGACACGGCGGTACTGGGCGGGCGAGGAGCCCCGCGGCGGCCACCGGGCCCCAGACGGCGCGGACCTGGCGGACCGGGTGCTGCGCGAGCACGCCCGCACCGGCTTCGACGACGCCTCCGGCCTCACCGACATCGGCATCGACTCGCTCGCCAAACTGCGGATCGTGGTGGAACTGGCCGAACGGTGCGGACAGGAGATCGATCCCGAGGAACTCGGCGCACTGCGCACGGTCGGTGAGCTGCGGCAGTGGACGCGAACGCTCCAGGCGGCCGGCCGATGAACCATCCGTCCACCCTCTACGGCTGGTTCGCCCGCTCGGCCGCCGCCCATCCCGACGCCCCCGCGCTGGAGGTCGCCGGGGCGTGCCTGACCTACCGGGAACTGCGCGCGGCCGCCGAACGCCTCGCCGCCCGGCTGACCGCCGCGGCCGGGGGCACCGCGCCGCGGCGCGTCGGGCTGCTGGCGACCCGCTCGGTGACCGCCTACGCCGGGTACCTCGCCATCCTGCGCACCGGCGCGGCCGTCGTACCGCTCAACCCCGAACACCCCGCCGCGCGGACCGCCGCGATCGCCGCGGCGGCCGGCCTGGACCTGGTGCTGACCACGAGCGCGGACGCCCCCTCGGCCACCGGCCTCGGCACGCCCGTCCACATCCACACCGCCGACGCCGGCACCGAGGGCGCCGAGGCCGCGGACGGCGCCGGCCCCGGCGCGCCCCCGCCGCAGCCGGATCCCGACGGCATCGCGTACATCATCTTCACCTCCGGCTCCACCGGCGCGCCCAAGGGCGTGCCCGTCCGGCACCGCAACATCTGCGCCTACCTGGAGCGGGTCGCGGGCCGCTACGGCATCGGCCCGGGCAGCCGGCTGTCGCAGAGCTTCGAGCTGACCTTCGACGGATCCGTGCACGACCTGTTCGTCGCCTGGGCGGGCGGCGGCACCCTCGTCGTGCCGTCCCGCGGCCAGTTGCTGAACCCGGTCAAGACCGTCAACAGCCTGCGCCTGACGCACTGGTTCTCGGTGCCGTCGCTGATCACCTTCGCCGCCCGGCTGGGCACCCTGGCCCCGGACAGCATGCCGACCCTGCGGTGGAGCGTCTTCGGCGGTGAACCCCTGACCCTCGGGGCGGCCCGCGAGTGGCGCGCCGCCGCGCCCGGCAGCCGCCTCGAAGTCCTCTACGGGCCCACGGAAGTGACGATCTCGTGCACGGCCTACCGGTTCCCCGACGAGGTGGCGCACTGGCCGCGGACCCCCAACGGCACCGCGCCCATCGGGACCGGCCACCGGGACCTGGACCTCCTGCTGCTCGGTGAGGACGGCCGGCCCGCCGAGCGGGGCGAGCTGTGCGTACGCGGCCCGCTGCGCTTCGACGGCTACCTGGACCCGCGGCACGACGGGGGCCGCTTCCTCACCGAGGACCTCCGCCCGGCCGACGGCTCACCGCCCGCCCCGGGGCACTGGTACCGGACGGGCGACCGGGTCGCCATGGCCGACGGCCTGCTGGTCCACCTCGGCCGGACGGACCAGCAGGTCAAGGTCCGCGGGCACCGCATCGAACTCGGGGAGGTCGAGGCCGCCCTGCGCGCCCAGCCCGGAGTGCGGGACGCGATCGTCGTCACCCTGCCCGCCGCCGACGGCGAACCGGAACTCCAGGCCGCGGTCAGCGGCACCGGCTGCGTCCCCGACCGCTTGTACGGGGCGCTGGCCGGCCGCCTGCCGCCGTACATGATGCCCAGCCGGATCACCGTCCTGGACGAGCTGCCGCTCAACCCCAACGGCAAGATCGACCGCCGGGCGCTGCTCGCCGAACTCGGGCGCCCGCGCTGACCGCGGGCACCGGCCCGCCCCCGACCCCCGCATCCCACCCCCCACACCCTTCCTTCCCTGTCCCCGAAGCTCGTTGTGAGGCATCCGCATGTACGACGCCATCGTGGTGGGAGCGCGCTGTGCCGGCGCCCCCGCCGCCCTGCTGCTGGCCCGCGCGGGCCACCGCGTCCTTCTGCTCGACAAGGCGGCGTACGGTTCCGACACCCTCTCCACCCACCTCGTCCACCAGCCCGGCGTCGCCGCGCTCGCC
Organism: Streptomyces sp. NRRL S-340; assembly: GCF_000720185.1. Taxonomy (GTDB): domain Bacteria; phylum Actinomycetota; class Actinomycetes; order Streptomycetales; family Streptomycetaceae; genus Streptomyces. The sequence goes on along the minus strand of NZ_JOIY01000005.1, from coordinate 117,541 downwards.
CGGTGGGGAGTGCTCGACCGGGTCCGGGCCTCGGGCTGCCCGCCGCTGGACCGCACGGTCTACGAGGTCGCCGACATCCACATCGAGGGCCGGGCCAGGGGCGTGGCGGGACAGCGCTCGGGATTCGCCCCGCGCCGCCACGTGCTCGACGCCGTCCTGGTCGACGCGGCCACCGCGGCCGGCGCCGAGTTCCGCGACCACTGCCGGGTGACCGGTCTGCTGCGCGACGGCCTCGGACGGGTCGTCGGTGTCGAGGGCAGCCAGGACGGCCGGCCCTTCACCGAGCGGGCCCGCCTGGTGATCGGCGCGGACGGGATGCGCTCCACCGTCGCCCGGCTGGCGGCGGCCCCCTGCACCGTGCACGACCCCCGGCTGACCTGCGCCTACTACACGTACTGGCAGGACGTGCCCGCCGACCTGGAGCTGTTCGAGCGGCCCGGCGGCTGGGTGGCCGCGGTGCCCACCAACGACGACGCGACCCTCGTCCTCGCCTACTTCCCGCAGTCCCGGTTCGACGAGGTCCGCGCGGACGCGCACCGCGCCTACCGCGAGCAGATCCGCGCCACCGCTCCCGCACTGCACGAGCGGCTGGCCGGCCGGGAGCCGGCGGAGCGGCTGCACGGCAGCGGCGACCAGCAGAACTTCTTCCGGCGGGCGGCCGGGCCGGGCTGGGCCCTGGTCGGGGACGCCGCGCACCACAAGGACTCCATCACCGCCCGCGGGATCAGCGACGCCTTCTGGCAGGCCGAGCGGCTGGCGGAGGCGGTGTCGGGCACGCTGGACGGCGCCCCGGACCTGCTCGACGCCGCGCTGGCCCGCTACGCCGAGGACTGCGCGCGGCATCTGGCGCCGGGCTACGAGGCCACCCTCGGCGTCGCCCGGCTCGACCCGCACGAACAGCGGCTCTCCCTGCTGCGGGCCGTGCAGTCGGATGCCGAACTCACCGCGATCTACCTCGACATGGTGGCCGGCATCGCCTCGGCCGGGGCGCTGTACACCCCGCGGCTGCTGGCCCTGCTGTGATTTCTCCGCCCGCCGTGACCGCGGCGCCCCACGCCCCGCACGGCCCACGGCGGTGCTGTCAACTCGGCTGTCGTCACAGGCCAGTTGCCATGGACGCCACATGACGCTGCGCGATGATCCTGATACGGTGCAGCTCGCGCGACTTCGATCACGGTGGGCCACCAGGCCACGGGGGGCGGGGATCGTCGGACGTCGCGTTCCCTGCCCGCACCGCTGAACCGCTGCTGTACGAGGAATCAGATGCCAGGCACCCGCGACCGGCGGACACGTCACCGCGCCGGTACCCCGAGATCACTGCGATCCTCGTTCGTCCTCCCCTTCGTCATCCCCGCGGTCTGCGTCAGCGGGCTGTGGGGCTACACGGCCGCCGGTCTGGTGGACGACCAGGCCGGACTGCACACCGACGCCGGCCATGTCTCGTCCGTCGCCCGGCCCGCGCAGCAGCTGCTCGCGCGGCTGCAGGACGAACGCCGGCTCACCGCCCTGTGGCAGGCGAGCCGCACGGACCCCGCCCGCGCGGACCTCGACTCGGCCCGCGCCAGGACCGACACCGCCCTCGACGAGTACCGGCGGCACGCCGCCGCCGCGGACACCGCCGCGCTCCGGCGCCGGGCCGGGGCCTACGACGGCGCGCTGAAGTCACTGGCGGACCGCCGGGCGGCGATCGACGCGCGCAAGCTGTCCTCCGGTGACGCCTTCGCGTACTTCACCGACGCCGCCTCGCAGGGGCTCGCGCTGCTGACCGCGGCGGTGCGCGGCGACGACGCCGGGACGGAGCGGGCCGGTGCCGCGACGGTGGCGGTGGCCCGGATCACCGAGCTGCTGTCCCGCGAGGACGCCCTGGTCACCGCCGCCCTGCCCGGACACCGCATACCGGCCGCCGACCGGGCCCGCTTCGGCCGGGACGCCGCGGTCCGGGCGGCCGCCAGTGAGGGGCTGGCCGCCGCGGACCTGCCCGGCGGCACGGCCGCCACGTACGACCGGATCACCTCCGGGCCTCAATGGCGCACGGTGGCCTCGGTCGAGCGCGCCGTCGGCGACGGGCAGGGCACCGCGCTGCCGCAGGGTGCCACCGCCTGGCCGGCCGCCGCCGGCGGCGTGGTCCACGAGTTCCAGGCCCTGGCCGACATGTCCCTCGGCGCGCTGTCCGCCCGTGCAACCGACCGGGCGCAGGACTTGCTGCTGGTCACGCTGCTGGGCAGCGCGGCCACGCTGGCGGCCGTGGCCGCCGCGACGGTGCTGGCACTGCGCACCCGGCGCTCCGCGCTCGGCCGGCTCACCGAGTTCGAGCGGCTGTCCCAAGAGCTCGCCGGTCTGCGGTCGGGCACCGAGCACCTGGCCGCCGTGCGGCTTCCCGAACTCCTGGCCCGGCTGGAGAAGGGCGAGCGGGTCGATCCGGCCGCCCTCACCCCGCACCGGCAGCAGGGCGGCGACGAGATCGGCCGCCTCTCCTCGGCGGTCGACCAGCTGGCGCGGGTCGCCGCGGACTCCGTGCTGCGCCAGTCCCAGGGCCGGCAGGGCTCCGACAAGGTCGTCGGCCAGCTCATCCGGCGGGCCCAGGTGCTGATCCACCGGCTGATCGCGCTGCTGGACGACCTGGAGCGCAAGCACGAGGACTCGGACCTGCTCAAGGACATCTTCCGCGTCGACCACCTGGCGACCCGGGTGCGGCGGCACGCGGAGAACCTGATGATCCTCAGCGGCGCCCCGCCGAGCCGCCGCATGACCCGGCCGGTGGCGATCACCGACGTGATGCGCGGCGCGGTGGCGGAGACGGAGCACTACACCAGGGTCAGGGTGCGCAACACCCCGGCGGACCGGCGGGTGGCGCTGGCGGGCCGCGCGGTCGCCGACGTCACCCACCTGCTGGCCGAACTCATCGAGAACGGCACCAGCTTCTCCCCGCCCGACACCGAGGTCACGGTCAGCACCGCGCGGGTGGCCAAGGGCCTGGCGGTGCATGTCGAGGACCAGGGGCTCGGCATGCCCGCGGAGATGCTGGAGCGCGCCAACGAACTGCTCGCCCAGCCGCCCCGGGTCGACATGACGGTGTTCGGCGAGGATCCCCGCCTCGGGCACTTCGTGGTGGCCCGGCTGGCCGAGCGGCACGGCATCAAGGTGGTGCTGCGCGAGTCCGACTACGGCGGCACACGCGCCCTGGTGATGCTGCCGGCCGCGTTGCTGGAGGACGTCTCCTCCCCGGTCGTCGACCAGTTGCAGTCGGCCGCGGTCGCCGCGGGCCGGGCCGTGGGGAGCCCGGCCGGCCCCCAGCTGACGGACGGCGGGCAGTACGCCGCCGCCGGGGCCGTGCAGGGTGCCCTGACCGGGGCGGCCGGCCCGGCGGCCGGCGCGGACGAGGTGATCGTCCACGCGGCGGTGCCCGACCACAACGGCTTCCCCGAGTACGGGGGTGCCGGTCTGCTGCCGCCCGCGGCAGCGGACCACCCCGCGCCGTCCGCGGCCTTCGGACCGGTTCCGGACGTCCCCGGCACCGCCGCCCGCACCCCCGCGACGACCCCGTACCCGCCCGGCCCGCCCTCGCGCACGCCGGGCCAGGCCCCGGCCGGAACGCAGGCCGGGCAGCCGGCCCCCGGCACGCCCCCGGCCTTCCCCGCACCGCCCGCCGGATCCGTGCCACCGGACCCGCACCCGCCGGCCTCCCCGTACGCGCCCGCGGCCCCGACCGCGCCGGCCGGCCCGTACGTTCCGGAGGACCGGTACGCGCCCCCGGCGCCGTCCGCGCCCCCGGCCTCCGACGCGTCCCTGCGGCGCAGCGCGGTGCCGCGCCAGGAGCGGCCCGCACCCGCCACGGACCACCCCTCCGCGGCGGCCGTGACGCCGGCGGCTCCCGCGGCTGAGGCCTTCGCTCCGGACGGCGTGCCGGACGCCTCCGGCCCGCTGACGACCCCCTCGGTCCTGCCGCAGCGCGTCCGGGGGGCCAGCCTCGCGCAGCAGTTGCGCCGGGAGGCCGCGCACGCCGAGGACGAACCCGCGGGCGGCGGTGACGACGACGCCATCTCGCCGGACGCGTCGGCCCGTGCGATGAGCGCCATCCACCAGGGGCTCAAGCGGGCCTGGATGTCCGAGGACGACGACACGCCGCACGGTGCGCACGGGCGGCAGAGCGATGCGGCAGGCCCCCCTGCCCATGAACTGTGAGGACGTTACGCAATGACTGAGCAGGTACAGACCGGACGTCAGCTGGACTGGCTCCTGGACGGCCTGGTGAACCGGATTCCGGAGATCCGCTGCGCCATCGTGCTCTCCGGGGACGGTCTTCTGATCGGCAAGTCCAAGGACATGCTCCGGGACGACGCCGAGCACCTGTCGGCGGTGGCCTCGGGCGTGCACAGCCTCGCCCGCGGCGCCGCCCGGCACTTCCACAGCGGAAGCGTGCAGCAGACGGTCATTCAGATGGACAAGGCGTTCCTTTTCGTCACGGCCGCGGGCAAGGGGGCGCGGCTGGCGGCGCTGGCCTCGGAAGAAGTGGATGTGGGGATGATGGCGTACGAGATGGGCACGCTCGTCAAGCAGGTCGGCCAGTACCTGACGGCCGCACCGCGCGTGCAGTCCCCGGCCGGCGGCCCCGTTCAGAATGCCTGAACCGCGCCGGCCCGACGAGCCGGAGGCCGGACGCTACTTACGGCCCTACGCCATCACCGGTGGCCGTACCCAGCACAGTCAGCACGCGTTCACGCTGATCACGCTGGTCGTCGCGCGGTCCGCGCGGGAGGCGGGCGGCGGCCACCTGGAGCCGGAGGCGGCCCACATCCTGGACCTGTGCCGGGACCGGGCGCTGGCGCTCGCGGAGATCGCCGCGCTGCTGGACCTGCCGGTGAGCGTGGTGAAGGTGCTGTGCGGCGATCTGCTCGACGCCTCGCTGATCCTGGTGCAGTCGCCGCCGGGGCGCGAGAGCCGGCCGAGCGTGGAACTCATCGAAAGGGTGATGGATGGTATCCGTCAGCTCTGACCCCGTCATGGCCGGCCCGGTCATGCCGACCGCGTTGAAGATCCTGATCGCCGGCGGCTTCGGCGTGGGCAAGACCACCATGGTGGCCGCGGTGAGCGAGGTCCCTCCGCTGGAGACGGAGGAGCGCATGACCGAGGCGAGCCTCGGTGTCGACGACCTGTCGGGGGTGGAGGCCAAGGCGTCCACGACGGTGGCGATGGACTTCGGCCGCATCACGATCGGCCCGGAACTGGTGCTGTACCTGTTCGGCACGCCCGGCCAGGACCGGTTCTGGTTCATGTGGGACGACCTGGCCACGGGGGCGCTCGGCGCGGTCGTCCTGGCCGACACGCGGCGGCTGGAGGCCTCGTTCGCCTCGATCGACTTCTTCGAGGAGCGCGGCATCCCGTTCGCCGTGGGCATCAACTGCTTCCACGGGCGGCGCGACTGCACCGCCGAACAGGTACGGGCGGCGCTGGACCTGGACCCGGCCACCCCGGTGGTGCTGTGCGACGTGCGCGACCGCGCCTCCGGCAAGCAGGTCCTGCTCGGTGTCCTCGAGGCAGCCCGCGCCGCGGCGGAGGCCCGCGCCCATCACGGACCGCAGCGGTCGCTGACCGGCTGAGGGCGGTGCGGGCACACCGTGCCCGCACCGCCCCTCGGTGCCGCCCCGCCTGGGCCGGGGCGGGCGCTTCAGTGCCGCGCCACGAGATCCGCGAGGGCGGTGTTGAGCCGCAGGACGTTCACCCGGGGTTCGCCCATGAAGCCCAGGGTGCGCCCCTCGGTGTGGTCCGCGACCAGCCGCTCGACCCGGGCGAACGGCAGCGCGTTGCGTACGGCGACCCGGCGTGCCTGGAGCCGGGCGTACTGCGGGGAGATGTCGGGGTCCAGGCCCGATCCGGAGGACGTGACCGCGTCGGCGGGGACCTCGCAGGGCCGGATCGCGTGACCGGGCACCGAGTTGTCCCTGACGACGGCCGCCCGCGCGTCCCGGACATGTTCGATCAGCGTCTGGTTGTCGGCGGCCAGGTTGGTGGCGCCGGACACCAGCAGCGAGTGACGGGTGTTGACGCTGTTGGCCGCCAGCCCGTTCGCGGGCCTGCCCTGGAACCACTTCAGGTCGGCCTGCGGGGTCCGCTGCCCCTTCTTCAGGGGGAGTTCGTAGGACTGGCCGATGAGCGCGGAGCCGACGACCCTGCCGTCCGCCCTGACCTCGGAGCCGTTGGCCTTGCCGGGGAACAGGCCCTGGGCGACGCCGGTGACGGCGAGCGGGTAGAGGACGCCGGTCACCAGGGTCAGCACGAGCAGGGCGCGCAGACCCGCGGTCAGCAACCGGGCGGTGTTCGTGAGGGAGTTGTTCATGGCGGTCAGCCGATTCCGGGTATGAGGGACAGGAGCAGGTCGATCAGTTTGATGCCGGCGAAGGGCGCGATCAGGCCGCCGATGCCGTAGACGGCGAGGTTGCGGCGGAGCATCCGGTCCGCGCCCATGGGCCGGTAGCGCACGCCCTTGAGGGCGAGCGGCACCAGCGCCACGATGATCAGCGCGTTGAAGACGACGGCGGACAGGATCGCCGAGCCGGGCGAGGCCAGGTGCATGATGTCGATCTTGTCGAGGCCCGGATGGACCGCGGCGAACAGCGCCGGGATGATCGCGAAATACTTCGCCACGTCGTTGGCGATGGAGAACGTGGTGAGCGCGCCCCGGGTGATCAGGAGCTGTTTGCCGATCTCGACGATCTCGATCAGCTTGGTGGGGTCGGAGTCGAGGTCGACCATGTTGCCGGCCTCCTTGGCGGCCGACGTGCCGGTGTTCATCGCCACGCCGACGTCCGCCTGGGCCAGCGCCGGTGCGTCGTTGGTGCCGTCGCCGGTCATCGCGACCAGCTTGCCGCCCGCCTGCTCGCGCTTGATGAGGGCCATCTTGTCCTCGGGGGTGGCCTCGGCGAGGAAGTCGTCCACACCGGCCTCCTCGGCGATCGCCTTGGCGGTCAGCGGGTTGTCACCGGTGATCATGACGGTCCTGATGCCCATGCGGCGCAGTTCGCCGAACCGTTCCCGCATGCCGTCCTTGACGACGTCCTTGAGGTGGACGACGCCGAGCACGCGGGCGCCGCGCGCGTCCTCGACGGCGACCAGCAGCGGGGTGCCGCCGGCTTCGGAGATGCCGTCCACGAGGGCGCCGGCGTCCGGGGCGACCGTGCCGCCGCGCTCCTCGACCCAGGCGACGACCGAGGCGGCCGCTCCCTTGCGGATCCGCCGGCCGTCGGCGTCGACGCCGGACATCCGGGTCTGGGCGGTGAACGCGATCCACTCGGCCGAGGCCAGCTCCCCCTGGTGGCGTTCCCTGAGCCCGTACTCCTCCTTCGCCAGCACGACCACCGAGCGGCCTTCGGGGGTCTCGTCGGCCAGCGAGGAGAGCTGGGCGGCGTCGGCGAGTTCGGCCGCGGTGGTGCCGCGCACCGGCAGGAGGGCGCAGGCCTGCCGGTTGCCCAGGGTGATGGTGCCGGTCTTGTCGAGCAGCAGCGTGGAGACGTCCCCGGCGGCCTCGACCGCGCGGCCGGACAGGGCGAGCACGTTGCGCTGCACCAGCCGGTCCATGCCCGCGATGCCGATGGCGGACAGCAGGGCGCCGATCGTCGTCGGGATGAGGCAGACGAGGAGCGCCACCAGCACCACCAGCGTCAGGTGGGCGCCGGCGTGCGCGGCGAACGCCGGCAGGGTGGCGCAGGCCAGCAGGAAGACGATGGTCAGGGACGCGAGCAGGATGTTCAGCGCGATCTCGTTGGGCGTCTTCTGCCGGGCCGCGCCCTCCACCAGGCTGATCATCCGGTCGATGAAGGTCTCACCCGGCCGGGTGGTGATCCGGACGACGATGCGGTCCGAGAGGACCTTGGTCCCGCCGGTCACCGCGGACCGGTCGCCGCCGGACTCCCGGATGACCGGTGCGGACTCGCCGGTGATCGCCGACTCGTCGACGCTCGCCACCCCCTCGACGACGTCGCCGTCGCCGGGCACGACGTCCCCGGCCTCGCAGACCACCAGGTCACCGACGCGCAGTCCGGTTCCGGGCACCCGTTCCTCTCCCCCGGCGGACAGCCGGCGGGCCACGGTACCGGTCTTGGCCTGGCGCAGGGTGTCGGCCTGCGCCTTGCCCCGGCCCTCGGCGACGGCCTCGGCGAGGTTGGCGAAGACGACGGTCAGCCACAGCCAGCCACTGATCGTCCAGCCGAACCAGTCACCGGGGTCGGTGCAGGAGAAGACGGTGGTCAGCACCGAACCGATCCAGACCACGAACATCACGGGCGACCTGGCCTGGATCCGCGGGTCGAGTTTGCGCAGGGCGTCCGGCAGCGACCTGAGCAGTTGCGCGGGGTCGAACAGGCCGGCGCCGACGCGGCCGGTGGCCTGCGGGGGCCCGGTGGGGGCGTCGCGGTGCGGCGTCCGGGCGGGGGTGACTGCGGACATGGAGTCCTCGTGGCTCTCGGTACGGATGGTCATCACGCCAGCCCTTCGGCGAGCGGGCCCAGCGCGAGCGCCGGGAAGTAGGTCAGACCGGTGACGATCAGCACGGCGCCCACCAGCAGCCCGGCGAACAGGGGCTTCTCGGTGCGCAGGGTGCCCGCGCCGGCCGGTACCGGCCGCTGCCCGGCCAGCGATCCGGCCAGTGCCAGGACGAACACCATCGGCAGGAAGCGGCCGAGCAGCATGGCGATGCCGGTGGTGGTGTTGAACCAGTCCGTGTTCGCGTTCAGGCCGGCGAAGGCCGAGCCGTTGTTGTTCGCGGCGGACGTGTAGGCGTAGAGGATCTCGGAGAAGCCGTGGGGGCCGGGGTTGAGCGCGGAGTGCGGCGGGGTGGGCAGTGCCGTCGACAGGGCGGTGAGGACCAGGACGAGCGCCGGGGTGACGAGTATGTAGCAGGCGGCGAGCTTGATCTGCCGGGAGCCGATCTTGCGGCCCAGGTACTCGGGGGTGCGGCCGACCATGAGCCCGGCGATGAACACCGCGATGACGGCCATGATCAGCATGCCGTACAGGCCGGATCCGGTGCCGCCGGGCGCGATCTCGCCGAGCATCATGCCGAGCAGGGTGACGCCGCCGCCGAGCCCGGTGAAGGAGGAGTGGAAGGAGTCCACCGCGCCGGTCGAGGTGAGCGTCGTGGCCACGGCGAAGATCGAGGAGGCGCCGACCCCGAACCGGGTCTCCTTGCCCTCCAGGGCGCCGCCCGCGAGGTGCAGGGCGCCCTCGTGGTGGGCGAACTCGGTCCACATCATCAGGGCCGTGAAGCCGAGCCAGATCGTGGCCATGGCCGCCAGGACGGCGTGGCCCTGGCGCACCGAGCCGACCATCAGTCCGAAGGTGCGGGTCAGCGCGAACGGGACGACCAGGATCAGGAAGATCTCGAACAGGTTGGTGAACGGCGTCGGGTTCTCGAAGGGGTGGGCGCTGTTGGCGTTGAAGTAGCCGCCGCCGTTGGTCCCCAGCTCCTTGATGGCCTCCTGGGAGGCGACCGCTCCCCCGTTCCACTGCTGCGAGCCGCCCATGAACTGGCCCACCTCGTGGATGCCGGAGAAGTTCTGGATCGCGCCGCACGCCACCAGGACGACGGCGGCGACCGCGGCGAGCGGCACGAGGATGCGGACGGTGCCGCGCACCAGGTCGGCCCAGAAGTTGCCCAGCTCACCGGTGCGGGACCGGGCGAACCCGCGGACCAGGGCGACCGCCACCGCGATGCCCACCGCTGCGGAGACGAAGTTCTGCACGGCCAGACCCGCGGTCTGCACGACGTGCCCCATCGTCTGCTCACCGGCGTAGGACTGCCAGTTGGTGTTGGTGACGAAGGACGCGGCCGTGTCGAACGCCTGGGCCGGGCCGACGGACCGGAAGCCGAGCGAGAGCGGCAGCACGCCCTGGATCCGCTGGAGCAGGTACAGGAAGAGGACACCGGCGGCGGAGAAGGCGAGGACACCGCGCAGATACGCCGGCCAGCGCATCCCCGCGTCCGGGTCGGCGCCGATCCCCCGGTAGATCCACCGCTCGACGCGCCAGTGCCGGTCGCAGGAGTAGACCCGGGCCATGTAGGAGCCGAGGGGAACGTAGGCGAGTGCCAGTGCGGCCAGCAGGGCGAGCAGCTGGAGCACACCGGCGAGTACGGGACTCATGGCGGGGCTCAGAACCTCTCCGGGAAGAGCAGGGCGAGGACGAGGTAGCCCAGCAGGGCGACGGCCACGACCAGGCCGACGACGTTCTCGGCGGTCACAGCTTCGTCACCCCCTTGGCGACGAGGGCCACCAGCGCGAAGAGGGCGAGGGTGGTGACGACGAAGGCCAGATCGGCCATCGCGAACTCCTGGAGTGGGTGCGGATGCTTCGGACGACTAGAGGAAAACCCCTCTTCGGCCCGGTCCGGCCCCGCGTTGACGCCTCTCTTACGGCGCTCACCTCGGCCTTGACGCAGCTCTGACGTCGTCGCCGCCGCGGCGTTTCCCCCTCGGGCCGGCGGGTACGCGGCGTGCGTGACCGGCTCCGAGGCGGGCCCTTCCCGGGCCGCCACCGTCACCGTCAGGCCGTACGGCAACCCCCTGCCGCTCGGGTTCTTCGCCTTCGGCGTCGGCATGGTGCTGCTCGCCGGGATCTCGCTGGGGCTGGTCGGCGGTGACCAGGTGCGTCCGGCGGGCGTCCTGCTCGCGGTCTTCGTCTTCCCGCTGGAGTTCCTCGCCGCGGTGATCGCCTTCCTGAGCCGGGACACCGCCGCGGCGGCGGCACTCGGGCTGTTCGCCACCTCGTGGGCGGCGCTGGGCGTGCTGCACATCGCCGCGCCGCAGCAGGACAGGAGCGTCGCCGTCGGCATGTTCCTGAGCGCGTTCGCCCTGATGCTCGTCCCGCTGGCGGTGGCCGGCTTCCTGGGCAAGACGCTGCTCGGGGTCGTCCTCAGCGTGTCGGCGCTGCGCGTCTGCCTCGCGGCGTCCTACCAGCTCGGCGCGGTGCGGCTCCTCGAACTCGCCGATGCCGCGGCGGCCTTGCTGCTGGCGGCGCTCGCCCTGTACGCGGGCACCGCCTTCCTCCTGGAGGATCTGCACCGCCGTACGGTCCTGCCGATCCGGCGCCGCGGCGAGGCACGGCGGGTCATGGAGGACGACGTGGACGGCGGCCGGCGGACCGGCCCGCCACGGGATCCCGGCGTCCGCGGCCAGTTGTGAGCACGGGCGGGCGGGGACCGCGACGCAACGGCCTGCCGCGGGCGGCGGCCCCCGACGAGGCCCCGGGGCGCCGTCAGCCTCGGCGACGGCCCGGGGCACGGTCAGCTCTGGGTGGCCGACCGGGGCACGGTCAGCTCTGGGTGGCGCCCGGCGCGCGGTCAGCTCTGGGTGGCGGCCACCGCCAGGAGCACGGCGGCGGCGACCACCGTGAGCCCGGCGATCGAGAACGCGAGGCAGCGCGCGCGCAGCCGCCGGTAGCGTGCCTCGTACTCGCCGCGCAGCGCCCGGCAGCGGTCGGCGACGCGTTGCAGGTCCGCCCGTGCCCGGGCGAGACAGTCGCGGACGTAGTGCTCCTCGATCTCCTCCCGCTGCGCGGTGGTCAGCCACTGCAACGGCTCGGTGAAGGCCCGGGCCCGCTCCTCGGCCTCGGCGACGCGGGCCTGCCACAGCAGGTAGCCCTCGACCTGGTTGACCAGGTGGGCGGGGCTGAGCGGCTCCCCGCCCGTGCGTCCGGCCGCGTCCGTCATGCCGGCAGACCCAGGTTCTCCTGCCGGTCCGCCAGCGACACCTCCGGGTGGTTCAGGTCGAACGCCGGGGACTCGCTGCGGATCATGGGCAGGGTGACGAAGTTGTGCCGCGGCGGCGGGCAGGAGGTCGCCCACTCCAGCGAGCGTCCGTAGCCCCACGGGTCCTCGGTGCCCACCGGCTTGCCGTACTTGGCCGTCTTCCAGATGTTGTACAGGAAGGGCAGCATCGACAGGCCCAGCAGGAAGGAGCCGATGGAGGAGACCATGTTCAGCCCGGTGAAGCCGTCGGCCGCCAGGTAGTCGGCGTAGCGGCGGGGCATGCCTTCTGCGCCCAGCCAGTGCTGCACCAGGAACGTGGTGTGGAAACCGACGAACAGCATCCAGAAGGTCATTTTGCCCAGCCGCTCGTCGAGCATCTTGCCGGTCCACTTCGGCCACCAGAAGTGGAAACCGGCGAACATCGCGAAGACGACCGTGCCGAAGACGACGTAGTGGAAGTGCGCCACAACGAAGTAGCTGTCGGTGACGTGGAAGTCCAGGGGCGGCGAGGCCAGCAGGACACCGGTCAGACCCCCGAAGAGGAAGGTCACCAGGAAGCCGGTGGCCCACAGCATGGGTGTCTCGAAGGAGAGCGAGCCCTTCCACATCGTGCCGATCCAGTTGAAGAACTTCACCCCGGTCGGCACCGCGATCAGGAAGCTCATGAAGGAGAAGAAGGGCAGAAGCACGGCGCCGGTGGGGAACATGTGGTGCGCCCACACCGTCACCGAGAGACCCGCGATCGAGATCGTCGCCCCGACCAGGCCCATGTAGCCGAAGATGGGCTTGCGGGCGAAGACCGGGATGATCTCGGTGACGATGCCGAAGAACGGCAGGGCGATGATGTACACCTCGGGATGACCGAAGAACCAGAACAGGTGCTGCCACAGGATCGCCCCGCCGTTGGCCGGATCGAACACGTGGGCGCCGAACTTCCGGTCCGCTTCCAGCACCAGCAGCGCGGCCGCCAGGACCGGGAAGGCGAACAGCACCAGGACGCTGGTGAGCATCACGTTCCAGGTGAAGATCGGCATGCGGAACATGGTCATGCCCGGCGCGCGCATGGTGACGATCGTGGTGATGAAGTTGACCGCGCCGAGGATCGTCCCGAAGCCCGACAGGGCCAGGCCCATGATCCACATGTCGCCCCCGACATTGGGCGAGTGATGGGCGTCGTTCAGCGGCGAATAGGCGAACCAGCCGAAGTCGGCGGCGCCGTCCGGGGTGAGGAACCCGCCCACCGCGATCAGCGAGCCGAACAGGTACAGCCAGTAGGCGAGCATGTTCAGCCGGGGGAAGGCCACGTCGGGAGCGCCGATCTGCAGCGGCATGATCCAGTTCGTGAAGCCGGAGAAGAGCGGCGTCGCGAACATCAGCAGCATGACCGTGCCGTGCATCGTGAAGGCTTGGTTGAACTGCTCGGTGGAGACGATCTGCAGGCCCGGGCGGGCCAGCTCGGCGCGCATCACCAGCGCCAGGATGCCGCCGACCAGGAAGAACACGAACGAGGTGATCAGGTAGAGCGATCCGATCGTCTTGTGATCGGTCGTCGTGACCCACTTCACCACCACGGCTCCGGGTCGCACGCGACGACGGGGACCGGCGGTTTCCGGTGTGATGTGCTGAACGTCTGTCATGCGGCCCGTAACACGCTTTCTCTCAAGACACGGATGCGTGAGTTCCGCGGGACTGCCCGCAGGGCTCGTTTCACAATCCTTGCGTCCCGGGGGGCGCGAAACGCTCTCCGCCGTCCCCGGGACGGCCCAACCCCCGGCGCAATTGCACCCGGTCGGCCTACTCCGTCGAGGCGTCGGCGGCGACCGTTGCGATGCGGCGCTCGTCGAAGAGCGGGACGCGCGCGGTCCGGATGCGGTGAACTCCATGCCGAGGGTGCGGCACATGTGCCGGTGCCCGTGCCGGAGCGCCGCCCGGTGTGCGGTGCGCCCCGTCCGAGAGGAGCATCCGGTGTCCTGCGTACGTCACGTCGCCCACGCCTTCCTGAGGCGCCAGGGCCTCACCACCGTCTTCGGCAATCCCGGCTCCAACGAGCTGCCGTTCCTCGCCGGTCTGGGTGCCGGTTTCCGTTACGTCCTCGGGCTGCACGAGGGTGCGGTGGTCGGCATGGCGGACGGGTACGCGCAGGCCACCGGGCGGCCGGCGCTGGTCAGCCTGCACGCGGCCGCCGGCTCCGGCAACGCGATGGGCGCGCTGACCAACGCGGTCGCCGCGCGGACACCGCTGGTCCTCGTGGCCGGCCAGCAGGTGCGTCCCGCCGTCGGCCCGGAGGCGAACCTGGCCAACACCGACGCCGCGGCCCTGATGAAGCCGCTGGTCGGCTGGGCGGCGGAACCGGCGTGCGCCGGGGACGTGCCGCGGGCGCTCGCGCAGGCCGTCTTCGAGGCGCGGCTGCGGCGCAGGCCGGCGTACCTGTCCGTGCCGTACGACGACTGGGCGGCCGACGCCGACGACAACGCGCTGGAGGTGCTGGACCGGCAGGTCGAGCGGGCTGCCGAGCCGAGCGCGGAGCAGGGCCGCCGACTGGTCCGGCAGGTCGCCTCGGCGCGCCGGCCGGCGCTGGTGCTGGGCGGCGACATCGACGCGGACGGGCTCTTCGACGACGCGGTGCGGCTGGCCGAGCGTCTGGGCGCCCCGGTGTGGGCGGCGCCCTCGCTGTTCCGGCTGCCCTTCCCGAACCGGCATCCGCTCTTCCGCGGAGTCCTCCCCGCCGGGATCGCACCGGTGTGCGAGGCCCTGGAGGGGCACGACCTGGTGCTGGTGCTGGGGGCTCCGGTCTTCCGCTACCACGAGCACCTGCCCGGCCGGTACCTGCCGCGGGGCACACGGCTCGTCCAGGTGACCGAGGACGCCGCCGCTGCCGCCCGGGCCCCCGTGGGGGAGGCGCTGGTCGCCGACCCGGGCGCGGTCATCACGCTGCTGGCCGAGCGGCTCGGCTCCCCCGCCGCCCCGCAGGACCCCGGCGGTCCCCGCGGGGCCGCCGGCCCGTACCGGCCCGTCCCCGCGCCTGCCCGCGGTGACGGGCGGCGCCTGCACCCCGAGCAGGTCTTCGCCGCACTGCGCGACGGACTGCCCGGGGACACCGCGTACGTCGTCGAGTCGACGTCGACGAGCGCTTCCTGGTGGCGCCAGATGGACCTGCGGCGGCCCGGCTCCTACTACTTCCCGGCCGCCGGCGGGCTCGGATTCGGGCTGCCCGGCGCCGTCGGGGTCGCGATGGCGCAGCCGGACCGGCCGGTGGTGGGCGTCGTCGGGGACGGCTCGGCCAACTACGGCATCACCGCCCTGTGGACGGCCGCCCGGTACCGGGTGCCGCTGACCGTCGTCCTGCTGCGCAACGGGACGTACGGTGCGCTGCGCTGGTTCAGCGGACTGCTCGGGGTGCCCGACGCGCCGGGTCTGGACCTCCCCGGCATGGACTTCACCCGGATCGCGGAGGGCTACGGCGTCCCGGCCCGGCACGTCGAGGCACCCGAGGAGCTGCGGGCCGCCCTCGCCGAACGCCCGGACGGGCCCCGGCTGATCCAGGTGGACACGGTGCTCACGGCCCCCTCCTGACCCGGACCGCCCCGGCCGGCACCACAGCCAGGGACACGGCCGGCAACACAGCCGAAACCTCGGCCGGCCCCACAGCCGGGGGCACGGCCGCGACCCCACCGGACGGCTTCCGCCGCTTCGCCGCGGCCGCCGTCCTCGGCTGCGCCGCGGTGTTCGTCCTGCCGCGCACAGGGCCGGCGCCGCACGAGGGGCCGCGGGGATCCGGGGCCCTCCCTGACAGGGTGTCAGGGTCGGCTCAGGGTATGGGCAGGGACGTCACCGATGGTGACGGAGAGGTGGGCAGCGGCAGGCTTGGGACATGCCGAAGACCACTGTTCACGACCCCCGTCCCCCGCGCACCGCGCCCGGTCCCCGTCGCGCCGGGCGCCGGTCCCGGCTCGCGCCCCGCACCGGTGCGGCCCTGGCCGGCGCGGTGGCCCTGCTGGGCCTGGCCAGCGCCCTTCCCGCGAGCGCCGCGCAGAGCACAGAGCCCGCGCGGAGCCCGCAGAACACGCAGCCCGTGCGGAGCGGGCGGGCCACCCATGAACTCCCGGCCGGCTTCGACGACTGTCCCGCTCTTCCGGCGGGGGTGGATCCGGCCGCCTGGCGGTGCGAAGTGCACACCGCCTCACCGCGGCTGGCGATGGGAAACCTCGCGGTGACGCTCGCGCCGATCACGATGACCCACGCCGAGGGCCCGCTGCCCGACGGTTCGCCAGGACAGGTGTGGGGAGCGATGCACAGCGCGGCGACCCCCGTCCCGGGCGGGCTGACCGGCAGCGCCGCGGCCGGACGCACGCCCCTGCTCGGCCTGGCGATACACCCCGAGTACGGCGGCCGGGCCGACTTCTACACGGGCCGGCTCAGCCTCCGCTTCCGTCTGACAGGCCCCCTGCTGCCCCGGGACTGCGCCATCGGCGCGGCCGAGCCGGTCGACTTCGCCCTGAAGCGGCCGAGCCCTTCGGAGTGGATCTCGACGGACCCGCCCCTGATCAGGTTCTCGGCGTACGACGACACCTTCGCCGCTCCGGCCGCCGAGCACTGCGGTCCGCTGACGAAGGCGCTCGAGGAGCGGCTCGCCCTGCCCGCACGGAGCGGCAACCTGATGAGCTACGACGCGACCTACACGTTCAGGACCTACGACCGGCTGCCCGCACGCTGAGACACGGCCGGCCGAGCGGTGCCCGCGAACGGGCGGCGCCCCGCCGCAAGGCCGCCGGCGCCGATCGGCACCCGGCGACCCGCAACCCCCCGCGCCCGTACGCAGTTGCTTCCCTGTACCCCCTCTGCGACGGAGGCTTCCCTTGCGTATGACCGACATCCAGCGCTGCGAGGTCCGGCCCGGACTGCTGGTCGAGTGGACACTCGACCCGGCGGCCGTCGAGGCCGCGTCCGCTCTGCCCGACGATCACCGACCGCCGGCGTACATCCAGGAGTCGCACATCAGGACGGCCCGGGCCGTCCGCGAGGGCGGACTGTTCGTACCGACCTGGCTGGGCACCGCGTTCGACGTCCCCGGCAGAGTCGATCTGGACGCCCTCGGGGAGGCCCTGCGCGGCTGGATGCTCCGGCACGAGACGCTGCGCAGCGGCTTCCGCTGGGCCGGTGACGACATGCGCCGGTTCACGCTGGACGCCGGCGACGTGGCGCTGCGGCGTGAGACCGTCGGGTACTTCCCCGAGCCGGAGGCGCTGGCACGGCACCTGCAGGACCGTTTCGACGTGACGGCGGACGCGTTGCGCTGGCCGAACTTCCTCTTCTGCGCGGTCGTCAGGGACGACGGCGCGAGTGTCTACATGGCGTTCGACCACAGCAACGTGGACTCCTACTCCGTGCAGCGGATCCCGGCCGAGATCCATGAGCTGTACTCCGCCGGGAGGGCCGGCGAGCGTCCCGAGCCCGGGCCGGTCAGCAGCTATGTCGACTTCTGCCGGGCCGAGCGGGCGAGTGCCGACGAACTCGACGGCGCCGACGCCGTCGTGGAACGCTGGCGGGAGTTCATCGGCCGGTGCGACGGCCGGCTGCCGAACTTCCCGCTCGATCTCGGACTGGAGCCCGGCGGTCCGCTTCCCCGGCAAAAGCTCATGCACGAGATGCTCGTGAACGCCGGGGACGCGGCCGGATTCGAAGCGTACTGCCGCCCCTACGGCGGGAGCCTGGTCGGCGTCCTGGCCGCCACGAGTCTCATCGTGCACGAGATCGGCGGTCAGCCGGTCTACCGGACCGTCGTCCCCTTCCACACCCGCAGGAAGTCGCAGTGGATGGACTCCGTGGGGTGGTACGTCGGCGGCGCGCCGATCGAGGTCGACACCGCGGGCGCGGCGGACTTCCCCGCACTGCTGCGCACGGTGAGCGCGCAACTGCGCGCCAGCAGGTCCCTGGCCCGTATGCCGCTGGCCCGGGTGCTGCGCCTGCTGGGGTCCGACTTCCGGCCCACCTCCCCCGACCTGTACTCGATCGTCTCGTTCGTCGACGCCCGGCACATCCCGGGCTCCGAGCGCTGGTCGGAGCTGAAGGCCTACGGCCTGATCAGGGTGTCCTACGGCGACCAGGTGTGCGCGTGGGTCAACCGGCTGCACGAGGGGCTGCAGTTCGCGAGCCGCTATCCGGACACCGACATCGCGTACAAGAACATGCGGTTGTACGTGGAGCAGTTGCGGGAGGTGATCGTCTCGGTGGCCCGCTCGCAGGCCGGGTGAGGGCGCTCAGGCCGGCGGAGGTCCGCCGGGCAGCGCCAGTTCCGCCCAGATCACCTTGCCCTCGGGGGTGTACCGGGTGCCCCAGCGCTCGGTCGTCCGGGCCACGAGGAACAGGCCCCGGCCGCCCTCCTCGGTGGTCGCCGCGTAGCGCAGGTGCGGGGAGGCGCTGGTGCCGTCGGAGACCTCGCAGACGAGGGCGCGGTCGTGGATCAGGCGGACGTGGATGGGCGCGGAGCCGTAGCGGATGGCGTTGGTGACGAGTTCGCTGAGGACGAGTTCCAGGCTGAAGTCCAGGTCGGCCAGGCCCCACTCGTCGAGCTTGGCGCAGGCGGCGAGGCGGGTTTCCGCGACGGCGGCCGGGTCGGGCGGTACGTCCCAGTCGGCGATCCGCCCGGCGGGCAGCGCGCGGGTACGGGCGACGAGCAGGGCGACGTCGTCCCTGGGCCGGGCGGGCAGCAGCGCGTCCAGTACGGCCTGGCAGCTTTGTTCGGGCGTCCGCTCGGGGTGGCCCGCGAGGGCCTTGCGCAGCAGTTCCATCCCCTCGTCCAGGTCGCGGTGGCGGTCCTCGATCAGTCCGTCGGTGTACAGGACGATCTGGGTGCCCTCCTCCAGGTCCAGTTCGGCCGTGCGGAAGGGCATGCCGCCCAGCCCGAGCGGCGGCCCGGAGGGCAGGTCGGGGAAGTCGACACTGCCGTCCGGACGGACCAGCGCGGGCGCGAGGTGTCCGGCGCGTGCCATGGCGCAGCGCCGGCTGACGGGGTCGTAGACCGCGTACAGGCAGGTGGCACCGACGATGTCCGCGGCGTTCTCCGGGCAGGCCTCGTCCTGGTCGATGCGGCCGACCAGGTCGTCGAGGTGGCTCAGCAGTTCGTCGGGGGGCAGGTCGAGCGCGGAGAAGTTGTGCACGGCGGTGCGCAGGCGGCCCATGGTGGCGGCGGCGTGCAGCCCGTGGCCGACCACGTCCCCGACGACGAGCGCGACCCGGCCGCCCGGCAGGGGGATCACGTCGAACCAGTCGCCGCTGACGCCGGACTGGGCGGGAAGGTAGCGGTGTCCGGCCTCGACGGCGCCGTGGTCGGGCAGGGCCCGCGGCAGCAGGCTGCGCTGGAGGGTGACCGCCAGGGCGTGCTCGCGGGCGTAGCGGCGGGCGTTGTCGATGCTGACGGCGGCGCGGGCCACGAGTTCCTCGGCCAGAAACAGTTCCTCCTCCTCGAAGGGGCCGTGCTCCTTGGACCGCCAGAAGTTGGCCACGCCCAGCACGGCGCCGCGGGCCCGGATCGGCGCGGTGACGAGCGAGTTGATGCCGTGGTCCACGATGCGTCCGGCGCGTTCGGGATCCTGGGCCTGCCAGCCGGCCGCCGACGACAGGTCGGCCACCAGTTCGGGCCGGCCGCTGCTGAGGCCGCGGGCCTGCGGTGTGGAGGGCAGGAAGTCGATCAGCCGGCCCTGCTCGTAGAGCGGAGCGTCGTCCCGTACGCCGCGCACGGCGACGCGGCGCATGCCGGTGGCCGCGGGGCCCGGCTCCTCACCCCGCAGCACGGCGTCGTCGAGGTCTACGGTGACGAAGTCGGCGAAGCGGCCGGCGGTGACCTCGGCCAGTTCATCCGCGGTGCGCACGACGTCGAGGGTGGTGCCGATGCCCAGGCCGGCGTCGTAGAGGAGCCGGAGCCGTTCCCGTGCGGTCTCGGCCCGGCCGGCCAGTGCCTGCAGTTCGGTGGAGTCACGCAGGGTGACGACGGTGCCCGCGGGTCCTCCGTCACGGTCGGTGGGCCGCTGGTTGACGGCGAGCAGCAGCCCTCCGGCCAGGTGGACCTCGTCGGTGGCCTCCCGGCCGGAGGCGAGCAGCGCCACGGTCTCGGGCTGCAGTCCGGGCAGATGGCTCACGTTCCTGCCCTCCGCGTCCGGCGGGAGGCCGAGGAGCCGCCGTGCCTCGTCGTTGGCCAGCAGCAGCCGCCCGTCCTCGCCGACGATGAGCACCCCTTCGCGCACGGAGTGCAGGACCGCGTCGTGGTGGTCGTACATACGGGTCATCTCGTCGGGGCCGAGGCTGTGGGTCTGGCGGCGCAGCCGCCTGCCCACCAGCGCCGTCACGGCGGTGGCCACACCCAGCGCCACGGCTCCGGCGGTCAGGATGATCGGGATCTGCCGGTACACCTGCCCGGTGACGTGCTTGACCTTCAGCCCGGCGGAGACCAGGGCGACCACGTGGCCGCGGGTGTCCTCGACGGGGACGACGGCCTGCACCTCCTGCCCGAGCGGCCCGTGCACGCTCTCGGTGCGGACCTTCCCCTCCAGGGACGGTCCGATGGTGCCGACGAAGCGCTTGCCGATACGGTCGGGCAGGGGGTGGGTGTAGCGGATGCCGTGCGTGTCCATGACGACGATGAAGTCCACGCCCGCCGCGGTGCGTCCGGCCTCCGTCAGGGGCTGGAGCACGGCCGAGGGCGCGGGGGCGCGGAGCGCCGCCAGGAGGCCCGGGGAGTGCGCGAAGGTCTGGGCGACGGCCGTGGAGCGGCGCTGGGCCTCGGCGCTGGTGTCCCGCTGGGACTGCAGGACGAGGGCGAAGACGGCGCAGATCACCAGCAGCACCACGAGGGCCGCCTGCAGCACGAACACCTGTCCTGCGACGCTTCGCGGACTCTTTCCCACCAGCGACCGCCCCGATATCCGTCGAAGACGGGCAAAACGGTCTGCCATCCGGCCTTTGTAGCATCGACCCTCCCAAGTCGTCACGACCTGGGCGCATGATCCTTGGCCGGTACCACTTGGTGAGACGCGCCCGCCGCCCCGCTCGCGGCCCGGGCCTGGCGGCCGGGGGAAGGCTCACGGGGCGGGTCTCAGGACGCGGTGAGGTCGCGCAGCAGCGTGTCCAGGCGGTCGAGCACCCACGCCCAGGTCTCCTGGGAGTCGGGGGCGCTGTGCCGGAAGCCGCCGGCCAGCTCCAGGCTGACGTAGCCGTGGAAGACGCTGCCCAGCAGCCGGACGGCGTGGGTCTCGTCCGGTTCCGTCAGGCCGTATCCGCGCAGGATCGCCCGCGTCATCTGGGCGTGGCGCACTCCCGCGCTCCCGGCCGCGGTCTCCGCGTCCAGCGGCAGCCGTGCGGCGGCATAGCGGCCGGGATGCTCCCTGGCGTAGGCGCGGTAGACGTCGGCGTAGGCGGCCAGCGCCTCCTTGCCGGCCCGTCCGGCCAGGGCGTCGGCCGCCCGGTCGGCCAGTTCCTCCAGGGCGAGCAGGGCGATCCTCGTCTTCAGGTCCTGCGAGTTCTTCAGGTGCGAGTACAGGCTCGCCACCTTGACGTCGAACCGCCGGGCGAGCGCCGAGACGGTCACCTGGTCGAAGCCGACCTCGTCGGCCAGCTCCGCCCCGGCCCGGACCAGGCGGTCGGTGGTGAGTCCAGCGCGTGGCACAGTGATCCCTCCTGCTTCCTGAAGGGATTGTGCACATGCCTAAATACTTTAGGCAAGCAGGAGTGGGCGGCGGGGTCGCCCCAGGCCGCAGCCTTCACGCGAGACGGCCCCGCGGCCTCCGCACCGCGCCCGGTCAGTGCGGTGACCGGACACTCGCCCGGCGCCGTCATCTATGTTGACATACCTATAGCCTCATATATAAAGTCGCCCCGTGCCCGGACCCCGTACCCCCGCAGACAGCGCCGCCGCCGAACTCGCGGTCGCCGTGTCGGCGGTGCACCGGGCCCTGGACCACCGCATCCGCGCGGACTTCCCGCACGACAAACTCCCCGACGGCCAGCTCGCGCTCCTGCGGCTCACCGCCGAGCAGGAGGGCGTCACCGTGCGGGAAGCGGCCGGCATCCTGCTGATGAAGCCGAACAACGTCAGCGCGCTCGTCTCCCAACTCACCGGCCTGGGACTTCTGGAGCGCCGCTCCGACCCGGCCGACAAGCGCGTCGCCCACCTGTACTGCACGGATCTCGCGCGGGAGCGGCTCGCCGAGGCGGCAGCGCTCGCCGAGCGTCACCTCTCCGACGCCATGCGCCACCTCGGCGAGGGCGAGATGGCCGCGCTGGGCTCCGCCGTGGGCGCGCTGCGCTCGCTCGCCGCCCGCCTGCGGCCCGCCTGCGGCCAGGACTGAGCCGCGCCCTGCAGGGCGCCCCCCACTTCCGGGCCCGCTGCTTCCGGGCCTCCGGGTCTTCCGGGTCCTTTTCCCGCGCTTGTGCCGCCCCCATCCGCCGGCCGCGCTGCGGCACACCTGCCGCCGCGCCCGCGCCCCCTGTCCTCGTACGACACACGAAACAAGGCAGTCCTCATCATGTCCTCGTCCAGTGCGACCCTGCCGGCAGCTCCGCCCCAGCGGGCGGCGGGCCGCCGCGCCAATCCGTGGCTGACCCTCGTCGCCGTTGCGTTCGGCCTGTTCATGGTCGGTCTCGACGGGTCGGTGGTCTCCATCGCCAACCCCGAGATCGGCCGCGACCTTGACGCCACCACCGCCGACCTGCAGTGGGTGACCAACGCCTACCTGCTCGCGCTCGCCGCCGCGCTCATCCTCGGCGGCAAACTCGGCGACCGCTTCGGACGCCGCACCGTCTACCTCGCCGGTGTCGCCGGTTTCACCCTGGCCTCCGTCGCCATCGGACTGTCCGGCGCGATCGTCCCGGTCATCGCCTTCCGCGCGCTCCAGGGCCTCTTCGGCGCCCTGCTCATGCCCAACACGCTCGGCCTGCTCCGCGCCGTCTTCCCGCCGCGCAAGTTCGGCATGGCGGTCGGCATCTGGGCCATGGTCTCGTCCGTCTCCACCGCGCTCGGCCCGATCGTCGGCGGCCTGCTCGTCGAGCACGTCGACTGGGAATCGGTGTTCTACGTCAACGCCCCGATCGGCGTGGCCGCACTGGTCGTGAGCGCGCTGGTCCTGCCCCGGAGCCGCAACGACTCCGCGCGCGGCGAGAAGTTCGACATCCCCGGTGTACTGCTGCTCGCCGCCGGTGCGCTGCTCGTCGTCCTCGGCGTCGTCAAGGGCGAGACGTGGGGCTGGTCCTCGGCCGCCACACTCGGCTCGATCGGCGCCGGGATCGTCGCACTGCTGCTGTTCGGGCGGCACGAGACCCGCGTGGCCGCACCGCTGCTGCCCATGCGGCTGTTCCGCAACCGGGCCCTGACCATCGGTACCGTGATCACCGGGCTCAACTTCTTCGTCCTGCTGGGCTCCATCTTCTTCGTGATGCTCTACCTGCAGAACGTCCGCGGCTTCTCCCCGGTCGAGGCGGGCGTGCGGACCCTGCCGCTGAGTCTCGCCTCGGTCGTCGCCTCACCGCTCGGCGCCGCCCTGACCGAGCGTTTCTCCGCCCGGCTGACGATGCCGCTGGGCATGCTGCTGCAGGCGGCCGCCTCCTTCCTGATGCTCACCTGGAGCGCCGATTCCGGGTACGGGGCGCTGTGGCCGCCGTTCATCGCGCTGGGCCTGGGCGTCGGCATGGTGATGTCGGCCTCCTCGGACACCATCGTGGGCAACGCGCCGGTCGCGGACGCCGGGGTCGCGGGCGGGCTGCAGGCCACCTCGCTCCAGGTCGGCGGCGCGCTCGGGACGTCCGTCCTGGTGTCCCTGATCAGCAGCCGCGTCGGCGCCACGCTGGGTTCCGCCCTCACCTCGGCCGGGGTGCCGCAGGACACCGCACGGCAGCTCGAGGGCGCGAAGGACGCCGTCTCCATGGGGGTCGCCCCCGTGTCCGGCGCGATGCCCGGTCCGCTGAAGGAGGCGGTCGTGGCCGGCAGCGGCCAGGCCTTCGTCGGCGGTCTGCACACCGCGGCCCTGACCACGGGCGTGCTCTGCGCGGCAGGCGCCCTCACCGCCGTCCTCGGCCTGCGCGACCGAGGCGACCGCACCGGCAACAGGACCGACGACACGCACGGAAACGGCGAGCACGCCCTCGACCGCGAGCCCCGCACCGACCACGACCGCAGCCGAGGCCAGACCCGCAGGAGCTGACACCCCGTCGCGCGCCCCGCACGCCGAAGGGCCCTGTCCGCCGGGAGAACTTCCCCGGCGAACAGGGCCCTTGCGACACGGACCGCTAGTTGTCCGTGCCGACCGGGGAGCCGACGGCCGGTGGAGCGGTCATCAGCTTCCCGAACAAGGCCATGCACGTGGAACAGTGACCGGCCCGCTGCGCGCTCGCCCCGTCGACACGCCGGCCGAGCCGCTGGCCGCAGAGCGTGGTCACCGTGTTCTTGGCCATGACATGCCACACCAGTGCGCCGCCCGGTTTCTCGACTCCTGCACACATCTCATACATGATCGGCTCCCTTGATGGACGCCTCTCTCACTCCAGGAGACACCCGATCGGCCCTGGGCACGCTGCCGCAGACGGCCATTCGGGTGACGGCGCGGGGGCCGGGACCCGGCGGCGGGGCGGCCGGAACGCGGTGCCATCATGGGCGCCATGCGAAAAAGCGGTGCGATACGGACGGCCGCCGCGACGGTGGCCTGCGCGACCCTGGCGATCTGTCTGACCGGCTGCGGCAGTTCGGCCCGCCCGCACGGCAAGGGCGGCGCGAGCGGGCCGGGCGGCACGCCGCGCGCCGCGGCGCCGACGCGTGTCCCCGGCATCGGCGACGGGATGTGGCGGCGCGTCCCGGCCGGCACCCGCCAGGTGGTCGCCGTCTACGGCGCGGGCCCCGACTCCCCCGACTCGACGGTGAAGCTCTTCACCAGGACCGGCTCCCATTGGGAGCAACTGCGTTCCTGGGCGGCACACAACGGCAGGAAGGGCTGGACGACCGACCACCACGAGGGCGACCAGCGCACCCCGGTGGGCGTGTTCACCTTGAGTGACGCCGGCGGTGTGCTGGCCGACCCCGGGAGCCGGCTGCCGTACACCCGGTCCGCCTCGTTCCAGGCGCCGCACTACTGGAACAAGAACTCCTGGCACGACTTCGACTACGTCATCGCGATCGACTACAACCGCGTCCGGGGCACCGCGCCCAACGACCCCACGCGGCCCGAGGGACAGCGCAAGGGCGGCAGCATCTGGCTGCACATGGACCACGGCGGCGGCACGTCCGCGTGCGTGAGCCAGTCCGAGGACGCGATGCGCTACCTGCTGCGCACGCTCGACCCGCGCCTCCACCCGGTGGTGGTCATGGGCGACTCCCGCCACCTCGCCGCTTGACCGGGCTGCCCGACCGCCGCACGCCCTCCCGCCGGTGCCCGCCGCGGCCGGCACACGCCCGTCCGCCGGTCCCCGCCGGTGCAGGCGTCCACGAACCGGACGGACCGGCGACAAGGTGCCGGATGCATCTAACGTCTGGGGTGCCGATGAGACGGGGGCCGAACGCGTCGAGGGGAGCCCTGGGATGGCCGAGGAGACAACGGGACGACGGCCCGTGAAGGACGACGGGACGGCGGACCCGGGTGCCGTGGTGGCGCTCCGGGACGTGGGCGTGCGCCGGTACACGACCGACCAGGTGATCCTCGACGGCATCGACTGGACCGTCCGGCCCGGGGAGCACTGGGCGCTGCTCGGCGCGAACGGCGCGGGCAAGACGACGCTGCTGCGCCTGCTCGGCGCGCTGATGCACCCCACCACCGGCAGTGTGGAGGTGCTGGGCGCCCGGCTCGGCCGCGTCGACGTGCGTGAACTGCGGGCCCTCATCGGGCACGTCACCTCCGCGCAGCGCGTGCCGCAGGACCTCGGCGCACACACGGTCGTGCTGACCGGTCACACCGGCACGGTCCAGCCGCTGTGGCGGTCCTACGACGAGGAGGTGCGCGAGCGGGCGCACGAACTCCTCGCCGAGCTGGAGATCAAGGACCTGGCGGACCGGCCGTACGGGGTCTGCTCGGGCGGACAGCGGGCCCGTGTCCTCATCGCCAGGGCGCTGATGGCCGACCCCGCCCTGCTCCTGCTGGACGAGCCGTTCAACGCCCTCGACCTGCCCTCCCGCGAGGACCTCGTGGAGGCCATGCAGCGGCTGGCCGCGGGCCGCCCGCGACTGGCCACCGTGACGGTCACCCACCACCTGGAGGAGCTGTCCCCCGCCGTCGGCCACGCCCTGCTGCTGCGCGAGGGCAGGATCCTGGCCCGCGGGCCCGTGGCGGACGTGCTGACCGGTCCCTGGCTGACGTCCTGCTTCGGCCGGCCGATCGCGGTGAACCGGCACGAGGGCCGCTGGTGGGCCTACTCCGGTCGACAGGTCTGACCTGGGCGTGTGACCCTGGGTGACGGTCCGGGTCGTGACGGTCAGTGGCTCAGCGTGGCCGGATGCCGCTTTCCACTACCGGGAGTAACGTGATCAACTTTGGCTTCAGGTGCTCCCTACAGCCAAGTTGAGCGCTCCACTCCGTCCGACCCCCCGTGCGAGGATCCTCATGCCGTCCCAGGGCGATGCTCTGCAGCAAGCGCATTCTGAACACCAACAGCACATGCGGACGTGCCGCCAGTGCCGCGCGGACGGTGCGCCGTGCCCCGTCGCCAAGCACCTGCTGCGCCTGTACAACAACGCCCGGAGAGCGGCCGCCCGGGCCAACTGACCTGACACAGGCGGCGGCAGGCGCCGGGGTCCCGGTGCCTGCCGCCGCTTCTTCGTGCGCTCCGGACCCGGTCGGCGCGCCTTTTCCGGCCAAGTCACCCTGAACGGCGACGCGTTCCCCTCGCGTCCGCTTTCGGCCGACCGGGTGACCCTCCCCGGATGCCGGGCGCTGCCGCACGGAAATTGACCGCCCGGATCACCGGACGCGCCGCCCCGGTTCTCCCACATATCGCCATAAAACGTGTGTTATTCATTCATGCACACACCTACGCGGCGCACCTTGCTCAGTGCCTCGATCATGGCTGCCGGCTCAGGCCTCCTGGGAGCCTGCTCCGGGTCAGGCTCCCCGTCGGAGGCGGGTCCGCACCCGGGAACCGCCCGGGGCTCGGGCTCCGCACCGGGATCCGGCACCGCGGACGGCCGCTCCCGCCCCTTCGTGCCGAAGGGGCCCAAGGGGTACGTGAACCCGTCCGACCCCGAGGTGCTGGCCACCGAGCGCGAGCGCGGCACCGGGCCGGTGCGCACCTTCCGGTTCACGGCCGCGGAGACCACGTTCGACCTGGGCGGACGCTCCGTCAGGACGTGGGCGTACAGCGGTTCGGTGCCCGGCGGGGTGATCCGCGTGACCAGGGGCGACATCCTGGACCTCACGCTGGTCAACCGGCTCCCGGTGGCGACGACGCTGCACTCGCACGGGGTGCGCCTGCGCTGCGACATGGACGGTGTGCCGGGGCTCACGCAGGAGGGGATCAAGCCGGGCGAGGAGTTCCGCTACCGCTTCGCCGTCTCCTACCCGGGCACCTATCTCCTCCACTCCCACGAGGGCATGCAGCCCGACCGGGGGCTGTACGCGCCGTTGGTCGTGGACGACCCCAAGGAGCCCCTGTCCTACGACAAGGAGTGGGTCGTCGTCCTGGACGACTGGGTGGACGGGGTGGACGGCTCCACCCCCGACGGCGTACTGGCGCAGCTGCACGGCGGCAAGCGTCCGCCGATGAGCATGGACATGGGCGGCGGCTCCCAGCAGGAAGGTTCCGCCGGTCATCACGCCTCCGCCGGCCGCAGCGCGCCGTACGGGAAGTCGGGCGGCGGCCCCTCCCGCGTCCTGCGCCACTCCCACAGCCGTCTCCTGGACGGCATGGGCGGCAACGTCGACTTCCCGTACTACCTGGTCAACGGGCATCTGCCGCACTCCGCCCAGGTGTTCAGGGCCAAGCCGGGGGACCGCGTCCGGCTGCGGCTCATCAACGCCGGCGCCGACACCGCGTTCCGGGTGGCCCTGGGCGGCCACCGGATGACGGTGACGCACACCGACGGCTACCCCGTCGAGCCCCGCGACACGGACGCGCTGCTCATCGGCATGGCCGAGCGCTACGACGTGGTCGTCACCGTCAAGGACGGGATGTTCCCGCTGGTCGCCCTGGCCGAGGGCAAGGGAAGCAAGGCCAGGGCGCTGGCCGTGCTGCGCACCGACAAGGGCAAGGGGCTGCCCTCGCCCTCGGTGCACCCGGACGAGCTGGACGGCCGCCTCCTGCCCGCCCGGGCCCTGCGGCCGCACGAGTCGGTGGCCTTCCGCGACCGGGAACCGGACCGGCACATCCGTATCCGGCTCACCGGCAGCATGAAGAAGTACGACTGGGCCTTCGACCACCAGCCGTACTCCACCGAGCACCGCCATCCCGTCCGCAAGGACGAGCGGGTCCGGCTCACGCTGATCAACTCCACCGACATGTGGCACCCGCTGCACCTGCACGGCCACACCTTCGCGCTGGCCGGCCTCGGCGACATCGGCACGCGCAAGGACACCGCGATCGTGCTGCCGCACCGCAAACTCGTCGCCGACTTCGACGCCGACAACCCCGGCCTGTGGATGCTGCACTGCCACAACCAGTACCACTCCGAGTCCGGCATGATGACCATCCTCGGCTACCGCAAGTGACGAGCACCGCGGTCACGCCGGCGGAGCAGGCGCTGCGCGCTCCGCGGGCGGCGGGGCTGGCCGGGGTCCTGTTCGCGCTGCTGCTCGCGGCGGCCGTCGTACTGATCCGGCTGGGCCTGCCGGAGGGTGCCGACTCGGTCACCGCGCCGGCCCTGACCGACTCCACGCGGCGTGACGCGGTCCGGGCGGCGCTCGGTCTCGTGCCGCTGGCCGGGATCTTCTTCCTGTGGTTCGTCGGCGTGGTGCGCACCCATGTGGGAGCGGCCGAGGACAAGTTCCTGGCGACCGTCTTCCTGGGCAGCGGGCTGGTCTTCGTGGCCATGATGTTCGGGGCGGCCGCCGCGGCCACCGCCGCGCTCGCCACCGCGCGTGCGGCCGGCCCCGCGCCCTCCCCCGCCGCCTGGGAGTTCGGCCGCCGTCTGGCGTACGAGCTGATGACCGGGTACGCGATGCGGATGGCGGCCGTCTTCACCTGCTCCCTGTCGGTGATGGGACACCGGCTGCGGGTGCTGCCGCGGTGGCTGACCGTGCTGGGACTGCTGGCCGCGCTGACGCTGCTGTTCGCCTCCTCCCGGGTGCCCTGGGCCGAGCTGGCCTTCCCGGCCTGGGCGCTGGTGCTCAGCCTCCACGTCCTGGCGGCGGCCGGCCGCCGCGCCGGTCCCGCCGCCCCGGCGGCCTGAGAGCCGCGCAGCGGCCGCCGGCGCGTTCCCCGCGTACGGGTCCCGTGGGCCCGCGCGGGCGGATGGCCCGTCACTCCTACGGCGGGCTCCGGCGCGCGGCGGAGCCCTCGCGCTGTGGATCCTGTCGTGGGGGAGATGACCGCCGTCCGAGGGCGCCGCCGAGCGGGCGGCGCCCGAAGACCTGGCCGCCGGAAGGGCGGGTCGCCAATGAGGCTTGTCGTCGATCTGAACAAGTGCCAGGGCTATGCCCAGTGCGCCTTCCTCGCGCCGGACGTGTTCACGATGCACGGTGAGGAGTCGCTGGTGTACAGCCCGTGGGCCGACGACGAGCACCGGGAGAAGCTGGCCCGTGCCGTCGCGGCCTGCCCGGTGCAGGCGATCACCGCGGACGGCACGGACGGGGGCGGCGCGCGCTCCGCCACCGCCGGACAGGAGGCGTCCGATGCCCGCTGAGCAGTTCCACGAGTGGCTGCGCCGGGAGGGCCGGATCGTCGTCGTGGGTGCCTCGCTGGCGGGTCTGCGGGCCGCCGAGACCCTGCGCGCGGAGGGCTTCGCCGGGTCGCTGACCATGATCGGCGACGAGCCGTACGAGCCGTACGACCGGCCTCCGCTGTCCAAGGCGGTCCTGCTCGGCAAGGCGGCGCCGGACCGCACGGACCTTCCCCGTCGCGTCGACGTCGACGCGACGTGGCGGCTGGGCGTGGCCGCGACCGGACTCGACCTCGCGGGCCGGCGGGTCCGGCTCGCCGACGGCGACGAGGTGCCCTACGACCGGCTGCTGATCGCGACCGGGGTCCGGGCCCGGCCCTGGCCGAAGGAGGAGGAGGCCCAGCTCGACGGGGTCTTCGTGCTGCGCACCCGGGACGACGCCGTGCGGCTGCACCGGCGGCTGAAGGCCGCGCCGCGCCGGGTCTTCGTGATCGGCGCCGGGTTCACCGGGTCGGAGATCGCCTCCGCCTGCCGCGACCAGGGCATCCCCGTCACCGTGGCCGAGCGGGCGGACGCCCCGCTGGTGGGCGCGCTCGGCGGCGTGGTCGGGACGGTCGCCGCGGAACTGCACCACGACAACGGGGTCGACCTGCGCACCGGCGTCATGGTCACCGGTCTGGAGGGCAGTCCGGTCGGGCGGGTGCGGGCCGCCCACCTGTCCGACGGCAGCGTCGTCGAGACGGACGTCGTGGTGGTGTGCCTGGGCGCGACCCGCAACACCGACTGGCTGACCGGCTCCGGGCTCGGGGCCGGTCCGCGCGGCATCGCCTGCGACGCGGGGTGCCGGGCGTTCGACTTCCGGGGCATCGTCACCGACGACGTGTACGTGGCCGGGGACGTGGCCCGCTCCCCGCACCCGCTGTTCGGCTACCAGTTCCTGTCCCTGGAGCACTGGGGCAATGCCGTCGCGCAGGCCGAGGTGGCGGCGCACAACATGATCAGCGCCAGTTCCGACCGGCGACCGCACATCTGGGTGCCCGCGTTCTGGTCGTCGCAGTTCGGTGTGAACATCAAGTCCGTCGGCGTGCCGTCCATGGGCGAGCAGATCATGATCACCCAGGGTTCGCTCGCCGAGCGCCGCTTCGTGGGGGTCTACGGCTACCAGGGCCGGGTGATCGCGGCCGTGAGCTTCGACAACACGCGGTGGCTGGAGTTCTACGAGCGGCAGATCGAGATGGGCGCGCCGTTCCCGGTGGAGTACCCGACGCTGGACCGGCGGCCCGAGGGCCGCAGGCCGGTGCCGGCCGACTTCCCCGACCCGTCCCTGCCGACGCACGGCCCGACGGTGACCCTCAGCGGGTACTCACCGGCCGACCGGCGCATGGTCTTCACCCCGGCCCGCCACTGACCACCGCGCCGCCGGCCGGCGCCCCGCCCCTGCCCCACCCGAGGACACCCCGAGGACCTCCCATGACGCAACCGTCGCTCATGCGCCGGATCACCGACTTCTCCAGCCGCGCCAACCCGTATCCGCTCTACGCGGAACTGCGCAGGACGCCCGTGCTGCACGAGGAGGAGGGCGGCCCGTACGTCATCAGCTCCTACTACGACATCCTGGGCCTGCTGCACGATCCCCGGATCAGCTCCGACGCAGGCAAGCTCGCCGCGCCGGGCGCCGGCGAACTGTCGGAGCCGGAGGCGACGGGCCTGCCGCCGAGCTTCATCCGGCTCGACCCGCCCGAGCACGACCGGCTGCGGCGGATCGCCAACAGTTCGTTCGGGCCGCCGCACCGGCCGCACCGGATCGACTCCATGCGCGAGGAACTCGGACGTATCGTCGCCGAACTCCTCGACGGGCTCGGCGACGCCCGGCAGGTCGACCTCGTCGACCAGTTCGCGTACCCCTTCCCGGTGACGGTGATCTGCCGTCTCCTCGGGGTGCCCCGGGAGGACGAGCCGCGCTTTCGTGCCTGGGTCGACCCGATCGTCGCCGGCCTGGACCCGGACTCGCGCGACGATCCCGAGGCGCCGGTCCAGCGCGCCGCGCAGGAGGCGCGGCTCCAGCTCGGCATGTACCTGGCGGGACTGGCGGAGCAGCGCGCCAAGGAGCCCCGCGACGACATGCTGTCCGACCTGATGACCGGTCACGGCCCGGACGGGGCCATGTCGACGATGGAGGTGCTCAGCACGGCGGTGCTGCTGCTCATCGCGGGCCACGAGACGACGGTCAACCTCATCACCAACGGCATGCTCACCCTGCTGCGCCACCCGGAGCACCTGCGGCGGCTGCGCGAGGACCCCGGGCTCAGCGTCAACATCGTCGAGGAACTGCTCCGTTACGAGCCCCCGGTGCAGCTGGTGCCCTCGCGGACCTGCATCACGGACATCGAGCTGCGCGGGGTGACGATCCCCAAGGGCTCGCGGATCTGGCTCGTGCTGGGCGCGGGCAACCGGGACCCGGAGCGCTTCGAGGACCCCGACCGGTTCGACCCGGACCGCGGGGACATCCAGCACCTCGGGTTCGGCAGCGGTGTCCACGTGTGCTTCGGCGCGCCGCTGGCCCGGCTGGAGACGCAGATCGCCCTCACCGAGCTGGCCCGGCGCCTGGACAACCCCCGGCTCGTCGAGGACCCGCCGCCCTACCGGCAGAACGCGGTGTTGCGCGGCCCGCGGCACCTGAACGTCGCGATCGACGGCGTGCTGGCCTGACGAGCCCGGAAAGCTTCTGGACAACACAGAAAAATCAGACAAAATGAATGAGTATCCCCGTCGCGACTTCGAGGAGCCGCCCCCGCATGGCGTACGGAGCCCACCACAGCCCCACCCCGCCGCCGCACCCCGACCTGGACCTGGCTCGTGACTGCGAGCACTGTCTGGGCTGGGGGACCGTCGTCACCCAGGACGGTCAGCACGAGCTGTGCGACACCTGCCAGTTCGCCCCGGACGACGGCGGCCCGTCGCCCGGCCTGAGCGCGCGGCACCGGTCCCCCGGCTGACGGCACGGCTCCGTCCGGCGCGAGCGCACCGCCCCGGCGGTCCGCTCCGGCCGGTCCGGGGGTGATCCCGCTCCCGGCCGGCCCGGCAGCGCTTCTCCGCCCGGCACCGACAGCGCTGCTCCGTCCGAGTGGTGCAACCTCTCGCCCCGTCGTAGCGTCGTTGATGAGTTTCTGACGTCAACGGTTGGGAGCGGACATGGGCGAACACACAGTGAGGACCGCCGTCACGCTCGGTGCAGCCGTCCTGCTCACCGCGGGTCTGGGAACGGCCTCCGCGGCACAGGCGGCACCGGGGGGAGCGGGAGCCTCGCACACCACGCACCGGCAGCCCGTGTTCGTCGACTGCCTCTGGAAGCCGCAGACGCGCCCCGACGCGTTCATCCTGGCCTGCGGCGACGGCAACAGCCGCCTGTCCTCGCTGCACTGGACGAAGTGGAACGGCCGTTCGGCGGTGGCCGAGGGCGTCAACCTCGTCAACGACTGCAAGCCGTACTGCGCGGCCGGGACCTTCCACTCGTACCCGGTCGTCGTGCGCCTGGACCGTGCCGAGCCCTGGAAGAAGCACCCGCGGTTCGAGCACTTCACCCGGCTGAGCCTCGCCTTCCCCGGGCCCCGGCCGGACGGGTACGGGCGCGTGGTCACCTACTCCCTGTGGAACTGAGCCCGTGATGCACCCGATCACCAAGGGTCTGCTGGCGGGCGCCGCCGGAACGCTCGCGCTGGACGTGGTCACGTACGGCGACATGCTGCTGCGCGGGAGACCGTCCAGCAGCATCCCGGCCGAGGTCGCCGGCCGGCTCGCCGGCCGCGTCCGGATCCCGCTCGGCGGCGGTGAGGAGAAGGAGAACCGCACCCAGGCGGCCGGGGCGCTGATGGGCTACGCCACCGGGGTGGGCGCAGGAGTGGCCTACGGCCTGTTCGGCCACCGGCGCCCGGCGCTGTCCGGCTGGACGGCCGGGCCGCTGCTGGGCGCCGCCGTCATGGCCGGAGCCAACGCGCCCGCGACCGTCCTGCGGCTGACCGACCCCGCTTCGTGGGACCTGGCGTCCTGGGTGTCCGACGTCGTGCCGCACCTGGTGTACGGCCTGACCACCACGGCGGCGTACCGGGCCATGCGCTGACCGGCGGGCGCCGGCACCGGGCGGCCGCCCGGTCCACGAGAGCGGGGAAGCACCGTGATGTTGCGCATCGGGGCCGAGGAGGAGTTCCACCTCGTGGAGGCCGGGAGCGGACGGCTGGTGCCCAGGGCCGGCGACGTCCTCGGCCGGCTGGCCGGACCGGGGTTCGCGCCCGAGCTGCAGCGGTCGGTCGTGGAGAGCAACAGCGGGGTGCACGACACCCTGGACGGCCTGCTCGCCGACCTGACCGCGTCCCGGCACCGGCTCGCCGCGACGGCCTCCCCGCTCGGACTGGCCGTGGTCGCCGCAGGCACCGTCCCGCTGGCCGTGCTCACCCCGGGCGACGTCACCGACGACCCGCGCTACCGGGCCATGGCCGAGCGGTACCGGCGGGTCGCCGACGAGCAGCTGGTCTGCAGCGCGCAGGTGCACGTCGACGTACCCGACCGCGACACGGCCGTGCGCGCCATGTGCCTGGTCGCGCCCTGGCTCCCCCCGCTGCTGGCGCTCTCCGCCAGCTCCCCGTTCTGGCTGGGCGCCGACACCGGTTACGCGAGCTGGCGGACGATGCTGTGGCAGCGCTGGCCCACCGCAGGGCCGGCCGGCTGCCACTCCGGTGCCGCCTCCTACGACGCCCTGCTGGGGGACCTGATCCGCTCCGGGGTCATCAGCGACCCGGGAATGGTCTATTACGACGTCCGGCCCTCCGCACACCTGCCGACGCTGGAACTGCGCATCTGCGACGCCTGCCCGCGGGTGACGACGGTGGTGCTGGTGGCCGGGCTCTTCCGGGCGCTCGTCCACGACGCCTGCGCCCTGCTCGCCCGGCGCGACCCGCCCGGGTGCGACGGTCATCACGAGTGGCTGCGGGCCGCCACCTGGCAGGCGG
Organism: Streptomyces sp. NRRL S-340; assembly: GCF_000720185.1. GTDB lineage: Bacteria > Actinomycetota > Actinomycetes > Streptomycetales > Streptomycetaceae > Streptomyces. The sequence goes on along the minus strand of NZ_JOIY01000005.1, from coordinate 83,023 downwards.
CGCGCTCGGGCCTCGAAGGCCCGCTGGTCGATCCGGTCACCCGCCGTGCCGCCCCCGCCCGGACGGTCCTGACGGGCATGCGGGCCCGGTTCCGTCCGGCGCTGGAGGCGTCCGGCGACTGGGACACCGTCCGTGAACTGCTGGACGCGGCCCTGGCCGACGGCAGCGCCGCGCGGCGGCTGCGGTGCAGGGCCGAACAGCTGGGCCAGGCCGCCGCCGTACGGCTGCTGGCCGCCGAGACCCGCGGTGCCGCGGCCCGGCCCGCCGCGGCTGCCCGCCCGGGCGGCCACGGCCGTTCCGCGGGCGCCGCCGCCTCCCGCCCGCTCGCGCCGGGCCCCGGTACCGGCCGGGGGACGTGAGCGGCGGACTTCGCCCCGGCACTCCCCGCCGGGGCGTTTCGGAACGCGCCGGACGGGCAACTCCTTGTGTCGAGCGCGCTGCAGCCCGGGGAGTCGCCATGTGGAAGCGCAGGAAGGGCGTACGGTCCGCCGTACCCGTGCCGCTGGAGCTGTGCGACCTGTGCGCCCTGACCTTCCCGGCGGACGAGGCGGTGCGGGGGTACGTGCCGGACTCGTCCGCCGTGCACCCCACCGGGGACTGGTTCGACGGGCTGCGCCTGGTCACCGCGTGCAGTGAGACGCACTTCGCCGCCGTCCAGGAGCGCTACCGCCACCGCCCCTTCGTCCAGGAGGAACTCTGGGCGGCGAAGATCGACCGCGCTCTGAGCGGCGGCACCCCGGTGCTCACCATGGGGCAGCTCGGCTGCCGCACGGGCCTGCACGCACCGGAGATCCGGCGCGCCATCGCCTGGCACAACGCGCACCGGCCGCACGGCCCGCAGCCCTGACGGGCCGGGCACCCAGGACCCGGTTTCGCAGACCTGCCCGGCGGGCACCCGGGGCGGGCCCGTCGGCCGCACCGCCCCGGACGGCGGAGCGTGCCCTACGGGCGCCGAGCGAGGAGGCCGCACATGAGCGAGCGCGACACCGCGGCGGTGGGCCGGGCGGAGGGCGGCCGGCCGGCCGCGTCCGGCGGCCTGCTGTCCGGACCGCAGCCCGACGTGGCCCGGGCCGCCGGATACCCCGACGCCCCGCCGCGGATGGGCTTCTTCACCGACACCTCCGTCTGCATCGGGTGCAAGGCGTGCGAGGTGGCGTGCAAGGAGTGGAACTTTGTGCCCGAGGACGGGCGGGGACTCACCGGCATGTCCTACGACAACACGCGCGGCCTGGGCGCGAACACCTGGCGGCACGTGGCCTTCATCGAACAGACGAGGCCGGCCGGCCCCGCGGAAGGCGCGGCGGGCGCCGAGGGGTTCGACGTGTTCGAGGCCGCCCGCGCCCTGGACACCCCCCGGGCCGCCCCGGCTCCACCTGCTTCTCCGGTCCCCCCTGGTCCCCCGGTGTCCCCGCCCACCCCCGACGGGCGGACGGAGCTGCGCTGGCTGATGTCCTCCGACGTCTGCAAGCACTGCACTCACGCGGCCTGCCTGGACGTCTGCCCCACCGGAGCGCTCTTCCGCACCGAGTTCGGCACCGTGGTGGTCCAGGAGGACGTGTGCAACGGCTGCGGGTACTGCGTGCCGGCCTGCCCCTACGGGGTCATCGACCAGCGTGAGGAGGACGGCCGGGTCTGGAAGTGCACCCTGTGCTACGACCGGCTCGGGGTCGGCATGGAACCGGCCTGCGCGAAGGCGTGCCCCACCGAATCCATCCAGTTCGGCCCGCTGGAAGAACTGCGGGAGCGGGCCGCCGACCGGGTGGAGCGGCTGCACGCGGCCGGCGTCACCGGGGCCCGGCTCTACGGCGAGAGCCCGCAGGACGGGGTCGGCGGCGACGGCGCGTTCTTCCTGCTGCTCGACGAGCCGGAGGTCTACGGGCTGCCGCCCGACCCGGTGGTCACCACCCGCGACCTGCCGGCGATGTGGAAGCACGCGGCGATGGCCGCCGCCTCGCTCGCCGCCCTGGGCGTCGCGAGCTTCGTGAGGAGGCCCCGATGAGCGGACCGGGCGACGCGAGGCGGACGGGACCGGACGGCGGGCGGGATCCAGGCGCGAGCGACGGAACGGACGGCGGAGCGGCCGTGACCCGCGGCGGTGTCCAGGGCGCGCGCCCCGGCCGGCAGGCCCCGGCGCCCGCACCGGCCGGCCGGCCGGGACACACGGACCGCTCCGGGCGCACCGGCCGGTCCGGACGCGGCCGGCGCGGGCGCGGCGAGCAGCCGGTGGTGCCCGACGCGGCGTTCTCCTCGTACTACGGCGAACCGGTCCTGAACAAGCCCACCTGGAAGCCTGTCGACATCGCCGGGTACCTCTACCTCGGCGGGCTGGCGGGCGCGTCGTCCCTGCTGGCGGCGGGCGGGCAGGGCACCGGGCGGCCGGATCTGGCGCGGGTGGCGAAGCTGGGCGCGGCGGGTGCCATCAGCCTGTCCCTGGGCGCGCTGGTGCACGACCTCGGCAGGCCCGCGCGCTTCCTGAACATGCTCCGCGTGTTCAAGCCCACCTCTCCGATGAACACGGGCTCGTGGCTGCTGGCCGGGTACGCGCCGCTGACCCTGGCCGCCGTCGCCGCCGACCTCACGGGCCGCGCGCGGTTCGCCGGGGCGGGCGCCACCGCCGGGGCCGCCGTGCTGGGTCCGGCGGTGGCCACGTACACGGCCGTGCTGCTCTCCGACACGGCGGTGCCGTCGTGGCACGAGGGCTACCGGGAACTGCCGTTCGTCTTCGCGGGGTCGGGGGCGAGCGCGGCGGCCGGGCTGGCCCTCCTCTGCGCGCCGCTGCGGCAGGCCGGACCCGCGCGCCGGATGGCCGTGCTGGGCGCCGCGCTGGAGCTGGGCGCCTTCCGGCGGATGAAGCGCGGGATGGGCCTGGCGGCCGAGCCGTTCGAGCAGGGCCGGCCGCACCGGCTGCTGCGGGCGGCGGAGCTGCTGACCGCGGGCGGCGCCGCGCTGGCGGCGTACGCGGGCAGCGGCACCGGGCGGCGCGGGCGCGGCGGCCGGGTGCCGGCGGCGGTCGCGGGGGTGGCGCTGCTGACGGGTTCGGCCGCGCTGCGCTTCGGGGTGTTCCACGCCGGCGTGGCCTCGGCCGAGGATCCCCGCTACACGGTCGTACCCCAGCGCGAGCGGCTGCGCGCCCGCGCCGGCTGACGGCGGCACGGCTGGCGGCGGCACGGCCCCCGCCGTGCCGCCGCCGGACGGGTGACCGGCCGGCGGCCGGACGTGACGGATGAGCGCCCGGGGCCGTACGGCCCCGCACCCCGCCGCCGCGGATCCGGTTTCACCGGGCACGGGCGGGGTACCCCGCAGCAACCGCGCCGCTCCACGGAGCGCCGTAACCGGAGAGGAGGGCCAGGTCATGGGTGTACGCACCTGGATCGACTCCTGGCCGGTCTACCGCCAGCTCACCGGCACCGACCCGCTGGGCCGGGGCGCCGCGGCCAAGAGCGGGCCCACCGCGCGGCTCACCCCCCGGGTCGCCTCCGCCGACCGGGTCGTGAAGTCGGTCTGCCCCTACTGCGCCGTGGGCTGCGGCCAGAACGTGTACGTCGAGGACGAGCGGGTCACGCAGATCGAGGGCGACCCCGACTCCCCGATCTCGCGCGGGCGGCTGTGTCCCAAGGGCTCGGCCAGCCTCCAGCTGACCACCGGGAGCGCCCGCGAGCACCACGTGCTGCACCGGCGTCCGCACGGCACCGAGTGGGAGCGCCTGGACCTGGACACGGCGATGGACATGATCGCCGACCGGGTCATCGAGGCGCGGCGCACGGGCTGGCAGTGGGAGGTCGACGGCACGCGCACCCGGCGCACGCTCGGCATCGCCAGTCTGGGCGGAGCGACGCTGGACAACGAGGAGAACTACCTCATCAAGAAGCTCTTCACGGCGCTCGGGGCGATCCAGATCGAGAACCAGGCGCGTGTTTGACACTCCTCCACCGTTCCCGGTCTGGGAACCTCGTTCGGCCGCGGCGGCGCGACCACCTTCCAGCAGGACCTGCAGAACGCGGACTGCATCGTCATCCAGGGCTCGAACATGGCCGAGTGCCATCCGGTCGGGTTCCAGTGGGTGATGGAGGCCAAGGCGCGCGGCGCCAAGGTGATCCACGTGGACCCGCGGTTCACCCGCACCAGCGCGCTCGCGGACGTGCACGTGCCGCTGCGCGCGGGCTCGGACATCGCCTTCCTCGGCGGGATCATCAACCACGTGCTGAGCACCGGCGCGTACTTCCGTGACTACGTCGTCGCGTACACCAACGCGCCGGTGGTGCTGCGGGAGGACTTCCGCGACACCGAGGACCTGGACGGGGTGTTCTCCGGGCTGGATCCCGACAGCCGCAGCTACGACAACACGAGCTGGCAGTACGAGGGCACCGAGATGCAGGCGGCCTCCGGACAGCGCGACGAGGAGTACGACAAGCGCACCGGCGGCGCCCCGGTCAGCGAGGCGGCGGGCAGCGAGTCCCACGGCTCGGGCGGCCCCGCCATCGGCGAGGACGAGCCCGAACGGGACGAGACCCTGAGCCACCCGCGGTGCGTGTTCCAGGTGCTCAAACGGCACTACGCCCGCTACACGCCCGAACTGGTGGAGCGGATCTGCGGGGTGCCGCAGGACCTGTTCCGGCAGGTGTGCGAGCTGGTCACGGAGAACTCCGGGCGCGAGCGGACCACCGCGTTCGCCTACTCGGTGGGCTGGACCCAGCACACCGTGGGGGTGCAGTACATCCGGGCCGCCGCCGTGCTGCAGAGCCTGCTCGGCAACATCGGCCGGCCGGGCGGCGGCATCATGGCGCTGCGCGGGCACGCCTCCATCCAGGGGTCGACCGACATCCCCACCCTGTTCAACCTGCTGCCCGGGTACATCCCGATGCCGTACGCGCACCGCAACGAGGACCTGGACGCCTTCGTGCGCGGCGAGGCCGCCCGCAAGGGCTACTGGGGCAACATGCGCGCCTACATGGTGAGCCTGCTCAAGGCCTACTGGGGTGAGGCGGCGACGGCGGAGAACGACTTCTGCTTCGACTACCTGCCGCGTCTGACCGGCTCGCACTCCACCTACGAGACGGTGACGGCCCAGCTGGAGGGGGTCTGCAAGGGTTACTTCCTCATGGGTGAGAACCCGGCGGTCGGTTCGGCCAACTCCAAGCTGCAGCGGCTGGGCATGGCCAACCTGGACTGGCTCGTCGTACGGGACTTCTCCCTGATCGAGTCGGCCACCTGGTGGAAGGACGGCCCGGAGATCGAGACCGGCGAGCTGCGCACGGAGGACATCGGCACGGAGGTGTTCTTCCTGCCGGCCGCCGCACACACCGAGAAGGACGGCAGCTTCACCAACACGCAGCGGCTGCTGCAGTGGCACCACCAGGCCGTCGAGCCGGCCGGGGAGGCGCGCAGCGACCTGTGGTTCACCTACCACCTGGGGCGGATCATCCGGGAGAAGCTGGCCGGGTCGGCCGATCCGGTGGACCGGCCGGTGCTGGACCTGACGTGGGACTACGCGACGAAGGGCGAGCGGGCCGAGCCCGACGCGGAGGAGGTCCTGGCGGAGATCAACGGCCGCGACGCCGAGGGCCGGCCGCTGGCCTCGTACGAGCAGCTGGCGTCCGACGGCTCCACCGTCTGCGGCTGCTGGATCTACTGCGGGGTGTACGCCGACGGGGTGAACCAGGCGGCGCGGCGCAGGCCCGGCGGCGAGCAGGACTGGGTGGCGTCCGAGTGGGGGTGGGCGTGGCCCGCCAACCGCCGCATCCTGTACAACCGGGCGTCGGCGGACCCGGACGGCAGGCCGTGGAGCGAGCGCAAGGCGCTCGTGTGGTGGGACGCCGACGCGGGCGAGTGGACCGGCCACGACATCCCCGACTTCAAGAAGGACAAGGAGCCCGGCCACCGGCCCCCGCCGGACGCCACCGGCCCCGAAGCACTCTCGGGCACCGACCCGTTCGTCATGCAGGCCGACGGGAAGGCCTGGCTGTACGTGCCCTCCGGGCTCACCGACGGGCCGCTGCCGACCCACTACGAACCGCAGGACTCGCCCGTCCCGAACCTGCTGTACAGCCGGCAGCGCAACCCGGTGCGGCAGGTCATGCCGTCCGTCCCGGACAACCGTTACCAGCCCAGCGGCGACGAGCCCGGCTCGCAGGTGTACCCGTACGTGGCCACCACCTACCGGCTCACCGAGCACCACACGGCGGGCGGCATGTCCCGCTGGCAGCCCTACCTGGCGGAGCTGCAGCCGGAGTTCTTCTGCGAGGTGTCGCCGGAACTGGCCGCCGAGCGCGGGCTCGAACACACCGGGTGGGCGACGATCGTCAGTGCCCGGGGGGTCGTCGAGGCGCGGGTGCTGGTGACCGGCCGCGTGCCGCCGCTGAGGGTGCACGGCCGCACCCTGCACCAGGTGGGGCTGCCCTACCACTGGGGCCCCAACGGCCTCAGCACGGGTGACGCCGCCAACGAGCTGGTGCATCTGTCCCTGGACCCCAACACGCACATCCAGGAGACCAAGGCGTTCGCCGTCGACATCCGGCCCGGGCGCCGCCCCCGCGGCCCGGCCGCACCGGCGCTGGTGCGCGCCTACCGGCAGCGGGCCGGCATCGACGACCGCACCGGGACCGAGCCCTGACCGGCCCGCGGCCCCGGGGCGGTCCCGTCGCGGCCGGCTCCTCGTCCGCTCATCTCAGGACGAGCGAGTGCGGGCCGGGAGCGATCAGTTCGCCGATCACCACGCCCCCGGGCACCTCCCCGGCGACGAGCAGGCCGCCGGAGGTCTGGGCGTCGGCCAGCAGCAGCCGGGTGTCCGGGTCGGTGGCGCCGAAGTCGGTGAAGGGGGCCACCCACTCCAGGTTGCGCCGGGTGCCGCCGCTGACGTAGCCGTCGCGTACGGCCTCCCGGGCGCCGTCCAGGTAGGGCACGGCGGCGGTGTCGAGCACCGCGGTGACACCCGAGGCGCGCGCCAGTTTGTGCAGGTGGCCGAGGAGGCCGAAGCCCGTCACGTCGGTGGCGCAGCGGGCCCCCGCGGCGACGGCGGCGGCCGCCGCGTCGCGGTTGAGGGCCGTCATGGCCGCCACCGCCTGCGCGAACCGTTCCCCGGTGGCCTTGTGGCGGTTGTTCAGCACGCCGAGGCCCAGCGGTTTGGTCAGGGACAGCGGCAGGCCGGGCCGGCCGGCGTCGTTGCGCAGCAGCCGGCCGGGGTCGACGAGACCGGTGACGGCCATGCCGTACTTGGGTTCCGGGTCGTCCACGCTGTGGCCGCCGCCGACGTGGCAGCCGGCCTCGGCGGCGATCTCGAGGCCGCCGCGCAGCACCTCGCGGGCCAGCTCGAAGGGCAGCACGTCACGGGGCCAGGCCAGGAGGTTCACGGCGAGGACCGGGCGGCCGCCCATGGCGTACACGTCGGACAGGGCGTTGGCCGCGGCGATGCGGCCCCAGTCGTACGGGTCGTCGACGACCGGGGTGAAGAAGTCGGCGGTGGACACCAGCGCCGGGGCCGCGGAGCCGTCCGGGGCGGGCAGGGCGACGACCGCCGCGTCGTCGCCGGTGGCCGGTCCGACCAGCATCGGGATGTCCTCCGGTGCCGGCAGCGGCGGGGTCAGTCCGCCGAGCAGGTCCTCCAGTTCACCGGGTGGGATCTTGCAGGCGCAGCCGCCGCCGTGGGCGAACTGCGTGAGCCGTACGGGCGTTTCGCTGCTGGCGGTCATGCCGGGTCCTTCCGGTAGCCTGGCGGGCGGTGGAGGCGTGTGGGTGCCTGGTGGCCCTCCCGGTCTTCAAAACCGAGGTGTCCGAGGATCTCGGGCAGGCGGGTTCGATTCCCGTCCGCCTCCGTCCCGCCTTCTTCTCAGGTGTCTTCCGCGGCCTTCTCAGGCGTCCTCCGCGGCTTCCCGGTCCTTCGTTGTTTCCGGTCGGCAGCGGCGGTGCAGGTCGTCGACGCGTTCGGTGTGCCCGCGGGCGTCGAGGAGTTCCAGCAGCGGCACGGCGACCCGCCGGGTGGTGCCCAGTGCCCTGCGCGCCTCGCTCAGGGTGAAGGGCTGCGGCAGCCTGCGCAGCACGGCGGCGGCCTCGGTGTCCGCGCCCGGCAGCAGGACGACTCCCTCGGTGACGCGCAGCAGCGCGCCCGCCCGGACGGCGGCGGCCAACGCCTTGCGGTGCAGACCGAGTTCGGCCAGGCGGTCGGCCTCGGGGGCGCGGAAGGGCGTCTTCTCCAGCTCCTCGCGCACGGCGTCGACAGCGGCCTGCAGGGGCGGCGGCAGTGCGGGGTGGGCCCGGGCGGGGACGTACAAGCGGCCTTCCTTGCCGAGCAGCCCGGTGGCGCCGGGGGTGCGGGCCAGGGCGTCCACGAGGGTGCGGTCGGGCAGGCCGAGCAGCCGCCGGGCCGCTTCGGCGGGCAGGCCCGGCTCCATGGGGTGCTGCTCGGCGTACCGTTCGACCTCGGCGGCCAGCCGCTCGCGCAGCCGGGCCCAGTGCTCCGGGTCGGCCAGCCAGTCGCCGGTCACCGGCGCGGTGGGCGCGGGCACGCCCATGGCCAGCAGTTCCGAGCGGCGGACGAGGCCGCGGCGGCGCAGTTCCGCGGCGCCGTCGGGCCGGCCGGTCAGCGCGGCCAGCTGTGCGGCGCGGGCCCGGCCCGCGCCCCGCCGCTCCAGGCGCGGGGGCCGGACGTCGAGGACGGTCGCCGCGCAGGGCACCCGGCCGCCGCCCGGCTCGCGCAGCACCGCCCTGTCGCCCACCCGCAGCGGCAGGCGCCGGCTCAGGGTGAGCCTCGCGGTGTCCTCGCCCAGCGGGCGCACGGTCACCGCGACGGCGGCCGTGCCGAGGTGCAGTCTCAGCGTCCGCGGCAGGTCACCGGTTTTCTCACCGCCGACGCGGACGTCGACCAGGTCGGTGAGCAGCCAGCGGTCCGGGGTGAGCAGCACGTCCCCGCGGCGCAGCGCCCCGTCGAGGGGGCCGTGCACGTTGACCGCCACCCGCGCCACCCCGCTGACGGCCGTGCGTTCCTGCTGGAGGCACTGCAGCGCGCGTACCCGCAGCGCGGTGGTGCCGTCCGAGGCCACCAGGCGGTCCCCCACGCGCAGGGTGCCCGCGCCGAGCGTGCCGGTCACGACGGTGCCGTGTCCGCGCACCGTGAACGCACGGTCCAGCCACAGCCGTACGTCGGCGTCGGCGGGCGGTTCGGGCAGGGTACGGGCGAGGCGGGCCAGCTCGGCGCGCAGCCGGTCGAGGCCGGCGCCGGTCACCGCGCTCACCGCGACGGAGGGCACGGTGCCCAGGGAGGTGCCGGCCAGCCGCCGGACGGCGTCGGCGCGCACCGGCTCGGGGTCGGCGAGATCGCTGCGGGTCACGGCGAGCACGGCGTGCCGGACGCCGAGCGCGTCGAGGATCGCCAGGTGCTCCTGCGACTGGGGCTGCCAGCCCTGGTCGGCGGCGACCACGAAGAGCACGGCGGGCACGGGCCCGGCCCCGGCCAGCATGGTGGCGACGAACTTCTCGTGTCCGGGCACGTCGACGAAGGCCAGGTACTCGCCGCCCGGTGCGGTCCGGGTCCACACGAAGCCGAGGTCGAGGGTGAGCCCGCGGCGCCGTTCCTCCTCGTAGCGGTCGGGTTCCATCCCGGTCAGGGCGCGCACCAGGGCGGACTTGCCGTGGTCGACGTGGCCGGCGGTGGCCAGGACCCGCATGGCGCCGCCTACCTTTCCGCGGCCCGGCGCACGGCTTCGGCCAGCCGTGCGTCGTCCTCGGGCGGCACGGCCCGCAGGTCGAGCAGGCACCGCCCGCCCTCGACCCGCCCCACCACGGGCAGCGGGCCGGTGCGCAGGGCCGCGGCCCAGGATTCGGGCAGGGAGAGGGCCGCGCTGGGCAGGGTCACGCCGGGTGCGCCGCCGCCGCCGACCGTGGCGGCCGAGTCGACGGCCCGTACGTCGAGGCCGGCACCGCTCAGGTCGGCGGCGAGCTGCCCGGCGCGGCGGGCCAGCTCCCGGGGGTCTGCGGTGAGGGCCGCGGCGGTGGGGGTCGCGGGGCCCGTCAGGGTCGCCTCCAGGGCGGCGAGTGTCAGTTTGTCGACCCGCAGCGCGCGGGCGAGCGGGTGCCGGGCGAGGCGGTGCACGAGGTCGGTGTCGCCGAGGAGCAGTCCGCACTGGGGGCCGCCGAGCAGTTTGTCCCCGCTGGCGGTCACCAGCGCCGCGCCGGCCCGCAGTTCGGTCGCGGCGTCGGGTTCCTCGGGCAGCAGCGGGTGGGGGGCGAGCAGGCCGGAGCCGATGTCGACGACGACCGGGACGCCGAGCGCCGACAGGTCGCGGGTGGCGGCGGCGCGGGTGAAGCCGCTGATACGGAAGTTGGAGGGGTGGACCTTCAGGACGAATCCGGTCTCCGGGCCGACGGCCTCGGCGTAGTCGTCGACCGCCGTGCGGTTGGTGGTACCGACCTCGCGGAGCCGGGCACCGGTGGAGACCAGCAGGTCGGGCAGGCGGAATCCGTCGCCGATCTCCACCATCTCGCCGCGGCTGATGACGATCTCGCGCCCGGCGGCGAGCGCGGTCGCCGCGAGGACGAGGGCGGCGGCGCCGTTGTTGACGACGTGCGCGGCCGGCGCCGACGGCACGCGTGCTCGCAGTGCGGCCAGGGCGCTGCGGCCGCGCCGGGCGCGGACACCGGCGCTCAGGTCGAGTTCCACGTCGGTGGGTCCTGCCGCGTCCTGCACCGCCTGCCGGGCCGCCGCCGACAGGGGCGCCCGGCCGAGGTTGGTGTGCAGCAGGACGCCGGTGGCGTTGATCACCGGGCGCAGTCCGCCGGCCGTGGGCGGCAGCAGCGCGAGGGCGGTGTCCGCGACGTCCTCGGGGGCCACCGTGCCGTGGCGCGCCTGCTCCTGTGCCTGCCGTACGGCTGCCTTCACGGGCCGCGGCCCGAGCCGGCCGGCGGCCTGGAGCAGCCGCGGGTCGCGCAGGACGGCGTCGGTGCGGGGAATGCGCCGCCGGGTGTCCGGCGCCGGCCGCTCCCGGGCGGTGGCGCCGTGGGTGCCGGTCCCGGACGCCCCCGTGGCCGCGGCCGTGCCACGCTCCCGCTGCCCCGCGACCCGCTGGTCCACCGCAGCCCCTCCGTTCCGAGCCCGCTCTCCCGGCCGTCCTGGCGGGCCCATCGTCCCTCAGCGACGGCGGTCCTCCGCACGACACGCCGGTACCCCGGCGGCGGCGGAGGACACGTCCGACGCTTCGGACCGCCGGGCGCCGAGCGGACGGCTGTCCGCTCCGGGCGGACGGCCGTCAGGTGCTCGGCAGCCGGGCGTCAGGTGCTGAGCAGCCTGTTGAAGAAGGACCGGTAGCGGCGCAGCGCCTTGCGCAGTTCCTCCGTGTCCACCTGTTCGCCCTGGCTCCACTGCCCCTCCAGCTCCTCCTTGTGCCGGGCGAAGGTAGCGGCCAGGGTCTGCATGACGTCGGCGACCAGGGTGTCGGCGGCGTGCACGGCCTCGCGCGGGTCGTCGACGAACTTGTTCTGCGTCTCGTGCCAGCGGTCGCGGAACCCCTGCTCGTCCTCGGTGCTCAGCAGGCGGGGAGCGTCCTCGCCGTCACCGGCGGGCCCGGTCGTCTCCGGGGTCCGGGCGGTGTCCGGTCCTTCTGCCGCTTCCGGGCCCTCTTCGGTGTCCTCGCCTCCTGCCGTCTCCGCGGTCCCCGCCGCGCCGGGCATCTTGGTGCCCGGGGCCGCCTCCGTGTCCTCGGTTCCGGCCGTGCCGGCGGACCGTTCCTGTCCCGCGGTCCGGCCGGCTCGGTCCCCCTGCGGGCTCGTGGCCGTGCCGGCCTTGCCCGGCGACGGCGTGCCGGTGCTCTCCCCCGGGAAGACAGGGGCTTCGCGGGAGGCCGTCCCCGGTTCTGCGCCGGTCCGTTCCGGCGTGCCGGAGGGCTGCTGCGCCAGGTCCTCGGTGGACAGGCCGCCGCTGAAGCGGCTCGGCTGGTCTTTGTCTCTGTGCATGGTGTTCCTCCCTGCCGGGCCGGCGTCGTCGGTGTCGTCGGCGGGCGCCGGCCGGGGTGGCAGGCCGGGTGTCAGGACCGGGCGGGTGCCCGGCCTCCGTCGGAGAGCAGTTCGTCGAAGAGCGCGCGGTAGTGCACCATGGCGCCGCGCAACTGCTCGGTGGTGGCCTTGCTGCTGGTGCTCAGCGTCTCGATCTCGTGGGCGGCCCGGTAGTGGTCGAGCGTCCGGCCGTGCTCGACCGACAGGTCGGCGGCCTGCTGCTCGAATCCGCCGGTGGGGTAGCCCCGCTCGTGCATCAGCGAGGTCACCAGCCGGTCCGCGTCGTGCACCGCGTCCTCGGGCCGGTCCACGAACTCCTCCTGGACGCTGCTCCACTCGCGTGTGTAGCGGTCCCGGGAGACGGCGGGCAGCGGCTTGATGTCCAGCGAGTCGTGCCGCTTTTCGCGGTCCTTGAGTTCGCGCTCGGCCGCCCTGCGGCTTTCGGCGCCCTGGACGGTCCGTTCGTACTCGGGGCCGAAGCGCTTGCGGAGACGGCGGCGCCGCGTCAGCAGCGAAACCGCCACGGCGATCAGGGCCAGGACGACGACGATCGGGATGATGATGGCGAGAAGTGTTCCCGTGGACATGTGATGCACCCCCTTGGGCACTGCTTCGCGTGCCCGACATCGGTGGCATTATGCGCGACTGTCGGGTTTCACCTTTTTTCGCCCTGATTTTTCTCGCGCTCCGCACCCGCCGCTCAAGATGCCGTCACGCGAACGGGCGACTAGCGTCTATCCATGAGAGCCGCAACCGGGGGCACGCCCCTCCGGCGAGGTCTCCACTGCGGGGCCCGTTGCCGCGGCGCCCACCCGTGGAAGGTGCACGGGTGGCACGGCGGCGCCGGAGACCAGGACGTGCTTCTCACATCCGGTGGCGACGCCCACGACCGCGCCGCACATCCTCTTCGACTGGGCGCGGCCATCATTCTCGCGCTGTCTCCCTTGCGCGAGACGATGGAAGGAAAGGTATTACCCATGCGAGCACAGCGCGTCAGGCGCCTCTTCGCCGTGTCCGCGGCCGGCATCATGATGGCCGGCGGCGCCGCGATCGGCGCGGCCGGGACCGCATCGGCCCACGACTCCAACTACGACTCCAACCACCACTCGGGATACAGCCGCGACTGCTCGGACCACGGCGGCTGGTGGGACGACTGCGGCTACGGCAACCACCGCGGCGACCGTGGCGACTACGGTGACCACGGCGGACGTGGGGACTACGGTGACCACGGACGCGGTGACAACGGACGCGGCGACCACGGTGGCGACCACGGCGGTCGTGGTGGTGACCACGGCGGACGTGGCGGTGACCACGGCGGTGGCGGTGACCACGGCGGTGGCGGCCACGGTGGTGGCGGCGGCCACGGTGGCGGCGGCGGCCACGGTGGCGGCGGCGGTCACGGTGGCGGCGGACGCTGACCGAGAACCCACAACCATTCGAGCCACGGCGTGCGGTCCGGACCGCACGCCGTGGCGTGTCTTGTGCGTGTGCGCATGTGCGGCGGACGGGGCGCATCACCCCGTCCGGGCACGGCTCAGCCAGCCGCGTTGTCGACCCGTATCCGCACCTGCTCCTCCAGCCTGCGCAGGCTGCTGTCGAGCGCCTCGCAGGCGGCCCGTTCCCCCGGGTCGTGGCTGTCCTCGAAGAACGACAGGTGCACGGTCACCTCGCTGGCGCCGCTGCCGATGCCGGCGACCTGGAGCCAGCCGGTGTAGCCGCCCTGCTCGCGGGTGCCCCACTCGATCCGCATCTGGTCGCGTTCGGCGCGCAGCAGGGCCGAGGTGTCCTCGCCCGTGGCGTCCTCGTGCACGGTGACGGCGGGCGGTTCCTCGGCGCGCACGTGCAGCGCGTCGGGCATCCACGCGTCGAGCCGGCCGACGTCGGCGGCTTGGTCGAAGACCTGTTCGGGCTGTGCGGGCATCGTGCGGGAGCGTTCGTATTCGGACATCGCGGCACCGTCCCTCGGCTCGGAGTCGTACAGGACCGCGTGCCCGTTCTGGCCCGGCCGAAAAGCCCGCGCGCGCTGCCCGCGGCGGAGCCGGCCGCAGCGGCGTCACGCCGGTCCGGGGCGCAGGGCCCGCAGGACGGCCCAGACGACCGAGACGAAGGGGACGGCCACGATCGCGCCGATCACCCCGGCGACGATGCTGCCCGCGATGACGGAGACGGCCACCACGAGCGGGTGCAGCCGGACCGCCCAGCTCATCACCACTGGATGCAGGACGTGGCCTTCGAGTTCGCCGATGACGACGATGAGCACGATCACGGCCAGCGCCGTGACCGGACCGCGTCCGGCGAGCGCGACGACCGTGGCCACCGCAAGGGCGACCGGTGAGCCGACCAGCGGGATGAAGGCGGCGAAGAACTCCAGCAGGGCCAGCGGCAGCGCGAGCGGCACCCGCAGGACGAACAGGGCGACACCGACGAGTACGGCGTTGGTGGCGGCGACGATGATGATGCCGCGGGTGTACCCGGCGAACGCGCGCCAGGCCGCGTGGCCGCCCCGGTCCCACACCTCCCGGGCCCCGCTGGGCAGCAGCTGGTCGCGCGCCCAGCGCCACAGGCGCTCGCCGGAGTGGATGAAGAAGACGGAGGTGAACAGCGCGAGCGCGGCGGCCGTCACCAGCTCGACGACGCGCCCGAGGCCGCTGACGGCACTGTTGACCAGGCTCGCCCGGTGGGCGGCCAGGTAGGAGAGGAACTGCTCCTGCAGTGCGGAGAGCTTGCCGGGGCTGAGGCGGAACGGCGGGCGCTGGAGCCACTGCTCGATCCGGTGGATGCCACCGGTCAGCTCGGACGTGAGCTGCCCCCACTGGCCCGCCACCGCCTCGCCCACGAAGGCCAGCAGGCCGGACAGGAGGAGGAGGCTGCCCACGAGGACGACGGCGACGCACAGCGGCCTGGGCAGCAGCCGGTTCAGCAGGTCGGCGAAGGGGCGCAGGACCGAGGTGACGACCAGCGCCACGAACAGGGCCACGGCGATGAGCTGGAAGCGGCCCAGGACGGTGAAGACGCCGTAGACGGCGGCACCGACGAGAATGAGGCGCCAGGCGTAGGAAGCGGCGACACGCAGCCAGGGCACCGTGCGCTCGGCCCGGGGGTGCTCGTCGGCGGGCGGCGTCCGCACCGGGCGGAAGCGCGGCGCGAGCCGTGCGGAGTACGCCGGTCTGCTGCCCAGGACCGCCTCGCCCGGCCGGCGCCCGCGGCCCCGCCCGGCCGCCGGACCGCCCGCACCCGCCACCGCGCCTCCCGTTGCCACCACCGGTCACGCCCCGAGCACGCGACCACCGGCCGCCTCGGGGCCCGCGGCCGCCCGTCACGTCCCGAGCAGGCGGCCGCCGGTCACGTCCAGAGCACGGTACGGTGCGGCCGGGCTGGGGCCTGGGTGCAACGCGCCAGGGTGCCGGTCATCGCAGGACAGGGCTCCCCGTCCGGCCCAGGCGGGCGTCGACCGGGACGCCGGTGGCGGCGGGCCGCGTCGGGGGAATGAGCACGCCTTCGCGCACGGGCGGAGGAAGTGGGTGAGCGCAACGTCAGGGGGCGGCCTCGGCCAGGAGGTCCGGACCGTTGTTGCGGACGTCGTTGACGGCCGGTGAGACGGGCCGGACGTCGAGCCGCCCGTCCGCCGGAGGGGTCAGCAGCTCCCGCAGCCCGCCGGGGTCCCGGCGGCCGGGGTCGAGCCAGGCGTCGTAGTGCTCGGGGGCGAGCGCGAGCGGCATGCGCGGGTGGATCCGGCCGGCCGCGTCGGTGGCGTCCGTGGTGATGACGGTGCAGGTCGTCAGCCAGGCGGCCGGGTCGTCGTCGTCCTTCACCGACGGGTCGCGCCAGTACTCGTACAGCCCGGCGAGCGCCATCACCGTGCCGTCCAGCGGGTGGATGAAGTACGGCTGCTTGCGCGTCCTGGCGCCCTCGGTCCCGGCCGGCTGCCATTCGTAGAATCCGTCGGCGGGCAGCAGGCAGCGGCGTGCGGCGAAGGCGCGGCGGAAGGCGGGCTTCTCGTGCACGGTCTCCACCCGGGCGTTGATCAGCCGGGCGCCGGTCCTCACGTCCTTCGCCCAGGACGGAACCAGTCCCCAGCGCAGCACCCGCAGCTCGCGCCGGGCCGCGGCCGTCGCCCGTTCCCCGCGCGGGGGGCGCTCCAGGACGGCCCAGACGCCGTCCGTCGGCGCGACGTTCCAGCTGGGCTCCAGCGTCTGCTCGGGGTTCCACCGGCTCACCCCGAAGTGCCGGGCCAGTTCCTCGGGTCCGCGGGTGGAGACGTAGCGGCCGCACATGCGGCCAGCCTGCCACGGGCCCCGCGCGCCCGCCTACGCGGTCTTGCGGCCCACACCCGCGTACACCCAGTACGAGGAGGGGTCGCGCGGGATCTCGTCCTCCCGGTCGGGGCGCCACAGCGGGACGTGGACCAGTCCCGGCTCCACCAGGTCGAAGCCGTCGAAGAGGGCCGCGATCGCGTCGTGGGAGCGGGCCGTGACGGGGGAGGTCGCCCGGTCGCGGTACAACTGTCCGACGGCGGCCGCGGTGTCCGGACGGTCCTCGTCCGTGGCGTGGGTCAGCGCGAGCCAGCTCCCGGCGGGCAGCGCGTCCCGGAACGCGGCCACGATGCCGGCCGGATCCTCCTCCGCCGTGACGAAGTGCAGGATCGTGATCATCAGGACGGCTACCGGCTGCTCGAAGTCGATGAGCTTGCGCACCTCGGGTGCGCCCACTATCTCCTCGGGGCGTCTGATGTCGGCGGCCACGATCGCCGCGTCCGGATCGTCGGCGAGCAGTGCCTCGCTGTGCGCGACCGCCACCGGGTCGTTGTCCACGTAGACCACCCGGGCGCCGGGGGCGGCCGCCTGGGCGACCTCGTGGACGTTGCCCTGGGTGGGGATGCCGGAACCCAGGTCGATGAACTGGCGGACGCCCGCGTCCACCAGGAAGCGCACCGCGCGGCCGAGGAAGGCGCGGTTGGCGCGGGCCAGGGTGCGCACCTGGGGGTCGATCGCCGTGAAGGCGGCCACCGCCTCGCGGTCTATGGCGAAGTTGTGCTCCCCGCCCAGCATGGCGTCGTACATCCTGGCCACGCTGGCCTTGCCCGGATCGACACCCCGCGGCAGACCGTCCCGCTCGTCGGGCATGACCAACTCCCCTGCTCGTCAGCGACCTTGACTGGGCATCATATAGTTGCCCACGGCATACGCCACCGCCTGCCCGCCCGCCCACCACCAGCACCCGCCCGCTCCCCCGGCCCGCCCGGCCACCCGCTCCGACCGCACGGACCGCACGCCCGGACCGCCCTACGCCGACACCGGCCCCACCCGGAAGGCAACGACCCTGCGGAACACAGAACCCACCGAACCCCGCGTCGCCCGTGAGTCCGAACGCCCCCACCCCTCGGCCGCGGTCCGCCGCCGGCACTTCTCGCCCGCCGCGGACGCCATCGGTTCGGAACTCGATCTGCGGCTGACCGGCCGCCACGTCGTGCACGCGCTGGCGCCCGGCTTCTGCGACGCCGCCTCGGTCTACCTGCTCCAGCGCTGGCTCCTGGAGGAGCAGCCGCGCAGGACGGCCGACCCGCCGCAGATCGAGGCCCGCAGGCTCGCCCTGCGCATAGGGGCGGACGCCACCGAGGACTGGGAGCACCTGCTCCCGGCCGACGAGGTGCTGGTGTTCCCCCGCGAGACGCCGTACGCACGGGCCATCGCGACCGGGCAGACGCAACTGCTCGACGGCGTGGACGAGCACACCGTCGAACGGCTGCGCAAGACCGCGCCGGACCACGCGGGCGTGGACGCCCTGCTGCGCACCGCGTCCTTCCTCATCGTGCCGCTGCGCCTGCGCGGTACGGCCGTCGGCTTCATCGCCTGCACCCGCGGCCCCGACCGGGAGCCGTTCGCCCGCGGCGAGGCCGTGGCCGTCGAGTCGCTCGGCTCCCGGGCCTGCGTCGCGCTCGACAACGCCCGGCGCTACGAACGCGAGCGCCGCACCGCCCTGGCCATCCGCCGCAGCCTGCTCCCGGACACCGGGCAGGCCTTCGACGGCTGCCGGGTCGCCCACGGCTACCGGCCCGCCGGACAGGACAACGTCATCGGCGGGGACTGGTTCGACGTCCTGCCCCGGGCCGGCCGCCGCCTCGGGCTGATCGTCGGCGACGCGATGGGCCACGGACCGGAGTCGGCCGTCGCCATGATCCAGCTGCGCACCGCCGTACGGACCCTGGCGGGGCTCGACATCGGCCCCAGTGAACTGCTGCACCGGCTGGACGGCGTCGCCGGGGACACCCCGGGCGCGCCGTTCGCCACCTGCATGTACGCGGAGTGGGACGCGGACGGTCGCACGTGCACCTTCGTCGGGGCCGGGCATCCGCCCCCGCTGGTGCGCGGGCCCGGCGGCCCGGCGGTGCCGGTCTCGCTCGCCACGCCGGGGCTGCCGCTCGGACTGGGCACGGGCCGGTACGAACCGACCGTGCTGCACCTGTCCGAGCCCGCCCTGCTGCTGCTCTACAGCGACGGGCTGGTCGAGTCCCGCACGCATGACATCGACCAGGGCATCACCCGCCTGGCCCGCGCCCTCGACGACGGCGCGCAGGGCATACCGGACCCCGGGGAGCCGGACGCGTTGCCCTCGCTGTGCCGGCGGCTGCTGGCCGGCTCCGGCTGCGACGACGTCACCGACGACCGGACGCTGCTGCTGGCCGAGCTCACTCCCGGCCGGGAGTGAGCGGCGCCCGCCGTGCCGCACCCCGTGCGGGCTGTTTGTCGCATGAGCGGACGCGGCCGTTGGAGCGGTGTCCTCACCTGATGCGGTGAGGGGCGGGAGCAGGGCCCGTACGGACGCCCCGGGTCCGCCGTTGCCCCGGCATGGACAGCAGCTCCCGCACCGTGCCGGCCTCCCCCGACCGCCCCCTCTCCCGGCCGCCGTGCGCGCCCGTCACGCATTCGCGGGCGGACGCGCCTCCGCTCTCCCCGGTGGACGGCGGCCCGGGCGCGCCGCTCCTGCGGCCGTGGGGCGCCGGAGCAGCCGGCGGGGTGCCGGGGCCGCGGGCGCGCGGGAACGGGGCGGTGCCCGCGGTGCCGGTTCCCCGCGGGATCCCGGGCCTGTGAGGCCGCAGCCGCCGACGGCCCGCGACCCGGCGGCCGGGACGTGGGCCGGGTCGCGGGCGCGGGCGGCCGGGCACTCCCGGGCACCGCTTGCTCACGGACCGGTGACGGCCGCATCACGATGGCCGCCGGAGGCGTTGCCCGGGCCCCCGGCCGGTCGTTGAGCGCGGCATGGAGACGTGGGAGGACGGTGACTGTCCCTGGTGCCGCTCGCTGCTCGGTTCCGGCCGGGCCCTCGCCGGGCCGGGCCCGGGACGCCGGAAGAACGATCGTTCTGCGGTGGACGGCGGGGACCCGACGGCCTGGGCCGAGCGCGCCCTGCTGGTCGTGGTGCCCGTGGCGGCCCTGACCTTCGTGGCCGCCCTGGTGCTCGCGCTGGCCTGACCCGCCCCGCCCCCGGGGGCTCAGGTGCGGAAGCCGACGTGGACGTGGTCGTGGTGGGTGGCGTCGCTGAAGAACTGGTCCGGCCGCATCCCGCCGGACAGCCGCACCGGGCCGCCGACGTTGTAGGAACCGGCGTCCGCCGCGTCCCGCATGAAGTGCTCGACCAGGGAGCGGGGGGTGCGCGGGTCGACGACCGGCCGGCCGTCGATCCGCCACACGTCGAAGGCCCGCCCGCGCGGGTGGTCGCTGGGACGGCTGGTGCCGAAGACGTCCAGGGGGTGCCCGGAGCGGACCACGCTCACGGAGATCCGGTACGTCCCGGCCAGCCGGAGCATCGCGGTGAGCACGCTGTCGTGGACGCGGCCGTCGCGCAGGTCCGCCGCGGCGGCGGGCGGCAGTTCGATCCGCGGGTCGGCCAGCACCTTGCGCACCGCCGCCGGGGGTGCCGCCTCGGGCGGGCCCGGCCGGGCCGGGTGCAGGGCGGTGACGATCCACCCGCGGCCGCTCCGGGCGAGCCGTACGTCGACCGTCGTACCGCCCGTCGTGACGGTGGCTCCCCGCCGGGTCCACTGCCGGCACACGACGAGCACGCTCGCCGAGCCGGCGAGGATCCCGCCGTACTGGGCGTCGATCACCTGGAGCACCGCCTCGTCGGCCGCGGGCAGCAGGGGGCCTGCCTGGGCGGCCAGCGCCGGCCGCTGGTGCGCTGCGGCCGCTCTGGCCCGCGCCGCGGCCGGACCGCCCCCGCCGCTCGGCCAGGCGCCCAGTGCCTCGATCAGCTCGACGGCGCTCAGTTTCGCCGCCGGTTCGACCTCGGCCGACGTGGGGCGCCACGGCCTGGTGCGGGGCAGCGCGGGAACGGCACCGGACGGAGCCGGTGAGGCGGCGCCGGACGGGGGCGCGGGCGGGCCGGTCGTGGCAGCGGCCGGTGCGCGGGTGGTGACGCCGTGTCCGGGTGCGGTGCCGCGGTGTCCGGCGGCGGCACAGCCGGACACGCCGGTCCAGCCCGCCGCCCCGAACGCGGTCCCCGCCATGCCGAGCAGCACCGCCCGGCGCCCGACCGGCCGGCCCCTGAACACGGACCGAGGAGTCATGCGGTCCAGTGTCCGCCCCGGGCAGCGCACGCGCCCGGCGGAGCGAGGGAGGCCGCGGTGCGCGGCGGGGAGCCCGCACGGCTTCCGGGCGGCCCGCCTCGGACTGCCCTCCCCGGCGCTCCTCCCCCGACCGTCCGGTGGTCCTCCCCGACCGTCCGGCGGCCCCGCCTCGGACTCTCCGTCCTGGCGTCCCGCCTGGGCGCCGCCCTGCGGGCCGCAGGGTCGGTGGTCAGGGCGGCCGGGACGGCCGGGACAGTGGGTTCACGCCGTCGTTCCGTACAGCCGGTGCACGTTGGGGCGTGGTGCCGGGCGGTGGCGGGCGGCGGGGCCCTCGGCGAACGCCCGGAGCAGGTTCTCCGTGGTGCGGGTGACGAAGGCGCGGGTGCGGGCGTCCATGCCGTGGTCGCGGCCCAGTTCACCGGTTCCCGCCATCAGCGCCTCCACCCAGCGCATGGTGCCGGTGGCGAAGACGCCCGCGCCGCTGGGGACCGTGTAGTACGCCGAGTCGCTGTGGCTGCGGGCCCGGGCGTGCACCAGCGGCGAGTGAGCGGTGATCTCCGGCGGGGCGGGGACGGGCGCGCCGGGGGTGACCCGGTCGTACTCCACCCCGACCAGGTGGGCGAAGCTCGCGCCGGCGCGCACTCCCGTGCCCTCGTGGAGCCAGTGGTCCGCCGCCTGCACGACGTAGGGGGCGTCCACCGGGTAGCCCTCGTAGAGCACCCCGGTGAGGGACGACTCGGGATCGGCGGCCGGGGCCTGGCGGAAGTCGGTGGTGACCTGGTCCGGACGGGACGGGTAGCAGGGGTCGTCACGGAAGGAGGACTTGTAGCAGACGACGGTGCGCCCCTCGTCCGCCTCACCGGCCTCCAGGCGGACCCTGCGGAAGCAGGTGTTGGCGCCGAGGAAGGCCACGTTGGTGCCCGCGTCCCGGGCGGCGGTGACGTGCCGGCGCTGCTCGGGCGTCCAGTACTCGTCGTGCCCCAGGCAGATCAGGGCGGTGGCTCCCCGCAGGACCCCGGGGTCGCGGTGCAGGTCGGTGCCGGTGGTGTACGCCAGGGGCAGGCCGAGCCGTTCGGCCAGGACGACGGCCGCCCACTCGTACGTCAGGAACTTCTCGGCGCCGTCCTTGTCGTAGGGCCGGTCGAAGCTGACGGCGAGGGAGCGGGTGGCGTAGGCGCCCGAGGCTCCGTCATAGAGGCTGTAGCCGCCCCACCGGTTGTACGCCTGCCAGGTGGCCGGGGCGTGCAGCAGGACGGTGCGGCCGGCGCCGTGGGCGGAGCGCACGATCAGCGGGAGGTAGCGCTGGTGGCCGTTGTCCGCGTCCAGACGCAGCAGATAGGCGCCCTCGGGCCAGCCGTCCGTGCCGACGGTGAGCGTGCGCGGCCACTGCGCCCGGACGGTCCGGGTCGCGGGCAGCAGGCGGCCGGGCGGGCGTGTGTGCCCCCGCACCGGCGCCGAGCGCCACACGAGACGGGCGTACGTCCCCCCGTACCAGCCGACGCGGAACGCCGAGACCCGGAACGACGCCGCCGTCGTCGACACGTGCAGCCCGCATTCCTCCCCCGGGACGACGCTGACGCGGTCGGTGTAGCCCGCCACGGCGTCCGGCGGGCCGGCCGAGGTGATCCGCCAGTCGCCGCTGCCCGCGCGGTCCCGTTCCGCCTCGGGCCGGTGGCGGTCCGCGGCGGGCGGGGTGCGGCGGGAGGCCGGGGAGTCGCAGGCGGCCGTCGCGCCGAGCCCGACCACCCCGGCGCACACCCCGAGGAAGGCCCTGCGCGGCAGCCCGCGGGTGCCGTGCCCCCCGTCGTCGTCCGCCGGGGTCCCGCGGTCCGTGTGCGCGGGGGCGGTGAGGTCCGTCGGATCCATGAAGTCCGGCGGATCCGCCGGGGCCGTCAGGTCCGCCGGGGCGGTCAGGTCCCTCGGGTCCCTCTGGAGGTCCTGGCGCCGGTGGGGTCGCCGCGGGTGGCGCGGCTGTCCGTGGTCGGGACTCACCCGTCCTCCCAGGGTGCGGGCCCACGCCGTCGCGCGCGGGCTCGGGCAGGCGTGTCGCGACGGGCGGCCCGGGACCGGTACGGTCACGGCGGCCCCGCGAGCGGACTCACCGGCGCGCTGCCGGGACTGCCACGCGCGTCAGCCGGTCTTGCCGCGTCCGGACAGCGCGTCCCTGATCCGGTCGACCATGCCGGCGCCGGGTGCCAGGAGCTTGTTGGCGGGCGGCGTGTCGGGGGCGGAGGGGTGCGGCCGCGTCGGCGCCGTCTTCTTGGCCGTACGCACCTTCTCGCCGAGCTGCTCCAGTTCCTCGGGGGTGGCCGCCTCCCGCAGCTGCGGGAACAGGTTCTGCTCCTCGTCCGTCACGTGTTCGCGGATCTCCCGCATCAGACGGCCCATGAGCTGGTCGAACCGCGCGTCGTCGGCCTTGCAGCCCTCCAGGTCCTTCATCGTCCGCTCCGCCTCGGCGTGGTCGTGGACCTCCCGGTCGGCGATAGCGTCGCCGTCCCGGAGGTACTGGCGCACGGCCGGATAGAGGTACATCTCCTCCGCCACGGAGTGCCGGACCAGTTCGATGGTGGCCTGGTCCGCCAGGTCCTTGCGCCTCTTGTCCCCCGTCGGGAGGGCCTCGATCTGCGCGAAGATCTCCTCCACCTCACGGTGGTCGGTGGTCAGTTCCTGGATGACGTCTCCGCCGTGTCCCATGGCAGCGCTCCTCGTTCCTCGAAGGTGGTGTGTCACCGGTGGACCGGCCGCCGGGTTCCCGGGGCGGACCGGAACACACCGCCGGACGAAGACTCACGCGAGCGGGCGCGTCCGGGTTGCCCTCCGGCTCGGAGTGTGCGCGGCGCAGGCCGTGGCCGGCTACGGGGCCGGTCCGCGCGGGGCGGGGGCGGCCCGGCGGGTGGAGGCGTCGTACGGCGGCCACGGACCGCCGAGTGCCCCGGGCGCGGCGGCGGAACCGCGGGACCCCGGCGGCTGCTCTGGCCGGAAACGGACCGGCGGGGACGCGGCCGTGCCGCCGTCCCGGGGGCGGGCAGGCCCGCGGGGACGGCGGCACACGTCGACGGGCTCCGTCAGCGGACCGGCTTCAGGTCGGTGATCTTGCGGGTCCTCAGATCGGACCGCACGTCGATCTTCGTCACCTGGGCGTTCCGGCCGTCGCTCCAGGTGAGCGTGACCCTGCTGGTGGCGTGGCCGCCGCCCGAACCGGCGTAGGCCACCTTCCACTTCACCGGCACGTTCTGGGCGAAGAGGATGCCGTCCGCGTGCTCCCTGGCCTCGTACGCGGCCACCTTCCTGCGCGCGTCCGCGGACAGGTAGAAGGCCTTGAGCGCCCGGGCGGCGGCTGGGTCGGAGCCGTCCCAGACCGTGTCGATGTAGGCGCCGTAGAAGTCGGCGACGCGCTGCGTGACGCTGCGCGGGTCGCCCTGGACGGCGGTGGGCGGCCCGGACGCCGGCCGGGCGGTGCCGGGGGCCGCAGGTGCCGGGTGGGAGGCCGCGGTGCCGGCCAGGGCCGGTGTCACGGCGGCGAGGGAGAGGGCCGCCGTGAGGGCGGAGGCGGCGATCAGGCCGCGTCGGTTGCGAACACGCGTGGGCATGTGAGTGTTTCCCCCAGTCCATGGGGCCGGGCGGTTCCCGGCACGTCGGTCGGCAGGTAAGACCGGCCCACACCGCTCGCCGGTTCCGTAATGTCCCGGAAAATTGCCACACTTCCGAAAGACGAAGAAGGTTGCCCGGTGATCCGGCCGATCCGGCCGGGCCCTCCGGCTCGCATGCATCCGGCGGGTCCGGGAACCCGGCGGAGGCCGTACACCCCCACACGTCTGGAGAGGACCATGAGTCTGCTGCGCGTGGCCGGTCGTCCCCTGCTCGCCTCCATGTTCGTCGCCGGAGGGATGAACTCCGTACGCAACCCCGAGGGCGTCACCCCGCTGGCCGAGCCCGTCGTACGCCCGCTCACCGAACGCGTGGCGATCCTGCCGGACCGGACCGAACAGGTGGTACGGCTGAGCGGCGGTGTCCAGGTGGCCGCCGGTGTCCTGCTGGGCCTGGGACGACTGCCCCGGCTCTCCGCCCTGGCCCTGGCGGCCACGCTGGTGCCCACCACCCTGGCCGGGCACCGCTTCTGGGAGGCGGAGGATGCGGGCGAACGCGCCCAGCAGCGCATCCACTTCCTGAAGAACCTCTCCATGCTCGGCGGTCTGCTGATCGCCGCCGACGACACCGGTGGCGCGCCGTCGTGGCTGTGGCGGGGCCGGCACGGCGCCCGGGAGGTGCGGCGCGGGGCGGGGCTGGTGCGCCGCTCGGTGCGGGCCACGGCGGTCCCGGCGGCGACGATCGGCGGGATCCGGGCGAAGCGGCCGGTCTGAGGGCGGCGCGCCCGGACGAGCAGATGACGTCACGGGGCTGGGCGGTGAGCCGCCCAGCCCCGAGTCCGTCCAGCCCCGTGAGCGTGGAGCCGTGGTCGGTGCCTCTGGACCCGGGCATGCAGCGGACATGCCCTTGCGGGCTCCCCGGATCGGATCCGGGGAGCCCGCAAGGGCAGGGGGGAGTCAGGGCTTGAGGGTGTCCTTCCCCTTCTCCTTGGCCTGACGTGCGTCGCCCTTGGCCTTCTCGGCGCGGCCCTCGGCGGTCATCCGCTCGTTGCCCACAGCGCGGCCGGCCGTCTCCTTGGCCTTGCCCTTCATCTGTTCCTTCTTGCCCTTGGCCTTCTGGTCACCAGCCACTGTCACTCACTCCCAGCGGTCGAGATCGGTGTCATGACGCCGGGTGTCCGGAGCGCGGCGCAGCAAACCTCACCCGCCCCCCGCCCGCACGTGCCCGCCGGGCGGGCGGGGACGCGGCCGGGCCGTGGCCGCCGGCGGCGCCTGGGTACCCGGTGCCGAGCAGCCCGGAAGGAGCGTTGCCATGACGGAGTCCCTGACGGTCGACGCCCGCGAGCGCGGTCTCGCGGGCGACGGGGTCACCAATGACCAGCCCGTGTTCCAGCGTCTGGTGGACGCGCTCGGCACGGCCTGTGCCGCCGACGGGCGCCCGCGCGTGCTGCGCGTGCCCGCCGGGCGGTACCTGATGCGCGACCGGCCCACGCTCTGGCGCAGCGGCGTCTCGCTGGTCGGCGAGGGCCGGGGCGCCACCTGCTTCGTGCTGCGCAACCCCGGTGACCGCACGACGCCCGTGCCGCTGGCCTGGTTCACCGCCCAGCAGCACGGAGCCGGTCCGGACAACCACCTGGCGGACGTCACTTTCGCCCATTTCGAGATCGACGGCTCGGGGGTGACGACCGAGGAGTACGACCCGCTGGCCAAGGGGCTCGGTCTGCAGTACGTGCTGCGCGGACGCTTCAGCGACCTGTACGTCCACGACACGGCGGCCACCGGGTTCGGCTGCGACTTCCTCCAGGACACGGTCGTGGAGGGTGTGCTGGCCGAGCGGTGCGGGCGGCAGGACAGCGGTGAGCAGATGGGCGGGGCCGGCATCGGGATCGGGATCGGCGGCTGGGGCCGGGTCGAGCGGCTGACGGTCACCGCGTGCACCTCGACCGGCAACGGCACCAACGGGATCTTCCTCGAACTGCAGAACGAGGAGTGGGAGCCTCCCGCGGGCATCCGGATCACCGCCTGCCACACCGAGGACAACCGCTTCGGCATCTCCGACTGGGGGGCCGACGGGCTCCTCGTCACGTCCTCGACCATGCTCGGCAACCACCAGGCGGGGTTCGACGTGTCCTCCCAGGGCACCTCGGGCATCGGCGGCCGGGGCGGCATCGTCACGGGCTGTGTCATCGACGGCAACGTCCGCGACGGTGTGGCGCTGGGCAACACCCCGGGACCGTACGCCTTCCGGGGCAACCGGATCAGCCGCAACGGACGGTACGGCTACTGGGAGCACAACCTCGCGGGCGGGGACGAGGAAGCGGCGGCGGACATCGTGCTGGAGGCCAACGACATCCGGGACAACGGCCTGGACGGCGTGCGTATCGGTGCCGCGGTGCGGGACTGCGCGATCCTCGGCAACCGGATCCGCGACAACGGCCGGCGGTGCGCGGGGGCCGTGGGGAGCACCGGCGGCGGCGTGCGGTGCTCCGAGCTGTCGCTGACCGACGAGAACGCCGACTGGCCCGCCGACGGACACCTCGGCAAGGAGGTCTCGGTGGGCGGCCGCAGCGCCCTGGTCACCCGCAACACCCGGACGGAACTGCACCTGGCGCCGCTGCGGCCCGGCGCGGGCACCGCCTGGCCGCAGGGCGTTCCCGGGGACGGTTCCCCCTACCGGCTGCCCGCCGCCCCTGCGGTGCGGGCCGGGCTCGCGGTCGAGGCGGCCGTGCTCCGGCCGCGGATGGACGGCAACCGGATCGGGGACGACCAGCCGGTCAGGACGCAGACCCACGGCATGCGGATCACCGAGGACGGCAGCTGGACGGACGGCCGCGTCCTCGACAACGACCTGAGCGGCAACGCCCGCGAGGCCACCCGCTTCGACGCCCGGCCCTCGGGCGGGGTGTGGCGGGACGACGGCGCGTGACGGCGCCGGCCGGCGAACCCGGGCGTACGGCTCGCGGTACCGGGCCGGGTGCCGGGCCTCACCCGCGGCCGGCGTCCTCGCAGGTGTCCCGTCCCCGCGTCCGCCCGGTACGACCGTCCGGGTGAGCGGGCTCGTCGTCCGGGTGAGGGCGGACAGGGCCGCCGGAGGGTCCGGGCGACCGGCGCGGAGGCCGTTCGTGGTGGTCGCGGCGCCAGTCGAGGACCGCCACCGTCAGGGACGCGAGCATGGCCACGAGGGCGAAGCCCACCGTGAGTGACACCGCGGCGCGGTAGTCCCCGGCCGTGGCGGCGAGCACCGTGTAGAACAGGCCCGGCAGCGCGGCCGTGCCGACGGCGCCGCCCAGCCGCTGGCCCGTCTGGAGGGCGCCGCCCGCCGCGCCCGCCATCCGGACCGGCACCTCCCGCAGCGTCATCGTGACGTTCGGGGAGATGACACAGCCGCTGCCCAGTCCGCCGACGAGCAGGGCGGGTGCGGCCAGCCAGGTGAGGGCACCGGACGGGGCCCAGCGCAGTATCAGCGCGGTCGCGCCCAGTCCCGCCACCACCGCCACCAGCCCGCAGACGGTGAGCAGCCGGCCCAGGCGTTCCACCAGCCGGCCGGAGATCACCGCGGCGGCCGCCGAGCCGATCGCGAACGGTGTCACCGCAAGGCCCGAGCGCAGCGGCTCGTAGCCGAGGCCGTTCTGGAAGAACAGCGCGAACACCAGCCACACGCCGCTGAACCCCACGAAGTACAGCGCGCCCAGGGCCGTGCCCAGCCCGTAGCCGCGGGTGGCGGTGAGCAGCCTCGGGTCCAGGAGGGGCTGCCCGTCGCGTCCCGCCACCCTGCTCTCCCACCGGACGAAGCAGACGAGGAGGACCAGACCGAGCAGGAACAGCCACCACAGCCTGCCCAGTCCGCCGCTCTCCGCGAACACCAGGGGCAGCATCAGGGCCAGCACGCCGACGCCCAGCAGGGCCACCCCGGGCAGGTCCAGCCGTTCCCTGCGGCCGGGCGCCACGCGGGGCAGCAGCCGCAGGCCCAGCAGGAGCGCGAGGGCGCCGACGGGGACGTTGACGTAGAAGATCCAGCGCCAGCCCTGCGTTCCGTGCGCCAGTGCGAGGATCAGGCCGCCGGTGATCGGTCCCACCGCGCTGGAGACGCCCACGACCGCGCCGAACAGGCCAAAGGCGCGCCCGCGTTCGGCCCCACGGAACATCTGCTGGATCAGCGCGGAGTTCTGCGGGGCCAGGCAGCCGGCGCAGGCACCCTGGGCGAGGCGCGCCACGACCAGCCAGGTGATGGTGGGCGCGGCGCCCGCGGCGGCGCTGCACACGACGAAGGCTGCCAGGGCGCACAGGAAGATCCGGCGCCGGCCCATCGCGTCACCCAGCCGCCCCGCGGGTACCAGGACGAGGGCGAACGCGAGGGCGTACCCGGACACCACCCACTGCACGGAGGCCGCCGAGGCCCCCAGGTCCCGCTGCATCGACGGCAGTGCCACGGCCACGATCGTCACGTCGAGCAGGCTCATGAAGCCGGTCGCCAGGGTGACCCACAGGGCCTTCCAGCGCCTGGGGTCGGGCGTGCCCGCCGGATCGCCGCGGCCACCGCCCGACCGCACTTGCCTGTTCACGAACGCTCCTCCCGGTCGCGGCTCGAGCGCGCACCGGCCCTCGTCGTCCAGCGCGCCCCAGGGGCGCGTTCCCCCGAGGCACGGAGCGGAACACCCTCACGGACACGATCGCCGCTTCCCGCCGCCGGGGCCACTCCAGCGCCCGTGACCGACACGGCCGGACGGGCAGCGGCTGCCGGACGGCCGCGGAGGTGTTTTCCTCGTGGGGTGGGGGCAACTCGGCCCGCGCTCCGCCCGCCCCACGGAACGGGAGTTCCGGATGACCACCTCACCGCCCCGGCCGCCCCGCTCGCGGGGGCCGCGCATCGGCCTGCTGGGTTCCTACGGCGGCTACAACATCGGCGACGAAGCCATCCTCCAGTGCGTCCTCGGCTGCCTGCGGTCCCACCGGCCGCGGGCCCGCCTGATCGTCTTCAGCCGCGACGCCGAGCACACCCGGGCGCACCAGCCGGCGGCCGACGAGGTGGTGGACTGGGAGGGCGTGCCGCAGAAGCAGGTGACCGACGTGCTCGCCGGCCTGGACCTGCTGGTCCTCGGCGGCGGCGGCATCCTCTACGACGGCGAGGCGCGCCGGTATCTGAAGCTGGTCCGCGCGGCCCAGGTGCGGGGCGTGCGCACGTTCGCCTACGCGGTCGGTGCGGGTCCGCTGCGCGAGCGCGACGACCGGGAGGCCGTACGCACCGTGCTGGCGGACATGGACGAGGTGGTGGTGCGCGACCAGGAGTCCCGGCTGGTGCTGGAGGAGGTGGGCGTCGAACGGGACCTGGTGGTCACCGCCGACCCGGCGCTGCTGCTGCCGCCGGAGCCGTTCACCGCCGAGATGATGCGGCAGGAGGGGGTGCCGGCGAACGCGCGGCTGGTCGGGATGTCGGTGCGCGAGCCGGGCAGGGCGGCGGAGAAGCTGGACGAGGGCGACTACCACGCGCTGCTCGCGGACGTCGCCGACTTCCTGGTGCGCCGCCTGGACGCGCATGTGGTGTTCATGCCGATGGAGCGCCACGACGTCCGGCACGCGCACGCCGTGCTCTCCCGGATGACCGCGCCCGACCGGGGACGGATCCTGCACAGCGCGTACACGCCGGGGCAGGTGCTGGGCCTGATGAGCCATCTGGACCTGGTGGTCGGCATGCGCCTGCACTTCCTGATCTTCGCGGCGGTCTCGGGGCTGCCCGTGCTGCCGCTGCCGTACGCCGGGAAGGTGTTCGACTTCGCGCGCAGGCTGGGCGCCCCGGCGCTGGTCGGTGTGGCGCGCGAGCAGGTCGGGCTGCTGCTGGCGGAGGTGGACCGGCTGTGGGACGAGTTCCCGCAGCGCCGGGTGGACCTCACCGCCCGGGTCCGGGACCTGCGGGAACTCGCCTCCGAGACCTGCGCCCGCTGCGGGGCCCTGCTCGACGCCATGGACCGGGACGCCCAGGGCCGGGGCGGCTCGGATCAGCTGCATCAGGGCCCCGCGGGCCGGGAAACCTCGGACCGGACGGACCAGCGCGACACGGGCGCGGGCGGCATCGATCCGCTGGAGCAGGGCGGTACGGGCGGCGCGGGCCGGGAGGGCGTGCGGCCGGTGGATCCGGTGGATCCGGCGGGTCCGGTCGCCGGCCCGGGAGCGCCGGGGCCGCACGGTCTGCGGCTGCTCGGCGCGGGGCCCGGGGACGGCACGGTGACCAGCCACGGTGCCGGACAGGAGGCGTGATGCCCGTCCTGCACCGGCCCGAGGAGCCGCGCACCGTCACCGTCCCCGCCCGCCCGGCGCTGCACGCGGGGCGCACCGACGTGCTGGTGGTGGGCGGCGGCCCCGCGGGCACGGCGGCGGCGTACGCGGCGGCCGACGCGGGCGCCGACGTGATCCTCGTGGAGCGCTACGCCTTCCTCGGCGGCAACGCCACCGTCGCCCTGGTGATGCCGCTGATGTCCTTCCACAACGAGCACCGGCAGGCGGTGTTCGCCGACGGCGCCGGGGACCGGCTGCTGCCCACCGACCACGGGGAGGGTGAGCCGGTGGTCGCCGGGTTCCTGTGGCGTCTGCTCGACCGGCTCACCGCGTGCGGGGGCTGCGTGCCGCCGTCCCTGGAGACCGGCTACACCGTCCCGTTCGACCCGGAGCTGTTCAAGCTGGTCCTGCTCGACCTGCTGGACGAGGCCGGGGTGCGGATGCTGTTCCACTCCTTCGCGTCGGCCGCGCTGCCGCTGGAGGACGGCTGGCGGGTGGTGTTCGAGACCAAGTCGGGGCCCGTGGTGATCGACGCGGACGTGGTCGTGGACGGCACGGGCGACGGTGACGTGGCCGCCTCCTGCGGGGCGCCGTTCGAGCTGGGACGCCAGGAGGACGGGCGGGTCCAGCCGATGACCCTGATGTTCCGCGTCGCGGACTTCGCGCGGCCGCGGTTCGCCGAGTACGTCCGGGCCCACCCCGACCAGTGGCGGGGCGTGCACGGACTGTGGGACCTCGTCCGCGAGGCCACCGAGGCGGGCGAGCTGCGCCTGCCGCGCGAGGACATGCTGTTCTTCGGCACCCCGCACCCGCACGAACTCTCCGTCAACAGCACCCGGGTCACCGGCGCCCTGGGCATCGACGTGTGGGACCTCAGCCGTGCCGAGTGGACGGCCCGACGGCAGATGGCCGAGATCGACCGGTTCCTTCGCTCGCGCGTGCCGGGGTTCGAGGAGTCGTACGCCGTGCAGAGCGGCACCCAGATCGGGGTGCGCGAGACCCGCCGCGTCCTCGGGGACTACCGGCTGACCGGCTACGACATCCTGGACGCCCGCGTCTTCCCGGACGTGGTCGCGCACGGCGCCTACCCCATCGACATCCACAACCCGGAGGGCAGCGGCACCGTCATCCGGCGCGTGCCCCGGGGGCGCTTCTACGACATCCCGCTGCGCTGTCTGCTGCCCGCCGGCACGGAGCGGCTGCTCGTGGCCGGGCGCTGCATCTCCGGCTCGCACGTCGCGCACTCGTCGTACCGGGTGATGCCCATCGCCATGGCCACCGGACAGGCCGCCGGGGTCTGCGCCGCGCTGGCCACCCGGCTGGGGCGGACCCCGCGGGAGGTGCCCTACGCCCTGGTCCAGCAGGAGCTGGGCCGCCAGGGCGCCCGGCTGCGGACGGCCGCTCCCGGCACCCTCCCGACAGGTGGAACCAGCCGGGCCGGGAAATAATAGGTGTGAGGCTTCGGAAGCCGGGTACACGCTGCGAAGCCCGCCCCTGCGTAACGGGGCGGTCACGTCCGGCAGAGAACATCGGCTGAGAGGGAGGGCCGCACGATGGCGGTGACCACGGAGGCGAAGGCTACTGGTGCTCGGACGGAGCTGCCGGAGGTGCCCGATCCTTCCCAGGTCGCACCGACCGACGCGCGCGCCCTGTCGCGGGTGTTCTTCGACCGGCTCGCGCACCTGGAAGAGGGCACGCACGAATACCAGTACGCCCGCAACACGCTGATCGAGATGAACATGTCCCTGGTGCGGTACGCGGCGGGCCGCTTCCGCAGCCGGGGTCCGCAGGAGATGGAGGACATCGTCCAGGTCGGCATGATCGGCCTGATCAAGGCGATCGACCGGTTCGAGCTGTCCCGCGAGGTGGAGTTCACCTCCTTCGCGGTGCCCTACATCGTCGGCGAGATCAAGCGTTTCTTCCGCGACACGACCTGGGCGGTGCACGTGCCGCGCCGGCTCCAGGAGGCCCGGGTCGAGCTGGCCAAGGCCACGGAGGAGCTGAGCAGCCGGCTCGGGCGCAAGCCCACCACCAAGGAGCTGGCGGAGCTGATGAACCTGCCCGAGCAGGAGGTCATCGACGCCCGCGTCGCCTCCAACGGGTACACCTCCGCGTCCCTGGACGCCGCCGTCAGCGGCAGCGAGGACGGCGAGAGCGTCCTGGCCGACTTCATCGGCGCCGAGGACATGAGCATGGAGCTGGTGGAGGACCTGCACAGCCTCGCTCCGCTGCTGGCGGAGCTGGACGAGCGGGACCGGCAGATCATCCACATGCGGTTCGTCGAGGAACTCACCCAGGCGCAGATCGGCGAGCGGCTCGGGATCTCCCAGATGCACGTCTCCCGCCTGCTCAACCGGCTGCTGGGCCGGCTGCGGCAGGGACTGCTGACGGTGCGCTGACGCGGCGCGGCACCGCTGCGAACGGGTGCGGGTGCGAGCGGACAGACCACAGGGGCCGGGCGCCGCCTCCCTCCGGGGCGGTGGCGCCCGGCCCCTCGCGTCGCGGCGGCGGGCCGGTCAGCGGGTCACGGTGTGCCGCTCGTCGGACACGCAGTGGGTCATGGTCAGGCCCTCGACGTCGCGCGGCGGGTTCTTGCCCAGGGCGGACAGCCGTTTGCGGTCCTCGTCGGTGAGGTCCTGGCCCGCCAGCGGCTCCAGCCCTGCCACGTCCTCGGGCGGGATGCCGAGGCCCTCACCGACCTTCAGTCCCAGGTCGTTCTCCACCAGCAGGAAGTGCCACACCATGCGCTCCTGCACCGGGCGGTCGCAACGGGAGAGCTGACCGACGAGGTTCTTCACGAGGTCGTCCCGCTCCCACTGCTCCATCAGCAGGTAGCGCTGGCCGGCCTGGAGGTAGTCGTTGGCGCGCGGGATGCGCGCCCGGGTCAGCCGGCCGCGGATCTCGGGCCCCTGCTCCTCGTGCGCCGGGTACGTGCCCTCGTGCAGGCCGCCGGTGATCGACGGCTCGTAGTTGACGATCGGGTTCGCCCCGCCGCCGTCGACGTGGTACGTCATCTGCCCGTCGCGCTGGTTGGTGCGCACCTGGGCGTGCTTGGGCTGGTTGACCGGCAGCTGGAGGTAGTTGGGGCCGACCCGGTAGCGCTGGGTGTCGCTGTAGGAGAAGGTGCGGCCGACCAGCATCTTGTCGTCGGAGAAGTCCAGGCCGTCGACGAGGACGCCGGTGCCGAAGGAGATCTGCTCGTTCTCGGCGAAGAAGTCCTGCGGCATCCGGTCGAGCACCATCCGGCCCACGGCCCGGGGCGGGAAGTCCTGCTCGGGCCAGGTCTTGGTGTCGTCCAGCGGGTCGAAGTCCAGCTCGGGGTGGTCGTGGTCGTCCATCATCTGCACGAGCAGTTCCCACTCGGGGTACTCGCCGCGTCCGATCGCCTCGTACAGGTCCTTGGTCGCGTGGCCGAGGGAGTGGGCCTGGACGTTGGCCGCGTCCTCCTCGGTCATGCTGCGCACGCCCTGTTTGGGCATCCAGTGGTACTTCACCAGGACCGTGCGGCCCTCGTCGTTGACCCACTTGTAGGTGTTGACGCCGAAGCCCTGCATGTGGCGGTAGTCGGCGGGGATGCCGCGCGGGCTGAAGAGGTTGACCAGCATGTGCATGGACTCGGGCGTCTGCGACATGAAGTCGAAGATCCGCCGGGGCTGCTGCTCGAAGGTCACCGGGTCGGGCTTGAGGGCGTGGATGACGTCGGGGAACTTGATGGCGTCCCGGATGAAGAAGACGCCGAGGTTGTTGCCGACGAGGTCCCAGTTGCCGTCCTCGGTGTAGAACTTCACCGCGAAGCCGCGCGGGTCGCGGGCGGCCTCGGAGGAGTCCCGGCCGCCGATGACCGTGGAGAAGCGCACGGCGACGTCGGTGCGCCTGCCGCGCTCCTGGAAGAGCGCGGCCCTCGTGTAGCGGCCGATCGGCTCGTCCCCCCAGGCGCCGTACGCCTCGAAGTAGCCGTACGCCGTCACCCCGCGCGCGTGCACGACCCGCTCGGGGATGCGCTCGCGGTCGAAGTGGCTGATCTTCTCCAGGAACTGGTAGTTCTCCAGCGTGGCCGGGCCCCGGGCGCCGACGGTCCGCTGGTTCTGGTTGTCGTAGACGGGATGGCCCTGCCGGTTGGTGAGGACCTTCCGGTCGTCGCCCGGGGCGGGCCCCCTGCTGGATGCGTCCGTCATGCCCGTGGACTCCTTCGACGTCGAATCGGGACCGCGTCGCGCAGCGGACCGGGCCGGGAAGGCCCGTCCCGCACTGCGGGCGGCGGCCCGGACACGCACCGACGGATACCCGGTCTGCCCGCATCCACGCGGATAAGCCCACTTTTGCACCGTTGTGCCTGCCGCACGGCCGGTGTTAGCCCGTTCGCCGCGCCGCCCGCCCGGCCCCTCGCCCCGCCGGGGCACGGCGCCGCGTCCTCGCGGGGCGCCCGCCGGGGTCAGCCGTCCGCGGAGCCCGGCGCGCCGCGG
Source organism: Streptomyces sp. NRRL S-340 (assembly GCF_000720185.1). Taxonomy (GTDB): domain Bacteria; phylum Actinomycetota; class Actinomycetes; order Streptomycetales; family Streptomycetaceae; genus Streptomyces. Next base: position 48,164 of record NZ_JOIY01000005.1, on the reverse strand, counting down.
CCGGCCGGGCTGACGGCGTCGCCGGACGGAGACTCGCCGGCCAGGGTCTGCTGCGCGTGCGGGACGACCCGGATCAGCCGCAGGACACCCCAGACGATGAGCCCGGCACCCGCCAGTTCGGGCAGGAGCCACACTCCCGTGCGGATGTGCTCGCCGAACAGGGTGACGCCCAGCAGCAGGCTCACCGTCGCGTCGCCGATGGTCAGCGCGGGCTGGGAGGCCGCCAGCGAACCGGCCTGCAGCGCGTTCTCCAGGAGCAGCAGCGAACTGACCCCGACGACGGCGAACCCGTAGGTCTGCCAGGTGGCGAGGAACGCGGCGAAGCCGTCGGCGTCCAGGATGCCGCTGGCCGACTTCAGCATGGCGGCCGTCAGCGCGTTGCCGACGGCCGCGGCGGCGGCCAGGACGGCGGCCCGCAGCAGCGGAGAGCGCCGGGCGCGGGCCAGGACGACCGCGCCCGCCATCGCACCCAGGCAGGCGATCAGCGCGGGGACCCAGCGCACCATGGGTGCCTGGTCGTGCGAGCCTGAAGGGGCGGCCGAGACCAGGACGAGCGCCAGCCCGCCGACCACTTGCGCCACCGCCCACCAGCCCGCGGCGGGCAGACCGCGGCGCATGAGGGAGCCTGCGATGAGCAGGGCGAAGGGCAGCTCCATGATGAACAGCGGCTGCACCAGCGCCATCGGCCCGTTGACCAGGGCGAGCGCCTGGAACATGGCGGAGGCGATCACCCCGCAGATGCCGGCCAGCCACACCGGCCGCCGGGCCAGGGCGAGGAGCAGCCGCAGCCCGCCGCCGGTGGGCACGGTGGAGGCGGCCTTCCGCTGGAAGGCGGTGCCCACGGCGTTGCTCGCGGCGCCCATGACGGCGAAGAACACGGCCAGCCCGATCACAGGTCCACCATGCCCGACGGACGGCCTCCCGTCCTGCCGCGGCGCCTACGAGCACCCATCACCGCACCTTGGCCTTCCCATAAGTTGCCCTTATGACCTCATAGACCGGACCCGTGTACTCACTTAGGCTTGCCTTAGCTTAGGGTTGCCGTCGAGTCGTCGTATCACCGCTCGAAGGGAACCTGATCATGCCGCGCCCCCTGCGGGTAGCCATCGTCGGTGCCGGCCCCGCCGGTATCTACGCCGCCGACGCCCTGCTCAAGTCCGGCGTGGCCGCCGAGCCTGGCGTGTCCATCGACCTCTTCGAACGGATGCCGGCGCCGTTCGGCCTGATCCGTTACGGCGTCGCCCCCGACCACCCCCGGATCAAGGGCATCGTCACGGCGCTCCACCAGGTGCTGGACAAGCCGCAGATCCGCCTGTTCGGCAACGTCGACTACCCCGGCGACATCAGCCTGGACGACCTGCGCGCCTTCTACGACGCGGTGATCTTCTCCACCGGCGCCACGGCCGACCGGGCGCTGTCCATACCCGGCATCGACCTGGACGGCTCCTACGGCGCCGCCGACTTCGTCTCCTGGTACGACGGCCACCCGGACGTGCCGCGCACCTGGCCCCTGGAGGCGGAGAAGGTCGCCGTCCTCGGTGTCGGCAACGTCGCCCTCGACGTGGCGCGGATCCTCGCCAAGACCGCGGACGAGCTGCTGCCGACGGAGATCCCGCCGAACGTGTACGACGGCCTGAAGGCCAACAAGGCGCTGGAGATCCACGTGTTCGGCCGGCGCGGCCCGGCGCAGGCGAAGTTCAGCCCGATGGAGCTGCGCGAGCTGGACCACTCCCCCAACATCGAGGTCATCGTCGACCCCGAGGACATCGACTACGACGAGGGCTCCATCGCCACCCGGCGCGGCAACAAGCAGGCCGACATGGTCGCCAAGACGCTGGAGAACTGGGCGATCCGCGACGTCGGCGACCGTCCGCACAAGCTGTTCCTGCACTTCTTCGAGTCCCCGGCGGAGATCCTCGGCGAGGACGGCAGGGTGACCGGGCTGCGCACCGAGCGCACCGAACTGGACGGCACCGGCAACGTCAAGGGCACGGGCTCCTTCAAGGACTGGGACGTCACGGCCGTCTACCGTGCGGTGGGCTACCTCTCCGACCGGCTGCCGAAGCTGCCCTGGGACGACGATTCGGGCACCGTCCCGGACGAGGGCGGCCGGATCATCGGCGAGACCGGCGAGCACGTGCAGTCGGCGTACGTGACCGGCTGGATCCGGCGCGGCCCGGTGGGTCTGATCGGCCACACCAAGGGCGACGCCAACGAGACGGTCGCCAACCTGCTGGACGACTACGCGGCCGGCCGGCTGCACACCCCCTCCTCGCCCCAGCCGGAGGCCGTGGACGCCTTCCTCGCCGAGCGCGACGTCCGCTTCACCACCTGGGAGGGCTGGTACCGCCTCGACGCCGCGGAGAAGGCCCTGGGCGAACCGCAGGGCCGGGAACGCGTGAAGATCGTCGAGCGGGAGGACATGCTGAAGGCGAGCGGCGCCTAGGCGGCTTCCCGGGCCGCGACGACGGCTCCGGGCGCCCCGCGCGGCGCCCGCGGCCCGGGCCCGGACACGAACGAGCCGTGCCACCGCGAAGGTGGCACGGCTCGTTCGTCAGGCGCGCCCCGGGGGGCCGGGGTGCACCGCTCCGCGCCGAGGAGCGGTCACTTGTTCGCGCACGTGTTCCCGGCGGCGGGGTTGAGCAGACCGATCACGTTGATCGAGTTGCCGCACACGTTCAGGTCGAGGTCGATGGGGACCTGGATGACATTGCCGGAGAGCACACCGGGGCTGTTGGCCGCGACGCCTTCCGCGCCGGCGTCGGCAGCGGCGGTGCCCGCGCACGTCATCAGGGCCGCGCCCGCCAGGACCGCGGCGGCCGTCATTCGGATCCTCATGGAGAACTCCTGTCGTTCGAAGTGGTACGTGCCTCCACAGTGAGGGCGTCCGGCGGCCCGGGGCAGGAGGCGGCGGCCGAACGGAGTAGCCACGTCAGCCTCCCCGGGTGCGGGTTGGGCCGAACGAGGAGGCGAAGCGGGCGCCCGCACCGCCCTGGCGCCGTACTCACGGCACCGGCGCCCACCGCCGCCGCCCCGCCGCGTCAACGTCGCGCCCCCCGCCCGCCGCCGGCGCCGCGGACGTCCGGCGCGGGACGGACAGCGCGGGGAAGCGGCCGCGCGCGGGCGGCCTGACCTCCGGTGGAGCCGTTCGCGGGGGGCCTGACGGCGCCGGGCGGGACGCGGCCGCCGCACCGGTCGCGGGCCCCGCCGCACCGATCTTGATCCGCAGCGGTGATACTGGGGAGCGAACGCCGTCCCCGCCCGCAGATTGGCCCATGTCGAACTCTTCCGCCTCCCGCCCCGCGGCGCCGCCCACCGTCTGGTGCGCCCGCGGCCGCCACCCCGGTCCTGCCGCCGCGGACACCGTGCGGCGCCACCTGGAGAAGCTCACGGCCGACGGCGTCCTGCACAGCCACGCCGAGCCGGACGACGTCGACCGGTCGCGCGAGCACGTCTTCGAGGCCCGCTGGCTCGCCCCCGGCGAGGTGACCGTACGGGCCCGCCTGGCGCTGTCGCCCCTGCGCGGCGCCCCCGAGGAGCAGCAGTGGGTGCTGGTGGCGGAGGCGGAGCAGCCGTGGGACCCGCGGTGGCCGTCGCCCGTCACCATGTTCTGGCCGCAGGAGCGCGGCGCGGACGGCTGGGCCCACGAGGCCGTGACCGGGCTGCGGCTGGGGGACGTCAACCCGCTGCCCGAGGACGACAAGGAACTGCGGCGCGTCCTGCGGCACGCGGCGCGCGACACGTGGTGCGTCCACCTGGTCGTGCACGAGGCCATGACGCCCGACGAGCGCGGCCGGTCGGCGCTGGTGCGGCTGCTGCCCGAGGGGTTGCGGCACCGGGTCGTGGAACACCGCGCCGCCCCGCACCGGCTGCGGGCCGTCAACTGGGTGCTGGACGACTACGGGTCCCGGGTCCCCCGCGGTGGCGCCGTCGTCCTGCCCGGTGCTCCGGCGGCCCCCGGCTACGACGCGGAGCGGTTCTCCGTGCGCAGCGTCTTCCTCGACGGCAACGAACCCGTGGAGGTCCTCGACGCCGTCCGGCGTTTCGACGCGCTGCCCAGGCCGCTGCCGGAGGGCGGGGACCAGGCGCTCACCGCGTTGCGGGAGCAGTGGCACCTGATGACCCTCGAGGAGCAGCTCGTCCACGCGCGCGAGCTGGTCGCCATGTACGCCGAGGCCCTCGACGCGATGACGAAGTCCCGGGACCTGTACCGCGACGCGGCCGAGCGGGCCAACGAGGCCCTCGCCGTCTACCGCGAGTCGGCCGGCGAGAACGCCCCGCCGGCCCGCCGGCCGTCCGGCCCCTCCGGCCGCTCACCGTTCCAGCACCTGGCGCGCGGCCTCGAACGGCTGAAGGGATCCGCCCTGTCACGGCGCGCGGACGCCGCCGCGCAGACCACGCCGCCCGGCTCCTCCCCCGCGGCCCCGACCGGACAGGGCGCCGCCGCGCCGGACACCGCCCCCGCCCGGGACGGGGACGTCCCGCCGCCCGACGGGACGGGCGGGGGCCCGAGCCGGGACTGACTCCGCGCTGCGGGCCCCGGCGGCCCACGCCGCACTTCCGCTCCCCGGGAGCCCGCCCCGGCTCCGGCGGCCGTCCCTCTCCCCGCTCCGGCGGCGCGCACACGCGGGCGGGCGGACCGGGCGACAACCGCGGCCCGGTTCCAGGACGCTCCGGCGCGCTCCGGGGATTTCCGGTGCGGGCCGGCGGCGTCCGGCGCGGACCGGCGTACTCCAGGAGCGGACCGGCACCGGACGGCGCGGTCCGGCGTCATCCCGCGTCCTCCGGCGTGCCGGAACGTGTCAGGTGCCGCAGTCTGGATACGCGGTCCGCACGGCAGCGGCGCCCGCGGCCCACCCCCCTCGGCACCGTGCGCCCGCCACCGTGTGCCCACCGGCGCCGCGCCCGTCCGTACCGGGCGCGTCCGCGCCCCTTCGTGCCCCGCCGTCCGGGAGGTCATCCAGGTCATGGAAAGCGACCACCGCACCGGGCACCGTTCCGGAACGACGCTCCGGGTCAACGGGAAGCCCCACACCCTCGAACTGGACCACCGCCGGGTCCTGCTGGACGTCCTGCGCGAGGATCTCGATCTCACCGGCGCCAAGAAGGGCTGCGACCACGGCCAGTGCGGCGCGTGCACGGTCCTGGTCGACGGGCGCCGCGCGAACAGCTGCCTGCTGCTCGCCGTCGCCCTGGACGGCTGCGAGGTGACGACCGTCGAGGGCCTGGCCGGCGAGGGCGAGGAACTGCACCCGCTGCAACGGGCCTTCCTGGACCGGGACGCCTTCCAGTGCGGGTACTGCACGCCGGGGCAGCTCTGCTCCGCCGTCGGCGCCCTGGCCGAGGCGGCGGCCGGTCATCCCTCCCACGTCACCGACCCCGCCGTGCCCTCCGGCCGTCCCGTGCCGCTGGACACCGAGGAGATCCGGGAGCGGATGAGCGGCAACCTGTGCCGTTGCGGCGCCTATCCGCGCATCGTCGAGGCCGTGGAGGACATCGCCCCGTGAAACCTTTCGGCTATCTGCGGGCGGGCAGCGCGGACGAGGCCGCGCAGGCATTCGCCGCCCACCCCGGCGCCCGCTACCTCGGCGGCGGCACCAACCTGGTCGACCTGATGAAGCTGGGCGTGGAACGACCGGACTTCCTCGTCGACGTCTCGCGGCTGCCGCTGGACGCGGTGGAGGAGCTGCCCGACGGCTCGCTGAAGGTGGGCGCCACCGTCCGCAACAGCGACCTCGCTGCCCATCCCCTGGTCCGCGACCGGTATCCGGCACTGTCCCAGGCGCTGCTCGCGGGTGCCTCCGGTCAGCTGCGCAACACGGCGACGACCGGGGGCAACCTGTTGCAGCGCACCCGCTGCCCGTACTTCCAGGACCTGTCCAAGCCGTGCAACAAGCGTCAGCCGGGCAGCGGCTGCGGCGCCCTGGAGAGCGAGCACCGCGACCACGCGGTGCTCGGCTACTCCGAGCGGTGCATCGCCACCAACCCCTCGGACATGGCCGTGGCGCTGGCCGCCCTGGACGCACGGGTGGAGCTGTACGGGCGGGAGGGCGCCCGCAGTGTCCCGGTCGCGGAGTTCCACCGGCTGCCCGGCGACCAGCCGGAGCGGGACACCGAGATCCGCCCCGGCGAACTGATCACCGCCGTGGTGCTCCCGGCGGCGACCGCGCATCTGCCGTCGGCCTACCGCAAGGCCCGTGACCGGGCGTCGTACGCGTTCGCGCTGGCGTCGGTCGCGGTGGTGCTACGGGTGTCGGAGGGCACCGTGGCACAGGCGGGCATCGCCTTCGGCGCGCTGGCCCACCGCCCCTGGCGGGCGCGCCGCACCGAGGAGGCGCTGGTGGGCGGCCCGGCCACCGCGGAGGCCTTCGCGGACGCGGTGGACCTGGAACTGGCCGCTGCCAGGCCGCTGCGGGACAACGCCTACAAGGTGCCCCTCGCCCGCAACCTCGCCGTGGACGTCCTCACCCGGCTCGCCGCGCCCGCCACGGTCTGAGCGGCCCACCGGGCCACCCCGTCACCGCCGGGGGACCCGGACCGCCCGCCACCGCCGGCCGGAGCCCACCGGTCCCCCCGGCCACGCGGTATCCGAGGCCGCCGGCCGCCACGGCCGGTCCGGGGCCGCCGCCCCCGCCGAGGCCGGGCCCACCGGGCCCGGCACCCGCACCGCACCTGTCAGCCCCGACCGTCATGTCACAGGAGGACTCCATGGCCGGCACCGGTACCGCGCTGGGCGCTCCCGTCGAGCGCCGCGAAGGGCGCCTGAAGGTCACCGGCGGTGCCCGCTACGCCGCCGAGCACCCGCTGCCGGGTCGGGTCCACGCCTGGCCCGTGCCCGCGGAGGTCGCCCGGGGCCGGGTCACGGCGGTCGACGCCGCGGCCGCGCTGGCCCTGCCCGGCGTCCTGGCCGTGCTCACCCCCGAGAACGCGCCCCGCCTCGCCGAGCCGGAGGACGCGGCGCTCGCCGTGCTCCAGGGACCCGGCGTGCCGCACCGCGGTTGGATCGTCGCCCTCGCCGTGGCGGAGTCGCCGGAGGCGGCCCGGGCCGCCGCGCGGGCGGTCCGTGTCACCTACGAGCGGGAGGACCACGACGTCACCCTGACGGTGAACCACCCGGGGATCTACGAACCGAAGACCGCGAACGGCGGCTTCCCCGGCCGCCGTGAACACGGCCATCCGGAGAGCGCCTTCGCCTCCTCGCCCGTCCGGGTCGACGTCACCTACCGGGTGCCGCCGCTGCACAACCATCCGATGGAGCCGCACACCAGCACGGCTCACTGGGACGACGACCGGCTGATCGTGTACACGTCGAGCCAGGGCAGCACGGCCGTACGCGACACGCTCGCCCAGATGTTCGAGGTACCCGAGGACCGGATCACCGTCGTCGCCGACCACGTGGGCGGCGGCTTCGGGTCCAAGGGCACCGCGCGCCCCGACGTGGTGCTCGCGGTGATGGCCGCGCGGGTGACCCGGCGGCCCGTCACCGTGGCGCTGCCCCGGCGGCTCCTGCCCTCGGTCGTCGGGCACCGCGCGCCCACCCTGAACCGGCTCCGCCTGGGCGCGGAGCGCGACGGCCGGCTGACGTCCCTCACCCACGTCGCCACCACCCACACCTCGCGCGTCAAGGAGTTCGTGGAGCAGGCGGCGGTCCCCGCCCGCGTCATGTACGCCGCGCCGCAGAGTCTCACCACGCACCGCGTGGTGCCCCTGGACGTGCCCTCCCCGTCCTGGATGCGCGCGCCCGGCGAGGCGCCCGGCATGTACGCCCTGGAGTCGGCCCTGGACGAACTGGCCACCGAGCTGGGCATGGACCCGGTGGAGTTGCGGGTGCGCAACGAGCCGGACCGGGAGCCGGACAGCGGCAAGCCCTTCAGCAGCAGGCACCTCGTGGAGTGTCTGCGCGAGGGCGCCCGCCGGTTCGACTGGGCGCGGCGCGATCCGCGGTCCCGGTCGCGGCGTGAGGGCCCCCTGCTGGTCGGCACGGGCGTCGCCGCCGCCACCTACCCGGTGTACGTGCAGCCGTCCGCCGCGCAGGCGCGGGCGCTGCCCGACGGCACGTTCGTGGTCGGGATCAACGCCACCGACATCGGCACCGGGGCCCGTACGGTACTGGCGCAGGTGGCGGCGGACGCGCTCGGCGTGCCGCTGGAGTCGGTGCGCACCGAGGTGGGCGACAGCGACCTGCCGCCGGCGTCACTGGCCGGTGGCTCCTCGGGGACGGCGTCGTGGGGCTGGGCCGTGCACGAGGCGTGCACCCGGCTGGCGGCGCGCCTGGCCGACCACGCCGGACCCCCGCCCGGATCGGGGCTCAGCGCCCGTGCGGACACCACCGGGCAGGCCGACGCGCAGAGTTCCTACGCGCGCCACGCGTTCGGGGCGCACTTCGCGGAGGTCACCGTCGACACGGTGACGGGCGAGGTCCGGGTGCGCCGGATGCTCGGCGTCTTCGCCGCGGGGCGGATCCTCAACGCCCGCACCGCGCGCTCCCAGTTCATCGGCGGCATGACCATGGGGCTCGGCATGGCGCTGACCGAGGGCAGCACCATGGATCCCGTGTTCGGTGACTTCGTCGAGTCCGACCTGGCGTCGTACCACGTGCCGACGCACGCCGACGTCCCGCGCGTGGAGGCGCACTGGATCGACGAGAACGACACCCGGCTCAACCCGATGGGGAGCAAGGGGATCGGTGAGATCGGCATCGTGGGCAGCGCCGCCGCCGTCGGCAACGCCGTCCACCACGCGACGGGGGTCCGCTTCCGGGAACTGCCGCTGACGCCGGACAAGGTGCTCGCCGGACTGGCCGGCTGACACGGTTGCGGGACGTCTGCGGCCCCGCGGGCCGCAGACGTCCCGCAACCGGTGCTGCCGCCGGTGGCGCCGGCGCTCAGGCCTCGGGGCGTGGCACCGGGTGGCGCTCGGCCACGTGCACCATCAGCAGCAGGGTGAGGGCCGCCAGCGAGGCGAGCGCGGCGCATCCGGCGGTGAGCCCCGCGCTCGACGGCGGCGCCACCGTGACGGCGAGGGCCCGGGACATCCCGGCCGGCGCGAACCTGCCCTCGACGTAGCCGAGCGCGGCCAGCGCCGCCGGCACCACCGATCCCGCGACCAGGAGCACCACCCCGGCGCGCACGAGCAGCGCCAGCGCCAGCGCCCCGCACAGCAGGGACACCGTGAGGGCGATGCCGTAGACGAGGCCGGAGGTGCCGGCCCGGCGCAGCGGGAAGTGTGCCGCGCCGCACACGACGAGGGCCGCGGCTGCGACCCAGCCGGGCCAGAACACGAGCCGCGCCGGCCGGCCGCCGTCGTCCTGTGGGTCCGGGGCCTGCGCCGTCTCCGCATCCGCCTCGCGGCCGGGAACGGCGTCCAGGAGGACGGGATCCCCGGTGTGGCCGACATCACCGATGACACCGGTATCACCGGGCGGCAGTTCCAGGCGCTCGTCCACGGGCTCGGCCGCGGCGGCTCCCCCGTCCACGAGCGCGGCTCGGACGGTGTACGGCTCCTCGGCGGCGGCCGCCGTGGGCACGGCGGCGGTTTCGGCGGGCACGGGCGTCGGCGCGGGGGCCGTGGCGGGTGCCGGGGCCGCGGTGGCCGCGGGGGCCGTGGCGGGTGCCGGGGCCGCGGTGGCCGCGGGGGCCGTGGCGGGTGCCGGGCCCGTGGCGGGCGCGGGGGCGCTCCTTCGGGTCAGGCCGCCGATGAGGTCCACCAGTTCCTCGGGCGTGCGCGTGCCGAGGGCCGCCCGGACGGCCTCCCTCGCGCAGTGCGGCTGCTGCGGCGCCTGGTGCAGCAGCGCCAGCAGGCGGGCGACCTCGTCGAGACGGCGGTGCTCGACGGCGGCCCGGATCGTGTCGTCGGCGCTCTCGGCCGGGCGCGGCGGCCGGGTCAGCTCGGCGACCAGCCGGGCGACCTCCTCCACGGGGCGGTCGAGGGCGGCGGCGCGCAGTACCCGCCCGGCCGTGTCGGCGTAGCGCGGGGACTGTCCCAGGAGGGTGACGAGCCGGACGACCTCGTCCAGGGGCCGGCCGCCGACGGCGTACCGGACCGGACGATGGGCGGGCTCGCCGTCCGCGCCGTCCGTCTCACCGCCGCCGGCGGGGCCGCCGGGCGGACCGGACCGGTGGATCTCCTCGGTGAAGGCGATGACGGACTGGTTCGGCTGGGGTGGTGAAGAGCGGGTGGTCATCTGGGCTCCAGGGCAGGGGTGCGGCCGCTCCTGCGCCCCCGAAATGCGGCACGCGACTTACCCTGACCATTGATAGAGCGGGCTCCGCGGGGGCGCCACCGGGGGGCGGCACCTGAGTGAGGGCGCCCGGGACGACGATGCAGGAGGAGGAGAGCGGGCGGTGGACTCCACCACGAAGGTGCTCCTGGTCGCCGCGGTCCTCGCGGCCGCCGTGCTCGCCGGGGCCGTCGCCGTGCTGGTGCGGCTGGTGCGCACCCGGCGTGTCCTGCGGCGCGCCGGGCTGCCGACCGGGCCGCGCTGGGTCTTCTGGGCGGCGGTCCTCTACTTCGTGCTGCCGGTCGACCTGCTGCCCGATCCGGTGTACCTCGACGACATCGGTGTCCTGCTGCTCGCGCTGCGCACGCTGCACGGAGCCGCCGGTGCGGCAGGGGCGGGCGGGGTCCTGGCGGGGCGCCGGCCGGGGCGTTCCGGGTTCCGGGGGCTGCCGGACGCGCATGATCACGCTCCGTAAGGAAACCATTCACCCGTTCGATTCGTATAAGTCTCCGGAACCCGAAACATAGTCAGCGGGCCAAGCGAGACCGCAAGGACGACCACCGCTTGATCGCGGCTGCACCGACAGGGGAGAGACGATGCAACCGTTCGCGCTCAACTACGCACGTCCGGCCGTGGAGTGCGAGGCCGGTACGCCGTACGTCTACGACTCCGGACTTCAGCTGAACGTGCTTCCCGACGGCAGGATCGCCGCGTGCGACCGGGCGCTGCTGAGGGAACTGGGCACCACCACCTCCACGGCGGGCTCCAAGACGCACTTCGACGACTGAACACGGTCGGCGACGATGACCGTACTGATCCTCACGGGCGAGCAGGACGTGACGGCGGACATGGTGGTGCTCCACCTCAACGCCTCCTCGGTCCCGGTGGTCCGGCTCGATCCGGCCGATCTGACCGCGGGCGCCGAGCTGTCGGGCGAGTACGTGCGCGGTTCCTTCCACGGCCATCTGTCGTGCGCGGGACGGCTGGTGGGGCTGGGCGGGCTGCGCTCGGTCTGGGTGCGCAGGCCCGGCGTTCCGGCGGCCCGGGCGGCCGAGCCGTCGGCCTGGCTCACCGAGGAGTCGGCGCAGGCGCTCTACGGCATGCTGCGCGGCTGCGGGGCGCGCTGGATGAACGATCCCGACGCGGCGCGCCGGGCCCGGGTCAAGCCCTGGCAGCTGCGGCTCGCCCAGCACTGCGGGCTGCCGGTGCCCGCCACCCTGATCACCACCTTCCCGCAGGCCGCCCGGGACTTCGCCGCGCGCTACCCCGACCTGGTGGTCAAGCCGGTCTCCGGGGCGCACCCGCAGGAGCCCCCGCGGGCGGTGCCGACCAGCCGGGTGGCGCCGGAGGCGGACTTCGGGGCGGTCGCCTACGGGCCCACCCTCCTGCAACAGCGGGTGGCCAAGCGGGCGGACATCCGTCTGACCGCCGTGGGTGACACGCTGCTGGCCGCCCGCAAGGAGACACCCGCGGACGCGGACCCGGACGAGGTCGACGTCCGCTTCTCCTCCGCCGGGACGCCGTGGCTGCCGGCCGAGGTGCCGCCGCGGGTGGCCGCGGCCGTACGGCGCTATCTCGCAGAGGCCCGGCTGGCCTACGGAGCTTTCGACTTCGCCCAGGACGCGGACGGCCTGTGGTGGTTCCTGGAGTGCAACCAGGCCGGGCAGTTCGGGTTCGTCGAGGTGGAGACGGGCCAGCCGATCGCCCGGACGATCGCCGAGTGGCTGGCCCGGCCGGCGGCACCCGGGGCCGCCTCGTGACCCTCGTGACCGCATCACGGACCGGCACGCAGTGCCACCGAGGGCCGCGGGCGCCTCCCTCGTCCCCCCGTCCGGGAGTCAGACGGCCAGCGACAGGCCGCTGTCGCCGTCCGCCTCCGGGGCGACGCCCGCCGCCCGGCCGGTGGCGAGCAGCAGCGCGTCCGCCCGGACGATGGCCTCGTCGATGCTGGTGGTGCCCATCATGACGCACAACGTGTAGCTCACGTCCTCCAGTTCCCGAGCCGTCTCGGCCCGCTCCCTCTCCGCCTGTGCGATCTTCAGTGATGCGTACCGGGTCAGCAACGTTCTGACGATCTTCGGGTCCGGAACCAGCACGGAGCGCCCCTCTCTCGAATTTTTCCTGCGTATGCCCCAGGCACGCCGTGCCATGCATGCCGACCGCCTCGCGGCACATGATTGACCAGATTCAGTCGATTTCCGATGGATCACCCATGGATCGACGGCGGGTCCCGGCCGTCACCGGCCGCCGTCCCCGCCACCGCGCGCCGCGGTCCGGCACTCCCCCGCGGCCGTGCCGCCCCGGACACCGTCGTACCCGCTGTGGCGCGCGGCGCAGGCCCTGCACTCGCGCGGCACGGGGCACCGGGTACACACCGCGCGGGCCTGGCGTATCCGGCGCGGCGGCCGGACGCCTTCTCCTGGCGGGAAGCACCGCTCGGGGGCCTCGAAGCGGCAGGCTCCGCGCTCGCGCCGGTTCATGACCGGGCCCGCGGTGGGGCGGACGCCGGGCGGGAGGTGCGGGCCGGACGGCACGGCCGCGCGCCGCGCTCGATTCGCTGGGTGACGCTCACCGGGGCCTCCGCTGCACATTCGGCCGCACCTCCGCGGGCAGCCCCCGCCGACGGCGACAGGACGCCGCACGACCCGCCAGAGGTATCCGCAATATAGGGGCTTTTCCGGCCTTCGGCCAAGATTGGGCGAGCGGCACGCACCGGACACACCGGAGAACACGGGGTCAGAAGCCGCGACGGGCGGACGGTTTGCGGCACGGGGGCAGGACCGGCGGCGATCCTCCGCGGACCTGGCCGGATCCCGGCGGGTCCTCACAGGGCGGCCTCTCCGGGACCGGCGAACGCACCGGGAGCCGGGGCGCGCCCTCCCGCCCTTGGCCGTACTCGCGTATCAGACGGCCTGGCCGCGGCGCGAGGCTACGTTCTCCCGGCCGGTGCCGCCGGACAGGACCTGGACGGCTCCGCCGGGCGCCGCGGAGCGTTCCGTGGCCGTCCCGTGCCGTGGCTGCGGCGGATCGCCGCCGCGGGAGGGCCGCCCGCTGCGGCGCAGGGCGTGACGCGGGACCGGTCGCGGAGGGACTCACCCGGCGAGCGCGTCGGCCAGTTCCGTGGTGGCCCGGGTGATCTCGCCGTCCTGTTCCGCGAGCAGCGTGCGCAGGGCACCCGAGCGCGCACGGACGGCCTGGCGTGCCCGCCGCTCCCACACCACCGGATTCTCCCGGTGGTTGAGGACCTTGGGGTAGACGGCCGCGACGCTCTCCCACTGGCGGGCGTCGGCGATGTTCCGGAGCAGCTGGATGATCTGCGGCCGGCAGGTCACCCGCGGCGTCTGGGCCAGCTCCCACAGGAACGGGACGGTGGCGGCGGTCGCCTGCTCGACCACGAAGCCGTACTGGCAGACACGCGTGCGCAGTTCGTCCAGGGCCGCGCGGGCGGCGTCCGCGTCGTCCCCGGCCACCGTGCGCAGCAGGGCGGGGACGCCGGCCGCGGAGCCGGTGGAGTCCCTGATGTCGCTCCAGGGCACCTGCCCCAGTGCCGCGAGAGGCGTGGTGGCGGCCGCGCCGGCCGTGGAGATCGCACGGTCGGTGCGCTGTGTGCTCGGCTGGTCCGTCGGTGCGGTACGCATGGCGTCGGGCCTTTCCGCGGCGGTCGTATGGGGGGAGGGTCCTTCGGCAGGGCGGGTGCGCCGGCGCCTCACGGTCCGGGGCGCCCGGCCCGCGGCGCGCGCCGGGGTCCGGGCCCGCCGCCGCACCGGTGCGCGGCGTTGTGCGACGGTGCGGACGCGGGGACCGGCCGGGGCGCGACGGCGGCGGTCACGCCCGGTGTTCCGGGCGGGAGGATCGCAGGTGAGGGCACTGGAGCCTCCTGATGCGACGTCACCGAGGCGCGCCCACCGAGGGGTTGACGCTCCGGCTATTATCCACACTGTCAGCGTCCGCGTGCAATTGCACGCGAAATTTCTCGTGAAAGTGCGCGACGAGGGGAAGGATCCGGTGGGGCGCCGCCGGAGACCGACGGCGAGCCGTGCACACCTCACGACGGAACGGGAACAGCGAGGAGACTGCGGTGCCACCAGTGTCGAACGGAGTGCGGGCCAGTGCGTTGGACGCCCGCTGGGTCAAGAGCAGGCACAGCAACGCCGAGGGCAACTGCGTGGAGGTCGCCGCGCTGACCGGCGGGGACATCGCGGTGCGCAACTCCCGTGACCCCGACGGCCCCGCTCTGGTCTACACCCCGGCCGAGGTCGCCGCTTTCCTGGCGGGCGCGAAGGAGGGCGAGTTCGACCACCTGCTGGGGTGATCCGCGCCCATCCGCGCGGAAGCGGAAGGGAGTTGGCGAGTTGCCGATCCTCGTCCGGACGGATGCCCTCCGCGGCGGACCGGTGCGATAGTGTAAGCCTCAAGTCTGCCGGTCCACTGGGGAGTCAGGATGTCCGCCGAGCCGCATCGCCTCTCCCGTCTGGAACCCTATCTCGACCGTGCCGAGCCGGCGCCGACTCTGCTGAAGATGCTGGTCGGCGTCCAGCTGGCCGGTTTCCGCGAGGACGCCGGGATGTCGCAGGAACAGGCGGCCCGGCAGCTGGGATTCAGCGCGGCGAAGCTCTCGCGCATCGAGTCGGGCAAAGGCCGCCGGCCTCCGACGGAGGGTGACGTCCGCGCCCTGCTGCGGCTGTACGGCACCGACGACTACGAGTCCTCGGTCCTGCTGAAGCTGTTGCACCGCGCCGGGGAGCCCGGCTGGTGGCAGCGCTACGACAAGCGGCTGATGCCCGAGTGGTTCGACCGCCTCGTCGGCCTCCAGGAGGCCGCGGCCGCGATCCGCACCTTCGAGATCCAGTACGTGCCCGGCCTGCTGCAGACCCCGGCCTACGCCCGGGCCGTGGTGGAGCGCGGCCTGCCGACCGCCTCCGCGGGCGAGGTGCAGCGCCGGGTCGAACTGCGCACCAAGCGCGCCGAGCTGCTGTCCCGTCCGGACGCGCCGCAACTGTGGGCGATCATGGACGAGTCGGTGCTGCTGCGCGTCCTGGGCAGCCACGCCGTCATGCGCGAACAGCTCGCCCGGCTCGTCGAGTTGGCCCAGCGTCCGCACGTGACCGTGCAGATCGTTCCGCTGGACGCGACGAACGCGTCGGCGCCCGCGATACCCGTCACGTATCTGCGCTTCGGCGGGCTCGACCTGCCGGACGTCGTCTACCTGGAGCACATCAGGAGCGCCAACTTCCTCGAGGACCGGGACGAGACGGAGGAGTACCGGATCTCGCTCGACCGGCTGGCCGACGAGGCACTGACTCCCCTGAAGTCGCTGGCGCTGCTCCGCAGGACCATGGACGAGCGCTACGCGGGACGCTGACCGGACCCACCCGCGCGCCGCCAGGACCCGTGCCACGCGGGCAGGCGCCGCCCGGACACGCGGGCAAGCGCCACGCGGCCGGGTACCGCCCCGGCCGCGTGGCGGCATGTGCCGCGCACGGACGAGTACCGCGCCGCAAGTACACGCCCCCGGAGGCCACTTGTGTCAGTGGTCCGGGGGCGTCGCCGTCGGCGCGTGGCCGCCGCGGTCCGCTACCTGACCACGCCGATGCCGCCGAACTCGACCCACTCGTGGGTGAGCTGACGGGGCGCCACCTCGGTGTCGGGGCGCCAGGTGGAGACCTCGACCAGGCCGGGGTCCAGGATCTCCAGACCCTCGAACCACTCGGCGACGTCCTTCTCCTGGCGCACCCGGCCCCAGTGCCCCTGGGTGGCCTGGGCCATGAAGTCGGTGACGAAGTCACGGACCTGCGGATCATCACTGACCAGTTGGCACATCAGCATGATGCTGCCGGGCACGAGCCGCTCGCGGACCCGCTCGACCACGGCGAGCGGGCCGTCGGTGTCACTGTCCGGGATGCAGTGGAACACCGAGTTGAACAGCACGGCCACCGGCTCGGAGAAGTCGATCAGCCGCCGGGTCTCCTCGTGCGCGAGGATCCGGTCGGTGTCCCGCATGTCGGCGTGGATGACCGCGGTGCGCTCGTCCTGCTGCAGCAGGGCACGGCCGTGCACCAGCACCATCGGGTCGTTGTCCACGTAGACCACGCGCGTGTCGGGGGCGATGCGCTGGGCGACCTGGTGGACGTTGTCCTGGGTGGGCAGGCCGGAGCCGTGGTCCAGGTACTGGCGTATCCCGTACTCCTGCGTGAGCGTTCTGACCGCCCGCTGCAGGAAGCGGCGGTTGTTCAGGGCGAGCCTGCGGGTGCTGGGGACGACCTTGTCGAGTTCCTCGCACGCCACGCGGTCCGCCGCGTAGTTGTCCTTGCCACCGAGGTAGTGGTCGTACATGCGCGCGGCCGTCGGCACGTTCTCGTCGATCTTCGTGGACAGTTGGTTCTCCGTAGGCATCGATCCCCCAGATTCGCCGAATCCACCGCGCCAACTGGGCCGGTTTGACTGAGAGTACATCCTAGGGAATGCGTGTTTGACCGAACCAGTCCATGGCCGGACGCAGGGCCGCGACCCCCTGTCCGATCGTCCCGATCGGCCCGATCGTCACACATTCTTCACGTCGCCGGACCCATCGAAGGCGCGGTTCGGAGCACCCGCCTCCTGTGTCGGAGAGGGAGGCGTCGTGGTGGTCGTCGCTGTTCTGTTGCTGCCGCTCGTGGGTGTGCTCCTGCTCGTCATGGACCGGATCGAGGACCGGATGTCCGGCGCCGCGCCGGCACACGGCCGGCCCGCCCGGCACCGCGGGCACCTGCGGCTGATCGCCGGCGGCCGCCGGGAGGGCGCGCGGGACCCGGGTCCCGCCGCTTCCGGGACGGCGGAGCAGGAGGAACCGCACGGGCCGGATGACGTGGCCGGGCGCCGGAAGACGGGTGCGCCGCAGGAAGCGGGCGGCGGCGCGGCGCCGCGGCGGGAGGCCGGCGCGCCCGCGGGGCGGGACAAGGCTGCCTGAGACGCCGGTGGGGCGGCCGCACGAGGGCGGACTCCCCCGCACCGGCGCCCCGGGCGCTGTGACACCCTCGGCCGGGACCGGGCCGCTGCGGATTCCGGTCGTCATCCTGTTCGACTCTGTGGAGAGGCAGCGGTATGCGCATCGGACTGCTCGGCACCGGCCCCTGGGCCCGGATGGTGCACGCACCCGCCCTGAGCCGGCACGACGGCCTGGACTTCGCCGGTGTCTGGGGGCGCCGGACGGACGCCGCGGAGGAACTGGCCGCCCGCCACGGCACCCGCGCCTACGACGACGTCGACGCGCTGCTCGCGGACGTCGACGCGGTCGCCGTCGCGCTGCCGCCGGACGTCCAGGCCGAGCTGGCGGTGCGCGCCGCCCGCGCCCGCTGCCACCTGCTGCTCGACAAACCGCTGGCGGCGACGGTGGCAGGCGGCCGGGCCGTGGCCGAGGCCGTCCGGCGGTCCGAGGTGGCCTCGGTGGTCTTCTTCACCACCCGGTTCCAGGCGGCACCGCAGGCGTGGATCGACGAACAGGCGGAACGCGGGGGCTGGTTCACCGGGCGTGCGCAGTGGCTCGGCGCGGTGTTCTGCGGGGACAGCCCGTTCGCTGCCTCGCCCTGGCGGCGGGAGAAGGGCGCCCTGTGGGACGTCGGCCCGCACGCGCTGTCCGTGCTGCTGCCGGTCCTCGGTGACGTACGGCGGGTGTCGGCCGCCGCGCCCGGTCCCGGGGACACCGTGCACGCGGTCCTCGACCACACCGGCGGCGCCTCCAGCACCCTGACCCTCAGCCTGACCGCTCCGCCCGCGGCGGCCGGGGCGGCGGTGGAGGTGCGGGGCGCGGCCGGGGCGGCGGTCCTGCCCGAGGGCTCCGAGGAGGCGGTCACCGCCTTCACCCGGGCGGCGGACGCACTGGCCGGCGCGGCGCGCACCGGACGCCCGCACCCGTGCGACGCGGCCTTCGGGCTGCGCGTGACGGAGATCCTGGCGGACGTGGAGACACTGCTGGACCGCACCGCAGACGGCTGCGGGGCGGCGGACGCCGGACAGCCTCGTCACGGCACCGGCGACCAGACCCGTGACGGCATCGGCGTCAGGGCCCGCGAAGGCGCCGGCGACGGGGCCCGCTGAGGGGTCCGACGGAGCGGCTGGGGGTGCGGTCGGGCTCACACGCCCTTCTGGAGCGCCGCGTCCGGGGTGCGGGGTCCGGGGCGGCGTAGCAGCGTGGTGGTGTGGTGAAGCCGCCTGCCCTGGTGTCGCGCCGGGACCCGCTCCGGCGGGGCTGGCTGCGGGGTGCCCCGCCGCCCCGCTGGGTGCGCGTCCTGCCGGCCGCCCTGACCGCCGGCGTGTGCGTGGCGACCCTGCTGAGCCCGAACCCGCTCGACATCGGGTTCCTGCTCGGTGCCATCCCGCCGCTCGCCGTGCTGTCGTACGGGCCGCTGACGACCGCGCTGCTCGGCGGCGTCGTGGTGGCCCTGCTCAGCGTGCCAGCCTTCCGGCTGGACCATCCCGGCAACACCGACCTGGAGACGGTCTGCTTCGTCGCCGCCCTGAGCGTCCTGCTGTCGTACGTGCGCAGCCGCCGCGACGCGCAGCTCGACCTGCACCGCACGGTCGCCGAGGCCGCGCAGCGGGCCGTGGTGCCGCCGCTGCCCGAGCGGGTCGGGCCGGTGCGCTGCGCCGGGCTCTACCGTGCCGCGCAGCGCGGCACGCTGGTCGGCGGGGACTTCTTCGACGTGCGCCGCGGTCCGCGGGGCGTCCGGGCGGTCATGGGCGACGTGCAGGGCCACGGGCTGGCTGCGGTGTCCACGGTCGCCGCGCTGCTGGGCAGCTTCCGGGAGGCGGTGCTGGACCGGCCGGGTCTGACGGAGGTCGTGGCGGCGCTGGACCGCCGGCTGGTGGTGGACTCGGCGGAGGTGCGGCACGCGGAGCTGTTCGCGACGGCCGTGCTGCTGGAGTTCGCCCGCGACGCGCGGTCGGTGCGGGTGGTGACGTGCGGCCATCCGCCCCCGGTCCTGTTGCGGGACGGGACCGCGACGGAGCTCGCCGTGACGCCCTGGACGCCCCTGGGCCTCGGACTGTCCGACGGGCTTCCCTCGCCGGACGGGCACGTCGAGCCGCTGCGCCCCGGTGACGTGCTGTTCCTGGCCTCCGACGGCGTCACCGAGGCACGGAACGGCGACGGCGCGTTCTACCCGCTCCTGGACCGGCTGCCCCGGCTCGCCGACGGCGATCCGGCCGTCCTCGCCGAGCGGGTGCTGGCCGACCTCCTCACGCACTGCGGGACGATCCGCGACGACGTGACGATGCTCGTCCTCACGCCGTGCCCCTCGCGCGAGGCGGGAGCGGGCCCGGGGGCGGGCACGGGAGCTGCGGCGGCCGCGGCTGCGGGACGAGGGCGGATTGGTGAGGCCGGTGGGACCGCTGGGGCGAGCTGAGGGCCACGGGGGCGGTCCCGGTGCCGCTCAGGCGCCCTGGGCGCAGTCGGCGGCGCGCAGTCCGTCGTGGCCGGGCTCGCCGGGCGCGGCCGCCGCCGGGTGCCGCGACGGAACGGACACGGGCACGATCACGGGGACGGGCACGGGAGCGGACTCGGGCGCCGCACCAGGCAGCCCGGCAGCCGCCGGTACGACCGGGTGCCGCGCGGATACGGACTCGGGTGCCGGCGCGGAGACGGGCGCGGGAACCGATACGAGCGCGGTCGCGGAGACGGGCGTGGACGCGGGCGCGGGGCGTGCGCGACGGTCGCGCAGGACGGTCGCGGTGGCGATGGTGCCGGCGATGAGGACGCCGCCCAGCACCAGCGCGCCCCGGGCCCCCGCGGCCTGCATCAGCAGGCCCAGCAGCGGCGGGCCGACCAGGCTCCAGCCCGTGCTCGCGGTGCGCCACACGCCGAGCACGCGGCCGCGCATGTGCGCCGGCGGGTCGGTCTGCAGGACGGTCGTACCGGCGGTGTCGGAGACCGACTCCACCACCGCCATCGGGGCGACGAGCAGCAGCAGGACCCACAGGTCCGGGGAGAGGCCGGCGGCGATCTGCAGCACCGCGCCGGTCGCGGCGAGAGCGCCCACCAGGCGTACGGAGGGACTGCGCAGGCGCCCGGCCAGCACCGCGCCCACGACGCCTCCGACGGCCAGGACGGTGGAGACCGTGCCGAACGCCCCGGCGGCCCCGCCGAGCGGCCCGGTGACCAGCACCGCGAGGGTCAGCCCGTAGTTCCTGCCGAAGACGCTGCTGATCGCGGTGATGCCGGCCAGGGCGACGAGCCGGGGGCGGCGCAGGAAGAAGCCGAGGCCGTCGCGGGCTCCGGTGCCCCGCCGGGACGGTGCCGGGGCGGCGGGCCGCCGCCGGGACGGCGGGGAGGCGGACGCCTCCTGCCCGGCCTCGGGGTGGGGGCGCAGGAAAGGGATCACCGCGGCGACGGCCAGGAAGGAGATGCCGTTCGCCGCGTACGCGGCTCCGGGCCCCCACCAGCTGACCACCATTGCGGCCAGGGCGGTGCCGCCCACCCGGCCGGCGCCGCTCACCACCGAGCCCAGCGCGATCGACGACGGCACGTCCTTCGGGGGGACGAGGTCGTTGCCGAGCAGGGCGCAGGCGGGCGCGTCCACGGTGGCGATCAGACCGGTGACCGCCGCGAGCACCATGAGGACCGGCACGGTCAGGTGGCCGGTGACGACGAGCGCGGCGGTCAGGAAGCCGACCAGGGCGAGCAGGGCCTGGCTCACCGAGGCGGTGAACCGCCTCGGCCACGCGTCGACGGCGGCGCCGCCGAGGAGCCCCAGCAGGAGCCCGGGCGCGGCCTGGGCGGACAGGGACAGGCCGGTCGCCGCGGCGGAGCCGGTGAGGTGGAGGACGAGGAGGTTCTGCGCGGTCAGCTGCATCCAGGTGCCCGCGTTGGAGACCAGGTTGGCCGCCGACCACCAGCGCATGCTGCGGTGGCGCAGGGCCCGCCAGGGGGCACGGTCCGCCTCCTCGGCCGCTCGGCGCACCGGGCGCCGGGGTGAGGGCAGGACCACGCGCCGGGAGGCGGCCGTGGGCACGGACGAGGAAGCAGGAGAAGCGGAGGAAGCAGAGGTGGATGAGGCCACGGAAGGACGCTTTGCGTGAGAGACCGGACGGCTTGCCGTGCTGTGCCGCCGGGGGCGGCTCGACGGTGAGACGTGGTCGGGCACAGCGGCTGCCCATCATCACAGACGGGACGGGACGGTCGGTGCGCGCGGCCGCCGGCGCGGTCCGCGGGGGCACCCGACTCTGCCTCGCCGCACCGGTGTTGCCGACGCGGTGGTGTTGCTCACAGAGGCGGGAGCTGCGGGGCCGGGACCGAGGAAGCCGGGGGTGCGGGGTCCGTGCCGTGCGCGGGCCGGGACCGGTCCCCCGTTCCGGTCCCGCCCGCCCGTCCGGCCCCCGCGTGACCCCCTCGGCCCGTTGAACTTACGTGGCGCTTACGGGCGTCAAAACCGCGTCAGTGCCCTTTCGGGCAACCGGAGGACTCACCCGTGCACAGGTGAGTCCGGAATGCCCCTGTTGAGCCCTGCTGCCGCCCTGCCTCGCCGCCGGTCGGACCCCTCGGACACCGGGACCGGCGGGCAGCAGGGCGAGCACGGGGGCGGCCGTCCGCGGGACAGAGGGCGGCCGTCGGCGGGACAGGGAGCGACGGCGGGGCAGGCCGGACCGGCCGTCAGCCACTCGGGCGGGCGTGCGGGGCCAGCCGGCCGGTGCGGGCGGTCGGAGGGCGGCCGGCCGGGGCGGGCCGGGCGGGGTCAGCCGGCCGCGGGCGGCGGATCGAGGGCCGGCGGGTCCAGGTCGCCCGCCGCCATCTGGGCCAGCACGACTTCGTAGAGGTCGCTGCCGACGGCCAGGAGCTGGCGTTCGAGGACGGGCTCCACACCGCGCACGTGCTCGCGCACGGTCTGCGCGTGGACGCCGAGCAACTGCGCGGCACGCTCGGCGTTGCCCCCGGCGGCGGTCCAGGCGCGCAGCGTGCCGCGCAGGTCCCGGGTGTCCGCCGCCAGGCGCCCGAGGAGTTCCCGCGCCCAGGTGCGCAGCGCCGGCCCGGTCAGCAGCTCGCCCAGACCGGCCCGGCGGGCCCGCGCAGCCGGTCCGGGGGCCGGTTCCGGGACGAGGCCCGCCTGCGTGTTCAGGGCGAGGTGGACGGCGGCCCGCACGGTGAGCAGGGAGAAGTCCGCGCCGAGCAGCCCCTCCACCCGTTCCATCCGGGCCCGGACGGTGTTGCGGCTCACCCCGAGGATCCGCGCCGCGCTCACCGCGGGGAACTCGAGCCCGAGCCGGGTGGTGGCGACCAGTTCCGCGCGGGTGTGGTGGGCGAGGGTGTCCAGGGGCCGCAGCAGCCGCCCCGACCAGGCGTGCAGCGCCTCGTGGTCCATCAGCCGCTCGGGGTGGGTGCGCTCGGCGTACACGGCGGTGCCGTCCGGGCGGAACCTGGCGAGCGCGAGGGCGCTGACCGCCTGCCCGTAGGCCGTGGCGGTCCGGGCCAGACTGTGCCGGATGCTGCCGCCGAGGAAGGTCTGCGGGCGCGCGCCGACCAGCGTGCGCAGCTCGCGGCCGGTGGTCTCGGCGGGGGCGATGACGATGACGTGGCCGTCCACCGCCGGGCAGCGGACGACCAGTGCCTGCCCGCCGGTGGCGTCCAGGCACTCGGCGGTCAGCCGCTCGCGTTCGTCGGGGTGGGCCTCCAGGACGTAGACGTGCGCGGTGTCGGTGTCGAGCAGGCCGGGCCACAGCCCTGCGGCGACCCGGCGGGCCGAGACGATGTCCTCGACCATCAGCAGCTGCAGGATGGCGAGGCGCAGGGCGGCCGTGGCCTGTTCGAGCCGGCGCCCGGTCTCGGCGGTCTCGTCGGCCCGCAGCAGCAGTTCGACCACACCGGCGGCGCGCGTGAGCATCTCGGCGGTCCGCCGGTCGAAGGGGGTGACGCGGGAGACGGCGAGCACACCGGCCGCGGGTGCCTGCGGGCTGCCCACGCGCACCGCGCGGACGTGACGCCCCGCGTCCTGGAGCGCCGCCGAGGCGAACCGGCCGGCGCGGAGGTCCGCGATCACGTCGTCGGCCAGGGGCACGCCCGCCCCGGCGCGGAGGGTGCCGTCGGCGTCCAGGAGGCAGGCCGTGCCGTGGGCGGCGTCGGCGAGCCAGGCCACGACCTTGCGCACGTCGCGCCCGGTGGGCCGCAGATGGTCCAGGAGTTCTTCGGCCCAGGTGGCGTGCCCGCCGCCTCGCTCGTGCGCCGGGACGGCTGCGTCCTGTCCGCCGGCCATGTCGGCTGTCTCCTCCCGTTCCTTGTACACCGCAGTACACCGCACTGACCTCGGCGTTCTCGGTCCGGGACGTTACCAGCGGCGGCTGTTGACGCGCTGTGCGAGGCTCCCGCGCGTACGGGCTGCGCAGGTCGGCGAGGTGGGGGGCTGACGGAAGGGGGCGGCTTCGCCGGTGGGTCACGGGGGGGTGGTGAGCGACCGGCGAAGCCGCGCGCCCGGGGGCCGGGGGGGGGGACAGCGCCCGAGCGGTACACAGCTCTGGTTCCCCGCCTCGGGCCGAGTACGCGCGGGAAACACGGCGAATTTGCGGACCGGCACGGCCCCCGCCACCGCCCTCGACCGCCACCACACCCCGCCCCGCCCTCGGCCCGCACCGCCACCGGCCGGCCGCACGGACCTCGCCCCCGCCGGCGGGCGCACAGCGCCCGCACCCGCACCAACGCCCCTCCGTCACCCCGGACAACAGCCGGGGCACCCGTGTCCGACGGCCCGTCCGTGCGGCGGCGGCCGGGCGCACGGCATAAGCTCGGCGGATGGCGAAGTACTTCGACGTGCACCCGGACAACCCCCAGCCGCGCGCCATCCGGCAGGTCGCCGACGGCCTGCGGGAGGACGCCCTGATCGCGTACCCGACCGACTCCTGCTACGCCCTCGGCTGCCGGCTGGGCAGCCGCGACGGCGTCGACCGGATCCGGGCGATCCGCCGCCTGGACGACCGGCACCACTTCACCCTGGTGTGCCAGGACTTCGCACAGCTCGGCCAGTTCGTACGGATCGACAACGACGTGTTCCGGCTGATCAAGGCGGCCACGCCCGGCAGTTACACCTTCATCCTGCCGGCGACGCGGGAGGTGCCGCGCATGCTGCAGCACCCCAAGAAGAAGACCGTCGGGGTGCGCATCCCGGACCACGTGGTCACCCAGGCCCTGGTGGCGGAACTCGGTGAGCCGCTGCTGTCCAGCACCCTGCTGCTGCCCGACGAGGATGAGCCGATGACGCAGGGCTGGGAGATCAAGGACCGGCTCGACCACGTGCTGGACGCGGTGGTCGACTCGGGCGACTGCGGTACGGAGCCGACGACCGTCGTCGACTTCTCGGGCGGCGAGGCCGAGATCGTGCGGCGGGGGGCGGGCGACACCTCACGGTTCGAGTGAGGGGTCCGGCCCCGGTCGCGGGCCGTGCGGGCCCGTCTCCGCCTCGGCGGGCGGGCGCGTGCCACCATGACCACGATCCGCCCGACCCCCCGCGCCCGGATCCGAGATCTCGGGCGCCCCGGGCAACCCCTCACCGCCGGTGACGTCCTCACCGGCGGCCGCGCAGGAAGGCAGCCCCATGAGCGCCGTACAGGGACAGACCGTCGAGATCCCCACCGAGGACGGCACGGCAGACGCCTATCTGGCCCACCCCGCGGACGGACTTCCGCACCCGGCCGTCCTGTTCTACACGGATGCGTTCGGTCTGCGTCCGCACGTCAAGGGCATGGCCGACCGGATCGCCGCCGCCGGTCACACCGTGCTGGTGCCCAATGTGTTCTACCGTCACGGGCGGGCGCCCGTCGTGGAGTTGCCGGAGTTCATCGACCTCTCCCAGCGCCCGGAGGTCTTCGGCCGGATCATCCCTCTCATGCAGGCCCTGACGCCGGAACTGGCACGGCGTGACGCGGGGGCCTACCTCCGTATGCTCGCCGGCCATCCCACGGCCGCCGACGGCCCGGTGGCCGTGACCGGCTACTGCATGGGCGCCCGGCTGTCCCTGCTGACCGCGGGCGCGTACCCGGACCGGGTCGCGGCGGCGGCCGGCTTCCACGGCGGCGGGCTGGCCACCGACGGTCCCGACAGCCCGCACCTGAGCGCCGCGAACGTCACCGCGGAGCTGTACTTCGGGCACGCCGACGACGACCCCTCGCTGCCGCCCGAGCAGATCGAGCGCCTGGAGGACACGCTCACCGCGGCCGGCGTCCGGCACCGCTGCGAGGTCTACCCGGGCGCCTCGCACGGCTTCACCCAGGCCGACACCGACGCCTACGACGCCAAGGCGGACGAACGGCACTGGACGGCCCTGCTCGACCTGCTGCGGCGCACGTTCGGCTGACCGGCGGCGGCTCAGCTCCCGTCCGCCGCAGGCCAGTTGGGGGCGGGTGGCCGGGCCCTGTCCCGGCCACCCGCCCGTCGCGCGCGGCGCACAGGTTGTTACGGTGCACCGCGTGTCTGACTCCTCACGCGATACCGTCGAAGGCGCCGGCTGGAACGGCGCCGAACGCGGCACCTACGCCCGGCTGATGCCGGACCGCGTCCAGAAACTGTCGTGGCTGAACCCCCGGACCCTGTGGGCCGCGCGCAACGGCGTGGCCGCCTCCTGGTTCGGGGACCCCACCGGGCAGACCCGTTCGCGGTGGGTGGCGCAGCAGGCCGCGGCCGGGGCCCCTGCGGACAAGGTGATCCGGCGTACGGAGGCGGACCGCTTCTCCTTCATGGTCATCGGGGACACCGGTGAGGGCGGCGAGTCGCAGTACGCGGTCGTGCCGGGCTTCCTGGAGGCGTCCCGGGACACGTCGTTCGCCGTGCTCGCCAGCGATGTGATCTACCCGGTCGGCAGCACGGACGACTACGGCACGAAGTTCTTCCGGCCCTACCGCGACTATCCGGCGCCCGTCTACGCGATTCCGGGCAACCACGACTGGTACGAGGACCTCGGCGGGTTCATGCGCGTCTTCTGCGACGACGCGCCGCCGCTGCCGCCGGAGCCCCGGCCGCGTGCGCTGAGCCGGGCCTGGTGGCGTGCGCTGCTGTGGCACCGGCCGCGCCCCGCCGACGAGCAACGGCTCGCGGAGGCACGGAAGTTGCGTTCCGCGCCGGGACAGCAGGCCGTCCAGCCGGGCCCGTACTGGGCGATCGACGCCGGGCCGCTGCGGATCGTCGGCATCGACACGGGCCTGCTCGGCACCCTGGACGCGGAGCAGGGCGCCTGGCTCCGGGAGGTGTCCCGCGGGCCCCGCCCGAAGATCCTCGTCACCGGTTCCCCGCTGTACGTGGACGGCGAGCACCACCCCTGCCCCATCGAGGGCGGGGGCACCGTCGACGACATCGTCCGCGACCCGGCCCACCACTACGTGGCGGCGATCGGCGGTGACATCCACAACTACCAGCGCTATCCGGTGGACGTGGACGGCCGCACCGTCCAGTACGTGGTCTGCGGGGGCGGCGGCGCGTTCATGCACGCCACCCACACCATCCCGCGGGTGTCGGTCGCGAACGTGACGGAGGCCGACTTCCGCTGCTACCCGCTGCGCGGCGACTCGCTGGCGTTCTACAGCTCCCTGTACGCGCGCCGGCTGCGGCTGCGCCGCTTCTTCACGCTCACCGAGGCGGAGGGGATGGCCGTGATCGCCGAGCGGCTCGGCATACCGCCCACCCGCACGCCGGGCGGCCCGGTCCGTCTCACCCGGCGGGTCCGCCTGGTCGCGAGCCTGCTGGGCGCCGGCCGCCGCCCCGACCGCCGGGCCCGGTTCCGCCTCCCGGTGCGCAAGATCTACACCCAGCTCTTCTCGCCGGGTTCGGTCACCTACAGCCCGCCCTTCTTCAAGTCGTTCCTGCGGCTGGACGTCAGCCCGGATGCGGTGCGGCTGCGCTGCTTCGCGGCGACCGGCAACCGCGCGCAGGAGGTCGACCCGCCGGTCGAGGACGAGGTGGTCATCCCGCTGCCCCCTCGGGTCTGAGCGCCCGGCGGTCTCCCGGGTCCGGCGCGCCCCGGCGCCGCGCGGTGCTCCCGGCCCGCGGGACCGCCGCGGCCGGCGGGTCGGTCCGGACCCAGTGGCCGCGCCGCGGTGCTCCGGTGCTCCGCCGGCCGCCCGGCACGGTCCGGACCGATCGCGGCAGGCTCCGCGGCGGACGGCGACAGGGCCTCACACCGTGAACTCCCGTACCACGGTGTTCCGGAACACGGCCCGGCCGCCGGCGCTGAAGAGGGCGAGCCGGTCGTCGACCAGGTAGGGGAAGGCCGCCGAGGAGTGCACGTGACGGCCGTCGTCGACGAACATCTCGACCGAGGTGCGGTCGACGAGGATGCGCAGGCGCACCGGGCGGCCCGCGGCGCCCAGCGGCGTGCGGCTCTCCTGCCAGGTGCCCGAGCCGTCGGGGTTCACGGTGGCGCGGCGGTTGAGGAAGGCGTAGTCGCCCCAGATCCCGGCGTCGATGTGGCGGTTGCCGTCCGGGGAGCGGCGCAGTTGCAGGCCCGCGCCCGTCGGGTGGTCCGCGGTGATCTCGCAGCTCACCTCGTAGGAGACGCCGGTGTACTCCAGCAGGCGGGTGCCTTCGACGCTCAGGTCGCCCAGGCGCACGGTGCGCGAGACATGGGAGTCGAGGGCGGCGACGGGCCGTGAGGCCAGGTGGTACGTGCCCGAGTCGTCGCGGCGCAGCACGACTTCGCGGACGATCGAGTCGGTGCCGTTGAAGCCGTCGCAGTCGATGGTGGGGGTGGTGTGGGCGTAGTCCCAGTTGTTGAGCCAGCCGATCGCGTACCGGACGGCCGGGTCGGGGGTGCCGTCCGCGCGGTGCCGGTCGAAGGTGACGGCCGCGTACCAGTCCCAGCCGTGGTCGAGCCACTGCGGGTCGGCGGCGTCGGGGGTGAAGGCGCCGCCGTCGAAGGAGCCGGTCCAGTAGGCGTAGGTGTGGGGCAGTCCGGCGGCCTTGCCGTTGGCGCTGACACCCAGCACCCACTTGGCGGTGCCGTCCGCGGCGGTGATGCGGAACAGGTCGGGGCACTCCAGGACACCGAGGCCGCGGTGGGTGAAGCCGCCGGCGGGCGTCCAGGACTTCAGGTCGGCGGAGTGGTGGAAGCCGATGGTGTCGTTCTGGGCGAGGGCCATCACCCACCGGCCCCGTTCCTCGTCGCGGATCACCTTGGGGTCGCGGAAGTCGGCCACGCCGGGGTTGGGCAGGACGGGGCCGGTGCCGTAGGGGGTGAAGGTCCGTCCGCCGTCGGTGGAGTAGTACAGGAACTGCTCCTGGTGATCGGTGCCGCCGCCCGGTGACATGGTGACGATGACGACCACCGCCCCCGCGCCGAACCCCGCGGTGCCGTGGGTGTCCACCACGGCCGATCCGGACCAGAGGTCGCCGTTGGGCGTCGTGTCCTTGGGCACGGCGACGCCCCGGTCCCGGAAGGAGACCAGGTCGGTGCTGGTGGCCAGGCGCCAGGCGGTGCCGACCTCGCCTGCCAGGTAGTCGGCGTTGTACAGGTAGTAGTAGTGGTATTCGCCGTCGATCCACAGGGGGCGCTGCGGGTCGTTCTTCCACTGGTCGGGGACGGTGAAGTGGTATCCGGCACGGTAGCGGGCGGCGGGGACGGCGTCCGGCCGCCGGGGGCCCGCCGGCACCGCCGCGCCCGGCCGGCCCGCGCCCGCCGCCGGGGCCGCGGGCAGCAGCGCCGCGGCCGTTCCCGCGGCCGTTCCCGCGAACAGCGCTCTCCTGGTCATGTCACGCACCACGCGAGGTTCCTCTCCTCGGACGGGCAGGGGTGCGCCGCCGGCGGGCCCGGCCGGCGGCGGCTCATGGGTCCAGGACTGTAGACCTAACTCGTTAAAGGTCAAGCGTTCGCGCCCCTTGACAGGGGAGTCGCACGGTTTTCATCATCGGGGCGTCACCTGCCTGCTAACACGAGTTAGGTCCACGATGACCGACGTCCTACCCTCCCGCCGGGCGCTGCTCAGGTACGGCGCCTACGGCACGGGGGCAGCCGCCCTGGCCGGCACCGCCGCGAGCTGGGACCGCCTCACCGGAGCCGACATCCCGGGCCGCGACGACGGCTCCCTCGTCGTCGCCACCCTCGGCTCCGCCTTCGACCCGGCCGCCGTGCGCGCCCTCCGCGACGGCTTCCGTGCCCTGCACCCCGGCATCGACGTGCGGATCGACGCCGTCCAGGCCGTCGACTGGCCGGACTTCTTCGCCAAGGTCCTCACCCAGATCGCCGCGGGCACCGCCCCCGACCTCGTCTACGTCGCCACCGAGGGCGTCCAGTTGTTCGCGAAGCGGCTCGGCGTCCCGCTGGACGGCTGGGTGCGCCGCGACGCGGCGGAACTGCGCGAGTACTTCGCCGACGTCCACCCCTCGCTGGTGGAGTCGATGATGTACGAAGGGAGCCTGTACCAGCTTCCGGTCGAGTTCAACGCGGCCGACATGTACCTCAACCGGCAGGTGCTGCGGCGGGCGGGCGCCGAACTGCCGCCCGCCGACTGGACCCGGGACGACTTCACCGCGCTGCTGCGCCGCATGAAGCGCTCCGGCGGCGCCCACTTCACCCCGTACTTCTGGACCAACCGCCTGTGGGGCGGCGTCGTGCCCTGGCTGTTCGCGAACGGGACCAACCTCCTCGCCGAGTCCCGGGCACCCGGCGGCGACTGGCTGTGGAACACCTTCTACCCCGCCGCCGAGCGCGCCGGCCGGGGCGGCGGCTTCCGGTGGACCACTCCGCAGGCCACGGACGCCCCGGTCGAGGAGGCGTACGACTATCTCGCCTCCCTCGTCGCGGAGGGCCTGTGCACCCGTCCGGAGGGAGGCAACGGCAGCAACCTCGTCGGGGTGTTCTCCACCGGCCGGGTCGGCGTCACCCCGGCGGGCGGCTTCTGGGCGGGCGGGCTGCACCTGGCGGGCATGAGGCCCGACGCCTACGACGTGCGCTACTTCCCTCGCCGGCTCAGCAGGCGCCACCAGTTCGGCGCCGCCGGCTACGCGCTGCTGCGCACCTCCAAGAAGCAGGACGCGGCCTGGGAGTTCATCAAGTACGCCGTCCGCCG
The DNA here is from genome assembly GCF_000720185.1 of Streptomyces sp. NRRL S-340. Classification (GTDB taxonomy): domain Bacteria; phylum Actinomycetota; class Actinomycetes; order Streptomycetales; family Streptomycetaceae; genus Streptomyces. The sequence goes on along the minus strand of NZ_JOIY01000005.1, from coordinate 17,938 downwards.
GGACACCCTCACCCGGCTGTTCCGGGCCAACCAGACCACCCCGGCCCGCCGTTCGATGCTGACCTCCGCCCGGTACGCCGTGACCGGCCCGGCGCACTGGCGGATCTTCTACGACACCCTCGACAAGTTCCCCGACACCGGCCCCGTCCCGGCGCCGCCCCAGGTCGCGGAGGTGACGCAGGTCCTGCTCAAACACACCGGAACGGCCCTCGCCGCGCCGCGCGCGGTGGGCCCCGCGCTGCGCCGGATGCAGGACGACCTGGAGAAGGCCATGGAGCGTGACGCATGACGAACACCCGGCTCCCGTCCCGGCGGACGCGAGCGGCCGCACCGGCCGCCCCCGCCGCCCGGGCCGCCGCCCGGCCCGCCACGCGCGAGCGGGGCACGCGGCTGCTGGCCGCGCTGTTCCTGGCACCGACGGTCCTCGGCATCGTCGTCTTCACCGTGGTGCCGATCGCCGGTTCGGTGGTGCTCAGCCTCTTCCACTGGAACGTGATCGACTCCCCCGGCTTCGCGGGCGGCGCCAACTACCGCGAGGCCCTCGGGGACACGACCGTCCTGGTCTCCTTCCGCAACACGCTCGTCTTCATGGTGCTCGCGGTCGCCCTGCAGCTGACCGTCGCCCTCGCGCTCGCCCTCACCGTGGACGGGCGGATGCCCGCCTGGCTGCGGTCGGTGTTCCGTTCGGCGTTCTTCTTCCCGCTGGTGCTGTCCGCCGCCTCGATCTCCGTGGTGATGAAGTACCTCTTCAACCAGGACTTCGGTGTCGTCAACTGGCTGCTCGGGCTGGCCGGCATCGCCCCGGTACCGTGGCTGACGTCGGAGCACGCGGCGCTGGCCACGGTCGTCCTGGTCTACGTCTGGCAGCAGTTCGGCTTCTCCTTCCTGCTCTTCGTCGGCGGGCTGAACAACATCCCGAAGGAAATCCACGAGGCAGCCTCCCTGGACGGCGCCCGGGGGCTGCGCAAGCACCTCGCCGTCACGCTGCCGCTGCTGTCGCCCACGCTGCTCGTCGCGTCCGTGGTCGGCATCATCAACGCCCTCCAGGTCTTCGAGCAGCCGTACGTCCTGACCGAGGGGGGCCCAGGCGACGCCACCCGGACGGTCGTCATGGTCATCTACGAGAAGGCCTTCGAGCAGCTCCGTTTCGGTGAGGCGTCCGCGGTGGGCGTGCTGCTGTTCGTCCTGGTCATGGCGGTCACCGCCCTCCAGTTCCGGCTCAGCCGGCGCTTCGTCCACTACCAGTGAGCCCGGTGACCGCCATGAGCCAAGCGTCCCCCTCCCTCAGCCGCGCCCGGCACCTCCTCGCGCCGTGGGCGCGGATCGCCGGGCTGACCCTGTGCGCCCTGCTGACCCTCGGGCCGGTCCTGTGGACCGTCTCCACCTCGCTGCGCACCCCCGCCCAGTCCTTCGACCTGCCCCCGCGCATCATCCCCGCCCACCCGAGCGCCGCCGCCTACCGCGGGGTCTTCGAGCAGCTCGACGTGTGGCTGCTCGCCCTGAACTCCACGCTGGTCACGGCGCTGATCGCGGTGGGCCAGATGATCACGGCGGGGCTCGCCGGATACGCCTTCGCCCGCCTGGAGTTCCGGTTCAAGAAGCCGCTGTTCGGGCTGGTCCTGGCGACCATGATGGTGCCGTTGCAGGTCACGATCGTGCCGGTGTTCCTGGTGCTGAAGTCGATGGGCCTGACCGACACCCTGCTCGGCCTGATCGTCCCGGCCTTCCCGACCGCGTTCGGCACCTTCCTGATGCGGCAGTACTTCCTCGGCATGCCCCGGGACCTGGGCGAAGCGGCCATGCTGGACGGCGCCGGGCCCTGGCGGATCTTCTGCTCCGTCTACGCCCCGCTGGCCGCGCCCGGCCTCGCGATCGTCGGCGTGCTCGCCTTCAACTACCACTGGAACGAGTTCTTCCGCCCGCTCATCCTGGAGACCTCCGCCCAGAACTACACCCTGCCGCTGGGGCTGGTCTCCCTCCAGGGCAACCTCGGCACCGGCTCCGTCTCGGTGGTCCTCGCCGGTGTCGTGCTGTCCATGCTCCCCGCCGTCGCCGTGTTCGTCGTCGGCCAGCGCCCTCTGCGTGAGGGCATCACCTCCGCAGGAGTCAACCGTTGAGCCCCGCCCCCCGGTCCGCCACCGGCCCCGACGCACCGCGCTTCCGGGTCCGCCCGCCCGCCCACTGGATGAACGACCCCAACGGGCCCTTCCGCTGGCGGGGCCGCTACCACCTCTTCTACCAGCACAACCCGGGCGCGCCGGTGCACGCCGACATCCACTGGGGCCACGCCTCCAGCCCCGACCTCGCCCACTGGGAACACCACCCGCTCGCCCTCACCCCCGTCCCCGGCGGCCCCGACGAGGCGGGCTGCTGGTCGGGGTGCGTGGTCGACGACGCCGGCACGCCCACCGCCGTCTACACCGGCATCGACCAGCGGCACGCCGGAGTGGGCGCCATCTGCCTGGCCAGGGCCGCCGACCCCGACGACGACCGGCTCACCGAGTGGCGGCCGCTGCCCGGACCCGTGGTGTCCGCACCGCCCGCCGGCCTGGACGTGGTCATGTTCCGCGACCCGTTCGTCCTGCGGCACGGCGGGCGGCGCTGGGCGCTCGTCGGCGCCGGGCACGCCGACGGCACGCCGTCCGTGCTGCTGTACGACTGCGAGGACCTGACCGACTGGCGGTTCGCCGGAGTCCTGCTCGACGGATCCGACCCGGTCGCCGCCGCCGTGTTCGGCGACGGGGCGGTGGGCTGGGAGTGCCCGCAGCTGTTCCGGACGGCGCAGGACACCTGGGTGCTGGCCGTGTCGCTGTGGGACGGCGATCCGTGCGCCACCGGCCATCTGACCGGCGACCTGGTCCCCGACGGCCGGGGCGGGCTGCGGTTCGCGGCGCGAGGCGGGGGCCGGCTCGACCACGGACGCGACTTCTACGCGCCCGCGGTCCTCCAGGAGGAGGACCGGACCCTGATGTGGGGCTGGTCGTGGGAGGCGCGCGCGCCCGCGGAGGTGGAACGGGCGGGGTGGGCCGGGGTCCTCACCGCCCCCCGGGTCGTGGGCACCCGCCCGGACGGCTCCCTGCGGGTGCTCCCCGCCCCGGAACTCGACCTGCTGCGCGCACCGGAACCGTTCGTCACGCGCCCGGGCCGCCGGGTCCGGCTCCCGGACGCCTACGACCTCACGGTCACCGCCCGCGGGCGCACGACGGCGACCCTGCTGCGGTCCCCGGACGGGCGCGCGGACCTGTCGGTGCGGCTGGACCCGGCCGCGGGCACGGTCACCCTGGACGGCGGCGAGCGCCCCCGTGCGGGCCGCGAGGGCTCCGGGCCCCGCACGGTGCGGGTGCCGGGCGGGCCGCGGCTGACGGTGCGGGTCCTCGTCGACGGTTCGCTCGTGGAACTCTTCGCCGCCGGCCGGGCGACGCTCACCGAGCGCGTCTACCGGCGGCCCGGCGACGTCCCGGAACTCACGGTCGACGCCCCCGCCGCGGAGGTCACCGGATGGGCGCTGGTCCCACCGACGCGCGGCTGACCACCGGGCAGGCCAGCCGACGGGTGGTGGCCGGCGGGGTGCGGCCGGTGGCGAGGGCCTCCAGGAGCAGCCGCGCGGCCGTCTCGCCCATCGCCCGGTGGGGCAGCGCCACGGAGGTGAGCGCCGGGGTGAGGAAGGCGGCCATGTGCTCCTGGTCGTCGTAGCCGACCACGGACAGGCCCGCGGGCACCTCGATGCCGAGCCGGGCCGCGGCGTGCAGGACGCCCGCCGCGACCCGGTCGTTGTAGCAGAAGACCCCCGTGGGCCGCTGCCCGGCGGGGGCGCCCTCCAGGAGCCTGACCGCGCCCTCGTACCCGCTGGAGATCTCGCCCCCGGTGCGCACCACCCACTCGGGCGGGACGGTGACGCCCTCGGCGCGCAGCGCGTCGCGGAAGCCGCGCAGCCGCTCGCGCGACGCGATGTCGTCGAGGCCGCCGATCACGGCGAGCCGGCGGTGCCCGTGGTCGAGCAGCAGCCGGGCGGCACCGCCGCCCCCGGCCCGCTCGGCGGGGACCACGGCGGGCAGCGAGCCGTCCTCGGGAAGGCAGTTGGCGAGCACGGAGTGGGTCCGGTGCAGCCCCTCGGGGACCCGGACCCGGCGCAGTGACATGGCCGCGTAGATGATCCCGTCGACCCTCCGGTCGAGGAGCTCGGCGACGGCCGCGTCCTCCTTGGCCCGGTCGCCGCCGGTGTCGACGGTGAGGATGAGGTGGTCGCTGCTCCAGGCCGCCTCCATGGCCCCGCGCAGCAGCCTTCCCGCGAACGGCGAGGACGCGATCTCGTCGGTGACCAGGCCGAGCACCGCCGTACGGCGGCTGCGCAGGCCGCGCGCGACCGGGTCGGGGCGGTAGCCGAGCTGGGCGGCGGCCTGCCGGATGCGTTCCTGGGTGGCGGGCGAGAGGTTGCCCTCGGCCCGGCCGTTGAACACGAAGGACACCGCGGTGTGCGAGACACCGGCGAGCCGTGCGACGTCGCGGGAGGTGGGCCGCGTGACGTCGCGGGAGGCGGGCCGCGCGCCCTCCCTGCCGCCGTTCCTGTCCTCGGCGCCGCCGCCGCTGCCGTCCGCCGTCATCGTCCCCGATTCCCGCCCGTCCCGTCGATCACCGCTCACCCTATCGGCGACGGCCGCGGCGCCACCCGGCGGTCGGCCCGCCCGCCGTGAGCCGCCGGACGCACCGGGCCGCGGCCCCGGGCACCGGCGGGAAGGTTCCGACGCGGTCACGCAGGCGCACGGGTCCCTTCCGGCCAGGGGGGTACCCGGTGTGGCCGGGTGGCGCGAACGTGAGGAGGCCGAGGTGGTCAGGGACGAGCGGCTGCGTGAGTACCGGGGCAAGCGGGACTTCGGGCGGACCCGGGAGCCGTCGGGCCGGCGGACCGGTGAGGGACCCGGTCCCCGGTTCGTGGTGCAGATCCACGACGCCCGCCGGATGCACTTCGACTTCCGGCTCCAGGTGGGGGACGTGCTGAGATCCTGGTCGGTGCCCAAGGGCCCCTCCGGCGACCCGCACGACAAGCGGCTCGCGGTGCCCACCGAGGACCATCCGCTGGAGTACGAGGACTTCGAGGGCGTGATCCCGAAGGGCGAGTACGGCGGCGGCACCGTGGTCGTCTGGGACCGGGGCACGTACGAGCCGCTGAGCCACGACCGCAGGGGGCGCCCCGTGGACTTCGCCCAGTCGCTGGAGCGCGGGCACGCCACCTTCCGGCTGCACGGCTCCAAGCTGCGCGGCGAGTACGCCCTCACCCGTTTCCGGGACGGCCGGGACGAGGGCGGGGAGGAGGCCTGGCTGCTGGTGAAGAAGGCCGAGGGCCGGGCCGGGGGCGGGCACGGCACCCCCGATCCGCGGCGGGCCCGCTCGGTGCGCACCGGCCGTACGCTGGCGCAGGTCGCCGCCGAGGGCGGGGAGGAGTGAGCGGCCCCGGCCGCGGCACCCTCCCCGGCAGCCGTGCCCGCCGCGGGGCCGCCGCGCTCAGGCGCGGTGGGCGCGCAGCACGGCCAGGGCGCGGTCGGCGTGGGTGTTCATGCGCAGTTCGCTGCGGACGACCGCGAGGACGGTGCGGTCCTGGGCGATGACGAAGGTCGCGCGTCGGGTCGGAGCGAGCGTCAGCCCGCGGCGCACGCCGAACCGTTCGCGGACGGCGCCCTCCGGGTCGGACAGCAGGGGCATGCCGAGGCCGTGCCGCCCGGTGAACTCCCGCTGGCGGTCCACCGTGTCACCGCTGATGCCGACGGGCCGCGCGCCGAGCGCGGCGAACTCGGCGGCGAGGTCCCGGAAGTGACAGGCCTCGGCGGTGCAGCCGGGGGTGAGGGCGGCCGGGTAGAAGAACAGCACGACAGGACCCTCGGCCAGCAGCGCGGTCAGGGTCCTCGTGGTGCCCGTCTCGTCCGGCAGCGCGAAGTCCTCGACGGTGTCGCCCTCGCGCACCGCGCCGCGCCCGCTCACGCGGCGCGCTCCGCGCCCCGGGCGACGCCCCGGGCCCACAGCACGAGCGGCACCTGGAGCGGCAGCCGTGCGAAGGCGGCGGCCTGCTGCCGGGCGGGCCGGTGGCGCCAGTCCGCGGCCATCTTCACGTTGGCGGGGAAGACCCCGACGAAGAAGGCGGCCGTGGCCAGCGCGGCGCCCTTGCGGGTGCGGGGCGCGGCCAGGGCGGCGGCGAGCGCGAGTTCGGCGGCGCCGCCGGCGTAGGTCCAGGCGCGGGGGCTGCCCGGCAGGGCGCGCGGGACGATCGCGTCGAACTGCCGGGGGGAGGCGAAGTGGGCGGCACCCGCGGTGGCCAGCAGGCCGGCGAGCAGCAGGGGCGAGCGTGGGGACCGGGACACGGTTCCTCCTTCCAGGAGACCTGCCGCCGCCCCGCGGCAGGTCCGCGTCGGGCCACGGCAGATCGGGGGCGGATCCCGGGCGGATCCGGGGCGCGATCCTACTGGACAGTAGGTACGGCGGGGCGGCCCGGCCGGCCGGGGGCCGCGCCCGATCAGGGGAAAGCGGACCGCGGGGCGCGTGGCGGGCGGCCCGCGCGTCGACACCTCAGCCGTGACCCTGCCACTGATCGCGCCCATGCTCGCCACGCCCGGCCCCCTGCCGGCCGCCGCGCAGGACGCCCGCTGGGCGTACGAGACGAAACAGGACGGTCAGCGGGCGGTGGTCTACCTGCCGGGCGACGGTTCGGTGCTGCTGCGGGCCCGGTCCGGGCAGGACATCACGGCCGCCTATCCCGAACTGGCGCCGCTCGGCAGGGCGCTCGGAGCCACGCCCGCGGTGCTGGACGGGGAGGTGCTGGCACTGGACGAGGAGGGCCGGGCGAGCTTCCAGTTGCTCCAGGGCCGGATGGGACTGGCCCACGCGCCCGCTCTCGCGGCGCGCCGGGCGGCGCGGGTCCCCGTCCACCTCGTGCTGTTCGACGTCCTGCACCTGGGCGGTGACCCCTTGCTCGCGCTGCCCTACGTCCGGCGCCGCGAGCGGCTGGAGGCGCTCGCTCTGCACGGGCCGTACTGGTCCACGCCCACCGCCGTGGTCGGTCACGGCGCCCGCGCCCTGGCCGCGACCCGGGAGCACGGGCTGGAGGGGCTGGTGTGCAAACGGCTGGACTCGGTCTACGAGCCGGGGGTGCGCTCCCGCGCCTGGATCAAGATCCGCAACATGCGCAGCGAGGACGTGCTGGTGGGCGGCTGGCTGCCCGGCAAGGGGCGGCTCACCGGTCTGCCGGGCGCGGTGCTGGTGGGCCAGCGCGGCGGCGGGAGACTGCGCTACGTGGGGAGTGTGGGCACCGGCTGGAGCGAGGCCGAGCGGACGGAGCTGGCCGGGCTGCTGGCCGCGCTGGCCACCCCCGTGTGCCCGTTCGCCCCCGTACCGGCCGCACCGGGGGCGCACTGGGTGCTGCCCCGTCTGGTCGGCGAGGTGCGCTACAGCGTCCGCACCCGGGCGGGCATGCTGCGCCAGCCGTCGTGGCTGCGGCTGCGCCCCGACCTCGCCCCCGAGGACGCGGCGGCGGACCTGCCGGACGACACGCGGCCGTGAGGGAGCGGCCGGGCCCGGGGCTCACAGGGCGCGGCGAAGGTCTATCGTGTCCCGCATGTCCGTGCCCGAACTGATCCGTATCGTCTCCCGCGACTCGCCCATGGCGCTCGCTCAGGTGGAGCGCGTCCGCGCCGAGTTGGCCGTCCTGCACCCCGGTGTGCGCACCGAGGTGGTGCCGGTGAAGACCACCGGCGACAAGTGGCTGGGCGACCTGGCGAAGGTCGAGGGCAAGGGGGCGTTCACCAAGGAGGTCGACGCCGCCCTGCTCGCGGGTGAGGCGGATCTCGCGGTGCACTGCCTGAAGGACGTGCCCGCGGACCGGCCGCTGCCGGCGGGCACCACGTTCGCCGCGTTCCTGAAGCGGGACGACGTCCGTGACGCCCTCGTCCACCCCGGCGGGCTCACCCTCGACGAGCTGCCGCCCGGCACCAGGATCGGTACGTCGGCGGTGCGCCGGATCGCCCAGCTGGCCGCGTCCCACCCGCACCTCACGTGCGTGCCCTTCCGCGGCAACGCCAACCGGCGGCTGGAGAAGCTGGCGGCCGGTGAGGCGGACGCGCTGCTGCTGGCCGCGTCCGGTCTGGAGCGCATCGGACGGCAGGACGTGGTCACCGAGGTGCTGTCCGCGGAGGCGATGATGCCGCCGATCGGCGCGGGCATCCTCGCCCTGCAGTGCCGCGAGGACGACGACGCGCTGATCGAGGCCGTCAGCGGGCTCGGTGACGGCGACACGCATCGCGCGGCGAGCGCCGAACGGATGTTCCTGCACGTGCTGCAGGGCCACTGCAACAGCCCGATCGCCGGGTACGCGCAGGTCGACCGGAGCGGCGAACTGTCCCTGCGGGCGTGTGTGTTCACCCCGGACGGCAAGACCCGGCTGAACGCCCACGAGTGGGCCGGCCGGCTGGACGCCGCGACGCTGGGCACGTCGGTCGCCGTGGCCCTGCTGCGTCAGGGCGCCCGCGAGATCATCGACGGCATTCCGCACTGACGTCACGGCAACGGCGCACGGAGCGGGCGGAGCAGGACCCAGGACCGGACTGCCGGGGCGGGAGCGGGCCGGGCGGCCGGGTCAGCCGGTGGCGCCCGGCTCCGCCTGGTCGCGCAGGAACACGCTGATCTGGTGGGCCAGGCCGCCCTGCCCGCCCGGACAGCACGCGCCCGCGCCGACGGGCCCCTCGTGCACGCCGATGCCGCCGCTCCACAGACGGCGGTCGGTCCACTCGTCGTCGACGCGCAGCTGGACCTGGACGTCGACCTGGGTCAGGAACTCCTCCGGGCCGGCCGCGTAGAGCACGGCGGTGGCACGGCGCAGCGGGTGTACGTCATAGCCCTCGATGAACTGCGAGTTGCGCCAGTCGACGAACGCGCCCTCCCCGTCGGGCCCGATCCGCACGTCGATCTGGCCGTCCTCCAGGTGGACGCCGAAGTGCTCGGTACCGCGGTTCTCGACGGTGACCCGGATGCGGAAGTACGTCAGCCCGTCGGCGGCGTCGTCACGTCCGCGGGGCGGCTCGGCCTGCTCCAGTCGGTGGACGCGGACGCGCAGGCCGGCATGCTCCTCGTACTCCTGCCAGTCCCCGACCACGTTCGGCTCGTACACGGTGCACCTCTCGACTTCCAAGAGCTGCTTCCTATCTGTGGGCCGAGTGCACTGTCAAATGCACGGAATGCGCCGTGGACAGGGAATTCCCTCGCATTGATCGGTGATCAAGCCGTGCGCTGGAGAAATCGCCGGACGGACGGCCGGAGGGGCCGGGGCGAGCGTGCCGCAGATCACTTCGGCGGCGGCCTGCCAGGCGGCCGTCACCGGGCCAGCCGGCCGAGGAGCGCGGAGGCCGCGGCGACGCCGGCCGCGGCGGCCCCGACGAGCACGGCGAAGTCGGGCGCGAGGTGCGCGGGGGTGCCGAGCAGCAGGCCGCGCAGGGCGTCGACCTGGTAGCTGAGCGGGTTGGCCTTGCTGACGGCCTGCAGCCAGCCGGGCATGACGGCCACCGGGTACAGGGCGTTGGAACCGAAGAACAGCGGCATGGTGATGGCCTGTCCGATGCCCATCAGCCGGTCGCGGCTGAGCACGATGCCGGCGATGGTCATCGACAGGCAGGAGAAGAACGCCGAGCCGAGGAGCACGGCCGCGGCGACGCCGAGCAGCCGGAGCGGGTTCCAGGTCATCGCCACCCCGAGCAGCGCGGCGATGACGACGACCACGAGGGCCTGGATCAGCGACTTCACCCCGGCCGCGAACGCCTTGCCGGTGACCAGCGCCGCGCGCGGCGTGGGCGTGACCAGGAGCTTGTCGAGGACACCCGCGTCACGCTCCCAGATGATCTGGATGCCGTAGAAGATGGCGATGAACATGGCGGACTGGGCGATGATGCCGGGCGCCATGAAGTCCAGGTAGGGCAGGCCGCCGGTCGGGATCGCGTGGATGCGGGAGAAGGTCTGGCCGAAGATGAGCAGCCACAGGGCGGGCTGGACGGCACGGGTGTACAGCTCGGTGCGGTCGTGCCGGAGCTTTTGCAGTTCCACGGCGCACATGGCGGCGACGCGGGCGGGCAGCAGCAGCCGGCCCGCGCGGGCCCGCGGGGGCCGCACCAGCAGGCCGATGCCGTCCGCGCGGGCGGGGTCAGCCGACCCGGTGGGCGGTGCGGCGGGTGCTTCGGACATCGCGGAAATCTCCTGTGGTGTCGTCCAGGCCGCTGCCGGCCACGTCGCGGAAGACGTCCTCCAGCGTGGGCGGCGCGCCGGCGGCCGGGCCGCCCCGGGCGCGGCGCCGCTCGCCGAGACCCTGCCGCAGCTCGGCGGGGGTGCCGAGCGCCCGGACGCGGCCGCGGTGCAGCAGGGCGACCCGGTCGCAGTACTGGTCGGCCTCGTCCATGTAGTGCGTGGTGACCAGGACCGTCATGCCGGTGGCGGCGCGCACGGCGTCGATGTGCTCCCACACACCGGTGCGGGCGATGGGGTCCAGACCGATGGTCGGCTCGTCGAGGATCAGCAGACGGGGCGCGCTGACCAGGGCCTGGGCCAGTTCGAGGCGGCGGACCATGCCGCCCGAGTACGTCTTCGCCAGCCGGTCGGCGGCCTCCGCGAGACCGACGGCGGCGAGCGCCTGGGCGACCCGGGCGGCGCGTTCGCGGCGCCGGACGTCGAAGACGCGGGCGAAGAGGGTGACGTTCTCCCGGCCGGTGAGGGCGGCGTCGGCGGACAGCTGCTGGGGGACGTAGCCCAGCAGACGGCGTACGGCCATCCGGTCGCCCGCCGGATCGTGGCCGAAGACACGGACCATGCCGGCGGGGACCGGCAGGAGGGTGGTGATGCAGCGGATCGCGGTGGTCTTGCCGGCCCCGTTGGGCCCGAGCAGCCCGAACACCTCCCCCGGGCGCACGGTCAGGTCCAGCCCGTCCACGGCGCGCGTCCCGCCGAAGGCGTAGACGAGCCCGGCACAGGTGACGGCGTCGGGGACGGTCCGGGCCCTCTCGTCGCGGACCGGTCCGCCGGCAGCCTCGCGGGGCGCTGCGGCGGCGGCCCCGGGTACTGTCCGGGCGGTGGTCTCGCGGACCGCCCGCGCCGTGGCCTCTCGGGCCGAGCGGGCCTCGGCCTCGCAGGCCGGTTCGGGTTCGCCAGACGTGTCCCTGATCCCGGGGGCCGGTGCGTCGGCGGTGTCGCGGGCGTCGTGGACCGGTTCGTCGGGGGTGTCGCGGGCGCCGCGGGTGTCGCGGGTGTCGCGGGTGTCGCCGGCCTCTGCGTCGGCGGTGTCGCGGGCGTCGCCGGCCGGCTCGCCGGGGATGTCGTTCGTCATGGGCGGTCGGCCTCCTCGCGCAGGTTCCCGGCCAGCCTGCGCAGGGCCGGGACCGCCGCGCGCAGCGCGTCGCGGTCGGCCGGGGCCAGCCGGTCGACCTGGGCGCGGACCAGGGCGGCGCGGCGCGCGCGCCAGTTCCGCAGCCGCGCCCCGGCCGCCTCCGTCAGCAGCAGGCGGGCGGCCCGGCGGTCGGCGGGGTCCGTCTCCCGCACCAGTTGCCCGTCCCCGACCAGCCGGTTGACCAGCGTCGAGACGGAGTTGCCCGCCAGGTGCAGTTCCTCGGCCGCCTCCGAGACGCCGATGCCGGGCCGGGACTCGACCAGGCGCAGCAGTTCGACCTCGGCGCCGCGCAGCCGGGCCACGGTCAGCCCGGCCCGCAGCCTGCGCCGGATCAGCCGCTGCACCGCCACGAGGGCGTCGGCCAGCTCTTCGGCGGAGGCGTCCGGTGCGGGCCCGGGGACGGGCACGGGCCCGGGATCGGACACGGGTGCGGCCACGGGGGCGGGGCCGGATTCCGGTTCCATGGTCCGACGTTACCTCTGTAGCAGAGGTAAGCATCCCCAAAAGCGGGTCAAACCGAGCGCGGCGAGCACCAGCCCCAAGCCTTGGTTGAATGCACATCATTTTCCGCCGTAGATTTCAGCGGCCTTTGCTTTCACCCGTCTCTGACTTTCCGCGACAGAATTCCCGACCGGGCGGCGACGAATTAGAATCGCGCGGTCGCATACCGTCACCGCATTCGGAGAATTGTTTCGGAACGACCGGCTCCGGGAATCCGCATTTCAGTGCTTCGGACCGGAGGCACGCCCGTGGGAGCCGGCGCGCCGGGCCCCGACGCATTCCGTGCAGGACTGCCCCGCGCCTCCCGTGGTGTCCGTCCATCCAGCACCTGCTGAGGGAGGCGCAGCGCATGCGTACCACCGGCAGAACCAAGACCCACCCGCACGACGACGCCCCCGACACCGCAGCCGCCTTCGAACGGCTGGCGGGGCTGCCCGACGGGCCCGAGCGCAAGGCGCTGCGGGACGAGCTGGTCCAGGTGTGGCTGCCCATGGCCGAGCGGATCGCGGTCCGCTTCCGCGGCCGCGGCGAGGCCCTGGAGGACCTGTACCAGGTGGCGGCGCTCGGCCTGGTCAAGGCGGTCGACCACTACGATCCGGCGCGCGGCTACGCGTTCGAGGCGTACGCCGTCCCGACGGTCACCGGCGAGATCAAGCGGCACTTCCGCGACCACATGTGGACGCTGCACGTGCCGCGCCGGGTCCAGGACCTGCGCAACCGGGTGCGGCGGGCGGCGAAGGAGCTGGCGCAGACGACGCCGGGCCGGGCCCCGACCGTGGCGGAGATCGCCGCGTACACGCACCTGAGCGCGAGTGACGTGCGCACCGGGATGGAGGCCCTGGACTGCTTCGCCGCGCTGTCGCTGGAGGCGGAGGTCCCGGGCACGGACGGTTACGCGCTCGGCGACGGCCTCGGCGAGTCCGACCCGCGCTACGACCTCGTGGTGGACCGGGTGGCGGTGCGGCCCTGTCTGGAGGCGCTGCCCGAGCGCGAGCGCATGATCCTCTACCTGCGCTTCTTCGGGGGCATGACGCAGAGCCGGATCGCGCAGCAGCTCGGCATCTCGCAGATGCACGTCTCGCGGCTGCTGAGCGGCTGCTTCGCCCAGTTGCGTGAGGAACTGCTGGCCGAGACCGGCTGACCTGCGCGCCGAGGCCCCCCGGTGCCGTTTCGGCGGTACGCGGGGGGTACTCGGCAGGCGCCCTTGCGGGTTCCGGTCGGACACTGGTGACAGACCGGTGGCCACCGGTCGACGAGACCAGGACGTGCCATGAACCACGACACGACAGCCGCCCGCCCCACGACCGGCCCCCTCTCCACGCACACGGTGTGCGGCGCGCCGTGCTGGGTCAGCCTGACCAGCCGCGATCTGGAGGCCACGGAGGACTTCTACCGGGCCGTGCTCGGCTGGGAGTGGCGCTCGGCCAGACTCGGCGACCGCTTCCGCATCGCGCTCGCCGACGGTGCGCCGGTCGCGGGGATCGCGGCGGTGGCGTCCATGTGGCAGATGGCGGTGGCCTGGACGCCGTACTTCGCCGTTCCGAGCGCCGACCGGGCCGTCTCCCGGGTGCAGGAGCGCGGCGGCACGTCGGCGGTCGGCCCGATCTCCCTGCCGCCCGGCCGGGCGGCGCTGCTCGCCGACCGGGACGGCGCGACCTTCGGGATCTGGGAAGGTGAGCTGTTCACCGACTGGGAGACCTGGCGCAAGGCCGCGCCCGCCTTCATCCGGCTGCACACGCGCGACGCGTTCGACGCCGCGATCTTCTACGGCGAGGTCCTGGACTGGGCGTCGGAGCGGCCCGGCTGCTGCGAGGTCCGCTACGAGGGGAACGAGGTGGTCCTGCGCAGCCACGGCGAGATCGTCGCCCGCATCGAGTCCGGGGCCCTGGAGGCGGCGCCCGACCCGACCATCCGGCCGCACTGGCAGATCCACTTCCGGGTGGCCGACGTCGCCGCCTGCGCCCGCGCGGCCGAGAGCCACGGCGGCAGCGTGCTGCGCGAGGGCAGCGAGGAGGCCGTCCTGCGTGATCCGGACGGCGCGCAGTTCACGGTGACCTCGCGCAGGGAGGCCTGACCGCACCGGTCGCGCACCGCGGCCCCGCCCCTGCGGTGGAGCAGGGGCGGGGCCGCGGTGCGCGTGTCAGCGGGCCGTTCTCGGGGGCCGCGAGAGCAGGACCAGGCTGCGGGGCTCCACGCGCAGGTCGCCCGAGAACTTGTGCTCGGCCTCGTCCGGCGGCCCCTGCGGCTCGGCGGTGTCGACGAGCGTGGTCCAGCGCTCCCCGTAGGCGGGGCCGGGCAGGCGGAAGTCGACCGGTTCCCAGTAGCCGTTGAGCAGCAGCAGGAACGAGTCGTCGACCACGGGCCGGCCCTGCGGGTCGGGTTCGGCGATGGCGTCGCCGTTGAGGAAGACCATGACGGAGTGGGCGTCGGAGCGCCGCCAGTCCTCCTCCGCCATCTCCCGGCCGTCCGGCAGCATCCACACCAGGTCGGGCAGCGGCTGGTCGTCGCGGGTGGCCGTCTCGCCCTGGAAGAAGCGGCGGCGGCGCAGCACCGGATGGGCGGTGCGCAGACCGATGACGTACCGCGTGAAGTCCGCCAGTTCGCGCTGCTCGCGGGTCAGCCGCCAGTCGATCCAGGAGACCTCGTTGTCCTGGCAGTAGGCGTTGTTGTTGCCGCCCTGGGTGCGGCCCAGTTCGTCGCCGTGGCACAGCATGGGGATGCCCTGGGAGAGCAGCAGGGTGGCGATGAAGTTGCGCTGCTGGCGCGCCCGCAGCTCCAGGACGGCCCGGTCGTCGGTGCCGCCCTCAGCCCCGCAGTTCCAGGACCGGTTGGTGTTCTCGCCGTCCCGGTTGCCCTCGCCGTTGGCGTCGTTGTGCTTGTCGTTGTACGACACCAGGTCGCGCAGCGTGAAACCGTCGTGCGCGGTCACGAAGTTGACGCTCGCGCGGGGGCGGCGCCGGTTGTGCGCGTAGAGGTCGGAGGAACCGGTCAGCCGGGACGCGAAGTCGCCGAGCGTGTGCTCCTCGCCGCGCCAGAAGTCCCGTACGGCGTCCCGGTACAGGCCGTTCCACTCCGACCACAGCGGCGGGAAGTTGCCCACCTGGTAGCCGCCCTCGCCGACGTCCCAGGGCTCCGCGATCAGCTTGACGCGGCTGATCACCGGGTCCTGCTGGATCAGGTCGAAGAACGCGGAGAGCCGGTCCACCTCGTGGAACTGCCGTGCCAGGGTGGCCGCGAGGTCGAAGCGGAAGCCGTCGACGTGCATCTCCGTGACCCAGTACCGCAGCGAGTCCATGATCAGCTGGAGTACGTAGGGATGGCGCATCAGCAGGCTGTTGCCGGTGCCGGTGGTGTCGTAGTAGTGCGCCCAGTCGCCGTCGACGAGGCGGTAGTACGAGGCGTTGTCGATGCCGCGGAAGGACAGCGTCGGGCCCTTCTCGTTGCCCTCGGCGGTGTGGTTGTAGACCACGTCGAGGATCACTTCGAGGCCGGCCGCGTGCAGCGCCTTGACCATCGACTTGAACTCGGCGACCTGCTCGCCTCGGGTGCCGTGGGCGGCGTAGTCGTTGTGCGGCGCGAAGAAGCCGATCGTGTTGTAGCCCCAGTAGTTGGACAGGCCGCGGCCCTGGAGCACGCCGTCGTGCACGAACTGGTGCACCGGCATCAGCTCGACGGCCGTGACCCCCAGCGAGGTCAGGTGCTCGACGACCGCGGGGTGCGCGAGACCGGCGTAGGTGCCGCGCAGTTCCGGGGGGACGTCCGGGTGGGTGCGGGTCAGGCCGCGCACGTGGGCCTCGTAGATCACCGTGTCGGAGTAGGCGCGCCGGGGCGGACGGTCCTCGCCCCAGTCGAAGGCCGGGTCGGTGACCACGCCGAGCATGGTGTGCCCGGCGCTGTCGGAGGGGTCGGGGCCGTGCGGGGCGCGTTCGTAGAGCGAGGGGTGGTCGTCCATCCGCCCGTCCACCGCCCTGGCGTAGGGGTCCAGGAGCAGTTTCGCGGGGTTGCAGCGGTGGCCGGCCGCCGGGTGCCAGGGACCGTGCACCCGGTAGCCGTAGCGCTGGCCCGGCCCCACGCCGGGCAGGTAGCCGTGCCACACGAAGCCGTCGGCCTCGGTCAGCGGCACCCGGCGGTGGGTGCCCGCGTCGTCCACGAGGACGAGCTCGACGTGGTCGGCGACCTCGCTGAACAGGGCGAAGTTGGTGCCCTCCCCGTCGTAGGCGGCGCCCAGCGGGTAGGGGTACCCGCTCCACACGGGCACGGGCACCCCTTTTCCACGGTTCGTCCGCCGGGTCACCGGGCCGCCTCCAGGACGCCCTCGGGGCGGCTGAGCGGCGAGGCGAGCGCGGCGACCGGCAGCGCGCGGGGCGGCTTGAGGCCCTCGCGCAGGGTCGGGGCGGGAGCCTTCGGGACCAGCGGGACGCGCACCCCGGCACGGGCCCGCTGCGAGAACCAGATGATCTTGCTGCCGGTCTCGGAGGCGCAGCAGCCCCATCCGTCGCTGGTGGCCGCGATCCGGGCCAGGCAGGTGCGCAGGTCCTGGTCCGGGCGCAGGTCGTGGTTGTTCTCCCCGACCGCGGTGATGAGGTGCTGGCCGGTCCACCACATCTCGATGGACGTGTGCTTGTCCCGTGCGTGCTCGTCGATGGCTTTCAGCAGCATCTCGGCACCCCCGCACACGGGGTCGACCAGGTCCTCCAGGTCCCAGAACCGGAGGTGAGCGGCCAGGATGCGCCTGACCTGTCCGACCCGTTCCGGGCTGACTTCCACGTCGAGGTGGTAGTAGCAGGGCACTGCGGTCTTCATCGTCGTTGGCTCCTCACCGGCGAGGCCCGCGCTCCATCCCCGCCCTTGCGGGCCGGTTCCCCGAGCACGAAGCGTGAGCATGTGTTGCCTCTGAGTCAGATCCACAGTGCGGGCGCTACGCCATTCGTGCAACACGAGCGGGTGGGACGGGGTACCGGGCCGGTGTCCGCCGGGCGGGTGAGCTGGTTGAAGATCCAACAGGACGCTGTGTCGTTGAACGTGCACCATGAGTGAAAGTCTCGAGCGCCGTGAACGGGACGCGTGCCTCGCGTGCGCGGTCACCGCCCCGACCGTCGGGGAAACGTGCCCATCGAGCGCTCCCGAAAGGTGAACGGCGCCATGCTGCTACCTGCCAAAGCCGAAGTAGCCCGGCATCTGCGGCACTACCGGGTGTGGGAACGCGCGATGCTCGCGTCTCCCGACGACCGCCGGGTGCGGGCCACCTTCGAGGACTCGGGCTACACGCTGTGCGTGCTGATGGGCAAGCGCTGCGCGCGGGAGGCGGCGGACGCGGCCGAGCGCTACCTGCGCACCAACCTCGTCACCTACCTGCGGGAACAGGGCACCGCCCGGCCGCACGTCGGCGTGGTCCCGGGACGGACCCGGCGCCGGCCGGCGAAGGACCGGCGCTCCCCCGCCGGCGCGTAGGGCCACACACCGTCCCCCCGCCCCGCGGGGGACCACCGCACCGCGACAGACCGAGAAGTACCTGGTTCCCGGCCGGGCGTCAGCCCGGCCTCAAGCACGGTGGAGGTGACACCCATGAGTTCGACCCCGAGTCACGCCGTCGCGGCGAACGTGGTCCTGCGCGATCCCGGGGGCCGTCCGGGCCCGTGGACGCCGATGCGGGAGCTGGCGCCGGGCACCGACCGCTGGGGCGCGGAGGTCACACCGGACGCGACCGGACGCTGGACCTACCACGTGGAGGCGTGGAGCGACCCTGTCGCCACCTGGCGGCACGTCGCACACATCAAGGTCCCGGCCGGCATCGACGCCGGGCTGGTGCTGGCGGAGGGCGCCGAGCTGCTCAGCCGGGCGGCGGCCGGGGTGCCCGAGGGACCGCAGCGGGAGACCGTGCTCGCGGCCGTGCGGGTGATGAACGACGACTCGCTGCCGGTGATGACCCGGCTTGCGGCGGCGCTGACGCCGGAGGTGGACGCGGTCCTGGCCCGCCACCCGCTGCGCGAGCTGGTCACCGCCTGCGACCCGCTGCCCCTCCAGGTCGAACGC
>NZ_JOIY01000004.1 GCF_000720185.1 Streptomyces sp. NRRL S-340 | reverse complement strand
ATCCCGCACACCACCCGCATCCGCCCGCAGATCCCCGCACGCCTTCTCCAGCAGCCCCAGATCACCCGTGAACTGCGGAATCTCCCCCGGCTCGATCACGCTGCACCGCCCCCCGTCCGCCGACCCCTTCCGCAGGGTCGGCTCGCGTCAAGATCCCATCATCATACAAATGGGGTAACGGGGTGTCAGGAGCGCGAGGCGACCCGGCGCGCCCTCGTGCGGGGGCCGCCGAAGTGCGGGGGCGGGGCCGTGGGGGAGGGAGTGAGGAGGAGGCCGCCCAGGACGGCGGCGGCCGTGCCGGGGGTGTCGGCGTCCGCCTCCGTGTACGGGTTTCCGTGCGTGCGGACGTCCTGCTCCGCACGGTCCCGGGCCTCGCGGGCGAGGGCGTCGGCGCGCAGGTGGCCGACGGGGTCGTCCGAGTCCAGGAGGCGTTCCGCCCCGGCCAGCAGGGTGCGGGCCGCGGCGCCCACCGCTCCCCGGTGCGTCGTGACGAAGTCCGCCGCCGCAGCGGTCGCGCTGCGGGCGATGAGCAGGGCCGCGGCGGAGAGCACTCCCGTGCGCCCCGCGTCCAGGGGAGCCGTTGCCGTGACGACCCGGCGCAGGACGTCCAGCGGGTCGTGGCGCCGGCCCGAGGTCAATTCCTGCCGTACGGAGGCCAGGACGGCGTCCGCGTGCAGGACGCGGGAGCGGATCTCACCGGCCGGCACGCCCGTGAGCCGGCTCCGCGCCCCCGCCCGCTCCGCCTCCGCCCCGCTCAGCGCGGCCGGCACCATCGACGCGGCCTCGTCCAGCTCGGCGGCGAGGCGTTCGACGCCGTCGAGGAGGACGGCCGCCTGCGCCACCGCGCCCTCGGCCGCCCGCAGATGAGCCGCGGCGCGGCCGGTCTCGCCCAGGTCCGCCCGCTGGCGCGCCTGGTTGAGGTGGACCGTCGCGAACATCAGACGGTCCTTGGCCTGTTCCGTGTACCCCGTCACCTGGTCCGACGCCGAGGGGGCGTAGCGCCGTGCGAGGCCGGCCAGGACGGCCTCCGCCGCCGGCGTCCGCGCCGCCAGCGCCCGGAAACGGGTCTCCGCCACCTCCACCGCCCGGCCGACTCCCCGGTCCAGTGCGCGCACGTCGTCGAAAGCGTCCGCCGCCGCGTCCAGCAGCCGCCCGGCCTCCTCACAGCGGCCGATCACGCCGGCCAGTACCTGCCGCCGGGCGGACGGGTCCGCCGGGTCGCCCGCGTCGTAGCGCAGCCGCAGTCCGAAAGCCACCGCCAGTTCCCGCTCCGCCTCGCGGACCGCCCCGGCGAAGGGCGCCACGTCCGCGCCGCCGCGGGCCGCCTCGGCGAAGCCCAGTTCCTCCCGGCTGGTGCGCAGGCAGTCGTCGGCCAGGACCAGCGACTGCCGGGCCCGTGCGTCGAGTTCGCCCGGTCCGTCGAGTCCGTCGAGGCCGGCGATCCGGCCGCCGGAGAGCGGATCCGCAGGCGGCGGGGACGCGTCCGCGCCTCCGCCGCCCGGTGTCGTCCGTGTCCTCGCCCGCCGGGTGCGCCGCACGTACCCGTACCCCGCGCCCACCGCCGCCGCGCCCACCGCGACGAGCGGCAGGACGAGGTCGGCGCCCGACGTCTCGTCCTGCGGGGGTGCGGCGGTACCGGCGGCGACCGGGCCGGCGCGGGGGAGTGCCTCCGCTGCAACCGCCGTACCGCTGTTGATCGTCATCACCGGAAGCGCCAGCCAGGCGATCCCCACCGCGCCGCCCAGCGCGGCCCGCGCCGCCCGCACGCACCAGTGCGGCCGGGCGCGGCGCGGCCGGACCGCGCGGGGCAGGGAGGACGTCACGTCTCGGAGCGTATGACCGCCGGTGCGGGCCCGCGACCGGGACTGCGGCACTGGTGGGGCGGATGCGACGCGACGACAGTGAGGGGCCGGGACAGCGGCATGGAGAACAGCGGAAGCGAAGACGGCAGAGGCGAAGGCGGCACAAGCGGCGAGGAGGCCGCGAGCGGCAGGAAACTCCAGGCCGAGGAGACCGAGGCCAGCGAGGCCGAGGAGGTCACCGAGGCCGGCGGGGGCACGGGCGCCGCGGCCGAGCGGCGCCGGCGGGCCGGTGCCGCCGAGGACGCCCAGGACACCGGCGCGGACCGAGCGCCCGTGCCCGGCCCCGGCCGCCTCTTCGGCGCCCGGACCCCCCGCGTGTCCGGCGCCCGCCGCCTCCTCCGCCCCCGTCGCCTGGTCCCCCTCCTCGTCCTCCTGCTGGTCCTGCCCCTCCTCGCCGCCGAGACCGCCCTGCGGGTCAACTACACCGGCGAACCGGCCGACGGCACGCGGACCAGGGGCCAGGACGCGATCTGGCTCGGACACGCCTGGGTGGACGGGCGGAAGAAGGACGCCGATGTCGCGGCCCTCGCCGCGCGGCTGCGCGGGACCGGGATCCGGGACCTGTACGTGCACGCGGGTCCGCTGGAGCACGACGGCACCCTGCCGGCGTCGGCGTACCGCGACGCCGGACGGCTGGTGGCGGCCGTGCACCGGGCGCTGCCCGGCGTGCGGGTGCAGGCCTGGCTGGGGGACGTGCTGGCCACCGAGAGCCCGGACGGGCTGCGCCTGGAGCGGGCCCGGACACGCGCCGCCGTGGTCGCCTCCACCCGTGCGGTCCTGGCCGCCGGGTTCGAGGGCGCCCACTTCGACCTGGAGCCGCTGCACTCCGGCGACCGGAACTACCTCGGCCTCCTCGACGACCTGCGCGCCGTCACCCGCGCGCACGGCGCCGTCCTGTCGGTCGCCGCACACCAGATCGACCCGCTCCCCGCCTTCCACTCCCTCTGGGGCACCCTGACCAACCACCCCAAGTGGTGGTCGCAGGCGTACTTCGGGGAGGTCGCGCGCCGGGTCGACCAGATCGCCGTGATGTCGTACGACACCATGCAGCCGTTGCAGAGCCTGTACGGCGGTTACGTCGCCCAGCAGACGTCCCTCGCCCTGGAGGTCACCCCGGCCACCACCGACCTGCTGATGGGCCTGCCCTTCTACCACGAGAACCGGTTCGGCCACTGGGCGCACGCCGAGACGGTGCCCGCCGCCGTCCGGGGCGTCCGCCTCGGCCTGTCCCGTACTGACCCGGACCGCGTGCGCTTCGGCGTCGCGCTGTACGTCGACTTCGCCGCGACGGAGGCGGACTGGAGCGCGTACCGGAACGACTGGGTGTGACCCGCGGCCCTCACCGCCGCGTGGACGCCACCGTCACGGCGAGCGCCGCCACCGTCACGGCGAGCGCCGACACCGTCACGGCGAGCGCCGCCTGATCTTCGAGCCCAGCCAGACCAGCGGGTCGTACTTGCGGTCCGCCGCGCGTTCCTTCAGGGGGATCAGGGCGTTGTCGGTGATGCGGATGCCCTCCGGGCACACCTCCGTGCAGCACTTGGTGATGTTGCAGTAGCCGAGGCCGTGGTCGTCCTGGGCCGTGCGCTTGCGGTCCAGGCCCGCCTGGTCCGCCGCGTCCAGGGGGTGCATGTCCAGCTCGGCGATCCGCATCAGGAAGCGCGGCCCGGCGTACGCCGGCTTGTTGTCCTCGTGGTCGCGCACGACGTGGCAGACGTCCTGGCACAGGAAGCACTCGATGCACTTGCGGAACTCCTGCGGCCGGTCCACGTCCTCCTGCATCATGCGGTACTCGCCGGGCGCCAGACCGGGCGGCGGGACGAAGGCGGGGACCTCGCGGGCCTTGGCGTAGTTGAAGCCGACGTCCGTGACCAGGTCGCGGATGACCGGGAAGGCGCGCAGCGGTGTGACGGTGACCGTCTCGTCCCGGGTGAAGACCGACATGCGGGTCATGCACATCAGGCGCGGACGTCCGTTGATCTCCGCCGAGCACGACCCGCACTTGCCCGCCTTGCAGTTCCAGCGCACGGCGAGGTCGGGTGCCCGGGTGGCCTGGATGCGGTGGATGATGTCGAGCACCACCTCGCCGTCGTTGACCTCGACCGTGAAGTCCTTCAGGCCGCCCCCGCTCGCGTCACCCCGCCACACCCGGAAGCGGGCCTCGTAGCCGCTCATTGCGACAGCTCCTCTTCGGTGAGGTACTTGACCAGCTCTTCCTTCTCGAACAGGGCGAGCAGGTCCGGGCGGATGGGGGCGGTGGTCTCGCGGGTCAGCGTGATCTGGCCGCGCACCGGGTCGGTGGCCGCCAGGCCGCCGGTGGGGTCGCTGAGCCGGCACAGCAGGTTGGTCCGCCGCCAGGCGCGGTCCATCGACGGGTGGTCCTCGCGGGTGTGGCCGCCGCGCGACTCGGTGCGCTCCAGCGCCGCCCGGGCCACGCACTCGCTGACCAGCAGCATGTTCCGCAGGTCCAGGGCCAGGTGCCAGCCCGGATTGAACTGCCGGTGGCCCTCGACCCCGGCCCGGCGCGCGCGGACGCGCAGCTCGGCCAGCTTGTGCAGCGCCTGCTCCATCTCGGCCTCCCGGCGGATGATGCCGACCAGGTCGTTCATGGTCTGCTGGAGTTCCTGGTGGAGGGTGTACGGGTTCTCCGGCGGTCCGTCCGCCGCGTTCGCCTCCGCCGAGAACGGGCGCAGTGCCTCCGCCGCCGCCGCGTCCACCTGGGTGTCCGGCACGGGCGGGCGGTCGTGGGCCAGGCCCTGGGCATACTCGGCGGCGTGCCGGCCGGCCCGGCGGCCGAAGACCAGCAGGTCGGACAGTGAGTTGCCGCCGAGCCGGTTGGAGCCGTGCATGCCGCCGGCCGCCTCGCCGGCCGCGAACAGGCCCGGCACCCCGCGGGCGGCCGCCGTGTCCGAGTCGACCGCGACGCCGCCCATCACGTAGTGGCAGGTCGGCCCGACCTCCATCGCCTCGGCGGTGATGTCCACGTCGGCGAGTTCCTTGAACTGGTGGTACATCGAGGGCAGCCGGCGGCGGACGGTCTCGGCCGGCATCCGGGTGGAGACGTCCAGGAACACGCCGCCGTGCGGGGAGCCGCGGCCCTCCTTCACCTCGGAGTTGATCGCGCGGGCCACCTCGTCGCGGGGCAGCAGCTCGGGCGGCCGGCGGTTGTGGTCGGGGTCGTCGTACCAGCGGTCGGCCTCGTCCTCGGTCTCGGCGTACTTCTCCTTGAAGACGTCGGGGACGTAGTCGAACATGAACCGCTTGCCCTCGGAGTTGCGCAGCACCCCGCCGTCGCCGCGCACCGACTCGGTGACGAGGATGCCCTTCACCGACGGCGGCCAGATCATGCCGGTGGGGTGGAACTGCACGAACTCCATGTTGACCAGCGGCGCCCCGGCCAGCAGCGCTAGCGCGTGCCCGTCGCCGGTGTACTCCCAGGAGTTCGAGGTGACCTTGAAGGACTTGCCGATGCCGCCGGTGGCGATCACCACCGCGGGCGCCTCCAGCACGAAGAAACGGCCGCTCTCGCGTTCGTAGGCGAAGACGCCGCCCACCCGCCCGCCGTCCTTCAGCACGCGGGTGACCGTGCACTCCTGGAAGACCTTCAGCCGCGCCTCGTAGTCCCCGGTCTCGCGGTGGTCCTCCTGCTGGAGGGAGACGATCTTCTGCTGGAGGGTGCGGATCAGTTCGAGGCCGGTGCGGTCGCCGACGTGCGCGAGGCGGGGGTACTCGTGACCGCCGAAGTTGCGCTGTGAGATCTTCCCGTCCTTCGTACGGTCGAACAGCGCGCCCCAGGTCTCCAGCTCCCACACCCGCTCGGGTGCCTCCCGGGCGTGCAGCTCGGCCATCCGCCACTGGTTGAGGAACTTCCCGCCGCGCAGCGTGTCGCGGAAGTGGACCTGCCAGTCGTCGTGCGGGTTCGCGTTGCCCATGGCCGCGGCGATGCCGCCCTCGGCCATCACCGTGTGCGCCTTGCCGAACAGCGACTTGCAGATCACCGCCGTGCGCGCCCCGCGCTCGCGGGCCTCGATGGCGGCGCGCAGTCCGGCGCCGCCCGCGCCCACCACGACGACGTCCCACTCCTGCCGGTCGACCACGGACATCAGTCCTCACTCGTAGATCACTGGACGAACTGGTGGGGCGCTAGAAGAAGCGCGGATCGTCGAACACCCCGGACGCGACGAGATAGACGTAGAAGTCGGCGAGCGCCACGCTGATCAGCGACGCCCAGGCCAGCTGCATGTGGCGGGCGTTGAGCCGGCCGACCGCACGCCAGGCCCGGTAGCGCACCGGGTGCTTCGAGAAGTGCTTGAGCTTGCCGCCGACGATGTGCCGGCAGGAGTGACAGGAGAGCGTGTACGCCCAGATCAGCCCGATGTTGACGAGGAAGACCAGGGTGCCGAGGCCCATGTGGCCCCAGCGGTAGTGGGTGTCGCGGAAGGCCAGCACCGTGTCGTAGGTCAGCACGCCGGCGACGAGCAGCGCGGCGTAGAAGAAGTACCGGTGGACGTTCTGCAGGATCAGCGGGAAGCGGGTCTCGCCCGAGTACCGGCCGTGCGGTTCGGCGACCGCGCAGGCCGGCGGGGAGGCCCAGAAGCTGCGGTAGTACGCCTTGCGGTAGTAGTAGCAGGTCAGGCGGAAGCCCAGCGGGAAGATCAGGATGATGATCGCCGGGGAGATCGCCCACCAGCTGCCGAAGACGTCGGCGTTGGGGCCCATCCGCATGGTCCGGCAGTTCTCCGCCAGGCAGGGCGAGTAGAACGGCGAGACGTAGGGGGCCGCGTAGTAGTCGGCGTTCGCGAAGGCCCGCCAGGTCGAGTACGCGACGAAGGCCAGCAGGCCCGCGGCGGTGACCGCCGGGGCCAGCCACCAGCGGTCGGTCCGCAGGTGCCCGGCGGCGATCGCGGCGCGCGCCGGGGACCGGACGCCGCCGCGCGCGGGACGGGGGGCCGTGCCGGGAGGTTCCGTACCAGTGGCCACGTAAGGACTCCGGTCGGGTCAGGGGGCGTGGCGGTCGCGGGCGCCGAGTCCCTCGTCGTCCGAGTCCGTCCACAGGGAGATGTCGTAGGGCGTGTCGGAGATGGTGACGAGGGCGGGGCGCTGGGCCGCGGCGGGGCTCCGGGTGGCCTCGCGCAGCAGGGCGACGCTCTCGCGCAGGTGGTCGGCGTCGGTGCGCACGCGGCGTATCTCCAGCGTGCCGCCGAGCTGGTGCTCCAGCCGGGCAACCGACCGCAGCAGGTCGTCGAGGGTGTGCTGTACGGACGTCAGGTCGTCGGACACGGACATGACGTGACCTCACTTCCACGGGCCGCGAGGGCCCTGGACGGCGACGTTCATGCGCCTGCGAGTGTCGCGCGTCACACCTGCCGGTGGGAAGGGATGTGCAGCGATCGGCGGATCGCGGCTTTCCCGCGCACGCTCGTACGCGCTCTGTGTGCGCCGGGGCGCATTGCTCCGCACGGGTGACCTTCCGGCCCCCCGCCGCCGTGTCGCCTCCGGCAGACGAACCCTTTCCTCTTCAGTGGGGCCATAGATCTGATCAGCTCCAAAATACCGCCAAACGTGAACAAGCAGTACGCAGACCAAGAAAGCCCCACATATGTTCCGCCCGCCTCCCCACCTGTGCCGCCACCCGTGCCCACCGGCGGGAAGCGGCTCCCCGGAGGTAGCACAGATGTCGTACGACGGTGTCGGGCCCCGCGCGGTCATGCGCTCGGCCGCCTTCCTGGCCGCAGGCGCCCTCACGGTGCCCCTGCTGGCCGGCTGCGGCTCCGACGACGAGGGCAGCAAGCCCCTGGCCGCGCAGGACATCGCCCCCGCGGCCCGCGCCCAGGTCGCCGACGGAGGCACCCTGCGCTGGGCCGTGGATGCGATGCCGGAGACGCTGAACACCTTCCAGGCGGACGCGGACGCGGGCACCACCCGGATCGCCCAGGCCGTCCTGCCCGCCATGTTCCGCATCGACGCCGCCGGCCGCCCGCAGCGCGACGCCGACTACCTCGACTCCGCCCGGGTGGTGGAGACCGAGCCCAAGCAGGTCGTCGTCTACCGGCTCAGCCAGCAGGCCGTCTGGAGCGACGGCCGCCAGATCGGCGCCGCCGACTTCGCCGCCCAGTGGCGCGCCCTGTCCGGCAAGGACTCCGCGTACTGGACCGCGCGCAACGCCGGCTACGACCGCATCGAGAAGGTCGAGCGCGGCGCCAACGACCTGGAGGTCCGCGTCACCTTCGCCCGCCCCTACGGGGACTGGAAGTCGCTGTTCTCGCCGCTCTACCCCAAGGACGTCACCGGCACCGCGAACGACTTCAACGACGGCGCGCGCAAGAAGCTCAAGGTCAGCGCCGGCCCGTTCACCGTGCGGAAGATCGACACCAAGGAGAAGGACGTCGTCCTCGCCCGCAATCCGCGCTGGTGGGGCCACCCGGCCAAGCTGAACGAGATCGTGCTGCACGCGGTGGCGCGCGACAAGCGGGCCGCGGCGCTCGCCGACGGCACCGTGGACGTGGCCGACATCGACCCCGCCGACGCCGACCGGATCACCCTCGCCGACGGCGCCCACGGCAGCTCCCCCTTCCTCGGGGGCGGCGGGCGCACCGCGGCCAAGGCCCTGCGCTCCTGGGCGCTCGTGCACGGTTCCGACGAGAAGGCCGCCGGCCGCGAGCGCCGCGCCCTGGAGAAGGGCCGCGGCACGCTCACCACCTACCTGAAACAGCAGGAGGCGCTGCGCGGCGTGCGGGTGCGCAAGTCGCTGGAGCCGGCCTTCACCCAGCTCGCCCTGAACGGAGCGGGCGGCCCGCTCGCCGACGAACGCGTCCGGCACGCGGTGGCGCACGCCCTGGACCGCAAGGAACTCGCCGAGATCGTGCTCAAGCCGCTCGGCCTGCCCGCGACCCCCGTCGGCAGCCACCTCGCCCTGTCCGGCCAGGCCGACTACGCCGACAACAGCGACGCGCTCGGCGGCCAGGACACCGCCCAGGCCAAGGCACTGCTCGCCGACGCCGGCTGGGTGCCGGGCCAGGGCAAGGAGCGCAAGAAGGGCGACAAGGCGGCCGGCGCCGAGGGCCACAGGGGCGCGAGCGGGTCGCCGGACGGCGCGGGCGACGGCGACGGCACCTACATCGTCGGCGTGAACGACGACATCGAGGCCAACGGGGACGGCAAGGGCCACGCGGACGGTGGTCACCGGGGGTCCGACGGCGGCAGCGACCAGGAGAGCGCCAAGGACCACGCCGGGGACGGCGGCGGTTCCCGGCAGCTCGCCCAGGACGGCAGGCACTACGCCCGCGAACAGCTGACCCAGGGCGGTGCGCCGGGCGCGTACGCCCCCCGGGGCACCGCCGCGCCGGCCGGTGCCGTCGCCGGGCCGCTGGCCAAGGACGGCAAGCCGCTCACCCTCCGCTTCGTGCTGCCCTCCGGGCCCGGCTCCGAGACGCTGCGCAAGGTCGCCGACCGGATCACGGCCATGCTGGAGAAGGTCGGCATCGCCACCGACGTCACCAAGGTCCCCGACGACAGCTACTTCCGCGACCACATCGCCGCCGGCCAGTACGACCTCGCCCTGTACTCCTGGCCGGCCACCGCCTACCCGGCCACCGACGCCCGCCCGGTCTACGCCAAGCCCGTCCCGGCCGCCGACGGCTCGCTGAACGTCCAGCAGAACTACACCCGCGTCGGCACCGACCAGGTCGACCAGCTCTTCGCCGAGGCCGTCGCCACCCTGGACGAGGGCGAGCAGCGCGACCTGGTCCGCAAGGCGGACGCGCGGATCTGGGCGAGCGCCGGGTCCATCCCCCTCTACCAGCGGCCGCAGCTCGTCGCGGTCCGCGACACCCTGGCCAACGTGGGCGCCTTCGGATTCCAGACGCCGGTCTACGAGGACATGGGATTCCTGCGCAAGGGCGCCGCCGGGGCCACGGCGAGCGCGTCGTCGTAGCCCGGCGCCGCCACCGGAGCCCGAACGGGCCGGAACGCGGGCGGCGGCCGGGCCCCGGCGGGGCCGGGACCAGGGCCGCAGCCGGGTCCGTGGCCGGGGCCGGACGGCCCCGCAGGCCCCCGCGGCGGCGCACCCGTACCATGGGGTGAGGCCGTGGCGTGTTCAGCCCGGCAGGGCGCGCGTACCGAGGACGTACGCGCAGCCGTCCGCACACTCCGGGAGTACGCCTCAATATGGCCACGCGCCACGACATTCGAAACGTAGCCATCGTCGCTCACGTCGACCACGGCAAGACGACCATCGTCGACGGCATGCTGAAGCAGGCCGGTGCCTTCGCCGCCCACCAGCTCGACTCCGTCGACGACCGCATGATGGACTCGAACGACCTGGAGCGTGAGAAGGGCATCACGATCCTCGCCAAGAACACGGCGGTGAAGTACCACCCCAAGGACGGCGGGGACCCCATCACGATCAACATCATCGACACCCCCGGCCACGCCGACTTCGGCGGCGAGGTCGAGCGCGGTCTGTCGATGGTCGACGGTGTCGTGCTGCTGGTCGACGCCTCCGAGGGCCCGCTGCCGCAGACCCGCTTCGTGCTGCGCAAGGCGCTCCAACAGCGCCTGCCCGTCATCCTGTGCATCAACAAGACGGACCGCCCGGACTCCAGGATCGACGAGGTCGTCAACGAGACGTACGACCTCTTCCTCGACCTGGACGCCGACGAGGAGCAGATCGAGTTCCCGATCGTCTACGCCTGCGGCCGTGACGGCGTCGCCTCGCTGACCAAGCCGGACAACGGCACGGTCCCGGCCGACTCCGACAGCCTGGAGCCGTTCTTCTCCGCCATCCTGGAGCACATCCCGGCGCCGACCTACGACGAGGACCTGCCGCTGCAGGCCCACGTCACCAACCTGGACGCGGACAACTTCCTCGGCCGTATCGCGCTGCTGCGCGTGGAGCAGGGCGAACTGCGCAAGGGCCAGACGGTCGCGTGGATCAAGCGCGACGGCTCCGTGCAGAACGTACGGATCTCCGAGCTGATGATGACCGAGGCGCTCACCCGCAAGCCCGCCGAGAAGGCCGGCCCCGGTGACATCTGCGCCGTCGCGGGCATCCCGGACATCATGATCGGCGAGACCCTCGCCGACCCGGAGAACCCGGTCCCGCTGCCGCTGATCACGGTCGACGAGCCCGCGATCTCCATGACCATCGGCACCAACACCTCCCCGCTGGTCGGCCGCGGCGGCACCGGCAAGGGCGCCGACGCGAAGGCGGCCGTCAAGGACCGCAAGGTCACCGCCCGCCAGGTCAAGGACCGTCTCGACCGCGAGCTGATCGGCAACGTCTCGCTGCGCGTGCTGGACACCGACCGCCCGGACGCCTGGGAGGTCCAGGGCCGCGGTGAGCTGGCGCTCGCCATCCTGGTGGAGACCATGCGCCGCGAGGGCTACGAGCTGACCGTGGGCAAGCCGCAGGTCGTCACCAAGGAGGTCGACGGCAAGACCTACGAGCCGGTCGAGCGCATGACGGTCGACGTGCCCGAGGAGCACATGGGCGCGGTCACGCAGCTCATGGGCGTGCGCAAGGGCCGCATGGACAACATGTCCAACCACGGCTCGGGCTGGGTCCGCATGGAGTTCGTGGTCCCCTCCCGCGGTCTGATCGGCTTCCGCACCGAGTTCCTGACCCAGACCCGCGGCACCGGCATCGGCCACTCCATCCACGAGGGCTTCGAGCCCTGGTTCGGCACGCTGACGACCCGTAACAACGGTTCGCTGGTCGCCGACCGTGCCGGCGCCGTCACCGCCTTCGCGATGACGAACCTGCAGGAGCGCGGCGTGCTCTTCGTGGAGCCGGGCACCGAGGTGTACGAGGGCATGATCGTCGGCGAGAACTCCCGCGCCGACGACATGGACGTCAACATCACCAAGGAGAAGAAGCTCACCAACATGCGGTCCTCGACGGCCGACGTGACCGAGTCGATCGTCCCGCCGCGCAAGCTCTCCCTGGAGCAGTCCCTGGAGTTCTGCCGCGACGACGAGTGCGTCGAGGTGACCCCGGAGGCGGTCCGCATCCGCAAGGTGAACCTGGATGCCCGCGAGCGCGCCCGCGCGGCCAGCAGGGCCAAGCACGGCTGAGTCCGGCCGGGCCCCTGACGGCCGCGGACGCACAGCGCACCAGGGCCCGCCCGGCAGCATGCCGGGCGGGCCCGCGCGTTCCCCGGGCGCCGCGGTGTCAGGTCCGTACAGGGTTTTCCCTACAACCGCGTATCAGCACGCTCGGTGACACCTGTACGGTTCGCGCCATTGTTAGAGTGACCGGAATCTACGGCTTGTCGGGTCCTCGTGCCGGTCTGTTCCGCGCACCGGTCCCGGACCGCCCTCCAGATGCTCGCGCCGCCGTCCAGCGCAACGGGTTTTTCCGGCCCTCCTGTCCGCTATTCGGACAGTCGCGCCCGATAGTTGTGTAACAAGTCCGTTTCGCAGGGATCTTTCACCAAACCCTTTGTCCGGATTTTGGAAGAAGTACACGGCAGGTGTGATCGAACCGAGACCTGGAAGGTGTGGTTCGGTACGGTTCGGATGGCAGATAGTTAGGCGCGTAGAGCTCGGATCAACGGGTCACGCGCTGCTGGCGGCGCCGACTCACGAGCCAGGGGGCACCTGAGCATTTCAGGCACCGGTAACGGTGATGCGTCAAGTGCCCCTCCATGCGGTGAACCAATGGACTCATGAGGAGGAGCCCCATGCGTGGTGCCAAGAGCGCCAAGTGGGTTGCGATAGCCGCGGTTGTGGCGCTGGGTGCGACGGCCTGCGGTGGCGGCGGTGGCAAGGGCAGCGACAGCAAGGCCGCGGTCGACCCCAACGGAAAGTTCTCCGTCGAGGTGGGCGAGCCGCAGCACCCGCTGCAGCCGGCGAACACCATGGAGTCCAACGGCAGCATCGTCATCAAGTCGCTCTTCTCCGGGCTCGTCGACTACGACTCCAGCGGCAAGATCGTCATGGTCAACGCCCAGTCGGTCGACACCAAGGACAACAAGACCTTCACGGTCAAGCTGAAGCCGGGCTGGAAGTTCCACGACGGCACCCCGGTCACCTCCACGTCCTACGTCAAGGCGTGGAACTGGGCCGCCAACCCGGCCAACAAGCAGACCAACAGCGCCTGGTTCGCCGACATCCAGGGCTACGAGGACGTCGCCCCGGCCAGCGGCAAGCCGAAGTCGGACAAGATGTCCGGCCTGAAGGTCGTCGACGACAACACCTTCACCATCACCCTGTCGAAGCCGATCCCGTACTTCGTCTACAAGCTCGGCTACGAGGTCTTCGACCCGCTGCCGGAGTCCTTCTACAAGGACCCGACCGCGGCGGGCGAGCACCCGGTCGGCAACGGCCCGTACAAGTTCGTCAGCTGGAAGCACAAGCAGTCGATCGAGGTCGCCAAGTACGACGACTACAAGGGTCCGAACGCCGCCAAGAACGGCGGTGTGGTCTTCAAGAACTACGCCAAGCTCGAGACGGCGTACCAGGACCTCAAGTCCGGCAACCTCGACGTGATGCGCCAGGTCGCCCCGCGTGACCTGCCGGTCTACAAGCAGGACCTCGGCGACCGCGCCGTGGACGAGTCGTACTCGGCCATCCAGACCATCGCCGTGGCCTTCTACTCCCCGCAGTGGAAGAAGGTCAACCCGAAGGTCCTCCAGGGCCTGTCGATGGCGATCGACCGCGACACCATCACCAAGACCGTCCTGCAGGGCACCCGTGAGCCGGCCACCGGCTGGGTCGCCAAGGGCGTCCTGGGCTACCAGCCGAACGCCGCCGGTGACATCACCAAGTACGACCCGGCCAAGGCCAAGCAGCTCATCCAGCAGGGTGGCGGCGTCCCGGGCAACAAGATCTCCATCCAGTACAACGCGGACGGCGGTCACAAGGAGTGGGTGGAGGCCGTCTGCGGCTCCATCACCAAGGCCACCGGCGTGGCGTGCACGGGCGACTCGAAGGCCGACTTCCAGGCCGACACCAACGCCCGTGACAACAAGCAGGTCAAGTCCCTCTACCGCTCCGGCTGGGTGCTCGACTACCCCTTCATCTCGAACTTCATCCGCGACCTGTTCGGCTCCCAGGCCGACGGCAACCAGGGTGGGTTCAAGAGCAAGGAGGTCGACGACCTCATCGCCAAGGCGGACGCGGCCAAGACGCTGGACGAGTCGGAGAAGCTCTACCAGCAGGTCGAGAAGGAACTGCCGAACTACATGCCGAGCATCCCGCTCTGGTACTACAAGGTCAACGCGGGCTACTCGGAGAAGGTCTCGGGCGTCAAGTACGCCCAGGACGGTGACCCGATCCTGACCGGCGTTCAGGTCAAGAAGTAACCGCTGACGAACAGCGCGTGCCGTGCCGCACCCTTCAGGGGTGCGGCACGGAAGCGGCCGACGAACGGCCGGGGGGCCCTTTTCGCCTCGTACGTACGGAATTCTTCGGGAAGCCGCTCGTACGGGGCGAAAAGGGCCTGCCGCTGTGACTGACATGGAGGCACCATGGGGCGCTATGTCGCACGACGACTGCTCCAGATGATCCCGGTCTTCATCGGGACAACCCTGCTGATCTTCCTGATGGTCTACGCTCTGCCCGGCGACCCCGTGCGCGGGCTCTTCGGGGACAAGGCCACCACGCCGCAGGTGATCAACTCGCTGCGGCACCAGTACGGCCTCGACAAGCCGGTCCTGGTCCAGTACTGGGACTACATGCGGGGCATCATCCTGCACTTCGACTTCGGCGACCAGATCGCCAGTGGCCGCCCGGTCACCGACATCCTCGGTGAGGCCTTCCCGGTGACGCTGCGGCTCGCCGGTCTCGCCTTCGCCATCGAGGCCGTCGTCGGCATCGTGCTCGGCGTCATCGCCGGCATGCGCGCGGGCAAGGCCGCCGACACCGTCATCCTCTTCGTGACGCTGCTGCTGATCTCGGTGCCGGTCTTCGTGCTCGGCTACATCCTGCAGACGGTCTTCGCGATCAACCTGGGCTGGCTGGAGCCGTCCGTCACCGACGACACCGACCTCAACCAGTTCATCCTGCCCGCCATCGTGCTGGCCAGCGCGTCGCTCGCCTACGTGGCCCGGCTCAGCCGGACCTCGGTCGCCGAGAACCTGCGCGCCGACTACATGCGCACGGCCATCGCCAAGGGCCTGCCCAAGCGCCGGGTGATCGGTGTGCACCTGATGCGCAACTCGCTCATCCCGGTCGTCACCTTCCTCGGCACCGACCTCGGTGCCCTGATGGGCGGCGCGATCGTCACGGAGGGCATCTTCAACATCCACGGCGTGGGCGGCACGATCTACGACTCGATCGTGCGGCGAGAGGGCACCACACTCGTCGGCCTCGTCACCATCCTGGTCCTCGTGTACCTCTTCTGCAGCCTGATCGTCGACCTGCTCTACGCGGTCCTGGACCCGAGGATCCGTTATGCCTGAGCTGACCACTTCCGCTGACGAAGCGCCCAGCGCCGCCGCGACCGCCGCCGCGGGCGCCGAACTGCCGCAGCCCAAGGCGGAGAAGACCCGCAGCCTGTGGGGCGACGCCTGGCAGGACCTGCGCACCAACTGGGTGTTCATCGTCTCGGCGCTCCTCATCCTCCTCCTGCTGCTGATGGCCGCCTGGCCCGGCCTGTTCACCGGCGGCGACCCGAACAACAAGGACCTGGCCGGGCACTACCTGGCGCACCCGCAGTACGGGAAGGTCTTCTCGGTCGACTGGCTGGGCTACGACGCCCAGGGCCGCAGCGTGTACGTCCGCGCCATCTACGGCGCCCGCGCCTCGCTGCTGGTCGGCGGCGGGACCACCCTCGCGGTGACCCTGCTCGGCGGCCTGATCGGCATGGTCGCCGGTTACTTCGGCGGCTGGGTCGACGCGGTGCTGTCCCGGGTGACCGACATGTTCATGGGCATCCCGTTCCTGCTCGGCGCGCTGGTCCTGCTGAACGCCTTCACCGACCGGACGATCCCGGTCATCATCCTGGCGCTGGCCTTCCTCGGCTGGACGCAGACGGCCCGTGTCATGCGCGGTGCGGTCATCACCGTCAAGTCCACGGACTACGTGCAGGCCGCCAAGGCGCTCGGCGCCGGGACCAACCGCATCCTCTTCCGCCACGTGCTGCCCAACGCGGTGGCGCCGGTGATCGTCGTCGCCACCATCTCGCTCGGTGTCTACATCGGTGCCGAGGCCACACTGTCGTTCCTCGGCCTCGGCCTGAACGGCGCCTCGTGGGGCAACGACATCTCCGACGGCGGCAACTCGATCCGCGTGGCCCAGTGGATCATGCTCTATCCGTCGATCATGCTCAGCATCACGGTGCTGGCGTTCATCATGCTCGGTGAGGCCGTCCGCAACGCCCTCGACCCGAAGACACGCTGAGGGAGGCGTACGTGACCACCATCGAAGAAGTCACCCCCGTGCCGTCGCCCCGCGACGGCGGGGCGGACGGCGGGCCACTGCTCGACGTGCGCGACCTGCACGTCGAGTTCCACACCCGCGAGGGCGTCGTGCGGGCCGTCAACGGCGTCAACTACAGCGTGAGCGCCGGTGAGACGCTCGCCGTGCTCGGCGAGTCCGGCTCCGGCAAGTCCGTGACCGCGCAGGCGATCATGGGCATCCTGGACATGCCGCCGGCGAAGATCCCCCAGGGCGAGATCCGCTTCCGCGGGCAGGACATGCTGACCATGTCCGCCGAGGAGCGCCGCAAGATCCGCGGCCGCCGGATCGCGATGATCTTCCAGGACGCGCTCTCCTCGCTGAACCCGGTGCTGGAGCCGGACCTGATCATCGCCGACGAGCCGACCACGGCCCTCGACGTGACGGTCCAGGCCCAGGTGATGGACCTGCTCGCGGAGCTGCAGCGCGAGTACAACATGGGCCTGATCCTGATCACCCACGACCTCGGCGTCGTCGCCGACGTCGCGGACAAGATCGCGGTGATGTACGCGGGCCGCATCGTGGAGCAGGCGCCCGTGCACGAGCTGTACAAGCGCCCGGCGCACCCGTACACCCGGGGTCTGCTGGACTCGATCCCGCGCCTGGACCAGAAGGGCCAGGAGCTGTACGCGATCAAGGGCCTGCCGCCCAACCTGCTGCGCGTACCGACCGGCTGCGCCTTCAACCCGCGCTGCCCCAAGGCTCAGGACATCTGCCGTACGGAGATCCCGGAGCTGCTGGCGGTCACCGAGCGCGACGGCGGCGAGCTGCCGGGCCGCGCCTCGGCGTGCCACTTCTGGAAGGAGACGATCCATGGCTGAGCTGAGCAAGAACGGCGAGCAGCAGGACGCCACGCCGAACGTCTCCGAGGTGGACGTCGTCAAGGCGGGCACCGAAGACGAGGCGGTCGACGCCATCGAGGCGCCCGTCCAGCGCGGTGAGCCGATCCTCCAGGTGCGCGACCTGGTGAAGCACTTCCCGCTCACCCAGGGCATCCTGTTCAAGAAGCAGGTCGGCGCGGTCAAGGCCGTCGACGGCGTCTCCTTCTCGGCGAGCCCTTCGACATCCACCCCGAGGTGGCCCCGAAGGGCGACCGGCGCCGCAAGGTGCAGGAACTGCTGGACGTCGTCGGTCTCAACCCCGAGTACATCAACCGCTACCCGCACCAGTTCTCCGGCGGTCAGCGCCAGCGCATCGGCATCGCCCGCGGCCTCGCGCTCAACCCCGAGGTGATCATCTGCGACGAGCCGGTGTCCGCGCTCGACGTGTCGGTGCAGGCGCAGGTCATCAACCTGATGGAGCGGCTGCAGGACGAGTTCAACCTGTCGTACATCTTCATCGCGCACGACCTGTCGATCGTCCGGCACATCTCGGACCGCGTGGGCGTGATGTACCTGGGCAAGATCGCCGAGATCGGCACGGACGAGCAGATCTACGACCACCCGACGCACCCCTACACGCAGGCGCTGCTGTCGGCGGTGCCGGTGCCGGACCCGGACGCCCGTGAGCACCGCGAGCGGATCATCCTCACCGGCGACGTGCCGTCCCCGGCCAACCCGCCCTCGGGCTGCCGCTTCCGCACCCGCTGCTGGAAGGCACAGGACAAGTGCGCCGAGGAGGTCCCGCTGCTGGCGATCCCCGAGCGCTTCAAGGCCTCGGACTCCCCGGCGGCCCACGAGTCGGCCTGCCACTTCGCCGAGGAGAAGGACATCGTCCACGCGGCGTAGTCCCCACCGCGGCACCACCGCCGATGCCCGGCACCCCCACCAGGGTGCCGGGCATCGGCGTTCACGGACCGCGGCGGACGTGCATCCGGCTGGAGCCGGGCCGTCCTCGGTGAGGCGTACGGGATATATGCGGCTTATGTGCTGATATGGGTGTCAAGCCGTCGGCCGGACCGTGCCCTGTCCCGCACCCGAGGAGGCGCCCATGCGTGCAGGCACCCGCGTGCGGTGGGCCGGTGCGGCGCTGGCGGCGGCCGCGCTGCCGCTGGCCGCGGGGTGCGGCAGCACGACGGGTGCCGGGGCCGGCGTCCTCAGCTCCTCCTGGGGCGACCCCCAGAACCCGCTGGAGCCCGCCAACACCAACGAGGTGCAGGGCGGCAAGGTCCTCGACATGGTCTTCCGCGGACTGAAGCGGTACAACCCGCGCACCGGCAAGGCCGAGAACATGCTCGCCGAGCGGATCGAGACCACCGACTCGCAGAACTACACGGTCACCGTCAGGTCCGGCTGGACGTTCAGCAACGGCGAACCCGTCACGGCGAAGTCCTTCGTCGACGCCTGGAACTACGGCGCGAGCCTGAAGAACAACCAGAAGAACGCGTACTTCTTCGGCTACATCGACGGCTACGACAAGGTGCATCCGCAGAGCGGCACGCAGAGCGCCGACACGCTGAGCGGGCTGAAGGTCACCGGACCGCGGACCTTCACCGTCCGGCTCAACCAGAAGTTCTCCACCTTCCCCGACACCCTCGGCTACGCCGCCTTCGCCCCGCTGCCCCGGACCTTCTTCACCGACCACAGGGCCTGGCTCGCCAAGCCCGTCGGCAACGGCCCGTACACCATCGAGTCCTACACCAAGGGCGCGCAGATGTACCTGAAGAAGTGGGCCGCCTACCCGGGCCCGGACAAGGCGCTCAACGAGGGCGTGACCCTGCTCGTCTACACCGACAACAACACCGCGTACACCGACGTCCTGGCCGGCAACCTCGACCTGGTCGACGACATCCCCGCCAGCCAGCTCAAGAACGTCACCAAGGACCTGGACGGCCGCTACATCAACACCCCGGCCGGCATCATCCAGACCCTCGCCTTCCCGTTCTACGACAAGGCGTGGAACACCGACGGCGCCCGCAAGGTCCGCACCGGTCTGTCCATGGCCATCAACCGGGCGCAGATCACCAAGACCCTCTTCCGCGGCACCCGCACCCCCGCCACCGACTGGACCTCACCGGTGCTCGGCAAGGACGGCGGCTTCCAGGCCGGGCTGTGCGGCAGGGCCTGCGCGTACGACCCCGCCGAGGCCAGGAGGCTGGTCGAGGAGGGCGGCGGGCTGCCCGGCGGCCAGGTGCGCATCACGTACAACGCGGACACGGGCTCGCACAAGGAGTGGGTGGACGCGGTGTGCAACTCCATCAACAACGCGCTCGGCAACGACCGCGCGTGCGTCGGCAACCCGGTCGGCACCTTCGCCGACTTCCGCAACCAGATCTCCCGGCACCGCATGCCGGGCCCCTTCCGGGCCGGCTGGCAGATGGACTACCCGCTCATCCAGAACTTCCTCCAGCCGCTGTACTACACCGACGCCTCCT
Source organism: Streptomyces sp. NRRL S-340 (assembly GCF_000720185.1). Classification (GTDB taxonomy): domain Bacteria; phylum Actinomycetota; class Actinomycetes; order Streptomycetales; family Streptomycetaceae; genus Streptomyces. The sequence goes on along the minus strand of NZ_JOIY01000004.1, from coordinate 317,202 downwards.
CCAACGACGGCACGTGGTCGAACCAGCAGTTCGACCGCCTCGTCGACCGGGCCAACGCCGAGACCGGCAAGGCCCAGGCCATCCGGCTCTTCCAGCAGGCCGAGGGCGTCGTCCGCGACAACATGGCGGCCATCCCGCTCTGGTACCAGAACGGCAGCGCCGGCTACTCGGAGCGGCTGCACCACGTGGCCCTCAATCCGTTCAGCGTGCCCGTCTACAACGAGATCAAGGTCGGCTGACCCGCCATGGGACGCTACGTCGTCAGACGCCTGCTCCAGATGATCCCCGTCTTCGTCGGGGCCACCCTGCTCATCTTCGTCATGGTCAACGTGATGGGCGACCCCGTCGCCGGGCTGTGCGGCGAACGTGCCTGCGACACCGCCACCGCCGCCCAGCTCAAGCGGGAGTTCGGCCTCGACAAGCCGCTGTGGCAGCAGTACGCGACCTACATGGCCAACGTCTTCACCGGCGACTTCGGCACCGCCTTCAACGGCCAGCCCGTCACCGAACTGATGGGCGCCGCCTTCCCGGTGACCATCCGGCTCACCGTCGTCGCGATCGTCCTGGAGATCGTCATCGGCATCACCCTGGGCGTGGTGACCGGGCTGCGGCGCGGCCGGCCCGTGGACACCACCGTCCTGCTGCTCACCCTCGTCGTCATCTCCGTGCCCACCTTCGTCACCGGTCTGCTGCTGCAACTGCTGCTGGGCGTCACCTGGGGCTGGATCCGGCCGTCCGTCCCGCCGGAGGCCTCCTTCGACGAACTGATCGTGCCCGGCCTGGTCCTCGCCTCCGTCTCCCTCGCCTACGTCACCCGGCTGACCCGCACCTCCATCGCCGAGAACCGGCGCGCCGACTACGTCCGCACCGCCGTCGCCAAGGGCCTGCCGCGCCGCCGCGTCGTCGTACGGCACCTGCTGCGCAACTCCCTCATCCCCGTGGTCACCTTCATCGGCACCGACATCGGCGCGCTGATGGGCGGCGCCATCGTCACCGAGCGCATCTTCAACATCCACGGCGTGGGCTACCAGCTCTACCAGGGCATCCTGCGGCAGAACACGCAGACCGTCGTCGGCTTCGTCACCGTCCTCGTGCTGGTCTTCCTCGTCGCCAACCTGCTGGTGGACCTGCTGTACGCCGTACTCGACCCGAGGATCCGCTATGCCTGAGCAGCAGCCGCCGCAGCCGCACGAACCCGAGGGCGCCGTCGCGGGGACCGGGATGGGCGGCGGGATGGACCTCGCGGCGAGCGAGGCGACCACCCTGGCACCGGCGCCGGGCGGGGCGGCCGACGGCGCGGGCCCGGGGGAGCGGCCCCGCTCGCTGTGGTCCGACGCCTGGCGCGACCTGCGCCGCAACCCCGTCTTCCTGCTCTCCGCACTGGTGATCTGCTTCCTGATCGTCATCGCGATCCGGCCCTCCCTGATCGCCCCCGGCAACCCCCTGTCCTGCGACCTGGCCCGGGCCCAGGACGGCTCCTCGCCCGGCCACCCCTTCGGATTCGACGGCCAGGGCTGCGACGTGTACACCCGCACCGTGCACGGCGCCCGGGCCTCCGTCACCGTCGGGGTCTGCGCCACCCTCGGCGTCGCCGTCCTCGGCTCCGTCCTCGGCGCCCTCGGCGGTTACTTCGGCGGGGCCTGGGACGCGGTCCTCTCCCGCGTCACCGACATCTTCTTCGCCATCCCCGTCGTCCTCGGCGGCCTGGTCCTGCTGTCCGTGGTCACCAGCAACACCGTCTGGCCCGTCGTCGGGTTCATCGTGCTGCTCGGCTGGCCGCAGATCTACCGCATCGCCCGCGGCTCCGTCATCACCGCCAAGCAGCACGACTACGTGCAGGCCGCCCGCGCCCTCGGCGCCTCCGACAGCCGGATCCTGCTGCGCCACATCGCGCCCAACGCCGTCGCCCCCGTGATCGTGGTCGCCACCATCGCCCTCGGCACGTACATCGCCCTGGAGGCCACCCTGTCCTACCTGGGGGTCGGACTGAAACCGCCGAGCGTCTCCTGGGGCATCCAGATCTCCGCCGCCTCGCCCTACGTCCGCAACGCCCCGCACGCGCTGCTGTGGCCCGCCGGCGCCCTGGCCGTCACCGTGCTGGCCTTCATCATGCTCGGCGACGCGGTCCGCGACGCCCTCGACCCCAAGCTGAGGTGACGGCGCGATGCTGCTCCAAGTCCGCGACCTGCACGTGGAGTTCCGCACCCGCGACGGCGTCGCCCACGCCGTCAACGGCGTCACCTACGAGGTGGACGCGGGCCAGACCCTCGCCGTGCTCGGCGAGTCCGGCTCCGGCAAGTCCGTGACCGCGCAGGCGATCATGGGCATCCTCGACATGCCGCCCGGCCGCATCACCGGCGGCGAGATCCTCTTCCGCGGCCGGGACCTGCTGAAGCTGCCGGAGGACGAGCGGCGGCGGATCCGGGGCGCCGGGATCGCGATGATCTTCCAGGACGCGCTGTCCGCCCTCAACCCCGTGCTCACCGTGGGCGACCAGCTCGGCGAGATGTTGAGCCGGACCTGATCATCGCCGACGAGCCGACCACGGCCCTCGACGTGACGGTCCAGGCCCAGGTGATGGACCTGCTCGCGGAGCTGCAGCGCGAGTACGACATGGGGCTCGTCCTGATCACCCACGACCTGGGCGTGGTGGCCGACGTCGCCGACCGGATCGCGGTGATGTACGCGGGCCGGATCGTGGAGACCGCCCCCGTCCACGACCTCTACAAGGCGCCCGCGCACCCCTACACCAAGGGCCTGCTGGACTCCATCCCGCGCCTGGACCACAAGGGCCGCGAGCTGTACGCCATCAAGGGCCTGCCGCCCGGCCTCACACGCATCCCCTCCGGGTGCGCCTTCCACCCGCGCTGCCCGATGGCCCGGGACGTGTGCCGCACCGACGTACCACCCCTCCACCCGGTGGACGAACAGCGCGGGTCCGCCTGCCACTTCTGGAGGGAGTGCCTGGATGGCTGAGCCGCTGCTGGAGGTCGCCGGGCTGGTCAAGCACTACCCGCTCACCCGGGGCATCCTCTTCAGGAAGCAGGTCGGCGCGGTCAGGGCGGTCGACGGCGTCGACTTCTCGGCGAGCCCTTCGACATCCACCCCGAGGTGGCCCCGAAGGGCGACCGGCGCCGCAAGGTGCAGGAACTGCTGGACGTCGTCGGTCTCAACCCCGAGTGCATCAACCGCTACCCGCACCAGTTCTCCGGCGGTCAGCGCCAGCGCATCGGCATCGCCCGCGGCCTCGCCCTGCGCCCGGAGGTCATCGTCGCCGACGAGCCGGTCTCCGCCCTCGACGTCTCCGTGCAGGCCCAGGTGATCAACCTGATGGAGCGGCTGCAGGCGGAGTTCGACCTCTCCTACGTCTTCATCGCGCACGACCTGTCGATCGTGCGGCACATCTCCGACCGGGTCGCGGTCATGTATCTGGGCCGGATCGTGGAGACCGGCACGGACGAGCAGATCTACGACCACGCGACGCACCCGTACACGCAGGCGCTGCTGTCGGCGGTCCCGGTGCCGGACCCGGAGGCCCGCGAGCGGCGCGAGCGGATCATCCTCACCGGTGACGTGCCGTCCCCGGCGGACATCCCCTCGGGCTGCCGATTCCGCACCCGCTGCTTCAAGGCCCGCGAGCGCTGCGCGCGGGAGGTACCGCTGCTGGCCGTCCCCGCCGAGTTCCGCCACACGCCCGGCCCGGCCGCCCACGACTCGGCCTGCCACTTCGCGGCGGAGCGGCAGACCGTGCGGTGACACGCGGGCAACGCCGCGGAAACGGGGCCGATACGCGCGGACGGCAGGATGAGGCGGTACGGCCGTGCGGGTGCCGTTCGCGGGCCGGGTGCGTCCCGCCCCCCCCTTGCGGGGGAGCGGTGCGCCCGGCCCGCCGGCGTGTCCGGCCCCTCGCCGTGCCGGCTCAGCCGCCGAGGCCGAGCGACCGCTTGAGGAAGTCCACCTGGAGCAGCAGCAGGTTCTCCGCGACCTGTTCCTGCGGGGTCATGTGGGTGACCCCCGACAGCGGCAGCACCTCGTGCGGCCGGCCGGCGGCGAGCAGCGCGGAGGAGAGCCGCAGGGCGTGCGCGACCACCACGTTGTCGTCGGCCAGGCCGTGCACGATCATCAGCGGGCGGTGCGGCGCGGCGGGCGCGGACAGGGCGCCGTCCTCGGTGACGAGCGAGGACCGCTCGTACGGCCCCGGGTCCGCGGCCGGGTCGCCCAGGTACCGCTCGGTGTAGTGGGTGTCGTAGAGGCGCCAGTCGGTGACCGGGGCGCCGGCGATGCCCGCGTGGAAGACGTCCGGGCGGCGCAGCACGGCGAGGGCGGAGAGGTAACCGCCGTAGGACCAGCCGCGGATCGCCACCCGGCTGAGGTCGAGCGGATGGGTCTTGGCGAGGTCCTGGAGCGCCTCGATCTGGTCGTCCAGGGTGGCGGTGAAGTCGTGGTGGATCGCCTTCTCCCAGGCGGGGGAGCGGCCCGGGGTGCCGCGGCCGTCTGCGACGACCACCGCGAAGCCCTGGTCGGCGAACCACTGGGAGGTGAGGTACGCGTTGTGGGCGGCCATCACCCGGGGACCGTGCGGGCCGCCGTAGGGGTCGAGGAGGACGGGCAGTGGGGCGGCGGTGGCTGTGTCACGGGGGTAGTCCGTAGGCATAAGCACGGCGCACGGAATTCGGCGTGCGCCCCCCTCGGTGAGAGTCACGCGCGGGGTGATGCCGGGCACCTCGGCGTGCGAGGCGATGAACGCCACCTCCTCGCCGGCCCGCAGCACCCGCACCCGCGACCCCGGCCGGTCCAGGGTCGCCGACACCAGCACGGTCACCTCGCCCGCACGCACCGCCGTGTGCACGCCGGGCTCCTGGCTGACGCGCTCCACGCCCAGCTCGTTGACCCGGTACACGTGCGTCTCGCCGATCTCCGCGGCGGTGGCCTCCGCACCGGCGGAGGCGGAGACGAGGACATCGCCCTCGGCGACGTCGAGTACCGCCCGGACGTGCAACTGCGCTCCGGTCAACGGGCGTTCGCCGACCGCCAGAACCCGCGCGCCCCCTTCGTCCGCCAGGCGCACGAGCTGTCCGGAGGGGCTCCAGCACGGCACACCGGGGAAAAGATCAAGCCAATCTAGATCTTCGTCCGCGTGCACCATGCGGGTCGCGCCCGAGTCCGCGTCCACGGCCAGGTACAGCTGGCTGCGCTGGTCCCGCGCCTGCACCAGGAGCAGCGGCGCACCCGCCGCTGACCAGTGCACACTCGCCAGGTACGGGTAGCGGGCCCGGTCCCAGGAGACCTCCGTGCGCGCTCCGTCCAGGCCGATCACGAACAACCGTACGTCGGCGTTGGGCGTTCCCGCGGCCGGGTACCGGACCTGGCGGGGTTCCCGCTCGGGCCGCGCCGGATCGGAGATCCACCACTGGCGCACCGGCGCGTCGTCCGCACGTGCCACGAGCAGCCGGTCCGACTGCGGTGCCCACCAAAAGCCCCGGTGGCGGTGCATCTCCTCGGCCGCGATGAACTCCGCGAGGCCGTAGGTGACGGTGGCGGACTCGGGCTCGGCGAGCGCCCGGTCGCCGTCGCCCTCGGCGCCGACCACCCGCAGCGCGCCGGCGGCGACGTAGGCGATGTGGCGTCCGTCCGGAGAGGGGCGCGGGTCGATCACCGGCCCGGATACGGGCAGTTCACGAGCCGTGCCCGCCCGCAGCTCGGCCGTGAACAGCCGGCCCGACAAGGCGAAGGACGCCAACTCCACGGCGTTGTCGGTGGCGTAGCCCACGATGCCCGCACCGCCCTCACGGGTGCGCTCGCGGCGCGCGCGTTCCTCGGAGGAGAGGTTCTCCAGGGCGCCGCCGAGGAGGGTACGCGGGTCCGCGGCCACGCGCTCCCGGCGTTCGGCCAGGTCCAGGACCCGCAGTGAACTGGCCCGGTCCGTACCGGAGTCGGAGCGCAGGAACACGACACGGGAGGCGTCGGGAGCGACGGTGAAGGCGCGCGGTGCGCCGAGCGTGAACCGCTGGGTGCGTGCGTGCTGCCGGGGGAAGGAGACAGGCTCGGTCGTCATACCAAGACCATATTGGCCATGCGCCCCCTTGTGCGGCCGTGCGCCGAGCGATGCGCGCGTGCGGATAGTTATGATCGTTAGCGCATAGTGGGTATGAACCTGCTGACCGTTGCGTGGATTTATCTGCCCCCATAGTCCGACCCCCCGACACCCCCCGCGTCCTGGGATCTTTGGAGGTGAGCCGCCGTGGCACTCTCGATTTCGGCGGTGGTGCTGCTGGCGATCATCGTCTTCTTGCTGATCAAGAAGTCGGGGCTGAAGGGAGGTCACGCGGTCGTGTGCGTCCTCCTCGGCTTCTACCTGGCCTCTTCGACGGTCGCCCCGACGATCAGCGAACTGACCAAGAACGTGGCGGGGATGATCGGCAGCCTGAAGTTCTGAGGCCGGCCGGGCGGCTCCGGGCGGACTGAGCGGGCTCCGCCGGACCCCGGCGTCCCGCCGTCGTCTTCTCCCGGAGAGGCGGGGGGCGGCGAGGCCGCAGGCTTCCCGCCGTCCCTGGGCATCCGGCGCGACGCGGACGGTCCGGCCTGATTCGGGTTGAGGCCGTCCGGGATCCCCTTGATACAAATGATCGATCGGTCCTTCCTTTCGCGCCCGGCGGCTCTGGCGCCGTGCTGCGCGGCGGAGGAGCCGACGAAACGTATCTGCGTGGGGCGGCGGAGCGTGAGCGGACGTGTCGGCCATCGGCACGGACGCGACGGCCCTGTGGGACGCGGGCGCGCGCATCGACAGCACCTTCAACTCCCTGTCGGCGTACTGCAAGGCCCCCGAGGCGGAGAAGCTGTTCGCCACGACGAAGCCGGTGGCCGCGGCGGGCGACGAACTCTGCGACGAGCTGGGGACCGTCGCGAGCGCCCTGGCCGCGTACGCGGACGAGGTACGGCCGCTGGTGGCCACACTGGACCGGCTGCGCCAGGAGGCCCGCGCCTTCCGTGCGTCGGTCGCGCACGACGACGACTGGCGGGAGGACGGCGACAAGGTCGAGGAGAACAACGACCGCCGCTCGCAGGTCGACGCCGCCTGGGCCGCCTTCCAGGCCGCCGAACGCGACTGCCACGCCAAGATCGTCAAACTCGTCGGCGGCGATCCGCTGACGGTGGACGACGGTTCGCACGAGAAGGGCATGTACGGCTACCGGGCCGAGGACCTCGACCAGGCGCAGGGCCTGCCGTGGGGCGACCCGGTCGACGAGGAGACCCCCTGGTACCGGATCGACCAGCACGCCTGGAACTTCGTCAAGGGCTTCTTCGTCGACGGCGTCTGGGGCACCATCCGCGGCCTGGGCACCCTCGTGGGCGTGGACGGCTGGGACACGGCCGGACAGGCCTGGAAGGGCCTGGGACAGCTGCTGACGGGCATCGCGCCTGAGAAAGGAACGCTGGAATTTACAGCGGCTATCAATACCGACGGTTCGACATCAGCAAGGGGACTCTCTCGTGACCGTACATATTTCCCGGCACGGGCTGGCGGACGGGCCGGAGGCGGAGCGGTACTCGGAGCGTCTGAGCGGGCACTTGGCGGAGAAGGTCGAAGATCTTGAAAGCTCCTCCGAGCTGATCGATTCGACGTTCAGCGCGAGTCTGCTGCTGCTGTCCGCCCGCTGTGTGACCGACCCGTCGGCGGCGGCGGTGGAGACGTGGGAAGCGGCGGTCACCGCCATGCAGCTGGGTTCCGCGCTGTTCGCGGTGACCGGGGCGAGCGAGGGGACGGTCGAGTGCCGGATCGACAGGAAGGTGCGGAGCCTTCCTGCTGTCGGTCCGCTGTCCACCGCGGACGCGGGCAACTGGCTCACCGCTTTCTGGCTGGCCGTCATCTGCCGTGAGCGGCAGCGGATGACGGAGTTGTGTGAGATCCCGTTGGAGCGGCTGCGGTCGCCCGAGGGGCAGTACGACGAGTACGTCTACCACTGGGTGGACACGTTGCAGACGTACTGGCTGCGGCGCCCCGGTCTGGTGGAGAAGCTGACCGCCACCTTCGAGGCGTCGGACCCGGCGGTGGCCACGATCGCTCCCCGCGACCTGCTCCAGGGCATCCTGTATCCGCCGATCAACCTCTTCTACCACTTCGTCCGCAGGGACGAGGAGGGCTTCACGCCCGCTCTGGTGGACGCCCTCAAGCTGCACCAGATGTACTGGACGCTGAACGAGGACCGGGCCCGCGACATCGACGGCAGCATCGCTCTCGGTCCGCTGGCCATCGCCTCCCTGGCCTACGACGGCAAGATGCCCATCGGCGTCGAGTCCGAGTACCTGCCCAGGCACCTGCTGCAGCACGACTGGCTGGGGGAGTTCCCGACCTGAGAGGCCGGCCGCGTGCGGCTCGCCGTTCGGCCGGACGAGCCCCGCGCCGTCATGCTCCGGACGCGTACGGGACGAAGTCCGTGGTGCCATACCGCAACCCAAGGATGCGGGGCTGCCTCAGACCGGAAGTCGGGCGACCGTTGAAAGCACGCCCTCGGAGCCCCCACCGCCGTACCGTCCGTGAACGTCAGCGACTCGGTCTTGCCGCCCAAGCCCGGGGGCACTCCCCCTCTTGGTACGACCAAGAGGCCGCGCCGGTACGCGACTTCAGCGTGCTGCTGTCCTCCGCGCCGCGAGGTGCCCGGCTCGTCCGGCGGCTCGCGGCCGACCGGCTCCGCGCGTGGGGCGTCGCCGGCACCCCCTGCGAGACGGCGCGCCATGTCGTGGCGGAGCCGACGGCGAACGCGGCCGCGCACGGCCGCCTGCCGGGCCGCGGCTTCCGCCTCACGCTCTACGTCGTCGGGCGCACGCTGCGCGTCGAGGTGACCGACACGCGAGGTGACCGGCAGCCGGTGCTGTCCGAGCCCGACCGGGCTCCCGTAGCGGAGTCCGGCCGCGGACTGCTGCTCGTCGACGCCCTCGCCGACCGCTGGGGCGTCGCCGAAGGCCGCTTCCCACGCAAGACGGTCCGGGCCGGACTACGCGTGCCGTAACCAGAACTCATGTTCTCCCGTTACCGAAGTGACAAGAATCCGGTATTGAAAGAGCGAACCAGGAACCGCATGGTCAACTCGTCCCACGAGGCGATGCACCGCATCTTCCAGGAGTACCCCGGCTTGTTCGCCGGGGTTTCCAAGGTCCTGGGTCTTCCGTTCGTCCAGCCCACATCCATGGCGGTTCTGCCCAGCGATCTCACCGAGATCCAGCCCGTCGAGCGCCGGGTCGACACGCTCTTGCGTTTCGACTCGGACGACGAGCCGCTCCTGGTGGCCGTGGAGGCACAGCGCGGGAAGGACCCGGACAAGCCCGCCAGCTGGGCGTACTACCTGTCCTACCTCTACACGAAGTACAAGGTCCCGCCCTTGCTGCTCGTCGTCTGCCAGGACCGGGCCACGGCCGAGTGGGCCGCCCGGCCGGTGGACATCGGGCCCCGGCAGTGGCCCGCCCTCACGCTGCACCCCCTGGTGGCCGGGCCCCACAACATGCCTGTGATCACCGACCCGGCCGAAGCCCGTGAGGATCTGGCGCTGGCCACGCTGTCCGTCATCACCCACGCGAAAGAACCCGCCGTCGATGGGATACTGAAAGCCCTGTCCGCTGCTTTGCGGGGCGTGCCCGAAGCGTTCGCCGGCCCGATCATCGAATTCACCGCACAAGGCCTGGGCAGCAGTCGCCGGGCCGCAGAGATCTGGAGGAACCTGGTGGCCGTGGACCTCTCCTTCTACAAGTCGTACCTCGCCGAAGAAGTCCGTGCGGAAGTCCGCGCGCAAATCCAGGACGAGGTCCGCGCGCAAATCCAGGACGAGGTCCGCGCGCAGGTACAGGAAGAGGCCCGTGCGGAGAGCCTTGTCCGGAAAGGCGCCGAGGACATCCTCCTCGTCCTGGAGACCCGCGGACTCGACGTGTCCGGCGCGGTCCGTGAACGCGTCACCGCCTGTGACGATCCCGAACTGCTGCGGCGCTGGCTCACCCGTGCCGTGACCGTGCCGGTTGCCGAACAGATCTTCGAGTAGCGGAGTCTCCGGGGGGACGCGGGGCGAGGCGGGCCTGGGCCGGTGCCGCGTCCTGTGCCTCGTAGGGTGGAGGCATGACGGAACTGCCCGATCGGCGTCTGCTGCTGGTGCACGCGCACCCCGACGACGAGTCGATCAACAACGGCGCGACCATGGCACGCTACGCGGCCGAGGGCGCGCTGGTGACGCTCGTGACCTGCACGCTGGGGGAGCGGGGTGAGGTCATCCCGGACGGGCTGCGGCACCTGGGCGGGGCCGAGCTCGGCGCGCACCGGCGGCAGGAGCTGGCCGCCGCCATGGGAGAACTCGGGGTCACGGACTTCCGGCTGCTCGGCGGCGCCGGACGCTACCAGGACTCCGGGATGATGGGCCTGGCCGACAACGACGACCCGGACTGCTTCTGGCAGGCCGGTGTCGACGCGGCCGCCGAGCACCTCGTCGCCGTGATCCGCGAGGTCCGTCCGCAGGTCCTCGTCACCTACGACGACAACGGCGGCTACGGCCACCCCGACCACATCCAGGCCCACCGCGTCGCCATGCGCGCCCTCGATCTGGCCGCCGACCCCGCCGTACGGCCCGACCTCGGCGCGCCCTGGCGGATCGCGAAGGCGTACTGGAACCGGATGCCGCGTTCCGTCGCCGAGGCCGCCTTCGCGCGGCTCGGCCGGGAGCTGCCCGGCCTGCCCTTCGCCGAGGCCGCCACCCTCGACGACGTCCCCGGTGTCGTCGAGGACGAGCGCGTCACCGCGCGGATCGAGGGCGGCCCCGCCCACGCCGCCGCCAAGGCCGCCGCCATGCGCGCCCACGCCACCCAGATCGAGGTGGCCGAGCCGTACTTCGCGCTCTCCAACCAGCTCGCGCAGCCCCTCTTCACCACCGAGTACTACGAGCTGGTACGCGGCGAGGCGGGCACCGGCGGAGCCGGCGGTGCCGAGAGCGATCTGTTCGCGGGGACCGAGGAAGGGGCGGCAGCCCGATGAGTACGTCCGGACGCCGGCCCGCGCAGAGCGGCGGCGGTTCCATGCTGGCGCAGCCCCTCAAGCCGCCCTCCGCCGGGCGGGCCGCCGCCTTCCTGGGGCTGTTCGTGCTCGGCGCGGTGGTCGGCGTCGCCGGGGCGCTGGTCCAGGCCGCCTGGTTCCCCGGCGGGCTCCTCCTCGCCCTCGCCGGATCCGCGGGGCTCTTCCTCGGCGGTGCGCGGGCCCTGCGCGGCCGCGGCGGGGCCGTGGCGGGCGCGGCCGGCTGGCTGGTCGCCGTCATGCTGCTCACCGCCAGCCGCCCGGAAGGCGACTTCTTCTTCGCCGCGGGCGGCGGCTCCTACCTCTTCCTGCTCGGCGGCATGGCCGTGGCTGTGATCTGCGCCACCTGGGGCGGCGGGAGGCAACCGGAAGGCCGCGAAGCCCGACTTGGCGAATGACGTACTACTTCTTCCCCAAGTCCCCGTGCGGGTCCGGTGTGGGTTTCCCCGGCGGTCCCGGGATAAGGGCCTGAAGTGGCCAGTATGGTGGTGCGCGCCGCCGAGCTTCCCCCAAACGCTCGACTGCGCTCGTGCAGGGGGGACCCCCACGCGAGTGAGGTCGTGACGGGCGGCGGAGCCAACCGGGAGAACCTGCCTTGAGTCGTGAAACTGACACTCCGTCCTCCGGGCCCAGCGGGCGCGGGGGAGCCGCCTACCCTTCGGGGACCCCGCCGTACGGTGTGCCGGCGCCCTCCGACGACGGTGCGGCCGCGGGCCGTTCGGCCACGCAGCCGGAGGAACGCAAGACCGAGACCACGCTGACGACCCGGATCCGGATCAACATCCCCGGATCCCGGCCGATTCCGCCGGTGGTCGTCCGCAAGACCGTCGCCGAGGGCGGCGAGGCCGAGCAGTCCGGCAGCCGGACCGAGGCGACCGAGAGGTCCGCGGGGACCGGTGACCGGCCGGCCGTCCACGGGACCCGGCCGGGCGACGGCAGCGACGTGACCGGCCTGGCCGGGAGCGCCGGCGACGGCGCCCCCCGCCGTGACGACGCCCGCGGTGACGTACGGCCCTCGGGCGGTGCCCCGGCGCCCTCGGGCGGCGGCAGCGCGCCGTCCGGCGCCGAATCCGCCGCCCCGGCCGAGGAGAAGGCGACCAGCGACTGGTTCGCGCCCCGCAAGTCCCCCGCGGGCAAGGGCGGTCAGGGCGGCGGCGCCACCAACGGCGCGGGGCTCCCGGGCGGTTCGGACGCGGGCGGCGCCTTTGTGAACGGTGCGGGTTCCTCCCGCGGTTCCGGTACCGGATCATCCGCCTCCGGGCCCTCCGGTACGGGTCCCTCCGGTGCGGCATCCTCCGGCGTGAACGGTTCCGGTGGCACGCGGCCGGGTGCCGCCTCCCGCCCGGGCGGTGTCGTCGGCTCCATGCGGGCGCCCGGCGGAGCCTCCCGCCCCGGCGGCGGCAAGGGCTCCGCCCTGCCCGGCGCCACCGGCGGTCCGGTCGCACCGGGCCACGGCGGCGGCACCGGTTCCTTCGACGTCACCGAGGCGCTGGCCGCGGGCCCGTTGTCCGGTGGCTCCCGTCCCGGCGGCGAACCGCGCCGCGACGACCTGCCCTTCTTCACCGGCAACGGCCAGGGCGGTCAGGGCGGCCCCGGGGGGCCCGGCGGCCCCGGCGGTTTCGACGGCGCGGGCGTCCCCGGCGGACCCGGCGGCCCGGGCGGTTCGCCCGGCCCGGCCGGACCGACCGGCGGCCCGGTGACCGGCGACGGCCCCCTGCTGCCCGACGGCGGCACCCCCGCGGGAGTCCCCGGCACGCCCGCGGCACCTGGCGCGCCCACCGCGCACCCGGGATCCGCCCTGCCCGGCGGCGGTCTGAGCGACGACACCGCGATCCTCACCCCGCAGAAGCCCGCTCCCGAGCCGGGCGCGGGCGGCCACGCCCACCGGCCGGACAACGTCTCCGGACACACCGTCACCAGCGGCATGCCCGTCGTGTCCCCCGGGAACGGCGGCGGCAGCCACGCGGGCGGCGAGGCCGACTCACCCTTCCGTCCGGTCGCTGGCGGCCCCCGTACGGGACCGTCCACGCCCCCCGCCTCGTCCGAGCCGGGCCGGCAGAGCACCGGTTCGCCGGGGAAGTCCGCCAAGGCGGCCAAGGCGCCCAAGAAGAAGGGCCGCAGCAAGGTCGCGCTGCTCGGCGGCCTGGTGGTCGTCGCCGCGGGCGTCGCCTACGGTGCCGGACTGCTGATGAACCACTCCGACGTGCCCAAGGGCACCACCGTGCTCGGCGTGGACGTCGGCGGCGGCAGCCGCGACGACGCCGTCAAGAAGCTCGACGACGCCTTCGGCAAGCGCGAGAAGCAGCCGCTGAAGCTGTCCGTCGACGGCAAGACCGTCAGTCTCCGGCCCGACCAGGCGGGACTCCAGCTCGACACCCAGGCGACGGCGAGCGCGGCGGCGCGCAGCGACTACAACCCCGTCTCCGTGATCGGCTCGCTGTTCGGCAACCACCGGGTGGTCGAGCCGCAGATGCCGGTCGACGAGGAAAAGCTCCAGGCGGCCCTGCAGAACGCGGCGGGCGGCGCCGGCTCGGCCACCGACGGCACCATCCGGTTCGAGCCGGGCAAGGCCGTCGCCGTGTACGGCAAGACGGGCAAGGGCATCGACGCCGCCCGTTCCGTGCAGGCGGTCGAGCAGGCGTACCGCACCCAGGTCGAGACCGGCACGGCCGCACCCGTCCGGGTTGCGACCACCACCCGGCAGCCGACGGTCTCCAATGCCGAGGTCGACCGGATGATGAAGCAGTTCGCCGAGCCGGCGATGTCGGCCAAGGTGACGGTGCGGGCCGACGCGACGCACGGCCTGCCGATGAGCCCGCAGAAGTCGCTGTGGAAGTTCCTCGGGGTCAAGGCGGTCGACGGCAAGCTCGTCGAGTACTACGACCAGGAGAAGCTCAAGCAGCTCTACGGCGGTGTCTTCGACGGCGTGCTGATCACGCGCGGCAACGGGCAGAAGACGCCCGTCACGGTCCAGGACGTGATCGCCGCCCTGCGGCCCGCCCTGGTCAGCAAGACCAACCGGGTCGGCATCATCGACACCAATCCGGACTAGCGGACCGCCGGCCGACGGCACAGGGGCCTTCGGAGCGCACCCGCGCACCGAAGGCCCCTCCGCCTTGGGTCTCTTCGCCGGGCGGCCCCTGCGCCGCGCCCCCGCGGCGCGCGTCCGCCGTGCCCCCCCCGCGGCGCGCTTCCCCGCCGTCACCCGTCCCGCATGACATCTGTCATCCCGTCGTCAGGACCCCCGACACTGCCGCCCGCCCGGGCCGCCCGGCGACCATGGGGACATGACGACGACAGCGCAGACCGCCACCGCGACCGCGGTGGCGGCGTTCGACCAGGTGACCAAGAGCTACGGGAACGTACGGGCCGTGGACGGGCTGAGCCTCGCCCTGTATCCGGGGGAGACCGTGGCGCTGCTCGGCCCGAACGGCGCGGGCAAGTCGACCACCCTCGACCTGCTCCTCGGCCTCAAGAACCCCGACAGCGGATCCGTCGCCGTCTTCGGGACCGGCCCGCGCGAGGCCATCGTCGCCGGACACGTGGGTGCCATGCTGCAGAGCGGCGGACTGATGGACGAGGTCACCGTCGCCGAGCTGGTGAAGCTCGCCTGCGCCCTGCACCCCAAGCCGTACAAGGCGGACGACGTGCTGGCCCGCGCGGGGATCACGCAGATCGCCGACCGCAAGGTCAACAAGCTCTCCGGCGGCCAGGCCCAGCGCGTCCGCTTCGCCCTCGCCACCGCCGGTGACAGCGACCTGATCGTGCTGGACGAGCCGACCACCGGCATGGACGTCTCCGCCCGCCAGGCCTTCTGGGCCACCATGCGCGAGCAGGCCGACCAGGGCCGTACGGTCCTGTTCGCCACCCACTACCTGGAAGAGGCCGACGCCATCGCCGACCGGGTGCTGGTGCTGCACCGGGGCAGGCTGCTGGCCGACGGCACCGCCGCCGAGATCAAGGCGAAGGCGGGCGCCCGGCGGATCGCCTTCGACCTGGAGGGCGCCATCGACGAGTCCGCCCTGCGCGGCCTGCCCTTCCTGACCTCCCTCGACGTCAGCGGCCAGACCGTCCGCATCCAGTCCACCGACGCCGACGCGACCGTCCACGCCCTGTACGGGCTCGGTGTCTACCCCCGCAACCTCGAAGTCGCCGGGCTCGGTCTGGAGCAGGCGTTCGTCGCCATCACCGAGGCCGAGGAGGCCAAGCAGTCGTGAACAGCCTGATCAAGCTGGAGATCGCCCGCTCCCTGCGCAACCGCAAGTTCCTCTTCTTCTCCGTGCTCTACCCCTCGATCCTGTTCCTGATCATCGCCGGCCAGGCCGACGGCGACGCCAGGATCGACGGCACCGCCCTGACCCTGCCGACGTACATGATGGTCTCCATGGCCTCCTTCGGCGCCCTGACCGCCGTGCTCATGGGCAACAGCGAGCGCATCGCCAAGGAGCGCGAGAGCGGCTGGGTGCGGCAGCTGCGGCTGACCACGCTGCCGGGGCGCGGCTACGTCTTCGCGAAGACCGCCAGCGCGGCCGTGGTGAGCCTGCCGTCCATCGTCGTCGTCTTCGTGGTCGCCGCCGTCGTCAAGCAGGTCCGCCTCGACGCCTGGCAGTGGCTGGCCCTCACCGGGGCGATCTGGGCCGGCAGCCTGGTCTTCGCCGCGCTCGGCGTCGCCATCGGCTACCTCGCCAGCGGCGACGCGGTCCGCCCGATCACCATGATCGTCTACTTCGGCCTGTCGCTGCTCGGCGGCCTGTGGATGCCCTCGACCACCTTCCCGCAGTGGCTCCAGGACATCGCGAAGTGGCTGCCCACGCACGCGTACGCTGCTCTGGGGCAGGCCATCGAACAGAGCCAGGCCCCGCACGCCAAGGACATCACCATCCTGGTCGTCTTCTTCGCCCTGTTCGCGGGCGGCGCGGCCTGGCTGTACCGGAAGGACACGCTGAAGGCGTGAGCGCCATGACGGACGACCGCATCGAGGAAGCCCGCGAGGACCGGCTGCTGCGCATGGGGGAGCCGCCCCGCGACCTGGGCGAGGCCTGGCGCAAGCTGCTGTGGATCCTGCCCTGGCTGATCTTCCTCAGCTCGCCGGTGCGCGACCTGGCCGCGGGCACGCACACGCCCGCGGCCACCGCCGCCGGCTGGGCCGGTCTGGCCGCCTTCACCGGGACCTACCTGGCGCTGATCTTCCGCAACATGGGCCGGCCCTTCCCGCCGCGGGTCCTGCTCTGCCTGGTCGCCGTCCTCGGGGTCCTCGCGGTGGTGCTCAGCCTGACCCTCGGCGGCGCGTGGGTCGGCCTGTTCGTGTACGTCGCGGTGGTGTGCGGCACGGCCTTCCCGCTGCGCGTCGCCTACTGGACGATCCCGCTGACCACCGCGGTGATGCTGGCCGTCGGCCGGATCGTCGGCGCGGGGGACATGTGGACGATGGTCCTGCTGGTGCTGCTCGTCGGCTTCGCGATGAGCGGCGTACGGCAACTGGTGCGCACGACGGTCGAACTGCGCCAGGCCCGCGCCACCGTCGCCCAGCTCGCCGCCAACGAGGAGCGTCTGCGCCTCGCCCGTGACCTGCACGACCTGCTCGGCCACTCGCTCTCCCTGATCACGCTGAAGAGCGAGCTGGCCGGCCGGATGCTCCCCGCCCACCCGGACAAGGCCGCCCAGCAGGTCGCCGACATCGAGCAGGTCAGCCGGCAGGCCCTGGTCGACGTGCGCGAGGCCGTCACCGGCTACCGGCGTCCCCGCCTGACCGCCGAACTGGCCGGTGCCAGGGTCGCGTTGACGGCGGCCGGGGTGAGCCCCGGACTGCCCGCCGAGCCCGACCTCACCGGCGTCCCCGAGGAGAGCGAGGCCGCGCTCGCGTGGGCGCTGCGCGAGGCCGTCACCAACGTCGTACGGCACAGCGGTGCCCGGCGCTGCGCGGTCGAGGTCGTCCGCCGCCAGACCCTGGACGGGCCGATGCTCGAACTGTCCGTGGAGGACGACGGCACGGGCGGGCCGGGCAACGGGCCCGGCAACGGCCTGACCGGCCTCCAGGAGCGCCTGGAGAAGGCGGGCGGCATGCTGGAGGCGGGCCGGGCCGGGCGCGGGTTCCGCCTGGTCGCCCGGGTGCCGGCCGCCGCACCGGGGCACGTAGGATCCCCGGCATGAGCAGCACGATCAGGGTTCTCCTCGCCGAGGACCAGTCGATGGTCCGCGAGGCACTGGCCGCACTGCTCGGCCTGGAGGACGACATCGAGGTCGTCGCCCAGGTGGCGCGCGGGGACGAGGTCGTGGCCGCCGCGCAGGCCCACGACATCGACGTGGCCCTGCTCGACATAGAGATGCCCGGCTGCACCGGCATCGAGGCGGCGGCCCGGCTCCACAAGGAACTGCCCGCGGTCCGGCTGGTCGTCCTCACCACCTTCGGCCGCCCCGGCTACCTGCGCAGCGCCATGGAGGCGGGCGCCGACGCCTTCCTCGTCAAGGACGCCCCGGCCGCCCAGCTCGCCGAGGCCGTGCGCAAGGTGCTCGCCGGTGAGCGGGTCATCGACCCCACGCTCGCGGCCGCGGCCCTCGCGGAGGGCGCCAACCCGCTGACCGACCGCGAACGCGAGGTCCTGCGCGCCGCCGCCGACGGTTCGACCAACGCGGAACTGGCCACCGCCCTCCACCTCTCCCAGGGCACGGTCCGCAACTACCTCTCCACCGCGATCCAGAAACTGGCGGTCAGGAACAGGGCGGAGGCGGTCCGCATCGCGCGGGAGAAGGGCTGGCTCTGACCGGCCGCGTCCCTGGGGGCGCGGCGCGTTCCGGTGTGCGGCCTCGCCTCGCCGCGTGAGCGCGGCCGGCCCAGCGCACCCGCTCCCGCCCGGCCGGGCACGCACGCCCGGGCACGCCCCGGCCGCTCCCGCCCGCTCGGGCACGCCCCGGCCGGGCACGTACGCCCGGGCACGCCCCCGCCCGTACCTGGGCGCGCCGCAGTCGCCGCCGGCAGCCTGTGTCAGTTCAGCCGCGCCCGCGCGGCGAGCGCCTCTCCGCGCACCCGCCGGCCGGCGCCCTCGTCCACCGCGCCCACCACATCCGCGTAGGCCTCCAGCGCCTTCGCCCCCTCGACGAAGTCGCCCCGCTCCACCAGCAGCCGGGCCCGCTCGTACCGCAGCCGCGCCGGGTGCGAGGGCAGCAGCAGGGACAGCTCGACCGCCCACAGCGCCACGTCCGACCGTTCGGGCCGGGCGGCGGCCCACACCCGGATGTTGTTCAGGATCCGCATGACGAGGTCCAGCGGCTCCGCGGGCACCAGCATCGACGGCTCCAGCGGCGCCCCCGTCGCCCCGGTGACCAGCAGCTCCGCGTCCGCCCCGGTCAGCACCCGGCCCCCGTCGAACGGGTCGGCGAGCACCTGCTGCCCGGCCGTGCCGAAGCCGACCACGAAGTGCCCCGGCAGCGCCACCCCGTACACCGGTGCTCCCGCCCGCCGCGCGACCTCCATCCACACCACGGACAGCAGGATCGGCAGTCCGCGCCGCCGCCGCAGCACCGTGTGCAGCAGGGAGGAGTCCAGCCGCTCGTAGTCCGCGGCCGAGCCGCGGAACCCGTGCCGCTCGCCGAGCAGCTCGCGCAGCGCCCGCGCCCACGCGAGGGGGCTGCCGGGCCGGTAGGGCAGTTGCCCGGCCAGCCGGTCGAGTTCCAGTTGCGCCGCGTCCAGGCCGGCCTCGTCCAGCGTCCCGTCCCCCGCCGCGCCCACCAGCAGGCACAGCGCCGCCAGGTCGGGCCGCTCCGCGCGCGCCTGGCCGGCGAAGCGCCGGCGCAGCTCGGCCGACCGGCCGGGCGGTGGGGGACTGGGATGGCGCATGGCGGGCCCGTGTCCTTTCACGAGGGGCCGGGCGCGGACGGACCCGTCCCCGCCGCCGGTCCCGGCTCGCGGTAGTGGTGGTACGTGTGGTGCGCGGCGAAGCCGAGACCGGCGTACAGCGCCCGCGCCGCGGCGTTGTCCGTCTCCACCTGGAGCCAGGCGGCCGAGGCGCCCTCGTCGAGGGCCTGCCGGGCGAGCGCGGCCAGCACGGTGGAGGCCAGCCCCTGCCGCCGCCGCGCCGGATCCACCTCGACGGCGGCGAACGAGGCCCACCGCCCGTCCACGACGCACCGCCCGATCGCGGCGGGCGGCTGACCGGCGGCCGCGCCCGGGACGGACGCGAACCACACCGAGGGCCCTGCCGCCAGGACTCTCAGGGCCACCTCGCTCACCCCCTTGCGCTGGTACCGGGCGAGCCACGCCTCGTCGGCCGTGCGGGACAGCACGGCCCCGGACGGCTGACCGGAGCCGCCCTCCGCCCGGTCCGCGACCGGCGCGAGCGCACCGGTCCACAGCTCGGCGGTCACCTCACGGGTCCAGCCGCGCCGCTCCAGCTCCGCGCACAGCGGCTCCTGCGTGCCCTCGCCGCCGGTGGCGGTCTGGACGTACGCGGGCAGGCCGCGCTCCCCGTACCAGCGTCGTACGGCCTCCAGTGCCGCGTCGAGCGGGAGGCCGGGGTCGCCGAGGGGCAGGACGGAGTTGGCCCGGCGGGTGAAGCCGGACGCCGCCCGCAGCTCCCACTGGCCGAGCCGCTCGCTCTCCACCGGCTGCCAGGCCCGCGCGGCGACACGCGCGAGTTCGGGGTACGTGGCGGCGGGGCCCCGGCGGCGGGCCGGCGCGGGGGGCACGACCTTCCCGGCCACCAGTGCGGATTCCGCGATCCGGACGGTCTCGCCGTCCTTCCGTGTGATCAGCAGCACACCGTTGTCCCATGATGTGAGAACACCGACCGTGTCGGTGAACTTCTCACCCGTTCCCCGCGGTTCGTCCAAGCGCCGTACGGAGACCCGTTTGCCCACGTCAGAAGCGGTGATGCGGACCTCAAGCCGTCCTGCCGCCCAGATTTCCACAGGTCAGTTCACCCCTCCTGTATGGATCATGCCCCGGAACGGAGATACTAGGTGCGGGCATCGACGACGCCGCGCTCCCGCGCGCCAGGCGGCGGAGCCTGTGGAGGCCCGCCAGCGCCCTATCGAGGAGGAACGACAGCGTGACCTACGTCATCGCGCAGCCTTGTGTCGACGTCAAGGACAAGGCGTGCATCGAGGAGTGCCCGGTCGACTGCATCTACGAGGGCCAGCGGTCCTTGTACATCCACCCGGACGAATGCGTCGACTGTGGTGCCTGTGAGCCGGTCTGCCCGGTCGAGGCGATCTTCTACGAGGACGACGTGCCGGAGGAGTGGAAGGACTACTACAAGGCCAATGTGGAGTTCTTCGACGAGCTGGGCTCTCCCGGCGGCGCCAGCAAGCTCGGGCTGATCGAGCGCGACCACCCGGTCATCTCCGCGCTGCCGCCGCAGGGCGAGTAACCGTCCGGTGGCCCCGCCGCCTCGGTCCCGTACGGCCTGACCGCCCCGCGCGTCGGAAGCCGTACGGGACCGAGGCGTTTTCCGTACCAGAAAGTGAGCCTCATCCCGTGTCCGCAGTCTCCGACCGTCTCCCCACCTTCCCCTGGGACAAGCTGGAGCCGTACAAGAAGACGGCCGCAGCCCACCCGGACGGCATCGTCGACCTCTCGGTCGGCACCCCCGTCGACCCGGTACCCGAGCTGATCCAGAAGGCGCTGGTCGCGGCGGCCGACTCGCCGGGCTACCCGACGGTCTGGGGCACGCCCGGGATGCGCGACGCGATCACCGGCTGGGTCGAGCGCCGGCTCGGGGCCCGCGGGGTCACCCACCGCCACGTCCTGCCCATCGTCGGCTCCAAGGAACTGGTCGCCTGGCTCCCCACGCAGCTCGGCCTCGGCCCGGGCGACACGGTCGCCTTCCCGCGCCTGGCCTACCCGACCTACGAGGTCGGCGCCCGGCTGGCCCGCGCGCAGTACGTGGCCTACGACGACCCCACCGGGCTGGACCCGGCGCGGCTGAAGCTGCTGTGGCTGAACTCGCCGTCCAACCCGACCGGCGAGGTCCTCGGCAAGGAGGAGCTGACCCGGATCGTCGCCTGGGCCCGCGAGCACGGCGTCCTGGTCGTCTCCGACGAGTGCTACCTCGAACTGGGCTGGGAGGCGGACCCGGTCTCCGTCCTGCACCCCGACGTGAACGGCGGCTCCTACGACGGGATCGTCGCCGTCCACTCGCTCTCCAAGCGCTCCAACCTGGCCGGCTACCGCGCCGCGTTCCTCGCCGGTGACCCGGCCGTCCTCGGCCCGCTGCTGGAGATCCGCAAGCACGGCGGCATGATGACCTCGGCGCCGACGCAGGCGGCGGTCGTGGCGGCGCTGGGCGACGACGCGCACGTCCGCGAGCAGCGCGAGCGCTACGCGGCCCGCCGCGCCGCCCTGCGCCAGGCCCTGCTCGCCCACGGCTTCAGCATCGAGCACAGCGAGGCCAGCCTCTACCTGTGGGCGACGCGCGGTGAGTCCTGCTGGGACACGGTGGCCCACCTGGCCGCCCGCGGCATCCTGGTCGCCCCCGGCGACTTCTACGGCCCGGCCGGCGACCGCTTCGTCCGCGTCGCCTTCACGGCCACGGACGAACGGATCGCGGCGGCCGTGGCCCGGCTCTGACGGCCCACACGCGCCGACGGGGCCCGGGGAGATCCCCGGGCCCCGTCGCGTCGTGCCGGCGGAGGTCAGCCGCCCAGCGGCAGGCCCTGGACCGGCAGGCCCTGCGTCGGCAGGCCGCCCTTCGTCGCCGTCTTCGCGGTGTCACCGAGGAGACCGGCCGCGGTGCCCGCCGTGTCGCCCGCCGTCTTCTGCGCCACCGGCGTCGTCTGCTTCACCAGCTTGCCGCCGGTCTTGCCCGCGGCCGGCACGGCCTGCTTGAGCGCCTTGCTGCCGGTGTCGCCCGCGACCCCGGTGACGTGCTGCGCCGCGCCGTCCGCGGTGTTGCCGACGCTCGCCGTGTCCAGGGCGGTCAGCCCGCCCAGGTTCGGGGTGGCCGGCAGCTGGGGCGCAGCACCGGCGGAGCCGGCCGCACCGACCCCGGCAGCCGCCCCGGCGGCGACGAGCAGCGCGGCACGGGCGATCCGGCGGGTCAGGGGGAGGGACATGTTGCTCCTTCGACGGGAGAGAACCTTGAAGTGTCCGGCCGGGCCCGGTACTTCACCGGAAGCCGCGGGGCCGTCGGTGGCCCGGCCCGGACGCAGTGACTACCGCTCGAAGCCCGCGAAGGTTGCGGCGGGGCAACGTAAAGAGTTGGCAATGCGTCGCATAATCTGCTGTGGATAAAAACGGGCAAAGGGCAACCGCGTGGAAAGCCTGCTGAATCCTTACAGCACTGCGATCCCAAGGGTTTTTGCGCACAGCCGGGTGACGGCGCGAAAACCTGCGCACACCGCCGCGCCCACCCGGCCCGCGCCACCCTGGCGGGTGAGGAACCGAACTAGTGCCCCGTCGTGATGCGGACCGCGCCGGACCCCGCGCCGGCCCCGTCGGCGTTCTTCCCGTCGGCCGCCCGCCACTCGCCCTCGGTGACCCCCGCGGTCCACTCCCGGCCCGCGTAGGACACCCGCTCGATGTGCAGCGCCGAGGCGTTGGCCACCGCCCAGTGCGCCAGCTGCCAGCCACGCTCCGCCAGACTGCGCCCGCCGCGCGAGCCGGTGTCGTCCCGCACCGGCAGCGTCACCGTCCGCTCGTCCGTGCCCGCGCCGCCGTCCGGCGCGGCCGACGGCGGCGCGGCACCGCCCCGGCCGCCCACCTGCGCACCGGCCTCCTGCACCACGTCCCGCCCGAAGTCCCTCACGAGCGCCGCCCGCACCGCCGCCGGACCGGTCGCGGCGCTGATCCCCGGACGGCCCTGGCAGGTCAGCGTGGCCGCGGCCCGCCCGGTGAGCGCGGCGGACAGCAGCGTGGCGTCCCGCTCGTGCCGGGCGTACGCCTGCGGGAAACCGCTGCGCTGCACCCGCTGCGCGGCTACCGTCAGCGGCAGCCGGGTGTAGTCGCGGACCTTGGTCAGGTGCTCGTAGAACATCCCCGCCGCGTACGCCGAGTCCATGATCTCCTTCGCCGTCCCCCAGCCCTGCGAGGGCCGCTGCTGGAACAGGCCCCGGGAGTCCCGGTCGCCGTGGTCGACGTTGCGCAGCCCCGACTCCTGCAGGGCGGTCGCCAGCGCGATCGTCACGGCCCGCTCGGGCATGCCGCGCCCGGTGCCGACGGCCGCGATCGTCGCCGCGTTCACCGCCTGCTCCGGCGTGAACTCGTACGCCCCGCCGTCCCGGTCGGCGGAGACGACCTCGCAGCCGGGACCCGTCCCGCCGGTCAGGTACTGCACCGTGAGGTAACCCGCGACCGCGAGCAGGACGGCGAGGGCCGCCCCGATTCGGAGGAGGCGGCCACGACGCTTCGGAGTGGGGGACGGCTCTGGCACGCGTACAAGGTACTGGAGAGTGACCGAGCCGCCGCGCGCGGTAGGCGGGGGCGCGGCGGCGCGGGGCCGGTCCGGGCGGACGGGCCGGCCCGGCCCGAGCGCCGCAGGTGGGCGGAGGTGCGGAGCGGCCCGGCGGGGAGGCCGGGCGCCGGTGGCACGACCCGCAGGGCAGGGCCTAGGGTCGGCGGCATGGCCGATACCCCGCTTGACCTCACGCTGGACGCCGCGCGGCTGACCGCGCAGCTCGTCGACTTCCCCTCGGAGAGCGGCACCGAGAAGCCGCTGGCCGACGCGATCGAGGCCGCGCTGCGCGCCCTGCCGCACCTGACGGTCGACCGCCTGGGCAACAACGTCGTCGCCCGCACGAACCTCGGGCACGACCAGCGCGTAATCCTGGCCGGCCACATCGACACCGTCCCCATCGCCGACAACGTGCCGTCCCGGCTGGACGACGACGGGGTCCTGTGGGGATGCGGCACCTGCGACATGAAGTCCGGCGTGGCCGTGCAGCTGCGCATCGCGGCCACCGTCCCGGCCCCCAACCGCGACCTGACCTTCGTCTTCTACGACAACGAGGAGGTCGCCGCCGAGCTGAACGGCCTCAAGCACATCGCCGAGACCCGGCCGGACTGGCTGGCGGGCGACTTCGCCGTCCTCCTCGAACCCTCCGACGGCCAGGTCGAGGGCGGCTGCCAGGGCACCCTGCGCGTCCTGCTGAAGACCCGGGGCGAGCGGGCGCACTCCGCGCGCGGCTGGATGGGCTCCAACGCCGTGCACGCCGCCGCGCCGATCCTGCGCACGCTGGCCGGGTACCGGCCGCGCCACCCGGTCATCGACGGCCTGGAGTACCGCGAGGGCCTCAACGCGGTCGGCATCTCGGGCGGCGTGGCGGGCAACGTCATCCCCGACGAGTGCGTCGTCACCGTCAACTTCCGCTACGCGCCCGACCGCAGCGAGGAGGAGGCGGTCGCCCATGTCCGCGAGGTCTTCGCCGACTGCGGCGTCGAGGAGTTCGTGATCGACGACCACAGCGGCGGCGCGCTGCCCGGCCTCGACCACCCGGCCGCCGCGGCCTTCATCGAGGCGGTCGGCGGCACCCCGCTGCCCAAGTACGGCTGGACGGACGTCTCCCGCTTCTCGTCGCTCGGCGTCCCCGCCGTCAACTACGGTCCCGGCAACCCGCACTTGGCGCACAAGCGGGACGAGCGGGTGGAGACGGAGAAGATCCTCCTGGGCGAGGAGCGGCTGCGGGCGTGGCTGACGAGCTGACCCGGCGGCCACGAACCCGACCGACCGAGGTCCCCCGCCGGTAACCCGCGGAGATCTACGCTGAGGTGGAACGACCGCACGTGGAGGGAGCGCACATGCCGACAGGCAACCCCGAGGGCAAGAAGCAGCCACCGGAGGAGCAGCGCCTGGGACCGGTGCTCCGGCGCCGGGGCCAGGTCCAGGCCAGCACCACGGACCAGCGGCTGCTGGACGAGCGCGCCCCCACCGACTGGGTGCACACCGACCCCTGGCGGGTGCTGCGCATCCAGTCGGAGTTCATCGAGGGCTTCGGCACACTGGCCGAACTGCCCCCGGCCATCAGTGTGTTCGGTTCGGCGCGCACCCCGGTGGACTCCGCGGAGTACGAGGCAGGGGTGCGGCTCGGGCGGGGCCTGGTCGACGCGGGCTTCGCGGTGATCACGGGCGGCGGCCCGGGCGCGATGGAGGCGGCGAACAAGGGCGCCTGCGAGGCCGGGGGCATCTCGGTCGGCCTGGGCATCGAGCTGCCCTTCGAGCAGGGACTGAACCCCTACGTCGACATCGGCCTCAACTTCCGTTACTTCTTCGTCCGCAAGATGATGTTCGTGAAGTACGCGCAGGGCTTCGTGGTCCTGCCCGGCGGCCTCGGCACGCTCGACGAACTCTTCGAGGCGCTCACCCTGGTGCAGACGCAGAAGGTCACCCGCTTCCCGATCGTCCTCTTCGGCAGCGCCTACTGGGGCGGCCTGGTCGACTGGCTGACCCACACCCTCATCGCCCAGGGCAAGGCGGCCGAGGCCGACCTGACCCTCTTCCACGTCACGGACGACGTGGAGGAGGCGGTGGCGCTGATGTCGAAGGAAGCGGGCAAGTAGAGCGCCGTCGAACAGGGGCGCGGGGAAGCGCCACGAGCCGCCGCCGGCGTGCAGCCGAAATCCGGGACGCACGGGGGCCCGGGGGCGAAGCCCCCAGGTCCGGGCGGGAAGGGGCGGCGGGGGCGCAAACGCCCTACGCCAGCCCCCGCCGGGCCACCGCCGGCCCCCGGTGCCCCGCGATGGCCGCCACCATGTCCACCACCTGCCGGGTCTCGGCGACCTCGTGCACCCGGTACACCTGGGCCCCCAGCCACGCCGACACCGCGGTCGTCGCCAGCGTCCCCACCACCCGCTCCTTCACCGGCCGGTCCAGCGTCTCCCCGACGAAGTCCTTGTTGGACAGCGACACCAGCACCGGCCACCCCGTGGCGACCATCTCGTCCAGCCGCCGTGTCGCCTCCAGACTGTGCCGCGTGTTCTTCCCGAAGTCGTGCCCGGGATCGATCAGCACCGACTCCCGCGGCACCCCGAGCGCCACCGCCCGCTCGGCCAGCCCCACGGTGACCTTCAGGATGTCGGCCATGACGTCGTCGTACGTCACCCGGTGCGGCCGGGTCCGCGGCTCGGCGCCGCCCGCGTGCGTGCACACCAGCCCCACCCGGTACCGGGCGGCGACCTCGGCGAGGCGCGGGTCCACGCCGCCCCACGCGTCGTTCAGCAGATCCGCGCCGGCCTCGCACACCGCCTCGCCGACGTCCGCCCGCCAGGTGTCCACGCTGATGACGACGTCCGGGAAGCGCCGCCGCACCTCGGCGACGAAGCCGACCGTGCGCCGCGCCTCCTCCTCGGCCGTCACCTCCGCGCCGGGTCCGGCCTTCACCCCGCCGATGTCCACGATCGCGGCCCCCTCGGCGACCGCCTGCTCCACCCGCGCGAGGGCGGGCTCGTCGCGGAACGTCGCCCCCTGGTCGTAGAAGGAGTCCGGGGTCCGGTTGACGATCGCCATGATCACCGGCTCGTGGGCGCCGAATTCACGCCTGCCCAGCCTGAGCATCCGCTGTGACCTCTTCTCGTACGTTCCGGTCTTGGGCCGCCTGCGACCCTAACCGTCAGCGTCGCATGGCACGATCGGACCCTGACACGTACGACAGACTCCGTAACTCCGTGGGGACCTCAGCGATGGTGATGTTCTTGTTCCTGGTCGTCGCGCTCGCGGTCGTCGTCGCCGCGGTGACCCTCGCGGTCGTGGGCGGCGGGAGCGGCGGCCCGCTGCCCGAGGCGGCGCCCGAGCGGCTGCACGACCCGCTGCCGCCGGACCGCCCGGTGGACCACACCGACGTGGAGAGCCTGCGCTTCCCGCTCGCCGTCCGCGGTTACCGCATGGCCGATGTGGACGACGTCCTCGGCCGGCTCGGCGCCGAACTCGCCGAGCGCGACGCCCGGATCGCCGGCCTGGAGTCCGCGCTGGCCGGCGCCCGGTCCGCCGCGGCCCCCGTACGCCTGACCAAGCCGGACCTGCCGGGAGCGGAGGACCACCGGTGACGGACGGAGCGGCGACCGGGGACGCGGCGGCCCAGAGCCCGGTGACCGACACGGCGGCCGGGACCGCCCGGACGGGCCCGGACGGCGCCCGGCGCTGCCCCTGGGCGCTGTCGGCGCCCGAGTACGTGGCCTACCACGACGAGGAGTGGGGCCGTCCGGTCCACGGCGACGACGCCCTCTTCGAACGGCTCAGCCTGGAGGCCTTCCAGTCGGGACTGTCCTGGATCACGATCCTTCGCCGCCGCCCCGGCTTCCGGGCCGCCTTCGCCGGCTTCCGGATCGCCGCGGTGGCGGAGTTCACCGACGCCGACCGCGAACGCCTGCTCGCCGACACCGGGATCATCCGCAACCGCGCCAAGGTCGACGCCACCCTCGCCAACGCGCGCGTGCTCGCCGCGTGGTCCCCGGGCGAGCTGGACGACCTCATCTGGTCCCACGCCCCCGACCCGGCCACCCGGACGGCCCCGCGGACCCTCGCGGACGTCCCGGCCGTCACCGAGCGGTCCACGGCCCTGTCCAAGGCCCTCAAGAAGCGCGGCCTGCGCTTCGTCGGCCCGACCACGGCGTACGCCCTGATGCAGGCGTGCGGGCTGGTCGACGACCACCTCGCGGACTGCGTGGCACGCCGCCGCCCCTGACCCGGCCCGCAGGGGCGGCGCGGCCGCGGCCCGCGGGTCAGCGGCCCAGGTACTTCGGCTTCTCCTTGCCGACGAACGCCTGGACGGCGATGGCGTGGTCCTCGGACCGGCCCGCCCGCGTCTGCAGCTCGTCCTCCTTGTCCAGCGTCTCCTGGAGGGAGTGCGTCAGGCCGTAGGCCACCGACTCCTTGAGCGCCGCGTACGCCAGCGTCGGGCCCGCGGCCAGCTTCCGCGCGGTCCGCTCGGCCTCGGCGCGCAGCTCGGCCGCCGGTACCACCCGGTCGGCGATCCCCAGCTCCAGGGCCTCCTGGGCGTTCACGGTGCGCGGGAAGAGCAGCAGGTCGGTCGCGCGGCCGGCGCCCACCACCCGCGGCAGCGTCCAGGAGATGCCCGAGTCCGCGGTGAGCGCGACGCCCGCGAAGGACGTGTTGAAGGACGCGGTGTCGGCGACGATCCGGTGGTCGGCGGCGAGCGCGAAGCCGAAGCCCGCCCCGGCGGCCACCCCGTTCACCGCAGCGACCACGGGCTTGGCCGCACCCGCCAGCGCCCGCACGATCGGGTTGTAGTGCTCCCGCACGGTGCTCATCGTCTGCCCCGACCCGCTCTCCCGGTCGGCGGCCAGCAGCCCGATGTGCTCCTTGAGGTCCTGGCCCACGCAGAACGCCCGGTCACCGGCGGCGGTCAGCAGCACCGCCCGTACGGCGGTGTCGGCCGCCGCGGATTCGGCCGCGTCCCGCAGCGCGACCTTGGCCGCGATGTTCAGCGCGTTCATCGCCTCCGGGCGGTTCAGCGTGATCGTCGCGAGCCCGTCGCTCACCTCGTAGAGCACGGTGTCGGCCATGGGGCATCCCCTCCGGTGTCGGCTCCGGCGTACCGGTCGGTACGTCCTGTGTCCGAGGGACAGCATGACGGAGATCACCGGCCCGGGCGCGGAGCGGGCGTGTGACCTGCGTCAAAGAATCCGGGTGGGCCGGGAGCCGGAAGGCGCGGGCGCGGGTGCGCAGTATCGCAGTCACATCCCCGAATTGAGTGGTTTTGCTCGCGCGCGTTGCCCAAGCGATGCCTACCGATGTTGGTCATCGGGTCCTGAGATGCGGGATAATGGCTGGGAAGCAATGTGTTCGATGCCGGTGTCGCGTGTCCTGGGCCGTTTTGCGGGTGGACCGCGCGCGTGCCCTTTCGGTACGCCGTCGGCTTTGACGATGAGCTGGGTTTCAGGAAGGGGAACGAGCATGGCGGCCATGAAGCCGCGGACGGGTGATGGCCCGCTCGAGGTCACCAAGGAGGGGCGGGGCATCGTCATGCGCGTTCCGCTCGAAGGCGGCGGTCGACTCGTCGTCGAGCTGACCCCTGACGAGGCCGACGCGCTCGGCGACGCCCTCAAGAAGGTCGTCGGCTGACGCGGAAGCGACCATACCCTTTCAGCGACCCCGGCGCCGTGAGCGGTGCCGGGGTCGCTGTTCTCCGGGCCCCGCCCGGCATTCCGGGCCGCCCGCGGCCTCTTCCCGCAGGGCGGCGGGCACTGTCTTCGCGCGCCTTCCGCCCGGCGGTCCCCGCGGTTCAGTGCTCGCGACGGCGCAGCGCGCGGGGCGGCGCGGCGCACGGGAGGGCGCAGGCGTGGTGGTGGTTCAGCGCTTGACCGCGCACAGCAGGCCGTCGCCCACCGGGAGCAGCGAGGGCACCAGACCGGAGCTCTCGCGCACCGTGCGCAGCAGTTCGCGCAGCCGCACGACCTCCGCGGGCTGCGGTCCGGAGTCGACCGTGCGGCCGTGGGCGAAGACGCCTTCGAAGACGACCAGGCCACCCGGCCGCAGCAGACGCAACGATTCCGCGAGATAGTCCGGGAACTCGTGCCGGTCGCCGTCGCAGAACACCAGGTCGTACCCCGCGTCCGCGAGGCGCGGCAGGACCTCCAGCGCGCGGCCGGGGATGAAGCGGGAGCGGTTGCTGGCGAAGCCGGCGGCCCGGAACGCCTGCCGGGCGAACTGCTGGTGCTCCGGCTCGGGGTCGACGGTGGTCAGCACCCCGTCCGGGCGCATGCCGTGCAGGAGGTGGATGCCGGAGACGCCGGTGCCGGTCCCGATCTCCGCGACCGCCTTCGCGTCCACGGTGGCGGCGAGCAACCGCAGCGCCGCGCCCGCGGCGGGGGACACCGGACGCAGCCCTGCCTCGCCTGCCCGGTCCCGGGCCCAGCGCAGCGCGTCGTCCTCGGCGACATAGGCGTCGGCGAACGCCCAGCTCGTCTGCCGGTTGCCGGTAATGACCCTCTCCTGTCCCGTGGATGCCTCGGCGTGACTGTATCCGTTGGGGCCGGGAACCCGCAGATGGGACCGGGCGTTTGAAGGGGTGGGGGAGAGCCCGGCGAGGTGACCGGAGGCAGGACGGGGGGTATGGGATGGAACGGGACGACGAGCAAGTGCTGACGCAGCCGGATGAGGCGTGGCAGGGCGTGTCAAATTCAAGTAAAACCGCTTATCCGGAGCTAACGGGCGAGGTGGCTATGGTAGGGGCTCCACTGGACACCACCAGAGCCGACAGGGGAGGTGCGGCTGCGCCCGTGGATCGGGGAGGAGTGCTGCGGCGCTTTCTCGGATCGGCGAGCAGGCCGAAATCCGTGAACGACACCGCTGCTGACCCGACCCACGCCGAGGGCCCCGCCCAGACCGCGACCTTCTCCAGTGACGCGGACGGGCAGGCGTGGACTCCGCCCACCTGGGAGGAGATCGTCAGCACCCACAGCGGCCGCGTCTACCGCCTGGCCTACCGCCTCACCGGTAACCAGCACGACGCCGAGGACCTCACCCAGGAGGTCTTCGTCCGCGTCTTCCGCTCCCTGTCGACCTACACGCCCGGCACCTTCGAGGGCTGGCTGCACCGCATCACGACCAACCTGTTCCTGGACATGGTCCGGCGCAAGCAGCGCATCCGCTTCGACGCGCTCGGCGACGACGCGGCAGAGCGGCTGGCCAGCAAGGAGCCCACCCCGCAGCAGCTCTTCAACGACGCGCACTTCGACGCGGACGTCCAGCAGGCCCTGGACACCCTGGCGCCCGAGTTCCGCGCCGCGGTCGTCCTGTGCGACATCGAGGGGCTCTCCTACGAGGAGATCGCCGCCACCCTGGGCGTCAAGCTCGGCACGGTGCGCTCACGTATCCACCGCGGCCGTTCGCAGCTGCGCAAGGCCCTGGCGCACCGTTCGCCCGAGGCCCGGCAGGCCGAGCGGCGCCGCTTCGTGCCCCGCGTCGCCGCGCTGGGAGGAGGGGGCGCGACCGCGTGAGTGGATCCCGACCCGACCCCGCCGTGAGGGGCCTCGCGGAACAGCATCTGGGAGACCGACTCTCCGCCCTGGTCGACGGAGAGCTGGGTCATGAGACGCGTGAGCGCGTCCTGGCGCACGTGGCCACCTGCCCGAAGTGCAAGGCGGAGGTCGACGCGCAGCGCCGCCTGAAGAACGTCTTCGCCGAGACGGCACCCCCGCCGCCCTCCGAGAGCTTCCTGGCCCGCCTGCAGGGGCTGCCGGGCGGCGACGGCGACAGCGGATCGCCGCTGGGCGCGGGAGGCTTTCCCGGCAGGTTCCCCGGGTTCCCCGGGCGTACGCAGAACTCCGGGGACGCCGGGATGTTCGGCGTGCGGCGCGGCGAGCGGTTCCCCTTCGAGTACGCCGCGGCCGGACCGTACGCGTCCGAAGCGGAGCCGGAGCAGCCGGACGGCTTCCGGATCCACCCGGTGGGCCGCCCCGACGGCGAGCGGCCGGCCTCGCGCGGGCTGCGGTTCGCGTTCGTCGCGGCCGGCGCGGTGTCGCTGGCGGCGGTCGCCCTCGGCGGCGTCACCACCGGCGCGGCGGGCGACACGACGGCGGAGGCGCGCGGCGGCTTCGGCGCGGGCAGCAATGTGACCCCGGCGCGTCCGGCGGGCGTGGCAGCGGCGGGAACGGCCGAGGTCTCGCGGCGCCGTCAGTCGGCCACCGGGCCGCTGCCGGTGCAGCGGTCCACCGGCACGGCCCCCTACGCACCGACGTCGCTGTCCGCGCCCCTGCTGCCCGGCGTGCCGGCCCCGGCCGCCGCGGCACCGGTGACGGACGCGGTGCACACGCTGGCGGCGCCGATGAGCGCGGGGGCCGCGATCCTGTCCCCGCTGATACGCCCGCTCAGTGCCCGGCCGCCGATCGCCCTGACCGGGTGGTCCGCCGACCCGCGGCTCGCAGCGCCCGGCCTGCTCACCGCACCGGCGCCCGGACCGACGCCCCGTCCGCCGTCCCCCGCCACCTCGCACCTGGCGCCCTGACCGACGGCGGCGGGCTCCTGCGCGGTGGCCCGGGAACCTGGTTGAATCCAGGTGGTCGCGCCCATGACACCCGTCCGGGCGCGCAGTCGACGAAGCACGGCCACCGCCGACGAGCCGTGGCGGGCACCTTGGGGAGAGCATGAACGAGGGGAAGCCCCAGAAGTCCACCCGCCCGAAGTGGTGGAGCCGCCCCCGGCAGGCCCCGGACGCCCCGGACGCCCAGGACGCTCCGGAGGCTCCGGCGGTGACCCCCGGGGCCCCGCCCGTCGCCCCCG
Organism: Streptomyces sp. NRRL S-340; assembly: GCF_000720185.1. Taxonomy (GTDB): domain Bacteria; phylum Actinomycetota; class Actinomycetes; order Streptomycetales; family Streptomycetaceae; genus Streptomyces. The sequence continues at coordinate 284,991 of NZ_JOIY01000004.1, read as the reverse complement.
ACCCGGAACCGACGGTGCCTGCCGCCGCCCCCGTGCACCACGAGGGCGACTACGAACTGGAACGCCCCGCGACGCCACGTGGGAGCACCCTCCCGCCGGCACCTGACACGCCGGTGCCGTCCCAGGAGTCCGCACCGCCCGGCACAGCACCGACGCCGGACGGACCGGCGGCGCCCGACGAGATGGCGGTGTCCGGGTCGTCGGCGGTACCGGAGTCGTCGGTGGCGTCCGGCGCCCCAGCGGTGCCCGGGTCGTCGGTCGCGTCCGGTTCGTCGGTGCCGCTCGGCGCGCCGGCTGCGTCCGGGCCGTTCGCGGTGCCCGGAGCGCCCGTGCCGGCCGGGTCCGCTGCTCAGCGTCCCAGGCCGCTGCACGACCCCGACCCCTACAGCACCCCGCCCTACGGAGAGCCGGGCCCGTGGGCCCCGGCCCCGCCGGTGCAGCACCCGGCCGCGCTGACACCGCCCCCGCCCGCAGGGGCGCCTGTGCCTGCTCCCGGACCCGCGTCCCCGGCCGCCATCGCGCCCGGGGGAGTCCCGGCGGGCATGCCCGCAGCCCCGCCCGCAGCCGTGCCCGTGGCCGCGCCGCCCGTCTCAGGGCCGACGGCAGGGCTGCCCGTCCCGGCGCCGGACAGTCACGGCGCGCCCCAGGCGCCGCCGTACGCGCCGCCGGTCGCGGACGCCTCGCCGCGGGGCGCCGCCGCCCCGTACGGCGCCCCTGGCCCGGCGGACGGCGCGGGCCACCCCGGTACGCCGCCGGCTGCCCAGACGCCCCATGCCGCACCGGGGCAGCCCGGCGGCCCGGTCGTCCCCGCGCCCGCCACGCACCCCGCCGTCCTGCCGGACTCCGCCGTCCTGCCCCGTCCCGCCGCCCCGGCCGGCGTGCCGCCCCAGGGCATCGCCCCAGCGGACGTACCGCCCCCGGGCACGGTCCCGGCCGACGTACCGCCTCCGCCCGCCCCGGCGGCAGCGCCGACCGACGGGGCCGTCCCCGCGACGGCGCCCCCCGGGGCCGGTGCACCCGCACCGCACGCCGCCGCCGGTCCCGCCGGCGCCGTCGATCCGTGGCAGCGCTACGACCCCTGGGCGGTGCGGCCGGTGGCCGGGCCGTTGCTGGAGAGCGGGGCCGGGTCCGTGAGCGGGGAGCGGCGGCGCGGGCGGGCGCGGCGGTCCCTCGTGGGCGGGGCCGTACTGCTGGCGCTGGCGGCCGGGGTGGCCGGCGGGGTGGCGGGGGCGTACCTCGAACGCAACGGCGGCTTCGGGACCGTGGAACTGCCGCAGGCCGGCAAGGAGCCGGCCGGCCGCGCCCCGGACAGCGTGGCCGGGATCGCCGCCCGCGCCCTGCCCAGCGTCGTGACCCTGCACGTGTCCGGTTCCGGCGAGCAGGACACCGGCACCGGCTTCGTCCTCGACCGCCTCGGCCACATCCTCACCAACAACCACGTCGTCGGCCCCGCCGCCTCCGGTGGCGACATATCGGTGACGTTCAACGGCGGCCAGACCGCCCGGGGCACGATCGTCGGCCGCGACACCGGCTACGACCTCGCCGTCGTGCAGGTCCGCGGCGTGCGCGGGCTGACCCCGATGCCGCTGGGCAACTCCGACAACGTGCGGGTGGGCGACCCGGTCGTCGCCATCGGCGCCCCCTTCGACCTGGCCGACACCGTCACCTCCGGCATCATCAGCGCCAAGGAGCGGCCCATCACGGCCGGCGGCGAGAAGGGCGACGGCAGCGACCTGTCGTACGTCGACGCGCTCCAGACCGACGCGCCGATCAACCCTGGCAACTCCGGCGGCCCCCTGCTCGACTCCCGCGGCCGGGTCGTGGGGATCAACTCGGCCATCCGCTCCGCCGACACCGGGTCGGACGTGCAGACGGGCCAGGCGGGCTCCATCGGCCTCGGCTTCGCCATACCGGTCAACCAGGCCAAGCGGGTGGCGGAGGAGCTGATCAACACGGGCCGGGCCAGTCACCCGGTGATCGGGGTGACCCTCGACATGGCCTACCCGGGGGACGGCGCCAAGGTCGGGGACAAGGCGAAGGGCGGCGGGTCCCCGGTCACTCCGGGCGGGCCCGGCGCCAAGGCGGGCATCAGGGCCGGCGACGTCATCACCGCGGTGGACGGCGTGCCCGTCCACTCGGGCGAGGAACTGATCGTCAGGACCCGCGCCCACCGCCCCGGCGACCGCCTGGACCTGACGGTCGAACGCGGCGGCCAGAAACGGCGGGTCACCTTGGTGCTCGGCTCCTCGGACAGCGGCTGACGCGGCCCCCGCTCGCGGGCCGCCCGCCCCCGCGGCGCACGACCGGCCCGCCCGCCCCGGACCTCCCGCGAGCACGGCGCGGACCTTCCGCGAGGCGGACAAGCCGGGAAACTGGTCGTGTACACGGGACTCCGACACCTCGGGACGGTACCGGTCGGACACCTGGGGCGGGTACCGTGGGTCCGGCCCGGACCACGGATAGACCCGCACAGACCGGACCGCCCGAGGGCCGAGGACCACGGACATCGCAAGGAGCTTCAGGTGTTCAACGACATAGGACTGCCCGAGCTGGCGACGCTCATCGTCCTGGGCGTGCTCGTGTTCGGTCCGGACAAGCTCCCGAAGGTCATCCAGGACGTGGTGCGCACGATCCGGAAGATCCGTGAGTTCTCGGAGTCGGCCAAGCAGGACATCCGCCAGGAGCTGGGCCCGGAGTTCAAGGACTTCGAGTTCGAGGACCTCAACCCCAAGACGTTCATCCGCAAGCAACTGGACAACGACGACCTGGGGCTGAAGGAGATCCGCAACGGCTTCGACCTGAAGAAGGAGATGGCCGAGGTCACGGACGCCGTGCGCAGCTACGACTCCGACTCCGCGTCGGCCTCGCCCTCCTCCTCGTCGTCCGTCGCGTCCTCCTCGCCGGCCTCCCCCGCACCGGGGAGCGGCCGCGTCGACATGACCAAGAAGCCCGAGAGCCCCGAGCGGGACGAGCGCCCGCCGTTCGACGCCGACGCCACCTGACCCACACGGCCGGAACCCGCCGCCTGCCCGGGCCACGCCCCGGGCGCGTTCCCGGCGCCCCGGGGCGGGGTCGATATGCTGCCGAGTTGTTGTGCGGACCGGACGAGTACGCCCGATGGGGGGCGGGCGCGCCGGTCCGACGAGAGCGAGGAGGCGTCCGGGTTCATGGAGACGACAAGTAGGGCGGTCGCGCAGGCACCGGCCGAGGAGGGCGGACAACAGCTCTCCTCCGCCCGGCGCACGGTCGACGGCTACCTGCTGGCGCCCTTCCCGTGGTACGGCCTGGACGAGGCCTTCACGGGTCCGCGCCGGCTGATGCAGGTCGGCACCTCGGCCGACGGCCATGTGGAGCACGGTTCCCTCGGGCACGGCGACGAGCCCTCGGTGCGCAACGAGTTCGTGTCCGGCTCCCCGGACGATCCCAGGGAGAAGTTCACGGTCGTCGTCACCGTCGCGGCCAGTCCGGTCCGGCAGCTCGCCGACGGCACGGGCCGCCTGGAGGCGACCTCCGTCTCCTCGGCGGCCTGGCTGGCCGGGGTCGGGCTGCTGTCCGTCACCTGGCCCATGCAGATGGACCACGCCCTGCGCGACGACTGGCTGGAGCAGCAGACCGAGACGGCGTGGGTGCTGGCCGACGACCTGTCCGGCCCGGACTGGTCGACGCTCTCGCTGCCGGTGGACGGCGTCCCGACCCCCTTCCACTACCGTGAGTCCGAGTTCGGCTGGGTGCTCGCCGGGTCGACTTCGCAGGGCGTGCACGTGGGGGCGTACGGGCGGGGGATGAGCGCGTACGGGCTGGGCTTCGCCGTCGTCGAGGACATCACCGCCTACGCGTGACCCGCGCGCCGGGCGCTACGAGGGAGAGCGCCGTCCGCGCGGACGGCGCCCTCCCTCGTCGTACGGCAGCCGTGGCCGGGTCCGCCGTTCGCGGACCGGCCGCTAGAACTTGTTCTTCGGTGTGAGCCCCAGCGAGAGCCCCGACAGGCCCCGCTGCCGTCCGCCGAGCTTGCCCGCGATGGCGCGCAGCGCCGCGCCGGCCGGGGAGTCCGGGTCGGTCAGGACGACCGGCTTGCCCTCGTCGCCGCCCTCGCGCAGCCGGACGTCGATCGGGATGGAGCCGAGGACCGGGACCGAGGCGCCCGTGGTGCGGGTCAGGCCGTCGGCGACCAGCTGGCCGCCGCCCGTGCCGAACACGTCGACCATCTCGCCGCAGTGCGGGCAGGGCAGACCGGACATGTTCTCGACCACGCCGACGATCTTCTGGTGGGTCTGCACGGCGATGGAGCCGGCCCGCTCGGCGACCTCGGCGGCCGCCTGCTGAGGCGTCGTGACCACCAGGATCTCCGCGTTCGGCACGAGCTGGGCGACGGAGATGGCGATGTCACCGGTGCCGGGCGGCAGGTCGAGCAGCAGGACGTCCAGGTCGCCCCAGTACACGTCCGCGAGGAACTGCTGGAGCGCGCGGTGCAGCATCGGGCCGCGCCAGACCACCGGCGCGTTGCCCGGGGTGAACATGCCGATGGAGATGACCTTCACGCCGTTCGCGGACGGCGGCATGATCATGTTCTCGACCTGGGTGGGACGGCCGTCCGCGCCCAGCATGCGGGGCACGCTGTGACCGTAGATGTCGGCGTCGACCACGCCCACCTTCAGGCCGTCGGCCGCCATCGCCGCCGCCAGGTTCACCGTCACCGAGGACTTGCCGACACCGCCTTTGCCGGAGGCGACGGCGTAGACCCGGGTCAGGTTGCCCGGCCTGGCGAAGGGGACCTCGCGCTCGGCCTGGCCGCCGCGCAGGGCACTGGCCAGCTCCTTGCGCTGCTCGTCGCTCATCACGTCCAGCGACACGTCGACCCGGGTGACGCCCTCGACCCGCGAGACCGCGTCGGTCACGCGCTGGGTGATCGTCTCGCGCATGGGGCAGCCGGAGACGGTCAGGTACACGGTGACCGCGACCGATCCGTCCGCGCCGATCTCCACCGATTTGACCATGCCCAGCTCGGTGATGGGTCGGTGGATCTCGGGGTCGTCAACCGTCGCCAGCGCTGCGCGCACCGCGTCTTCCGTAGCCATAAGGACGATGGTACGGCGCGCGGCGGCGGCCCCGGGACCCCCGTCAGCGGTCGTCCATGTCACGCCGGGGCGGACGTTCTGCCGGGAATACGGCAGGTTCGCGGTGGCCGTCGTACCGCTCCTCCAGCTCCTTCATCATGTCCTGCAGCTCCGAGCGGATCCAGTCGCGGGTCGCCACCTCGCCCAGGCCCATGCGCAGCGCGGCGATCTCCCGGGTCAGGTACTCGGTGTCGGCGATCGACCGCTCGTTCTGCTTGCGGTCCTGCTCCAGGTTGACCCGGTCCCGGTCGTCCTGCCGGTTCTGGGCCAGCAGGATCAGCGGGGCGGCGTAGGAGGCCTGCAGGGACAGCGCGAGCGTCAGGAAGATGAACGGGTACTCGTCGAAGCGCAGGTGGCGCGGCGCGGCCACGTTCCAGATGATCCAGACGATGATCACCACCGTCATCCAGACGATGAACCGTCCGGTGCCCAGGAAACGCGCGATCCGCTCGGACAGCCGGCCGAAGGCCTCCGGATCCCACTCGGGCAGCAGCCTGCGCCGCAGCGGGCGCGGCTGGTCCAGCCGGGCGGTGCGGGGCCGGCCCGCGGCGGTGGCCCCGGCCGGGTGCCGCTCGCGCGTGCTCTCACGCTCCGCCATGCGCGCCCACCCCCCGTCCGTCTCCCGCCGTGCCGCCCGGAGCGCCGGCCGGCCCGTCGTCCAGGTGGAACTCCGTCTCGCGCCAGTCGTCCGGCAGCATGTGGTCCAGGACGTCGTCCACGGTGACCGCGCCCAGCAGCGCACCGGCCTCGTCCACGACGGGCGCCGCGACCATGTCGTACGTGGCGAAGAACCCCGCGACCACCGGCAGCGTGGCGTCCGGCGCGAGCGGCTGCAGATCGTCGTCCAGGATCGAACTGACGAGCGTGTAGGGCGGGTCGCGCAGCAGCCGCTGGAAGTGGACCGTGCCCAGGTACTTGCCGGTGGGGGTCTCGTCGGGCGGCCGGCAGACGTAGACCTGGGCGGCGAGCGCGGGGGAGAGGTCCCGGTTGCGGACCCGGGCGAGCGCGTCGGCGACGGTGGCGTCCGGGCGCAGGACGATCGGCTCGGTCGTCATCAGCCCGCCCGCCGTGTGCTCCTCGTACGACATCAGGCGGCGCATGTCGGCCGCGTCGGCGGGCTGCATCAGGCTCAGCAGCCGCTCCTGCTCCTCCTCGGGCAGCTCGGCGAGCAGGTCGGCGGCGTCGTCGGGGTCCATGGCCTCCAGCACGTCGGCCGCGCGCTCGCCCTTCAGTTTGCCGAGGATCTCGATCTGGTCGTCCTCGGGGAGCTCCTCGAGGACGTCCGCGAGCCGGTCGTCGTCCAGGGCGGCGGCGACCTCCGCGCGCCGCTTGGGCGACAGGTGGTGCAGCACGTTGGCGAGGTCGGCGGGGCGCAGCTGTTCGAAGGTGGCGAGCAGGCTCTCCGCGCCCTGCCCGTGCTCCTCCAGCGAGAAACCGGTGACGGCCGACCACTCCACGGTCAGCGTCTCTCCCTTGCTGCGGCGGAACGCGCCGGTCCTGCGCCCCTTCCTGACGAAGACGCGGTCGACCTCCCAGTCCCGGCGCGCCGGCAGCTGATGCACCGACAGGTCCAGCACCGTCGCCTCCTCGCCGCTCTCCACGAGCGTGACCCGCCGGTCCAGCAGCTCGCCGAAGACCAGCCGCTCGGTGGGCCGCTGCTCGAACCGCCGCACGTTGAGCACCCCGGTGGTGATGACCTGGCCCGACTCGATGCTCGTGACCCGGGTCATCGGCAGGAAGATGCGACGCCGGGTGGACAGTTCGACGACCAGGCCGAGCAGGCGGGGCGGCCGGCGCCGGACGCGCAGCATGACGACCAGATCGCGCACCCGCCCCACCTGGTCGCCCGTCGGGTCGAAGACGGCGACACCGGCGAGGTGTGAGACGAAGATCCGGGGGGCGCCCGCTGCCATGACCGCGCCTCCTTTGCGTGCTCTGTGACGTACGTGCTCGTGCTGCCCGGGCGTCCGGGATGCGGCGGGTTCCCGGGGCGTTCCTTCCCCCTGCCCGCTCAAGTGGGCTTCAGGCTAGCCCGTCCCGTTCGGATCCGCCCTGGTGAGGGGTGCGGACGGACTGGCTCCGCCGGGCCGTGCCGCCCCCGGTACGCTGCCGTACGCCGACAGGGCCCCAGGGTCCCTCCCGTCGCGCCGTCTGCGTGCCGTGCGCTCCGCGTACGGGCCGCAGCCCCGCCGCTGACCAGCATCCGCCGAACGCGAGCAGAAAGGCAGTGCCGCCCGTGACTGCGATCCCCCCGTGCCGCCGTACCCGCCGTGCCGTGCTGGCGAGCGCGCTGTGCGCGCTGGCGGTCGTCACGGGCACGGGCCTGACGGGGTGCTCGGCGGACGATCCGGACGCGGGCACCAACGGCGTCGGCAAGCTCCCGGCCGACCGGATCCAGGCCAGGGCCGCGGCCGCCGCGGGGTCCGCCGGTGCCGTGCACCTGTCGGGGGACGTGGTCAGCAACGGCCGTACCTACCGGCTCGACATGCGGCTGAAGTCCGGCGGCGGCACCGGCTCGGTCACCTCGCAGGGGGTGACGTTCGGGCTGCTGCGGGTGGGCAGGCAGCTGTACCTGAAGGCGGACGCGCAGTTCTGGAACAACGCGGACGGCGAGGACGCGGGCAGCGGGAAGAGCGGCGCGGACGGCGGCGCGGGGGACAAGCTCGACGGCAAGTACGTGAAGGTGCCGCAGGGCGACCCCGCCTACCAGCGGTTCAGCGGCTTCACGGACAAGGACGTGCTCCTGGAGAGCCTGCTGACACTGCACGGCGCGCTGGCGACGGACGGCCACCACGAGCAGTCCGGGGTGCGCACCGTCCGCGTCACCGGCGGCAAGGGCACCGGCGGCACCCTGGACGTCTCCCTGGAAGGCACCCCCTACCCGCTGCGGCTCGCCCGCGCCGGGGACGCGGGCACGCTCAGCTTCTCCGAGTGGGGCAAGGACTTCCCGCTGCGCGAGCCGGACGCGGACGAGACGGTCGACTACGGCAGACAACTGCCGGCGTCCTGACCGGCGCCCCCGGGCGCTTTCGCGCACCGGGGACACCACGGGCGGTCTCCCCCGCCGGGTGCGGTCACTTCCGCCGCCGCTTCTTCAGCAGCAGCCGGGGCAGCCCCGCCGGGGCCGGCTGCCGGGTCGTCGCCGGGGTGGGCAGCGGCGCCCGGGCCAGCGAGCCGTCGGGCAGCGGCCCGACCGCCCCCGTCGGCTCCAGGCGCAGCACCCGGCACTCGCGGGCCCACCGTCCGGTCATGGCCTCGCCGTCGGGCGCGTTCAGGCGCTTGCCCTTCAGTTCGGCCACCGTCTCCTGCCACGCCGGTGACCCGGGCGCCAGCTCCACGGTCCGCGCCGTCCAGGTGACCAGCCGGCCGCCCTTGTCCTTGCTGCGCACGGTGACCTCGGCGGTGGCCCCGTCGGCCAGGTGCGGCAGCGGCTGTTCGCCGGGGCCGTCGCCGACCAGGCACGCCGCGCCCTCGTGCCAGACGTGCCACAGCGCGCGGGCCGGGCCACCGGGGCCCTTGACCCAGATGAGGCCGGACTTCTTCGTGGCCTCCTCGACGAGGGCCCGGTCGAGGAACGCACCAGTCATGGGAGCAGGGTAGCCAGGCGCGCCCGGCGCGGCGCCGGCGGTCACAGCCAGCCGTTGCGCTTGAGGGTGCGGTGGATGCCGAGACAGATCGCGGCGGTGACGGCCATGACCACCGGGTAGCCGTACCTCCAGTGCGTCTCGGGCATGTACTTGAAGTTCATGCCGTAGACCCCGCAGACCATCGTCGGTACGGCGATGATCGCGGCCCACGCGGTGATCTTCCGCATGTCCTCGTTCTGGGCGACGGACGCCTGGGCGAGGTTGGCCTGGAGGATGGAGTTGAGCAGTTCGTCGAAGCCGATGACCTGCTCCTGGACGCGGGCCAGGTGGTCGGCGACGTCGCGGAAGTACTTCTGGATGTCCGGGTCGATCAGCCGCATCGGCCGCTCGCTCAGCAGCTGCATGGGCCGCAGCAGCGGCGACACCGCGCGCTTGAACTCCATGACCTCGCGCTTGAGCTGGTAGATCCGTCCGGCGTCGGTGCCGCGCGGGGTACGTCCGCGGCCCGGCGAGAACACCTCGGTCTCGACCTCGTCCACGTCGTCCTGGAGGGCGGAGGCGACCGCGATGTAGCCGTCGACGACGTGGTCGGCGATGGCGTGCAGCACCGCCGAGGGGCCCTTGGCCAGCAGCTCGGGGTCGTCCTGGAGCCGGTGGCGCAGGGCCCGCAGCGAGCCCTGCCCGCCGTGCCGGACGGTGATGAAGAAGTCCCGCCCGGTGAAGCACATCACCTCGCCGGTCTCGACCACCTCGCTGTTGGCGGTGAGCTGGTCGTGGTCGACGTAGTGGATGGTCTTGAAGACGGTGAACAGGGAGTCGTCGTAGCGCTCCAGCTTGGGCCGCTGGTGGGCCTGGACGGCGTCCTCGACGGCGAGGGGGTGCAGGCCGAACTCCGAGGCGATGCCCGCGAATTCGGACTCGGTCGGCTCGTGCAGCCCGATCCACACGAAGCCCCCGTCGCGCCGCACCTGGCGCATCGCCTCCTGCGGGGTGAGCGGCGCGGGGGTCTCCAGACGGGTGCCGTCGCGGTAGACGGCGCAGTCGACGACGGCCGAGGGGGTGGCCGGGTCGCGGGTGGTGTCGTACGTGCCGCTGTCCTTGCGCTGCGTGGGGCGGGACGGGCGGACCACGGCACGCAGGTCACGGATCATCGACATGGCGGGGCTCCTTCGTGACGAGCGACGAAGAGCGCCGACGACGGTCGGAACTGCCCGGAATGAGGACGTCCGGTGTGCGGATGTTTCGCACGTCCACAAAGCGGGGAGCACCGCACCGACGCGGTGACGGGCTTCGTCACTGATTCGATCGGTCAGATCGGGCGATCAGGCAAACGAAACGAAGTGCTCTTCCGTACGACGCGCGGGGGGCACGAAGGCGAGAGGTGGCGGGTCAGCCGGAGCCGGAACAGCTACATCAGCGGCGGGAAGAGCGGGTGCTACTGCACGGTCGACTTCGATCCATGACAGCCCCACCTCCTCCGGCCGGTCCCTCGTAAGGGAGTCCCATCGGTGTCCGGAGCCTGATGGCGACGCTCTGCGTGCTGCCCCGAACCACGGGCAAGAGTATCAGTCGGCCGACGTGTCAAGGTGCCGCTTTGCCGGGTACTGACGAGTTCTATGCTCGCGGCATGGCAGATGTTCTTCCTCTGGTCGAGGCCCGGTTGCGCTCCGCGCTGGGCGAGCCGGACGCGCGCGCGGCGGTCACCTTCCTCGGCACGGACCGTATCGAGGTGCTGCGCTTCCTGGAGGGCGACATCGTCCGGTACGCCACCCTCGGCATGTCCGCCCACCCCATGGCGGACCCCACGGCGATGCTCGCCGACCCGGTCAAGGGACCGCGCGCCGAACTGGTGCTGAGTGTGCGGGCCGGGCTCGCCGACACCGACAAGGTGCTCCGCCCGCTCGCCGTGCTCGGCGCGTCCCCGCAGGTCGAGGGCGTGGTCGTGGCCCCCGGCGCCTCCCTCGACGTGGGGGACGCGCTGTGGCCGGGTGCGCCCTTCACCTCGGTCCTGGTGGCCGAGCCGGGCGGCCTGGTGGAGGACCTGGAACTCGACGCGCCGCTGGATCCCGTACGGTTCCTGCCGCTGCTGCCGATGACGCCGAACGAGGCCGCTTGGAAGCGGGTGCACGGCGCGCAGGCCCTCCAGGAGCGCTGGCTGAGCAGCGGCACGGACCTGCGGGACCCTGCCCGCCGGTCCGTGCCGCTGGAGTGACCGAACTCACCCAAGAGCCGGGTGGAGCGCGTCAGTTGGCGAAAACCGTGACCCCGTCCTCCGTCGCGTGGCGCGGCTCCAGCTCCTCCGCCTCGTGGGCGAGGGCCCGGCGCCGCACCAGGACCACCAGCGCGCCCACCACGGCGGTGGCGCCGGCGACCACGAACGGGACGTGGACGTCGGTCCACTCCTCGATCTTCGGCGCCAGGTACGGAGCCGCCGCCGCGGCGAACCAGCGCACGAAGTTGTAGCCCGCGCTCGCCACCGGGCGCGGCGCGTCCGAGACGCCGAGCGCCAGCTCGGTGTAGACGGTGTTGTTCACGCCGATGAACGCGCCGGACAGGATGGTGCAGACGATCGCCGTGGTGTGGCTGCCGTAGCCGAGGACGATCACGTCGGCGGCGAGCAGCACCAGGGAGCCGCCGAGCACCTTCAGCGACCCGAACCGCGCCTGCATGCGCGGGGCCACCAGTACGGAGAAGACGGCGAGCAGCAGGCCCCAGGCGAAGAACACCGCGCCCGACTTGTACGGCGTCATGTTCAGCACGAACGGCGTGAAGGCCAGCACGGTGAAGAACGTGTAGTTGTAGAAGAACGCCGAGACCGCCGCCGAGGCGAGGCCGCCGTGGCCGAGCGCCTTGACCGGGTCGAGCAGTGAGGTCTTGCGGGCCGGCTTGGGCTGCTCCTTGAGGAACGCCGTGATGCACAGGAAGCCGACGGCCATGAGGCACGCGGTGCCGAAGAACGGGTAGCGCCAGCTGGCGTTGCCCAGCAGGGCGCCCACCAGCGGGCCGCACGCCATGCCGAGGCCGAGCGCGGACTCGTAGAGCAGGATGGCCGCCGCGCTGCCGCCCGCCGCCGCGCCGACGATGACCGCGAGCGCGGTGGAGACGAAGAGCGCGTTGCCCAGGCCCCAGCCGGCCCGGAACCCGACCAGCTGGCCGACCGAGCCGGAGGTGCCGGCGAGCCCGGCGAAGACCACGACGAAGGCGAGGCCGAGCAGCAGCGTCTTGCGGCCGCCGATGCGGCTGGAGACGAAGCCGGTCACCAGCATCGCCACGGCGGTGATCAGGAAGTACGAGGTGAACAGCAGGGAGACCTGGCTGGCGGTGGCGTCCAGGCCCTTGGCGATGGAGGGCAGGATCGGGTCGACCAGACCGATGCCCATGAAGGCGACGACGGACGCGCCGGCCGTCGCCCAGACTGCCTTCGGCTGCCGCAGGATGCTGCCGGCACCCGCGTCGAAGGGGTCCGCGGCCATGAGTGCTCCAATCCGGACTGGAGGGAAGGGGAAGTGCGGGGGACGAGGTGGTGGGGCGGCCATATGGTTGGCGTATGCACATAGTAAGTTAGCGCGGCTAATTAATGCAAGATGCATCTACTTGGTTCGGCGGAGCGGTTCCCTCCGGACGGGTGATCGTCCTTGACGCGGCGCGGTCCGGGTAGGAGCGTGGGGCTCTATGAGGGGCGAACCCAGTTGCCCGAAGTGCGGTGGCCGGGTCAGGGCTCCCGGACTCTTCAGCGACACCTGGCAGTGCGCCGTCCACGGGACGGTGTATCCCGTGCAGCCCGTGACCCCGCCCAGCGTCGAGGGGCTCGGCGTCGTGGTGCACCGCACCCAGGTGCCCGTGTGGATGCCGTGGCCGCTCCCCGTCGGCTGGCTCTTCACGGGCGTGGCCGGTGCGGGTGACGACCGCAGCGGCGGCCGCGCGAGCGCCGTGGCCTGCTCGGGCCCCGGCCCGCTCGGCGGCGTGGGGGAGCTGATCCTGGTCGCCGAGGAGCTCGGCGTCGGACTCGGCGCCCGCTACGCCGGCATCGAGGGCCCCGACCCGGGCCCCTGTCTGAACGTCGAGAAGCCGCCGGACGCGAAGGTGCTGGCCGCGGGCCGCCCGACCCCGCTGTGGCACGTCTCCGGTGTCCCGGCCGACCGCGCCGTCTTCGCGGGCGAGGCCTGCGGGCTGTGGCTGTGGGCGGTCGTCTGGCCCGAGCAGTCGGGCCTGCTGATGTACGACGAACTGGTCCTGGCCGACCTGCGGGACGCGGGCGCCGAGATCGACCTGGTGCCGTGCGGGGCACTGTCGCCGCGGCTGCTCCAGCCGTAGGCAGGCAGGTGGCGCGCCGCGGCTGCTGCGGCCGTAGCGGTCCGCGGCCTGCGGCCGCCGCGTGGGCGGACCGCGCGATGGGCTGCCGCCGCCGCGGGCGGCCCGACCCGCGGCGGACCGTCCCCCCCCGGGTCGCTCCGGCCGTGAGCGGACCGCACCGCTCTGCGGCCGCTCCGGCCGCGGGTGGGCGGCGCTCCACGGCCGCCGCCGCCCCCGGGCGGCTTCTGTAGGGGGTGGAACGGGGTGGCGGGTGTGACAAGGCATCCCTTGTCTCCCGTTATCCTTGAGTGTCCCTTTCCGTCCCGTCGCCTGGAGTCCGTGTCGTGCGTATCGACCTGCACACCCACTCCACCGCTTCCGACGGCACGGACACCCCGGCCGAGCTGGTGCTGAACGCCGCCGCGGCCGGACTGGACGTCGTCGCGCTGACCGACCACGACACTACGCGCGGGCACGCCGAGGCCGTGGCCGCGCTCCCCGAGGGACTCACCCTGGTCACCGGCGCCGAGCTGTCGTGCCGTCTCGACGGCGTCAGCATGCACCTGCTGGCCTACCTCTTCGACCCCGAGGAGCCCGCCCTGCTCGCCGAGCGGGAGCTGGTCCGCGACGACCGGGTGCCCCGCGCCAAGGGCATGGTCGCCAAGCTGAACGCGCTGGGCGTCCCGGTCACCTGGGAGCAGGTCGCGCGGATCGCCGGCGACGGCTCGGTCGGGCGGCCGCACGTCGCCTCCGCGCTCGTGGAACTGGGCGTCGTGCCGACCGTGAGCGACGCCTTCACCGGACAGTGGCTGGCCGACGGCGGCCGGGCCTGGGTCGCCAAGCACGAGACGGACCCGTTCGAGGCGATCCGCCTGGTCAAGGGCGCAGGCGGGGTCTGCGTCTTCGCCCACCCCGCCGCGGCCAAGCGCGGCCGCACGGTCCCGGAGTCCGCCATCGCCGAGCTGGCCGCCGCCGGACTCGACGGCATCGAGGCCGACCACATGGACCACGACCCGGACACCCGGGCCCGGCTGCGCGGCCTGGCGAAGGAGCTGGGACTGCTGGTCACCGGCTCCAGCGACTACCACGGCAGCCGCAAGACCGTCTCCCTGGGCGAGTTCACCACCGACCCCGACGTGTACGGGGAGATCACGCGGCGGGCGACCGGCGCGTTCCCGGTGCCGGGCGCCGGCGGAAGCCGCACGGACGCGGGCGCGGCCTGACAGGCCCCTGCCACCCTCTGACCTCCCTCCGGCTCACCGGGCGCTCCCGCACCCACCCCTGCCTTTTTCCTTCCCCCTCTCCGCACGTACGCAAGGCCTGTTCAGACGATGTTCGACGCTGCCGTCTTCGGCTCCCTGTTCCTCACCCTTTTTGTCATCATGGATCCCCCCGGGATCACCCCGATCTTCCTCGCGCTGACCGCCGGACGCCCCGCCAAGATCCAGAAGCGGATGGCTTTCCAGGCCGTCTGCGTGGCCGGCGGTGTCATCGCCGTGTTCGGTGTGCTCGGCCACCAGATCCTCGACTACCTGCACGTGTCCGTCCCCGCGCTGATGATCGCGGGCGGACTGCTCCTGCTGCTGATCGCCCTGGACCTGCTCACCGGCAAGACCGACGAGCCCAAGGCGACCAAGGACGTCAACGTCGCCCTGGTCCCGCTGGGCATGCCGCTGCTGGCGGGCCCCGGCGCGATCGTGTCCGTCATCCTCGCCGTGCAGAAGGCCGGCAGCGTCGGCAGCCAGATCTCGGTGTGGTCGGCGATCCTCGCCATCCACGTCGTGCTGTGGCTGGTCATGCGCTACTCGCTGCTGATCATCCGGGTGATCAAGGACGGCGGCGTGGTCCTGGTGACGCGGCTGGCGGGCATGATGCTCTCCGCGATCGCCGTCCAGCAGATCATCAACGGCATCACCCAGGTCGTCCGGGGCGCCTGACGGTCCCGGCCCGCCCGGCCCGCCGCGGCGGGCCGGACCGACGGACGGAGCCCCCGCCGCGGCATCGCTCACGCGTGCCGTGCGGGGGCTCCGAAGTGTGAAATCCGGCCCGGTGTTACGAGGCCGGGGTGTCGGCCGGGCGGATCCAGAGGCGCTGGCCGATGGCCGCGGCCTGCTGAACGATCCGATTGACGGAGGCGGCGTCCACGACGGTGCTGTCCACGGTGGTGCCGTCGACCTCGTCGAGTCGCATGATCTCGAAGCGCACTGGCTTCTCCCTTCGTCTGGTCATCCTCCTGCGGAGAATTACTGTGAGATGGATGGTGCACGTGGCTACGGCGCCCCGTGCTCCGTATGTAGTCAACGGGTTCCCCGTGACGAACATTCCCTACGCTAAAGAAAATTTTCGACCGTCTAATTACTGACGCGTCAGGGACTTCGAACGACCGACCGGGACCGGTTGTGTTCGCAGCGTGACCACCAGGACAATGGACCCGATGAACGAGGCCATGAACGAGGACCGCGCGGCGCTGGCCGCCCGCATCGACCGCACGAACCAGCTGCTGGAACGCATGCTCGCCGAGGTGGCCAAGACACCCTCGACGCACGCGATCTTCGTCGACGCCGGGTACCTCTACGCCGCCGCGGGCCGCCTCGTGGCCGGCACCGAGGACCGCCGCGCCTTCGACCTGGACGCGGAGGGTCTCATCGACGCGCTGATCGACCGCGCCCGCACGATCTTCGCCGACAGCCGGCTGCTGCGCGTGTACTGGTACGACGGCGCCCGGCGCCGCATCCACACCGCCGAGCAGCAGTCCATCGCCGAACTGCCCGACGTCAAGGTCCGTCTCGGCAACCTCAACGCCAACAACCAGCAGAAGGGCGTCGACTCCCTCATCCGCTCGGACCTGGAGTCCCTGGCCCGGCACCGCGCCATCAGCGACGCCGCCCTGCTCGGCGGCGACGAGGACCTGGTCTCCGCCGTGGAGGCCGCCCAGGGCTACGGCGCGCGGGTCCACCTGTGGGGCATCGAGGCCCCCGAGGGCCGCAACCAGGCCGAGCCGCTGCTGTGGGAGGTCGACAGCCAGCGCACCCTCGACCTCGACTTCTTCAAGCCCTACGTCTCCCGGCGCACGGCGGTGACGTACGACCCCGCCGGCACCGCCCGGCCGAGCCGCGAGGACGTCCGCTTCGTCGGCGCGCAGATCGCCGCGAAGTGGCTCGCGGCCCGCGGCCGGGACAGCCTCGCCGAACTCCTCCCCGGCCACCCCTACCTGCCCGGCTCGGTGGACCAGGACCTGCTGGTCGAGGCCGAGGGCCTGCTCCAGTACTCGCTGCGCGGCCAGGCCGACCTGCGGCGCGCCCTGCGGGACGGCTTCTGGGACCACCTCCAGGCGCAGTACTGAGCCGGACGCGCCTACCGGCCCGTGCTGTCCCAGAAGTCGGCGAGCGCGCGGGCGGTGGCGAGCGGCCGGTCGCAGTTGGGGGAGTGCTCGGCGCCCTCGACGACCGTGCGCCGGGCCCCCAGCCGTACGGCCATGTCGTCCAGCAGCGGCACCGGCCAGGCGTCGTCCCGGGCGCCCGAGAGCACATGGAACGGCAGCGCGACGGCGGCGAGAGCGTCGACCCGGTCCGGTTCCGTGCACAGCAGGCGGCCGGTGGCGAGGAGCTGCGCGGGCTTGGTGCCCAGCCAGCGACGGCGCAGGTCCTCCCGGTCGCCGGCGGCCGGGTCGAGGCCCGCCGCCAGGGGGCGGGGGCCCTCCCCGGGCGCCGCCGCGAGGGACCCGTCCCCTTCTCCGGGAGCCGCCGCGGGACGCTCCATCGACCGGATGACCTCCCAGACCTCGGCCATCGACATCACCGCGAGCGCGTCCCGCAGCAGCTTCACGCGCTGCTGCTGCGGGAGGGAGACCTGTGCCGGTCCGGACGACATGAGGGTGAGCGAGACGAACGGGGAAGGGTCGAGCAGCACGGCCGCGCGGGCGATGTGGCCGCCGAGGGAGTGCCCCACCAGGTGCAGCGGCGTACCGAGCGCGGCGGCCTGTGCGAGGACGTCCCGGGCGAGCTGCTCCTGCGCGTAGGCGGACTCGTCGTCCTCGGGCCCGTCCGACTCGAACTGGCCGCGCCCGTCCACGGCCACGGTCCGGTACCCGCGCGCGGCCAGCGGTGCGTGCAGCGGGTTGAAGTCCTCCTTGCTGCCGGTGAATCCGGGCAGCAGCAGCGCCGTGCCCCTGGGCTCGGCACCGGCCGCCGCGGGCGCGTCGACGACGGCGAACTCACCGCGCGCGGTCCGCAGCCGGTAGCCGCGGGCACCGGGCGGCGGGACGAAGGTCGCAGGCCTGCTCATGCGGTGAGGTTATCGGGCGCGGGACGAGGCGGCCGGTCCGCCTCGTGCGGGGGCTCCGGCCAGGCGTCCCGTGCGGGCCGGCCCGGACGCGGGAACGACGACGGCCCGGCCCACACGAGGTGGACCGGGCCGTCGTCGAACCAGGGGCGTCCGCCGGACGCCCGTCGGCTCACGCCTCCGCGGACTCCACGGCCGCGGCCGTCTTGCGGGCCCTGCGGCGCGGTGCGGCCTCCGGCTCGCCGGTCGCCTGCGCCGGGATCTCCGCCCCGGCGGCGTCGGCGGTCCCGGCGGCCTTACGGGCACGGCGGCGCGGCTTGGCCTCCGCCTCCGCGGCCTCGGTGGCTTCCGGTGCCTGTGCGGCGGTGGCCTTCTTGCGGGTGGCGCGCTTGGGCTTGGCCTCGGCGTCGGGGGTTTCCGTCGTCTCGGCGGCGGTCGCCTTGGCGGCGGCGGTCTTGCGGGTGCGCTTGGGCTTGGCCTCGGCGGGCGCGGCCTCGGCGGTGTCGGTCACCGTCTCGGCGGTGACCTCGGCGGTGGCGGCCTTCTTGCGCGGGGCGCGCTTGGGCTTGGCCTCCGCGAGGGTGCCTTCGGCGGTGTCCACGGCGGCCTGGGCGGCTTCCGGTGCCTGTGCGGCGGTGGCCTTCTTGCGGGTGGCGCGCTTGGGCTTGGCCTCGGCGTCGGGGGTTTCCGTCGTCTCGGCGGCGGTCTCCTTGGCGGCGGCGGTCTTACGGGTGCGCTTGGGCTTGGCCTCGGCGGGCGCCGCTTCGGCGGTGTCGGTCACCGTCTCGGCGGTGACCTCGGCGGTGGCCGCCTTGCGGGTACGACGACGGGGAGCCGGGGCGGCCGCCTCGGCGCCGGTCTCGGGCACGGCCGTGACCGTCTCGGCGGGCGCGGACTCGGACGCCGTCACCGTCGTCGTCACCGTGGGCTCCGCGGCCCTGCGGGTGCGGCGGCGGCGCGGCTTCTCCACGGCCTCGACCGCTTCGACGGCCGCAGGGGCCTGCTGCGTGTCCAGAGCGGCCGCCTCCGTCACCGGGGCCTCGGCGGGCTGCGCCGTGGCCGCGGACGAGGAGGTCACCGGCTCGGTGGCCGTCACCGCCGCGGGCGCCGCCTGCTGCGGGTGCGCACCGGCGCGCGTGCGCCGTCGGCGGCGCGGGGTGCGGGGGCCGGCGGCCTCCTCCGTGGACGCCGGCTCGGCCGGCGCGGCCACGTCGGGCGTACCGGCGGCGGGCGCGGCCGGGTCGACCGCCGCGCCATTGCGCGTGCGGCGCCGGCGGCGCGGGGTGCGCTCGGGACGCTCGCGGTCACGCTCGTGCTCGCGGTCGGCGGACCGTCCCTCGGGGCGACCGCCCCGGGCGCCGCGCCCGCGGGCACCGCGGCCACCGGTCTCGCCGAGGTCCTCCAGCTCCTCCGCGGCCAGTCCGGCGCGGGTGCGCTCCGAGCGCGGCAGGGTGCCCTTCGTGCCCTCGGGGATGCCGAGGTCGGAGAACAGGTGCGGGGAGCTCGAGTACGTCTCCACCGGGTCGTTGAAGTCCAGCTCCAGCGCCTTGTTGATCAGCTGCCAGCGCGGGATGTCGTCCCAGTCGACGAGCGTGATCGCCGTGCCCTTGGCGCCCGCGCGACCGGTACGGCCGACCCGGTGCAGGTAGGTCTTCTCGTCCTCGGGGGACTGGTAGTTGATGACGTGGGTGACGCCCTCGACGTCGATGCCGCGCGCGGCGACGTCGGTGCAGACGAGGACGTCGACCTTGCCGTTGCGGAAGGCGCGCAGCGCCTGTTCGCGGGCGCCCTGGCCCAGGTCGCCGTGGACCGCGCCGGAGGCGAAACCGCGGCGCTGGAGCTGCTCGGCGATGTCGGCGGCCGTGCGCTTGGTCCGGCAGAAGATCATCGCCAGTCCGCGGCCCTCGGACTGCAGTATGCGGGCGACCATCTCCGGCTTGTCCATGTTGTGCGCGCGGTAGACGAACTGCTTGATGTTCGCGACCGTCACGCCCTCGTCGTCCGGCGCGGTGGCGCGGATGTGCGTGGGCCGGGACATGTAGCGGCGGGCCAGACCGATGACCGCGCCGGGCATGGTCGCCGAGAACAGCATGGTCTGGCGCTTGGCCGGCAGCATGCCGATGATCTTCTCGACGTCGGGCAGGAAGCCCAGGTCGAGCATCTCGTCGGCCTCGTCCAGGACGAGCGCCCTGACGTGCTTGAGGTCGAGCTTCTTCTGGCCGGCCAGGTCCAGCAGGCGGCCCGGGGTGCCGACGACCACGTCGACGCCCTTCTTCAGGGCCTCGACCTGGGGCTCGTAGGCCCGGCCGCCGTAGATCGCGAGGACCCGCACGTTGCGCACCTTGCCGGCGGTCAGCAGGTCGTTGGTGACCTGGACGCACAGCTCGCGCGTGGGGACGACGACGAGGGCCTGCGGGGCGTCGGTGAGGGATTCGGGGGTGGCGCGTCCGGCCTCGACATCGGCGGGGACGGTGACGCGCTCGAGGAGCGGGAGGCCGAAGCCCAGCGTCTTGCCGGTGCCGGTCTTGGCCTGGCCGATGACGTCCGTGCCCGACAGGGCCACGGGGAGCGTCATCTCCTGGATGGGGAAGGGGTTGATGATGCCGACGGCCTCCAGGGCCTCGGCGGTCTCGGGAAGGATTCCGAGCTCTCGGAACGTCGTAGTCAGGGTGCTGCCTCTTCTGTGTGTGCGGTGCGAGGCGAGCGCGGGGGTCGTGTCGGACCGTGCCGGGGACGACGGCGGCCGTACGGGCGAACCGCTCGGGCCGGCCGTGGTGGCACGGGACCTCTGCCGACGCTCTGCGGACCTGTCCACGGGGCAGGTCCAGCGCTCGTACCGCTGAGGGTGTCCCTCCGATCGTCGTACGCACAGTGCCGTACGGTCAGGGAGGGCTGTCGGGTCGGAGCCGATCGGGCCACCGACCGGGCATCCTCATGCGTGCGGCCTGTCGGATGGCGCCGGGAGACCCGGCGTGCCCAGCAGGCGCATTACCACCATACCCCGGAAACGCGCACACGCGATGGCCGATTTGGTCACGTAGTCGTCGTCACACTGATCGGCAAGGTCTCTCCGCGGCCCCGCGAGCGGGCTATTGTGCGCTTCATGACCAGCTCTGACAAGCCTGACCAGGCCTCCGACGCACCCGCCGAACGCACCGGGATCGCCGCCCAGGACTGGGCGACGGCCGCCGCCGACCCGCAGTACCGCGCCGCCGTCGTGGACCTGCTCGGCGCGCTCGCGTACGGCGAGCTAGCGGCGTTCGAACGGCTCGCGGAGGACGCCAAGCTGGCGCCCACCCTCGCGGACAAGGCGGAGCTGGCGAAGATGGCCTCGGCCGAGTTCCACCACTTCGAGCGGCTGCGCGACCGGCTCACGGAGATCGGCGCGGAGCCCACCGCGGCGATGGACCCCTTCGTCGCCGCGCTCGACGGCTTCCACCGGCAGACGGCGCCCTCGGACTGGCTGGAAGGGCTCGTCAAGGCGTACGTGGGCGACTCGATCGCCAGTGACTTCTACCGGGAGGTCGCGGCCCGGCTGGACTCCGACACCCGCGAGCTGGTGCTGGCCGTCCTCGACGACACCGGGCACGCCGGTTTCGCGGTCGAGAAGGTGCGCGCGGCGATCGACGCGGACCCGCGTGTGGGGGGCAGGCTCGCGCTGTGGGCGCGGCGGCTGATGGGCGAGGCCCTGTCGCAGTCGCAGCGGGTCGTCGCCGACCGCGACGCGCTGTCCACGATGCTCGTCGGCGGTGTGGCGGACGGCTTCGACCTCGCCGAGGTCGGCCGGATGTTCACCCGCATCACCGAGGCGCACACCAAGCGGATGGCCGCGCTGGGGCTGGCCGCGTAGACGGCCCACGGGCGGGTGTGCGGCCGGTCCGGTGGCCCTCGGCCGCCGGGCCCCCCTCCTCTTCGCAGGACCCGCGGGCTCGCGGACGCGGGGACACCGGTCACGCGGCGGCGATCCTCCTACGCGGTGAGGGGCGCCGCCTTACTCGGCCAGGGGACGGCGGGGGCGGCCGTACGGCGTCGGGGACCGGCTCACGGCGTCGGGAGCCGGCTCACGCGAACGAGGCGTGACCGGGGCCGGCGCACGGCGGCGGGGGCGGGCGTGCGCGGCCGGAACCGCAGTACGCCGTCAGGGACCGGCTTGCGCGGCCGGAACCGCCGTACGGCGTCGGGGCCGGCTCACGCCGTCAGGGATCGTCGGCGCAGGCGGCCGGCCGGGCGCAGCAGCAGGGAGAGGGAGGCGGCCGAGACGACCGCCGCGCCGGCCAGGCTCGACACCACGGGGGCGGAGCCCAGCGCGCTGTGCGTGACGAAGTCTCCGAGGAGGGCGCCCCCGGCGCCCGTCGACAGCACCAGGAGGCGGGACGGCAGCCGGTGCGACAGACGGCGCAGGGCGGCCCAGCCGAGCAGCAGGCCGAGCGCGGCGGAGCCGAAGGCCTCCAAGAACATCACGGTTCCCTCCCACACGGTCGGCCGGTGCTGGCGGTCGTAGCCCCGTCATACCCCTGACCTGCGGAATGCAACCCTCACCTGTGGGCTGTTCGTGCGCGGCCTGTGAAGCCCCCCGCCGCCGGCCTGTGAAGCCCCCGGGCGGCGCGCGCAGCGACGCGGCGGACGGCCGGCGGACGCACGTGGGGCCCGGCTGCCGTCGGCCGCCGGGCCTCACCTGTCATCCGTGCCTACAGGGCCCCGAAGCCCACCTTGCGCGGGGCCGGCTCGCCCAGCTCGACGTACGCGAGACGCTCGGCCGGGACCAGCACCTTGCGACCGTGCTCGTCCACGAGGGTCAGCAGCTGCGACTTGCCGGCCAGAGCCTCGGCCACCGCCCGCTCGACCTCCTCGGGGCTCTGACCGCTCTCCAGAACGATCTCGCGGGGCGCGTGCTGCACGCCGATCTTGACCTCCACGGCTATGTCCCTCCGACGGTCAGTGAAGTGCGCGGCCTTCCGCGCCGTACCCAGCACACATTAGCCCGGTGAGGGGAGGGACATGCTCCGCCGGAGAACGCCAGGAGCGAACAGCGGGCGGGAACAAACGACCGGCCCGGCGCTCCCGCGCGCTGCTCGGCCTGTCGGCCGACGATGCCGCTCGGGTGCCGCCGGCCGGGGTGCTCAGTGGTGCTGCTCGATGCCGTGCAGCGGGAAGCCCGCGATGCCGCGCCAGGCCAGGGAGGTCAGCAGCTGGACCGCCTGGTCGCGCGGGACGCTGCGGTCGCTGTGCAGCCAGGAGCGGGCCACCACCTGCGCGAGGCCGCCCAGCCCGGAGGCGAGCAGCATCGACTCCGCGCGGGAGAGGCCGGTGTCCTCGGCGATGACGTCGCAGATCGCCTCGGCGCACTCGGTGGTGACCTTGTCGACGCGCTCGCGCACCGCGGGCTCGTTCGTCAGGTCGGACTCGAAGACCAGCCGGAAGGCGCCGCCGTCGTCCTCGACGTAGGCGAAGTAGGCGTCCATCGTCGCCCGCACGCGCTGCTTGTTGTCGGTCGTCGACGCCAGCGCGCCGCGCACGGACTGGATCAGCGCCTCGCAGTGCTGGTCCAGCAGCGCCAGGTAGAGGTCGAGCTTGCCCGGGAAGTGCTGGTAGAGCACCGGCTTGCTGACCCCCGCGCGCTCGGCGATGTCGTCCATGGCGGCGGCGTGGTAGCCCTGTGCCACGAAGACTTCCTGGGCGGCGCCCAGCAGCTGGTTCCGCCGGGCACGGCGCGGCAGGCGCGTGCCTCGCGGGCGCGCCGCCTCTGTCTGCTCGATGGCTGTCACGCCGCCTCCCAAAGTCGTCCCTGTGCGGTGTGCGCCGCGCCGCCATCGTACTTTTCGGTAACCGTACTGTGCGCGGTGCGAGCGCAGAATTTCACGGACCGGACGGTGAAGAAACCGGCACAGAGGGTTTCCAACAGGTCGAGTCCGGGCATAGGAGATCGCCGCCGCTGCTCAGCGGCGGTCCGGCACCGTCACCGGTAGTCGTCCTCGTCGAGGGACACGACCCGTGCCTGCTCGGCGAGATCGGCTTCGTTCGCGCGGGCGGGGTCGACGCCCGTCAGGGGGTCGTCGCGGTCCGGTGCGATGTCGGCCTGCTGCTCGGCGGCGTCGTCCTCGGGGGCCTCGACGTCGATCTCCGTGCCGTTCTCGGTGACCTCGTCCTCGAACGTCTCGGGATCGGTGGGGTCGAATGCCATGGTGGGGCTCCCTTCCTGTGAACGTCCCTGCGAATGTCCTCGTGTGTCCCTGGAAGAAGCAGGGGCTACATGCGGGTGCCCTCTGTATGAGCGTAGGAGACACCCGATCCGGATGCCATGCGGTGCGCGTCCGTACTGGGGTGCGGCGGGCGGGGCGTTCACCTGGGGTGCGGTGCGTGGGGTGGGCGGGATGCCAGGGCCTGCTGTGACGGCGAACACACGAATCGCGGCGTGATCGTCTCGTAACATTGCCGCATGTCTTCGACCGAGCTGCCCTCCGTGCCGCCCGCCAACGTACTTCCCAGGGTGGGGCCCGCCGGGGTCGAGGAGGGGGAACGGCTGCGCTCGGTCGAACTGCCGGGAATCACCCTGACGGTGCGCTCCCGGCCCCCCGCGCGGGAGGGGCTGCCGCGCGCCCTGTGCGTCCACGGGCTCGGCGGCTCCTCGCAGAACTGGTCGGCGCTGATGGCGCTCCTGGACGGCGACGTGGACGGCGAGGCGCTCGACCTGCCCGGCTTCGGCGACTCCCCGCCCCCGGACGACGGCAACTACTCGGTCACCGCCCACGCGCGCGCGGTGATCCGCCACCTGGACGCCTCGGGCGGTGAGCCGGTCCACCTCCTCGGCAACTCGCTGGGCGGCGCCGTCTCGACGCGCGTCGCGGCGCTGCGCCCCGACCTCGTCCGTACGCTCACGCTGATCTCCCCCGCGCTGCCCGAACTGCGGGTCCAGCGCTCCGCCCTGCCGACCGGAATGCTCGCGCTGCCGGGCGTCACCGCGCTGTTCACCCGGCTCACCCGGGACTGGACGGCGGAGCAGCGGGTCCGCGGTGTCATGGCCCTGTGCTACGGCGACCCGGAGCGGGTCACCCCGGAGGGGTTCCGCAACGCGGTCGAGGAGATGGAGCGGCGTCTTCAACTGCCGTACTTCTGGGACGCGATGACGCGTTCCGCACGCGGTATCGTCGACGCGTACACCCTGGGCGGGCAGCACGGTCTGTGGCGCCAGGCCGAGCGGGTCCTCGCCCCCACGCTGCTGGTCTACGGCGGCCGGGACCAGCTGGTCGGCTACCGCATGGCGCGGCGCGCGGCGCGCGCCTTCCGTGACTCCCGCCTGGTCACCCTGCCCGACGCCGGGCACGTGGCGATGATGGAGTACCCGGAGACGGTGGCGACCGCGTTCCGGGAACTGCTCGCGGACGCGGGAGGGCCGGGGGTGCCGGACAGGCCGGAGGGATCCGGCGCGCAAGCACCGGGTGCGCAGACATCCGGTACGGAAGAATGCGGTGCGGGGGCCGACGAGGGCGCCCGCGACGCGGGCTTGGGAGGCTGACGGACCACGTGGGACGCCACAGCCGCCGCGGCCCTGCCCCGAAGGGCGACAGCGCGCGAACAACGGAGACGACGGACCCAGCGGGGACAGCGGGGACGACGGGGGATGCCCCGGGGGCGGCACAGACCTCGGACGCGTGGGGGGCGGCACGGGCGGACGCAGGCCGCGAGCGCCGCGGCGCTCCGCCCGCGCAGGGCGCCGCGCCGGCGCCCTCGGGGTACGGCAGCGGCCCCCACTTCCCCGGCGGTACGCCCGCGCACGGCGTGCCGCGGCTGCCCGACGGGACGCCCGCGCGCGGCGTGCCCCGGCTGCCGGACGGCACCCCCGCCCACGGTGTGCCGCAGGCCCGTGGCGGTCATCCCGAGCAGCGGGAAAGCGGGGGTGGCTGGGGCGAGTTCAGGGCGCGGTCCGCGACGGCGGGCGGCGCGGGGCGGGGACGGCCGGCAGTCGCCGGCCCCGGTCGGCCGCCCGGCCACGACGGGCCGCCCGGCCACGACGCCCCGGCCCGTCCCGCGTCCACGCAAGGTGCCCCCGCTCCGGGCGGCACCGGCCCCACCGGCCCCACCGTGCCCATCCCGCGGCAGCGGCAGGCGCCGCCCGCGGGCGGTCCCCGGCAGGACTACCTCGACGCGTTCGACGAGGGCGCGGACGCCTTCGTCCCGCGCTCGCGCCGCGTCGCGCGCCCCTCGACGGCACCGTCGGCACCGGCGACCGCGCCCGCCGGCCCGGCCGGACGGGCCGGCCGCTCCGGCGCGGGCGCCGCCGAGGGGGACCGGGACGGTGCCGCGCCACCCCCGGGCCCCGGCGCGCCCGCCGGGGGCAGGAGCGCCAAGGGCCGTACCTTCACCGGTATCGCGGCCGCCGCCGTCACCACCGTGCTCGCCGTCATCGTGGCCGGACAGGTCGGCGACGACCGCTCCGGGACCGGGACGCGGACGCAGGCGGCCACCGGCGAGGACAGCGGCGCCCGTTCCGTCGCGGGCCCAGGCGGCCCGGCGGGTCCGTCCCCCTCGCCCGGCGTGAAGACGCTGACGTACGAGCAGAAGATGAACCTGAAGTACGCCCTCAGCCCCACCCTCAAGGGACCGGGCAGGTTCGACGTGGTCCCGGGCTCCGCGAAGGCGCCGGGCCGGGGGCGGAAGTACACCTACCGTGTCGACGTGGAACAGGGCCTCGGCCTCGACGCCCGGCTCTTCGCCGACGCCGTGCAGAAGACCCTCAACGACGACCGCAGCTGGGCGCACGACGGGGCACGCACCTTCGAGCGCGTCTCCTCCGGTGCGAGCGACTTCGTGATCACGCTGGCCAGCCCCGGCACCACGGCCGCCTGGTGCGCCAAGTCGGGCCTGGACACCACCGAGGACAACGTCTCCTGCGACTCGGCGGCCACCCCGCGCGTGATGATCAACGCCTACCGGTGGGCGCAGGGCGCGAAGACCTTCGGCGACCGGATGTACGCCTACCGGCAGATGCTGATCAACCACGAGGTCGGCCACCGCCTCGGCCACAACCACGTCAGCTGCCAGAAGGACGGCGAGCCGGCTCCGGTCATGCAGCAGCAGACCAAGTTCCTGGACCATGACGGAATCCACTGTCTGCCGAACTCCTGGCCGTATCCGAAGAGTTGACGCCGGACCCGGTGAGCGGCCCGCGGATCATGTTGACAATGCGCCGAACGGTCGTTCATATTTCTGCGCATGTGGTCCCGTCACGCTGCCTGCAGCGCCCCCATCGAGAGGGCGCTCCTCGGTGTGACCGCCCTCTGTGTGGCCGACATCCACTGTTGCTGACGCCCGCCCCCGGCGCGCGCGTCGCCCTCTTCTCCCCTTCGCCGTGAGGTCCCGCCCTTCCGTGCGCTCCCGCTGAGCGCCGCAGCGCGGTACCGCGGCTCCTGGTGGTCCGACGACCCGCCGCCGAAGCAGACGTCTGTCTGGATTCGTCTCACCCCTCGTCCGTCCGTCTCGCGATCCGAGACGGTCCCTGTACTCCGTGCTCCCCGGGCCCAAAACCGGGGCACGCCTCCCGAGAGGTCGTCACTGCGATGCGCCAACCGTCCGTCTCAGCCCGCCGCGTGGCCGCGGTATCCGTCAGCCTGGTCGTGGCAGCGGGCGCCGTCGCCTGCGGGCCGAAGGACAACGACGTCAAGGGCGCCGGCGGCGACTCGCAGCCCCACAAGGGCGGCACCCTGAACGTCCTGAACGCGCAGCCGCAGCAGGACTTCGACCCGGCCCGCCTGTACACCTCCGGCGGCGGCAACGTCCCCTCCCTCGTCTTCCGCACCCTCACCACCCGCAACCGCGAGAACGGCGCCGCCGGCGCCAAGGTCGTCCCGGACCTCGCCACCGACACCGGGCGCCCCAGCAAGGACGCGACCGTGTGGACGTACACCCTCAAGGAGGGCCTCAAGTACGAGGACGGGACCCCGATCACCTCCGCCGACATCAAGTACGGCATCGAGCGCTCCTTCGCCCCCGAACTCTCCGGCGGCGCCCCCTACCTGCGGGACTGGCTGGTCGGCGCGGCAGGCTACCAGGGGCCCTACAAGGACAAGAAGGGCCTGGCCGCGATCGAGACGCCGGACGCCCGGACGATCGTCTTCCACCTGAACAAGCCCGAGGGCGAGTTCCCCTTCCTGGCCACGCAGACGCAGTTCGCGCCGGTGCCCAAGGCCAAGGACACCGGTACCGCGTACGAGGAGCACCCGGTCTCGTCGGGCCCGTACAAGGTCGTCAAGAACGAGAACGACGGCGAGCACCTCGTCCTGGAGCGCAACCCGAACTGGTCGGCCGCCACCGACGCCGAGCGCAAGGCCTACCCGGACAAGATCGACGTACGCTCCGGGCTGGACTCGTCCGTGATCAACCAGCGGCTCTCCGCGTCCCAGGGACCGGACGCCGCCGCCGTCACCACGGACACCAACCTCGGCCCCGCCGAACTCGCCAAGGTCAGCGGCGACAAGGAACTCGCCGCGCGCGTGGGCACCGGCCACTTCGGCTACACGAACTACATAGCCTTCAACCCGAAGGTCAAGCCGTTCGACAACCCCAAGGTGCGCCAGGCCGTCTCCTACGCCATCGACCGCTCCTCGGTCGTCAACGCGGCCGGCGGCAGCGCGCTCGCCGAGCCCGCCACCACCTTCCTGCCGAACCAGAAGTCCTTCGGCTACACCCCCTACGACCTCTTCCCGGCGGGCGCGTCCGGCGACCCGGCCAAGGCCCGGCAGCTGCTGAAGGAGGCGGGCCACCCCGACGGGCTCACCGTCACGCTCACCCACTCCAACAGCAAGGACTTCGAGACCAGCCCGGAGATCGCCACCGCGGTCCAGGACGCGCTGAAGAAGGCCGGCATCACGGTCAGGCTCCAGGGGCTCGAGAAGAACGACTACTCGGACAAGACCCAGAACGTGAAGACCGAGCCGGGCTTCTTCCTGGCCCACTGGGGTGCCGACTGGCCCTCCGGCGGCCCCTTCCTGGCACCGATCTTCGACGGACGCCAGATCGTGAAGGACGGCGCCAACTTCAACAGCGGCCAGCTGGACGACAAGTCCGTCGACGACGAGATCGACGCGATCAACAAGCTGACCGACCTGGACGCCGCCGCCGCGCGCTGGGGCGCCCTGGACAAGAAGATCGGCGAGCAGGCGCTGACCGTGCCGCTGTTCCACCCCGTCTACAAGCGCCTGTACGGCAAGGACGTCAAGAACATCGTGATCAGCGACTGGACCGGTGTGCTGGACATCTCCCAGGTCGCGGTGAAGTGACACCGTGAGCGAGGTACTTGCCGCCTCCCCGGCCGCCGGGACGGACACACCCGTCCCGGCGGCCTCGGGGGCACGTCAGTTCTGGCGGCGGCTGCGTGCGCAGCGCGCCGCCCTCGTCGCGGCGGCCGTCGTCGCCCTGCTCGTCCTGGTCGCGCTCGCCGCGCCGCTGCTCACCGCGCTGGAGGGCCAGGACCCCACCACCTACCACCCGGACCTCGTCGACTCCGCGCGCGGCGGCGTGCCCATCGGCTCCTTCGGCGGGGCCGGCGGCCACCACTGGCTCGGTGTCGAACCGCAGACCGGGCGCGACCTGTTCGCCCGCCTGGTCTACGGCGCCCGGGTCTCCCTGGGGGTGGCGCTCGCCGCCACCCTCATACAGATCGCCATCGGGGTCGCGGTCGGTGTCACCGCCGCGCTCGGCAACCGCTGGGTCGACCAACTGCTCAGCCGGGCCACCGACATCATCGTCTCCATGCCGTTGATGATCATGGCGCTGGCGCTGCTGGCGGTGGTTCCGTCGAGCTTCCCGCGGCCGGTCCTGGTCACCCTCGTCATCGGCCTGATCGCCTGGGGCAACATCGCCAAGATCGTGCGCGCCCAGACCCTCACCCTCAAGGGCCTCGACCACGTCGCCGCCGCCCGGCTCAGCGGCTGGGGCACCGTGCGCATCGCCCGGCGCGAGCTGCTGCCGGGCCTCGCGGCCCCGGTCATCACCTACGCCGCCCTGCTCGTCCCCGCCAACATCTCCGTCGAGGCGGCCCTGTCCTTCCTCGGCGTCGGCGTGAAGCCGCCCACCCCGTCCTGGGGGCAGATGCTGACCGCCGCCGACGTCTGGTACCAGGCGGCGCCGCAGTACCTGATGCTCCCCGCGGGCGCCCTCTTCGTGACCGTCGTGGCCCTGACCGTCCTCGGCGACGGCGTGCGCACGGCCCTCGACCCGCGCGCCGCCTCCCGCCTGCGCATCGGCACCGGCCGCAGGCGCGAGAGCGGCACGGACACCGGTCCGGGGCCCGGCGCACGGACCGGGATCCCGCCCAGGCAAGCACGCAAGGAGACCACCGCATGAGCGCCTTCGGCGGACTCGGAGGATTCGTGCTGCGCCGCGCCCTCGGCGCGCTGATCACCCTCTTCGCCATCTCGGTGATCGTCTACGTCGTCTTCTACGTCACCCCCGGCAACGTCGCCCAGATCACCTGCGGGCCGCGCTGCTCGCCGGAGCAGGTGCACCAGGTCGCCCAGCAACTGCGGCTGGACGACCCGCTCTCCCTGCGCTACTGGCACTTCCTGCAGGGGCTCGTCGCCGGCCAGGACTACTCGACCGGCACGTCCGTCGAGCACTGCTCGGCGCCCTGCCTCGGGATCTCCTACCAGACCGGCCGGCAGGTCCTGGGCATCATCCTGACCAAGCTGCCCGTGAGCCTGTCCCTCGTGTTCGGCGCGATGGTGCTGTGGCTCCTGCTGGGCGTGGGCACCGGCGTGCTCTCCGCCTGGCGGCGCGGCCGGCTCTCCGAACGGGTGCTCACCGCCGTCACGCTCGCCGGCACGGCCACCCCCGTCTTCGTCATCGGCCTGATCCTGATGATCGTCGTCTGCGGCGAGTTCCAGTGGCTGCCCTTCCCGCAGTACGTGAACCTCACCGACGACCCCGAGCAGTGGGCGTGGAACCTGCTGCTGCCCTGGCTGTCGCTCGCCCTGATCGAGGCCGCGACCTTCGCCCGCATGACCCGGGCTTCGATGCTGGAGACCCTCGCCGAGGACCACATCCGCACCTTCCGGGCGTACGGCGTGGGCGAGCGGTCGATCGTGGGGCGGCACGCCCTGCGCGGCGCGCTGGCACCGGTCATCGCGCTGAACGCCAACAACGTCGGCTCGGCGGTCGGTGGCGCGGTGCTCACCGAGACCCTCTTCGGCCTGCCCGGCATCGGCCAGGAACTGGTGCACGCGGTGAACGTCGTCGACCTGCCGGTGGTCGTCGGCATGGTCCTGGTCATCGGCTTCTTCGTGGTCATCGCCAACGCCGTCGCGGACGTCCTGTTCGCGGTGGCCGACCGACGGGTGGTACTCGCATGAGCCCGACGAACCTGATCGACGCCACGGACCCCGCGGGTCCGGCCGCTGGGACGGACCTCGTCGAAGTGACGGACCTGACCGTCGGGTTCGGGACACTGCGGGCGGTGGACGGACTCTCCTTCCGGCTGCCGCGGGGCGGTGCGCTGGCCCTGGTGGGTGAGTCCGGCTCGGGCAAGTCCACGGTCGCCTCCGCCCTGCTGGGGCTGCACCGCGGCACCGGGGCGCGGGTGAGCGGGTCGGTCCGGGTGGCCGGCACCGATGTGCGGTCCGCCTCCGAGGAGGAACTGCGGCGGCTGCGCGGCGGGAAGGCCGCCATGGTCTTCCAGGACCCGTTGTCCTCCCTGGACCCGTACTACGCCATCGGTGACCAGATCGCCGAGGTGTACCGCACGCACGCGCGTGCCTCACGACGTGCCGCGCGCGCCCGTGCCGTGGAGGTGCTGGACCGGGTCGGGATCCCCGACGCGGCGCGGCGGTCGCGTTCGCGTCCGCACGAGTTCAGCGGTGGCATGCGCCAGCGCGCCCTGATCGCGATGGCGCTGGCGTGCGCCCCCGAGCTGCTGATCGCCGACGAACCGACCACCGCGCTCGACGTGACCGTGCAGGCCCAGATCCTCGACCTGCTGCACACGCTGCGCGAGGAGACCGGGATGGGCCTGCTCCTCGTCACCCATGACGTGGGAGTCGCCGCCGAGAGCGTCGAGGACGTGCTGGTCATGCGGCACGGACGCGCCGTGGAGCACGGCCCGGTCGCCGGGGTCCTGGCCGCGCCGGCCGCCGAGTACACCAGGGAACTGCTGGCCGCGGTGCCGCGCTTGGACGGCGGGGGCGCAGGCCGCGGTGGCGCGGGCGGAGCACGCGGCAAGGCGGAGGCGCGTGGCGAGGACGCAGGGGTGTCCTCGGGTGCGTCCTCGGCTGCCGGTGCTGAGGTGACCGGGGCTGCCGGGGCCGCAGGGACCGGTGGCGGGGGCGCGGTTGGCGCCGCGGGGGGTGGCGGTGCCGCTGGGGGCGCCGGGGCGGCCGAGGTCGTTCTGGAGGCGAGCGGGCTGCGGCGCGAGTTCGGGCGCGGCAGGCGGGCGCTCGCGGCCGTGGACGGCGTGTCGCTGACCGTGCGCCGGGGCGAGACCCTGGGCGTCGTGGGCGAGAGCGGAAGCGGCAAGACCACGCTGGGCCGCATGCTGGTCGGGCTCCTGGAGCCGACGGCGGGCGAGGTCCGGTTCGAGGGCCGTGCCGGGGGCGGTGTGAACCCGGCCGTGCAGATGGTCTTCCAGGACCCCGTCTCCTCCCTCAACCCGCGCCGCAGCGTGGGCGAGTCCGTCGCGGACCCCCTGCGGGCGCGGGGGGAGCGGGACGAGCAGCGCATCCGGCGGCGCGTGGGCGAACTGCTGGAGCGCGTGGGGCTCGACGGGGCGCACCACGACCGCTATCCGCACGAGTTCAGCGGCGGACAGCGCCAGCGCGTGGGCATCGCGCGGGCGCTCGCGGCCGACCCGCGCGTGATCGTGTGCGACGAGCCCGTCTCCGCGCTCGACGTCACCACACAGGCACAGGTGGTCGCCCTGCTCGGCGAGTTGCAGCGGGACCTCGGGATCGCGCTGGTCTTCATCGCCCACGACCTCGCCGTGGTGCGCCAGGTCAGCGACCGGGTCGCGGTGATGCGCCGGGGCCGGATCGTCGAGGAGGGCCCGGCGGGAGAGGTCTACGACGCCCCGCGGGACCCCTACACCAGGCAACTCCTGGCGGCCGTACCGGCGCTCGACCCGGGGGCCGCCGCCCGGCGCCGGGCCCAGCGGCGGGAGCTGGCCGCGGCCTGACGAAAGGTGTCCGGTTGATCTCCCGCTGATCTCCTAGCGCGGCGAAACGCCGTCCGCACGGGAAAGTCACGACCGTTCACCCCTTCCGGTGGCGCGATGGACAACCGTCCGTCGCGCCACCGGCATGTCCGCATACGTTCGTCCCGCTGCGAGCCGCCGGTGCGACGGCGGCTCTCCACACGGGAGAGAACGGGGGTGCACGCGTGCGCATCGGACTGGTGACGGAGGGTGGCTTCCCGTATGTGAGCGGTGACGCCGGACTCTGGTGCGAACGGCTCGTGCGCGGGCTCGGGCAGCACGAGTTCGACCTCTACGCGCTCAGCCGGAGCCGCCGGCAGGAGGACGAGGGCTGGGTTCCGCTGCCCCGGCAGGTCAGCCGGGTTCGTACAGCCCCCCTGTGGACCACGGAGGACGACGGCGTGCGGCTCGGGCGCCGCGCGCGCCGGCGTTTCGCCGAGTGCTACGGGGAACTGGCGGCCGTGCTGGGCGCGGCGGGCGGCCCCGGCCCCGGTGGCCAGGGCTCCCGGGGGCGCCGGGACGGCGAGGCGGACCGTTTCGCCAGCGCGCTGTACGGGCTCGCGGAACTGGCCCGCGACACGGGCGGTCTGGCGGGCGCGCTCCGCTCGGAGACCGCCGTCCGCGCGCTGGAGCACGCCTGCCGCGCACCCGGCGCCTCGCGCGCCGCGCGCGAGGCGCGCGTACCGGATCTCCTCACCGTGGCCGCGCACCTGGAACACTCCCTGCGCCCCCTCTCGCTCGACTGGTACGACGACGACGGCCTGGGCGCCGCCGACCTCTGCCACACCGCCGGCGGCGGCACCGCGGCCCTGCCCGGCCTGCTCGCGCGCCACTTCTGCGGCGTCCCCGTCCTGGTCACCGAGTACGGCGTACCGCTGCGCTCGCACTACCTGACCTCCGCCGCCGACGGAACCGCCCCGGCCGCCCGCGCCCTGCTCGCCGCCTTCCACGGCCGGCTCGTGACGGAGGTCTACCGGCAGGCCGCCCTCCTCACCCACGGCAACGCCCACACCCGCCGCTGGCAGGAGCGCTGCGGCGCCGACCCCGCCAGGCTGCGCACCGTCCCCCCGGGCATGGACGCCACCGCGTTCGCCGAGGCCGGCGAGGGCGCGGAGACCGGTGGCGGTGCCTCGCCGCAGGCGGCCGAGGACACGCTGGTGTGGGTCGGCCGCATCGAACCCGCCAAGGACCTGGTCTCCCTGCTGCACGCCTTCGCGGAGGTCCGCCGGGCACAGCCGCGGGCACGGCTGCGGATCGTGTGCACGGCCACGCCCGGCGGCCCCGAGGCCGCCGCCTACCTGGGGCACTGCAAGGCGCTGGCCGCCCAGCTCTTCCCGGACGAGGCCGAGGGCCCGCACACCGCCGGCGAGAACCCGGTCTCCTTCGAGGAGGTCGGCGGCCCGGAGGCACCCACCCTCGCCGACGCCTACGCCTCCGGTGCCGTGATCGTCCTGTCCAGCGTCGTCGAGGGCTTCCCGGCGGGGCTGGTGGAGGCGATGTTCTCCGGGTGCGCGACGGTCTCCACGGACGTCGGCGCGGTCGTCGAGGTCATCGGCGGCACCGGGCTGGTCGTGCCCCCGCGCAATCCGCGGGCGCTCGCCGAGGCGTGCGTGGCACTGCTGCGCGACCCGGAGCGCCGTGCGCGCCTGGGGGCCGCCGCCCGCGCCCGCGCACTCGAACTGTTCACCGTCGAGCAGAACATCGCGGCATTTCACGGCATTTACCTGGAGATCGTCTCGCAGTGCCCGGTCCGGCGGGTCGTCCTGGACGCCTCCGGTGAGCCCCTTCCGTTCGCCGCCCCCGCCGAGGCCCACCTCCCCGGCCGCTGGACCGGCCAGGCCACCACGGCCGCAGCCGGCGCCGGGGCCGCCGCCGCCTCCTCACCGGCCCGGCGCGGCGGCCCCGCCTGGGCCGCTGCCGCCGCCTCCCGCACCCAGCACCCCGCCCCGGCCCCGGAGGCCGCCCGATGACCACCCCGAGAGAACCCCACCCCCCGGCCACCCCGGCGAACCCCGGCGCCTGGAACGCGGAATCGCGCCAGTGGCCGGCGCGGCCCCCCGCGGCCCGGGCGCCGCAGCGTGGCACCGACGGCCGGCTGCCGGGGGAGGGGGCGGGCGCAGCGGCGGAGGAGCGGGCGCCCCACGACACCGGTCTCCACGGTCCCGTGCGCCCCGCCACCCCACCGGGCACTGCCCGCCCCGGACAGGCAGACGGGGGCTGTGCCGCGCAGGGAGGCGGTGGCGGGCAGGGAGGCGGTGTGCTGAGAGGCACTGCCGCGCTGGGAGGCGGTGGCGGGAAGGCGGGCGGTGCCATGCCGGGAGGCGGGGCCGGGCAAGCAGACGGCACCTCGCTGGAAGGCGGTGCCGCGCTGGGAGGCGGTGGCGGGAAGGCGGGCGGCGCCATGCCGGGACGCGGTGGGCTGGAAGGCGGTGCCGCGCTGGGAAGCGGTGTCCGGAAGGCAGGCGACGCAATGCCGGAAGGTGGTGTCGGCCAGGGAGGCACCGTGCCGGGAGGTCGTGTCGGCCGGCGAGGCGCCGTGCCGGGAGGCGGTCGTGGGGACGTCGGCGGCTCGGCGGCGCACGGCGGCGCGCGCGGACACGGGCGTGGCACGGTCTTGGACCGCGACCGCGCCCCCGCCGCGGCCCCCACCCCACGCCGGGGCGCCGCCGACCCGGTCAGGACCCTGCTGCACCGCCACCGCGAGCTGTGCGAACGCGCCGTCGACCCGCTGGAGATCGCCGCGGGACTCGAGGCGCACGGCGTCACCGACCGAACGGCCGCCCGCTTCCGCCACCGCGACGTCTTCTCCCTCGCCGAGGAGATGTACGCCCGCATCGCACGCGGCACCGGGACACCGCCTCGCCCCGAGCACCACGACGAGCCCCGTACGGGAGCCGGCTGGATCGTGCTCAGCCTGTTGCCCGGCGCCCTGGGCGCAGCGACGGTGGCCGGCCTCCACCTGGCGGCCGGCCGCACCCGCCCGGCGTTGGCCGCGATCGGCGCACTGTCCGTGGCCCTGGCCGTGCGCGCCCTGCTCCGCCGCGGCCCGCTCAGCCCCAGCGGCCCCGGCCGGACCGGTCCGCACCCGCCCGGCGCCCGCGCCTGGACGTGCTGGCTCCTCGTCTACGCCGTACTCGGCGACGGCCTGCTGGGCGCGGCGGTCGGGGGCGGCCCCGACGAACTGCCCGACGGCACGCCGACCGGCCCCTGGCCGCTGACCACGGTCCCCGTCCTGGCGCTCGCCCTCGCCTGCGCCCCGGCGTGCTGGGCGGCGCACCTCTTCGCGGTGCGCGCCCGGCGCAGACTGACGGTCAGCCGCGGCCTGGACGAGTTCGCCGCCTCCGTACGGCCGCTGCTCCTCGCGGTGTTCGCCGGGTTCCTGTGCGCCCTGGCCGGGCTGCTCGCGGTCTGCGGCAGGGTCCTGCACGAGCCCGCCGGCCTCGCCCAGACCCTCCCCCTGGGCGCCCTGCTGCTGCTCACCCGCCTCCTCGCCACGCACGGCTCCACCCACGCCCCGGCCGTCGCCCTCGGCGCCGCGGCCTGGGCGGAGGTGACGGCCCAGGCGAGCGTCTTCGCCGGCCGTCTGCCGGGCTGTGACCCCCTCGCCGTCCCGGTCGACACCCTCCTGACCGCCTGGGGACCGGGCAGTGTCCCGGCGCTCGCCTGCGGAGCAGCGGCCACCGTCCTGCTGGTGCACGCGACCCGCACTCTGACCAGGGCGTCGGCCCACGCGCCCACCGGGACACAGCCGTGACGGGCGCCGGGCGTGCCCCCACCACCCGCGTCCGCCCGCAGCGCACCCCCGGGCGCGCCCCGGGAGCCGCGCGCACCACGCACCGCCGGCGCACCCCTCCACGCGACCGCACCGGACCGGAGCCGCAGGCGGAACCGGCCGCGGGCGGACCACGGGCACCCGGCCGCGCGGCCGGAGCCCACCGCACCACCCCCCTGAAGGAGAACACCAGATGACCACCGCCCGATCCGGAGCGTCCGGAGCATCCGGAGCCACCGGAGCGCACACCCCGGGAGCCGCCCGATGAGGGTTCTGCTGATCGGAGCAACCGGATACCTCGGCCGTTTCGTCGCCGACCGCCTGCTCGCCGACCCGGCCGTCCAGCTCACCGCGCTCGGCCGCGGTGACGACGCCGACGTCCGCTTCGACCTCGCCACGGGCAGTCCCGGAGCGCTCACCCGCTTCCTCGACGCCGTCCACCCCGGTGTCGTCATCAACTGCGCCGGTGCCACCCGCGGCGGCGCCCGCGAACTCACCCGGCACAACACCGTCGCCGTCGCCACCGTCTGCGAGGCGCTGCGCCGCAGCGGATGCGGTGCCCGCCTGGTGCAGATCGGCTGCGGCGCCGAGTACGGCCCCAGCCAGCCCGGTTCCTCCACCGCGGAGGACGCGGTGCCCCGTCCCGGCGGCCCGTACGGGGTCAGCAAGCTCGCGGCGACCGAACTCGTCCTCGGCTCCGGACTCGACGCCGTCGTGCTCCGGGTCTTCTCGCCCGCCGGGCCCGGCACCCCGGCCGGTTCGCCGCTGGGCCGCCTCGCCGAAGCCATGCGGCGCGCCATGCAGTCCGGCGACGGCGACCTCAAACTGGCCGGTCTGGCCGCCCAGCGCGACTTCGTCGACGTCCGCGACGTGGCGCGTGCCGTGCACGCCGCCTCCCTCTCGGCCGCCCAGGGCGTCATCAACATCGGGTCGGGCCGCGCCGTCCGGCTGCGCGACGCCGCGTCCGTCCTGGCGCGGGTGGCCGGGTACGGCGGCGCACTCCACGAACTCGACGGGCCGCCCGGCGGCCACCTCCGGCCCACCATCGGCCACCCCCGCACCGACCCGGACCACCCGGCGCCCGTCGCGTACCCGTACCCCGACGGCTGCGGCGGCTGGCAGCAGGCCGACGTGCGCACCGCGCGCGACCGGCTCGGCTGGCGCCCCCGGATCAGCCTCGAAGAGTCCCTCGCCGACATCTGGATGGAGGCCGCATGCCGTATCTGACCGGCCTGCGGGCCGGGACGTCCGGCACCGGGGTGCGCACCGGCCTCGGCGTCCCCGGATGCGCGCACCCCCTGCTCGCCCCGGCCGAGTGGAACGCGCTCACCCGGCCCGGCGCGCCCCTGCACTGGGCCGTCCTCGACGTCGCCGGCGGCCCCGGCGTACAGCCCGACCCGCACTGCCTCGACGCGGCCGGACGCCTGCGCAACGCGGGTGTCCGGGTCCTCGGCCGGATCCGCAGCGCCCAGGGCACCCGGCC
Organism: Streptomyces sp. NRRL S-340; assembly: GCF_000720185.1. Lineage (GTDB taxonomy): Bacteria > Actinomycetota > Actinomycetes > Streptomycetales > Streptomycetaceae > Streptomyces. The sequence continues at coordinate 247,286 of NZ_JOIY01000004.1, read as the reverse complement.
CCGGATCGAACTGATCGCCGACGCGCACCGCTACCTGGAGTGGTACCAGGTCGACGGCTTCTTCCTGGACCGCTGCCCCGCCACCCGTGAAGGGCTGCCCGAGACCCGTCGCACCATCACCTCCCTGCGCGCGCTGCGCGCCGACGCCCATGTGGTCCTCGGCCACGGCACCCATCCCTACCCGGGCTACGCCGAGAACGCCGACCAGCTGGTCACCTTCAGCGGGTCCTGGAGCGACTACCGTTTCTCGCAGGCCGCCGAATGGACCGCCGACCACCCGCCCGAGCGCTTCTGCCACTTCGTGCACGGAGTGCCGCGCGGTCATCTCGACGAGGCGCTGCGGGTGGCCCGCTGGCAGGGCGCGGCGACGATCTGGTTCACCGACCGCACGGACCACGGCGGCCGGAGCGACCCCTGGGAGACCCTGCCCGGCTACTGGGACGACATCGTCTCGCAGGTCGGAACGGGAGTCTCGGAATGAAGAAGGCCGTGGCAGTGTTACGGGGAGAACAACTGTAGTGATTGACCGACCAACGGAGTCCCCGTGTCGCTGCCACCCCTGGTCGAGCCAGCTGATGAGCTCACCGTAGACGAGGTCCGCAGGTACTCCCGCCACCTGATCATCCCCGATGTGGGGATGGACGGGCAGAAGCGGCTGAAGAACGCCAAGGTGCTCTGTGTGGGCGCCGGCGGCCTGGGCTCGCCGGCGCTGATGTACATGGCCGCCGCGGGCGTCGGCACGCTCGGCATCGTGGAGTTCGACGAGGTCGACGAGTCGAACCTGCAGCGCCAGGTCATCCACAGCCAGTCCGACATCGGCCGCTCCAAGGCCGAGTCCGCGCGTGACACCGTCAAGGGCATCAACCCGTACGTGAACGTGGTCCTTCACGAGGAGCGGCTCGAGGCCGACAACGTGATGGACATCTTCAGCCAGTACGACCTGATCGTCGACGGCACGGACAACTTCGCGACCCGCTATCTGGTCAATGACGCGTGCGTGCTGCTGAACAAGCCGTACGTGTGGGGTTCGATCTACCGCTTCGACGGCCAGGCCTCCGTCTTCTGGTCCGAGCACGGCCCCTGCTACCGCTGCCTCTACCCGGAGCCCCCGCCCCCCGGCATGGTTCCCTCCTGCGCCGAGGGCGGCGTCCTGGGCGTGCTGTGCGCGTCCATCGGCTCCATCCAGGTCAACGAGGCGATCAAGCTCCTCGCGGGCATCGGCGAGCCGCTCGTCGGCCGTCTGATGATCTACGACGCCCTGGAGATGCAGTACCGCCAGGTCAAGGTCCGCAAGGACCCGAACTGCGCGGTGTGCGGCGAGAACCCGACCGTCACCGAGCTCATCGACTACGAGGCCTTCTGCGGCGTCGTCTCCGAGGAGGCCCAGGAGGCGGCGGCCGGCTCGACGATCACTCCGAAGCAGCTCAAGGAGTGGATCGACGACGGCGAGAACATCGAGATCATCGACGTCCGCGAGCCGAACGAGTTCGAGATCGTCTCCATCCCTGGCGCCCGCCTGATCCCGAAGAACGAGTTCCTGATGGGCACCGCCCTGGAGGGCCTCCCGCAGGACAAGAAGATCGTCTTGAACTGCAAGACGGGTGTCCGCAGTGCGGAAGTCCTCGCCGTGCTGAAGTCCGCGGGCTTCGCGGACGCCGTGCACGTCGGCGGTGGCGTGATCGGCTGGGTCAACCAGATCGAACCGCACAAGCCGGTCTACTGATCAAGGGTCTCGCCGACCAGCGAGGCGGAGGAAGCCCACGGCTCTGACCAGCTCAGATGCCGTGGGCTTCCTGTCGTTGCTGGCTGGCGTCGGTCGACCTCGTACGGCCCGGTGAAGCCCAGCCGACCCACGGTCTCCCGAGGTAGAACCTGTACCGCATCATGTGCGTCATGTCACTGACCTTCGGCCCTGACCGGCAGACCCGCGAGTTCCAGTGCGACTGCTGCAACGCACCCGTCGAACGTGCCTGGAACTTCATCTACACGGACGGCGCGCCGTACGCGGTGTACTTCGCGAACTGCTACCACCACAGGGACCGGGATCACGACGCGTGGATAGACGTGATCTTCGGGACGTGGGGCACCGGGTCCGACCAGTGGGGCGATCACGTCTCGTTCGCCTGCCGAGTGGGCCCTGTCACTGGTCAGAATGAGCCGGCGTCCACCCTGGTGACGGCAGGTCTCGCACATCCCGATGGACCCCTCTTCGGCCGCAAGCTCGATCGGGAAGCCGCCCTGCGACATCCACGGCTGCCGGAGTTCTGGCAGGTCTCCGACTTCATCCTGGAACGGGACCCGTTGGTGCGCGGTCACGTCTACGGGCACTGAACGACCGCCGAGCCATTTTCAACAAGCCGCGATCAATCTTGAAAACCGTCGTGGCGGCGATGTCACCGTGGGTTCGGATCCCACCGGTCTCCGCGGCGCAAGCAGCAAGAACGGACTTGATGTTCGGTCGGGGGCCGTCCTCGTGCCCGGCTACCGTGACTGCCCGGTGTCCCTGTGGCTCCCCGCCCGATCGGGCACGGCTGTGGCACGGACGCCTTGGCTGGCACTTGCTGTAGGAAGCAGCTCCCAACCGCACTGAGAGCATGGTCCTCATGGATCTGGCGACCGAACTGCGCAGACTGATCAAGTCTCTGTCACGCGAAGACGGGGTCTTCGGCCGCGCGTTCACCGTGTCCGACGGATCTGTCCCTGAGCTGGTCCGCGAAGTGGCCCTGGAGGCGGAACGGACCTGGAAGCAGTACGCCGTGCCGGGAGCAACTGGCCCTGACACAGTGTCAGAGATCGATCGGGCAATCTCGCTGGCAGGCCGTGAGCAAGCTGTGAAACTGATGGCCTATCTGGCGGCCGAGGACCTCGTCTTCCCAGGTTCGCCACGCCGCGACCGGGCTCACGCTCATCGAACGGCGGAACGCGTTGCCCACCTGCTGGGCCATCGGTCCGTATGGCACACGAACATCGACGGCCTGTCGCCTGGGGTGCGTGGATGGAGCCCGGTTACCCGTCACACCTTCGACGGAGTAGTGGCCGGCACTGGCGAGGGCTTCACCGTAGTCCTGTTGCAGGTGGGCGAGGACTGACTGGGCCGCGACAAGAAACACCCCATCTTGCCTGGCCGCCACCCCGTAGTGGGAACCAGTGGGGTCGGAGGCTTATGACCTGGTCTTTTGCTGGTGGGGGCTGCGGATCGTCTGTCACTGCCGGTCGCCGTGCAAGGGCTTAGAAGATGCGGGCAGGCATTGGTGGGCGGCCCGGCAGCACCCTGCCGCTTCTGTGCCGGGTCGCTCGGTGCCGCTGCCATCCGTCGTCGTCAGGGCTGCCGTCAGGCGCGACATCGCGAGCCTGACAAAGCCCACGGGCCTGACCAGCTCAGACGCCGTGGGCTCCTGTCGTTGCCCGCCGACGCGGGCTGGACTTGGGCGGCCGGGAGGTCCGAATGTCATGTACAGGGTTAACGGATTATCTTGAACACGTTCAATTTACGTGCCAAGGTGGCGCAAGCACACAGCGAGGGGACCGGGGGGAATCGGGATGGGGATCGCTCGGCTTGGCGGAGTTCTCGGTACCTCATTGGCGAGCGGAGTGTTGTGTGCCCTGCTCTCTGGTTGCTACAGCCTCGCCGCCGCAATCCACGACCCCCCGCAGCCGCCGGGCACACCTCAAGTCATCACCGACGACCACCTCGTCGGCACCTGGCGGGACGAAGCAGGCGGCAGCATCACTTTCGCTGCGGGCGGTGCCTTTGCCGCCGAGAAGATCTGTGGCGACTTCACAGACTGGCCGGGCGACGGCCCCGGGCCCTATGCGGTCCGGTCGAAAACGGGAAGCGGGACGTGGGAAACGATGACCTGGACACCCCCCAACGAGTCCGTGCCCAAAACTGAAGTGACGATCCGGTTCTCCGGATCGGAGATGTCCGCGGAGTACAAAACTGGAGGAACTTCCAAGTCTCCCAAGCTCTGGGTGTACGTGGGAGACCCGGATGACTACGACTTCTGTACCTTGACCCGGCAGCCATCAACGTCAAAAACAGCCGGCTGAGGCGCTCGGTCGACTCGTCCCAGGAAGGCGCTGCCGCGCTCGGTATCCTGGAGCACCAATTCGGAAGAGCGTATGCGGACCTGCGTGCGTTCCTGGGATGTGCGCCGTGGTTCCCGCTGTGCCCCCGTCGGTCGCCGCTCTATCAGGCACGCCGAGGGCACGGTCAGTCTTCGCCGTACTCGGGTGCCGTGAGATCCACCCATATCCAGGGCTTGTGGTCCCACGCGCGCACTTCCCCGACGACGAGGTCAACAGTCGTACCCACAGGCGGCAGCTCCAGGGCGAGTCGCTTCACTCCAGGTTCGCTCTTGCGGCGGATCAGGTCCAGTGAGGCGCCAACGGGTTCGTAGTCGTTGAGTTCCGCCGTGAGGCCCCAGGGTTGGTGACTGGTGATCGTTGCTCGGACGGTCTCGCCATGGCGAAGCTCGCTGAGGGGACGCCTCGATTCATCTGCCATGGCGGCATCATCCCTCCTCAGCCCACCACTCTCCCCAGCTCCCATCCCGTCCGCCGTCGGCCCGCACACCGTGGAGCGGGCGTGGTTCCTGGCGTCCAGGTGGAGCGCGCCACTGTAGGAACGACCTGGACTCCACGGGCCGCGTCTGCTCGGCTTCCCGCCGGCCGTTTCCTTCCCGGCGGTCGCCTCGCCCCGGCCGGCGCGGCCGGTGAGCACGCCGTCGGTGACCGGGCCGCGCGCCGGGCCTCCCGTCAGGAGCAGACCGTGCCGTCCCTCGGCACCGAGCCGTCCAGCGGGTACGCGTTCACCGCCGAGTCCACGCAGTCGCTGCCACTGCCGTCGCGCCATGTCGCATCCCCCCGATACGCCCCCGCATGTGCTCCCGGGATCGGCCACGGGAAGCGGTCACGTCATGGTAGGCAGATCCCGCCCCACCCGTGGGCGCCTGTGGATAACCCGCTGACCTGCGGTTTATGGGTCGGACGGGGATCGGCGCCAGGTGCGGTGCCCGGTGCGGCGGCGGGCGGCTACGAGCACACCGTGCCCGCCGCCGGTACCTTCCCGCCGAGCAGGTAGCCGTTCACCGCGTTCTGCACGCATTCGTTCCCGCTGTTGTAGGCGCCGTGCCCCTGGCCCTTGTAGGTCAGTTCCACCGCGACACCCTGGCCCAGCGCGTCCACCATCTTCTTCGCACCCTCGTACGGTGTGGCCGGGTCGCCGGTGTTGCCCACGACGAGGATCGGCGCCGAGCCGTGCGCGCTCACGTCGGGGCGGTCCGCCGCACCCGGCACCGCCCAGTGCCTGCAACTGAGCATGCCCCAGGCCAGGAAGTCCCCGAACAGCGGGGAGGCGGCCCGGAACTGCGGCAGCTTCCGTTGCACGTACGCCGGGTCGTAGCGCTGCTTCTCGTCGGCGCAGTTGATGGCCACGTTCGCCGCGGTGAGGTTGCTGTACTCGCCGTTCTGGCTGCGGCCGTTCATCGCGTCGGACAGCAGCATGAGGATCCGGCCGTCACCGGCGTAGGCCTGCTCCAGCCCCTCGGTGAGCGGCTCCCACAGTTCCTTGGAGTACAGGGCCTGGGCGATGCCGTTGGTCGCGGCCGTCTGGGTCAGCTGCCGCGGGAAGATACCGGGGAGCGGCGCGCCGTCGAGCTTCTTGAGGAGCGCGGCGACGCGGTTCTCGACGTCCTGGGCCGTGCTGCCGAGGGGACACGGGGAACTCTTCGAGACGCAGTCGTGCGCGAAGTTGTCCATGGCCAGCTGGAAACCCCTGGCCTGTCCGAGCGAACTCTGCTCGGGGGTCTGCGTGGGATCGACGACCGCGTCGAGCACGGCGCGGCCCACGTGGCCGGGGAAGAGATGGGCGTAGACGCCGCCCAGTTCCGTCCCGTAGGAGATGCCGAAGTAGTGGAGCCGCGAGTCGCCGAGGACCTGCCGCATGAGGTCCATGTCCCGGGCCGCGTCGGTCGTGCGCACATGCGGCAGGATCCTCGCGGAGTTCTTCTCGCAGTCCGCGTTGAACTGCTCGGTGTTCTTCAGGTAGGCCGCCCGCTCGGCGGCGTCGTCGGGCGTCGCGTCCTGCTGGAAGTACTGGTCGAGCTGAGCGTCGCTCTCGCACCGCACGCCCGCGCTGCGCCCCACCCCGCGCGGATCGAAGCTGACCAGGTCGTAACGGGTGCGGAGCTTGGCGTAGTCCTGTGCGAAGGAGGGCAGCGTGCTCACGCCGGAGCCGCCCGGACCGCCGAAGTTGAAGATCAGCGAACCGATGCGCCGGCCGGGCCCGTCGGCCCTGGCCCGGATCAGTGCGATGCCGATCGTGTCGCCCTTGGGCCTGTTCCAGTCCAGCGGCGCCTTCATGGTGGCGCACTGCCAGGTGGCGCCGTCGGGCAGCGGGGTGGGGGCCGCACCGCCGCCCTCGGCCGCGGACGGGGCCGGGCAGTCACTCCAGTCCAGCTTCTGGGCCGCCAGGTTCCCGTGGGCGTCCTGGGAACCGTCGCCGCCGCAGCCCGCCACCAGGGCGGACAGCAGCACGGCGGTTGCGGTCAGGGCGGCTGCGCGCAGTCCGCGCGGGTTCTGCATGACTCCATCCTCACGCCGCGTACGCCCTCCCGCGCGGGACGCGGGCCGTCCGGGGGTATCCGAGGTCCGCGCGGCCAGGAGGAGCGGAGGCCAGGTGCCCGGGGCCCTCCTACAAGGAGCCCTTGCGCGTCAGATGGTTGAAGGCCAGCCACCCCGGCAGCACCGGCAGCCACAGCGTCAGCAGCCGGAACATCAGCACCGCGGGTGCCGCCACCTCCTTGGGCAGCCCCACGGCGATCAGACCGACGGTCAGCGTGGCCTCGACCGCGCCCACCCCGCCCGGGGTCGGGGCGGCGGAGCCGAGCGCGTTGCCGGCGAGGAAGACCACGGCCACGCTCGCGATGCTCAGCGAGGTCGACTCGTCGCCGAACGCCCGGATGGAGGCGTCCAGGCACATCACGAAGCAGGCGGTCAGCAGCAGCATGCCGCCGATGCCGGTGACGAGCTTCTGCGGCCGCTGGAGCACGTCCAGCATGCGCGGCACCACTCCCGCGAACAGCGACCGCACGCGGGTGACCACGAACTTGCGCAGGAACGGCACCGAGGTGACCACCAGGACGAGCACCGCGACCGTCAGCAGTCCGGCGATGACCGTCCGGGACGGCGACAGCGACGGGGTCTTCTCCGTGCCCGTCAGATAGCCGAAGGACAGCAGCATCAGGATGTGGCAGCCGAGCCCGAACAGCTGGGACGCTCCGACGCTCGCCACCGCGAGCCCAGGGCGCACGCCGGCCCGCTGCAGGAAGCGCGTGTTGAGGGCGACGCCGCCGACCGCCGCCGGTGCCACGATCTTCACGAACGACCCGGCGACCTGGGCGGCCACCGTCCGCACGAACGGCACCCGCTCCGGCACGAACCCCAGCAGCGCCATCGCCGCCGCGACGTAGCTGAGCGCCGAGAAAAGCACCGCCGCGGCCAGCCAGCCCCACTGGGCGTGGGCGAACAGCGTGTTGAACTCGATGTGCGTGAGCTGCGTCAGCAGGTAGTACGCGCCGATGGCACCGGCGATGAAGCTGATCAGCGTCCGCGGCCGTACGCGTTCCAGCCGGACCGGTTCGACCGGTGCCTGGGGCCTGATCCGCAGCACCTGGTGGCGGATCTGCGTGAGCAGGTCCTCTTCGCGGGCCTCCTCCAGGGCCTCGTCGATGGCCCGTTTCTCCGCGCGCGCCTCGGCCCGCTCGGCCTTCTTGTCCTGCTTGCGGTCCGTCTTCTCCAGGACGACACCGGTCGGCGTCCCGGCGCCCTGGGAGGCGTGATCCAGGCGTGTCTGCTTGGCCTGCCGGGACGCCTCCAGGACGGCGTCGCGCTCCCGCTGCGCCCGCTCCCGCGCCAGTCTTCGCAGGGTGGCGCGGGTGGAGCGGGTCAGGGCGATCGGCTGGAGCATGGGCAGACAGTCGGCGACCGCGTCCGGCCCCAGGACGTCGACCGCCGAGGCGACCGCGCGCTCGGCGCCCACGCGCAGGCCGAGTGTCGTGACCAGCTGGGCGACGTCCATGCGCAGCAGCAGGTCGCCCGCGGCGATCTCGCCGCCGCGCAGGTCGGTCAGGATCACCTTGCCGGAACGATCCACCACGATCGCGTCACCCGCCAGCCTGCGGTGCGCGATGCGCCGGGACTGCAGCGCCCGCACCTGGTGCCAGGCGTGGCGCAGCAGTTCGTCGGTGATCTCCGCGTCCGCCAGCGAGTCGAGCGTGCGCCCGCCGGTGTGCTCGTAGACGAGCATCACGGCGTCGGGGCCCAGCTCGGAGGTCGCGATCAGCTTGGGCGCGTTGGCACCGGCGGCGATGGCCGCGTAGGCGAGCAGGGCCTCCTGCTCCAGGGCCTGCCGCAACGACTGCAGGCTGCTGCGGGTGGCGAACCCGCGCAGCGTGATGTTGCGCCACAGCCGGTAGAAGAAGCCCTGCGCCTGCTGTTCGCGGTCGACGACCGTGACGTCCAGCGGCGGGCCGTCCTCCAGGGTGACGAAGTAGCGCCGGCCGCGGTCCCCGTTGTCGGCGGTCGTCTCGGCCGCCTCCTGGCGGACCGCGCTCACCGGGCGGAAGCCGACGGTCTGCAGTCCCGCCATCAGGGTCCGGCCGGTGGGACGGACGTTCGGTGAGCCGACCGCGTACAGGGTGCCGTAGGCGATGGACCAGCCGATCAGGACCGTCAGGATGATCGAGAACGGTGTCGTGTAGCCGGTGACCAGCATGGAGAACGCGTCGAGCAGCAGAACGATCCACAGCACCGAACGCCAGCGAGGTCTGCGGGACATGCCGACGGCCGTCATGTACGCGATGACCGGGGCGAGGTAGCCGTGCACCGGGTCGGTCAGCGCGTGCAGGTTGCCGGGGGAGGGCTGGGTGAGGGCGTCCTGGATGGAGCCCGGTGCCGCCTTGGCCACCCACAGGTCGGTGGCGAGGGTCACCCCGTGTGCGAGGACCGCCGCGAGGACGCCGTCGGCGATCCGCAGCCCGTCGCGTTTGATCAGCCGTTCGATCGCGAAGGCCACCGGCACCAGCAGGATCGCGATGCTGGACACCAGTCCGGCGATCTTGATGAGGAAGTCGGGGGCCTGGCCCGTGCCCTTGTTGATGTCCTGTTCGAGGCCGGAGGTCGTGCCGTGCGCGAACGCGGCGACGGCGAGCAGGACGACCACGGCGAGCACGCCCACCAGCAGCCGCATCAGGTCCGAGGGACGGTGCACGCGCGCGGGGAGCAGCGGTTCGTCGCCCTCCACCTCGTCGATGTGCGCCACGTCGGCACTCGCGCCGGGCTCCTTGTCCGCGCCCCCGGCGGGCGGCTCGTTCACGGCGGGCGGCTCGTCCGTCTCCCCGCCGGAACGCCGGTCGCTCTCCCCGCCGGGACGCCCGCCCGAGTCGCCGGCGGGACGCCCGCCCGTGCCGGCGGCGGGCTGCTTCTCCGCCGCGGCGGGCTCCTCGCCGGGGCCCTGTGGAGCCGGACGGCCCGCGCCGCCCGAGCTGCCCGCGTCGTCGCCGTGCGGGCCGTCGTCGCGGCTCGTGTCCTTGCCGCGGCCCGATTCCTTCGCGCGGTCCGCGTCACCGGTGTCCGGGCGCGACGAGACCCCAGAGGTGCCCTCCGCGTCGTCGGGGTGCACACCCTGCTGCTTCATGGTCTCTTCTTGGTCTCGTATCACCGGTCACCGCCCGCATGATGGTGGCATGCCCCACCGACACACGGGGGCATCAGGGTGCATATGCGGGTCCGACAGTCTGCCGGAACCGCCGCCCTGGAGCGAGGCTCACGTCGGGTGACGGGCCGGCCGCACTGTCGGTGGCGTCGGGCAGGATGGGTGGGATGAGCGAAGTGAGTCTTGCGGACGACGGCAGCCCCGGCCCGCCCGGGACGCTGCCCGAGTACGCCGAGCGGGTCCTGGAGGTCGCCGAGGGGATCCCCGCGGGCCGGGTCATGACATACGGGGACGTCGCGGAGTGGCTGGAGGAGGGAGGGCCCCGCCAGGTGGGCCGCGTCATGGCGCTCTACGGCGGCGCGGTCCCCTGGTGGCGGGTCGTCCGCGCGGACGGCGTCCTGCTGCCTGGGCACGAACTGAGAGCGCTCGCCCACTACCGCTCCGAGGGCACGCCGCTGCGCCAGGCGGGCAGGACGGCCGAGGGCCACCTGCCCCGGCTCGACATGCGGCGGGCCCGCTGGGACGGCGACGGCGGCGAACGTGCGCAGGGTCACACCTGACAGCTTCCGCCATCCGGCCCGCCGATGGGGAGCCCGGGACCCGTACGAGCGAATCCCGGCACGCCCGCGCAATGCCGTACGTTCGTGCATCGAGGGACACACGCGACGGCGGCGCCCGCCGTGGGCGGCCGCGAGGCCGGCCCGGCCCGCGGGAAGCGGGGGAAGTCCTGCTTCCGGCAGGGGCGCGGGCGTAGCGTCGGCCGAGCGTGCCCCCCTCACCCCGAGGCCACCGCCCGCCGCGGCCGCAGGACCTCCCCCGCGGCCACGGCGCTCCGCGTCGGCCGCGACCCAACCCAGCACACCCACCAGGACCGGCGAACCACGTGAGCTCCTCTTCCTCCACCAGGCACCTGTCGCACCCCGAGGTGCGGCAGGGGGACCGTGGCGCTTACCGACTGGTGCGTACCCCGCCGGCCCGGCCTGATCCCCCTCGACTGGACGCCGCCCAGCGTGCCGTGGTTGACCACCGGGCCGGTCCGCTGCTCGTCCTCGCGGGTCCGGGCACCGGCAAGACCACGACCCTGGTCGAGTCCGTCGCCGCACGGATCGCCCGGGGGCAGGACCCCGAGCGGATCCTGGTGCTGACCTTCAGCCGCAAGGCCGCCACGGAACTGCGCGACCGCATGGCACAGCGGGTCGGAGCGGCCCGTGCGCCCCGGGCGACCACCTTCCACTCCTTCTGCTACGCCCTCGTCCGCGCCCACCAGGACACCGGTCTGTTCGTGGAGCCGCTGCGGCTGCTGTCCGGACCCGAGCAGGACGTGACCGTCCGCGACCTCCTGGCCGGCCAGGTCGACCTGGAACGACTGGGTCTGGCCCATGTGCGCTGGCCCGACGAACTGCGCGCCTGCCTGACCACCCGCGGCTTCGCCGACGAGGTCCGCGCCGTCCTCGCCCGCAGCCGGGAACTGGGCCTGGGCCCCGACGCGCTCGCGGCGTTCGCGCGCCGCATCGGCCGCCCCGACTGGCAGGCCGCCGCCGCCTTCCTCGCCGAGTACCTCGACGTCCTCGACCTCCAGGGCGTCCTCGACTACGCCGAACTCGTGCACCGCGCGGTGCTCCTCGCCGGCCGCCCCGATGTCGCCGAGCGGCTCGCCGCGCAGTACGACGTCGTCTGCGTGGACGAGTACCAGGACACCGATGCGGCGCAGGTGCGGCTGCTGCGCGCGATGGCGGGAGGCGGCAGGACCCTGCTCGCCTTCGGCGACCCCGACCAGTCGATCTACGCGTTCCGGGGCGCGGACGTCAACGGCATCCTCGACTTCCCGCAGACCTTCCCCCGCGCGGACGGCCGCCCCGCCCCCGTCGCCGTACTGCGCACCTCCCGCCGCTCCGGCGGCGCGCTGCTGGCCGCCACCCGCCTGCTCACCCGGCGCATGCCCCTCACCCGGCTCCCGGCCGACAAGGTCCGCGCCCACCGGGAGCTGATCCCGGTGACGGACGGCGGGCGCGTCGAGGTCCACACGTACCCGACGGCGGGCACCGAGGTGGACAACATCGCCGACATCCTGCGCCGTGCCCACCTGGAGGACGGCGTCCCCTGGGGCGAGATGGCCGTGCTGGTACGCGCGGGCGCCCGCACCATACCGACCCTGCGCCGCGCGTTGACGGCCGCCGGTGTGCCGCTGGACGTCGACGGCGACGACCTGCCGCTGCGCCACGAACCGGCGGTCACGCCGCTGCTGACCGCACTGCGCGCGGTGGCGACGGCCGAAGCGGCCCCGCGCGCCGTGACGGCGCCCGCCGCGACCTCGGCGCCCGCCGAACAGTCCGTAGAACAGGGCGCCGGACAGCCCGCCGAGCCGCCCGCCGACGACGGGCAGGCCGCCGCCCCGGTGGCTGCCGCGCGGCCCGACCGCACCGAGGCGCGGGAGGCCCCGCGGACGGCCGCCGCCGAGACCGCCGCGCAGGGCGCACCCTGCTGGCTGGACACCGAAACCGCCCTGGCCCTCCTCGCCTCACCCCTCGCCGGTATGGACACCGCCGACCTGCGCCGCCTCGGCCGGGCGCTGCGCGAGGAGGAGCGCGCCGCGGGCAACCCCCTGCCCCCGTCCTCGAACGACCTGCTCGCACGGGCACTGGCCGAACCCGAACGCCTGGTGACCCACGACCCCGCGTACGCGCGCGGTGCCCAGCGTCTCGGCGCGCTGCTCAGGAAGGCCAGGGAGCGCCTGGCGGGCGGCGGTAGCGCCGAGGAGGCGCTGTGGGACCTGTGGGAGGGCACTCCCTGGCCCGCGCGCCTGGAGCGTGCCGCCCGGCGCGGCGGCGCCGCCGGCCGCAACGCCGACCGGGACCTGGACGCCGTGTGCGCGCTGTTCGCGACCGCCGCGCGCGCCGAGGAGCGCACCGGCGGCCGGGGCGCGCTGAACTTCCTGGAGGAGGTCGAAGCCCAGGACATCGCAGCAGACACCCTCACACGGCGTGCCGTCCGCCCGGACGCGGTGCGCCTGATGACGGCGCACCGCTCCAAGGGCCTCCAGTGGCGCCTCGTCGTCGTCGCGGGCGTCCAGGAAGGGCTGTGGCCGGACCTGCGGCGCCGCGGCTCCCTGCTGGAGGCGGACCGCATCGGGCGCGACGGCCTCGCCGAGCCGCTCACCCCCGGCGCCCTGCTGGCCGAGGAGCGCCGGCTCTTCTACGTGGCCGCCACGCGCGCGCGTGAACGCCTGGTCGTGACCGCGGTGAAGGCGCCCGCGGACGACGGCGACCAGCCCTCACGCTTCCTGACCGAACTCGGCGTCGAACCCAAGGACGTCACCGGCCGCCCCCGCCGCCCGCTGTCCGTCGCGGCCCTGGTCGCCGAGCTGCGCGCCACGACCGTGGACCCGCGCGTGTCCGACGCCCTGCGCGAGGCCGCCGCCCGCCGCCTGGCCCGGCTCGCCGCCCTCGCCGACGAGGAGGGCCGCCCGCTCGTCCCCTCGGCGCACCCCTACCGGTGGTGGGGCATGGCCGAACCGACCGAGAGCAAGGTTCCGCTGCGCGACCGCGACCAGCCGGTCGTGCTCTCCGGCAGCGCCCTCGACCAGCTCGCCCACACCTGCGCCCTGCAGTGGTTCCTGGGCCGCGAGGTGAAGGCGGACGCCCCGGCGAGCGTCGCCCAGGGCTTCGGCAACGTGGTGCACGTCCTCGCCGACGAGGTCGCCTCCGGCCGGACGCCCGCCGACCTCGCCGTCCTCATGGAGCGTCTGGAGACCGTCTGGAACGCCCTGGCCTTCGACGCGCCCTGGAAGTCGCAGCAGGAGCGGGAGAACGCGCGCGTTGCGCTCGAACGCTTTCTGAAATGGCACGTCCTGGACCGCGCCGGCCGGACACCGGTGGCCAGCGAGCACGATTTCGACGTGACGTTGAGCGCGGGCGGCCACCAGGTGCGCATCCGCGGCTCCATGGACCGGGTGGAGACCGACGGCGAGGGCCGTGCCTACGTCGTCGACTTCAAGACCGGCAGACAGGCACCCACCGGCGCCGAGGTGGCCCGCCACCCCCAGCTCGCCGTCTACCAGCTCGCCGTCCGCGAGGGTGCCGTCGACGACGCCTTCGACGGCAACCGACCCGAGCCGGGCGGCGCCGAACTGGTCCAGCTGCGGCAGGGCGCGGCCAAGCGGGACGGCGGGGAGACGCTGCCGAAGGTGCAGGCCCAGGAGCCGCTGGAGGGGGAGTGGGTCGGTGACCTGCTGGCCACCGCCGCCGGGAAGGTCCTCGACGAGCGGTTCACCCCGACCGCGGGGCAGCACTGCACCCACTGCGCGTTCCGCGCCTCCTGCAGCGCACGGCCGGAAGGCCGCCAGGTCGTCGAGTGACCCGGACCGGCCCGCCCTGGTGGCGAGCGAGCACGGTGGCCCACGTGACGTACGGCACCAGCCGGGCTGACCTGCGCTTCTCCGGTTCCGGCAGGTGAACCGGGCACCGGTTGTCAGTGCCCGCCGCTAGCCTCTTCGACGTGCCCGCCCGTATCAGCGATCCCGAACAGCTCAAGGAACTGCTCGGGATCCCCTTCACCCCGGAGCAGACGGCCTGCATCACTGCGCCGCCCGCCCCGCAGGTGATCGTGGCCGGAGCCGGGTCGGGGAAGACGACCGTGATGGCGGCCCGCGTGGTCTGGCTGGTGGGCACCGGACAGGTCGCCCCCGAGCAGGTCCTCGGCCTGACCTTCACCAACAAGGCAGCCGGTGAACTGGCCGAGCGGGTCCGTACGGCGCTGGTCCGGGCCGGCGTCACCGACCCCGACGCCATCGACCCGGACCATCCGCCCGGCGAGCCGGTGATCTCCACCTACCACGCCTTCGCCGGCCGTCTCCTGACCGACCACGGCCTGCGCATCGGCCTGGAGCCCACCACCCGCCTGCTCGCCGACGCCACCCGCTACCAGCTCGCCGCACGCGTCCTGCGCGAGGCCCCCGGCCCGTACCCGGCACTGACCCGTTCCTTCCCGGACCTGGTCAGCGACCTCCTCGCCCTCGACGCCGAGCTGGCCGAACACCTGGTGCGGCCCGAGGACCTGCGCGCGTGGGACGCCGGACTGCTGGACACCCTCCAGGGCGCCAAGCTCACCAACGCCGACCTGCGCAAGATCCCCGAGACGGCAGCCGCCCGCCGGGACCTGGCGGAGCTGGTGCTGCGCTACCGGGCCGCCAAACGCGAGCGCGACCTGCTGGACTTCGGCGACCAGATCGCCCTCGCCGCGCGGCTCGCCCGCCTCCCGGAGGTCGGCCGGGTGCTGCGCGACGAGTTCCGGGTGGTCCTCCTGGACGAGTACCAGGACACCTCGGTCGCCCAGCGCCTCCTGCTGGCGGGCCTGTTCGGCGACGGCACGGGCCACCCCGTCACCGCCGTCGGCGACCCCTGCCAGGCGATCTACGGCTGGCGAGGGGCCTCCGTCGCCAACCTCGACGACTTCCCCGAGCACTTCCCGCACGCCGACGGCCGTCCCGCCACCCGGCAGGCCCTCAGCGAGAACCGGCGCAGCGGCGGTCGGCTCCTCGACCTCGCCAACGGCCTCGCCGAGCCCCTGCGGGCCATGCACGCGGGCGTGGAAGCCCTCCGCCCGGCCCCCGGCGCCGAACGCGACGGACTGGTGCGCTGCGCGCTGCTGCGCACCCACGCCGAGGAGATCGAGTGGCTCGCCGGCTCGATCGCCCACCTGGTGCGGACCGGCAAGGCACCCGGTGAGATCGCGGTCCTGTGCCGTACGGCGACCGACTTCGCCGAGATCCAGGGTGCCCTGGTCGCCCGTGACGTCCCGGTCGAGGTGGTCGGCCTGTCCGGGCTGCTCCACCTGCCCGAGGTCGCCGACCTCGTCGCCGTGTGCGAGGTCCTGCAGGACCCGGGGGCCAACGCCTCCCTGGTGCGCCTGCTGACCGGCCCGCGGTGGCGGATCGGCCCCCGCGACCTGGCACTCCTCGGACGCCGGGCGCGGCTGCTCGTCGCCCACGCGCGCGCGGACGGCGACGACGACCCGGACCGGCGGCTCGCCGAGGCGGTCGAAGGTGTCGACCCGGCCGAGGTGGTCTCCCTGGCCGACGCCCTCGACACGTTCCTGGAGACGCCCCTGGACGGCCGGGGCGACGACGGGCTGCCGTTCTCGCCGGACGCGCGCGTGCGCTTCGCGCGGCTCGCCGCCGAGCTGCGCGACCTGCGCCGCTCCCTGTCCGACCCGCTGATGGACGTCCTGCACCGGGTGCTGGCCGTCACCGGCCTGGAGGTGGAACTGTCGGCGTCCCCGCACGCCCTGGCAGCCCGCCGCCGCGAGACCCTGTCGAACTTCCTGGACGTCGCCGCCTCCTTCGCCGCCCACGAGAGCGAGGCGTCCCTGCTGGCCTTCCTGGCCTTCCTGCGCACCGCCGCCCAGTACGAGAAGGGCCTCGACAACGCACTGCCCGGCGGCGAGAACACGGTCAAGGTGCTCACCGCGCACCGCTCCAAGGGCCTGGAGTGGGACGTCGTCGCCGTCCCCGGACTGGTCACCGGCGCCTTCCCGAGCGGGCAGGGCCGGGAGAAGTGGACCAGCCAGGGCAAGGTCCTCCCGCACGCCCTGCGCGGCGACGCCGACACCCTGCCCGACGTCGGCAGCTGGGACGCACGCGGCATGAAGGCCTTCCACGAGGCCATGAAGGACCACCAGCACACCGAGGAACTGCGCCTCGGCTACGTGACCTTCACCCGCCCGCGCTCCCTGCTGCTCGGCTCCGGCCACTGGTGGGGACCGAGCCAGAAGAAGCCTCGCGGCCCCTCCGACTTCCTGCTGGCGCTGCACGACCACTGCGCGGCCGGGTACGGCGAGACCGAGGTCTGGGCGGAGCAACCCGGGGAGGACGAGGAGAACCCGGTCCTGCACCGGGCCGAGGCCGACCAGGTCTGGCCCCTGCCGCTGGACGAGACGGCCCTGGCCCGCCGCCGCGCCGCCGCCGCGACGGTCCTGGCCCACCTCGACGGCCTCGCCGCCCGCGCGGACGCCCACGGCCTCCGGCCGGCCGCGCACGCGCCGGACTCCCACGACGACCCGGACTGGCCCCCGCCCCCGGAGGACGACGCACCGCCCTTCGACGACGCACCGCCCTTCGACGACGCACCGCCCTTCGACGACGGCGTCCCCGCCGAGGACGATCCCGGTGACTGGGACTCCTGGAGCACGGACCGCCCCGCCCCCGCGATCCCGCACCAGGCGGCCTCCGGCGAGGGGCGTACCCCCGGAGCCCGCCAGGCACCCGCTGCGGAACACGACCCGGAAGCCCTCCCGGAACACGGACGGGAACGCGCCCCGGCACACGAAGCGGAACCCGCCCTGGAGCACGGACCGCAACGCGCCCCGGAGCCCGGACCCGTGCACCTCACTCCGGAGGAGGCCCGCACCGTCGCCTCCTGGGACCGCGACCTCGACGCGCTCACCGGAGAGCTTCGCCGTGCCCGGCGGAGTGTCGTCGACGTCCCCCTGCCGACGACCCTGACCGCGTCCCAGCTGATGCGGCTGGCGGCCGATCCGGACGGCTTCGCACGGGAACTCGCGCGTCCCATGCCGCTCCCCCCGCAACCGGCCGCACGCCGCGGCACCCGTTTCCACGCCTGGGTCGAGACCCGCTTCGAAGCGCTCACCCTGCCCCTGCTGGAGCCCGAGGAGCTGCCCGGCTCCGACGCCGAGATCCTCGACGAGCAGGACCTCGAAGCCCTCAAGGCAGCCTTCGAACGCACCCCGTACGCCCGCCGCACCCCCCACCGCGTCGAGGCGCCCTTCCAGCTGGAGATCGCCGGCCGCGTCGTCCGCGGCCGGATCGACGCCGTCTACAAGGAGGGCGACGGCCGGGACGTGACGTACGAGATCGTCGACTGGAAGACGCACCGCTCCCGCACGGCGGACCCGCTCCAGCTCGCCGTGTACCGGCTGGCCTGGGCCGAACGGCACGGGCTGCCCCTGGAGCGGGTCGCGGCAGCGTTCGTGTACGTACGCACCGGAGAGGTCGTACGCCCGGACCCGCTGCCGGACCGGGCCGCGCTGGAACGGCTGCTGCTGGGCGAACCCCGGCCCGGCGCGCAGGAGGGACCCCCGCCCCCGCCGCGGCCCGCTCCGCGGTGTGACGAACCGCCCGAACCGGATGCCACCGCGGGCCGATAGGCTCGGGAGCATGAGCCAGACCCCGGACAGCGCCGTCCGCACGTACATCGAGCAGCACCGCGCGGCCTTCCTCGACGACCTCGCCGAGTGGCTGCGCATCCCTTCCGTGTCGGCCCAGCCCGACCACGCGCCCGACGTACGGCGCAGCGCCGACTGGCTCGCCGCCAAGCTCGAGGAGACCGGTTTCCCCACCGCCGAGGTCTGGCAGACCCCGGGCGCCCCGGCCGTCTACGCCGAGTGGCCCTCGGACGACCCCGACGCCCCGACCGTCCTGGTCTACGGCCACCACGACGTGCAGCCCGCCGCCCGCGAGGACGGCTGGGACACCGAGCCCTTCGAGCCGGTCGTCCGGGACAACCGGCTCCACGCGCGCGGGGCGGCCGACGACAAGGGACAGGTGTTCTTCCACACACTCGGTGTCCGCGCCCACCTGGCCGCCACCGGGCGCACCACCCCGGCCGTCCACCTCAAGCTGCTGATCGAGGGCGAGGAGGAGTCCGGCTCCCCGCACTTCCGCGCGCTGGTCGAAAGCCGTGCCGACCGGCTCGCCGCCGACGCGGTGATCGTCTCCGACACGGGCATGTGGTCGGAGGACACGCCCACGGTGTGCACCGGCATGCGCGGACTCGCCGAGTGCGAGATCCGGCTGTACGGCCCGGACCAGGACATCCACTCCGGCTCCTTCGGCGGTGCCGTGCCCAACCCGGCGACCGCCGCCGCCCGCCTCGTCGCCGCGCTGCACGACGAACACGCGCGCGTGGCCGTCCCCGGCTTCTACGACGGCGTCGTGGAGCTGACCGACCGCGAACGCGCCCTCTTCGCCGAACTGCCCTTCGACGAGGCGCAGTGGCTGCGCACCGCCAAGTCGTACGCCACCCGGGGAGAGGCCGGGCACACCACCCTGGAGCGCATCTGGGCCCGCCCCACCGCCGAGGTCAACGGCATCGGAGGCGGTTACCAGGGCCCCGGCAGCAAGACGATCATCCCGTCCACGGCCATGGTGAAGCTGTCGTTCCGTCTGGTCGCGGGCCAGGACCCCGACCACGTCGAGAAGGCCGTCCGCGCCTGGATCGACGAACAGGTGCCCGACGGGATCCGGCACGAGACGGTGTTCGGCGCGGCCACCCGTCCGTGCCTGACCCCGCTGGACCACCCGGCGCTGCAGTCCGTGGTCCGTGCCATGAGCAGGGCCTTCCAGACCCCCGTCCGCTTCACCCGTGAGGGCGGCTCCGGGCCGGCCGCCGACCTCCAGGAGGTGCTGGGCGCTCCCGTGCTCTTCCTGGGCATCTCCGTCCCCTCCGACGGCTGGCACGCTCCGAACGAGAAGGTCGAGCTGGACCTGCTGCTCAAGGGCGTCGAGACCAGCGCGTACCTGTGGGGCGATCTCGCCGGGCACTGGCGCGATGCACCCTGACCCACCGCCGCCCGGGACGCCGCCGCACGCGGGGCACACTGGAGGGGCCGCCCCGCGCCCCTGACGTCCCGCCGCACCCGGCCCCCTCCTGCCCTACGTCCCGCTGAACCGCCGCCGAATCAACCGTTGCACCGGGGGAGTTGGAAGCACCCGTGACCACCTGGACCGACCACACCGCAGACCGCCCCGTCTCGCTCACCGCGCCCAGCGGCATCGACCGGGCCGCCCACCACCGGCTCGACGAGGCCTGGCTCGCCGCGGCATGGAGCCACCCCACCACCCGCTGCTTCGTGGTCTCCGGCGGCCAGGCACTCATCGACGAGACACCCGACGGCCGCACCGAACTCGTCATGACCCCGTCCTTCGAAGCCCCCCTCACCGAGGCACACCGCTACTTCCTCGGCACCGACGACGAGGGCGTCAGCTACTTCGCGCTGCAGAAGGACACGCTGCCCGGCCGGATGGACCAGTCCGCGCGCCCGGCGGGACTGCGCGAGGCCGGCCTCCTGCTCTCGCCCCGCGACGCAGGTCTGATGGTGCACGCGGTGGCCCTGGAGAACTGGCAGCGGCTGCACCGCTTCTGCTCCCGCTGCGGAGAGCGCACCGTGATCGCCGCGGCCGGCCACATCCGCCGCTGCCCGGCCTGCGGCGCCGAGCACTACCCGCGCACCGACCCCGCGGTGATCATGGCGGTCACCGACGACGAGGACCGCATCCTCCTGGGCCGCCAGGTGCACTGGCCGGAGGGCCGCTTCTCCACGCTCGCCGGTTTCGTCGAGCCGGGGGAGTCCATCGAGCAGTCGGTGCGCCGCGAGGTCCACGAGGAGGTCGGCATCGCCGTCGGCGAGGTGGAGTACGTCGCCAGCCAGCCCTGGCCGTTCCCCTCCAGCCTCATGCTCGGCTTCATGGCGCACGCCACCTCCACCGACATCGACGTCGACGGCGACGAGATCCACGAGGCCCGCTGGTTCTCCCGCGAGGAGCTGCACGCGGCGTTCGAGTCCGGCGACGTCCTGCCGCCCTACGGCATCTCCATCGCGGCCCGGCTCATCGAACTCTGGTACGGCAAGCCGCTGCCGACGAGGACCTTCGTCTGAGCCGGACCCAGGCCCAGGTCCCGGCTGCGCCGGGCCCGCGCTGAGCGCGGCACTCCGGCAGGAGAGAACGCCGAGCCCCACGGCCGCGGCCCCGCAGGCGCAAGAAGGCGGCCCCCGAGTGATCCGGTGATCACGGGGGCCGCCTTCCGCGCGTGCCGAGCACGGTTCCCGCACGGGGGCAGGGGCCGGACTCAGACGCCGATCTTCTGCTTGACCTGCGCCAGCGACGGGTTCGTCAGCGTCGACCCGTCCTCGAACAGCACGGTCGGCACCGTCTGGTTGCCGCCGTTCGCCTTCTCGACGAAGGCCGCCGACTCCGGGTCCTGCTCGATGTTGATCTCGTTGTACGCGATGCCTTCGCGGTCCATCTGGCTCTTGAGCCGGCGGCAGTAGCCGCACCACGTGGTGCTGTACATCGTCACAGTGCCCGGCATGTCTCTCGCGCTCCTTCAGCGGGTCGGGGACGTAGTGGTCGCAGTCGATGAACGTACGTCACCGCCCCCGGCATTCCCACCGGGGGTATGGGCGCCCGGGGGAGGCGGGTGAGTCCCGTCGCATTAGTACGACCGCGAGGGGTCGCCTGTGGACAACCAGCTCACCCGTCTCCCGCGACCTGGCAGCATGGCTGTGTGACAGCAGCAACGCACTCCACCCTCTTCCCGCAGGTACCGGACTCTGCCGACGCGGTGCTCGAAGGGCTCGACCCCGAGCAGCGCGAGGTCGCCACCGCGCTGCACGGCCCGGTGTGCGTGCTGGCGGGAGCGGGGACGGGAAAGACCCGTGCGATCACCCACCGGATCGCCTACGGCGTGCGCGCCGGGATCCTCCAGCCCTCCAGCGTGCTCGCCGTCACGTTCACCAACCGCGCCGCGGGCGAGATGCGCGGCCGGCTGCGCCAGCTCGGTGCCCAGGGCGTCCAGGCCCGCACCTTCCACTCCGCCGCCCTGCGTCAGCTCCAGTACTTCTGGCCGAAAGCGGTCGGTGGCAGCATGCCCCGGCTCGTGGAACGCAAGATCCAGCTCGTGGCGGACGCGGCCGCGGCCTGCCGCATCCGGCTGGACCGCGGCGAGCTGCGGGACGTCACCGCGGAGATCGAGTGGGCCAAGGTCACCCAGACCGTCCCGGCCGACTACGCCCTCGCAGCAGCGAAGGCCGGTCGCGAAACCCCCCGTGACCCGGCCGAGGTCGCCCAGCTGTATTCGCTCTACGAGGACCTCAAGCGGGACCGCTCGGTCATCGACTTCGAGGACGTCCTGCTGCTGACCGTCGCCATCCTCCAGGACCGTCGCGACGTCGCCGAACAGGTCCGCGCCCAGTACCAGCACTTCGTGGTGGACGAGTACCAGGACGTCAGCCCCCTGCAGCAGCGCCTGCTGGAACTGTGGCTGGGGGAGCGGGACAGCGTCTGCGTCGTCGGCGACGCCAGCCAGACCATTTATTCGTTCACAGGAGCAACCCCCGACCACCTCCTCGACTTCCGCGTCCGGCACCCGCAAGCCACCGTCGTCAAACTGGTCCGCGACTACCGCTCCACTCCCCAGGTCGTCCGTCTCGCCAACGGGCTGCTCGCCCAGGCACGCGGCCGCGCCGCCGACCACCGGCTGGAACTGGTCTCGCAGCGCCCCGCGGGCCCGGAGCCGGACTACACCGAGTACGCGGACGAGCCCGCCGAGGCCGAGGGCGCGGCCCGCCGCATCCACGACCTCATCGCCTCCGGGGTCCCGGCGAGCGAGATCGCGGTCCTGTTCCGGACGAACGCCCAGTCCGAGATCTACGAGCAGGCCCTGGCGGACGCCGGGGTGCCCTACCAGCTGCGCGGCGCCGAGCGCTTCTTCGACCGGCCCGAGGTCCGCAGGGCGAGCGTCGCCCTGCGGGCCGCCGCCCGCTTCGGAGGCAACGACTCCCTCCTCGACGAGGCCGTCGACCTGCCCTCCCAGGTGCGTGCCGTGCTGTCGGGCGAGGGCTGGAGTGCCCAGCCCCCGGCCGGCTCGGGTGCCGTCAGGGAGCGGTGGGAGTCGCTGGCCGCGCTGGTGAACCTCGCGCGGGACTTCGCCACCGCCCGGACGGGCGCCACCCTCGCCGACCTCGTGGCCGAACTCGACGAACGGGCGAACGCCCAGCACGCCCCCACCGTCCAGGGAGTCACCCTGGCCTCCCTGCACTCGGCCAAGGGCCTGGAGTGGGACGTCGTCTTCCTCGTCGGCGTCGGCGAGGGCATGATCCCGATCACCTACGCCAGGACGGACGAACAGATCGAGGAGGAGCGCCGCCTGCTCTACGTCGGCGTCACCCGCGCCCGCGAGCGGCTGCACCTGTCCTGGTCCCTGACCCGCACGCCGGGCGGCCGGCCCAGCCGCCGCCCCAGCCGCTTCCTCGACGGACTGCGCCCCGGCTCGGCCGCCGCGTCCGGCCAGGGCGGCCGGGGCGCGGCCGGAGGGATCGAACGCGGGACCGCGGCGGCCGCGGGAGCGGCGGCCCGGGGGCCGCAGGCCGCTCCCCGGCGGATGCAGCGGGTTCCGGCCCGGTGCCGGGTCTGCGGCCGCACCCTCACCGACGCCGGCGAGATGAAGCTGATGCGCTGCGACGACTGCCCCTCCGACATGGACGAGGGCCTGTACGAGCGGCTGCGCGAGTGGCGGGAGGAGCAGGCGCGGCTCAGCGGGCAGCCCGCCTTCTGCGTCTTCACCGACAGAACCCTGATGGCGATCGCCGAGGCCGCGCCCGACGACGCCCGCGAGCTGGCGCGCATCCCCGGTGTGGGGACACGTAAGCTGCGCCGTCACGGAGCCGATGTTCTCGCCATCTGCACAGGTCAGGAGCGTACGGGCGAAGTGACCGACGACTGATGCGAACTCGTCGGAAAAATAGTTTGCGCATGCCCGGGGAATCCCCATAGGTTCTTGGTCACGGGAACAGCGGTCTTCCTTGAGGCCCTGACTCCGTGTTGTACTTGCATATCCGTACGGACTGGCTCACCCCAGTCCCCCAGACGCCGAGAGGAGGCGAGCCCAGTGATCAGCATCAAGAGCAGCGTCTTCAGCACCGCCAAAATGACCGATCGCTCGGTCGCTTCCCTGTGCATGCTCGGCGTCTCGGACCAGGGCACCGGTGTGTCCGGTGTTCGCGCCGTGCGCTCCGCGTCCTCCCTGTCCATCGCGGGTCTTCCTGTCCGCGAGCGCAATGAGCGACCGACCGAGGCACTGGAAGCAGTAGTGGCACAGGCGCATGCCTATGCCTTTGCGGCGGCCGGTGCCGGTATCCGGAAGCAGACGACGCAGCACCACCTGATGTGGGCCTTCCGTGGGCCAGAACCCTGGAGTGATCCAGCCTGATCGTCGATCAGGCCGGCGCCTTCAGGGCCGCGGAACCCCACCCGGGATCCGCGGCCCTTCTGTTTTCCCCGAACGGGGACGACGGACCGAAGGGGCCTCGGGACAAGAAAAGAACCCGGTACCCAGCCGACACCCGGCCGACCCGGCCGGACCGACCAGACGAGGAAGACCACCCGTGCAACTCGAAGCGCACGCCCCGTCCGTACCGCCTTCCGACACGATCCCCAAGCCCGGTCTCACGGAGGACCCCGCCTTGATCCCGCTCACCGCGCTCACCGCGCTCGACGACGCCATCGAGAACCTCGGCGTGCCCGTCCCCTGCCGTTCCTACGACCCGGAGGTCTTCTTCGCCGAGTCGCCGGCGGACGTGGAGTACGCCAAGTCCCTGTGCCGCACCTGCCCGCTGATCGAGGCCTGCCTCGCCGGAGCCAAGGAGCGGCGCGAGCCCTGGGGCGTCTGGGGCGGCGAACTGTTCGTCCAGGGCGTTGTCGTCGCCCGGAAGCGGCCGCGTGGCCGCCCGCGCAAGAACCCGGTTGCGGCATGAACATCGCAGGAACCATCGATCGCCCCCTCACGCATGACCCCCAGAAGCAGGCCCCGATGAAGCCGTCCGCCCCCAGCGAGCCCGCAGGCTCCGCCACCGAAGACGTCACCACCACCGGCGCGAACGACTCGCGACAGAACAGGACCCGAGAGATGCAACTCATCCCAGAAGCCATGGCTCGTGCGCATATGCAGGAGCGGCTGCACGAGGTGGAGCGCGAACGCCAGGCCGTGCGCCTGGTGACCGCCCGCCGGATGCAGCGCCGCGCCGAGCGCGCCTCGCGGCGCGCCCGCCGCGCGCTCGCCATGGCGGTCATGCAGTAACCGCCACACCGCTCAGCGGTGGCCTCCCGGCCGGGAAGGCGCCTCTGCGTTCGCGGGGCCGGTCCGTTCGCACGGACCGGCCCCGCGGTGCGTCACGCCCGCCGCCCCCGGCGCGGAGGTATCGTCACCGCGTGACGCGTCCCTGCGCAGACCCCGACGGCAAGCCCGGCACCCACGGCGCCGGCGGCGACACGCGGCGGCCGCCCGTGAGCTGCGCCCGCTGCGGCACCTCGGCGCCGGAACCGCCCCCCACCTGGACCTGTTCCGTCGAGCACGGAGTCCGCCGCTACTTCTGCGACGCCTGCTCCCGTGAACACCTTCGGTCGATCGAGGGACGGCTCGACTCCGCCTGGTGGTGATCCCCCGTGCGGCTCACGCCTCGACGACGGCCTCTTCCTCCTCCTCCGCCCCGGTGACGAAGCCCGGCAGCCACTCCTCCAGCTCGTCCCTCAGCCGTACCGTGGCGCCCAGCTGGCACAGCACGCCGATGGTGCTCAGCGTCACACGGTGGATCAGCAGGTACGCCGGGGGCAGATTGAGCCGCTTGCCCAGCTGGTAGGCGGGCGAGCGGGGATCGGCGATGCGGGCCGCCTGGCTGCGCATCCAGCCCCGGGTGAACGTGAACTCCTCCGCCTGGGCCGGTTCGATGATCGGCAGCAGGTAGTCGAGCACGGCGTCCGGGTCCAGCTCGATCGACTCCTTGACGAAGCCCTCCGCACACAGCATCTCGTAGACCGCGTCGGCCTCGCCGTCCAGCGTCATCCGCAGTGACGCGCCGATCGGTTCCGGAAGGCCGCCGGGCAGCCGGTCGACGGTGCCGAAGTCCAGGACACCCAGACGCCAGTCGTCCTCACCTCCGGGGCCGCCGGGGAGCAGGCGGAAGTTGCCCGGGTGCGGGTCGGCGTGGAGCAGGCCGGTGCGGGCGGGGCCCGAGAACAGGAACCGGGCGAGGAGCTGCCCGGCGCGGTCGCGCTGCTCCTGGGTGCCGTCCGCGATCACCTCCGCCAGCGGGACGCCGTCGATCCACTCGGTGACCAGGACCTGCTCGCACTGGTGGACCACCGCCGGGACCAGGACGTCCGGGTCGTCCGCGAACTCCTCCGCGTGCGCCTGCTGCGCCTCCGCCTCCAGGCCGTAGTCCAGTTCCTCGGAGACCCGGTCCTTCAGCTCCGCGATGAGGGGCTTGATGTCCATGCCGGGGATCAGCGGCCCCAGCAGGCGGGCGAACCTGCTCAACTGCACCAGGTCGGACAGCAGGGCCTCACCGGCACCGGGGTACTGGACCTTGACCGCCACCTCACGGCCGTCGTGCCACACCGCCCGGTGCACCTGGCCGATGGAGGCCGCCGCGGCCGGTTTGTCCTCGAACTCCTCGAACAGCGCACGCCAGTCCGTCCCGAGCCGCTCCTCCAGCACGGCGTGCACGGTGCGCGTCGGCATGGGCGGCGCTGCTTCCTGGAGCTTGGTCAGGGCCGCCCGGTAGGGGCCGGCGACCTCCTCGGGCAGCGCCGACTCGAAGACGGACAGGGCCTGCCCGAACTTCATCGCGCCGCCCTTCAGCTCGCCGAGCACCTTGAAGAGCTGATCGGCCGTGCGCTGCTGCAGCTCCCGGCCGACGATCTCCGCGGACTCGCCGACGATCCGTTTGCCGAGGCCCCAGGTCGCTCTCCCGGCGAAGCCGAGCGGGAGCGCGGCGAGCTTGGCGGTCCGGGTGACCGCCTTCCGGGGAAGATCAGACATGCGTCCTCCAAGTCCCAGCAAGCCGTGTCGCTTCCGCCTGCGGGCGGGGCGTGGACGACGGCCGTTGCCCAGCCATTGTCGCGCGTGGACCGGCCTCCTTTGAGGTGTCTTCCGCCACGGAATCGCGCACCGCCCCGCAGGCGCAGTCCGGATGCGGCCACACCGGGCGCCCGTGCCAGTTCAGCGCGGGCGCCGAGACTTCCCAGCGGGCGCCGGCGCTGGAGGGCGAGTCCCCGTCCAGGAAGGCCAGCGCGTGGGCCGCCGCCAGTCCCGCGACGGTCGTGGCGAGGGCCAGGTCGCAGGGGCGTACCCGGGGCTGCCTGCCGGACCGCCACTGGGCCACCAGACGCGGCCACGTCTCGTCCCGGTCCGTGCGCCCTCGGTGCAGACACTCCGCGCAGCTCGTCAGCCCGGGCAGGACCAGCGGCCCCACGACACCGGTGGCCTCCACCACCCCTGCGTACAGATGAGGGGTGCCCGACGCGATCAGGGGAGCCGCCGAGACCGGATCGGGCGCGTACACCGAGACGTCGTCGCGCGGGGCGAGGACGACCAGCGAATGACCGGTCTCCTCCGTCCCGGACGGCGTCCCCGGGCCGTGGCGCACCGGACGGCCCGGGGCGGCCCGGCGCACGGCCCGCCGCGCCGCGGCGTCCCTGCGCTCACCCACGGCGTCGGCGGGCAGCCCTCCGGGGGCGACGTCCCACGGTTCCACGCACCCGCCGTCCATCACCTCGACCACGCCGACACCCGCACCGGACAGCAGGGCGGCCAGCACCGCCCCCACCCGGCCCGCGCCGCGCACCTGCACCCGCATACCGCGCCGGGCGGCCAGCCGGTCGATCGCCTCACCCGGTTCACGGGTCAGGACGGACAGGGCGGCGAGGTCGGGCCCCAGCCGGTCCATGACCTCTTTTCTCGCCCGCAGCTCACCGGCCGCCGCGCCGCCGCCGCGCGCGTCGTCCAGAAGACCGGCGCGGGCCAGCCGCTCCACGAGCAGGTCGACATGCCCCTCGGGCAGATCCATGCGGTGGCCCTGTTCCCGCAGCAGGGGCAGGCCGCGTGTGCCGTTGAGCAGGTCGAGGAAGCTTCCCGTCGCGGTGTCGACGGGGCCCAAGGTCAGGGCGTGCGCGGGTGTCATCCCGAACTGCACGGTGTTGAGATCGCGCCAGCCGCGCCGCAGCGCGGGTTTCACCATCGGATGCATGAGCGGCCCCCGTAGCCGGATGGATGAGACAGCAGGAAGAGAAACGGATGCGACAGCAGGAAGAGGAGAGGAGAGGAGGGGAATGAGAGGGCGGACGGCGACGAGAAGGAGAGAGCTGGAGGAAGAGGAAGGAGAGAGCTGGAAGAGAGGGGTACGGCCTGCCGGGGGAGCCGGTCATCGCTCCGCCGACGAGTGCCAGCATGCCCGCTCCCGCCGGACGGTGCCGAAAGTTGTCCACAGGCGGTGGGGATTCGTCGTACGATTCGGACCGTCGGTGGGGGATCGGCGGGGAAGCGTCCCGCAGCCGGGACTTCCACCGCGTACACCCGGTAACGTCGGGGCGTGTCCGCCGACCCACTGCACCGCGCCGGAACGCCGCAACGCGGCAGGACGAGCCCGCCGCCGAGCGGCACGGCGGCGAGTCCCGTCGAGGTCCGCCGGAGTGCCCGCCGCCGTCGCACGGTCTCCGCCTACCGCGACGGCGACCGCACCGTCGTGCTCATCCCCGCCCGGATGTCCGAGGCGGAGGAGCGGCGCTGGGTGAACGTCATGCTCGCCAAGCTGGCCGCCCAGGAGAGCCGCCGGTCGCTCGGTGACACGGAACTGGCCGCGCGCGCCGCACGGCTCTCGGCGCAGTACTACGACGGCAGGGCGCGGCCCGCCTCGGTCCGCTGGGTCACCAACCAGAACACCCGCTGGGGCTCGTGCACCCCGGCCGAGGGCAGCATCCGGCTCTCGCACCGTCTCCAGGGCATGCCCGAGTACGTCGTCGACTACGTACTCCTGCACGAACTGGCCCACCTGCTGGTGCCGGGTCACGGCCCCGACTTCTGGCGGCTCCTGGAGGCCTACCCGCGCACCGAGCGGGCCCGCGGCTACCTGGAGGGGGTGGCCGCGGCGGCGCGGCTTCCGCATCCGCCCGCCGAGCCGGGCGAGTGAGCGCTCGTCCCTCCTGCGGCGCGCGGGCGCGCCGGGGGGCGTACGCCACGGCCGCGCGGGGATTGTGTACCGGGTCTGTACCGGCTTGGTCCGGTGTCGGACTTTGCCGTTAGCCTGACGCGACGCACTCGCACTCGGGATGGGGGACGGTCGTTACGCATGCCCAGGGAATTCCAACGCGGCCACAAGGCCAGGATCAGTGACCTGACCGCGGGCACGGATCTGTACGTGGGAGTACAGATCTCCGGCCCCGGACTGACCTTCGACATCAGCTGCTTCGGACTCGACGCCGGGGAACGGCTCTCCGACGACCGGTACTTCGTCTTCTTCAACCAGCCGAAGTCCCCCGAGGAGGCCATCCAGCTGCTGGGCGCGCAGGCCGGCGACACGGAGTCCTTCAGGGTCACCCTCGACCGGATCCCGCCGCAGATCCAGAAACTGTCGTTCACGGCGACCATCGACGGCGCGGGGCAGATGTCGCAGATCGCCCCCGGCTACCTGCGCATCGTCGCGGGCGGCGAGGAGGTGGCCCGGTACGCCTTCACCGGTGCGGAGTTCTCCACCGAGCGGGCCGTGATGCTGGGGGACATCTACCTCAAGGACGTCTGGCGGTTCGCCGCGGTCGGACAGGGGTTCGACGGCGGCCTCGAAGCCCTCCTGAAGAACTTCGGCGGCGAGGTGCTGGAAGAAGAGGCACCCGCGCCGGCGGCACCGCAGCAGGCGCAGTCCGGCGGGGCGCCCGGCTTCGCCCCGCCCGCCCAGGCGGCCGCTCCACCCGCCTTCGGCGCCCCCGCCGGCCCGGCGGCGCCCGCCTCCCCGGCCCCGGCGGCACCCGCTCCGGCGCCGGCGGCCCCGCCGCAGCCCGCCGCCCAGGGCTACGCACCGCCCCCCGGATCCACTCCGCAGCCCGGCCCCCCGGCACCGGCGCCCGCCCCCTCGGTGCACGCCGCGCCGACCCTCATCGCGCCCGTGAACCCGCCGGGAGGCACCGTCCCGCCGCCGGCCCCGGCCCCGGCCCCGGCCCCGGCGCCCTATGGCCAGCCGGATCACCAGCCGCCGTACGGCCAGCCGGATCACCAGCCGCCGTACGGCCAGCCGGGCCACCAGCCGCCGTACGGCCAGCCGGCCCCCGGCCCGGCGGCACCCCCGCCCCCGGGCTACGGCCACGCCCCGACCGCGCCGCCCGGTTACGGCCAGCCCGCGCCGCCCGCCGGTTACGGCCGGCAGCCGCAGTTCGGGCAGGTCCCCGGACAGCCCGCCCCCTACGGGGCTCCCCAGGGCGGCGGCCACGCCCCCCAGGGCGCCGGTGTGGCCGCCGCGCTCCAGCAGTTCAAGGAGACGCCCACCGGTCAGCGCTGGACGCCGCAGAACGGCAAGCTGATCCGCGCCGACCTCGGCACGGGCGGGCAGCCCGTCCTCGCCCGGCAGGGCAGCATGGTGCTCTACCAGGGCAAGGTCGACTTCAGCTACAAGGGCGCCGGCTTCGCGGGCCGCATCGTCGGCAACGCCACCGGCCAGGAGATGCAGCTCATGCGCTGCACGGGCCAGGGCCAGGTGTTCTTCGCCGAGAACTCCGCCCACCTGCACCCGGTCGAACTGCAGGGCGACGCGATCTGCGTCTCGGCGGAGAACGTCCTCGCCTTCGACGAGAGCCTGCAGTACGAGGTCCGCCGCATCGAGGGGCACGGCATCCCCGGCGGCGCCCTGTTCACGATGCAGTTCCAGGGCACCGGCACCGTCGTCGTCAAGACGCACGGCACGCCCGTCGTCCTGCCGGTGACCCCGACGACGTTCGTCGACTCCAATGCCGTCGTCGCCTGGTCCGCCGCCGCCCAGGTGATCGTCTCCAGCCAGGTGCGCATGCGCCGCAACGCCTACCCGGGACACACCGGGGAGGGCGTCAACCTGCAGTTCCGGGCCGCGCCCGGCAACTTCGTCGTCGTCCAGCCCTACGAGGTCTGAGGGAGCCCGTCATGAACCAGCCGCTCGCGGGCTACGCCCCCGCACCCGTCACCGCCCGCATGGAGAACCACGGCAGCCACATGCTGAAGGTCGCCATGCAGACCGGGAACGACCTCTTCGCGCGCGTGGGGTCGATGGTCGCCTACGAGGGCTTCGTCCAGTACGAGCCCAACCCGCCGGCCGTGCGCCAGATCGCCCGGGACTGGATCACCGGGGAGGGCGCGCCGCTGATGAAGTGCACCGGCGACGGCCTGCTCTACCTCGCCGACTACGGTGCCGACGTAGTCGTCATCAACCTGGGCGGGGACGCCATCTCGGTCAACGCCACCAACCTGCTGGCCTTCGACGCGCACCTCCAGTGGGGCGTGGAGCGGGTCAAGGGACTGGCGAAGTTCGCCGGGCAGGGCCTGTGGAACACCAAGATCTCCGGCCAGGGGTGGGTCGCGCTGACCTCCCGCGGCAAGCCGATCGTCGTCGACTGCGGCGGCGGGGAGGACGAGACCTACGTCGACCCGGACGCGCTCGTCGCCTGGTCACCGAACCTGAAGGTGAAGGGCAAGCGCAGCTTCAAGGCGCAGTCCCTGATCGGGCGGGGCAGCGGCGAGGCCTACCAGATGGCGTTCTCCGGACAGGGCATCGTCGTCGTCCAGCCCAGCGAGGACAGCACCGACCGCCTCCGGATCCGGGGCTGAGGGGGAGAAGGACAGACACATGCAGAGCCCGCTTTTCGCCTTCAACGACGTCCAGAGCCAGGAGCGCTGGAGCCTGCAGAACAAGCAGATGCTGCGCGTCGTCCTGGAGGGCCACGACGACATCCTCGCCCGCAAGGGGACGATGGTCGCCTACCAGGGCATGGTCGAGTTCGACGCCGAGTACCAGAACAACAACCAGGGGCGCGCGCGTGCCTACACGGGTGAGGGCCTGGACCTGATGCGCTGCCACGGGCAGGGCACCGTCTTCCTCGCCAACCTCGCCCAGTACGTGCACGTCATGGACGTCGAGCAGGACGGCCTCACGGTCGACAGCAGCTACGTCCTGGCGATGGACTCCTCGCTGCACCACGAGGTCATCGCCGTCGACAGCATGTACGGCATCTCCGGCTCGGGGAAGTACCAGCTGAACATCACGGGTCGCGGCAAGGTGGCCCTGATGACCTCCGGGGCGCCGCTGATGATGCAGGTGACGCCCGACAAGTACGTCAACTGCGACGCGGACGCCATCGTCGCCTGGTCCACGGGGCTGCGGGTGCAGATGCAGGCCCAGACCCACTCCTCGGGCGTGTGGCGGCGCCGCGGCAACACGGGGGAGGGCTGGGAGCTGAGCTTCATGGGCAGCGGCTACGCGCTCGTCCAGCCCAGTGAGCTGCTGCCGCCGCAGAACGCGGCGATCGGGCAGGGCCTCGCCGCGCAGTTCGGCATGGGCCAGCAGGGAGCCCGGGGGCAGAACCAGGGCAACGTCTGGAGCTGAGCGCGGGCCCCGGGCCGAGCGGACGGCCGGGGCCCGGGCCGGTGCAGGGGGCGACCGCGTGGGCGGTCGCCCCCTGGAGCCGCGAACAGAACGGGTGCCCGGCCCGCGGCGTCCGGCCCGCACGCTCGCGGCGTGGCCGGAAGCGCCTGGCAGCTCCGCCGCGAGGACCTTCCGTCGCCTTGCGATCGCACGCACCGGACGCCGCGGGCTGATCGGACTCCCATGTCGTTCGCAGCTCTCGCACCGTCACCTCGTCAGAGCCTGGCGCGGGTGGCCTGCACCAGCCGGACGACCGAGTCGTCCGCGACGCCGCCGACCTCGTCGTAGGCGAACCAGCGCAGGTCGAGCGACTCGTCGCTGATGGCCTCCACGGCCCCCGGCGGGGCGATCGCCGCGTACTGGACGTCCAGGTGCCAGGCGCACGGCGTGGGGTGGCGGTCCAGACGGACCGGGCCGCCGGGCAGCAGGTCCAGCCCCGCGATGCCCGACTCCTCGGTCGCCTCGCGCAGGGCGGCGCCCGCCAGGGTGGCGTCCTCCACCTCGCAGTGGCCGCCCATCTGCAGCCACATGCGCATCTTCCTGTGCAGGGTCAGCAACACCCGGCCGCGCTCGGGGTCGATCACCAGGGCGCTCGCCGTGATGTGCCCGTCCGAGCAGGCCTTCCACATGCCGTCCGGGTGTGCGGCCAGGTGGTCCAGGTAGGCCTGGCGCAGCTCCGTCTGGTCCTCGTAACCCTTCAGCACGAGGACCGTGTCGTCGAAGAGGCTCACTCCGCGCCGTCGCCCCGGCCGTCGGTGCCCTTGCCGTCGTCGTCCTTGTCGTCCGCGGCCGTGTCCTTCTTGCGCAGGTCGGGCTTGCCGGACGCGCCGCTCGCGGCCTCGCCGAGCATCTTGTCCAGCTCGGAGAAGTCGAGCTGCTCGCGGTGCACGAAGCCGTCCGGGTCGTCGAGGTCGGCGGCGGTCGGAAGCATGTCCGGGTGGGCCCACAGGGCGTCCCGGCCCTCCACCCCGCGCGCGTCCGTGAGCGAGGCCCACAGGCGCGAGGCGTCCCGCAGCCGCCGCGGACGCAGTTCCAGGCCGATCAGCGTGGCGAACGTCTGCTCGGCAGGGCCGCCCGAGGCCCGGCGGCGGCGCAGCGTCTCCCGCAGCGCGTCGGCGGACGACAGACGGGGCTTCGCGGCGGCGTGCACCACCGCGTCCACCCAGCCCTCCACGAGCGCCAGGGCGGTCTCCAGACGCGCCAGGGCGGCCTTCTGCTCCGGGGTGTCCTCCGGCTGGAACATGCCCTGCTGGAGGGCGTCCTGCAGCTGCTCCGGGTTCTGCGGGTCGAACTGGCCGACCACGTCCTCCAGCTTGGCGGTGTCGACCTTGATCCCGCGCGCGTACCCGTCGACCGCGCCGAACAGGTGCGAACGCAGCCACGGCACGTGCGCGAACAGCCGCTGGTGGGCGGCCTCGCGCAGCGCCAGGTACAGCCGCACCTCCTCCTGGGGCACCCCCAGGTCCTTGCCGAACTTCTCCACGTTCACCGGGAGCAGCGCGGCCTTGCCGGCCGGGGCGAGCGGCAGGCCGATGTCGGTCGAGCCGACGACCTCGCCGGCCAGCACGCCCACGGCCTGCCCGATCTGCGTGCCGAACATGGCGCCGCCCATGGAGCGCATCATGCCGATGAGCGGGCCGGCCATGGCCTGCATCTCCTCGGGCAGCACGTCGCCCATGGCGTTGCCGACGCGCTCGGCGACCGGGTCGACCAGCTCCTGCCACGCCGGGAGGGTCGCCTCGACCCACTCCGCGCGCGACCACGCCACCGTGGAGGTGGCGCCCGAGGGCAGGGACGTCGCGTCGTCCAGCCACAGGTCGGCCAGGCGGACGGCCTCCTGGACGGCGGTGCGCTCGGCGGCGCCGACGCTGGCGTCCTTCGTGCCGTCGGAGGTGCCCTGGGAGACCGTCTGGCGGGCGATCTGCTTGGCCATGTCCCAGTTCACCGGGCCGCCCTCGTAGGAGAGCATCTGGCCGAGCTGCTGGAAGGCGGCGCCCAGGTCGGTGGGGTTCAGCGAACCGAACATCGCTGCGAGCGGATTGTCGGCGCCGGGCCCGCCAAAGCCTCCGGCCCCGGGCAGCCCGAAACCGAACGGGTTGGCCGGCCCCTGCCCACCGCCGTCCTGCTGGTCCTTCTTCTTGCCCTCGTCGCCGTCGTCCGGCTCCTCCGGCGGAAGGCCGAATCCGAATGGGGTGTCACTCACGGGGTTCCTCGGCTGGTAAGGCCACCGGTTCTTTCCGGCGGCGCGGCTGCCCGACAACACCACCCAGCGTAGACACCGTGAGCGGTTCGGGGCTCGGTGCTTCGCCGACAGGACGCCTGCG
The DNA here is from genome assembly GCF_000720185.1 of Streptomyces sp. NRRL S-340. Taxonomy (GTDB): domain Bacteria; phylum Actinomycetota; class Actinomycetes; order Streptomycetales; family Streptomycetaceae; genus Streptomyces. The sequence goes on along the minus strand of NZ_JOIY01000004.1, from coordinate 213,023 downwards.
GCAGGATGGATGCCACCTGGTACGTACGCGTCATTCGCGCCCGTATGGAAGACAACCGCTGGAGACGCCCGGTGAGTTCCCCAGATCCACAGGTTCGCGCAGCGCGAAACCATGAAAGCACCCCCGCCGTGCGCGGGCCCGTCGTCGCGGTCACCGGAGCCGCGAGCGGGGTCGGTGCCCTGCTCACCGAGCGGCTGGCCGCGTCCGCCGAGGTCAGGCAGGTCATCGCGATCGACGAGCGGCGCGGGGAGTGCGCGGCGGCGCAGTGGCACGTCCTCGACGTGCGGGACCCGGCGATCGCCGACCGGCTGCGCGGCGCCGACGTCGTGGTCCACCTGGCGCTCGACCTCGACCTGGAGACCGACCCCGCCGCGCGCAGCGCCTACAACGTCCGGGGGACGCAGACCGTGCTGACCGCGGCCGCCGCGGCCGGCGTGCACCGGGTGGTGCTGTGCACCTCGGCGATGGTCTACGGGGCGCTGCCGGAGAACGAGCTGCCGCTGTCCGAGGACGCGGAGCTGCGGGCGACCGCGGAGGCGACCGGCGTCGGGGACCTGCTGGAGATCGAGCGGCTGGCGCGGCGCGCGCCCCGGGCGCACCCCGGACTCAACGTCACCGTCGTCCGCCCCGCGGTCCTGGTCGGCGGCACCGACACCGCGCTGACCAGGTACTTCGAGTCGCCCCGGCTGCTGGTGGTGGCCGGGTCGCGGCCCGCCTGGCAGTTCTGTCACGTCGAGGACCTGTGCAGCGCGCTGGAGTACGCCGTGCTGGAGAAGGCGGAGGGGGAGCTGGCCGTCGGCTGCGACGGCTGGCTGGAGCAGGAGGAGGTCGAGGAGCTGAGCGGGATCCGGCGGATGGAGCTGCCGTCGGCGGTCGCGCTCGGCGCGGCGGCCCGGCTGCACCGGATCGGGCTCACCCCGTCCCCGGCCGGGGACCTCGCCTACACGATGTACCCGTGGGTGGTCAGCGGGAGCCGGCTGCACGACGCCGGGTGGCGGCCGAAGTGGACGAACGAGGAGGTCCTCGCGGAGCTGCTGGAGGAGGTCGCCGGGCGGCACACGGTGGCCGGACGCCGGCTGGGACGCAAGGACGCGACGGCCGCGGGTGCGGCGGGTGCGACCGTCGCGCTGCTGGGCGCCGCCGCGGTGGTGCGCCGGGCCCGCAAGGCGCGCCGCCGCATCTGACGGGCGGCCGCCCCGCCCGGCCGCCCGGCGTGGCAGCCGCGCTCGGGGGCTGCCGCCCGGCCGGACCGCCCGGCGTCGTAGGAGGCTCCAAAGCCGTACGCGGGTGTGCGGGGCGATCACGCTATTCCGTGTCCCCGCGCGCGTGCGGCACGATGGGGGCATGGCACCCATCCACGATCACCCCGGCGAGCACGCGGCCGGCGACCCCATCAAGCTCATCGGCATCCGGGAGACCGCGCTGTCCCTGGACGAGGTCTTCCGGGCCGTCGGGGACGACGCGGCCGGGGGGACGGCGCTGTTCGTGGGGACCGTGCGCAACCATGACGGGGGCGCCGACGTCGACGAGCTGGGGTACTCCTGCCACCCCAGCGCCGAGGCCGAGATGCGGCGGATCGCCGAGAAGGTCGTGGCCGAGTACCCGGTGCGGGCGCTCGCCGCCGTCCACCGGGTGGGGGATCTGAAGGTCGGCGATCTCGCCGTGGTCGTCGGCGTGTCGTGCCCGCACCGGGGCGAGGCCTTCGAGGCCTGCCGGAAGCTGATCGACGACCTCAAGCACGAGGTGCCGATCTGGAAGCACCAGAAGTTCTCCGACGGTACGCAGGAGTGGGTGGGGGCCTGCTGAGACGGGCCGGCGCCCGCGGGGCCCGTGGGCGGTGACGCGGCCGCTTCCCGGCGCAGCTGCCGTGCCGCGTCCCCGGTTGCGTAACCGGCACCCTGGCCCGAGCGTTGTCAGTGCGGATGGTTAATCTGCTGATCAGTCACTCGCGGTCGCTCGATTGGGGTAGGGAGGTCGGCATGGCAGCGCTCGCCTGGTTGCTGATTCCACTCGTGGCCGGGATAGCCGCCGGTCTGTGGGGGAGCTGGGCCAACCGCACGCGCAGGATTCGCAGCGACGGCCCCGAACTCGACGGGTACAACCGCTTCCGCGAGGCCATGGAGAGGTCCACGTCCGGCACCTGAAGCGAGGACGGCGGACGGCCGCCCTGACGGTGCGCCGACAGACCCGTCACGTACTGTCGAGACATGCCACGCCGCACCGCGACGATGCTCGCCTCCACCCTGATGCTGATCGCGCTCCTGTGCGCGGGAGTCTTCCTCCCGGTGCCGTACGCGGAGATGTCCCCGGGACCCACGGTCAACACCCTCAGTGAGCACGACGGCGAGCCGGTGCTGCAGGTCAGCGGGCACAAGACCTATCCGACGGACGGCCATCTGAACATGACCACCGTCCGGGTCACCAGTCCCGACTACCGGATGAACCTCGTGGAGGCCGTTTACGGCTGGCTCGCCCACGACAACAAGATCGTCCCGCACGACACGCTCTACCCGGACGGCAAGACCGAGGAGCAGTCCAGCCAGGAGAACGCCGAGGAGTTCAGCCAGTCCCAGGAGAGCGCGAAGGTCGCCGCGCTGAAGGAACTCGGCATCCCGGTGCAGAGCTGGGTGATCGTCTCGACCGTGGTCAAGGGCACCCCGGCGCAGGGCAGGCTGCACGCCGGTGACGTCATCAAGGCCGTGGACGGCACCCCGGTCAAGGAGCCCGCCGACGTCGCCAAGCTGGTCACCAGGCACAAGCCGGGCCAGGACGTCGTCTTCACCATCGTGCCCGCCAAGGACCAGGCCGCCGCCGAGAAGGTGCACAGGACGGCGACGGCCACCAAGGACGTCACCCTCACGACGGCGCGGTCCGACGACGGCGGTCCCCAGCGGGCCGTCGTCGGGATCTCCGCGGGAACCGACCACACCTTCCCGTTCACGATCGACATCAAGCTCGCGGACGTCGGCGGCCCCAGCGCCGGCCTGATGTTCGCCCTGGGCCTCTACGACAAGCTCACCCCGGGCAGTCTGACCGGCGGCAAGTTCGTGGCCGGCACCGGGACGATCGACGACGACGGCAAGGTCGGGCCGATCGGCGGCATCGAGCTGAAGACCATCGGCGCACGCGACAAGGGCGCCCAGTACTTCCTGACGCCCGCCGAAAACTGCGCGGCCGCCGCGAAGGACACGCCCTCCGGACTGACCCTGGTCAAGGTCGGCACCATCGGCGACGCGCTCGGCGCCCTCAAGGACATCCGCTCCGGCAGGACCGCCGGCCTGCCGACCTGCACGGCCAAGGGCTGACCGGCCACCGGCCCCCGACGCGGCCGTGCGCGGCCGGAGCCCCATGGCCCCGGCCGCGCAGGCTCACAGCCCCTCACGGCCCCCCACCGTGCTCAGAGCCCTCACGGCCCGCCCGCACAGCCCCGCGCCGCCCCCGGCGCTCAGAGGGCGCCCCGGCGCCCCCCGGCGCCCCCAGCGCTCGCGGAGCGGTTCCCGCGCCCCGCGCCTCAGTCCTCGAACGTGGCCGCCAGAGCCTCCGCCAGGCCCGGTACCAGCCCGGAGCCGGTGAGGACCTCCGTGGCGGAGTCCTTCTCCCGCAGCCGCAGCGCCGAGTCCCGGGAGCCGTCGCGCAGCACGGCGACCGTCATGCGGACCTCCTGGCGCTCGGGGTGGCCGGCCACCCACTGGGTGAGCTTCGTCTCGTCCAGCCCCTGCGGGACCTGGGCCTCGGCGGACGGCGGCAGCATCAGGCGCTCCACGGTGAGCGCGCAGCCCGCGACCGCGTCGGGCCAGGCGATCGTGGCGAGGAACTCGTCGAGCGGGCGGTCCGCGGGGACCTCGTCCTGCTCGATCGGGGTGAGACCGGAGGTCTCCGGCTCGTCCTGGAGGCCGAGCTGGGCGGCGAGGGCGGGTTCCTCGGTCCGCAGCCGTGCGGTGTCGACGAGGGCGAAGAGGCGAGCGGGCTGGTCCCAGCCGAGGCCGGAGGCGTACTCGTCGATCTCGAGTACGGCCCGGGTGAGCGGGTTCGCTGCCATGGGAGTGTTGGACATGGTCACAATCCTGCCTCGTTCCCGGCCGGAATCGGGAACCGAATAAACGGTGAGTAAGTTGCATAGGTGTGCGCCCGCGATCGGAGGGCGCACCGTACGGTCCGCGGACACGGGGGCCTGACGCAACGACAGCGAACCACCAGCGAACTTCGAGGTGCGCACCTTGGCTTTCCAGATGCCGGACCGCGGCGGAGGCCCGTCCGGGCCGCGGATCAGAGTCGGCCGCCCGTCCCGGCGAGCCCGGACCCTGCTGATGACACTGGGCGTCCTTGCCGCTCTCGGCATCGCGTTCACGATGTTCGCGGGCTTCTGGACGGACTGGCTGTGGTACCGGTCGGTGCACTACTCGTCCGTGTTCACCACCACACTGTGGACCAAGATCGGGCTGTTCTTCGTCTTCGGTCTGCTGATGGCGCTGGCCGTGGGGTTCAACGTCTGGCTCGCGCACCGGCTGCGGCCCCCGCTGAGCGCCATGTCGATGGAGCAGCAGAACCTCGACCGCTACCGGATGGGCATCGCGCCGTACAAGAAGTGGCTGCTGTGCGGGATCACGGCCGTGGTGGGCCTGATCGCGGGGGCCTCCGCCGCCGGCCAGTGGCGGACCTGGCTGCTGTGGGTCAACGGCGTGCCGTTCCACAGGACCGACCCGCAGTTCCACCTCGACGTGTCGTTCTACGCCTTCGACCTGCCCTGGTACCGCTTCCTGCTGGGCTTCGGCTTCGCCGCCACGATCCTGTCCCTGATCGCCGCGGTGCTGACCCACTACCTGTACGGCGGACTGCGGGTCACCAGCCCCGGTGCGCGGGCCACGGCCGCGGCCACCGGGCACCTGTCGGTCCTGCTCGGTGTCTTCGTCGCGCTGAAGGCCGTCGCGTACTGGCTCGACCGGTACGGGCTCGCGGTCAAGTCCAGCGACTTCAAGGCCACCGACAACTGGACGGGCCTGAGATACGTCGACGCCAACGCCTACCTGCCGGCCAAGACGATCCTGTTCTGCATCGCCGTCATCTGCGCGCTGCTGTTCTTCGCCACGCTGTGGCGGCGCACCTGGCAGCTGCCGGTGATCGGCTTCGGCCTGATGGTGCTCTCGGCGATCCTCATCGGCGGTCTGTACCCGGCGATCGTCCAGAAGTTCCAGGTGCAGCCCAACGAGCAGGCCAAGGAAGCACCGTACGTCGCGAAGAACATCGAGGCGACGCGTGAGGCGTACGGCATCGACCACACCGAGGTGTCCGACTACGACGGCACGAGCAGCACCAAGGACAGGTCGACGCTGCGCGACCAGGTGGACAAGACGGCGAGCGTCCGCATCCTCGACCCGAACATCGTCTCGCCCACCTTCCAGCAGATCCAGCAGATCCGCGGGTTCTACACCTTCCCGAACAACCTGGACGTGGACCGGTACCCCACCAAGGACGGCAAGGTCCAGGACACGGTCGTCGGCCTGCGCGAGCTGAACTTCGACGGCATCAAGAAGAACTGGATCAACAGCCACTTCCGTTACACCCACGGTTACGGCGTGGTCGCCGCCAAGGGCACCGAGGCCAGCAACGGCGAGCCGGTCTTCACCGAGAAGAACCTGCCGTCCACCGGCGACCTCGGCACGTACGAGCAGCGCGTCTACTACGGCGAGAAGACCACCACCTACTCGATCGTCGGCGGTCCCCAGAAGGAGATCGACTACTCGAACAACGACGGCGAGAAGACCACCAGTTATCAGGGCGGGAGCGGTGTCAGCCTGTCCAGCCCGGTCAACCGGGCCGCGTACGCGCTGGCGTTCGGCGAGCCGCAGATCCTGTACTCCGGCGCCATCGGGGACGGTTCGCGGATCCTGTACAACCGCACGCCCAAGGAGCGCGTCGAGGCGGTGGCGCCCTGGCTGACCATCGACGGTGACGCCTACCCGGCGGTGGTCAAGGGCCGCATCCAGTGGATCGTCGACGCCTACACGACGACCAACGGCTATCCGTACGCCTCCCGTACGACGCTGGGCGACACCACGGCCGACTCGCTGACGTACAACAACAACCAGCGCGCGGTGGTGGCCCAGCAGAACCAGGTCAACTACATCCGCAACTCGGTGAAGGCGACCGTGGACGCCTACACCGGTGAGGTCAAGCTGTACCAGTGGGACACCCAGGACCCGGTCCTGAAGACCTGGATGAAGGCCTTCCCCGGCACGGTGCAGCCGAAGACGGCGATCTCCTCCCAGCTGATGGAGCACCTGCGCTACCCGCAGGACCTGTTCAAGGTCCAGCGCGAGCTGCTCACGCGTTACCACGTGCAGGACGCGCAGACCTTCCTCAGCAGCAGCGAGGTCTGGCAGGTGCCCGACGACCCGACGAACAAGTCGGGCAACGCGGTGCCGCCGTACTACCTGACCATGAAGATGCCCGGCCAGGCGTCCCAGGCGTTCTCGCTCACGACGACGTTCACGCCCAACGGCCGGGACAACCTCAGCGCGTTCATGGCGGTCGACTCGCAGGCGGGCACGTCCGACTACGGCAAGATCAGGATCCTGAAGCCGAGAAGCACGACGGTCGGCGGCCCGAAACAGGTGCAGAGCCAGTTCAACTCCAACTCCTCGCAGAACATCGCCGAGTTCGTGAAGCTCATCAGAGGCGGCGATTCGGAGATCGAGTACGGCAACCTGCTCACCATCCCGCTCGACGGCGGATTCCTCTACGTCGAACCGGTCTACGTGCGCGGCGGACAGCTCAAGTACCCGCTGATGCGCAAGGTCCTGGTGACCTACGGCGGGGCCACCGCGTTCGAGGACAGCCTCGGCCAGGCGCTCGACAAGGTCTTCGGGACCTCCGGTGCCGCGAACCCGCCGCCGGACACGGGGACCGGCACCGGCAACCCGCCGGCGTCGAGCAGTCCGACGGTCCAGCAGGCGCTGGAGGACGCCCAGAAGGCGTTCGACGAGGGCCAGACCGCGCTGAACAAGAAGCCGACCGACTGGCAGGCGTACGGCAAGGCGCAGCAGGAATTGCGGGACGCGCTCAAGCGGGCCGAGGACGCCCAGGCCGAGGCCCGGAAGCAGAGCAGCGGCAAGAACGGCGCTGCCAGGAACGGTGACGCCGCAACCGGTGGCGCCAGAACCGGTGGTGCCGGGAATGGTGACGCCAAGAACGGAAATGACAAAAGCGGGAACGGAACCTGACCGTTCCTGACCGACTCGGAGGCCCGGATCCCGATGCGGATCCGGGCCTCCGCAATGTGCGAACGCATGTACCGGCCTGTCGGACCGCCGTGCCGCCGAGGGGAGTTGGGCGATCTGTGTTTGACTTGTCTCTCTGTGGGCATGTCGACAAAACGCTGAAGTGACCTCACTGGCTGCGGTATACCAGGTGTACCCAGGTTGCAGGTGGTGCGACGATGGACGTTATGGGGGACAAGGTAACTCTGTTCGAGTCAGGGCGATTTGTGCAGACTTCCGATCGCGGGCCGGTCGAGGAGCCCGAGGGGGCCGGAAGCGCGCACCCGTACGCGACCGGTACACGTCACGCGGGCACGGACCGGACCGGTGCGGTCCCGCTCGGCCTGGACGGGGCCGGCACCGAAGGGACCGGCACCGACGAGACCGGCGCGGTCGCCGACGAGGTCGCCGAGCTGGCGCGCCGCCGGCTCGCCGCCGAGGCCGGCGACGTCGAGGCGATGAGCGTCCTCGGGGCCATGCTGCTGCGCCGCGGCGACCTCGACGGGGCCGAACCCCACCTGCGTGCCGCCACCGCGGCCGGTGACCGGGCGGCGGCCAACAACCTGGGAGTCCTCCTCCAGCAGCGCGGGTACGCCGACGAGGCGGCCGGCTGGTGGCGTATCGCCGCCGTCGCGGGCTCGGCCCCGGCCGCCCACGCGCTCGGACGGCACCACCGCGAGCGCGGCGACGAGCCCGCCGCCGAGTACTGGCTGCGCCAGTCCGCCGAGCAGGGCCATGTCCTGGGCGCCTACGCACTCGCCGACCTGCTCGAACACCGTGCCGACGCGGAGGCCGAGCGCTGGATGCGCGTCGCCGCCGAGCGGGGGCACCGGGAGGCCGCGTACCGCCTGGCGCGGGCACTGGACCGGCGGGCCGGGGAGTCCGCCGCGGACAGCGGCGCGGGCCCGCCGGCCGAGGCCGAGCAGTGGTACCGGCAGGCCGCCGCCCGCGGGCACCGGCGTGCCGCGCTCCACCTGGGCGCGATCCTGGAGAAGCGGGGCGAGCTGAAGGAGGCCGGCCGCTGGTACCTGACGTCCGCCAAGGACGGCGAGGCGCGGGCGGCCTGCGCGCTCGGCTTCCTGCTGCGCGACGCGGGGGACACCGAGAGCGCCGCCGTGTGGTGGCTGCGCGCCGCCCAGGACGGCGACGGCAACGCGGCGAACGCGCTGGGCGCGCTGCACGCCGAGCGCGGTGAGACGCAGACCGCCGAGCGCTGGTACCGCGCGGCGATGGACGCCGGTGACGTCAACGGCGCCTACAACCTGGCGCTGCTCTGCGCCGAGCAGGGACGCACCCCCCAGGCCGAGCAGTGGTACCGGCACGCGGCCTACGCCGGCCACCGGGAGGCCGCGAACGCGCTGGCCGTCCTGCTGCTCCAGGGCGGGGACACGACCGGGGCGGAGCCGTGGTTCTCCAAGGCGGCCGAGGCCGGCAGCGTCGACGCCGCCTTCAACCTGGGCATCCTCTACGCGGGGCGCGGCCTGGAGGCCGAGGCGCTGCGCTGGTACGAGCGGGCGGCGGCGGCCGGGCACACCGAGGCGGCCCTCCAGGTGGGGATGGCCCGGCTGCGCGGCGGCGACGAGCGGGAGGCCGAGCGGCACCTGCGGTGCGCGGCAGGCGGCGGGAGCGCGGAGGCCGCGTACCGGCTGGCGTCCCTGCTCGACGCGCGCCGTCCGCCGCCGCCGGCGCACGAACTCGGGGAGTCGGTGATCCACGAGAAGACCGAGTGCGAGGAGTGGTACGAGCGGGCGGCCTCCCAGGGCCACCGCCGCGCGCAGGTGCGGGTGGGCATGCTGGCCGCCGCACGCGGGGACGTGGTCGAGGCGGCACGGTGGTACCGGGAGGCCGCGGAGGCCGGCTCCCGCAACGGCGCGTTCAACCTCGGGCTGCTGCTCGCCCGGGAGGGCAGCGAGCCGGAGGCGGTCCTGTGGTGGACCCGGGCCGCCGATGCCGGGCACGGGAGGGCGGCGCTGCGGCTGGCGCTCGTCTGCGCGCGGCGGGGCGAACTGGCGGAGGGGCAGCGCTGGGCCGACCGGGCCGTGGCGCTGGGCCCGCGCGAGGTCGCCCAGCGGGCGGCACGGCTGCGGGACGCGCTGCGCGAGGAACTGTCGGCGTGAGGTCCGCGGGCCGCCGCGGCGCGACGCCCCGCGGACCGCTGCCGTCGGGGGCCAGGAGAAGCGATTTGCTTCTTCTCCCGTCGGTCACGTAGTGTTCTATTCATCGACGCGGGGTGGAGCAGCTCGGTAGCTCGCTGGGCTCATAACCCAGAGGTCGCAGGTTCAAATCCTGTCCCCGCTACTGAAGGCCGAGGGCCGGAATCCGATCAGGATTCCGGCCCTCGGTGCGTTGTCCCGGCCGCCGGTGCGCCCGCTCTGTCCGAACCCGCCCGCCCCGTACGTACCCGCACGGCGCTCGGCCCCGGCGCCAGGAGAGGCGCCGGGGCCGAGTGCCGTGCGTAAGCGGGCCGTCAGGCGGACGAGCAGTTCGGGCAGAGCCCGCGGTACGTCACCTCGACGTCCGAGACCGTGAAGCCGAAGCGCTCGGAGTCCGGCAGGTCGGCCAGCGGGTTGCCGCTCGGGTGCACGTCGCGGATCGCGCCGCAGCCCGCGCAGACCAGGTGGTGGTGCGGCCGGTGCGCGTTGGGGTCGTACCGCTTGGCGCGCTTGTCGGTGCTGACCTCCAGCACCTCGCCCAGCGTGACCAGCTCGCCCAGCGTGTTGTAGACGGTGGCGCGGGAGATCTCCGGCAGCTTGGCCACGGCCCGCGCGTGCACCTCGTCGGCGGTCAGATGCACGTGCTCGCCGTCCAGGACCTCGGCCACGACGCGACGCTGCGCGGTCATGCGCCAGCCGCGTCCCCGCAGCCGTTCCAGAAGGTCACTCATACACACCAGCCTAACAGCAAGGAGAACAGATCCCGAACAAGTGTGACTTTGGAGCCTTACTTGACTTAGACATTGTCTATTGTAGGATCGAGACTGGCTCAGGCCAAGCGACAGGACCGCAGAAAAAAATGCCGCAGGAGGCGAAGTGACCCAGGGGCCGCTCACCACGGAGGCCGGTGCTCCGGTAGCCGACAACCAGAACAGCGAGACGGCGGGCGTCGGCGGCCCGGTGCTCGTCCAGGACCAGCTCCTCCTGGAGAAGCTCGCCCACTTCAACCGCGAGCGGATCCCGGAGCGTGTGGTGCACGCCCGCGGCGCCGGCGCGTACGGCACCTTCACGGTCACCGCCGACGTCACGCGCTACACGCGTGCCAGGTTCCTCTCCGAGGTCGGCAAGGAGACGGAGACCTTCCTCCGCTTCTCCACCGTGGCCGGCAACCTCGGCGCCGCGGACGCCGTCCGTGACCCCCGCGGTTTCGCGCTGAAGTTCTACACCGAGGAGGGCAACTACGACCTCGTCGGCAACAACACCCCGGTGTTCTTCATCAAGGACGCCATCAAGTTCCCCGACTTCATCCACACCCAGAAGCGCGACCCGTACACGGGTTCCACCGAGCCGGACAACGTCTGGGACTTCTGGAGCCTGTCGCCGGAGTCCACGCACCAGGTGACCTGGCTCTTCGGTGACCGCGGCATCCCCGCCTCCTACCGGCACATGGACGGCTTCGGCTCGCACACGTACCAGTGGAACAACGAGGCCGGCGAGGCCTTCTGGGTCAAGTACCACTTCAAGACGGACCAGGGCATCAAGTGCCTGACCGCCGAGGAGGCGGACGTCCTGGCGGGCAAGGACCCCGACTCGCACCAGCGCGACCTGCGCGAGGCGATCGAGCGCGGCGAGTTCCCGTCCTGGACGGTGTACGCGCAGATCATGCCCGTGGCGGACGCGGCGGGCTACCGGTTCAACCCGTTCGACCTGACCAAGGTGTGGCCGCACGCCGACTACCCGCTGATCGAGTTCGGCAAGCTGGAGCTGAACCGCAACCCGGAGAACGTCTTCGCCGAGGTCGAGCAGTCGGTCTTCACCCCGGCGAACTTCGTGCCCGGCATCGGCCCCTCCCCGGACAAGATGCTCCAGGGCCGCCTGTTCGCCTACGGCGACGCCCACCGCTACCGCGTCGGCATCAACGCCGCGCACCTGCCGGTGAACCGGCCGCACGCCACCGAGGCGCGCACCCACGCCCGTGACGGCTACCTGTACGACGGCCGCCACAAGGGCGCGAAGAACTACGAGCCGAACAGCTTCGGCGGCCCCTTCCAGACGGATCGCCCGCTGTGGCAGCCCGTCGAGGTGGCGGGTGCCACCGGTGACCACGCGGCTCCTTCGCACGCCGAGGACGACGACTTCGTCCAGGCGGGCAACCTCTACCGGCTGATGACGGACGAGGAGAAGGACCGGCTGATCGGCAACCTCGCCGGTGCCCTCTCCCAGGTCTCGCGCGAGGACATCGTCGAGCGCGCGATCGGCAACTTCCGCCAGGCCGACGGGGACTTCGGCAAGCGGCTGGAGGCCGCCGTGCAGGCGCTGCGCGGCTGACTCCGGCACTGGACCGTTTGCCGGGACCGGCGGGCCGGGTTCCTTCGGAACCCCGGCCCCCCCGCCGTTCGTGCCGCGCGTCCTTCGCCGCGTGGGGCGGGGGCGGCCGGCGGCGGGCCCCGCCGTGAGCCGTGCGCGCTCAGGCGGGCACCCGTGCCGCGTGCTGCCGGGTCGGCGCCCAGCAGCGGATGATGTCGCGGACCGAGACGATGCCGGCCGGTTCGCCGTGCTCCAGGACGATGAGGTGGCGGAAACCGCCGTGCGCCATGGCCCGTGCCGCCTCCTCCACGGTCCACGACGGCGCCGCGAAGACGACGTCGGTGGTGGTGTGGGCGTGGGCGTGCTCGGTGTCCGGACTCTGGCCCAGAGCGACGGAGTTGAGGATGTCGCGTTCGGTGAGGATGCCGATGCCGCCGGCGTCGGGGTCGTGGACCACGGCCGCGCCGACGCGGCGGGCCGACATCAGGGCGGCTGCCTGGCGGAGGGTGTGGTCGGGGCCGATGGTGAGGACCACCGTGCTCATGGCGTCGCGGACCAGCAGGGGGACGGGCATGGGATGGAGCCACCTCCTCAAGGAATCCACGCGGGCGCCGCGCCCCGGAGGCACCGGCACCGCGTGAGGGTTGGATTCACTTGTTCACAAGTGGGGGCTTCCCAGAGTCGCAGGCAAAGCCGCGGTCAACAAGAGCGCGCGCGTGCGGTGCCGGGTGGTGCGGGGGTGCCGGCAGATGCTCATGCGCGCCGGTTGAGATACCCCAGCATCTCGTCGTGCAGCAGCCCGTTGGACGCCGCCGCGTTCCCGCTGTGCGGACCGGGCCGCCCGTCCAGACCGGTGAAGGTGCCGCCGGCCTCGGTGACGACGATGGCGTTCGCGGCCATGTCCCACAGCGACAGCTCGGGCTCGGCGCAGAAGTCCACCGAACCCTCGGCCACCATCATGTAGGGCCAGAAGTCGCCGTACGCCCGCGTGCGCCACACCTCGCGGGTCAGGTCCAGGAAACCGCCCAGCCGTCCCTGCTCCTCCCAGCCGCTGAGCGAGGAGTACGCGAAGGAGGCGTCGGCGAGCCGGGACACGCGCGAGACCTGGAGCCGGGACGCCTGGGCCAGACTGCGGCCGGCGAACGCGCCGTGTCCCTTCGCGGCCCACCAGCGGCGCCCGAGCGCGGGCGCGGAGACGACGCCGACGACCGGCTCGTACCCGCCCTCGCCGGCCTCCATCAGGGAGATCAGCGTGGCCCACACGGGCACACCGCGCACGTAGTTCTTGGTGCCGTCGATCGGGTCGACGACCCAGCGGCGGGGGCCGCTGCCCTCGATGCCGTACTCCTCCCCGAGGACCGCGTCACGGGGGCGGGCGCGCTGGAGCTGACCGCGGATCAGTTCCTCGGCCGCCTTGTCCGCCTCACTGACCGGGGTCATGTCGGGCTTCGTCTCGACCTTGAGGTCGAGCGCCTTGAAGCGGGCCATGGTGGTCGCGTCCGCCGCGTCCGCGAGGACGTGGGCCAGACGCAGATCGTCGAGGTAGTCGGGCATGTACGGAACGGTATCCGTCCGAGGTGGATCAGAGCCACAGGGGGCGCTGAACACCAGGTGGACGCGGCAAGCCGCCGCGGACCCTTGACAGTGCCCGCGCCCGCGTCAAACCTGTGCCCACAGCTGCTCCCCCCAGGAGGCGACGATGCCCGCAGCGCGGGAATCCCTGCTGGACGCCGCTCGTTCGGCGCTGGCCCGGCGGCCGTGGTCCGCGGTGCGGATGGTGGACGTCGCCGCGGCGGCCGGCGTGTCGCGGCAGACGCTGTACAACGAGTTCGGCAGCAAGGACGGGCTGGCGCGGGCGCTGGTCAGGAGGGCGGCGGACGGCTGGCTCGCGGGCGTCGAGCACGCCCTGGCCGGTCCCGGCGACCCGGGGCGGCGGCTCACCGCCGCCGCCGAGTGGACCGCGTCCGCCGCGCGCGGCGACCCGCTGGTCAAGGCCGTGCTGACCGGCTGCTGGAGCGAGCGGCTGCCCTCCCCGGCGCCGTCGGCGGTCCCCTCCTGCGGTGGCGTGCCGGCCCAGCGCGCGGCGGACGGCACCCTGCCCTCGCCCGCCGCCCTCCTCGCCACCGTCCGCGAGCGCGCCGTGGCGGCCGTGTGCGCGCCGGGCGCGACACAGGCGGACCGGGCCGAGCTGGCCGACGTCTGCGAACTGGTGTTCCGCCTCGCGCTGTCCTGCGTCGCGGCCCCGCCGCGGGAGAGGGGGATGGCCGGTCTGATGGACGGCCTGCTGCACCGCGGCCGGCCCGGCTGAGCGGAACGCGAGCCGGCGTCAGCGTCCCGCGGTGGATCTCTTCTTCCGTGCCGACCGGCCCTGCCGGCACGGCGGTTCAGTGCGTGGAGCCCGACAGCTGGAGGCCGATCACACCGAGGATGACGAGACTGATCGAGACGATCTTCAGGGTCGACACCAGGTCGCCGAGGAAGATCATGCCGTAGATCGCGGTGCCCGCCGCGCCGATGCCGGTCCACACCGCGTACGCCGGACCCACGTCGAGCTTGCGCAGGGACAGGGTGAGCAGACCGAAGCTGCCGAGGGCGAAGCAGGCGAAGGCGAGGGTCGGCCACAGCCGGGTGAAGCCGTGCGAGAGTTTCAGACAGACGGCGAAGCCGGTCTCGAGCAGTCCCGCGACGATGACCAGCAGCCACGCCATGTGCTGTCCTCCCGTGTGTCCGCGTTCCGTGGCCGCTCCGGCTCGGTGCGATTATGCACTTACCTGCCCACGGGTGCGGCAAACAACGCGGGCGCCCGGCGCCGGGTCAGTCGCCCTCCGTGCGCTCCCGTGTGGCCAGCAGGCGGCGCAGCGAGTACAGCCGGGCGGGGTCGGCGTGACCCTCGGCCACCCAGGCGTCCAGCGCGCAGTCCGGTTCGTCGTGACTGCACGCGCGCGGGCAGCCCTCGGTGCCGGGCTCCAGGTCGGGGAAGGCGTGGATGACCCGGGACGGGTCGATGTGGGCGAGCCCGAAGGACCGCACGCCGGGGGTGTCCACGACCCAGCCGTCGCCGCCGGCCAGCGGCAGCGCGAGCGCCGAGGTGGTGGTGTGCCGGCCGCGGCCGGTCACCGCGTTCACGTGCCCCGTCGTCCGCTGCCGCTCGGCGGGGACCAGGGCGTTGACGAGCGTGGTCTTGCCGACGCCGGAGTGCCCCACGAACGCGGTGACCCGGCCGCCCAGATGCGCCCGCACCCGGTCCGCCGCGCCTCCGGTCTCCAGCTCCTCGCGGCTGGTCACGACGTAGGGGATGTCCAGCGCCCCGTACAGCTCCAGCAGCTTGTCCGGCGGGGCGAGGTCCGACTTCGTCATCACCAGGAGCGGGGCGAGCCCCGCGTCGTACGCCGCCACCAGGCAGCGGTCGATCAGCCGGGGGCGCGGCTCGGGGTCGGCGAGCGCGGTGACGATGGCCAGTTGGTCGGCGTTCGCCACCACCACGCGCTCGTAGGGGTCGTCGTCGTCCGCGGTGCGGCGCAGCACGGAGGTGCGCTCGCCGATGCGGACGATGCGCGCGAGGGTGTCCTTCTCGCCGGACAGGTCACCGACGAGGGCAACCTGGTCGCCCACGACGGCGGCCTTGCGGCCCAGCTCCCGTGCTTTCATCGCCATGACCGTGCGGCCGTCGACCAGGCACGTCAGCCGTCCCCGGTCGACGGTGAGCACCATGCCGTCGGCGGCGTCCTCGTGCTTGGGGCGGATGTGCGTACGCGGCCGGTTGCCCCGGCGGTTGGGCCGGGAGCGGATGTCGTCCTCGTCGGTGTGCTTGCCGTAGCGGCGCATGACCTGTTCCTCGCGTCCTACGCCCCGAGCATCCCGGTCCACAGGTCGGGGAAGTCCGGCAGGGTCTTCGCCGTCGTCGCCACGTTCTCGATCCGTACGCCCTCGACCGCCAGGCCGATGATCGCACCGGCCGTCGCCATGCGGTGGTCCTCGTAGGTGTGGAAGACGCCGCCGTGCAGCGGGCGCGGCCGGATGTGCAGGCCGTCGGCCGTCTCCGTCACGTCACCGCCGAGCTCGTTGATCTCCTTGGTGAGCGCGGCCAGCCGGTCGGTCTCGTGCAGCCGCAGGTGGGCCACGCCCCGCAGGGTCGACGGGGAGTCCGCGAGTGCGGCGACCGCGGCGATGCCGGGGGTCAGCTCGCCGACCTCGCCCAGATCCACGTCGATGCCGTGCACCGCTCCCGAGCCGGTGAACACCAGCCCGTAGTCGGTCAGTTCGCAGGAGCCGCCCATCTCGGTGAAGATCTCCCGCAGCCGGTCGCCCGGCTGAGTGGTCCGCTCCGGCCAGTCCGGGACGACCACCTTGCCGCCGGTCACCAGCGCCGCCGCCAGGAACGGCTGAGCGTTGGACAGGTCCGGCTCGATCGTCAGGTCCCGGCCGAGCAGGGCGCCCGGGGTGACGCGCCAGACGTTCGGCTCGCCGCCCGACTCCGGGGTGTCCACCTGGGCGCCGACCGCGCGCAGCATGTCCACCGTCATCCGGATGTGCGGCATCGACGGCAGCGACGACCCGACGTGGCGGACCTCGACGCCCTGGTTGAAGCGCGGCCCGGACAGCAGCAGGGCACTGACGAACTGGGAGGACGAGGAGGCGTCGATCTCGACCGCGCCGCCGTCCAGGGCACCGCCGCCGTGCACGGTCAGCGGCAGCGCGCCGCGCCCGTCGTCGTCGATCCGGGCGCCCAGCGCGCGCAGCGCGTCGATCACGCCGTGCAGCGGACGCTCGTAGGAGCGGGGGTCGCCGTCGAAGCGGATCGGGCCGTCGGCGAGCGCGGCGACCGGCGGCAGGAAGCGCATCACCGTGCCCGCGTTGCCCACGTCGACGGTGGCCGGGCCGTGCAGCCCCGCGGGGATGACCCGCCACGCCTCGCCGGAGCCGCCGGAGCCGGAGGAACTGGAGGAGACCGTCTCCTCGATGCCGACCCCCATCGCCCGCAGCGCACCGGCCATCAGCAGGGTGTCCCGGGAGCGCAGCGGGCGGCGCAGCCAGCCCGGCTCGGAGGCCAGGGCGGCCAGCACGAGGGCACGGTTGGTGACCGACTTGGACCCGGGCACGTGGACCGTCGCGTCGACGGCTCCGCTCGCGTGCGGGGCGGGCCAGAGGGCGGTGTGGGCGGGGTTCGGGGCCA
The DNA here is from genome assembly GCF_000720185.1 of Streptomyces sp. NRRL S-340. Classification (GTDB taxonomy): domain Bacteria; phylum Actinomycetota; class Actinomycetes; order Streptomycetales; family Streptomycetaceae; genus Streptomyces. Next base: position 196,134 of record NZ_JOIY01000004.1, on the reverse strand, counting down.
TGGGCCCACTCTATAAGGAGGGTGTCGCGCCGGCCTTCCTGCCGTGCACCGGTGCACCGGGGTGACCGGCACTGCGCCCGCCGGACTCCGCAAGGGCCGCACGGTGCCCGCCGGCCCCCGGGAGGGTCGACGCGCTGCCCGCCGGTGCCCGCCGGTGTCGGTGGCGGCCGGCCGGTCCCGCCGGTGCCCGCGGCCGGCCCGGCCCCCGCCGGGCGGCGGGCCGGTCACACGCCGAGCAGCCAGCGGCCCCCGCCCATCAGCGAGCACAGCGACACCGCGTGGAAGAGGAACAGCCACAGGGCCGCCGGTACGTGCGTCAGCCGGGCCAGCTGGTCCGCGTCCGAGTCCCCGGCGCCCCCGCGCGAGCGCTTGACCTGGAGTTCGAAGGCCGGACGCACCCCGCCGAGCAGCAGGAACCACACCACCGCGTACGCGAACGCGGCCTGCACCTGTGTCCCGGCCAGCCAGGACACCAGCAGGAACGTGCCGCCGGCGAGGACCACCGTCAGCACGCCGTACGCGTTGCGGATCATCACCAGCATGGCCACCAGCAGAGCCGTGGCCGCCCACAGCAGCAGGGTCACGCGTCCGGCGGCCAGCAGCGCGGCGCCGCCGAGGCCCAGCAGCGGGGGAGCGGTGTAGCCGGAGGCCGCCGTGAGGATCATGCCGAGGCCGTACGGCTTGCCGCGGCTGACGGTGAGGCCGCTGGTGTCGGAGTGCAGCCGTATCCCGGTCAGCGTGCGGCCGGTGAGCAGCGCCACCAGGCCGTGGCCGCCCTCGTGGGCGATGGTGACGGCGTTGCGGGAGACGCGCCACAGGGTGTGCGGGACCACCATGGCGAGGGCGGCGCCCGCGGTGGCGAGCACCACCCACAGGTCGGGTCCCGGCTGGCTGCCGACGAGCCGGTCCCAGAGGCCGGGCAGCGCGACGGAGGCGAGACTGTCCATGTTTCCGAGCGGCTCCCTCTTGTCGTACGGAGTCTGGCAGTGTGGCACGTATGTGCGGACGGTATGCAGCCAGTCGCGGGGCCGAGGATCTCGCGGGAGTCTTCGGCATCGAGAAGTGGGAGCCCGAGGAGACCCTGGAGCCCGACTACAACGTGGCTCCCACCAAGGAGGTCCACGTCGTCCTCGACCGTCCTGTGAAGGACGCGCAGGACCCCCGTCCGGTTCGGCAGCTGCGGAAGCTGAAGTGGGGACTGGTCCCCTCCTGGGCGAAGAGCCCGGAGGGCGCCGCCCGGATGATCAACGCCCGCGCGGAGACGGTGCACGAGAAGCCGTCCTACCGCCGCGCCTTCGCCGCCCGGCGCTGCATCGTGCCCGCCGACGGCTACTACGAGTGGGTCACCGGCACCGAGGAGCGGGAGCTGGAGGTCGAGGGGAAGCGCAAACGCCCGCGCAAGCAGCCGTACTTCGTGACGCCGGCGGACGGATCGGTGTTCGCGATGGCGGGGCTGTACGAGTTCTGGCGGGACCGCACGCTGCCCGACGACCATCCGCGGGCCTGGTGGGTGACCTGCTCGGTGATCACCACGGAGGCCGAGCGGGCCCCGCTGGCGGCGGCGCCGTCCGAGGGGCCGCGTTCGCTGGCCGACATCCACCCCCGGATGCCGCTGATGCTCACCCCCGACCGCTGGGACGCCTGGCTGGACCCGGCCCGCACCGACGCGGGGGACCTGCGGTCCCTGCTGGCCCCGCCGCCCGAGGGGCTGATGCGCGCCTACCCCGTGTCCACGGCGGTGAGCAACGTCCGCAACAACGGTCCCGAGCTGCTGAAGGAACTGGCGGCGCCGGAGGAGGGCACCCTCTTCTGACCCGCCTGCGGCCTGCCTTCGTCCCGCCCTCCGGCCTCCCCTTCTGGCATCCTCGGCCAGGTGACCCCTGTGATCCCTGACACCCGTGAGACCGTCGAGACGGAGGCGGGACCGGCCCGCGTCACCTGGCACCTGGCCGCCGGGCGGCCACGCCTCGTCCTCGCCGTCGGCCACGGCGCGGGCGGCGGCATCGAGGCCCGCGACCTCCAGGCCCTGGCCGGCACGCTCCCCGGGCACGGGGTGACGGTCGCGCTCGTCGAACAGCCCTGGCGGGTGGCCGGGAAGAGGCTGGCGCCCGCCCCGAGGACCCTGGACACCGGCTGGCGCGGCGTCTGGCCCGCGCTCGCCGCCCCGGGTCTGCCGGTCGTCTCGGGCGGGCGCAGCGCGGGCGCGCGCGTCGCCTGCCGCACGGCCGCCGCGCTCGGCGCGCACGCCGCGCTCGCCCTCGGCTTCCCGCTGCACCCGCCGGGCAGGCCGGAGAAGTCGCGCGCCGCGGAACTGCTCGCCGCCGGCGTGCCCACGCTCGTCGTCCAGGGCGGCAACGACCCGTTCGGAAGGCCGCGGGAGTTCCCCGAGGGCCCCTTCGAGCTGATCACCGTCCCGCACGGCGACCACGGCTTCGCGGTGCCCAAGCGCGCCGAGATCACCCAGGAGCAGGCCCTCGGCGTCCTCACCGACGGTGTGCTGCGGTGGACCGCGTCACTCGGGTGACGCCCCGGGAATGCGGGCCGTCCGCGCACTGTTGAGGCGGACAGAAGCGCTGGTGCCCCAGTGCCGACGTCATGGGAAAGGGAGTCCGCCGCATGGGTTCGACCATCTGCCCGGCCCGCAGCAGCCGTACTGACCTGGACTGGTCGGTGCTGCACGCGGCCCGGACCGCCCCTATTCGGGCGGCGGGCGGGCCGGATCGTCGTCTATCCTCCGAAACGAGTGGGGCCGCCTTCGGTCCCACGACGTCGCTTGAGGAGGTGGGTCCGGTTCCCGGTACCGACGCAGGGACCGACAACGGCCAGGCGGAGCTGCCCGAGGGCCAGGGCACGGGTGTGGACGCACCCGCGGAGTCGACCGCCGCGCGCAGCGCGCGCTTCGAGCGGGACGCCCTGGAGTTCCTGGACCAGATGTACTCGGCGGCGCTGCGCATGACGCGCAACCCGGCCGACGCCGAGGACCTGGTGCAGGAGACGTACGCCAAGGCGTACGCGTCCTTCCACCAGTTCCGCGAGGGCACCAACCTCAAGGCGTGGCTCTACCGGATCCTCACCAACACCTTCATCAACTCCTACCGCAAGAAGCAGCGTGAGCCCCAGCGCAGCGCCGCGGAGGAGATCGAGGACTGGCAGCTCGCCCGTGCCGAGTCGCACATGTCGACGGGTCTGCGCTCCGCGGAGTCGCAGGCGCTCGACCACCTGCCCGACTCGGACGTCAAGGAAGCGCTCCAGGCGATCCCCGAGGAATTCCGCATCGCCGTGTATCTCGCGGACGTAGAGGGCTTTGCGTACAAGGAGATCGCGGACATCATGGGGACACCCATCGGCACGGTGATGTCCCGGCTGCACCGGGGCCGCCGTCAACTGCGCGGCATGCTCGAGGACTACGCCCGCGAGCGGGGACTGGTCCCGGCCGGCGCCGGAGAGTCGAACGAAGCGAAAGGCTCGGGCTCATGAGCTGCGGAGAGCCGCACGAGACGGACTGCAGTGAGGTCCTCGACCACCTGTACGAGTTCCTCGACAGCGAGATGCCGGACGTCGATCGCGACAAGTTCCGGCAGCACTTCGAGGAATGCTCCCCGTGCCTGGAGAAGTACGGCCTGGAGCAGGCCGTGAAGAAGCTGGTCAAGCGGTGCTGCGGGCATGACGACGTCCCCTCGGACCTGCGCGCCAAGGTCATGGGCCGGCTCGACCTGATCCGGTCGGGCGGCCAGCCCGCCTCCGGCCGCTCCGTACCGTCCGACCGTGACGTGACCACGGCACCGGTGACTCCCCAGGAGTCCTGAACCTCCGGTTCACCCGTACGTGCTAATGCGCGGGTTATCGGCCCGCGCACTCCCCTCCGCGCGCCCTAGGCTCGGCCCACTGGCTGTGGACGGGCACGACCGGGAGGGGCGTCATGGAGGCGGTTGCGCCACGCACCCGCGCGTACGTCACCTGTGCCGCCCTCGGTGCCCTGGCGTGCCTGCTGCCCCTGCCGGTGATGCCGGCGCCCTGGTGGGCGGTGTGCGCGCTCGCCGCGGTCTACGCAGGCTGCGACCGGCTGCTCGTCCGGCGCCACCTCGCGGGACCCTTCTACCCCGTCCTGCTGGCCGCCGCCTTCCTGCTGCCGCCGCCGGCCGCCGCGCTCGTCCCGCTGCCGGGCGCCCTGCTCACCGCGGCCGGTCAGCGCCCCGAGGCCCTGCGCCGCGTCTGGCGGGCGGCGCAGCTCACCCTCGCCGTGTGGGCGGCGGCCCGCGTGCACTGGGAGCTGGGCGGGCGCGACGCCGTCGTCGGCCGCGACTTCCCCTACGCCCTCGTCCCCGCCGGTGCCGCCGTGACGGCGTTCTGCCTGACGCTGACGGTGCTGGACGGGGGCATCCTGCTGCTGGCCGCCGGCGGACCGGCGGGGACGCTGCGGCGGCCGGCGCGGCCGTCGGTGCGCCGCGCCTGGTGCGGCCTGTTCGTCCGGTCGCTGGCGCCGATCGGCGTGCACGGACTGGGCGGCCTGATGATGGCGGTCCTGTGGCGCAGCCCGTACGGGCCGGCCGCCGCCCTGCTCGTCCTGCTGCCCATGTGCGTGTCCTGGTGGGTGTACGCGCAGTACGACCGCGAGCGCGCCGCCCACCGGGCGACCATCCGCGCCCTGGTGCAGGCCGTCGACCTCAAGGACGGGTACACGCGCGGGCACAGCGAACGCGTCGGACAGGCCTCCATGATGATCGCCCGGGAGCTGGGCATGGACGACGACCGCGTGGAGGTGCTGCGCTTCGCCGGGATCCTGCACGACGTCGGCAAACTGGGCGTGCCCACCCGGCTGCTGCGCAAGGACGGCCCGCTCACCGCCGAGGAGCGCCGCGTGATCGAACTGCACCCCGAGTACGGGCACGAGATGGTGCGCGGGATCTCCTTCCTGGGCGAGGCCCGGTCGGCGATCCTGCACCACCACGAGCGGCTCGACGGCAGCGGCTACCCCTACGGCCTGCGGGGCGCCCAGATCCCCGAGTGCGCGCGCGTGGTCGCCGTCGCGGACGCGTTCGACGCGATGACGTCCACCCGCTCCTACCGGCGCGCCCGGCCGGTCGGGGCCGCCCTGACGGAACTGGAACGCTGCGCGGGCGCGCAGTTCGACCCGCGCATGGTCGCCGCCCTGGTACGGGCCCTGGACCGGGACGGCTGGCACCCGGCGGTCACCGCCGCGGACGACACCCGCCCGGGACCGCCCCGCCCACCGGCCGGCCCCGCCGCGCCGTGCACCGGGCCCGGCACCGTCGCCGGTGACCGCGCGAGCACCGGCGCGAGCGCCGGCCCGGGCACCGGCACCCCGGCGTCCTGATGGTGTTCCTGCGCACCGCCGCCCTCCTGGTCGCCGCGCTCTGCCTGACCCTCACCCTGTGGACCGGACTGGAGGCGCCCGGGACCGCCCTTGCCTTCGGCGCGCTCGTGCTGGTCGGCGAGCTGACCCGGTGGCCCGGGACCGAGGTGGGCGAGGCCGCGCCGCTCGGGGCCGCCGGGGCGCTGTCGTACGCCCTGCTCGGCGAGGACGCCGGCCGGCCCAGCCACCACACCGCCTGCCAGGTGGTCGCCGTGGTGCTCGCCGCCTCGCTCCTCGGCGCCGTGCCGCACATCGCGCGCGGGCGGAGCCGGACCCTCGACCACCTGGTCCGCCGCGTCCTCACCGTCTCCTTCGCCGCCGTCTGCTTCCAACCGCTGTACAACGCAGGGGTGTTCCGGGAATGGGACGGCCCCGCGCACGCCCTGCTGCTGGTCGCCCTCCTCGTGCTCACGTCGCTGTGCGGCGCAGTCCTCGCCGCCGCGCAGGCCCACCGGCGCGCCCGGTGGCCGTTCGGCCCGCTGCTGCGCGAGGAACTGCGGGGCCTGCTCGGCATCGGGTCCGCGGTGTGCGCCACGGGCGCGGTGATGGCGCTGGGGGCCGCCGTGGCGGGCCTGTGGGCGCTGCCCGTCTTCTGTGTGCCGCTGCTGCTCACCCAGCTGTCCCTGCGGCGGTACGCGTCCGTGCGGGACACCTACCGGCAGACCATCGCCTCGCTGGCCCGCGCCACCGAGGTCGCCGGGTACACCCCGGCCGGGCACGCCCGGCGGGTGGCGGCGCTCAGCCGGGCCGTGGGCCGGGACCTGGGCCTCGCGGAGCCGGAGCTGACCGTGCTGGAGCACGCGGCCCTCATGCACGACATCGGCCAGCTCAGCCTCGTCGACCCGGTGCCCGCGGGCGCCACCGCGGGACTGCCCGCCGCCGAGCGGCGGCGGATCGCGCTGCTGGGCGGCGCCGTGGTCCGGCAGACCGGGGTGGACCGGGAGGTCGCGGTGGTGGTGGAGCGGCAGGCAGACCCGTGCGCGGAGCAGCCGCTGCCCGCGCGGATCGTCCGGGCCGTGAACGCCTACGACGAGAAGGCGCGCGACGGCGGGCCCGGCGGTTCGCTCAAGGCGCTGGAGGAACTGCGGCTGGCCACCGCGGGCGAGTACGCCGCCGAGGTGGTGGAATCCCTGGCCCGGGTCCTGGCCCGGGGGGATTGTCTGACTCCCCCCGCTGTGGGGTAACCCATGGGTAATGAGCGCCCCTCAAGCCGTACGTGGTTGGATGCGAAGGAAAGGGTGTCCGGGGGCAGAGCCAGCCCATACGACGGAACTGGCAGGCGGGAATCGTGAGGATCTTCGGCAAGGGACGGCACCGGCCCTCCGCCTCCTGGCGGCAGGCCACCGACCGCGCGTTCACCCTGATCGGCGACGGCCGGTACGAGGACGCGGGCGCGCTGCTGACGCGCGCCGCCGATCTGGAGCCCTGGCTGTCGGAGTCCTGGTTCAACCTCGCGCTGCTGCACAAGTTCCGGCACGACTGGGAACAGGCGCGGGCGGCGGGCCTGCGGGCCGTGGCCCTGCTGGAGAAGGAGACCGGGGCGCCGGACTGGTGGAACGTCGGCATCGCCGCCACCGCGCTGCAGGACTGGCCGCTGGCCCGCCGGGCCTGGCAGGCGTACGGCCTGAAGGTGCCCGGGGGCGCGGCCGCCGCCGGTGAACCGGTCGGCATGGAGCTGGGCAGCGCGGCCGTGCGGCTGTCGCCGGAGGGCGAGGCCGAGGTGGTGTGGGGCCGGCGGCTGGACCCGGCCCGGATCGAGGTGCTGTCGATCCCGCTGCCCTCCTCAGGGCGGCGCTGGGGCGAGGTCGTGCTGCACGACGGCGTGCCCCACGGCGAACGGACCACCGCCGCCGGTCACAGCTTCCCCGTCTTCGACGAGATCGAACTGTGGGCGCCCTCACCGGTGCCCACCTGGGTGGTCCTGCTGGAGGCCGCCACCGAGGCCGACCGGGACGCGCTGGAGCAGCTCGCCGCGGACGCCGGGTTCGCCGCCGAGGACTGGTCGTCCTCGGTCCGGCTGCTGTGCCGCACGTGCTCGGAGTCGCGGATGCCCTCCGACGAGGGCGACGGCGTGCACCTGGACCCGCACGACCACAGCGAGCCGGGGCACCCCGGGCCGCTGGGCCACCGCACCGACGGGCAGCTGTGGGTGCCGGAGCGGGAGTGCGGGGTGGCCGCCCCGGCCTCGCTGGTGCGCGGACTGCTGGACGGGTGGGTCGCGGACAGCCCCGATTCCCGTGACTGGCGGGACCTCGAAGAGGTCTGCTGAAGCGGGGCCGGTACCGGTCCCCGTAGGCTGTACGGGCAGAACTTCTCAGGCTTGCAGGAAGGCGTACGTCGGTCATGGCGCAGCAGGACACCGATCAGCAGCAGGCGGGCGTGCTCCCGGTCGACGACGAGGGCTATGTCGTCGACACGGAGGACTGCGAGGCTCGCGAGGCGGCCTGGCGCGAGCGGGGCACCTCGCGGCCGATCACGGTCGTCGGCAACCCGGTGCTGCACAAGGAGTGCCGGGACGTCACCGAGTTCGGTGACGAGCTGCAGCAGCTGGTCGCGGACATGTTCGCCAGCCAGCGCACCGCCGAGGGCGTGGGTCTGGCCGCCAACCAGATCGGCGTCGACCTCAAGGTCTTCGTCTACGACTGCCCCGACGACGAGGGCGTGCGGCACGTGGGGGTCGTCTGCAACCCGCGCCTGGTCGAGCTGCCCGCGGACCGGCGCCGCCTGGACGACAGCAACGAGGGCTGCCTGTCCGTGCCCACCGCCTACGCGCCGCTCGCCCGCCCCGACTACGCCGAGGTGACCGGCCAGGACGAGCGGGGCAATCCGGTCAAGGTGCGCGGCACCGGCTACTTCGCACGCTGTTTGCAGCACGAGACCGACCACCTCTACGGCTACCTCTACATCGACCGGCTCTCCAAGCGGGAGCGCAAGGACGCGCTGCGGCAGATGGCCGAGAACGAGCCGCGCTACCCCGTGGTCGCCAACGACTGAGCACCCCCGCCGCCCCGGCACCGCCGGGACGCGCCCGCCGCGAAGACGGCGCCCGACCGCACACCGGCCGGGCGCCGTCTTCGTGTTCGTGGCACGGCCACTCACCCGGTCGGGTCTTTGTGCTGTGCGCAACTGCTGAATCAGAATCAGTCACACAAGGGGATATTCTCGGCATCCCAGCCGGCGAGTGGGCCAAATCCGTTCCCAGGACGGTCAGTTGTGGTGCTGAATGGGAGTGCGGGGATGCGTGACGGCGTGCGCCGGGCACAGCGAAGGGGCGGACGCCACTGGCGGCTGAGAGGGGTTGTTCGTGCCAGCTTTCCCATACAGCACCACATCGACGTCCACATCCACACCGACAGCGGTCGCGGTGCCACCGGCACTCGCTCTTCCGGTGATCGAAGCGGCGTTTCCCAGGAAGTTGCACGCCTATTGGCCCGAACTCCAGGAGAAGACCCGCGGTTGGCTGCTCGAAAAGCGGCTCATGCCGGCGGACAAGGTGGAGCAGCACGCCGACGGCCTGCGCTACACCGACCTGATGGCGGGGTACTACCTCGGCGCGCCGGACGAGGTGCTGCAGGCCGTCGCGGACTACAGCGCCTGGTTCTTCCTCTGGGACGACCGGCACGACCGTGACATCGTCCACGGCCGTCCCGTCGCCTGGCGCAGGCTGCGGAGGGCGCTGCACACGGCGCTCGACGCCCCGCAGGAACACCTGCACCACCCGGACGCCCTGGTAGCGGGGTTCGCGGACAGCGTGCTGCGGCTGTACTCGTTCCTGCCGGGCACCTGGAACGCCCGCTTCGCCCGGCACTTCCACGCGGTGATCGACGCGTACGACCGGGAGTTCCACAACCGCAGCGAGGGCGTCGTGCCCCCGGTCGAGGAGTACCTGGCCCTGCGCCGGCTCACCTTCGCCCACTGGATCTGGACGGACCTGCTGGAGCCGAGCGCGGGCTGCGAACTCCCGGACGCCGTCCGGAAGAATCCCGCCTACCGGCGTCCGGCCCTGCTGAGCCAGGAATTCGCCGCCTGGTACAACGACCTGTGCTCCCTGCCGAAGGAAATAGCGGGTGACGAGGTGCACAACCTCGGGATAAGTCTGGTCAAACATGAAGGGCTGAGCCTCGAGGAAGCAATAGCGGAAATCCGCCGCCGTATCGAGGAATGCATAGCTGAATTCCTTGTCGCGGAACAGGACGCATTGCGTTTCGCTGACACTCTCGCGAACGGGACGGTACGCGGGAAAGAACTGAGTTCCGCCGTGCGGGCCTGCGTCGGCAATATGCGCAACTGGTTCAGCTCCGTCTACTGGTTCCACCACGAGTCCGGCCGGTACATGGTCGACAGCTGGGACGACCGGTCCACGCCCCCTTACGTCAACAACGAAGCGGCAGGTGAGAAATGACCGTCGAATCGGTGAAGCCCGAGGACAGGTCGCAGGCGGGCCGGCCACGGCGTGAACCGCCACTGGCCGGCGGCGCGGTCCCGCTGCTGGGCCACGGCCTGCGGCTGGCCCGCGACCCGCTGGCCTTCCTGAGCCGGCTGCGCGACCACGGCGACGTCGTCCGTCTCAGGCTCGGCCCGAAGACGGTGTACGCCGTCACCGCGCCCGCCCTCACCGGGGCGCTGGCGCTCAGCCCCGACTACATCATCGCGGGCCCGCTGTGGGAGTCCCTGGAGAGCCTGCTCGGCAAGGAGGGCGTGGCCACCGCCAACGGCCCGCTCCACCGCCGCCAGCGGCGCACCATCCAGCCCGCCTTCCGGCTCGACGTGATCCCCGAGTACGGGCCGATCATGACCGAGGAGGCGCACGCCCTGGTGGAGCGCTGGCGCTCGGGCGAGGTGCTCGACGTGACCGCGGAGTCCTTCCGCGTCGCCGTGCGCGTCGCCGCCCGGTGCCTGATGCGCGGCAGCTACATGGACGCCCGCGCCGAGCGCATCTGCGCCGCGCTGGCCACGCTGTTCAGCGGCATGTACCAGCGCATGGTCGTGCCGCTCGGACCCCTTTACAAGGTCCCGCTCGCCGGGAACCGGGAATTCAACCGCGCATTGGCCGATTTGCATCTCCTGGTCGACGAGATCGTCGCCGACCGCCGGGCAAGCGGTCAAAAACCGGACGATTTGCTGACGGCTTTGCTGGAGGCGAAGGACGAGAATGGCGAGCCTATTGGGGAGCAGGAGATCCACGATCAGGTCATCGCGATACTCACCCCGGGCAGCGAAACCGTCGGATCCATGATCATGTCGCTGCTTCTCGTCCTCACCGAGCACCCGCACCTCGGTGACAAGATCCGCGACGAGGTGAAAACGGTGGTGGGCGACCGCCCCGTCGCATTCGACGACGTCCGAAAACTGAGGTACACGGCGAATGTCGTCGTGGAGACAATGCGGCTCTATCCCGCCGTCTGGATTCTGACCCGCCGGACGGTCGCCGACACCGAGCTGGGCGGCTGCACCATCCCGGCGGGCGCGGACGTCATCTACAGTCCGTACGCCATCCAGCGCGACCCCCGCTCCTACGACCGGCACGAGGAGTTCGACCCCGACCGCTGGCTCCCGGAGCGGTCGGCCGAGGTCCCCAAGTACGCGATGAGCCCGTTCAGCGTGGGCAACCGCAAGTGCCCCAGCGACCACTTCTCGATGGCCGAACTCACGCTGCTCACCGCCGCGATCGCCGGCGCCTACCGCTTCGAGCAGGCGCCCGGCTCCGACCCGAGGCCCCGCATCGGGATCACGCTGCGCCCGCGCCGCCTGCTGCTGCGGGCCCTGCCCCGCTGACCGGCGGCCTGCCCGGCGAGCGCGCGTTCAGGCGGCCTCGGGGCCCCTGAACGCGCGCCGGTAGGCGTTCGGCGTGGTGCCCAGCGCGCGGACGAACTGGTGCCGCAGCGCCGCCGCGGTGCCGAACCCGGCCCGGTCCGCGATCGCGTCCATCGTCTCGTCCGTCGCCTCCAGCAGGTCCTGCGCCAGCAGCACCCGCTGGCGCAGGAGCCAGCGGTACGGGGTGGTGCCCGTCTCCTGCTGGAAGCGGCGGGCGAAGGTGCGCGGCGACATGTGGGCGCGGGCGGCGAGCTGCTCGACGGTGACCTCCTCGCCCAGGTGCCGCTCCATCCACACCAGCACCTCGCCCACCGTGTCGCACCGGGACCTCGGCAGCGGACGCTCGATGTACTGCGCCTGCCCGCCGTCCCGGTGCGGGGGCACCACCATCCGCCGGGCGATCTTGTTGGCGACCTCCGGGCCCTGCTCCTTGCGCACCAGGTGCAGGCAGGCGTCGATGCCGGCGGCCGTGCCGGCCGAGGTGATCACCGGGTCCTCGTCGACGTAGAGCACGTCCGGCTCGACGGTGGCGCGCGGGTACTGCCGGGACAGCTCGGCCGCGTGGTGCCAGTGCACCGCGCAGCGCCGCCCCTCCAGCAGTCCGGCCGCGCCCAGCACGAACACCCCCGAGCACACGCTCAGCACCCGCGTGCCCCGGTCCACGGCCCGGCGCAGGGCGGCCAGCAGCTCGGGCGGGTACACGCGGGTGGCGAAGTCGTTCCCGGCGGGCACGGCGATCAGGTCGGCCTCGTCGAGCCGGTCGAGGCCGTAGGGGGTGGTGACGCTCAGGCCGCCCACGTGGGTGCCCAGCGAGGGGCCCTCCGCCGAGACCACCGCGAAGTCGTACACCGGCAGCCCGTCGTCGCTGCGGTCGATCCCGAAGACCTCGCAGACCACACCCAGCTCGAAGGGATGCACGCCGTCCAGCAGGACGGCCGCCACGTTCTGCAACATGCCGCCAGTGTGCCGCACAAGTGGCAGGAATTTGAAGATGTGCGGCAGTCCTGCCACTCACGGACAGGAGCGTCCGGCGCGATGGTGGTGTGCATGAACGCAGACCAGACACAGGCCCTGATCGGAATGCTCGCCACCTTCGGACTCCTGGTCCTGATGGCGCTGCCCTCGGTGCTCGGCATCGTGCGCGACAAGCGCGTCGACCGCAGCATCCGCGAGGCACAGAAGGCACACCAGGAACAGGAGTACCGCGAGGCACAGCAGGCGAAGGAGAGGACTCAGAAGTCCTCGTCCAGGTCGACGGTGCCCTCCACCGCCACCTGGTACGCCGACGGACGCCGCTCGAAGAAGTTGGTCAGCTCCTGAACACCCTGCAGCTCCATGAAGGAGAAGGGGTTCTCGGAGCCGTACACCGGAGCGAAGCCCAGGCGGGTCAGCCGCTGGTCGGCCACGCACTGGAGGTACTGCCGCATCGAGTCGGTGTTCATGCCCGGGAGGCCGTCGCCGCACAGGTCGCGCGCGAACTGCAGCTCGGCCTCGACGGCCTCCCGCAGCATGTCGGTGACCTGCTGCTCCAGCCCGTCGTCGAAGAGCTCCGGCTCCTCCTTGCGGACCGTGTCCACCACGTCGAAGGCGAACGACATGTGCATCGTCTCGTCCCGGAACACCCAGTTGGTGCCCGTGGCCAGGCCGTGCAGCAGGCCCCGGCTGCGGAACCAGTAGACGTAGGCGAAGGCGCCGTAGAAGAACAGGCCCTCGATGCACGCGGCGAAGCAGATGAGGTTGAGCAGGAAGCGCCGGCGGTCCGCCTTCGTCTCCAGCCGGTCCAGCTTCTCCACCGAGTCCATCCACTTGAAGCAGAACTCGGCCTTCTCCCGGATGGACGGGATGTTCTCCACGGCCGCGAAGGCCGCCGCCCGGTCCTCCGGGTCGGGCAGGTAGGTGTCGAGCAGCGTCAGGTAGAACTGGACGTGCACGGCCTCCTCGAACAGCTGCCTGCTCAGGTACAGGCGCGCCTCGGGTGAGTTGATGTGCTTGTAGAGGGTGAGCACCAGGTTGTTGGCGACGATCGAGTCACCGGTCGCGAAGAACGCGACCAGGCGGCCGATGAGGTGCTGCTCGGCCGGGGTGAGCCTGGCGAGGTCGGCGACGTCCGAGTGGAGGTCGACCTCCTCGACGTGCCAGGTGTTCTTGATGGCGTCCCGGTAGCGCTCGTAGAAGTCCGGGTAGCGCATGGGGCGCAGGGTCAGTTCGAAGCCCGGGTCGAGCAGGTTCTTCGGGTGGTCGTTCATCACTGGCAGGCCTCGCAGGACTCGGGGTTCTCAAGGGAGCAGGCGACCGCGTCGGAGTCGGCCGGCTGCTGGACGGGGACGGTGGCGGGGGTCTGCGCGCGGGCCGCGCGGGCGATCCGGGTCGCCGGGCGCGAACGCAGGTAGTACGTCGTCTTCAGGCCCTGCTTCCAGGCATAGGCGTACATCGAGGAGAGCTTGCCGATGGTGGGCGTCTCCAGGAACAGGTTCAGCGACTGGGCCTGGTCCAGGAACGGGGTGCGGGCGGCGGCCATGTCGATCAGGCCGCGCTGCGGGATCTCCCACGCCGTGCGGTACAGCCGCCGCACGTCCTCGGGGATCCAGGCGAAGTCCTGCACCGAGCCGTTCGCCTCGCGCAGCGCCTCCCGGGTGCGGGCGTCCCACACGCCGAGCGTCTTGAGGTCGCGCACCAGGTAGGAGTTGACCTGGAGGAACTCGCCCGAGAGCGTCTCGCGCTTGAACAGGTTGGAGACCTGCGGCTCGATGCACTCGTAGACGCCCGCGATGGAGGCGATGGTGGCGGTCGGCGCGATGGCCAGCAGCAGCGAGTTGCGCATGCCGACGGCGGCGATCCGCTCGCGCAGCGCGGCCCAGCGCTCGGGCCAGGCCGGCTCCGCGTCGTAGTGGTCGGGGTGCAGCACACCGCGGGCGGCGCGGGTCTTCTCCCAGGCCGGCAGCGGCCCGTTGCGCTCGGCGAGGTCGGCGGAGGCCTCGTAGGCGGCCAGCATGATGCGCTCGGCGATCCGGGTGGACAGCGCCTTCGCCTCGGGCGAGTCGAAGGGCAGCCGCAGCTGGAAGAAGACGTCCTGCAGGCCCATCGCGCCCAGACCGACCGGCCGCCAGCGGGCGTTGGAACGGGCCGCCTGCTCGGTCGGGTAGAAGTTGATGTCGACCACACGGTCCAGGAACGTGACGGCGGTGCGGACCGTCTCGTCCAGCCGCTCCCAGTCGAGGTCCCCGCGCTCCGGGTCCGCGAAGGCGCCGAGGTTGACCGAGCCGAGGTTGCAGACCGCCGTCTCGCCGTCGTCGGTGACCTCCAGGATCTCCGTGCAGAGGTTCGAGGAGTGGATGACGTGACCCGGTTCGGCCGTCTGGTTGGCGGTGCGGTTGGCGGCGTCCTTGAAGGTCATCCAGCCGTTGCCGGTCTGCGCGAGGGTGCGCATCATCCGGCCGTACAGCTCACGGGCGGGCAGGGTCTTCTTCGCGAGCCCGGCCGCCTCGGCCGCGCGGTAGGCCGCGTCGAACTCCTCGCCCCACAGGTCCACCAGCTCCGGCACGTCGGCCGGGGAGAACAGCGACCACGGCCCGTCCGCGTCGACGCGGCGCATGAACTCGTCCGGGACCCAGTGCGCCAGGTTGAGGTTGTGGGTGCGGCGCGCGTCCTCGCCGGTGTTGTCGCGCAGCTCCAGGAACTCCTCGATGTCGGAGTGCCAGGTCTCCAGGTAGACGGCGGCGGCGCCCTTGCGCCGGCCGCCCTGGTTCACGGCGGCCACCGAGGCGTCCAGCGTCTTCAGGAACGGCACGATGCCGTTGGAGTGTCCGTTGGTGCCGCGGATCAGCGAACCGCGCGAGCGGATGCGGGAGTAGGCGATGCCGATGCCGCCGGCGTGCTTGGAGAGCCGGGCCACCTGGTGGTAGCGGTCGTAGATGCTGTCCAGCTCGTCCTTGGGGGAGTCGAGCAGGTAGCAGGAGGACATCTGGGGGTGGCGGGTGCCGGAGTTGAAGAGCGTGGGGGAGGAGGGGAGGTAGTCGAGGCGGCTCATGAGCCCGTAGAGCGCGGCGACCTCGTCGGCGGCCCGGGGGCTGTCGTCCTCGGCGAGACCGGCGGCCACCCGCAGCATGAAGTGCTGGGGCGTCTCGATCACCTTGCGGGTGATCGGGTGCCGCAGCAGGTAGCGGCTGTAGAGGGTGCGCAGCCCGAAGTAGCCGAAGCGGTCGTCGGCGGCCGGGTCGGCCAGCGCGTCCAGGCGCGCGGCGTGGAGCCGTACGAACGTCGCGGTCCGGTCGGCGATCAGCCCCTCCCGGTGGCCCACGGCCACCGACTCGGTGAAGGCCGTGACGCCCTGCGAGGCGGCCTCGGCGCGGAGGGAGAGCGTCAGCAGGCGGGCGGCCAGCCGTGAGTAGGCGGGGTCCTCCGAGATGAGTCCGGCCGCCGCCTCGGTGGCCAGCTCCCGCAGCTCCGCCTCGTCCGCGTGGGCCGAACGGCCGCGCAGCGCGGCGGCGGCGACCCGGCCGGGGTCGGCGTCGGGGAGGTCGGCGGTCAGCTCGGTCAGGGTCCGCAGCAGCGCGGCACCGGGACCGTCGTTCTCCAGGTTGCCTTCGGCTGAGACCGGATCGGCGGGCGCGATGGTCACGTGTGGCTCTCCCTCGCTCGGCACGGGGCCTCACCGAGGGCAGGGGGCAGCACACGAGCGCACGCGGCGCCGCGTCCACCGGCCCATTCCGCGAGGCCCGGACGTCAGGCACCCGGACCGGACGGCCGGGTGCGCTGTCGGCAGGTCCTCGGACTGACGCCCGTACACGGCCCCGAGGGCATGTGTGCACGAGTACACCGTTGCGGGACAGTTCCGGATTCGCACCGGATTCCCCTGCGACGACAGCGAGCATGAGCATACATCTTGTGCCGGGTGAGGGAACCACCCCCATATGTTGTGCCGCGCCGGTCGCGGAAGTTGTCAGCGACTGTCAGCGACTGTCAGTGGCTGTCGGCGGGTCTCCACGGGTCTCAGCGGCTGCCGACGGGTCCCGGCGGGTGTCAGAGGGTCAACGCGTAGGTGAGCAGCGAGATGTCGTCCAGCTCCGGCAGCGGGTTCCAGTCCCGCTGCGGGGTGCGGACGAAGCCCAGGCGCTCGTAGAGGCGGTGGGCGGCGTGCATCGTGGGCTGGGTGGACAGCACGACGCGCACACATCCCTCGGTGGCCCGCGCCCGCTCCAGACACGCGCGTACCAGGGCCTCGCCCGCGCCCCGGCCGCGCGCGGTGCGGGAGACCGCCAGCATGCGTATCTCGGCCTCGCCGGGCCCGGCGATGTCCGCCATGGCGCCGCCCGACGGCACGAAGGCGACCCCGCCGGCCACCGCGCCGTCCGCGACGGCCACCAGCACCTCGGCGGCGGCCGCCCGCCCGGCGACGTCCCGCAGCGCGCCGAGGTACGGATCGTCCTGTCCGAAGTCCAGCAGCCCGTCCTGGAGATAGGCCTGCGCGGTGATCTCACCGAGGGGGCCGTACTCGCCGGGCTCGGCCGGCCTGATCACGAGGTCCATGAGGCCGAGTGTGCCGCACGGGTACGGCGACGGGCCGCCGGTTTTTCCGGCGGCCCGTCGGCGTGGGTGCGCGGCGGCTCAGTGCGCGCTGCCCGCCGTGGCCGGCGGCAGCTCGACCGCGACGCCGGGGTCGCCCGCGTCGGCGGTGTAGTCCTGCGGGCTGGTCTCGTCGACGCCGTCGGGGGCCTTCAGCGCCCTGAGGACGAAGGTCAGGACGACGGCGACGATCACGTTCAGGGCGAACGCCGTCATGCCGATGTACCCGATCTCGCCGATGCCCGGGATCTCCTTGGCCGAGCCGCCGAAGTGCTTCTGCGTCGGGGAGGCGACCCCGTAGGCCGCGACCGTGCCGTAGACCATGCCCACGGCCCAGCCGGCCAGCAGCGCCCAGCGGTGGAACCAGCGGGTGAACAGACCGCCCACCAGGGCCGGGAAGGTCTGCAGGATCCAGATCCCGCCCAGCAGCTGGAAGTTGATCGCCACGGTCTTGTCCATGGTCAGGACGAAGACCAGCGCGCCCACCTTCACCAGCAGGGACACCAGCTTGGAGACCTTGGTCTCCTGCGCGGCCGTCGCGTCCGGCCTGATGAAGTCCTTGTAGATGTTGCGGGTGAACAGGTTCGCCGCCGCGATCGACATGATCGCCGCCGGGACCAGCGCCCCGATGCCGATCGCCGCGAAGGCGATGCCGGTGAACCAGTCGGGGAACATGTCCTCGAACAGCTGCGGGATGGCGAGCTGCCCGTTCTGGACCTTCACGCCCGCCGCGATGGCCATGAAGCCCAGCAGCGCCAGCAGACCCAGCATCAGCGAGTACAGCGGCAGGATCGTGGTGTTGCGGCGGATCACCTCACGGCTCCTGGAGGAGAGCGTCGCGGTGATCGAGTGCGGGTACATGAACAGCGCGAGGGCGGAGCCCAGGGCGAGGGTGGCGTAGGTCCACTGGCTCGCCTCGCCCGGCACCACCGCGCCGCGCGGTTTGCCGGTGGCCGGGTTCGTCTGGCCGAACGCGTCGGCGGCCTTGGCGAAGATGTCGTCGAAGCCGCCCAGCTTGATCGGGATGTAGATGATCGCGACCGCGATGACGATGTAGATCAGCGCGTCCTTCACGAACGCGATCAGCGCCGGGGCGCGCAGACCCGAGGAGTACGTGTACGCCGCCAGCACGCCGAAGGCGATCAGCAGCGGCAGGTCCTTCACGAACCAGTTGGTGTTCTCGCCGCCGCCCACGCCCATCACGTCGAGCACCGCCTGAATGCCGACGAGCTGGAGCGCGATGTACGGCATGGTGGCGAGGATGCCGGTCAGCGCCACCGCCAGCGACAGGCCCTTGGAGCCGAACCGGCCGCGCACGAAGTCCGAGGTCGTCACGTATCCGTGCTTGTGCGAGACCGACCACAGCCGCGGCAGGAAGGTGAAGATCAGCGGGTACACCAGGATCGTGTACGGCACCGCGAAGAACCCGGCCGCGCCGGTCGCGTAGATCGCCGCGGGCACGGCGACGAAGGTGTACGCCGTGTACAGGTCACCCCCGAGCAGGAACCAGGTGATCCAGGTGCCGAACGACCGGCCGCCCAGGCCCCACTCGTCGAGGCTGTGCTCGTTCTCCGCCCGGCGCCAGCGCGCGGCCAGGAACCCCATGACGGTGACCAGCAGGAAGAAGAAGATGAAGACGCCGAGCGCGACGCCGTTGACGCCGTCCTTCACCGGGTCGCACCGCCCTTCGCGGAGGCGGTGCCCGCCGTGCGGCGACCGCGCTGGTCGTGCTGCCACAGCCGGTAGGCGATCACCGTGAGGACCGTGGAGATGATCACCCACAGCATCTGGTACCAGTAGAAGAACGGGATGCCGATGAACGTGGGGCCGATCTTGGCGTACGAACCGACCCACAGCATCGCCACGAACGGTGCGACGAGGCAGAGGCCGATGACGACCCGCAGGGGTGTCACCACCCCTTTGCCCACTCCTGGCCCATCTGACATGTGCGGCTCCGTCCCCTCGCTGGTCAGCCGTGCGATTGCGCAGGCAATCTAGGTCACGGTGACAGGTAACGGAACCCCTTGTCCGCATACCGGTTCCGCATACGGCCGCACGGGCCGCGCCGGGGGGCCGGCCGCAGGCGCACGGCGGGGCCGGTGAGGGGCCCGCGCGGTCAGTCCACCGGCCGCTTGAGCCGCGCCACGAACTTGTAGCGGTCGCCGCGGTACACCGAGCGCACCCACTCCACGGGCTGGCCCGTGCGGTCCTGGGAGTGCCGGGAGAGCAGCAGCATCGGCAGGCCCACGTCGGTGCCGAGCAGACCGGCCTCGCGCGGGGTGGCCAGCGACGTCTCGATGGTCTCCTCGGCCTCGGCGAGGTGGACGTCGTAGACCTCGGCGAGGGCGGTGTACAGGGAGGTGTACTTCACCAGGCTGCGGCGCAGCGCGGGGAAGCGCTTGGCCGACAGGTGGGTGGTCTCGATGGCCATGGGCTCGCCGTTGGCCATGCGCAGCCGCTCGATGCGCAGGACGCGCCCGCCGGTGGTGATGTCGAGCAGGTCGGCGAGCCGGTCGTCGGCGGTGATGTAGCCGATGTCCAGCAGCTGCGAGGTCGGCTCCAGGCCCTGGGCGCGCATGTCCTCGGTGTAGGAGGTCAGTTGCAGCGCCTGGGAGACCTTCGGCTTGGCGACGAAGGTGCCCTTGCCCTGGATGCGTTCGAGCCGGCCCTCGACGACCAGTTCCTGCAGCGCCTGGCGCACGGTCGTGCGCGAGGTGTCGAACTCGGCCGCCAGCGTCCGCTCGGGCGGCACGGGAGTCCCGGGCGCCTGCGTCTGGGTCATGTCGAGCAGGTGCTTCTTCAGGCGGTAGTACTTGGGCACGCGCGCGGTACGGACGGTCGCCCCACCCTCGTTCTCCGCACTGCTGACGTCGGTGCTCATGCTCCGCCTTCCCGGCTCCGGTGCCGAAGCGGCCGACGTCCCGTCGGCCACGGCTCACATCGTGGCACGGCTTCTTGTGCGGGGTGCTCTCCCGCACGCTCCGTGATCTCCTCTGTATACCGCCGTGACCCCTGCTGGTCTAGTCCATCGTCCGCCCTGGGCCGGGTGGTCCACACGAACAGGCGTCCGGCCAGGGGGAGATGACGGCCGGTGGTCCAGTGGAGCGGGGACGTCCGTTTGACCGCTTGAGCAATGAAAGGTCCCTGCATATCGCGGTCCCATAACGGAGCAGTTGAGCGGGTCGGCGCACCCTTGACAGCCCTATTGGTCTGGGCCAAGCTCCCCCTACTGGTCTACACCATTGGTCCAGGTCCCAGCCCCATGGGCGGTATGCGCTGACGCTTCCACTGTCGCTCAACCGCGGGGAGGCAGGGGGGTTTGTGGCATCCCTTGAGGAGGGTGGCGTGAAGCGCAAGCTGGTTGCTGCGATCGGTATCGCGGGCATGATGGTCTCCATCGCGGCGTGTGGCGGCAGTGACGACAAGGACGGGGGCTCGAAGGGGGCCGACGCCAAGGAGCTGACCGTCTGGCTCACCGTCGACGCGCAGAACAACTGGCCGGACCTGGTCAAGGCGGCCGACGACGCGGTCGCCAAGAAGCACCCGGGCCTGAAGGTCAAGCACGAGTACTACGGCTGGCCGGACAAGAACACCAAGCTCGACGCGGTGCTCGCCACCGACAAGGCCCCCGACGTGGTCGAGATGGGCAACACCGAGATGCTCGGCTACATGGTCAAGGGCGCCTTCGCCCCCCTGGACGCGTCGAAGTTCGACAACTCCTCCGGCTGGCTGGACGGCCTCAAGGCCTCGGTGACCTACGAGGACAAGACCTACGGCGTCCCGTACTACGCCGGCGGCCGCGTGGCCAACTGGCGCAAGGACGTCTTCGCCCAGGCCGGTGTGAAGACCACCCCGAAGACGTACCAGGAACTGCTCTCCGACCTGGACAAGGTGCAGAAGAAGCAGGGCGACAAGTTCAGCGCCTGGTACCAGCCCAGCCGTGACTGGTACGCCGCCATGTCCTTCGTCTACGACGCCGGCGGCTCCATCGCCAAGGAGGAGGGCGGCCAGTGGAAGGCCAACCTGTCCTCCCCCGAGTCCCTCAAGGGCCTGAACGACTACAAGGCCGTCCTCGACAAGTACATGCACGGTGACAAGACCAAGGACGAGGCCGACCGGCCGATCGTCTACGGCCAGGGCAAGTCCGGCATGATCTTCGCCGCCGCCTGGGAGGGCGCGACCGCTGCCGACCCGAAGAACGACAAGGTCGGCAAGCTCGCGGACAAGGTCGAGAACTTCGTGATGCCCGGCCCGTCCGGCAAGAACATGCCGGTCTTCCTGGGCGGTTCGGACCTCGCCGTCCCGGTCAAGTCCAAGGCGCAGGCGCTCGCCGCCGAGTGGATCAACGCCTTCACCGGCTCGGGCGGCCAGAAGGGCCTGATCGCCAAGGGCAACCTGCCCAACAACAAGACCGACCTCGCGACGCTGAAGAGCGACCCGAAGACCGCGGTCCCGGCCACCGCCGCCGAGTCCAGCTGGTTCGTCCCGATGGCGCCGGGCTGGGGCCAGGTCGAGAAGGCCCAGGTGCTGCAGACCATGCTGCAGAGCATCGGCACCGGCAAGAAGTCGGTCGAGGCCGCGGCCAAGGACGCCGACGCCGCGATCGACAAGGTCATCAACACCAAGTGACCCGGGCGCAGGGCCCCGCCGCGCGCGGGGCCCTGCTCCTGGCACGGCCGCTGACCGGGGCCCGGCTCCCGTGCGGCCGCGCACGGCTTCGGCCTGCTTCGCCTTCGTACCACCTGATGAGGGACCGCTGAGGAGCGCGCGATGAGTGCCGCAGACACGACCACCCCTGCCAAGGTGCCGCCGCCGCGGCAGGCGCCGCCGCCCGCCGTGGTGAACCGGCCACGCAGAGACCGGACGTCCGGCGGCGCGGCGACACCCTGGCTGCTCCTCGCGCCCTGCCTGCTGGTCCTCGCCCTGGTCATGGCCTACCCGCTGGTCCGCCTGGTCACCCTGTCCTTCCAGAAGTTCGGGCAGCCGCAGCTGTGGGGCTTCCAGGGCGCCGAGTGGGTCGGGTTCGACAACTTCAGCAAGGTGCTGAGCGACGGCGACTTCTGGTCCGTCGTCGTGCGCACCATCGTCTTCGCCGTCGGCTGCGTGGTCCTCACCATGGTCATCGGCATGGCGCTGGCCCTGCTCCAGCAGCGGGTCTCCGGCTGGGTGAAGACACTGATCAACATCGTGCTGGTGGCGAGCTGGGGCATGCCCGTCATCGTCGCCACCACCGTCTTCAAGTGGATCTTCGACGCCGACTACGGCATCCTCAACGCGCTGGTCAGCAAGTTGCCCGGGGTCGACATGATCGGCCACAACTGGTTCGCCAGCGGTCCCCAGGGCCTCGCCGTGATCATGCTCCTCGTGGTGTGGGGGGCCGTGCCCTTCGTCGTCATCACGCTCAGCGCGGGCCTGACCCAGGTGCCCAAGGAGATGGAGGAGGCCGCCCGGCTGGACGGCGCCGGCGCGTGGGGCGTCTTCCGCTACGTCACGCTGCCCGTCCTCAAACCGATCATCGTGATGCTCACGACCCTGTCGGTCATCTGGGACATGGGCGTCTTCCCGCAGGTGTTCGTCATGCGCGGCGGCCACCCCGAGGCGGAGTTCCAGATCCTCAACACCTACTCCTACGACCGCGCCTTCGTCGTCAACGACTACGCGCAGGGTTCGGCGATCGCCCTGATCACCGTGTTGCTCCTGCTGGGCGTGGTCGCCGTGTACATGCGCCAGATGCTGAAGATCGGAGAGGTCGAATGAGCACCCTGAGCGGCACGACCACCGCCACCCCTCCGGTCCGCCGCCGCCGGTCGCCGAAGCTCGGCTGGAACCTGCTCGGCCTGCTGGCCTTCCTCGTCCTGGGCTTCCCCCTCTACTGGATGCTCAACACGGCGTTCAAGCCGGCCAAGGACGCCATCGACCCGGACCCGAGCCTGCTGCCGACCGGCCTCACCTTCGACAACTTCGAACGCGCCCTGGACATCGCGGACTTCTGGGGCCCGGTCGGGCGCAGCCTCGTCGTCTCGCTGGTCGTGGTGGTCGTCGGCATGGTCGTCGGCACCCTGGCCGCGCTCGCCATCTCCCGGTTCGCCTTCCGCGGCCGCAAGATCGTGATCGTGGGCATCCTGGCGGTGCAGATGGTGCCGCTGGTCGCGATGATCATCCCGATCTTCCTGCTCCTCAACGACCTGGGGCAGTACGACAAGCTGACCGGGCTCATCATCACGTACCTGACCTTCATCCTCCCCTTCACGGTGTGGACGCTGCGCGGCTTCATCGTCAACATCCCCAAGGAGCTGGAGGAGGCCGCCATGGTCGACGGCTGCACCCGCACCGGCGCCTTCATCCGGGTCGTCTTCCCGCTGCTGGCCCCCGGCATGGTCGCCACCTCCGTCTACGGCTTCATCCAGGCATGGAACGAGTACCTCTACGCCCTGATGCTGATGAGCCAGGAGCACGAGACCGCTACTGTCTGGCTCGGCAACTTCACCACCAAGCACGGCACCGAATACGCCCCGATGATGGCCGGAGCCACCATGATGGCCGTACCGATCGTCGTTCTGTTCCTCCTCGTACAGCGCAAGATGGCCGCGGGCCTGACCGCGGGCGCCGTGAAGGGATAACGCCACCCGATGACGACATTCGCCAGCGGCACCACTGCGTCCGGCTCGCAGAACGACGCTCTCGCCCGTGACGCGCTGACCGTCCTCCAGCCCGGCTTCACCGGGACCACGGCCCCCGACTGGCTGCTGCGCCACCTCGGCGAAGGACTGGCCTCGGTCGCCCTGTTCGGGCGCAACGTCGCCACGGCCGGGCAGCTGAGCGCCCTCACCGCCCAGCTCCGCGCCGAACGCGAGGACGTCCTGGTCGCCATCGACGAGGAGGGCGGCGACGTCACGCGCCTGGAGGTGCGCACCGGCTCCAGCTTCCCCGGCAACCACGCGCTGGGCGCGGTGGACGACGTGGAGCTGACCGAGCACGTCGCCCGGGAGCTGGGCAGGCGGCTCGCCGAGTGCGGCGCCAACTTCAACTGGGCGCCCTCGGCCGACGTCAACTCCAACCCCGGCAACCCCGTCATCGGCGTCCGCTCCTTCGGCGCCGCCCCGGACCTGGTCGCCCGGCACACCGCCGCCTACGTCACCGGACTGCAGGCGGCGGGCGTCGCCGCCTGCACCAAGCACTTCCCCGGGCACGGCGACACCGCGGTCGACTCCCACCACGCGCTGCCGCGCATCGACGTGGACACCGACGTGCTCCAGGCACGTGACCTGGCCCCGTTCCGCGCGGCGATCGCCGCCGGCACCAAGGCCGTGATGAGCGCCCACATCCTCGTACCGGCCCTGGAGCCGGAACTTCCGGCAACGTTGTCCCGGCGCGTCCTGACCGACCTCCTGCGCGGCGAGCTGGGCTACGACGGCCTGATCGTCACCGACGCCGTGGAGATGAAGGCCATCGCCGACACCTACGGCATCGAGCGGGGCAGCGTCCTCGCCGTCGCCGCCGGTGCCGACGCGATCTGCGTGGGCGGTGGCCTCGCGGACGAGGAGACCGTGCGCCGGCTGCGCGACGCCCTGGTCGCCGCGGTCCGCTCCGGGGACCTGCCCGAGGAGCGGCTCGCGGACGCCGCTGAACGTGTCCGTGCCCTCACCCGCTGGACCGCCTCCGCGGCGGCCGCCGCGGCGCGGACCCCCGCCGATCCGGAGGTCGGACTGCGGGCGGCGCGCCGCGCCCTGCGGGTCACCGTCGCTGAAACGTTCACCCCCCTGGTCCGGCCGCCCTACGTCGCCGCCCTCACCCCCGTCGCCAACATCGCCGTCGGCACCGAGACCCCCTGGGGCGTGGCGGCGGAACTCGGCCGCCTGCTGCCCGGCACGGAGACCGGAAGCTTCAGCGGACCGGACGCCGGGCAGGCGGCCCTGGAGGCGGCGGCCGGCCGCAGGGTGGTGGCGGTCGTCCGCGACGAACACCGTCACCCCTGGATGGCGGCGGCCCTCGACACCCTGATCGCGGCGCGCCCCGACACCATCGTGGTGGAGATGGGCGTCCCCCAGGCTCCCTCCAGGGGCTCCCTCCACATCGCGACCCACGGCGCGGCCCGCGTATGCGGCCGGGCCGCGGCGGAAGTCATCGCGGGAGATGCCGTCGCGGGGGAGTGAGCGGCGCAGGACGGTGGTTCCTGCGACGCACGCTCTTCGGTGGCGCTTGACCCGCACACCGGCGCCCCCGCCCGAGACGGGGTCCCCCTCCGCCCGGCAGCACCCTGCCGGGCGGAGCAGTCCATCCCCGGCCCCGGACGGCGGCTGCGGACCTGACCCGTCCCTGGACGCCGGCGGGCGGGGGGCCGGGCGAGGCACGGGCCGGCGCGGAGCCGCTTGTGGACCGTGGGGACGCCGGGTCCGGGGGCCGGTTCGGGGCGGTGGCCGTACAGGGTCCGCGCATGGCCGCCAGCGGGCGGGACGCGCGCCGTCCCAGCGCGACGAGTGCCGCCCCGGTGGCCGGTGACACCGTCGACGGCTCGGCCGCCGACGCGGGCGAGGGGCCCGGCCTGGGCTCGCTCGGGTTTCGCGGGGCGTACGGCGAAGGCGCCGGTCGCGCCCTCCAGGGCACCGGCGCCTCCGCTGGGGCCGCGCTCCTCAGATGCCCTGCCACTCCGGCTTGTCGGCGTAGGTGTGGCGGAAGTAGTCGGCCAGCTTCAGCTTGGCGGCGGCGGCCTCGTCGACGACGACGGTGGCGTGCGGGTGAAGCTGCAGCGCCGAGGCCGGACAGACCGCCGCGACCGGTCCCTCGACGGTCGCGGCGACCGCGTCCGCCTTGCCCTCACCCGTCGCCAGCAGCACCAGGTGCCGGGCCTCCAGGATCGTTCCGATGCCCTGGGTGATCACGTGGTGGGGGACCTGGCCGACGTCGCCGCCGAAGAAGCGCGCGTTGTCCACGCGCGTCTGCTCGGTCAGCGTCTTGATGCGCGTCCGCGAGGCGAGCGACGAGCACGGCTCGTTGAACCCGATGTGCCCGTCGGTGCCGATGCCGAGCAGCTGGAGATCCACGCCTCCCGCGTCGACCAGCGCCTTGTCGTACGCCTCGCAGGCCGCCTGCACGTCCTCGGCGGTGCCGTCGGGTCCCAGGAACGCCTCCATGCCGATCCCCAGCGGCTCCAGCACCTCCCGGCGCAGCACGGAGCGGTAGGACTCCGGGTGATCGGCGGGCAGCCCCACGTACTCGTCGAGCTGAGCGATCCGCGCCCGGGAGGTGTCAGCGGCGCCGGAACGCACCTTGGCCGCCAGCGCTTCGTAGACGGGCAGCGGAGTAGAACCCGTGGCCACGCCGAGCAGGGCGTCGGGCTTCCGCCGCAGCAGCTGCGCCATGGCCTCGGCGATGAGCTCGCCGCCCGCCCTGGCATCCGGAACGATGACAACTTCCACGCTGGGCCTGCCGATCTGAGGAGAGCCGAGAAGGGGACCGGACCCGGAAAGGAGGGGTCGTGTGGTTTAGACCAATCTAGCAGAATCGGGTTCCCAGGACCCGTCCCGCGCAACCCCCGGCCCCCGGCTTCAGGGCCCCGCCACCCGGCCGTCACCTCCTCGCCGCTGCCGCCTTTCCGCCCGTCGCTTCCCGGCCCCGTCCGCCCCGACGCGACCGGCGGCCCCGCACCGCGCCTACATCAGCGAACCCCCCGTCGCGTCCACCCAGCTCCCCGTCACCCACCGTGCCCCGTCCGAGGCGAGGAACGCCACCACGTCCGCCACGTCGGCCGGTGTGCCCACGCGCCCGAGCGCGGACATCGCCGCCCCCCGCTCCCAGCCGCCCGGTGTCCGGTGCAGCAGTCCGGCCGTGTTGTCGGTGTCGATGAGGCCCGGTCCCACCGAGTTGACCGTGATGCCGCGCTGACCCAGCAGCTTGGACAGGTCCCGGCTGAACACGTCGAGCGCGGCTTTCGTCATCGCGTAGGCCACCTTGTCCGGCATGACGGCGTCGCGAGCGAGGCCGGTGGAGATGTTGACGATCCGGCCGCCGTCGCGCAGACGCCCCAGGCCGTGCCGGACGATGAAGAACGGTGCCTTGGTGTTCACCGCGAAGACCCGGTCGTACTGTTCCTCGTCGATCTCTTCCAATGGCGGTGAGGTGCCGATTCCCGCGTTGTTCACCAGGATGTCCACACCGTCCGCGTGCCGGTCGAACTCCGCCCAGAGCGCCTCGGCGTCGCCGGGCCGCCCCAGCTCGACGCCGATGGCGAAGGCCGAGCCGCCCGCCGCCCGGATCGCGGCGACCGTGTCCTGGGCCGCCGCCTCGTTGTTCCCGTAGTGCACGGCGACGCGCGCGCCGTCCCGTGCCAGCCGCTCGGCCACACCTCGCCCGATGCCCCTGCTCGCCCCGGTGACCAGCGCGGTCCGCCCCGCGAGCGAACCCGCGGCCCTGCCCGTCCCCCCGGTCGCGCCCGAGCGCTCGTCCGTCCCCATGGCAAGCCCCTTCGAATTTCCCTAGCGGTCGCTACAGAAAGACCGTACCGCATGCGGCTGTCATTTCTCTAGTGCCCGCTATAAAATCACCCCATGGTGGTGAAGCAGGAGACAGAAGAGCAGGTCAGTGCGGGTGCGGCAGGCGTGCCCGGCGCCCGGCGGCGCGGCCGGCCCCGCTCGTTCGACCGGGCGACCGCGCTGGAGAAGGCCGTTCTGGCCTTCTGGGAGCACGGGTACGAAGGCACCTCCGTCTCGGACCTCACCCGAGCCATGGGCATCGGCGCCCCCAGCCTTTACGCGGCCTTCGGTGACAAGCAGGCGCTCTTCGCCGAGGTGGTCCACGACTACGGCGAGCGGTACGGGTCCTTCGGCGCCCGCGCCCTGACGGAGGAGCCCACGGCCCGCGCCGCCGTCGGACGGATCCTGCGCGAGGCGGCGGCCGAGTACACCGCCCCGGGCCGTCCGCACGGCTGCCTGGTCATCCACGCGGCCACCAACTGCACGACGCCCGAGGTCGAACAGTCCCTGCGGGCGCGGCGCAACGAGAACATCGCCGCCTTCGAGAGCCGTATCAAGGCGGACGTGGCCGCCGGCACACTGCCCGCGGACACCGACACCGGCGCGCTCGCCCGGTACGTCGGCGCGCTGATCCAGGGGATGTCCCAGCAGGCCCGCGACGGTGCGAGCCGCGAGGAACTGGAGGCGGTCGCGGAAATTGCCATGACCATCTGGCCCCGTGGCTGAGCCGGGCGGGCTAGGCTGCTGCGTGACGAACGCCCGGCGTCCGGCCCCTGAGGGCCGGCGGCCGGTTCGACAGGTCCGGTCGGACCGGCAGGTACGGCCGGCCCACCGCCCGGCGGGCGCGGCCGGTGGGCCGGGTCGCCGGGCCGGTCCCGGCCCGGTCGTCCGACGAAGAAGGCACAACGAAGTGCTTCCCGCTCATGGACAGGCACAAGTGGTCTAGTCCAGAATCGAGAGGGATCCAGAACAAGGGCCTGTGCGCCGCGCTCGCGCGCCACAGGCAACGAGGTGAACACGTGAACCTCCGTCCTCCCCGCACAGGAGGGCGGACCGAGGAACCGGCGCTCTCTGCCCTGACTGCCCCGGCTCCTCACCCTTCGGCCGACCGGGACCGCACACCCCACGGCCGATGTTGCTCCGGGCTGCGGTGCCGGGAGGGTTGAGGGTCCCTCCCAGGCGCCGCGGCCCGCGGGTGTCTCCGGGCCGGGCCGCACCCGGCCCCGGGGCCCGCACGTCTCGGGCGGCCGCAGGGCCCCGCCCCTCGCAGTGCCCCCGGCCCCTCGCGGACCCGTCCCTCGTGCCCCCGCGTATTTCGAAACCGTACAAACGCCCGGGTACGCTCGCAGACGTGCCCTCCATGAACGAACTCGTACGCCAGCACACCGCCCTCGACGACTCCGATCTCGAATGGCTCCACCTGCTGGTCTCGGAGTGGCAGCTGCTCTCCGACCTCTCCTTCGCCGACCTGGTGCTGTGGGTACCCACGCTGGACGGCACCCGTTACGTCTCCGTCGCCCAGATGCGGCCCAACACCGGCCCGACGTCCTACCAGGACGACATGATCGGTCACCTCGTCCCGCGCGGCCGCCGCCCGATGCTGGACGCCGCGCTCGACGAGGGGCGGATCGTCCGCGAGGGAGACCCGGAGTGGCGCGAGGAGGTACCGGTCCGGGTCGAGTCCATCCCGGTACGGCGCCAGGGACGCGTCCTCGGGGTCATCGCGCGCAACACCAACCTCCTCACCGTGCGCACCCCGAGCCGACTGGAGCTGACGTACCTGCAGAGCGCCTCCGACCTGGCGCAGATGATCGCGGCCGGCTCCTTCCCCTTCCCCGACCAGCAGGTCGACATGGACGCCTCGCCGCGCGTCGGGGACGGCCTGATCCGGCTGGACGCCGACGGCGTGGTCACCTACGCCTCGCCGAACGCGCTGTCCGCCTACCACCGGCTCGGTCTGGCCGCCGACCTCGTCGGCCAGCATCTCGGCGAGGCCACGGCCGAACTCGCCCCGTCCCGCGCCCCGGTGGACGAGGCGCTGGTGAAGCTGGCGAGCGGCTGGGCGCCGCGCGAGTTCGAGATCGAGGCACACGACGGGGTGATCCAGTTCCGGGCCATCCCGCTCAAACCCAAGGGAACCCGCATCGGTTCACTGGTACTGCTCCGCGACGTCACCGAACTGCGCCGCCGCGAACGTGAGTTGATCACCAAGGACGCGACCATCCGGGAGATCCACCACCGGGTCAAGAACAACCTCCAGACGGTGGCCGCGCTGCTCCGGCTCCAGGCCCGGCGCATCGACTCCGAACGCGGCCGGGAGGCACTGGAGGAGGCGGTTCGCCGGGTCGGCTCGATCGCCATCGTCCATGAGACGCTGTCTCAGAACCTGGACGAGCGGGTGGAGTTCGACGAGATCGCCGACCGGGTGCTGGCGATGGTCGCCGAGATCTCGCCGGGCAAGGTCGCCGGCCGGCGCAGCGGCCGGTTCGGGATCCTGGACGCCGAGGTCGCCACGCCGTTGTCGATGGTCCTGACCGAGATCCTGCAGAACGCCCTGGAACACGGCTTCCTGGAGGGCGACACCGGAACCGTCGAGGTGTCGGCGGTCCGCGGCGGCACCACTCGCGAGGGCCGTCTGCTCGTCACCGTGCAGGACGACGGAGTGGGGCTGCCCGAGGGCTTCGACCCGCACAGCTCGGGCAATCTCGGCCTGCAGATCGTACGGACCCTGGTGGAGGGCGAGTTGGGCGGCACCTTCGACATGGTCCCGGCGCCCGAGCGGGGCACACGCGTGGTGCTCGACATCCCGGTGGGGACGCCCAAGTAGCCGGGCTCGGCGAGCCGTTCCCCACGGCGAACGCTTCTTCACGGTGACCGTTCCTCACGGTGACCGTTCCCCACGAGGATCGTCCGCCCCGCGCCCCCACCACGGCCGTTGCCCGCGGGATCCGCCCCGCCCCCGTCGTCGGCACAGCAAAAAGCCCCGGACCTTGGCGGGTCCGGGGCCAGTCGCTCGTTGCTGCCCCACCGGAATGGGGGTACCCCGTGCTCGAAGAGCCTGGGGGAGCATCGGGGGTACTGCGCGCTGCGGCTCGGGGGCGGGGGATGCGTGCACGCTGCACGCGCCGCCAAGCTCAGGCTGTCAGCGGGGTGGCTGTGGTCAGGCGGAGGCCTGACGGGCCCGGTTGCGGGCGGCGCGGCGCTTCATCGCACGGCGCTCGTCCTCGCTGAGACCACCCCAGACGCCGGAGTCCTGGCCGGACTCGAGCGCCCACTGCAGGCACTGCTCCATAACCGGGCAGCGACGGCAGACGGCCTTGGCTTCCTCGATCTGCAGCAGCGCAGGACCGGTGTTGCCGATGGGGAAGAAGAGCTCGGGGTCTTCCTCGCGGCAAACGGCGTTGTGACGCCAGTCCATGGCTGCTACCTCTCCTTGGTATTACGTGCAAGTGCTTGTGAATGTGAACGCTTTCACGAATCCCTCAACAAGTGAAGGGCCGACCGTCAGGTTTCCCTGGCGTGGTCCTGTGGATTGAAGAGGGGTTCCGGCGATCTCCGGGGCCCGGTGTGGGGGCCGTCCCGATCGCCATGTAGAGATTCGCAAACCTCGGCGGCGGATACAACCCCTTCCGGAAACTTTTTTTGGATTCCTCGGTGTCGACTAGGTCACAGCCGTACTTCCATGGGGTGGATCCTGGCCTAAACGTTCGAGTGAAAGGACTTTAGGCCCTTCCGCTCACACAATCACACGCAGTGCACGGCGTACGCCTGTGAACGTCACGCTCGTACGCAGCCCCAGGTGGTCACCGTCCATCTGGAGGGGGAGCGGCGCCTTCGAATGCAAGGTGAAGCTGCTCAGGTCGTGCAGCGACAGGGCGTGCCTGCCCTGCGGCCCGCGCTCCGGGGACGAAGTGAGCAACTGCGTGCCGTACCGGGCGACCGCGGCCGTGGACAGACGGCTGAGACCGAGCACGTCGAGGCCGGTGTCGAACGACGCCTTGGGGGACGTGTACATCGGGCGATTGCCCAGGTAGGTCCACGGCGAGGTGTTCGAGACTATCGCCACCACCAGATCGGCGACCGGGTCCTCGCCCGGCCGCTCCAGGGTGATCGCGCCGTGCCGGCGGTTCGGCTCGCCGAAGAACTGGCGCAGCACCTGGCGCACGTACAGGGCGTGCGTGGACTTCTTGCCGCGCTCCCGCTGCTGTTCGACGCGGCCGACGACGCCCGCGTCGAATCCGAGGCCGGCGTTGAAGGTGAACCAGCGTTCGGGGACCGCCGCGTCGTCGGTGCCCGGCGTCCCGGAGGCGAGTCCCAGGCCGACCGTGCGCTCGCTTCCCTCGCGCAGGGCGTCCAGGATCGCGCCGGTCGCCTCGACCGCGTCGTTGGGCAGGCCCAGGGCGCGGGCGAAGACGTTGGTGGAGCCTCCCGGCACCACCGCGAGGCGGGGCAGGCGCTCGGGGTCGGGGCCGCGGTGCAGCAGGCCGTTCACCACCTCGTTGACCGTGCCGTCGCCGCCGAGGGCCACGACCAGGTCGACGTCGTCGCTGTCCGCCGCCTGGCGGCCCAGGTCGCGCGCGTGGCCCCGGTACTGGGTGGTGACCGCGTCCAGTTTCATCTCACTGGCGAGGGCGTGGATCAGGACGTCGCGCGTACGTGCGCTTGTGGTGGTTGCCGCCGGATTGACCACGAGAAGTGCACGCATGGTCAGCAGCGTACCTACTGAGGAGTACTCGGCCCAGGCCGAGGTAGGGATCGGGTAAGAGGGGCGGGCGTGAGCCTGGACACGGCGGTCAGCTCCGCGAGGGCCGCTGCGCGGGGCTGAGGCTACCCTTCTGGGGTGAGCAGTGAGCAGAACTCCCGGACCGACTCCACGGACGCCTCCGGCCCGCGCCCAGGACGGCTGACCTCCGCGGCGGCGCTGTGCGCGCTGGAAGGGCTCGCACTGCTCGTCGGCGGCGTCTGGATGCTGGTCCTCGGCCTCACGGGCGACGGCGGCGACCGGCAGCAGGCGGTCACCGGCGGGATCACCGTCCTCGTGCTGGCGCTGCTGCCGCTGCTGGCCGCCCGTGGGCTGCTGCGCCGGCGCGGCTGGAGCCGGGGCCCGGCGGTCATCACCCAGATCATGGCGCTGCCCGTCGCCTACAGCCTGCTGCAGGCCGACAGCGTGGCCGTCCCGGCGGGCATCGCGCTCGCGGCGGTGGCCGTGGCCTCCCTGGTCCTGCTCGTGCACCCGGCGACGACCCGCGCCCTCGGCATCAGGGGTCCGGGCCGCGCGCGCGAGAGCGAACAGCGCTAGCTGTATCGCCCTGTGAGGGTGGTGCCGCGGGCGCGGGGTGCGGCACGCGCATCCGCGGCGTTGCCGCGGGATGCCCGGCTCCCCTCGCACCCGGCTTCACTCACGCCGCGGGCCGCCGGTGCCCGGACGCTCTGCGCCGCCGCGCGCCGCAGGCACCCCACGGGCCGGGCAGCCGCTCAGCGGCCCGCGCGGCCGCGCCACCGCTCGCGCGCGGGGCTACTCCTCCACCAGCAGCTTCTCCCGCAGCTGGGCCAGGGTGCGGGCCAGCAGGCGGGAGACGTGCATCTGTGAGATGCCGACCTCCTGCGCGATCTGCGACTGGGTCATGTTGCCGAAGAAACGCAGCAGCAGGATGCGCTTCTCGCGCGGTGGGAGGTCCTCCAGCAGCGGCTTCAGCGACTCGCGGTACTCCACGCCCTCGAGCGCCTCGTCCTCCGCGCCGAGGGTGTCCGCGACCGCCGGGGACTCGTCGTCGGTGTCGGGGACGTCCAGGGACAGCGTGGAGTAGGCGTTGGCCGACTCCAGGCCCTCCAGGACCTCCTCCTCCGAGATGGCGAGCTTCTCCGCCAGCTCGTGCACCGTGGGGGAGCGGCCGTGCAGCTGGGACAGCTCGGCCGTCGCCGTGGTGAGGGAGAGCCGCAGCTCCTGCAGCCGCCGCGGCACCCGCACGGCCCAGCCCTTGTCCCGGAAGTGCCGCTTGATCTCACCGACGACCGTCGGGGTCGCGTACGTGGAGAACTCGACGCCGCGGTCGGGGTCGAAACGGTCGACCGACTTGATCAGCCCGATGGTGGCGACCTGGGTGAGGTCGTCCAGCGGCTCGCCCCGGTTGCGGAAACGGCGCGCGAGGTGCTCGACGAGCGGCAGGTGCATCCGGACCAGCTGGTTGCGCAGCTCCGCGTACTGCGGGCTGCCCTCCGGCAGCGCGCGCAGCTCCACGAACATCGCGCGGGCGCCACTGCGGTCATGGGGGTCGTGCCGCGTGCCGTGCACGCTCGGGGCGCCCTGCGCGGCGTCCTCGGAGTATCGCTCGTGCTCGCTCATCGTCCCGCCCGTCGCCCTTCCCCGAGCCCCTGCCCGCTCCTCCGCCCCCGGCTGCGGGGAACGGACGGGGGGACCCCCGTGGCCGGCGGAGGCATCGCTCCGGGCCGGCGGAGGCGTGCCCTGCACGGCGTCGTCCCGCTCCCGCCGCCCCTCGCCACGAGCGGGCCGCGGGGTCTCGTCGTCCGGGTGCGGTCTGGCCTGCTCGGGGATGCCGTCGATGCCCTCGATGCCGCCCGCGGGCCGTGAAGGCCCCGCCGGCGCGCCCGGCCCGCCCCCGGAAGGACTTCCGGAAGGAGTCCCGGCCGCGTCGGCGCGGGGCGCGATGGCGCCCTCCGCCGGCAGCTCCCGTGTGCCGCGCTCTTCGTCCCGCACCGGCCCGTCCCCGTTCCTCACGCCGGCCCGGGTCCCGCGCCGCGCTGTTTGTAGAGGCTGATCGAAACGGTCTTGTCCTCGTCGACGGCGGAGGAGACCTTGCCCGCCAGGGCCGACAGGACGGTCCAGGCGAAGGTGTCCCGCGAGGGGGCGTGACCGTCCGTGGTCGGGGCCGAGACGGTGACCTCCAGGGAGTCGTCGACCAGCCGGAAGACACAGCTGAGCACCGAGCCGGGCACGGCCTGCTGGAGCAGGATCGCGCAGGCCTCGTCCACCGCGATGCGCAGGTCCTCGATCTCGTCGAGGGTGAAGTCCAAACGGGCCGCCAGGCCGGCCGTGGCCGTCCGCAGCACCGACAGGTAGGCACCCGCAGCCGGCAGCCGGACTTCCACGAAGTCCTGGTTCGCCGCGGGCTCGCCTGCGATCTGGGACACCCTCACCTCCAAGGTGGTACAAGCTCTACAAGCTCTCTCGGGCCGAGGGTCGCCCCCCGGGGCACACGATTCATGGTCCAGCGGTGACGCTACCGCGCGCCCGACATTCCTGTCCCCGGGACCCCGACCCCTTTCTGTCACTCATAGTAAACCTACGGATACGCTCCGTGGCTAGGGGTTGGGCGGATCCAAATGGGAGCGACGCGCGCCGGGTTGACGTACCCACACGTCAGACGGTCGAACCGTCCGAAAGTCCGGTCACACCAGGACGTGGTCCACGAAGCACCAACGCCAGTCTTCCCCGGGTTCGAAGGTCCGCATCACCGGGTGACCGGTGTCCTTGTGGTGCTTCGTGGCGTGCTGCCCGGGCGACGAGTCGCAGCATCCCACGTGGCCACAGGTCAGGCACAGCCGCAGCTGCACGGGGTGTGTACCGTCCCGCAGGCACTCCGGGCACGTCTCGCTGCGGGGACCGGGCTCCGGATGCGGCAGCGCGTCGGTGTGCGTGCACTGTTTCATGATTGCCAGATTACGACGTTCGCGCGGATGACCGCGCGGGGCGATCCGGGCGGGACGAGACGATGGGTGGGCGAGGACGATGGACGTGATGCCGCTGCTGTTGCTGGTGGCGGGCAGCGCCGTGGTGGCCGGGGC
This sequence comes from Streptomyces sp. NRRL S-340, assembly GCF_000720185.1. Classification (GTDB taxonomy): domain Bacteria; phylum Actinomycetota; class Actinomycetes; order Streptomycetales; family Streptomycetaceae; genus Streptomyces. Next base: position 161,112 of record NZ_JOIY01000004.1, on the reverse strand, counting down.
CGCCCGGCGCACCCCGGTACCGGCACCGCTGCTGCTGGTCGCCGCGGGGCTGGCCGTCTCCTACGTTCCCGGGGTGCCGGACTACACCCTCGACCCCGAGGTGGTCCTGCCGCTGCTGCTGCCCCCGCTGCTGTACACGTCCGCCGCGGACAGCTCCTACCTGGACCTGCGCGCGCAACTGCGGCCCGTGGCACTGCTCTCGGTCGGGTACGCGCTGTTCGCGACCTTCGTGGTGGGCTGGGCCGCGTACCTGATCGTTCCGGGGCTGCCGCTGACGGCGGCCCTGGTGCTGGGCGCCGTGGTCGCCCCGCCGGACGCGGTCGCGGCCACGGCGGTGGCCCGCCGCGTCGGGCTCCCCTCGCGCATCACCACGATCCTTCAGGGTGAGTCCCTGCTCAACGACGCCACGGCGATCACCGCCTACAAGGTGGCCCTCGCCGCGGCCGTCGGGGAGGGCGCGACCTGGTCCGGGGGAGTGGAGGAGTTCCTCGTCGCCGCGGTCGGCGGTGTCGGCGTCGGACTCGTGCTGATGGCGCCGCTGCACTGGCTGCGCACCCACCTGAAGGAGGCGCTGCTGCAGAACACGCTCTCCCTGCTGATCCCGTTCGTCGCCTACGGCGTCGCCGAGCAGGTGCACGCCTCCGGGGTCCTCGCGGTCGTCACCGTCGCCCTCTACCTCGGTCACCGCGCGTGGGAGGTCGATTTCGCCACCCGCCTCCAGGAGGAGGCCGTGTGGAAGATGGTCGCGTTCGTCCTGGAGTCGGCGGTGTTCGCCCTCATCGGCCTCCAACTGCCGGTCGTCCTGCGGGGACTGGAGGAGTACGCCGGAGCGGCGGCGGCCTGGTACGCGATCGCCGTCTTCCTGGTGGTCGTGGCCACCCGGTTCGTGTGGGTGTACCCGGCGACGTTCATGCCGCGGCTGCTGCGGCGGGTGCGGGAGCGCGAGGAGAACCCCACCTGGAGAGGTGCCATGGTCACCGCGTGGGCGGGGATGCGGGGCGTGGTGTCCCTGGCCATCGCCTTCTCGATCCCGCTCACGGTGCACGGCGGGGGGCCCTTCCCGCAGCGGAACCTGATCCTCTTCCTGACCTTCACCACGGTCATCGGGACGCTGGTCGTGCAGGGCCTGACCCTGCCGCCGCTGATCCGCCTGCTGAAGTTCCCCGGCCACGACGCGCAGGCCGCCACGCTCGCGGAGGCGAACGCCCAGGCGCAGGCCTCCCGGGTCGCCGAACAGCGCCTGGAGGAACTGCTCACCGACGAGCGCAACGCCCTGCCGCCCCCGCTGGCCGACCGGCTGCGCTCGGTCCTGGAACGCCGCCGCAACGCCGTGTGGGAACGCCTCGGCCAGACCAACCCGGTCACCGGCGAGTCGGTCGACGACACCTACCGCAGGCTCTCCCGGGACATGATCGGCGCCGAGCGCGCGGTCTTCGTGCGCCTGCGGGACGGCCGCTACATCGACGACGAGATGCTGCGCACGCTGCTGCGCAGGCTGGACCTGGAGGAGGCGGCCGCCTACCGGGAAGCCGCGTAGCCGCACGCGCACGGCCCCCGCGCCGCCGCCCGGCCGGCGGCCGGGGCCCGGGGGACCCGGCTCGTCGAGCCGCGGCTCGGGAGACCCGGCTACGACGGGAACGGCCGGCCCGTCACGACGGCGGCGATCGTCGTCCCGCGCGCGAAGGCGCCCTCCTCGGCCAGCGTGAGCAGCCCGTACAGCATCTTGGCGACGTACAGGCGCTCGACCGGCAGGCCGTGGCGCGCGCCGAAGTCCTCGGCGAAGGCGTCGAGCCGGGGGGTGGTGCGGGCGTAGCCGCCGAAGTGGAAGCGGTCGTCGAGGGACCACGTGCCGCGCCGGGCGCCGAAGGCCTCTTCCTGCAGGGCCAGCACCGCGGCCTCCAGGAAGCCGCCCTTGAGCACCGGTATGCCGAGGGCTCGCCCGCCCTCCGGCAGCCCGGCGGCCAGGCCCGCGAGCGTGCCGCCGGTCCCGCAGGCGACGGCGACGACGTCGGCCCGGTCGCCCAGTTCCGCGCCGAGCGCCGTGCAGCCGTGCACGGCGAGGGAGTTGCTGCCGCCCTCGGGCACGACGAAGGCGTCCGCGGCCCCCACCGCGCGCAGGACGGCCGCCAGGGTCGCCGGTTCGGCCTTGCGCCGGTACGTCTGCCGGTCGACGAAGTGCAGACGCATCCCGTCGGCCGCACACCGGGCCAGGGAGGGGTTGAGGGGACGGCCGGCCAGCTCCTGGCCGCGGACCACCCCCACCGTGGGCAACCCGAGGAGGCGGCCCGCCGCCGCGGTGGCCCGCAGGTGGTTGGAGTAGGCGCCGCCGAAGGTGACGACGGTCCGTCCGGCGGCGGCCCGCAGGTTCGGGGCGAGCTTGCGCCACTTGTTGCCGGTCAGCTCCGGATGGATCAGGTCGTCCCGCTTGAGCAGCAGGCGCAGTCCGCGCCGGCCGAACCGGTCGTCGCTCAGCTCCTGCACGGGAGAGGGGAGCCTCGGCGCCGGCGCGGCAGGGTCGGGGACGGGGGCGGCGGGGCTGGTCATCCGTCCATTGTCCCCGGCACCGCCGCGCTCGTGCCGCGGCCGCCGCGGCACCCGCTGCGGACGACGGCGGGGCGGTGGCCGCCGGGGGCCGGCCCCGCCGCGATCGGGCACGGGTCGAACAGGATCGCTACGCCTGCCCGGACCGATGGTGATCCATTCCCGCTCTTTCGTGTAATAGCACGGACACGTTACGTGATGGAAGGCTGGGGCTCGCAAATCGATGCGCGGCGCCGATCGTGCCGGGCATGAGTGGGAGGGCAATTCTCTATGTCGGTAGGCGATGAGGTCCGCACGGAGCAGGACCGGCCGCAGCAGAGCCTCGGCACCGCGGCCGCGCGGAACCTGGCCACCACCACCAAGTCCGTACCCCAGATGCAGGAGATCAGCTCACGCTGGCTGCTGCGCATGCTGCCGTGGGTCGACGTGCAGGGCGGCACGTACCGGGTCAACCGGCGGCTCACCTACGCGGTCGGCGACGGCCGGATCACCTTCGTGAAGACCGGCGACCGTGTCGAGGTGATCCCCGCCGAACTCGGCGAGCTGCCGGTGCTGCGCGGGTACGAGGACGACGACGTGCTCTCCGAACTGGCCCAGCGCTGCAGGCAGCGCGAGATCGCCGCCGGACAGGTGATCGCCTCCTTCGGCAACCGGGCCGAGGAGGTCTACCTCCTCGCGCACGGCAGGGCAGAGAAGGTCGGCACCGGCCCCTACGGCGACGACCAGGTACTCGGCGTCCTCGCCGACGGCGCCCACTTCGGCGAACAGGCGCTGCTCGACCCGGACGCCATGTGGGACCACACGGTCCGCGCCGCCACCGCGTGCACCGTGCTGGTCCTGTCCCGGCACGACTTCGAGCAGGTCGCCGAGCGCGCCGAGTCGCTCACCGACCACCTGGGGCGACTGCGCTCGATCCCCGGGCAGCGCACCAACAAGTACGGCGAGAAGGCGGTCGAGCTCGCCGCGGGGCACAGCGGTGAGCCGGACATTCCGCACACCTTCGTCGACTACGAGGCCCGGCCCCGCGAGTACGAGCTGAGCATCGCCCAGACCGTCCTGCGGATCCACTCGCGGGTGGCCGACCTCTACAACCAGCCGATGAACCAGACGGAGCAGCAACTCAGGCTCACCGTAGAGGCGCTGAAAGAGCGCCAGGAGCACGAGCTCATCAACAACCGTGACTTCGGACTGCTCCACAACTGCGAGTACGACCAGCGGATCCAGCCGCACGACGGGGTGCCGAGCCCCGACGACATGGACGAACTGCTCAGCCGGCGCCGCAGTACCAAACTGTTCCTCGCCCACCCCCGTGCCATCGCCGCGTTCGGCCGCGAGCTGAACAAGCGGGGGCTGGTACCCGAGACGATCGACATGGGCGGCAACCGGATCCCCACCTGGCGCGGGGTGCCGATCTTCCCGTGCAACAAGATCCCGGTCACCGAGGCGCGGACCAGCTCGATCATCGCGCTGCGCACCGGAGAGGAGGACCAGGGCGTCATCGGGCTGCGCGCCAAGGGCATCCCGGACGAGATCGAGCCGAGCCTGTCCGTGCGGTTCATGGGCATCAACGAACAGGCCATCATCAAGTACCTGGTGACGGCCTACTACTCGGCGGCGGTCCTGGTGCCGGACGCCCTGGGTGTGCTGGAGAACATCGAGGTCGGGCGTTGGCGCTGAGGCCCTTCGCCGGTCACCGGTGTCCCCGCCCCACGGGCCGGGTAGTACACCCCGGCGGCGCGCGCCCGGTGCCCTGCGGGCGGACGCCACGGTTCTCGCAGTCTCCGAGGGGGAGCGGATGGCCGAGTTCATGACGGGGACCACACCCCGTCCGCCCGGCGCGCGGGGCGCCGCGCAGGCGGCGCGGCAGGAGGGGACGGCGCCCGTGGAGCCGCTGCCCCGGCCCGCCGGTCCCGGCCGCCTCGACGGCTCCGAGACCGCCGCCGGTGGCCCGGGGGGCGGCTGCCGGGGGCAGGAGTGTGCGTCGGACGGGCAGGACGCGGCGGAGATCCTGGAACGGGCACGGGTGTCGTTCGACCCCGAACTGCGCTCCGCGGTCGCCTCGCTGCCCGCCTCGATGCGCCGGGTCGCGAGCTACCACTTCGGCTGGGAGGACGCGGACGGCACACCGACCGCGGGAAACGCGGGCAAGGCGATCCGTCCGGCCCTGGTGCTCACCGCGGCCGCCGCGCTCGGCGGACCGGGGGCGAGAGCCGGGGCCGCCCGGGCCGCGGCGGCGGTGGAACTGGTCCACAACTTCACGCTGCTGCACGACGACGTGATGGACCGGGACGCCACCCGCCGGCACCGGCCCACGGCGTGGACGGTGTTCGGCGACGCCGACGCCATCCTCGCCGGGGACGCCCTGCAGGCGCTGGCCCTGCGGATGCTCGCCGAGGACCCGCATCCGGCGTCGCGTGCGGTCGCCTCCCGGCTCGCGTCCTGCGTCGTCGAGCTGTGCGCGGGCCAGCACGCGGACACGGCCCTGGAGCGGCGCCCGCCCGACCAGGTCAGCCTCGCCGAGGTGCTCGCCATGGCCGAGGCCAAGACAGGCGCGCTGATCGGCTGTGCCTGCGCCGCCGGGGCGCTGTACGCGGGGGCCGGCGAGGAGGAGGTGGAGGCGCTGGACGCGTTCGGCCGGCAGGCGGGGCTGGCGTTCCAGCTCATCGACGACGTGATCGGCATATGGGGCGACCCGCGCCGCACCGGCAAGCCGGCCGGAGCCGACCTCGCCGCCCGCAAGAAGTCCCTGCCCGTGGTCGCCGCACTCACCTCCGGCACCCCGGCGGCCGAGGAACTCGCCGAGCTGTACGCCCGGCCCCGTCAGGAAGGAGAGGAGGAGCGCGCCGCGCTGGCCGTGGAGCGGGCCGGTGGCCGGGACTGGGCGCAGTCCCAGGCGGCCGACCGGATGGCCCAGGCCGTCCACGAGCTCTCCCGCGCCGTCCCGGACCCCGCGGCCGCCGGGGGGCTGCTGGCGCTGGCCGAGTTCGTGACCCGGCGCAGCAGTTGAGGTGCGCACGAGACTCCGGCGGCCCCGGGTCCGCACGGTTCCTGACCCCGCGCGGACCCGGGGCTCCGGCTCGGCGGGTCCCGCACTGCCCCACGGTGTGCGGGACCCGCCCCTCACCGCACCGGCACCGGGCCCACGCACGCTCTGCGCCGGCCCCCTGTGCGCTGTCTCGGCGGGAGGACGCACGCCGTTCCGGGGTCCTCTACGGCAGGCCGCCCGTGTCGGGGTCCCGGCCGGTCAGGCAGTACACCCCGCCGGCCGGGTCCCGCAACACCGTCCAGTGCGGGTGATCGGCCACGTGGGTCGCGCCCAGGCGCTCGTGCCAGGCGCGGGCGGCACCGATGTCCGCGCAGGCCAGGTCCACATGGGCGGTGGGGGGCCGTTCCTCGTCCAGCCGTTGCAGCAGTATCCGGACCGGCACTCCGGACGGCGGTTCGAGCACGTGGAACTCGGACCGGGAGCCGGGCCGCGACCCCCAGCCCTCCAGGAGGCCGCTCCAGAAGGCGACTTCGCCGGCGAAGGCGGACGGCGGCACGTCCAGGCACACCTGGTCCAGGCGGGTGCCGCGGACGACGGGCGGGCGCACCGACTCCCCGTGCCAGGGCACCGCGCAGAACGACTGCCCTGCCGGTGAGCGCAGGACGGCCCAACCCGCGTGTTCGGCGACGGGCGTGGCCCCGAGCCGTACGGCCGCAGCGACCAGGCCCGTCACGTCGTCGACGGCGAGGTCGAGGTGCGCGCCGCCCCGGCCTTCCGTGACGGCCTGCACCTTGCCGCAGGCGTCGACGCCGGCGGCCGCCGGGACCAGGGTGGCGAACTCGTCGTGTCCGCCCCGTCGTTCGGACGGCCGGGTGTCCGTGACGGCCGACCAGAACTCCAGGGCACGGCCGAAGCGCCCGGCGGGCCGGTCGAGGAAGGCGTACGTCCAGCGGATGCTCATGGCGTGATCGTAGGGCGGGGGCGCGGGCGCGCGGGCGGGAGAGCCCGGTCCGCGGGACCCGGCGGCACGTTCATTCCCGCGCGCGCTGCATGAACCGCAGCATGTTCCCGGCCGGGTCCCGGAACGCGCAGTCCCGTACGCCGTAGGGCTGGTCCATGGGCTCCTGGACGACGTCGGCGCCGTACTCCCGGACCCGCGCGAAGAGGGCGTCGCAGTCGCTCGTGGTGAAGTTGACGCCCCGCAGCACGCCCTTGGCCAGCAGCCGGGCCATGATCTCCTTGTCGGCGGGGGAGATGTCCGGATGGGCCGCGGGCGGCTCCAGGACGATCTCCACATCGGGCTGCGCCGGCGAGCCCACGGTCACCCACCGCATCCCCTCGAACCCGACATCGTTGCGGACTTCCAGTCCCAGCACGTCGCAGTAGAAGGTCAGCGCCTTGTCGTGGTCGTCCACGGCGATGAAGCACTGCCGGAGTTTGAGATCCATACGCACCACGCTAATGCCGTGACCGGAAAGGTTCACCGGCTCGCGATGCCCGCGGGCCGCAGTGCTGAGGCCACTGAGGCCTGCGGCCTGACGCGCCGGGCAGACCCTAGGGCCCGGGCGGGGGCCCCGTGCGCCTCGGGCGGGTGAAGGCGCGGGTCACGCAGGCCGGGATCACCGCGCTCTCCTCGTGCGAGCGGGCGCGGTAGGCGCTCGGGGTCTCGCCGACGAGTTCGGTGAAGCGTGAACTGAACGAGCCCAGCGAGGTGCACCCGACCGCCAGGCACACCTCCGTCACGCTCATGTCACCCCGCCTGAGCAGGGACTTGGCCCGCTCGATGCGGCGGGTCATGAGGTAGGTGTAGGGGGTCTCCCCGTACGCCTCACGGAAACTGCGCTGGAAGTGCCCCGGCGACATCAGCGCGGTGTGCGCGAGCGCCGCCACGTCCAGGGGCTCGGCGTACTCCCGGTCCATCCGGTCCCGGGCCCGCCGCAACCGGACCAGATCCTCTCGCGACATCACCCGGCCAGCATCGCACGCCGGGCGCCGGGAGGACCCGCTCATGGTGAAGGGCCCGGCCGCACGGCCGGGCCCTTCACCGTCCGGAGCGGCCCGCGGTGGTGCACCGACCGCCGGTCACCGGACCGAGCCTGTGGTTCAGGCCTTCTTGGTCTCCCAGAAGATCTTGTCGATCTGGGCGATGTAGTCCAGGGCCTTCTGACCCGTGGCCGGGTCGGTGGAGGCCTTGGCGGCCGAGAGGGCCTTCAGGGTGTCGTTGACCAGCTGGTGCAGCTCGGGGTACTTCTCGAAGTGCGGGGGCTTGAAGTAGTCGCTCCACAGCACGGAGACGTGGTGCTTGGCCAGCTCGGCGCGCTGCTCCTTGATGACCGTGGCGCGAGCCTGGAAGTGCGGGTCGTCGTTGCCGGCCATCTTCTCCTGGACGGCCTTCACCGACTCCGCCTCGATGCGGGCCTGGGCCGGGTCGTACACACCGCAGGGCAGGTCGCAGTGCGCGCTGACCTTGACCTTGGGGGCAAACAGGCGGGAAAGCATGGAGCATTCCTTCCTCGTGATCGTCTTCTCAGGTGGGACATTACTCCGTGCAAGGCCCGTTTTCGCGGGTGCCCCCTGGGGCTTAGGACAAAAGTCCAGGGTCAGACTGAGACTGGTGGAGGAACGGACCGGGGAGGTGCCGGGGATGCCGGAGCTGTTGCAGGAGAGCGAGCGCAGGGGTGCCGTACTGCCTCTTGGGCTGGCCGAGGTGACCGGGCCGTCCATGGTGCCCACGCTGCACCACGGGGACCGGCTGGTGGTGCAGTACGGCGCCCGCGTCCGTCCGGGTGACGTGATCGTGCTGCGCCATCCGTTCCAGCAGGACCTGCTCGTCGTCAAGCGGGCGGTGGAGCGGCGTGAGGGCGGCTGGTGGGTGCTCGGCGACAACGCGTACGCCGGCGGGGACAGCACCGACTACGGCACCGTGCCCGAGGAACTGGTGCTGGGGAAGGTGTGGCTGCGCTTCCGGCCGCGCCGGGCCGTTCAGCGCTCGCCGTTCGCGCGGGTGCGCTGGGTGCTGTCGGCCGTCAGGCCCGTGCTCACCGACCGGTCGGCCTCCAGGCGTTTGCGGGCGCGGTAGGCGGCCACGTTCGCGCGGGTGGCGCAGCGGTCGGAGCAGTAGCGGCGCGAGCGGTTGGTCGAGGTGTCCAGGTAGGCGTTGCGGCAGGGGGCCGCCTCGCACAGGCCCAGGCGGTCCACGCCGTACTCGGTGAGGTGGAACGCCAGGCCCATGGCGGCGATCGCCGCGTAGCCCGCCGTGGCGTTGGACGGGTGGTCGGCCAGGTGCATGTGCCACAGCGGGCGGCCGTCGTCGTCGCGGTGGTCGTGCCCGGAGATCTGCGGGCTCACCGGGAACTCCAGCAGCAGGGAGTTCAGCAGGGCGACCGCGAGGGTCTCGTCGCCCTGGTCGGCCGCCTCGAAGACGGCGCGCAGCCGGGCCCGTACCGAGCGGAAGCGCGTGACGTCGGCCTCCGTGGCCCGGCGGGCCGCCGAGGCGTTGGCGCCGAACAGGTCCCGGACCGCCTCCACCGTGGTCAGGACGTCCTTGCCCCGGGCCGGTTCCTCGCTGTTGACGAGACGTACGGCGTAATCCGAGTAATAGGCCAGTTCCACTTGTAGTCCTTACGCGGGCGCTCTATCGTGACGGGCACGGCCTTGTAACAGCCGGTCGTGGTTCCAGGGTATTACGCGAGTGTGGAGTGAGGGAGGACTGCGATGACGGAGACGGGCACGGACGTCACGGCGGCGGGCACGGGCGTGAAGGGGGCGGGCACGGGCACGACCGGCACGGCCGGGGACGTCACGGCCGCGGGGACGGACTGGCCGGCCTGGCAGGAGAGCTGGGACCGGCAGCAGGAGTGGTACATGCCCGACCGGGAGGACCGCTTCCACATCATGCTCGACATGGTGGAGGCCCTGGTCGGGGACGCGCCGCGGGTCCTGGACCTCGCCTGCGGCACCGGCACCGTCACCGCCCGCCTCCTCGCCCGCTTCCCCGGCGCCACCAGCACCGGCGTCGACCTCGACCCGGCACTGCTCGCCATCGCCGAAGGCACTTTCGAGGGCGACGGACGGGTCTCCTTCGTCACCGCCGACCTGAAGGAGCCCGACTGGACGGCGAAGCTGCCGTACGACTCCTACGACGCCGTCCTGACCGCCACCGCCCTGCACTGGCTGCACAGCGAACCCCTCGCCGCCCTCTACGGTCAGGTCGCGCAACTCGTCCGCGACGGTGGTGTCTTCATGAACGCGGACCACATGATCGACGAGACCACCCCGCGGATCAACGCGGCCGAGCGCGCCCAGCGGCACGCGCGCATGGACGCGGCCAAGCGCGAGGGGGCCCTGGACTGGGCCGAGTGGTGGCAGGTGGCCGCCGAGGACCCGGTCCTGGCCGCCCCGACCGCCCGCCGCTTCGAGATCTACGGCGAGCACGCCGACGGCGACATGCCCTCCGCCGCCTGGCACGCGCGGGTGCTGCGCGAGAAGGGCTTCGCGGAGGCCCGGCCGGTGTGGTGCTCGCCCTCGGACACGCTGCTGCTCGCGCTGAAGTGAGGACGCGCGAGTCTCCGGTCGCGCGAAGACGCGGTACGAGGCCGCGAGGGGCGGTACGGAATCTCCGTACCGCCCCTTCGCGCGCGGCGCGGCGCCGGCCGGAGCGCCTCAGAGGACCTTCGACAGGAACGACTGGGTGCGCTCGTGCCGCGGGTTGGTCAGCACCTCACGCGGGTGGCCGGACTCGACCACCACACCCTCGTCCATGAAGACCAGGCTGTCGCCGACCTCGCGGGCGAAGCCCATCTCGTGGGTGACGACGACCATCGTCATGCCGGACTCGGCGAGGTCGCGCATGACGTCGAGGACGTCACCGACCAGCTCCGGGTCGAGCGCCGAGGTCGGCTCGTCGAACAGCATCAGCTTCGGGTCCATGGCCAGCGCGCGGGCGATGGCCACGCGCTGCTGCTGGCCGCCGGAGAGCTGGGAGGGGTAGTGCCCGGCGCGGTCGGCCAGGCCCACCCGCTCCAGCAGCTGCATCGCGCGTTCCCGGGCCCCGCCCTTGTTCACGCCCTTGACCTGGACCGGTGCCTCCATGACGTTCTCGACGGCCGTCATGTGCGGGAACAGGTTGAAGCGCTGGAAGACCATGCCGATGTCCCGGCGCTTCATCGCGACCTCGCGGTCGCGCAGCTCGTAGAGCTTGTCGCCGTGCTGGCGGTAGCCGACCAGCTCGCCGTCGACGTACAGCCGGCCCGCGTTGATCTTCTCCAGGTGGTTGATGCAGCGCAGGAACGTCGACTTGCCGGAGCCGGAGGGTCCGATGAGGCAGAACACCTCGCCCGGCCTGACCTCCAGGTCGATGCCCTTGAGGACCTCGACCTGGCCGAAGGACTTGTGCACGCCCTCGGCCTTCACCATCGCCACGCCCGTGCCGCGCGCGGGGGAGTCCTGCTCGGTGAGCTTGTCGGTCATGCCGTGACCTTCCTGCTGGAGAAGGACGTCAGGTGCGCCCTGACCTTCTGCCACGGCGTCGCCGGGAGGGCGCGGCTGGAGCCGCGGGCGTAGTACCGCTCGATGTAGAACTGGCCCACGCTCAGCACCGAGGTCATGATCAGGTACCACGCGGCGGCGAGGAAGTACATCTCCACCGGGGCACCGGAGACCTGGCCGATGTCCTGGGCGTAGCGGAACAGCTCCGGATACTGGACGGCCGCCACCAGGGAGGTCGTCTTCAGCATGTTGATGACCTCGTTGCCGGTCGGCGGCACGATCACCCGCATCGCCTGCGGGATGACGATGCGGCGCAGGGTCTTGCCGTGGCTCATGCCCAGCGCGTGGGCGGCCTCGGTCTGGCCCTCGTCGACGGCGAGCAGGCCGGCGCGGCAGATCTCCGCCATGTACGCCGCCTCGTTCAGGCCCAGGCCGAGCAGCGCCGTCAGCAGCGGCGTCATGAAGTTCGACCAGTAGTCCTTGTAGAACGGCATCAGGTTGACGTACTCGAAGACCAGGCCCAGGTTGAACCAGAGGAACAGCTGGACGAGGACCGGGGTGCCGCGGAAGAACCAGATGTAGAACCACGCGATGGCCGAGGTCACCGGGTTCTTCGACAGGCGCATCACCGCGAGGACGATGCCGCCGACGATGCCGATCAGCATTGACAGGACCGTCAGCAGGAGGGTCTTGCCGACGCCGGTGGTGATCCGGTCGTCGAAGAAGTAGTCGGGAACGGCGTGCCAGTTGATCTTGCCCTGGCCGAACGCGTAGACGATCGCCACCAGGATCGCGATCGCGACGAGCGCGGTGACGTAGCGCCCGTAGTGCCGGACCGGTATGGCCTTGATCGGCTGGGGTCCGGTGGCGGGGGCGCCCTCGGGCCCCGTCGTCCTGTCGATGTCAGCAGTCACGGATGTCGCCTCTCAGCGGCCGCTCGGGGGCGGTCACTTGCCGCCGTTGATGGCGGACTCCTTGACGGCGCCGTCCTGGGCGCCCCACTTCTCCAGGATCTTCTGGTACTCGCCGTTCTTGATGATCGCGTTCACCGCGGCCTGCAGCGCGTCGCGCAGCTGGGTGTTGCTCTTGCCGACGGCGATGCCATACGGGGCCGCCTCGACCTGCTGGCCGACGATCTGGAAGTCGTTGCCGCCGCCGGAGGTCTTCACCGCGTACGCGGCGACCGGGAAGTCGGAGGAGGCCGCGTCCACGCCGCCCGAGCGCAGCCGGGTCTGGGCCTGCTGGTCGTCGTCGAACGCCTCGATGGTGAGCTTCTTGCCGGCCGGGCACTTCTTGGCCTCGGCCTTGGCCAGGTCCTGCGAGACGGTGCCGCGCTCCAGGGCGATCTTCTTGCCGCACAGGTCGGACCAGGAGCTGATGCCGCCGGTGTCGCCCTTGCGCGTGTAGATGGAGACGCCCGCCTGGAGGTAGTCGACGAAGTCGACGCCCTCGCCGACCTTCTTGCCGGTGGTCGGGTCGACACCCTGCTGGCGGCTCTTGTTGTCCGTCATCGCCGACATCGCGATGTCGTAGCGGCTGGAGCGGATGCCGGTGAGCAGGGCGTCGAAGGTGCCGTTCTCGAACTGGAACGTCACGCCGAGCTGCTTGCCCAGGGCGGCGGCGACATCGGGGTCGAGTCCGGCGACCTTGCCCGACTTGTCCTTGAACTCGACCGGCGCGTACGCGATGTCGGAACCGACCTTGATGACACCCTTGTCGCGGATCTCCGCCGGGAGCTTGCCCGCGAGCGGGGCGGAGCCGGCGGAGGACGAGCCGCCAGAGGACGTGTCCTTGTCCTTGGTCTGGTCACCGCAGCCGGTGAGGAGCAGGGCGCCTGCGACCGCGATCGCACCGGCCGCTGCCAGACGGGAGTGCGCGGCGGTCGTACGACGGGTGGAGCGTGCGGTCATGGTGGGTTCCTCCGGCGGATGGGTGGAGATGCCGATGGGTCGACGAGAACACACACCTTCGGGTGTCGCGACCTCGTGTGATTGACGCATCTTGCCATTCGGGCTGCGCCGTTCAGGGCAATCCCCATGTCAAAATCGGATAACGGGTGACCCCCGAACCCGCGTGACCGGCCGCCCGTGACCGGATCATCCGCGGGAATGCCTTCTTCCGGCCGGAAAATCTCCGGCCCGTCTCGGGATGCGGGCGGCCGGGTGACGGCTTATGGGCGAATTCGAGCCCTTGTCAAGGCTTAGACGAGGACTTGTCCCCATATTGGGCCACGTGTCGCGTCGTCGTCATGTGACCTTGGCGTTATGGACTCGTCGTCCATGGCGTCCGTCCGGTAAGAAGGTTCTTTACACCCCTCATCCGGGGCTCAGGGCGCGTGTGCGGCGCGCCCGTCGCGTACGGCACGAACGCATCACTCACCGGGCCGTGCGCGGTCCCGCCCACCCCTCACCAGGAGTGGCCACCCTCAATCCATGAACAATTAAGGGGTAAAACCAAGTGGCAGCGGAGATCGTCAATCCTCGCAGCGACAGCAGTACGGATCAGGACGGCGGGGCAGAGCCGCTCGATTCCTTCGATCCGGCTTTCGCGCTGCACCGTGGCGGGAAGATGGCCGTGCAGGCCACCGTTCCCGTCCGTGACAAGGACGACCTGTCCCTGGCGTACACGCCCGGCGTCGCGCGGGTGTGCACCGCCATCGCCGAGCAGCCGGAACTGGTCCACGACTACACGTGGAAATCGTCCGTGGTCGCCGTCGTGACCGACGGAACGGCCGTGCTGGGCCTCGGCGACATCGGGCCCGAAGCCTCCCTCCCGGTGATGGAGGGCAAGGCGATCCTCTTCAAGCAGTTCGGCGGCGTGGACGCCGTGCCGATCGCGCTCGACTGCACCGACGCCGACGAGATCGTCGAGACCGTGGTGCGCCTCGCGCCGTCCTTCGGCGGCGTGAACCTGGAGGACATCTCGGCGCCCCGGTGCTTCGAGATCGAACGCAAGCTCCAGGAGCGCCTGGACATCCCGGTCTTCCACGACGACCAGCACGGCACGGCGGTCGTCACGCTCGCCGCGCTGCGCAACGCCGCACGGCTGAGCGGCCGGGGCATCGGCGAACTGCGGGCCGTCATCTCGGGCGCGGGCGCGGCCGGTGTCGCCATCGCCAAGATGCTGGTCGAGGCCGGCATCGGCGACGTCGCGGTCGCCGACCGCAAGGGCGTCGTCTCCACCGGCCGCAAGGACCTGACCCCCGTCAAGCGGGAGCTGGCCGAGTTCACCAACAAGGCGGGACTCAGCGGCTCCCTGGAGGACGCGCTGGCGGGCGCCGACGTCTTCATCGGCGTCTCCGGCGGTACGGTGCCCGAGACCGCGGTGGCCTCGATGGCGAAGGGCGCCTTCGTCTTCGCCATGGCCAACCCGAACCCGGAGGTGCACCCCGACGTCGCGCACAAGTACGCGGCGGTCGTGGCCACCGGGCGGTCGGACTTCCCCAACCAGATCAACAACGTCCTGGCGTTCCCCGGCATCTTCGCGGGCGCGCTCCAGGTGCGGGCGTCCCGGATCACCGAGGGCATGAAGATCGCGGCGGCCGAGGCGCTGGCCGGGGTCGTCGGCGACGACCTCGCCGCGGACTACGTGATCCCCTCGCCGTTCGACGAGCGGGTCGCCCCCGCCGTGACGGCGGCCGTCGCGGCGGCGGCGCGCGCGGAGGGCGTGGCCCGGCGCTGACACGCGTCCCGCCCCGGTGACCGGCCGGCGCCCCCTCGGTGACCGGGCCCGCACCTCACCCGGACGGCCCCGCCCCTCGGGCGGGGCCGTCCGGCTGTCCGGCGCCCGCCGGGCTTGGCAAGAGGGTGTGTGTCACAGCGCCGCCTGGTTCCGCGGGCGCCGGGCCGCCCCTATCGTCAAGGTCATGTTCGCTGTCTACGCCGCCCGAATCGACCGGGACCAGCCGCTGAACGGCCTGGAGACGGGGGAGCGCCCGGCCCCCGAGGCCCGCCCCGGCTGGAGCACGATCGACGTCAGGGCCGCCTCCCTGAACCATCACGACCTCTGGTCGCTCAAGGGCGTGGGACTGTCCGACGACAAGCTGCCCATGATCCTCGGCTGTGACGCCGCCGGTGTCGACGAGGACGGCAACGAGGTCGTCCTGCACTCGGTCATCGGCCAGAGCGGGCACGGTGTCGGTCCCAAGGAGCCGCGCTCCATCCTCACCGAGCGCTACCAGGGCACCTTCGCCGAGCAGGTCTCCGTGCCGGCCTGGAACGTCCTGCCCAAGCCGAAGGGGCTCTCCTTCGAGGAGGCCGCCTGCCTGCCCACGGCCTGGCTCACCGCCTACCGGATGCTCTTCACCAACGCCGGGGTGCGGCCGGGCGACTCCGTGCTCGTGCAGGGCGCGGGCGGCGGGGTGGCCACGGCCGCGATCGTGCTCGGCAGGGCGGCCGGGCTCAAGGTCTTCGCCACCAGCCGCGACGAGGCCAAGCGCAAGCGGGCGCTGGAACTCGGTGCGGTGGAGGCGGTGGAGCCGGGGGCCCGGCTGCCGCAGCGGGTGGACGCGGTGATCGAGACCGTCGGCGCGGCCACCTGGTCGCACTCGGTGAAGTCGCTGCGCCCCGGCGGCACGATCGTCATCTCCGGGGCCACCAGCGGCGACCGCCCCTCGCACGCCGAGCTGACCCGGATCTTCTTCCTGGAGCTGAAGGTGGTCGGCTCCACGATGGGCACCAAGGACGAACTGGAGGACCTGCTCTCCTTCTGCGCCACCACCGGGGTGCGCCCCATCATCGACGAGGTGCTGCCGCTGGAGCGGGCCCGGGAGGGCTTCGAGCGGATGGAGGCCGGCGGCCAGTTCGGCAAGATCGTGCTCACCACGTCCTGATCCCCCCTCCTCCGGGGTTCTTCGAGCGGCGGGCCCGGCACCCGGGCCCGCCGCTCGTGCGTCCACACGGCCCTCCGTCAACCACGGTTGACAAGCGGGGGCTGTCAACGTACGTTGACAGCATGACCGACGCAACGGATCTCGCCGAACGGGCGGGCGACCGCGACCCGCGGGTCGGGCTGCGGGCCGTCGCCGCACTGCGCCGGCTGCTCGAGCAGCTGGAGGCGGTGCAGGTGCGCAGTGCGCGCAACCAGGGCTGGTCGTGGCAGGAGATCGCCGCCGAACTCGGCGTCAGCAGGCAGGCCGTGCACAAGAAGTACGGGAGGCAGTGATGTTCGAACGGTTCACGAAGGACGCCCGGGCCGTCGTGCAGGGGGCCGTGGCCCATGCCGAAGCGGGCGGCTCGCCGTCCGTGGACGCCGAGCATCTGCTGCTCGCCGTACTGGACCGCGAAGCGAGCCGCGCATCCTTCGCCCTGGCGGCGCTGGGACTGGACGCGCACAAGGACGCCGTACGGCGGGAACTGCATGACGCGCGGCGGCGCGCCGGTCTCTCCCGCGCCGACACCGACGCCCTCGCCGGGCTCGGCATCGACGTCCTGGAGATCGTCTCCCGGGTGGAGGAGGCGCACGGTGCCGGAGCCCTGTCCGCGGGCCGGGAGGGCGAGCCCTGGTCGGGCCGCCGTCCCTTCGGCCGCGGCGCCAAGCGCACCCTGGAGAAGGCGCTGCGCATGGCGGTGGCCCGCCGTGACCGGCGCATCGGTGACGAGCACATCCTCCTCGCCCTGGCCGTCCGGCCGGGTGTGCCCTGCGAGGCGCTCGCCGACCACGGGGTGACGTACACGTCGCTGACCCGCGTCCTGTATGGCGACACGGAGACCCGGGCGGCCGGCTGAGGCCGTGCCCGGCGGCCCGGCCCCTGGCCGGCGCCCTCCACCCGTGGGGCGGTGGGCGCCGGGGCACCGGCCGGCCCCCTCGCGCCCCGGGCGCGCGTCCCAGGCCCGCCCTCTCAGGGCTTCGGGGTGCCGCGCAGGACCTCCCCGATGTGTGCCGCGGCCGTCGCCAGATGACGGCGCGTGGCGCGGAGCTGATCGGCGCTGACGCCGTGGTCGCGGGCCGCGTCGCGGATGTCGTCGCGGAAGCGGTCCAGGAGCCGGTCCAGGTCGCGGGCCGGGTCGCCGGTGCTGTCCTCGTGCGCCCAGGACGGTTCGTAGGCGGCGGGGAAGCCCGGCGGTGTCTCGGAGTACTCGGCGGGCCCCTGCGCACCGGCGGCCGCCGGTCCGAAGCCGAAGTCCTTGGCCAGGCCCTTGCCGAACTCCTTGCCGAAGTCGCCGAACTCCTTGGTCAGCTCGGTCAGGCCCTCACGCACCCCCGTGGGCCAGTCGCCGCGCGCGAAGTGGTCCTGCACCTGGTCCTGCACCCGCCGGGCGATGCGCTGGAACTCCTCCTGGGCCTGGGCCCGCGCCCGCTCCTGGGCCTCCTTGGCCTGGCGCCGGGCGCGCTGGGCCTCCTCGCGTGCCCGGCGGCTCTCGTCCTTGGCCCGCCGGGCCTGCTCCTTCCACTCCTGCTTGACGCGGCGCATCTCCTCCTTGGCGGCGCGCCAGGCCTCTTTGTCGTCGCTGTCGGTGCCGGCGTGCTCCTGTGCGCCCGAGCCCCCGGTGGAACCCTGCCGGGCCTGGGAGGCCGCCGCGCGCATCTCACGCCGCAGATCGCCCGCGGCGCCGCGCACGTCGGCCCGGATCTCGGCGGCGAGTTCGGCGACCGACTCGCGGATCTCCAGTTCCAGATCGGCCAGTTCACCACTGCGGTCGGCCAGTTCGGCGCGGCCGGCGTCGGTGATGGCGTACACCTTCCGGCCGCCCTCGGTGGTGTGGGTGACCAGGCCCTCTGCCTCCAGCTTCGCCAGCCGGGGGTAGACGGTTCCGGCGGAGGGTGCGTACAGGCCCTGGAAGCGCTCCTCCAGGAGGCGGATCACCTCGTAGCCGTGGCGCGGGGCCTCGTCGAGCAGCTTGAGCAGATAGAGACGGAGGCGGCCGTGGGCGAAGACGGGGGGCATGTCAGAGCACCTTCTTGTCGGTCGGTCCGGCGGTCGGGCCGTCGGGCGTGCCGTCGGCGGTGTCGGCCGGCGCGTCGGCGGGGCCGCCACCGGCGGGGCCGGAACCCCAGGGGGCGTCCTCCTCGGCGGGCGGGCGCCGCAGCAGGGCGATGGAACCGGAGACCGTCGTCGCCTTCAGCCTGCCCCGGCCGGTGCCCAGCCGACCCGTGATCCGCTTGGCGCCCCACTGCCCGCTCACCCTGAGGTCCTCGAAGGCGTTGGAGACCGAGCCGCTCGCCGTGTTGGCCTCCACCTCGGCGTCGGCCGGGTGGGGCAGGCGGATGGCGATCTCGCCGGAGACGTTCGTCAGGCTGATGTCGGTGGGGGAGGCCGCCCGGGCGAGGTCGACGATCATCGATCCGCTCACGGAGTCGGCCCGCACCGAGGAGCCGGAACCCTCGACCAGGGTCAGGTCACCGGACACCGACTTGAACCGGAGGTCACCCGAGAGGGCCTGCGCCTCCACGTTCCCCGAGACGGTGTCCGCGCGGACCGGGCCGGTGACGCCCACCAGCGTGGTGTCGCCGGTGACGCCCTTCACCTCCGTGCGCCCGTCGATGCCCGAGACCATGGCGGCGGCGCCGACGACCCCGACCTCGACGTGCGTGCTCGCGGGGACGGCCAGGGAGATGACGGCACTGCGCTGCCAGCCCCTGCGGTCGAGCCACTTGAGGAGGCCCTTCCAGGGCAGGTCGTCGTAGGCCACGGTCAGGACGGAGC
Source organism: Streptomyces sp. NRRL S-340 (assembly GCF_000720185.1). Classification (GTDB taxonomy): domain Bacteria; phylum Actinomycetota; class Actinomycetes; order Streptomycetales; family Streptomycetaceae; genus Streptomyces. Next base: position 142,453 of record NZ_JOIY01000004.1, on the reverse strand, counting down.
CGCGCTGGGTGACGACCAGGGGCGGTCCCTCGATACGGGAGACCTCCATACGGGCGGAGCCGTCGTCCGTGCCCACGACGTTGACCGTTCCGTGGACGATGCGGACGTTCAGCTGCGTCGGGGGCTCGTCGAAGGTGAGCTTGACGGGCTCGCCCACGGACCACTCGGACATGGTGCAGACCTCCTGGGACGGACCGGACCCCGCGGGGCGGCAGGACCGGAAGACGGGACCGGGTCGGGGAGGCGAGCGGCACACCGGAGACGACACGCCATATCGCGACCCCACAGGACACGATATATCGCGGACACGGAAAGTCAAGACACACCGTGAGAACGCGAGCGTCGCGCACGGTCCGAAGGTGGGGTGGAACGCGAAAGGCGCCCCCGAAGGGGCGCCCCGTCCCGGCCGTCCGCCGGTCCTTACTCCTCGTCGTCCTCGTCGTCCAGCCGCGCCAGCCAGGTGGCCAGCCGCTCCACCGGGACCTCGAAGTCCGGGTTCAGGTCGACGAAGGTCCGCAGCTGCTCGGCGAGCCACTCGAAGGTGACCTCCTCCTCGCCCCGCCTCTTCTCCAGCTCTTCGATGCCACGGTCGGTGAAGTACATGAGGTCAAGGATAGAGGCGCCGCAGCATCGCGGAAACGGCCGGGCCGCACCCCCGGTGAGGGGGTGCGGCCCGGCCGGTCGCGGTCCGCGCGGCGACGGCGCCCCGCGGCAGCGGTTACGCCTCGAACACCTCGCGCACCAGCTGCTCCTGCTCGGCCTGGTGCCGCTTGGCGGAACCCACGGCCGGGGAGGAGGAGTGCGGACGCGAGATGCGGCGCAGCCGCTCGCTGTGCGGCACGTCCGCGCCGACCGCCAGGTCCAGGTGGTCGATCAGGTTGAGCGCGATGAACGGCCAGGCACCCTGGTTCGCCGGCTCCTCCTGCGTCCACAGGTACTTCTCGGCGTTCGGGTACTTCTTGATCTCCGCCTGCAGCTCCGCACCCGGCAGCGGGTACAGGCGCTCGATGCGGATGATCGCGGTGTCCGTCACGCCGCGCTTCTTCCGCTCGGCGTCGAGGTCGTAGTAGACCTTGCCGGCGCAGAAGACGACCTTCTTCACGGCGTTCGGCTCGACCGAGTCGTCGCCGATGACCGGGCGGAACTGGCCCGTCGTGAACTCCTCCGTCTTCGAGGCGGCGGCCTTCAGGCGCAGCATCGACTTCGGGGTGAAGACCACCAGCGGCTTGTGGTGCGGGTTGTGCACCTGCCACCGCAGGAGGTGGAAGTAGTTCGACGGCAGGGTCGGCATCGCGACCGTCATGTTGTTCTGCGCGCACAGCTGGAGGTAGCGCTCGATGCGGGCCGAGGAGTGGTCCGGGCCCTGGCCCTCGTAGCCGTGCGGCAGCAGCAGCGTGACGCCGGAGGTCTGGCCCCACTTCTGCTCGGCGGCCGAGATGTACTCGTCGATGACCGACTGGGCGCCGTTGGCGAAGTCGCCGAACTGGGCCTCCCACATCACCAGCGCGTCCGGGCGGGTCAGCGAGTAGCCGTACTCGAAGCCCATGACCGCGTACTCGGAGAGCAGCGAGTCGTAGACGTTGTAGCGGGCCTGGTCGTCGGACAGGTACAGCAGCGGCGTGTAGTCCTCGCCGGTCTCGCGGTCGATCAGCACCGCGTGGCGCTGGCCGAAGGTGCCGCGGCGGGAGTCCTGGCCGGAGAGCCGGACCGGGACGCCCTCCAGGAGCAGCGAGCCGATGGCGAGGGTCTCGCCCATGCCCCAGTCGATGGTGCCGTCCTCGACCATGGCCGCCCGGCGCTGCAGCTGCGGCAGCAGACGCGGGTGGACGGTGAAGTGGTCGGGGATGTTGACCTGGGACTCGGCGATGCGCTTGACGACCTCGGCGGAGATCGCGGTGCTGACCTCGACCGGGAAGCCCGCCTGCGGGTCCGGGGACTGCGGGGCGGACGGCTGCGAGGTGGCCTCGCGGACCTCGGTGAAGACCTTCTCCAGCTGGCCCTGGTAGTCCTGCAGCGCCTGCTCGGCCTCTTCCAGGGTGATGTCGCCGCGACCGATCAGGGACTCGGTGTAGAGCTTGCGCACCGAGCGCTTCTTGTCGATCAGGTCGTACATCAGCGGCTGGGTGAAGGCCGGGTTGTCCGACTCGTTGTGACCGCGGCGGCGGTAGCAGATGAGGTCGATCACCACGTCCTTGTTGAACGCCTGGCGGAACTCGAAGGCGAGCCGCGCCACGCGCACGACGGCCTCGGGGTCGTCGCCGTTGACGTGGAAGATCGGGGCCTCGATCATGCGGGCCACGTCGGTGGCGTACATCGAGGAGCGCGAGGACTCCGGGGCGGCGGTGAAGCCGACCTGGTTGTTGATGACGATGTGGACCGTGCCGCCGGTGCGGTAGCCGCGCAGCTGCGACATGTTCAGGGTCTCGGCCACCACGCCCTGGCCCGCGAAGGCCGCGTCGCCGTGGATCGCCACCGGCAGGACGGTGAAGTCCGTGCCGCCCTTGTTGATGATGTCCTGCTTGGCGCGGGAGATGCCCTCGATGACCGGGTCGACCGTCTCCAGGTGGGACGGGTTCGCGGCCAGCGAGACCTTGATCTGCTCGCCGTCCAGGCCGGTGAAGGTGCCCTCGGCGCCCAGGTGGTACTTCACGTCGCCGGAGCCGTGCATCGACTTCGGGTCGAGGTTGCCCTCGAACTCGCGGAAGATCTGCGCGTAGGACTTGCCGACGATGTTGGCGAGCACGTTGAGGCGGCCGCGGTGGGCCATGCCGATGACGACCTCGTCCAGGCGCGACTCGGCGGCCGAGTCGAGGACCGCGTCGAGCAGCGGGATGACGGACTCGCCGCCCTCCAGGGAGAAGCGCTTCTGGCCGACGTACTTCGTCTGCAGGAAGGTCTCGAAGGCCTCCGCCGCGTTCAGCCGGCGCAGGATGCGCAGCTGCTCCTCGCGCTCCGGCTTGGAGTGCGGGCGCTCCACGCGGTCCTGGATCCACTTGCGCTGCTTGGGGTCCTGGATGTGCATGAACTCGATGCCGACGGTGCGGCAGTACGAGTCGCGCAGCACGCCGAGGATGTCGCGCAGCTTCATCATCGACTTGCCGGCGAAGCCGCCGACGGCGAACTCGCGCTCCAGGTCCCACAGGGTGAGCCCGTGCTCGGTGATGTCCAGGTCGGGGTGCTTGCGCTGCTGGTACTCCAGCGGGTCGGTGTCGGCCATGACGTGGCCGCGGACCCGGTAGGAGTGGATCAGCTCGAAGACGCGGGCGGCCTTGGTGACGTCGTCGTCGTGGCTGGCGTCGATGTCCTTGAGCCAGCGGACCGGCTCGTAGGGGATGCGCAGCGCCTCGAAGATCTCGTCGTAGAAGCCGTTCTCGCCGAGCAGCAGGTTGGCGACCTGGCGCAGGAACTCGCCGGAGGCGGCGCCCTGGATCACCCGGTGGTCGTAGGTCGACGTGAGCGTCATGACCTTGGAGATGCCGAGCTTGTTCAGGGTGTCCTGGCTGGTGCCCTGGAACTCCGCCGGGTAGTCCATGGAGCCGACGCCCATGATCACCGACTGGCCGGGCATCAGACGCGGCACGGAGTGGACCGTGCCGAGGCCGCCGGGGTTGGTGAGGGAGACGGTGACGCCGGTGAAGTCGTCCATCGTCAGCTTGCCGTCGCGGGCGCGGCGGACGATGTCCTCGTAGGCCTGCCAGAACTCGAAGAAGTTCAGCGTCTCGGCCTTCTTGATCGCCGCGACGACGAGCTGGCGGTCGCCGTTGGGCTTGACCAGGTCGATGGCGAGACCGAGGTTGACGTGGGCCGGCTTGACGAGGGTCGGCTTGCCGTCCTTCTCGCCGAACGACCAGTTCATCGACGGCATGGCCTTGATGGCCTGCACCATCGCGTAGCCGATGAGGTGCGTGAAGGAGATCTTCCCGCCCCGGGCCCGCTTGAGGTGGTTGTTGATGACGATGCGGTTGTCGAACAGCAGCTTCACCGGGACGGCGCGCACGGACGTGGCCGTGGGCAGCTCCAGGGAGGCGTTCATGTTCTTGGCGACCGCGGCGGACGGGCCGCGCAGCGTCACGTACTCGGGGCCGGCGGGGGCCTCGGTGGCGGGCTCGGCCTTCTTGGCGGCGGGCGCGGGCTTGGCGGCGGCCGGCTTCGCCGGGGCCGGGGCCTGCGCGGCGGGCTTCGCCGGAGCGGGCGCCGGGGCCGCGGCGGCGGGGGCCGGGGCGGCCGGTGCCGGAGCGGCGGCGGGCGGCGCGGCCGGGGCCTGCGCGGGCCGGGCCGGGGCCGCCGGGGCGGCGGGCGCCTGGGGAGCCGTGGGGGTGGTGCCTGCGGCCCCCGTGGCCGCAGTACCCGCCGGAGCCGTCGGGGCAGCGGCGGCGGCCCCCGGCTTGTAGTCGGCGAAGAAGTCCCACCAGGCACGGTCTACGGAGTTCGGGTCCTGGAGGTACTGCTGATAGATCTCGTCGACGAGCCACTCGTTGGCACCGAACGCGGCTGCGGGGTTCTTCCCGGCTTGGTCGGTCTCGGTCGAGATGCTCGAGTTACTGGGGGACTGTGGCGACACGGCGGCAACCGCCCTCTTCCGCTTCACAAGGTGATGGACAGCGGGAATAAAGGCTACGCCTCCAAGAGCGCGAAGGTCAGGTCGAGCCCGTTCATCGTCGCGTAAGTCACATCGAAAGCTGTGTTTCGGGGCTTGAAATGGCGGGAAACAAGCGTGGTTCGCCTGTGAGAGGGAAGGGGCCATCCGGGCCTGGCCCCAGGAGGGTGCAGGCCCCGGCCCGGTCACACGTGTCCGCCTGCGGCGGGAGCCGGCCGCAGACGTACCGGCAGGAGCGCCGCCGGGCTGCCGGCCGGGCGGCGCCACGCTCGTGGACCGCTCGTGGACCGCTCGTGGATCTTGAGGTTCCGGATCGAACTTTACGTCAACTTGGTACAGAGGGAAGCCCGGGAAGGGTGATGAGGATCCGGCAGCCTCGATCGGATTCGGCCACACCGATCCGGCCGCCGTGCAGATCCACCGCCCAGCGGGCGATCGCCAGCCCCAGGCCCGTACCGCCGTCGCTGCCGGGTCCGTGCGGCCGGCTCACGGCGCCCCGGTTGAAGCGCTCGAAGACGCGGTGCCACTCGGAGCGCGGGATGCCCGGCCCCTCGTCGATGACCTCCAGCTCCAGCGACTCCGGCTGCGGCCCGCGCCGCGCCCGCACCGTCACCCGGCCGTGCGGCGGGCTGTGCTTGACGGCGTTGTCGATGAGATTGGCGACCACCTGGTGGATCCGCTCGGGATCGGCGTGCGCGGTCAGGCTCAGCGGTTCGACGTCGAGCCGCAGGTGGACGTCCGTACGGGTGTGACTGCCGGAACCGGAGGCCATGCCCGCGCGCGCGGAGGCCACCATGTTGGCCTCCTTCAGCACACCTGACAGGTACGGCCACACCTCGAAGCGCCGCGCCCTGAGCGGCACCACGCCGTTGTCCAGGCGGGACAGGTCCAGCAGGGTCTCCACCAGGCGGCCCAGCCGCTCGGTCTGCTTCAGGGCCGTGCGCATGGTCTCCGCGTCGGCCTCGGTGACCCCGTCGACGATGTTCTCCAGGACCGCGCGCAGGCCCGCGATCGGCGTGCGCAGCTCGTGCGAGACGTTCGCCACCAGCTCCTTGCGCTGGCGGTCCTGGGCGGCCAGCTCGTCCGCCATGCGGTTGATCGTCTGGGCGAGGTCGCCCAGCTCGTCCCGGCGGTTCTCGCGCACCCGGCGGGTGTAGTCGCCGTGCGAGATGGAGCGGGCCACCGCGTTCATCTCGTCCAGCGGGGCGGTCAGCGAGTGCGCCACGAACTGGGTGATCAGGAGCGTGGCGATCATGGAGAAGACCATGATGAAGCGCAGCTCGGTCTTGGTGTGCACCGCGATCATCGACAGTCCGGTGGTGATCAGCACCGCGATGACGACCAGCGCGCCCAGTTTCGTCTTGACCGAGAACGGGCGTACCCCGCCCCAGGGCTCCCCCCGGTCCCCGCGCGCGGCCGGCCCCCCGCTCATGGGGTCGGCGTCTCCAGGGCGTAGCCCACGCCGTGCACCGTGCGGATCCGCTCGGCGCCGATCTTCCGGCGCAGCGCCTTGATGTGGCTGTCGACGGTACGGGTGCCGGAGGCGTCCGCCCAGTCCCACACCTCCGCCAGGAGCTGCTCGCGCGAGAGCACCGCGCGCGGGGTGTTCGCCAGGCACACCAGCAGGTCGAACTCGGTCGGCGTCAGGTGGACGTCCTCGCCGCGCACCCGCACCCTGCGCTGCGCGTGGTCGATCTCCAGCTCGCCCAGGCGCAGGATCCCGCTGCGCGGGGTCGCCGCGGCCAGCGCCGCCCGCTCCACGCGGCGCAGCAGCACGTGCACGCGCGCCGCCAGCTCCCGCATGGAGAACGGCTTGGTCATGTAGTCGTCGGCGCCGACCCCGAGGCCGACCAGCATGTCCGTCTCGTCGTCGCGCGCGGTGAGCATCAGCACCGGCACCGGCCGCTGGGCCTGGACCCGGCGGCAGACCTCCAGGCCGTCGAAGCCGGGCAGCATGATGTCGAGGATCAGCAGATCGGGCTGCCAGGCCTCCGCGGTGTCGACCGCGCTCGGCCCGTCGCCCGCGGTCTGCACCAGGAAGCCCTCGGCGCGCAGGCGGGTGGCGATGGCATCCATGATGGTCTGGTCGTCCTCGACCACCAGGACCCGGCGCTGCGCGCCCGGTCCGGCCGTCGTGCCGTTGTGCGCGGTGTGTGTCTGCTCCATCGCCCGCCCCTGAGTGTGCTTTCCGGAACCAGTGGGGTGATTCCTTGACTGCGCGTAGTTGCGATTGACGCTTGAATGATCGGCGTCAGGGATGCAGCGTACGGGGAGTCACGGTGCCTTTGCTATCCAGCCCTGACGGCGAGGTGCACGACGTCCGGAACGCCCCGGGCAACCGGGATCTCTTCGGTGCGCACCTGCTTGAACCCGACATTCCGCAAGGTTCCTTCAAATTCCGGAGAGGGTTTCGCCGACCACACCGCGAGCACGCCACCGGGTCTCAACACCCTTGCGCAGCTTGCCAGTCCGGGGGGTGTGTACAGCTCTCCGTTGCCCTCCGTGACGGTCCATCCGGGGCCGTTGTCGATGTCCAGGCACAGCGCGTCGAACGTGGCGGACGTCTCATTGACGTAGGCGATCAGGTCGGCCTCGACGATGTCGGTGCGCGGGTCCGCCAGTGCCGTCGCGGTCAGTGCGGCCAGCGGTCCGTCGCGGTGCCAGCCGACGATCGCCGGCTCGCGCTCGACGACCGTGATCCGGCCCCAGCGGTCCTGGGCCGCGGCGTGCGCGAGTGAGAAGCCGACGCCGAGGCCGCCGATCAGCACGTGCGGTGCGCGGCGGCCGTCCAGCGCGGCGAGCGCGGCGTCCACGAGCAGCCGTTCCGACCGTCCGTCGGAGGTGTCCATCAGGAAGCAGCCGTTGGCGATGATCTGCAGCAGTTCCCCGTGCCGGCGCAGCACGACCTCTCCGTGCGGGCCCTCGCTGCGGTCCAGGACCACGGGTGTCTCGTACGAGGCGTTCATGCGGTCATCCTGCCCGAACGGGGTCCCGCCACCCCATGGTTGAGGGGTGACGCGGGCGGAGCCCCGCGCGGGGACGGCGCGTTCGCCCGCGCGGGCGGCGACGGGCCGGGCGGCCCCGGCGGCTGGGGGAAGTTAATAGGTTGCTGTGAATCGGCCGCCGGGTGGCGCCGGTCATAGACAGCGGCCCGCCGGACGCCAAGGGTGGGGGCCCGACGTCAAGGAGCCCTGCCGTGGAACGGACTGCGGACACCGACGCCGCGGCCCCGCCCCTGGTGGACGGCATGCCCCGGCAACGGCCCCGGACGGCCCCGCCCGCCGGCGCCGCGCCGCGGGAGGCCGGCCGGGGTGAGGGCGTGCCCGGGGAGCTTTCCGGGCGGCCGGAGTCCCGTGGGCACGGCGCGCTCCCGGCGGTCCCGGCGCTCGGGGCACCGGCGGCGCCCGCGTGCGCCCGGACCCGCCCGGCGTCCTCGCCCGCCGCCGCGTGCGGCGGCCGGCCCGGCAGGGCGTCGGGCAGCCGGTTCGGCGGCGCGCGGGTGCGGCGGCTGCTGCCCGGTCCGGGCGGGACGCCGTTCACCTTCTGGTACGCGATCGTGCTCGTCGTCACCTCGCTCGTCGCGCGGTACACCGATCCCGCCGTGCTGGACGCCCTCTACCGCGGCTCCAGCACGGACGTCGCCCACCTGGTGCGGGAGCCGGTCGGGGTGCTGGCGGCCAGTGCGCTGTGGGTCGCGGGCGGGGTGGTGACGGCGTACTCGCTCTGCTTCCTGCTGGTGCTCACGGCGCTCGAACGGCGGGTCGGGTCGGTGCGCGCGGCAGGCGTCTTCCTGCTCGGGCACGTGTTCGCCACCCTGGCCACCGAGATCCCCGTCGGGGTCGCGGTCCTGGCCGGCCGGCTGCCCGGCGCCGCGCTGCACCGCCTGGACTACGGGATCAGCTTCGGGGTCGCCGCGTGCGTCGGCGCGCTGTGCGGGCTGCTGCGCCCCTGGCTGGGCGGCCCCGTCCTGGTCGCGTTCGGCGGGATGCTGGTGGTGAACCTGGTGGCGTTCACGGATCCGATGACCGACAGCGGCCACCTCATCGCCCTCGCCGCCGGCATCGCCTGCCGGCCGCTGCTGCGCCCCCGCGCCCCGGTGCGCGCCCCCCGCCGGCCAGGCCCGGAATTTTCCTTCGCCCGTGATCGCTGACGGCGAACAGCCGCCTGGGAACAATCGGCCCCGCTCGTGCATTGAGTCGGCATAGCTCAACTTGACTGCCGAAGGGGAGATCATGGCTGCTGAGTCCACGGCGTTCACACCGCTCACCCTGCCTGTGCTGCCGCTCGACGACGAGGTCGTGCTGCCCGGCATGGTGGTGCCGCTGGACCTGAGTGATTCCGAGGTGCGGGCCGCGGTGGAGGCCGCGCAGGCCGCCGCCAGGTCGGAGCCCGGGAAGCCCAGGGTGCTGCTGGTGCCACGCATCGAGGGCACGTACGCGAAGACGGGTGTGCTGGGCACGGTCGAGCAGGTCGGCCGGCTGGCCGACGGCGATCCGGGCGCGCTGATCCGCGGCCGGAGCCGGGTGAGCATCGGCGCCGGGACCACCGGGCCGGGCGCCGCGCTGTGGGTCGAGGGCACGCGGATCGACGAGAGCGTGCCGGACCCGCTGCCCGGCCAGGTCGCCGAACTGGTCAAGGAGTACAAGGCCCTCGCCACCGCCTGGCTGCGCAAGCGCGGCGCCTGGCAGGTCGTCGACCGTGTCCAGGCCATCGACGACGTCTCCGCGCTCGCCGACAACTCCGGCTACTCGCCGTTCCTGACCACCGAACAGAAGATCGAGCTGCTGGAGACCGCCGAGCCGGTGGCCCGACTCCGGCTCGCCACCCGCCAGCTGCGCGACCACCTCGCCGAGCAGGACGTCGCCGAGACCATCGCCAAGGACGTCCAGGAAGGCGTCGACAAGCAGCAGCGCGAGTTCCTGCTGCGCCGTCAGCTGGAGGCCGTCCGCAAGGAACTGCGCGACCTGAACGGCGAGAGCGAGGGCGAGGAGAGCGACGACTACCGCGCCCGCGTCGAGGCCGCCGACCTTCCCGGCAAGGTCCGCGAGGCCGCGCTCAAGGAGGTCGACAAGCTGGAGCGCGCCTCCGACGCATCGCCCGAGGGCTCCTGGATCCGCACCTGGCTGGACACCGTCCTGGAACTGCCGTGGAACGAGCGGACCGAGGACGTCTACGACATCCAGGGCGCCCGTGCGGTCCTGGACGCCGAGCACGCGGGCCTGCAGGACGTGAAGGAGCGGATCACCGAGTACCTGGCGGTGCGCAAGCGCCGCAGCGACCGCGGCCTCGGCGTGATCGGCGGCCGCCGCGGCGGTGCCGTGCTCGCCCTGGTCGGCCCGCCCGGCGTCGGCAAGACCAGCCTGGGCGAGTCCGTGGCCCACGCGATGGGCCGCAAGTTCGTCCGCGTCGCCCTCGGCGGTGTCCGGGACGAGGCGGAGATCCGCGGCCACCGGCGCACCTACGTCGGCGCGCTGCCGGGTCGCATCGTGCGCGCCGTCAAGGAGGCCGGGTCGATGAACCCGGTGGTCCTGCTCGACGAGATCGACAAGGTCGGCTCCGACTTCCGGGGCGACCCGGCCGCGGCCCTGCTGGAGGTCCTGGACCCCGCGCAGAACCACACCTTCCGGGACCACTACCTGGAGGTCGAGCTGGACCTGTCGGACGTCGTCTTCCTGGCCACCGCCAACGTCCTGGAGGCAATCCCGGAGGCCCTCGCCGACCGTATGGAGATCGTGCGACTGGACGGCTACACCGAGGACGAGAAGATCGTCATCGCCCGCGACCACCTGCTCCCGCGCCAGCTGGAGCGGGCCGGTCTCGACAAGGACGAGGTCACGATCGAGGAGGACGCGCTGCGCAAGCTCGCGGGCGAGTACACCCGCGAGGCCGGGGTGCGCACCCTGGAGCGGTCCGTCGCGCGGCTGCTGCGCAAGGTGGCGGCCCAGCACGAGCTGGGGGAGCGGGAGCTGCCGTTCACCGTCACCGAGGGCGATCTGCGGGGTTTGATCGGCCGGCCGCACCACGTGCCGGAGTCCGCCCAGGACCCGGCCGAGCGCCGGACCGCCGTGCCGGGGGTGGCCACCGGCCTCGCGGTCACCGGCGCGGGCGGCGACGTGCTGTACGTCGAGGCGTCCCTCGCGGATCCCGAGACGGGCGCGGCGGGCCTGACCCTGACCGGTCAGCTCGGTGACGTGATGAAGGAGTCCGCGCAGATCGCGCTCAGCTTCCTGCGCAGCCACGGCGCCGAGCTGGAACTGCCGGTGGGCGATCTGAAGGACCGGGGCGTGCACATCCACTTCCCGGCGGGCGCGGTGCCGAAGGACGGACCGAGCGCGGGCGTCACGATGACCACCGCCCTGGCCTCGCTCCTGTCCGGCCGTCTGGTCCGCACGGACGTGGCGATGACCGGCGAGGTGTCGCTGACCGGGCGGGTCCTGCCCATCGGCGGCGTCAAGCAGAAGCTGCTCGCCGCGCACCGGGCGGGCGTGACGACCGTGATCATCCCCAAGCGCAACGAACCCGACCTGGACGACGTCCCCGCCGAGGTGCTGGACAAGCTCGACGTCCACGCCGTCACCGACGTCCGCCAGGTCCTGGAACTGGCCCTCGCACCGGCCGTGAACGGCGCGGAGGCGGAGGTTCCGGCAGCGGCGTGACGGACGCTGCCGGGCAGGGTGAAGGCCCGGGTCCCGTGAGGGAGGCCCGGGCCTTCACCCTGCCGCGTACGTCTGCCCGCGTACGGGGGCGGGTGGGCCGCCGGCCGCGGCTCAGCCGTTGGCCAGGGCCTGCACCCGGTCCAGCGCGCCGTTGAACTTGTCGTGGTCACCGACGGTCGGGCCGGACGAGGTGTACTGCCACATCGTGTAGTAGCTCCAGCCGGCCGGGAGCGTCCCCGCCGTCGAGGCGTACCGGGCGATCCACAGCGGGTTCCTGGAGGCGAAGCCGCCGTAGTTGCCGGTGCACTGGGTCCACCAGCTGGTGGCCGTGTAGATCACGGCGTCACGGCCGGTGCGCGCCTTGTAGGTGTTGAGGAAGTCGGCGATCCAGCTGACCATCGCGCTCGTGGACTTGCCGTAGCAGGCGGCGCCGTAGGGGTTCCACTCGATGTCGAGTGCGCCCGGCAGGGTCTTGCCGTCCTTGGACCAGCCGCCGCCGTGGTCGACGAAGTAGTTGGCCTGGGTCGCGCCGCTGGTGGTGTCCGGGGTGGCGAAGTGGTACGAACCGCGGATCATCCCGATGTTGTAGGAGCCGTTGTACTGCTGGGTGAAGGAGGGGTTCGTGTAGTACGTCCCCTCGGTCGCCTTCGTGTACGCCCAGCGCACCCCGCTGTTCCACAGGGTGGACCAGGCGACGTTGCCCTGGTAGCCGCTGACGTCGACGCCCTCGGTCTGGGTGGCGGAGTCCGTCGTGGGCGTGCCGCTGCGGCCGTCGTGCGCCGCGACGCCCATGCCCATGTAGGCGGAGCCGCGGGCGGGCGTGGTGCCGTCGGCGGCGCCGCTGCCGGCGCCTGTGTCGGCCGAGGAGGGGCTGGTGAGGAAGAAGGAGAACGCCGCGAGCAGGACTCCCGCGGCGGTCAGCCGCCGCATGCGGGCCGTTCCGGATCTGTGCACGGGCATCACGTGCCTCCGAAGTTCGGTGGTGCTCGGTGGGGGGAAACGCGGGCATGGCCCACGGTCGCACGAGGGGAGCGCGGGCCTGGGGAGACCCGCCGGGGAGTCCGATGGCGTGGGCATGCCATTCAGTGCCTGGGCAAGACGCTACGCACGTAGAACGACTCTGGGAAGGGGGCCCGGAGTCCGCCGTTGGTCTACGCCTGCGAAATACTGACCAAGCTGCGGCGATGGCGGCGAGCGGCGGAAACTTTCAGGACCGGCGACACTCCAGGCAGGGGTTGACGTGCACGAAGACGCGAAGGGCGAGCAGCGGCCCGCCGAGCCCGGCGCCGCGGCGCCCGGTGGTGTGGACCGCGAGTTCCTCTCCCTGGAACGGGAGATGACCGTACTGCTGCGGCGCGCCCGGGCCAGCCAGGCCGAGATGGCCCGTGAGGTGCACCCGGAACTGGAGTCCTCGGCGTACGGACTGCTGGTCCGGCTGGACGAGTGCGGCAGCCAGCGCGCCACGGCACTCGCCGCCTACATCGGCGTCGGCAAGGCCACGATGTCCCGTCAGCTGCGCGCCCTGGAGGAGCTGGGGCTCGTCGCGCGCGAGCCGGACCCCGCGGACGGGCGGGCCTGGCTGATCGCGCTCACCGACGACGGCCGCCGCCGGGTCGGCAAGGTGCGCGATGCCCGGCGGGGACGTTACGTCAGACAGCTCGACCACTGGGACCGCCGCGAGGTCGCCGAACTGGCCCGCCTGCTGCACGAGCTGAACGGTGTCATGGAGAAACACGAGAACTGACACGGCCGGAGTGACACGACCTCGCGCCGCGCGTGACACGACCGGGTGACACCGGCCCCGGGCCGTGAGTGAGGGGGAGACCCCCTGGCGCCGCCCGCGTCGCCCCGGGAGCGGCACGGTGAAGTGACAGCGCCGGCCCCGCGCCGTGAGGGGCCCGGCGCCATGGCATCGGCCGTCGTGCGCCGTGAGTGGCCCCGCGGGGGGCCATCGGCCCTCGTGCGCTGAGTGGTCCGGTGGGGTGCCATCACGCGTCCTGCGCCGCGAGTGACACGACCGGCCCACGCCGCCACGCGTGACGCTGCCAGGGCGGCACCGCCTGGCGCCGCCCGCAGCCCGGGCGCCGCGCCACCGCTCGCCGGCCCCGCCCTCTCACCGGTCGGCGGGATGCCCCCTCACCGTCGGGTGGGCCGCGCCCCCGCTCACAGCTCCGCGAACGCCGCCGTCGCGTCGTCGTGGGTCTTGCTGCGGCCGAGACGCGTCCGTTCCTCGCGGTCGGCGCGTTCCAGCAGACGTACGCGGTCCACCAGGGCTTGCGGCCCCTCCTTGCGCAGGAGGGCGAAGCACTGGGCCCAGTCGCCCTCGCCGAACTTCTCCACCCAGCGCGCCGCCCCGTCGGTGAGCGCCGCCAGGGCCCGGACCCGGGAACGCGGCACGGTGCCCGTCACCGCCCGCTCCGCCGCCGAGGGGTCGGCCGCGGCGGTGAAGAAGCCGCCCTCCTTGTTGCGCAGGGTGGCGTCGACCAGCGCGTCCGTGGCCAGCGCGGCGCGCGGCAGCCGGGCCAGCCGGTCGTCCAGGACCGGGGTGACCAGGCCGTCGGGCGACTCCAGCAGGAGCGCCGAGTCGGACAGGACCAGGTACTCGACCGAACCGGCGGACCACCGTACGGCCACCACGGTTGCCTGCGGCGTGCGGGGGTGAGAAAGGTCACAGGTGAGCGAGTGAGCCTCCGCGGTGCCGTGGATCGTGCGCGCGAGGGCCTCCGCAAGTGTCAGATCTCGCCGCGAAACGGTCAGTTCCAGCAGTCCGCCGCCGAGCCTGGAGGTGAACCAGGGGACCGAATGCAGACACCCCGTCTCCCGCGGCGGGGTCACCCCGTCCAGGACGACCAGGCACCCGCCCTGCCCGTCGGCGGGCAGGGCGAAGGCGGCGAAGTCCTCGTTCGGGTGATCGGGCAGACCCGGCTCCGAAACAACCTCAGTTCGCATCCGGCCAGTCTGCACCAGGCCTTCACATGATCCGCCAAAGGAGGCCATCCGCCTTGGAATTGACGCAGGGTCGCAGGTCAGGCGCCTGATTTGAGGCGGATTGGAGCACTCCGGGAAGGCGTGGCGGCGAATCCTGCCAAAGCCTGCCGCCGACGTCCAACCGGCCCGCCGTACGGCACCCTGGCACTCGCCGGAGGAACTTGCCCGCCAACTCCCCTCCGATGTTCACTCCTTCGGGTGGCCGGTCGGACGATGCGGGACCACTGCCCACCGGCACTGGGAGGGTCGGAGACCGATGCAGGCCCCCTGCTCGCGCCACACGGACGGCGGGAGCCCGGGGGAGGGTGGACGCACCAGTCGCACCAGCTGACGAGGCGCCACCCGGGCCCATGAGTACACGAGTACAGGAATGCGAGCACCGGTGCAGAAGAAGCGGCCTCGGCGCACAGGCAAGCAGACGGCCACCGCGAAGGGACCCGAGCGGACGACCGGCACACCCTCCGCCGTCCCCCCCGCCACGGCGGTGGGCAAGGGCCGCCCCACGCACGTACGCAACCGCCTCGTCGTCTCCGTCGCCGTCGTGGCCGCCGTCGTGGCCGGCGCCGGCGCGCCCGGCGTGATCGACGCCTCCGGCCGGCTGAGCGACTCGCAGCACCTGGTCACCCTCGCCGGACAGACCCAGGACGCCCTCGCCCTCGCCCACTCCCTCGCCGACGAACGCGACGAGGTCACCTCCTACGTCGCCGCCGGCCGCCCCAGGTCCAAGGCGCCCTCCGAGCAGCGCAGCACCCGCGTGGACCGCCAGGTCGACGAGCTGCGCGCCGACCCCGGCACGCCGGCCTGGCTGCGCACGGACCTCGACGGCATCGCCGCCGTGCGCCGCTCGGCGCTCACCGGCCAGAGCAGCGCCCTCCAGGCCCACCAGGCGTACTCCGCCACCATCGCCGAACTGCACCGGCTCGCCGGGCAACTGGCCGAGCGGACGCCCCCGCGGGCCGGCTCCGGGGCGCACGCCCTCGCCGAACTGGACACCGCCGTCCAGCAGGCCGCCGCCGCCCGCGGCCTGCTGCTCGCCGCCCTGAACGTGCCGTACACCACGCGGACCGTCTACGACCCCGTCACCGGTGTGCCGGCCGAGACGACCAACTCCTCCAAGGCCGGCACCAAGCTGCGTGACGCCCTCAGCGCCGCGGCCCAGCAGGCCCGGGTCCGCTCCGACGCCGCGCTCGCCGCGTTCCGCGAGACCGCGCCCGAGGCGGCCCGCGACTCCTACGACTCCACCGTCACCGGTCCCGAGGTCAACTCGGCCACCGCCTACCTGGCCAAGCTCACCGACCAGCCGACGCTGTCCGACTCCGACCTGGCCACCAGCGCCAAGAAGGCCGACACCGCCCTCACGGCCCGGATCGACCTGATGCGCGGCGCCGAGTCCTCCCTCTACGACCACCGCACCAAGGACCTGGCGAAACTCCGCGACGACGACGTCACCGCGCTGGAGCTGCGGATCGCCCTGCTCGGTGCCCTCGTGCTCCTCGCCGTCGGCATCGCCACCGCCCTGGCCCGCACCCTCACCCGGCCGCTGGCCGTCCTGCGCCTGGGCTCCGCCCGCCTGGCCGGTGCCGAGGACCTCGCCGCCGAGGAACCGATCCGCTTCACCGGCCGCAACGACGAGTACGCCCAGGTCGTCCGGTCCGTCAACGCCCTGCACACCCAGGCCGCCGCGCTCGCCGAGCGCGTCGCCACCCTGGAGGCCGACCGCAAGCACCTGGTCGGCCAGCGGCAGAAGATGGCCGACGCACGCGAGGAACTGCGCGCCGAACTCGCCGACGCGACCGCGCGGCTGGACCGGATGCGGGCCGGCATCGGCTCCACCTTCGTCAACCTGGCGCTGCGCACCCTGGGCCTGGTCGAGCGGCAGCTCACCGTCATCGAAAGCCTGGAGGAGCGCGAGCAGGACCCCGACCGCCTCGCCACGCTCTTCAAACTCGACCACTTCGCCACGGTGATGCGCCGGCACAGCGAGAACCTTCTCGTGCTGGCCGGCACCGAGCACGTGCAGCAGCACGCCGGGCCGGTCCCGCTGGTCGACGTCGTACGCGCCGCGGTCAGCGAGATCGAACGCTACGAACGGGTCCGCATCGCCGCGCTGCCCCCGCACGCGCACGTGGCCGGTTTCGCCGCCGACGACCTCTCCCACCTGCTGGCCGAACTCATGGAGAACGCCACCTCCTTCTCGCCGCCCGACCGGCCCGTCGAGGTCTCCGGCTGGCTCCTGGAGAACGGCGAGATCATGCTCTCCGTCCAGGACGAGGGCATCGGCGTGGACGGGGAGCGGCTGACCCGGCTCAACGCCCGCCTCGCCGACCCCGGCCCGGACGCCGCCTACCACCAGGACGGCGAGGAGGACGCCAAGGACCTGGGCCTCGGCCTGTACGTGGTGGCCCGCCTCGGTCACCGGCACGGCGTGCGCGTCCAGTTGCGCGAGCAGAAGCAGGGCGGCACGGCGGCCGTCGTCGTCGTCCCCCAGCCGCTGCTGGCCCCCGCCCCCGCGTCCGCGGTCCCTGCGGCCGGTCCCGGCGAGGGCGGCACCGGCACCTTCTCCCTCCCCGGCGCCGACGCCGAGGCCAACTCCAACGTGCTGCACGCCCGCGCCCAGGACGGCGGCGCGGACCCGCTGGTCGCCCTGGCGGAGCAGGCGGTGCGGGAGTCCGAGGCGGCCGAGGGCACACAGGAGACGACACCGCAGGAGTCCCCGTCCGAGACGACGATGGAGCTGCTGCTCCCGACCCCGGCTCCGGACCGGGACGCCCCCGCCGGGCCCGCCGGCGACCGGGGCGCCGCCGGGGAGCCGGACCGCGACACCGCGGCGGATCCGGCCGCGGACCGGGGCGCCGTCGAGGAGCCCGCCCGGGACCGGGACACCGCCGCGCCGCACGAGACGGCACGCCGCCACCCCGACCCGGCGGCACCGGCACCGCAGGACGCCTCCGCGTCCGGGACGGCGTCCCCCTCCGGGGCGGCCTCCGCGGCCGAGACGGCGCCCTGGCCGGGACTCGCTCCCGCGTCCGGGACGACGTCCGGGACCGGGACGGTCTCCGCGCCCGGGGGGTCCTCCCTGCCCGGTGGGTCCGCCGCGTCCGGGACGGCGGCGCCGTGGCCGGGAGCGGCGCCCGCGACGGAGGCCGCCTCCCAGCAGGCCCCCGCACCCGCTGGACGCCCCGCTCCCGCCCCGGCCCCCGAGCCGGCGCCCTGGCCCGGCGCGGCCCCCGCGCCCGCCCCTACGCCGGACGCGGCCCCCGCGCCCGGTGCGGCCGGTGACGAGGAGCCGGACCCGGACGGCGCCGAGCACGCCCGGGCGTCCGAAGAGACCCTGACCGCCAAGGGTCTTCCCAAGCGCACCCCCAGAATCACCACACCCGCCCAAGCCCCGCGCCAGCGCACCGGCTCGGTGGATGCCGAGGCACTCCGCCGCCGCCTGGGCGGCTTCCGCCGAGGAGCCCAGGCCGGCTACCGCGATGTGGAGGCGGAGATCGCGGACCAGACCGCCCAGAACCGCCGGCCGACGCCGGCCACCCGCACGCAAGCAGAGCAATCCACGGGGGGCACAGTCGAGGAGGCAAGCAGTTGACAGCGCCCACCACCTTCGGACTGAGCAGTGAGGCCCGCAACCTGCACTGGCTGCTGACCAATCTGGTCGAGGAGGTGCCCGGCATCGAATCGGTCGCCGTGGTCTCCTCCGACGGCCTCCTGCTCCTCTCCTCCGACCCCGGCCGCAACAGCGAGGCCCGCAGGCCACGCTCCGCGGCCCCGGCCGGGCCGCGCGGCTCCGCCGCCGACCTCGCCACCATCGTCTCCGGCATCGGCAGCCTCACCGCCGGGGCGGCCAGGCTGATGGAGTCCGGTGCGGTCAAGCACACGATGGTCGCGATGGACGAGGGCAGTCTGTTCGTGATGTCGATCAGCGACGGTTCGCTGCTCGGCGTGCACGGCTCCGCGGAGTGCGACATGAGCGTGGTGGCGTACCACATGGCGCTCTTCGTGGGCCGCGCCGGACACGTTCTGACGCCCGAACTCCGCAGCGAGCTGCGCAAGTCCCTGGAGTCCGATTCGGCCGGGAGTGCCCGATGAGCGGTGTGCCCCGGCAGCAGCTTCCGGTCCGCGGCGGGGACCGAAAACCCGCCCGCGTGCGCCCCTACTCGCTCACCGGCGGACGCACCCGCTTCGGGCACGTGCTGCTCGTGGAGACGTTCGTGGCGAGCACCGCCGCGCTCGAACCCGCCGAGGAGCGCAGGGAACTGACGAGCGCCCCGCTGTCGACCCGGGTCATGCCGGAGATGCGGGCCATCGTCGAACTGTGCCGCCGGATGCGTACGGTGGCCGAGATCGCCGCGCTGCTGAGGATGCCGCTCGGTGTGGTCCGCGTGCTCCTGAGCGACCTCGCGGACCAGGGAAAGATCCGTGTGTACGGAACCGGGACCGGTCACGGCACCGGCCGTCCGGACCGCGCTCTGCTGGAAAGGGTGCTGAGTGGACTCCGCCGTCTCTGACTCCGCCGCCGTCTCCGCCTTCGTCCCCGGCGCCGCCCCGCTCGACGAGCCGGACGAGTCGCTGCGGCCCTGGCAGACGGACCGTACGCGGGCCCCGATCGCCACGAAGATCGTGGTGGCCGGTGGCTTCGGCGTGGGCAAGACCACGCTGGTCACCGCCGTCTCGGAGATCACGCCGTTGCAGACCGAGGCGCTGATGACCGAGGCGAGCGCCGAGACCGACGACCTGACCGCCACCCCGGGCAAGGTCAGCACGACCGTCGCCATGGACTTCGGCCGGATCACGCTCGACGACGACCTGGTGCTGTACCTGTTCGGTACGCCGGGCCAGCAGCGGTTCTGGTTCATGTGGGACGACCTGGTGCGCGGTGCGATCGGTGCCGTCGTGCTGGCCGACACCCGGCGGCTGAAGGACTGCTTCCCGGCGCTGGACTACTTCGAGAGCTGCGGGCTGCCGTACGTCGTGGCGGTCAACCACTTCGACGGCAGCGAGCTGTTCGAACCGGAGGACGTCCGGGAGGCGCTCACCGTCCCCGCGCACATACCTGTCATGATCATGGATGCGCGGCGCAGGATCTCCGCCGTCGAGACGCTGCTGGCCCTCGTGGCCCACGCCCTCGAGGAGACCCCGGAATGAGCCGCCGCACGATCCGCCGAAGGGTCCGCCGAGCGTGATCCCCGCGGCCCGGATCCTCCGGGCACGCTCCTTTGAGCACGATCTGCCGAGCACGATCCTTCGAGCAGTCCCACAGCCGTAGGAGGCACCACCCGCATGCGCAAGATACTCGTCGTGGGGGCCGGCCAGTCCGGTCTCCAGCTCGCCCTCGGCCTCCAGTCGCACGGGTACGAGGTCACCCTGATGTCCAACCGGACCGCGGACGAGATCCGCTCCGGCCGGGTCATGTCGACGCAGTGCATGTTCCACACCGCGCTCCAGCACGAGCGCGACCTGCAGCTGAACTTCTGGGAGACCCAGGCCCCGCGGATCGAGGGCCTCGGCGTCTCGGTCGCCGCCCCCGGCTCCCACGACCCGGGCCCCACCCAGCGCGCGATCGACTGGTTGGGCCGCCTCGACGGGTACGCGCAGTCGGTGGACCAGCGGGTGAAGATGGCCGGCTGGATGGAGACCTTCGCGCAGCGCGGCGGCCAGCTCGTCATCCACGGCGCGGCCGTCGGCGACCTCGACTACTTCTCCCGCGCCTACGACCTCGTCCTCGTCTCGGCGGGCAAGGGCGAGCTGGTGTCGATGTTCGAGCGGGACGCCGAGCGGTCCCCCTACAGCACGCCGCAGCGCGCGCTGGCGGTGGCGTACGTGCACGGTCTGGGCCCGCGCCCGGAGCACCCGGAGTTCGACGCGGTCCGCTGCAACGTGGTCCCCGGGGTCGGCGAGCTGTTCGTCATGCCGACGTACACCGTCTCCGGCCGCGCCGACATCCTGTTCTGGGAGGGCATACCCGGCGGTCCGCTCGACGCCTTCCAGGGCGTCAAGGACCCGGCTCAGCACCTGGCCCTGACGCTGGACCTCATGCGCAGGTTCACGCCCTGGGAGTACGAGCGGACCGCGCACGTCGAACTCACCGACGCCGGCGGCACCCTCGCCGGCCGCTACCCGCCCACCGTGCGCAAGCCGGTCGGCCGGCTGCCCGGCGGCGGCCTGGTCCTGGGCGTCGCGGACGTCGTCGTCGCCAACGACCCGATCACCGGGCAGGGCTCCAACTCGGCGTCCAAGTGCGCCGCCGCCTACCTCGCCTCCATCCTCGAACACGGTGACAAGCCGTTCGACGAGGAGTGGATGCAGCAGACGTTCGACCGCTACTGGAACACCGCCCAGCACGTCACCAAGTGGACGAACGCCATGCTGGCCCCGCCGCCGGAGCACGTCCTGAACCTGCTCGGCGCCGGCGTCCGGTTCCAGCCGGTCGCCGACCGCTTCGCCAACGCCTTCAACGACCCGGCCGACTTCGAGAACTTCTTCTACGAGCCGGCGAAGACGGAGGCCTACCTGGCCGAGGTCGCCGCCGCCGGCCCGGCAGCCTAGGGTCTTCCGTCCGGGCCGGGCCGCAGGCCCCGGTCGACCAGGGCCCCTACAGGACCGCGGGCTCCGCCGGACCGAAGTCCGCGGGCGGTCCCACGGTCGCCGGCCCGCCCCCGGCCGGTCCCCCGGCCGGGTCCCGGGGGAGTGCGGGGAGCCTCGGCGGCGCGTAGCGCGGCAGGGGCTTCCCGGCCGGGTCGGGCCGCACCGCCCCCAGTACCGGGTTGGCGGCCAGCGGCGACACCTTCACCCGCGCGCCCGGCCGGGGCGCCTGCACCACCAGGCCGTGGCCGAGGTAGAGGGCGACGTGCGTGGCGCCGGGGAAGTACACCACCAGGTCGCCGGGCCGCAGTTCCTTCAGCGGTACGTGCGCGAGCCGGGCCCACTGCTCCTGGCTGGTGCGCGGGATGGGCGTACCGGCCTGGCCCCAGGCCCGCGAGGTCAGGCCCGAGCAGTCGTACGCCGCCGGGCCGGTCGCGCCCCACTGGTACGGCTTGCCGAGCTGGTCCACCGCGTAGCGCACCGCCGCCTCGCCCTGCGGGGTGGGCGGCCGGTCGCCGCCGAGGGCGCCCGAGGCCAGGAGCCTGTCCTGCGCCCGGGCGATCTGCGCCTCCTCCAGAGCGGCGAGCGCCGTCAGCCGCGCCGGGCTGAGCGAGGCGAGCAGTTTCTCGACGGCGTGCAGCTTGGTCCGGACGTCGTCGCGGGCCCGCTGCTGCTGCCGGGCGAGGGCGAGGCGGGCGTCGAGCGCCGAGCGGGCGGCGCGCGCCAGGTCCTGCGCCTTCCTCTCGCTCGCCGTCAGCCGGGCCACCGTCTCGGACCGCTCCCGCGCCAGCTGGCCGATGACGTGGCCCTCCTCCAGCGCGTGCTGCGGATCGCGGGCCAGCATGAGCCGCAGGTAGGGGGAGAAGTCGCTGGTGCCCTGGTACTCCTGCCGGGCCAGCCGTCCGGCCGCCGCCCGGCCGTCGTGCAGGGCGGCCCGGGCCCGGGCGAGGGCGGCGGTCAGCCGGTCGGTCTCGGCGCGCTGCCGCTCCAGCCGCTGTGCGGCGGCGTTGTAGGTCTCGGTGGCCTGCTCGGCCTGCTGGTACAACGCCTGGAAGTCCGTCAGCAGGGCGGCGACGGAAGGCTGCCCGGACGGCTGCCCCGGCGCCCCGCCCGACGACGGCCGGGCCGGTTGCTCCGGCGCCTGCCGGGCCGGCTGTTGCGACGACTGCCCCGGCCCCTGCCCGGGGCCGGCCGGCCGTGGCTGGGCACCGGCGGTCACCGGCACGAGGGCGGCCTGGGCCGCCATCGCCGCGGTGCACACCAGGCGCAGCGCCCTTTTTGACACGTCATCACCTCCGGCGCGGGGCGGCCTCTCCGCTCCACACCGTGAGGATTCGACGTATGAGCCGATTTGTGTGCCCGTTGTACGCCGGCCGGCGCAACACGGTCACCCGCCGGTGTCACCCGGCTTGCCCTCCGGGCCGTTCGGGGGCGTCGGACGGGACCACGGCCACTTCGGCCGGCCGTCCTT
Organism: Streptomyces sp. NRRL S-340; assembly: GCF_000720185.1. Lineage (GTDB taxonomy): Bacteria > Actinomycetota > Actinomycetes > Streptomycetales > Streptomycetaceae > Streptomyces. The sequence goes on along the minus strand of NZ_JOIY01000004.1, from coordinate 120,159 downwards.
CCCCTCCGGGTCGAACTCGTACTTCCACCCCCGCGGCAGCCCCAGCCTCCTGCTCTGCCCGCGCGGCACCCGCCGGTAGACGAGCACGGTGGGCGGGCCGCCCGCCGGGTCCGGGACCGGGATGCGGTACGTCTTGGGCGGGTGGCCGGTGGGGCCCACCAGCACGGGCAGCACGCGGCCGTCCATGGGGCCGCCCTCGAACGGGGTCTGTTCGCTCTTCACGGCACCAGTGTCAGTCATCCGCCGAGGTCAGGCCCTGGACCAGGGCGGCGGTCTGCGCGTCACGGGCGGCAGTCACCGTCAGCACGGCCACGAACTGTTCGACCAGCCAGTCCCGCAGCTCCCCGAGGGGTGGCTGCTTGTCCTCGTCGAGCCAGATCAGGGAGGCGGCCTCCACGGCCGTGATCCACATCCGCACGGTCATCCGCAGCCGTGGCCCGGGGTCGGTCACCCGCAGGTGGCTGAGGATGTGCTCGGCGGCGGCCCGGCGCACCCCGTCCACGATGGCGGTCGTGCGGGACGTCTCGACCACGCTGCCGCCCTGGAGCAGCGCGGTGAACCCGGCGTCGTGCTGGTCGACGAAGGCCAGGTAGCGGTCGAGGGCGCGGGCGAGGCGGGGCAGCAGGGGGCCGGTGCGCGGCTCGTCGAAGCAGTGCCGCAGCTCGTCGGCGGCGGAGCGCAGCGCGGCCTCGTACAGCTGCTGCTTGCCGCCGGGGAAGTACCGGTACACCAGCGGCCGTGACACGCCGGCGGCCTCCGCCACGTCGTCCAGCGAGACCTCCTCCGGCGCCCGGTGCGCGAAGAGGGACAGGGCCGCTTCGAGCAGCTGAGCGCGCCGCTCCTCGACGCTGAGGCGGCGGTAGGCGGGGGTCGGGGCGGCAGGGCTCATGACCAGCAGCGTAATCGGTGGCCGCCCCGCACGGCCGTGCCGATCAGGCCCGTTCCCGCGCCACCGCGCGTCCGCGGCGGGCCGGGCCCTGTCGTCGCGTTCCCGGCTGCCCCGCGAGGCCCGGCAGGCCCTCTCGCGCACCGGACGGAAGCCCGGGTACGCCCAGTACGCGGACTTCCGCCCGGCGCGCCGGAGCACGCGCCGGGCGCCGCGGGGCCGCCCTCCGGGCGACGGGAATCTGACGACAGGACCTAGGCCAGCAGGCCCGAGGACCGCCACAGCTGCCGTCCGACGCCCCGCAGCACCCCGATGTCGTCGAGGAAGTCGGTGAGCCGCCTGGCGCCGTTCTGCATGACCTCGCGCCGGTGGCCGCTGGCCTTCACCTGGGCCATGGCCTCGCGCTTGTCCAGCCCCACGTTCGTGTACACCTCGGGGTTGACGAAGGCGATGGAGAAGACCCGGGCGAACTCGCCGGAGGTGACCCGGGTGAACTCCTTGGACCACCTCGGTGCCGTCACCATCTGGCGGCGCAGCTCCTCGCGGGCGTAGCGCACGTGGCGGGCCTCCTCCACGACGTGGATCCGCGTGACCCCGCGGACCAGCGGCTGTATCCGCTCGTCGGGGAAGGTCAGCCGCTGCATCCAGTCGAGCACCTCCTCGCCGAGCAGGGTCGCGGTGAAGGAGCCGGGGGTGGTGGAGATGGTCTTGAAGAGCCGGCCGAGGTGCTGGTGGACGGGGCTCACCGGGTACCAGGGGGTGCCGCCGCGAGTGATCAGGCGGGCGAACATCTTCGAGTGCCGGCACTCGTCCTCGATCTCGGTGAGGGCGTACCGGACGTGGGCGCTGGTGGCCGACTTGTCGTAGATGTGCCGGACGAGCAGCTGCATCAGGATCAGTTCGAACCAGATGCCCAGGGAGGCGAGGGCGGCGGCCTCGTGCTGGGAGAGCAGGATCCGCTGCTCCTCGCTCATCCGCTTCCACAGCGGCGTGCCGTACAGCGACACCAGCTCCGGCGGCCAGAACCACTTGCCCTCCTCGAAGGGCGCGTCCCAGTCCAGTTCCTTGTCCGGGTCGAAGGAGTGCTTGGCGGAAGAGTCGAGCAGCCGCTCGGCCACCTGCTCCCGGTCCTTGAGCAGTCCGAGCGCGTCGCGCAGTCCGGCGAGCGCGTCGGCTTCCGTCACGGTCGTCATGGCTGTCCCACCTCGTCGTACGGGCATGTGGCCGGCTGGATCGGCTGGTTACCGGGGAGTCAGTTCCTCCCCTCTTATGAGACTGCCTGTCAGCAAGCCCGTCAATCCCCTGGACCGGACTTGTTGACCCGGCGTCTACGGAACCGGCGTCCCCGGCGTGTGCAGCACCGCCTCCATGACCGCCTTCGCGATCGGGGCCGCCGTACCGCCGCCGCTGATGTCGCCGCGCCGGGCCGAGGCGTCCTCCACCACCACGGCGACCGCCACCCGCGGGGCCATGTCGCCGACGCCCTGCGCCCAGGAGATGAACCAGGCGTACGGCGTCCCCGTGTTGCCCACGCCGTGCTGGGCGGTGCCGGTCTTGCCGCCGACGACGGCGCCCGGGATCGCCGCGTTGCCGCCGGTGCCGTCGGTCACCACGCCGCACATCAGCTCCCGCAGCCGTGCCGCCGTCGTCGCCCGCATCACCTGCCGCACCGGCTGGGAACCGGCCGCCGAGACGATGTCCCCGCCCCGGCGCGTGGTCCGCTCCACCAGGTACGGCACCCGCACCTGCCCGCCGTCCGCGACCGCCGCCGCGACCATCGCCATCTGCAACGGCGTCGCCCGCGTGTTGTACTGCCCGATCGACGACAGCGCCAGTTGCGCCCGGTCCGCCGGCGCGTCGAACGTGCTCGGCGTGACCGAGAAGGGCACCTTCAGGTCCGGGTCGTCGAAACCGAAGCCCTCCGCCGCCTGCCGCATGGCCTGTGCGCCGACGTCCACGCCGAGTTTGGCGAACACCGTGTTGCACGACCGCTCGAAGGCCAGGCGCAGCGACGCGTTCTCGCAGTCGTCGGCCTCGTTGACCAGGCGTGTCGTGCTGCCGGGCAGCCGGTAGGGGTCCGGCGAGTCGGTCGGCGCGTCCAGGTCCGTCACCAGGCCCGCGTCCAGGGCGGCCGCCGCGGTCACCACCTTGAACGTCGAACCGGGCGGATACGTCTGCCGCACCGCGCGGTTCAGCATCGGCTTCTCCGGGTCGTCGTTCAGCCGCGCCCAGGCCGCCGCCACCGCGGGCCCGTTCCCGGACAGCTCCGCGGGGTCGTACGAGGGGGTGGACACCAGCGCCAGGATCCGGCCCGTGGCCGGTTCGACCGCCGCGACCGCGCCCTTGCGCGCGCCCAGTCCGTCGAACGCCGCGCGCTGCGCCGCCGCGTTCAGGGTCGTCACCACGTTGCCGCCCGCGGGCCGGCCCCGGGTGAAGTCGTGCCACAGCGGGAACCCGGCCAGCATCGGATCGGTGCCCGCCAGCACCCGGTCCTCGGCGTGCTCCAGGAACGTCGTCCCGTAGCGCTGCGAGGCGAAGCCGGTGACCGGCGCGTACAACGGGCCGTCCGCGTACGTCCGTTCGTAGCGGAGCTGCTCGCCGGTGTCCCGGGAGCCGGTGACCGGCCGGCCGCCGACCAGGATCTCGCCGCGCGGCTGCTCGTACCGGGCGATGGTGGGGCGGCGGTTGGCCGGATTGCCGCCGTAGGAGGGGCCCTGGAGCACCTGGAGCCAGGCCGTGTTCACCAGCAGCGCCACCAGCAGCAGCACGCAGAAGGCGGCCGCGTGCCGGATGTGCCGGGTCACCGGACGGCCTCCGAACCGTCCCGCCCGCCCCTCACGGCGCCACCGTCCCGTCGTACTGCCGCCGCGCGACATGGCTGACCCGGATCAGCAGCGCCACGATCGCCCAGTTGGTGACCACCGACGAACCGCCCTGGGCCAGGAACGGCATCGCCATGCCGGTCAGCGGGATCAGGCCGGTCACGCCGCCCGCGATCACGAAGACCTGGAGCGCCACGATGGAGGCCAGACCCACCGCCAGGAGCCGGCCGAAGGGGTCGCGCAGCGCGAGGCCCGCGCGGTAGCCGCGCTCGACGAGCAGCGCGTACAGCAGGAAGACCGCCGAGAGGCCCGCCAGGCCCAGTTCCTCCCCGGCGGTGGCCAGGATGAAGTCCGACTTGACCGCGAAGCCGACCAGGACCGAGTGGCCGAGCCCCAGGCCGGTGCCGAGCAGCCCGCCCGCCGCGAACGAGAACAGCGACTGGGCGACCTGGCCGGGGCCCTGGCCGGCCTCGATGGACGCGAACGGGTGCAGCCACTCCGCCACCCGGCTGTGCACGTGCGGCTCCAGCCGGCCGACGGCGAAGGCGCCGGCCACCGCGAGCAGCAGCCCGAGGGCGATCCAGCCGGTGCGGCCGGTGGCGATGTACAGCATCACGACGAACAGCCCGAAGAACAGCAGCGAGGTCCCGAGGTCGCGCTCCAGCACCAGCACGCCCACGCTCAGCAGCCAGATCGCGACCACCGGCCCGAGCACCCGGCCGGTGGGCAGCTGCATCCGCCACACCCGGCGGCCGGTGTACGCCAGCGCGCTGCGGTTGGCGGCCAGGTAGGCGGCGAAGAACACCGCGAGGAGCACCTTCGCGAACTCGCCCGGCTGGAAGGAGAACCCGCCGAGCCGGATCCAGATGCGGGCGCCGTTCACGGCGGGGAAGAGGATGGGCAGCGTGAGCAGCGCGAGGGCGGCGACGACGCAGACGTACGCGTACCGCTGGAGCCAGCGGTGGTCGCGCAGCACGAGCACGACCAGGGTGAACAGCGCCACGCCCAGGGTGGACCACACCAACTGCACGGGCGCCGCCTCCTCGCCGGGCGTCTCCAGGTCCAGGCGGTAGATCAGCACCAGGCCGAGCCCGTTCAGCAGCACGCCGATGGGCAGCAGCAGCGGGTCGGCGTACGGCGCCCGCAGGCGCACCGCGCCGTGCGCGAGCAGCGCGAGCACGCCGAGCCCGGCGCCGTAACCGGCGGCGCCGGGCGGGAGGGTGCCGGACTTCGCCAGGCCGACGGCGCAGTAGCCGTACACGGACAGCAGGACGGCGAGGACGATGAGGGCGAGTTCGATGCCGCGGCGCCGGGGGAGGCGGACGGCGGCGCCCGGGGCGGGCGGGCCCGCCGCCGCCACGGTGGCTCCGGCGGGGCCAGGGCTTCCGGGGCTCCCGGCGCTCCCGGGGCCCCCGGTGGTTCCGGCCTTGGTCATGACCGAAATCTACCTAAAAGATGCATATCGGACGCCGTGTGGGTCAGCACCAGCGTGGCGCGGGCCCGACGTTGTCGATGTAACGGGCCGCGCCCCACGCCCAGGTGCCGTCCGCGAGCAGGTACCACAGGTGGTTGCCGCCCACGTTCGAGCCGTTCGTCTTGCAGTAGATCCACACGGTCTCGCCCTGCCGGGCCACCCGGAGCACCCGGCTGCCGCGGTCCGGCCGCGAGCGCAGCGCGAGGCCGCCGCGCGCGGTGACACGGCCCCGGTAGAAGCGGGTGGCGGAGTCCGGGGTGCTGCTCGGCGCCGGGGTGGTGGCGGGGGAGCCGGCCGGCGCGGGGGTGGCGGTGCCGGCCGGCGCGGCGGGGTGGGCCTGGCCGGCCGGTGTGGCGGCGCCGCCGCCCGGGCCGGGGGTGACCGCCGGGGTGCCGTGGCCGTCCGCTTCGGCGACGGCGGGCGCGACGGCGGCGGCCAGGAGGGCGCCGACGGCGGCCGTCACGGCCAGCCGGGCGAGCGGGGAACGCAGGGACATGGACAACCTCCAGCGGGGCGACGAAGTCCGCCGGGGCGGACTTATCTGACTTACCGCCACATTAGGAGCGCGGACGCCGGGGGCGTCCCGCCACGCTGCGGCGGCGGGGAGGACGTCACCTGAAATGCCGCCAGGGACCGGGCGGGAGCGCGCGACGAGCCGCCGGGGAAGCCGTGGGGGGCCCGTCAGGAGCCCAGCGCGAGGCCGCCAGGAAGCCGGTGGGTCCGGCAGGGACCCGGCGCCGGTCCGTCAGGACCCGTCTGCGGACGGGGGCGGTCCGGAGCTCTGTGCAGGGGGCTCCGCCGTCCCCGGCGGGCTCTGCGGCAGGGTCAGGGTCGCCATCGCGCCGCCGTCCGCCGCGTTGGCGAACTCCAGCCGGGCGCCCAGTACCTCCGCCTGGCCCCGTGCGATCGTCAGCCCGAGTCCGTGCCCGGTCGCACCGCCCTCCGTGCGGAAGCGCTGCGGCCCGTGCTCCAGCAGGTACTCCGGATAGCCGTCGCCGTGGTCGCGGACGGTGACCGCCGGCCCGTCCACGGTCAGCACCACCGGCGGCCGGCCGTGCCGGTGCGCGTTGGCCACCAGGTTGCCCAGCACCCGCTCCAGCCGCCGCCGGTCCGTCTCGACGTACACGTCCCGGACGACCCTGACCCGCGTGCCGTCCCCGGCCGTGGCGTCCGCCGCGCGCGCCGCCCGCCGCACCACCGTGCTCAGGTGCTCGGCGTCCAGGGCCGGCCGCTCCCGCCCGGTGTCCAGCCGGGAGATCTCCAGCAGGTCCTCGGTGAGCGTGCGCAGCGCCGCCACCCGGTCGCGCACCAGCTCCGTCGGACGGCCCGGCGGCAGCAGTTCGGCCGCCGCGTGCAGACCGGTCAGCGGGGTGCGCAGCTCGTGCGCCACGTCCGCGGTGAACCGCTGCTCGGCCATCAGCTTGCCCTGGAGCGAGGCGGCCATCGAGTCCAGCGCGGCGGCGACCGCGGCCACCTCGTCCTGCGGACGGGTGCGGTCCCGGGCGAGCGGGTCGTGCACCCGCGCGTCCAGGTCGCCCGTGCTGATCCGCCGGGCCACCAGCGCGGTCGCGTGCAGCCGCCGGGTCACCCGGGTCACCGCGAACGCCCCCACCAGCAGCGTCGCCCCGATCGCCAGCCCGGACGACCACAGGATGGCGTTGTCCAGACCGGCGATGGTGTGCGCCTGCTGCGAGTAGTCGACCTCGACGGCCAGCGTCCGGCCGTGGTCGGCGGGGCCGGCCGCCCACATCGTGGGCCGCCCGTGGTGCCGCCCGACCACCGTGCCGCGCTGCCCGTTCGCCGCCAGCCGCCGCAGCGACGGCGGCAGCCCCTCCGGGTCGACGCCCGCGCCGGGCAGCAGCGTGTCCCCGGACTCGAACGCGCTCGTGGCGTCCTTCAGCCGGGCCAGCGCCAGCTCGCGGGCCTGGCCGACGGTCTGGTCGGTCACCGAGACGTGCACGAGGATGCCGAGCAGCGCGGCCAGCGCGCAGCACATCACCGTGATGAAGGCCGCGGCCTTCACGGCGAGCGTCCCGGTCCACCGGGGGAGCGGCACCCTCCTCGTCATCGGCCGCTCGCGGACGAGGCGGTCGACGACGAGGAGGAGGCCGCCGGACCGGAACCGGCCCACGGGCCGGAGCCGGACGCCGCACCTGTTCCGGCTGCCGCATCGGCTCCGGACGCCGGGTCCGGTCCGGAAGAGGCGGCCGACGGGGTCAGGCCGGGGGTCGGTGTCGGCCGGGGCACGGGGGAGGGCGCGGCGGTGGCCGCGGGTGTGTGGGCGCGCGTCGGCTTGTGCGGACCGGTGCGCAGGAACTCGTCGCGGGAGAACACCATCGCCCGCTGGTCCGGGTCCCAGGTCCACGTCGTGCGGTACTCGTACCCGGCGATCCCGGCCGGCGACCGGATGATCACGGCGCGCCCGGCCAGCTCCACGCCGATCACCGCGTCGTCGTTGGCGAAGACCTGCACGAGCCGGTGCCCCTCGAAGGTGTACACCCGCACGGCCGTCTGGTTGGTGGGATACAGCCGGAAACCCAGCGTCAGGTCGACGCGCCCGTCGCCGGTGAGGTCGCGGTAGTACGGCCGCAGGACCGGGCAGCCGCCCCGGCCCGGCCCCGCGCCGCAGTCCGCCAGCCGGGCGGCCGTGTCCCGGTACGGCGCCTTGGCGCCCTTGTAGTCGTCCGGGTGCGCGGCGACCTCGGCCCGTACGACGGCCACCGGGTCGACCGCGCGGATGTCGTCGCCGGGGGCGGCGATCCCCTTCACCGTCTCGATCTGCACCTCGTCGTACGGCCACGCGGGGCTGGCGGCCGGCCGCAGCGAGGGCCAGAGCCGGGCCGGGCTGACCGCGGTCGCAGTGGTGCCCGCGGCGCGCAGTCCGCCCGCGTCGCCGCAGCCGGCCGCCGTGGCCAGCAGCAGGGCCACGACGGCGGTCACGAGGGCGGGGCGTTGGCGGAACACTGCTCTCCGGAGGACGGACGGCGGGGTGGCGGGTCATGGCCGGGGCGGCCTCGTACACCTTATTCGTATTATTCGGGGGCAAGTCGTTCTCGCGTACGGCTGCCGCCCCCCGGCGGGCGGGTGTGACGCGGCCGCGTGCGCAGAGCGTACGCAGCGAAGGTGAGAAACGGATCTCCTACTCGGCGGCCGGCTCCCCCAGCTCCTCCAGCAGGCGGGCCGTCGCCAGGCCCGCCCGCAGGTAGTCGGCGAACAGCTCGTTGTGCAGGGCCCACGGCGAGCGGCGGTCGCGGACCAGCCGGATCGCCTCGTCGGCCCGGTACCCGCGCAGCATCAGGGCGTGGCCGACGACCAGGCCCGAGCGGTTGTATCCGGAGTAACAGCGCACGAGCACCCGGCCGCCGGAGTCCAGCGCGGTGCAGGCGGCCTGTGCCAGGCGCATCACCCCGGCCAGCTGCGTGCCGTCGAGCGGCCCGTCGGGGATCGGCCACACCTGGTGCGCGACGCCGGGGCCGGGGCCGTACCCCGGGAGCCGGAGCAGCGACTGCACCAGGTCGAACTCGTCGTGCACGACGACGGACTCCAGCGCTCCGGCGCCGCTCCTGAACTCGTGTCCGCCCATCCACAGGCCGGGCACGATCTCGCTCCAGGGGCTCTCCGGAGCCGGTACGTCGGGCTGGTTCCCACGGGTCCGCAACGGCGCGCCTCCCCAACTCCCCACCCACGGCACCTCAAAGGTAGCCGTGTTCTTGCCCCGGCAGCACCCCGCCTGTTCCCATGGTCGCGGGGGTGATGGCGCATGAGCGGACCACGTCGGCTGCCCGGCCCGCCCGGTCCGGGCCGCCTGCGCGTCGTACCGGGGACGCACCAGGGACAGGAGCGGCTGTACGTGCGCGCCGCCGACGGGCGCGTCCTCGCCTGGTACGACCGCGAGGCCGCCCGCGTCCACCTGCCGGCCGAGGACGACCGCGAGGCCGTGCTGGAGGCGCTCGGCCCCTTCCTCGCCGGCCCGGTCGCGGTGGGCCCGCCGCCCGTCCCCACCCCCGCCGACCTGGCCCGGCTGAGCCTCCGTCCCGACGACGACCTGGCGCCGAACCGCCCAGGTGAGGCGCTGCTCGTCGCCCTCGAACGCGACCCGGCCCCCGCCCGCCGCCTCCGCCCGGACCCGCGCCGCCGGGCGCTCGCGGCGGAACGGGCGACGGGGGAGGCGCTCGACCGCCTGGAGGGCGCCGGCTGGCGCGTCCTGCACTCCGTCCCGCTGCCCGGCGGCGACCGCATCCACCACCTGGTGATCGGCCCCGGCGGACTGTTCACCGTGCACTCCCTGTACGCGCGCAAGCAGCGGGTGCGGGTGGCCGACCCGTCGGTCGCACTGGGCCGCCACGAGCCGGAGCCCCTGCTGCGCGGCGTCCGCGCAGCCGCCGCCCGCGCCTCCCACGCCCTCACCGCCGAGGTCCACCCGCTGCTGGCCCTGACCGGTCCGGCCGGCCTGCGGGTCACGGCCCCGCCGCGCGGCGTCCGCATCCTGCGGGACACGGACCTGGCGGACCTGGCCCGCGCAGGCGGCGTGCTGAAACCGGCGGACGTGGAAGCGCTGCACGCGATGGCGCGGGACCGGGGCACGTGGGCGAGGGCGTAGACCCGGCGGTGGTCCACGGGGCTGTGCGCCGGTGGACCACGGGGGCTGTGCCCCTTCCCGCGGCGGGGTTCGCCCCGGCACGCCGCACGGTCGTCCGTGACCTCCGTGACCTCCGTGACCTGCGTGACCTGGGTGATTTCGTGACCGGTGGTCGCCCGCCGGTCACGGCACCTCGGGTGCCCGCTCCGTGTCCAGCAGCGGGGCCAGCAGGTCGCCGTAGTCCTGGACCCGGGGCGCGATGTCGTCCGCCCGGAAGCCGAGCCGCCCCGGTGCGCGGCACTCGGTGACCTCCTCCCACGTCACCGGTGCCGACACCGCAGGCTCCGCCCGCGCCCGCAGGGTGTAGGGCGCCGCCGTCGTCTTGCGCGCCGCGTTCTGGCTCCAGTCGACGAACACCTTCCCCGGCCGCAGACTGCGCGTCATCCGGTGCACCACCAGCCGCGGCATCGCCTTCTCCGCCTCCACGGCCAGCCCCTTCGCGTACGCCGAGGTCCGCTCGCCGGACGCCCCGCGCACCGCGGCCAGCAGGTGCAGCCCCTTGGACCCGGAGGTCTTCGCGTACGCCTCGATCCCGTCCGCGGCCAGGCGCTCCCGCAGCCACAGCGCCACCCGGCAGCAGTCGACCACGGTCGCCGGCGGCCCCGGATCGAGGTCGAAGACGATCCGGTCGGCCTCCTCCGGCGCCGCGATCACCCACTGCGGCGTGTGGAACTCGGTCACCAGGTTCGCGGCCCACATCAGGCTCGGCAGGTCCTGCACGAGCACCATCCGGGCCGGCCCCTCCGAGCGCGGCACCTCGGCCGTCGTCACCCACTCGGGCGTACCGGGCGGCACGTTCTTGGCGAAGAAGACCTGGCCGTCCGGCCCGTCCGGGTACCGCAGGAAGGACAGCGGACGGTCCCGCAGATGGGGGAGCAGCACGTCGGCGACGGTCGCGTAGTAGTGCAGCACCTCCCCCTTGGTGAACCCGGTCGCGGGATACAGGACCTTGTCCAGGTTGCTGAGCGCGAGCCGTCGCCCCTCCACCACTGTGATCGGCGCCATACGATAAGAAAAGCATGCCGATTACGTGAAACACGGACATAAGCGATGAAAAGGCCTCGCCTGATCCGACCCGGAAGGTGCTGCACGTGCGATCCATCTGGAACGGTGCCATCTCGTTCGGCCTGGTCAGCATCCCGATCAAGCTGGTGAACGCCACCGAGAACCACACCATCTCCTTCCGCCAGATCCACACGGAGGACGGCGGCCGCATCCGCTACCGCAAGGTGTGCGAGCTGGAGGACCGCGAGGTCACCCAGGGCGAGATCGGCAAGGGGTACGAGGACGCGGACGGCACCATCATCCCGATCACCGACGAGGACCTGGCCCACCTGCCGCTGCCGACCGCCCGGACGATCGACATCGTGGCCTTCGTCCCGGCCGACCGGATCGACCCCCTCCAGATGGAGCACGCCTACTACCTGGCCGCGAGCGGCGCCCCGGCCGCCAAGCCGTACACCCTGCTGCGCGAGGCGCTCAAGCGCAGCGAGCGGGTGGCGATCGCGAAGTTCGCCCTGCGCGGGCGCGAACGCCTGGGCATGCTCCGCGTGGTGGACGACGTGATCGCCATGCACGGGCTGCTGTGGCCGGACGAGATCCGCGCGCCCCAGGGCGTCGCCCCGGAGACCGACGTCACGGTCCGCGACAAGGAGCTGGACCTCGCCGACGCCCTGATGGACACCCTCGGCGAGGTCGACCTGGAGGACCTGCACGACGAGTACCGCGAGGCACTGGAGGAGGTCATCGCCGCGAAGGCCTCCGGCGAGGCGCCCCCCGAGACCCATGAACCGGCGCCCGGCGGCAAGGTCCTCGACCTGATGGCGGCCCTGGAGAACAGCGTGCGGGCGGCCAGGCGGTCCCGGGGTGAGGAGGAGGGCGGGGCGAAGACCGCCGGGGAGGGCGGCCAGGAGGCCGAGGCCGAGGGAGAGGGGGACGCCGAGGTCAGGCACCTCCCGCGCCGCAAGGCGGCCCGCACCGCTCCGCAGAAGGCGGCGTCGGGGAAGACGGCCGCCAAGAAGACGGCCTCCTCCGCGAAGAAGACCGCCTCCGGTGCCAAGAAGACGGCGGCCAAGTCGTCGCAGACGCGGGCCCAGCCGAAGAAGACCGCCTCGTCCGGCAAGTCGGCCGCGAAGAAGACCCCGGCGAAGAAGACGGCGTCCCGCAAACGCACGGCCTAGGAGTGTTCCGAGAACCCCCTTCCCGCCGGCCGGGAGGAACTCCCCGGTCTTCGGCCGGGAGGTGCCCCCCCGGTGTTCGGCCGGGAGGAACTCCCCGGTCTTCGGCCGGGAGGCGACCGCGGCTCTTGGGTGTCCCGGCCTCGTGGCGCCCGGCACGCGCGCTCGCCGCGTTGCCGGGACCGTCCACGTCGCGGGCCCGGACGAGGACGGCCTTCCGCCTTGCGGCCGCGCGCACCGGACGCAGCGGGCCCGCCCTCCGGGCGGACGGCGTCCCTTTCGGGTCGCGCCCTGGCCCGGTGAGGGCCGGCGCCCGCAGGGCTCAGCGCCCGGCCCGGTGTGCCGCGGGCAGCCGCCGCAGGGCCAGTACGGCGTTGTGGCCGCCGAAGCCGAAGGAGTTGCTCAGGACCAGGTCGCCGTCGCCGGGCAGCGGGCGGGGTGTGCCGGTCACGACGTCGAGCGCGATCTCCTCGTCGACCTCGGCGCAGCCCACGGTCGGCGGTACGACGCCGTTGTGCAGGGTGAGCACGGCGGCGACGGCCTCGACGCCGCCCGCGGCACCCTGCAGGTGCCCGAGGTGTCCCTTGAGCGCGGTGACGGGCACGCCACCCGCCCCGAGCACGGCCCGCAGCGCCCCGGCCTCGGCGAGGTCGCCCTCCGTGGTGGCGGTGGCGTGCGCGTTGACGTGGACGACGTCCACGACGTGCCCGCCGGCGTCGCGGACGGCCCGCCGCAGCGCGAGGGCGACCCCGCTGCCCGACGGGTCGGGCGCCGCCATGTGGTGCGCGTCGGCGGACAGCCCCCACCCGGCGGCCTCGCAGTAGATCCGGGCGCCCCGGGCGCGGGCGTGCTCCTCGGCCTCCAGCACGAGCACCCCGGCGCCCTCTCCGTTGACGAACCCGGCGCGGTCCTTGGCGAAGGGCCGCGAAGGTGAGGTGCCGTCGGCCGGATCCAGGCCGGACAGGGCGCGCATGGCGGCGAAGGACGCCATGATCGCCGGTGTGACGACGGCCTCGGCGCCACCGGCCAGGGCGACGTCGACACGGCCGTACCGTATGCGGTCGACGGCCTGTCCGATCGCCTCGGTGCCGGAGGCGCAGGCGCTGGTCACGGTCCGGGCCTCGCCGGTGATGTGCAGGTCGAGCGAGACCTGCGAGGCGGCCTGCGAGGGCACGGTCATGGGCGTGGTGAGCGGGGACACACCGCGCGGCCCCTTCTCGCGCAGCTTCCGGTCGCCGCCGACGAGGACCGAGGCGTCCCCGAGGATGGAGCCGAGGCTGACGCCGACCCGCTCCGGGTCGAGCCCGCTCTCCCGCGTCCCGCCCTCGGCGTACCCGGCGTCGCCCCAGGCCTCGCGGGCGGCGAGCACGGCGAACTGCGCGGCCCGGTTCATCCGCCGGGCGGCGGCGCGGGACAGCAGGGAGGACGGATCCACGGGCACGACGCCCGCGGTGCGCACGGGCAGCTCCGCGAACTCCTCGCCCTCCAGTTCGCGTATGCCGTGACGCCCCGCGAGCAGCCCCTGCCACAGCTCGCCCACCCCGGCACCCAGCGGCGTCATGGCGCCCAGGCCGGTCACGACGACCCGCCGCGGTCCGGCCGCCGAGGGTTCGCGGGCCGGCCGCCCGTGGTGCCGTACGACGTACCCGGCCCGGTCGGCGTCGGCCGCCCAGGCCCGTACGACGTCGTCGGACACGGTCTGCGTGGTCCGGGCGTCGAGGTCGCGGTGCCACCGCCCCCAGCGCCGCCGGTACGTCACCTCGGCGCCCTCCGGGTCGACGGCCCGCAGCCGGGTGACGCTGTCGCCGTCCCGGAACTCGACGGCGTCCAGCCGCGGTGACGACACGGCGGGCACGGCGGCGACGTCGACCCGCCGCCCGGCGACGACCACCTCCTGCCCGCGCGCGAGGACCGTCTCGCGGTCGGGGCCGCCGAGCGGCGGCCGCAGGGTCATCCGGATCGTCTCCGGTGACTCGGGCAGGGTGTGCATCACGACACACCACTGCCGTCGCGCGGCCTCGTCCTGCGAGAGGGCGATCAGATCGCCGGGGACGGCCTCGGCGGCGGTAACTGTGTGGGGGCTGAGGGGGACTTCTGGCATCTCGGACGATTTGGACATATCCGTACTGCTTCCTGTGACCCGAGGTGTCGTTCGGCGGACCATCTGAGTGAAAGGGACAAACAGCAGGAAAACTACGGAAATAGACGTGGGTCCCAAACAGGACGCCTGTACGAATACCCGCAATTGCCGTCAAGACGCACCGAGTTGACCGCAGGTCGGACCGCGGGTGTGCCCCAGCTCACGCACGCACCGCCGACCGCCAGGTGAGGTCGTGTGACCTACGGCACGTGAGCTGCGGAGGCGAGGGCGGGCGCGGGGGCCGGTGGCCCCTCAGACGAGGCGGGCCACCAGCGGACCGGCGTCCTCGCCGCGTTCCCGGGCGTCGCGACGGGCCAGGCCGGGGGAGCCACCGGCCCCGACGACACGGCCGTCGCGCAGGACGACCCAACTGCCCTCCGGCAGACCGCCGGTGGCCGTCGGTCCCCCCTCGCCCGCGCCCGGCCCCGAAGCGGTGACCGTCATCCCCTCGTCGTCGGCCCCTGGTCCTTCGACGGTGGCCGCGGGGCTCCCGCCGGTGGTCGGCAGCCCCCCGTCGCCGGCCGCCGTTCCGCCGCCGGAGGCGGTCAGTCCTTCCGCGCCGGCCGTCAGGCCGGCCGGCGTCAGGGCGACCGCCGCGGTCAGCCGGGCGTCCGGTCCGAGGGCGCCCGGCCGCGGCGCGGGCGCCACGGCACCGGCACGCCACTCGGCGGTGGTGCGCTCCCCGCCCGCCCGGCGCGACCACACCAGGTGCTGCACCACGATCAGCGGCCCCAGCGCGGTCAGCAGGGGGAAGCCCTCAGTGAGCGCGCCCAGCGCGAACAGCGCGCTGACCGCACTGGTGACCGCGACCCCGACGGCCCCCGCGAGCAGCGCCGCACCCCGGCCGTACGCCTTCGCCGCCACCAGCGGGAACAGGACGAGCAGCAGCAGGTCCCCGAGACCGACGGCCACCGGATGCGCGCCGCCGGTGAGCGCGAGCAGCGGGGCGAACGGCCGCCCCCGCACCTGCTCGAAGAAGTCCCCGGTGACGTGCGTGAGCGTGGTGGCGATCAGGTCGTAGCAGGTCAACGCGGCGGCCAGCGCGGCCACCTGGGCCGAACGCATCCCGCTCTGCGCCCACAGGTTCGCCACACCCACCACCGCCACGGCCAGCAGGACGCCGGTGCCGGCGCGCACCCCCGCCGCCGTGCCCGTGAAGGCCGCCCCCGCGGTCAGACCGGTCGCAGCGAGCGCGAGGCACCAGGCCCAGCGGCCGGAACACAGCGGAGCCAGCGTGAACTGCACGGCCACGCAGAGCACCAGTCCGAACAGCGCCGACACCCAGGCGCCCGGCAGCGCGCCGTACAGCAGCGGGGCCACGACCACCCCGGCGCACAGCGCGGCGACGTCCGCCGGGGCGTAGACGCCGACCGGCGGCCTGGGCATGGCGACCCGGGCCAGATAGCCGCCGGCCACCACCATGAGCGCGGCCACGCAACAGCTGAGTGCCACCAGGGCGGTTCCGTTCACGCGCCGGCCACCCCTTCCTCGCCCGCCGCGGTCCCGCCGTGCGCGGCGACGGCGGGGGTGCGGGGCGAGCGGTCCGGCCGGCCGGGCGCGGGCACGCTCTCGAAGCTGTGCTCGCGCAGGTCGGCGCGGAGCGGGCTGGTGGGCGGCATCGCCGACCGGTCGTCGTAGAGCACCAGCCCGGCCAGCGGCAGGCCCGCCGCGGTGGCGCGCTCCTCCAGCCGGGCCCGCAGCGCGGTCGCGGGCAGGGAGGGCACGAGCAGGTGCAGCAGCGCGCCCCCGCCGGGCTGTTCGGTCACCGCGTACCGGGCGGGCAGCGGCACCTCGGGCTCGGCCTCGATGAGGTCGAGCAGGGCGCGGGTGGTCAGTGAGGCGCTGAGCGGCCCGGTCCAGCGGCCGAGGATCTCCGAGGTGGCGGGCAGGTGGGCCAGCTCGCAGGCGGGCGCGGCGGAGGGTGTCCGTACCAGGTCACCGGTGGCGTAGCGCAGCAGCAGCGTGCACTCCCGGTAGGGGAAGTAGGGGGTGTGCACGATCACGCCGGTGCCGCCGGGCGGGGTCGGCTCCCAGGTGAGCGGGTCGAGGACCTCCAGGTGCCCGAACTCGGGGGTGTGGTGCAGATGCCCCCGGCCGCACGGCGTACCGCCGGAGGGCAGGGTCTCGGTCATCAGGTACGAGGTCCCGACGGGCGCCCCGAACACGGCCTCGGCGCGCTCGCGCAGCGGCCCGGACAGCACCTCGCCGCCCACGCCGATGCTCAGCAGCCCGAAGTCCGCGGGCCGCCAGCCGTCCCGCTCGGCCCGGTGCACCAGCGCGGACAGGTAGGAGGCCGAGGTGCTGAGGTGGGTGATCTGGCCGGCCTTGCCCGGCAGCCCGAGCGGGGCGGCGAGCCGGTCCAGGGCCAGAGCGGGTGCCAGCGTGCCGAACTGGACGAAGGACGCGCCGACCCGTGTCGTCGACTCCTCGGCGTTGATCAGCGGCAGCGTGGCCCGCGAGCAGCCGGCGTAGGCGAGGGTGTGGTGCGGGCGCAGTCCCATGCCGAGTGCGGCCGAGATGGTGCTGAGCGCGATGGTGACGTCGAGTTCGGCACGCGAGTACCAGACGGCGGTGGGTGTTCCGCTGGTCCCCGTGGTGAGGGCCATCAGGGCGGGCCGCGCCGCCGCCGACACGAACGCCCCGGGCATGCCGCGCAGAGCCTTCTTCGAGGTGACCGGCACCTGGGACCAACTGCCGGGACCGGAACCGCCGGTGTACGGATCGAGGGCGTCGGCATCGAGCCCGGCCCGCTCGAAGACATGCCGGTAGTAGGCGGTGTGCCGGACCGCCGCCCGCGCGGTGGCCCGCAGACTGCGCCGGGTCACCGTCCGCCGCACCTCGGGATCGATCTGCCCCGCCTGCCCCGGCAGCAGCGCCGAGTCGGCGCCGGGCGCGCCGAACTCCTCCAGCGTGGCGACCAGGTCGCGGGCGATGCGCTCCAGGTCACGCGGCCGGATCGGGCGGTTGCGCAGCACGGCCATGCCGTAGCGGAGCTGACTCAGGGCGGTGCCGAACAAGGGGAGCCCTCCTGACGCCTGGACCTGGACCGGAGCCCCGCCCCGGGACCGGGCCGGCGGCCTTCACTCGTCACCTCGCACCCGCGGGCCCCGGTCCGGGCGGACGGGCGGCCGGTGGCCCCCCGTCCGCCCACCCGCTCCCGGCGCGTGCCGGGGCCCGGGGTCAGGCCATGTGCGCGAACATCGCGGCGGACAGAGTGCTCAGGGCGTACTTGAGGTAGTGCTTGACCATGGTCGGAACCTCCCTCACGGAGCGCCGCCGGTCGGACGGCGCGGGCCAGATGATGAGCTGCCGCCCGGACAAGGCCGGAGAAGCAGCGGCAGTCTAGGAACGGGCACGAGCACCGCACCAGACGTCATGCGCGGGTAAATCGCCTGAATACTCGATTATTTATGGAACCTCTGAGTCCGTATGGGTTTGGCGGAGGCCGAGTTCCAGAGCGCCGTGCGCCCGGTAGCGAACCCCTCGCCCTCGCCCCAGTGCCTGGCCGTCCTCGTCGTCGGTTCCCGGCACTCGTGCGTCGGCTCCGCTTGCGCCTGAGCGCGCTGATGGCATCCGTAGGTGTCCGCCGCCTCCCTCACCGCCGTGCGACCCGGCGGCGGACGCCACCTGCACGAGGTGCAAGGAACCCCACCTGTCACGGACATACGAAGAGCCGCGCGGTTCCTGACGGTCACTCCCGCCTGCGGGTCCGCGTCCGCCATCGCCCTGGCCGCCGCCGCGGCGGCCCCGGGGCCGCCGCACCCTCCCGGCCGCCCCGGCCGCCGGTCCGGGCACCTCAGCCGCGGCCCCGTACACGGCCGTCCCGGCGTCCCGGCCGCCCTCGACCGTACGGCGGCCGCGTTCGATGCGGCAGGCGGTGAACTCCCGCTCCGGGACGAGGGCTTCGGGGAGACCGCCGCACGCCTACGGGCTACCGGGTACTCCCTGGACGGGCTCACATCCGGGTGGCCCTGGGCCGGGTCCACCGCCCCCTCGCCGACGCGACGGCCTCCCGCACCGCGTTCGCCGACGTCCTGCGGATCTCCATCAGGCGGGCGCCAGCGCCCGGGCCGCCCTCATCCGCCCGTACCGCGAACTCGGCGCCACGTCCCGCGTCGAGATCACCGCATCATCCTGACGCGCCTCATGGTCCGGTGCTGTGGCCGGCGCATCTCCCCGGCCACAGCACCAGGCGCGGCGGCCACGACCGGCCGGCGGCACGGGGGATCGACCGGCGGCACGGGGAACCGGCCGACAGTACGGAGGCCGGCCTGAAGGCGGCCACCCCCCGGTCCGTACGGCGAGCCGCGCTGTCCAAGCGGACGGGATCTCTCTACGGTGGGTGCCGGACTGCCTCACGGGGGCGCTGGATCGCTAAGGGGACGGTGTGGAAGCCGAGTTGGCGGCACTTGCCGCGTCGGGGGCGACGACGCTGGTCGGCCTGATGGTGTCGGAGTCGTGGGAGCGCGCGAAGAGCGGGCTGGCCGCGTTCTTCGGACGGCGCGGCGCGCAGCGTTCCGGGAGCGCCGCGGACGAGCTGGGGACGGCGAGGGCGGAACTGGAGCGCGCCAGGGCGGCGGGTGACACCTCCGCCCAGGCGGCCGTACAGGCCGGGCTGCGGCAGCACCTGGAGGCGGTGTTCCGGCAGGACGCCGGTGCCGCCGAGGAACTGGCGCGGCTGCTGTCCGAGCTGGCACCGGAGGTATCGCACACCTTCGTCCACCTCGTCACCGGAGGCGTGAACAACGGCCCGGTCTTCCAGGGTTCGCACATCCACGGCGGCATCACCTTCCACGTCCCCTCGCCTCCGCAGCCCGCGTCTGCCTCCGCCGTCCCGCCCGACCAAGTGCCGCCGGTGACCGTTCCGTTCAGCAACCGGACGGCCGAACTCGCCGCCCTGGACGCGGTGCTCGGCGGACGGGCGCGGGGTTCCGCGCCCGCGGAAAGCCCGGCGGGGCCCGCTGGCATCGGCGTAGGCGTCCTGAACGGGCTCCCCGGCGTCGGCAAGACCACCACGGCCTGGCGGTGGGCGTCGCTGGCCCGGGAGCGGTTCCCGGACGGACAGCTGTACGTCGACTTCGCGGCCCTGCGCCACCGCCCGGGACCCTCCCGGCGGACCGACCGGACCGCGCCGGGGGCCGGGGGCGGAGCCGGGACCTCTGCCGGAGCCGGTGCGGACGGAACCGGCTTCGGCACCGGTACCGGTGCCGACGGCGGGACGGCCGGTGCGGACGTCTCGGAGGCCCTCGCCATGTGCCTGCGGTCGCTGCCCGGAGGCGACGACGGCATCCCGGGCTCACTCGCGGAGCGGGCCAACCTCTTCCGTACGCGCTCGGCGGGCCTGCGCATCCTGCTCGTACTGGACGACGTAGACCAGCCCGCCCAGGTGCGCGCGCTGATCCCCAAGGGACCGGGCAGCGCGGTCCTGGTGACGAGCCAGGGCAGGCTGGGTGAACTGACCCTCGACGGCGCACGGTTGATCTCCGTACGGCCGCTGGACACGCACGGCGGTCTGGCGCTGCTGAGGGACCGCTGCGGCGCGGAGGCCGTCGAGGCGGAACCGGAGGCGGCGGAACGCCTCGTGGAGCTGTGCGGCGGACTGCCGGTGGCCCTGCAGATCGTGGCGGCCCGGCTGGCCACCGACGACGCTCTGAGCATGACCGAACTGGCCGCCGAGCTGGCGGACGAGACCGGAAGACTGCCGGGCCTGGCCCTGGACGGCCCGGCCCCGGGCGGAGAGGAGATCTCGGTGTCCGCTGTGCTCGGCTCCGCCTACCGGCTGCTGCCGCCGGACGCGGCCCGGCTCTACCGCCTGCTGGGGTGGCTGCCCGTCGGCGTCTTCGACGCGGGCGTGGCGGCCGTCGCCGCCGGCACCGGCACGGCGGGCGCGAGCCGACTGCTGCGCGCGCTCGCCCGGGCGAGCCTGGTGGAGGCCGTCGGCGACGGCCGTTTCCGCATGCACGACCTGGTCCGCCTGCACGCCCGCGAGTGCGCGGCCCGGGAGGAGGCACAGGCCGAGCACAAGGCCCTGACGGAGCGGGTGGGCACCCACTACCTCGTCCTCACCGCGTGCGCCGACCGCGCGCTCAGGCGCGACCGGCTGCGGATCACCGACCTGTCCGCCCTGCTGCGCGGCGTCGACGACCCCTTCGCCTCAGCGGGCGGCCCGCCGCCGCTGGAGTGGCTGGACACCGAACGGGCCGCCGTCCTGGCGGTGCTGCGCGCGGCGGCCCGGCAGGAATTGAACTCCCTGGCCTGGCAGTTGGCCGAGGTGTTCACGGCGCTCTTCCTCCACCGCCGCTACCTCGGGGCGTGGCGGGAGTCGCTGGAACTGGGCGCCGAGGCGGCGGCGGCAGCAGCGGCCTCGGCGGACACGGCCGGACAGGTTGCCGAGGCCACGGCGGCCGAGGCGCGGCTGCGCAGCCTGCTCTCACGCCCCTTGCTGGACCTCGGGGAGAACGACCGGGCGGGCGCGGAACTGGACCGGGCCGTCACCCTGGCCGAGACGTCCGGGCACCTGGTCCTGCGCGCCTCCGTGCAGGAGTTCCTGGGCCGCTACCGCGACCTCTTCGAGCCGTCGCGCGCCGCCGAGGCGTACCGGCGCTCCCTGGAACTCAACGAACGGGCGGGGGAGACGCGTGGAGCGGCCATCGCCGCGTACTTCCTGGGCTGTGCGCAGGACGCGGCGGGGGACCACGCCGAGGCGATGGCCACCCTGCGCCGGGCCCGGCACGACCTGGAGAACCGCGAGGAGCCCGACCGGCGCATGGCGGCCCGGGTGACGGCCGCGATCGGTGTCGTGCACGGCCACCTCGGCGAGACGGAGGAAGCGATCAGCGCACTCCGGGCCGCGGCCGAGGAGTTGGCTGAGGTGCAGGCCACGCACTACGAGGCGCAGGCCCTGGTGCACCTCGCCGACCTCGCCAGCCGGGCGGGAGGCCGCGACGACCTGGTCCGCGCGTGCCTGAGCCGGGCCGTCGCGATCCACGAGGCGACCGGCAGCCGCCTGGCGGAGGACCTGCGGCGCCGCCTGGAGGACCTCGGCCGCTGACGGGGGTCAGCGGAGCGGGCGCCGGGTGTACCCGGGCCGAACACGAAGGACGACGTCCTCGTCCCGCGCGTCACCGGCCCGCAGCACCACCTGGACACCGGCTCCGACGCGGGCAGGGCCGCCGCTGCCGGATCCGGGGGCGGATCCTGGTCCGGGCCCGGCTCCGGCAGGACCTCCGCCGCCGGATCCGGGGCCGGACTCTGGACCGGGGCCGACTCCGGCAGGACCTCCGCCGCCGGTCCGGGTACCTGCTCCGTCCAGCGGGTGCCCCGCCCGGAGCAGGGCGTACACGACCGCGGCCGGCAGCCCGGGATCCACGGCCGTCCCGGTGACGGAGACCTCCACCACCCGCCCGTCCCGGAGCCCCACCAGACAGCAGCCCCCGCGCACGGCCGAGGCCGCGAGGAGGCTGCCGGGCAGCCGGGCCAGCGTCTCCCCGATCCAGCCCAGCGCCGAGACGGAGGACGGCGCGGGCAGCCGCCGTACGAGTACCGAAGCGCTCTCGACGAGCCGGTGATCGCGTTCGTCGTCCGCGCAGGCCAGGTGGGTGAAGCAGGACGACGTCTCCGAGGGCACCGTCCCGTACGCGCCGACGGAGGCCGGGAACCGCCGCACGGTGACGCCGGGAGCCGCCCCCGGACCCCCGACCTCGGTGGTCACCTGCCAGGAGGTGACGGCCGAGGCGGGCGGTTCCGGCTCGGGCACCGGAAGCATCGGCGAGGAAGGCGGCGCAGAGGACGGCTCGGGAAGTTCCAGCAGCCGGTACAGGGCTGTGCGGAGCCGGGCGAGGGCGTGCCCCGGCTCGGCGAAGGCCTGCCGGGCGACCGCCGCGTACCGGTCCGCCGCGTGCTCACGCACCACGTCCTCCACCTGCTGGCGCAGGTCGCCGCGGGGATCCAGCCGGGGCGCGAGGGCCGCCATCCGGTGCACGGCGGTCCCGGGCACCGCGTCCCCGCCGAACGCGGCCAGCAGCAGCGGCGTACCGGTCGCGGCCCCGTACAGCGTCACCGACCCGTGGTCGCCGACGAGCACGTCCGCGGCGACGAGCGCGGGCCGCCAGGCGTGGACGGGCGGCATCAGCAGCAGCCCCGCGTCCAGGGCGGCGGCCTGCAGCGTACGGAGCTGCCAGGCGCCGTGGGCGGACCAGATGTTGGGGTGGGTGATCAGACCGACCCGGTACTCGTCGCACGGCAGCCGGGCGAGGAGGCGGGGGAGCAGTTCGGGGTCGGTGCCGAGGAGCGAGGTGGGTCCCCACGTCGAACTGACCACGACCAGTTTCTGTCCCTCCGCGACACCGAGGGCCTCCCGGTACGCGGCCCGGCGCGGCCGGCTCGCGACCAGCTCGTCGAAACACGGGTCACCGACCAGCAGCGTCCGTCCGGCGGCCTCGGGGCGGTTGGCGACCAACTGCTCCTCCTGCGCCGGATGCGACACCGCCAGCCAGGCACGCCCCGACTCCAGCAGCGAGTCCGGTACGACCCCGGAGAGCCTGACCCGCGCGCTGCGCGAATCCGGCACCAGCTTCTGGAACCCGACCCCGTGCGGCAGCACCAGCACCGGACAGTCGCCCTCGGGCACGTCGATGTTCTCGCTGGCGGAGAGAACGAGATCGGGGCTGATCTCCCCCAACTGCTCCCAGGGCATGACCCGGCACCCGGTGTCGTTCAGCAGTTCGAGGACGCCGTCGTTGAAGGCCGAGGTGGGGTCGTAGGCGAAGACGACGGCCACCCGGCCGTCGCCCCGGAGGAGCGAGGGCAGCGCCTCCAGCACCCGCACCGTCGAGTCGCGGCTCGCGGCTCGCGGCTCGCGGCTCGCGGCTCGCGGCTCGCGGCTCGCGGCTCGCGGCTCGCGGCTCGCGGCTCGCGGCTCGCGGCTCGCGGCAATTGTGAGCTTTTATCGCATCTCAAGCCGATTGACAATCTTCTGGCGGAATTCGACGGCAGGCCCTTACGTGAACGTACGTATGGGCGAAGTACACGGTAACGAATCGCTCCTCCACGGAATCGCGGAAGGACGGCCCCCCGGCCGACGGCCGTTAGGGTGACGCCGTGGTCGTTCTCACCGAGGCGAAACTGAGGGCACTGGCCGGGGCACGTTCCTTCGAACGCGGACGCGGATACGTGGACGCCGTGTCGGGGATCGAGGTCGGTGACGACTGGGTCAGAGCGTCGGTCCGCGGCACCGAGCGGTACGAGGCGGAACTGTCCCTCGGCGGTCCCCGCGGCCTCACGGGGGAGTGCGACTGTCCCTACGGCCAGGAGGGAAACTTCTGCAAACACCTGGTCGCACTGGGCCTGACCATGATGACCCGCAAGGCCGACCTCCCTCGCCAGAGGAGAACGGCCCGGGCCCGGGCGCGGGCCCTCGACGCCTGGCTGTCGGATCTCTCGCGCGAAGAGCTGCTGGCTCTCGTACGGGACGAGATCGCCGAGGACCGGAACGTGCGACGCCGGCTGGAGCTGCGGGCGGCGAGCGCCGAGGGAGACCTGGCCGCACTGAGGTCCCGTCTGCACGAGCTGTTCGACATCGGCCCGTTCGCTGCCTACGGCTACGTCGAGTACGCCGATGCCCGCGCCTACGCGGACCAGGCCGGGCAGGCGGTGTCCGCGATCAGGGCGCTGGCCCACTCGGACAGGGCAGCCGGCGCGGTGATCCTGGCCCGGGAGGCGATCGGCCTGCTGGCCACTGCGGCGGAGAGCGTCGACGACTCCGACGGCCGGCTCGGACAGATCGGCACCGACCTGGCCGCGGCCCACCACGACGCCTGCCGCGCCGCCCGCCCCGACCCGGAGGAACTGGCCCACTGGCTGGTCACCCACGCCGTCGACGACGCGGCCGACCTGACGGACCTCGACCCGCTGGACTACGAGGACGTACTCGGAGAGCGGGGGATGGACGCCCTGCGCCGGCACGCGGTCCTGGCCTGGCAGGCCCACCGCACCGGCTGGGCGGAGAAGAACCTGATGCAGCGGCTGACCAAGGCGGGCCGGGACGTCGACACGGTGATCGCCGTACACACGGCCGACCTCGCCCCGAACGGCCACACCCACCTGCTCATCGCCCGCGAACTCGACACCGCCGGCCGCTCGGCCGAAGCCCTGGAGTGGGCGGAACGGGGCCTCCGCGACACCGCGGACCTGGCCAGCGTCGACACCGCCCTCGTCGACCACCTCACCGACCGCTACGCCCGGGCCGGCCGCCTCACCGACGCCGTGACCCTGCGCCGCGACCACTTCACCGCCCGCCGCACCCTGCTCACCTACCGGCAACTGCGCGCCGCGGCCGAGGCCGCCGGCTGCTGGCCGGCGGAACGGCAGAGGGCCCTGGCCCTGCTGAGCACGGACACCGGCCGTGACCTGCGAGCCCGCCGCGGTCCCGTGCTGGTGGACGCCCTGCTGGACGACGAGGACATTGACGCGGCCTGGCGGGCGGCGACGGAGTTCGGCGCCCACGATGCCCAATGGCGCACCCTCGCCGACCGCACCCGCGCCACCCACCCCGCCGAAGCCCTCTCGGTCTACCTCCGCCTGGCCGAGCCCCTCACCCACCAGACGGGCAACCGCGCCTACGAGGAACTGGTGGCCCTCCTCCTGGGCATCCGCGCCTGCCACCACCACCTCGGCACGCCCGACGACTTCACCGCGTACGTGACGGCCCTGCGCGCCACCCAGAAGCGCAAGCGCAATCTGATGCGGCTGATGGACGAACACGGTCTGTGACCCGGAACGGCGACGCGGGCCTCACGTCACCCCTCTGCACCGCATCACCAGGACCCACCCGCCCGACCCACCCCATCCACGCGCCCGCCCCGGCAGACCGCGGCCCTCTGTCCTCCCGCCCGTCCCGCTGGGCAACCGAGCAACCGCTGGCGGCGGCAGGCGCTTCACGGGCGTCAGCGCCCTGGCCACTTGCCTCGCTGTGGGCAGCGGGAGTTGATCGAGCGACTGGGGGCTCGAGTCGGTGAGGGCCGGCGCGGGTCGTCCCTGGTGGCAGCCCATGGACGGTAGTTGAGGATTGCAAGGTCACAACCCGATCACCACCTTCACCAATTCCGCACATGGAAGGTGTCGCCGTAGGTAACTTCGCCCCTCAAGCACTGAAGCAGGGGGGACCTGTGAGCTACTACCAGCCTCAACCGCCGTTCCAGCCGCCGCCCGGCCCGCCGGCCACCCGTCCCGCACCCAAGTGGGCCCGTAAACGATTCGTGCTGCCCGCCCTGGGTGTTGCGTTCATCATCGGCGTGGGCAGCGCAGGCGCCGCCGGCCAGGACCCGGACGCGACGAAGCCGGTGGCCAGCGACAAGGTGCGGCCGACGGCGACGGTCACAGCCACGGCCACAGTCACCGCGACGCCCACGGTGACGGAGACGGCGAAGCCGGAGCCCGCGCCGACGGTGACGAAGACGGTCAAGGTCAAGGTGACCGTCACGGCACACGCCCCGGCCGAGGACTCGGGAACGGACGACGGTTCGACGTCGGGCGGTTCGTCGTCCAGCGGCGGCTCCGGTTCGTCGGGCGGCTCCAGCTCCGACGGGGGCGGCGCGACGGCCCGGTGCAACG
The DNA here is from genome assembly GCF_000720185.1 of Streptomyces sp. NRRL S-340. GTDB lineage: Bacteria > Actinomycetota > Actinomycetes > Streptomycetales > Streptomycetaceae > Streptomyces. The sequence goes on along the minus strand of NZ_JOIY01000004.1, from coordinate 94,411 downwards.
ACGGCACGTATTCGTACGCCGCCCACCACCAGGGCGCCTGCTCACACCACGGCGGCGTCGCAGTCTTCTACCGGTAGGCAACGTCTGAGGCCGGTGCTCCCCCTGCCGACGTGAGTGCGGCACCGGTCGCCTCACTGATGAAGGAAGGCAGGTCCCGCGTCTGCCGGCCTTTGTCCGGCCTCTTCTGCCGAGCGCGGGCATAATCGCTGGGCTTGGTTTGCTGGTTGACTTGGTCGATCTCGACAGGCGGCATTCAGAGCGTATGGAGTGGAGGCACCTAAGTATGTGCGCCTCGCGCAGGCGGTCCAACGCTTCTTCGGTCGGGATCACATCCGATGAGGGTGAAGTGCTCGATCCTGAATGGGCCGGGGCCGCGAACAACGTATGCGGGAGCCTGCACGGCTGCCGAGATGCCGCGTCCGTTGCTGAGCGCTTCGTCAGGGCGGGCTGGAGATCGAGGTCGTCATCCTGGTACGGCTTTGAGGTGGGAACCAGTTGGTGCCAGGTGGAGCTAGACCCTGTTGAGGGACCGGACATCCTGCTGAGCGGCGTCGTCGACCCGCGGCGGATCGATGAGCTCGCCGGCCTCCTCGACCACTTCGGGCTGACGTACTCCCTGGAGCTCTACGACGGAGACGACACCCTGGTCCGCGAGATCCGAGCCTGATCCAGCGAGTACCGCTCAAGACCCCGGGAGCTCTCTGGGGGTCTCGCATCTCCGTGCCTGACCAGGGGGCAGACGCCCCAAGATCCCGCCCATGAAGAGCCCACGAACCCCGACATACGCCCGCTCCGAGCGGCACGCACCCGTACAAACACAAAGACCCCGCACTCAGCGTCTCCACTGTTCACGGGGTCTTCAGGCACCTCATACAAGGTGCCCCCGGCAGGATTCGAACCTGCGCACACGGCTCCGGAGGCCGTTGCTCTATCCCCTGAGCTACGGGGGCGGGGTTCGTCGCGCTCTGTGGCGCGGCGACGGGTAGAACACTACCAGCTCCCCGGGGGTGGTCATGAACGTTTTCCGGGGGCCGTGGGAGGGGCGTCGTGTCCACGCGGAACCGGGGCGTCCCCCGGAGGGGGTGGAAGTGGGGAAAACCCGGACGCGGTGGCCGGGGGGCACCTACTCTCGAGTTGTGCCAGGGGCTTCCGGCCGGGTGCTTGTTGTGGACGACAACAAGGTCATCCGGCAGCTGATCAGGGTCAATCTCGAGCTTGAGGGTCTCGAGGTCGTGACCGCGGCCGACGGTGCCGAGTGTCTGGATGTCGTGCATCAGGTGCGGCCCGATGTGATCACCCTCGACGTCGTGATGCCCCGGCTCGACGGGCTCACGACCGCCGCGCAGCTGCGGGCCGATCCCCGCACCCGTGACCTCCCGCTCGCCATCGTCAGCGCCTGTTCGCAGGGGGAGATCGACGCCGGTGTCGACGCCGGTGTCGACGCCTTCCTCGCCAAGCCCTTCGAGCCCTCCGAACTCGTCCGGGTGGTCATGCGGTTGGTGGAGGGCCGGGGGAGGGGACAGCAGCCCGGTACGGCCGGCGGGGAGGGTGCCGGTCCCGGGGGGAGCGGGGACGCCCGGCGGGCCTGGCGCGGCACCCGGTAGCACCTCGGCCGGCCGGCGCCTCGCGGGACCGGCGGCCCGTGCATGACGATCCCGCCGTCCACATGCCGATACCCCGCGCGAACCGGCTCGCCTCCCCACCCCCCTCCTCCCCTACGCTTGTCCCGTGACCCCCGTCGAGCTCTCCCGTACCGTGCTGTGCGCGGTGCGCCGTGCTGTCGACGCGGGGGAGCTGAGCGTGCCGCTTCCGGAGCGGGTCGTCGTCAAGCCGCCCGGGCCGGGAGGCTGCGGGGACTACGCCACCAACGTCGCGCTCCAGCTCGCCCGGCCCGCCGGGCAGAGCGCGCTGCGCGTCGCCGGCGTGCTGCGGGACCACCTGATGGCCATGACGGCCGACGGCGTCGGGGATGTCGTCGTCACCGGTCCCGGGTTCCTCAACATCAGCCTCCGTGACACCGACGCCGATGCCGCCTCTGGCCGGCTGGTCGGGGAGATCCTGCGCAGCGGCCGGCGCTACGGGTACGGACAGGACGCCGCCGGGCAGGTCGTCCGGCTGCACTGCGCCGCCGAACCCCGGGCCCTCGTCGTCGCCGACGTCCTCGCGCGGCTGCTGCGCGCCCAGGGCGCCCTCGTGCGCACCACCTGTGAGAGCCCCGTCCCCGCGCCGTGGGAGGCCGTGCTTGGTGCCCGCGCCGACGCGTCGGGGACGGGACGGCTGGAGGCCGACGTGGCGACCGGGACGGGACGGCTGGAGGCCGACGTGGCGACCGGGACGGGACGGCTGGAGGCCGACGTGGCGACCGGGACGGGGCGCCCGGACGTCGGCGTACGGCCGGTCCCCGTCCCCGCGGCCGACGTCCCGGCCCTGCTCGCCCTCGGGCGGGACGCCGGGCGCTGGGCGCTGCTCCACCCCGCCGGTCACGACCGGCCCCGCACCGGCGGAGATCACCTCGTCCAGCGCGAGAGCAACCCCCTCTTCCGCGTCCGGTACGCCCACGCCCGCACCCGGGCCCTGCACCGCAACGCGGCCGGCCTCGGCTTCACCGCACGGCCGGGAGCCACGGGCACGCCCGCGGCCCGCGCGCTGCTCGCCGCCCTCGCCGACCACCCCCGCGTCCTCGCCCGTGCGGCGCGCAACCGCACACCCGACCTGCTCGCCCGGCACCTCGTCACCGTCGCCGAGGCCGTGCCGCCCCTGCTGCCGGACGTACTGCCGCGCGGCGAGGAGAAACCCTCGGCCGCCCACCGCGCCCGGCTGGCGCTCGCCGAAGCCGCCGGGACGGTGCTGGCCGGCGGCCTGTCCCTGCTCGGCATCGACGCACCCGACCACCTCTGAGAGCGCAGAGAGACACACCGACATGAGCCGTTCCGCACATCCCGCCGGGCCCCGTCACGCCGATGTCCTGCCCGAGGGCCACTACGCCGCCCCGCCGACCGACCTCAACACCCTCGACGCGAAGGTCTGGGCGCAGACCGTGACACGGGACGCGGACGGTGTGGTGAGCGTCGGCGGCGTACCCGTCACGCGGCTCGCCGAGGAGTTCGGCACGCCCGCGTACGTCATGGACGAGGCCGACTTCCGCGCCCGCGCCCGCGCCTGGCGCACCGCCTTCGGGCACGACGCCGACGTCTTCTACGCCGGCAAGGCGTTCCTGTCGCGCGCCGTCGTGCGCTGGCTGAACGAGGAGGGACTCAACCTCGACGTCTGTTCGGGGACCGAGCTGGCCACCGCCCTGTCCGCGGGGATGCCGGCCGACCGCGTCGCCTTCCACGGGAACAACAAGTCGGCGGCCGAGATCGAGCGCGCGGTGAGCGTCGGGGTCGGCCGGATCGTGCTCGACTCCTTCCAGGAGATCGTGCGGGTCGCGCACATCGCGCAGTCCCTCGGCAAGCGGCAGCGCGTCCAGATCCGGATCACCGTGGGCGTCGAGGCGCACACGCACGAGTTCATCGCCACCGCCCACGAGGACCAGAAGTTCGGCATCCCGCTCGCCGGGGGCCAGGCCGCCGAGGCCGTGCGGCGGGCTCTCCAGCTCGACGGTCTCGAGCTGATCGGCATCCACAGCCACATCGGGTCGCAGATCTTCGACATGTCCGGCTTCGAGGTCGCCGCGCACCGGGTGGTCGGGCTGCTCAAGGACATCCGTGACGAGCACGGCGTCGAACTGCCCGAGATCGACCTCGGCGGCGGTCTCGGCATCGCCTACACCAGCGACGACGACCCGCGCGAGCCGCACGAGATCGCCAAGGCGCTCACCGAGATCGTGACGCGCGAGTGCGACGCGGCCCGGTTGCGCACGCCCCGCATCTCGGTCGAGCCCGGGCGCGCCGTCGTGGGCCCCACCGCCTTCACCCTCTACGAGGTCGGCACCGTCAAGCCGCTGGAAGGGCTGCGTACGTACGTCTCCGTCGACGGCGGCATGTCGGACAACATCCGCACCGCGCTCTACGACGCCGAGTACAGCGTGGCCCTGGTCTCGCGCACCTCCGACGCCGAGCCCATGCTCGTCCGGGTGGTCGGCAAGCACTGCGAGAGCGGCGACATCGTGGTCAAGGACGCGTTCCTGCCGGCCGACCTGGCGCCCGGCGACCTCATCGCCGTGCCCGCGACGGGCGCGTACTGCCGGTCCATGGCCAGCAACTACAACCATGCCCTGCGCCCGCCGGTCGTCGCCGTCGCCGACGGGGAGGCCCGGGTCATCGTCCGGCGGGAGACTGAGGACGATCTCCTGCGTCTGGACGTCGGGTGACACAGGCACCCTGACGCAGGCTCCCGGTGCGGGGTGCCTGACGCAGGGCACCGCCGCGCCGGAAGATCTCCTGTCTCCCGGCCCGGCGGAAATGAAATAAACGTCTCACGATCCGGACAAATGACAGAAACTCCGGTCCGGTGAGTGAGACTGGTCCCACCGTAGACGGTATGAGGAAACGAGGTCGGATGATGCGTACGCGTCCGCTGAAGGTGGCGCTGCTGGGCTGTGGGGTTGTCGGCTCAGAGGTGGCGCGCATCATGACGACGCACGCCGACGACCTCACGGCCAGGATCGGCGCCCCGGTGGAGATCGCCGGGGTCGCCGTCCGGCGCCCCTCCAAGGTGCGCGAGGGCATCGACCCCGCCCTCATCACCACCGACGCCACCGCCCTCGTCAAACGCGGCGACATCGACGTCGTCATCGAGGTCATCGGCGGCATCGAGCCGGCCCGGGCCCTGATCACCACCGCGTTCGAGCACGGCGCCTCCGTCGTCTCCGCGAACAAGGCCCTCCTCGCCCAGGACGGGGCCGCCCTGCACGCCGCCGCCGAGGAGCACGGCCGCGACCTCTACTACGAGGCCGCCGTCGCCGGCGCCATCCCGCTGATCCGGCCGCTGCGCGAGTCCCTGGCCGGCGACAAGGTCAACCGGGTGCTCGGCATCGTCAACGGCACCACCAACTTCATCCTCGACAAGATGGACTCCACGGGTGCCGGGTACCAGGAGGCCCTCGACGAGGCCACCGCGCTCGGGTACGCCGAGGCCGACCCGACCGCCGACGTCGAGGGCTTCGACGCCGCCGCCAAGGCCGCCATCCTCGCCGGGATCGCCTTCCACACCCGCGTACGCCTCGACGACGTCTACCGCGAGGGCATGACCGAGGTCACCGCCGCCGACTTCGCCTCCGCCAAGGAGATGGGCTGCACCATCAAGCTGCTCGCCATCTGCGAGCGGGCCGCCGACGGCGCCTCCGTCACCGCGCGCGTGCACCCCGCGATGATCCCGCTCAGCCACCCGCTCGCCTCGGTGCGCGGCGCGTACAACGCCGTCTTCGTGGAGTCGGAGGCCGCGGGCCGGCTGATGTTCTACGGGCCCGGCGCCGGCGGCTCGCCCACCGCCTCCGCCGTCCTCGGCGACCTCGTCGCCGTCTGCCGCAACCGGCTCAGCGGCGCCACCGGCCCCGGCGATTCCGCGTACGCCGCGCTGCCCGTCTCGCCCATGGGCGACGTCGTCACGCGCTACCACATCAGCCTGGACGTCGCCGACAAACCGGGCGTCCTGGCCCAGGTCGCCACCGTGTTCGCCGAGCACGGGGTGTCCATCGACACAGTTCGCCAGCAGGGCAAGGACGGCGAGGCATCGCTCGTCGTCGTCACCCACCGAGCGTCCGACGCCGCCCTCACCGGCACCGTCGAGGCGCTGCGCAGCCTCGACACCGTGCGGGGCGTCGCCAGCATCATGCGGGTTGAAGGAGAGTAACCAGCAATGACCCACCAGTGGCGCGGAATCATCGAGGAGTACCGGGACCGGCTGCCGGTGTCCGACAGCACGCCGGTCGTGACGCTCCGCGAGGGCGGTACGCCCCTCGTCCCCGCGCAGGTGCTCTCCGAGCGCACCGGCTGCGAGGTCCACCTCAAGGTCGAGGGCGCGAACCCGACCGGGTCCTTCAAGGACCGCGGCATGACCATGGCGATCAGCAAGGCCAAGGAGGAAGGCGCCAAGGCGGTCATCTGCGCCTCCACCGGCAACACCTCGGCCTCCGCCGCCGCGTACGGCGTACGGGCGGGCATGGTCTCCGCCGTGCTCGTGCCGCAGGGCAAGATCGCGCTCGGCAAGATGGGCCAGGCCCTCGTGCACGGCGCGAAGATCCTCCAGGTCGACGGCAACTTCGACGACTGCCTCACGCTGGCCCGCGCGCTCAGCGACAACTACCCCGTCGCGCTGGTCAATTCGGTCAACCCGGTACGTATCGAGGGGCAGAAGACCGCCGCCTTCGAGATCGTCGACATGCTCGGCGACGCGCCCGACATCCACGTCCTCCCGGTCGGCAACGCGGGCAACATCACCGCCTACTGGAAGGGCTACAAGGAGTACGCCGCCGACGCGGTCTCCACGAAGACGCCGCGCATGTGGGGCTTCCAGGCCTCCGGCAGCGCCCCGATCGTGCGCGGCGAGGTCGTCAAGGACCCCTCGACCATCGCCACCGCCATCCGGATCGGCAACCCCGCCTCCTGGACGTACGCCCTCGCCGCGCGCGACGAGTCCGGCGGTGCCATCGACGAGGTGACGGACCGTGAGATCCTGCGCGCCTACCGGCTGTTGGCCGCGCAGGAGGGCGTCTTCGTCGAACCGGCGTCGGCCGCGTCCGTCGCCGGTCTGCTGAAGGCCGCCGAGCAGGGCAAGGTCGACCCGGGGCAGCGGATCGTCTGCACCGTCACGGGCAACGGCCTCAAGGACCCCGACTGGGCCGTCGCCGGCGCTCCGCAGCCGGTCACCGTCCCGGTCGACGCGGCCACGGCGGCGGAGCGGCTGGGCCTCGCCTGACGGTGCTCCTCTTGCCCTGTCCGCCGTCCCGGACGGCGGACAGGGCAAGAAGCGGACGGCAGCGGGACCGGGACCGTACGGCCCGGCCCCACCGGTCCCGGGTCCCCTGTCCCACCGGCTCGGCCGTACGGTCCGGTCGGCCCTACAGTCCGGTCGGCCGTAGGGCCGTAGGGCCATATGGCCGTAAGGGCAGGCTCGCGTGACGGGTGTCGCCGTGACGGGTGTCCCGTCTGCCGACTGCCTCGTCCGTCCCGTCTGCCTCGCCCGTCGGCCGTCCCGCCCGCCGGCCGTCATCGGACGGCCGTCGCCCGGCGGTTGCCGCCTGACGGCCGGTGCCTGACGGTCGGTCCCTGTTGGGAGGGCCCCCGGAGGCCGCGTCCCGGCGGGGCCGCTCCCGCAGTCCTCGGCGCGGCCCGCGTGGCCGGCCTGGGCGTTACCGGCCTCCGTGCGGCTCGACCGCCCGCACGGACGGCCGGGCCGCCGAGGCACCCGGTGCCACCACTCGGCCCCACGACCGGCCCCGCCGCCCGGCCGCACCCGCACAACTCCGCGACCTCCCAAGGCGTCCCCACCCGGGGACCCCTGGCAGGGGGCACGGAATGGCTCGCGACACGCATCGTGCGCCTCCTGTGCGCCCTATGTCGCCACAGAACCTTCCTTCGATAGGCTGTAAGGAACCCGCCCACCGCATATGCCGCCGCATGTCGCGGTGCCGCGCCGTCCGTGCGGCCCCCGAGGGTCCTCACGGCCTCACGTGTCCGTCGAATCCCGGTCGAATGTCCCTCGACCGTCACGCAGCTCAAGGAGAGTCAACGAGCGATGGCCGGTCCAGCGTTCCGCGCCGCCGCCGTCCGGGTGCGCGTCCCCGCCACCAGCGCCAACCTCGGCCCGGGCTTCGACGCCTTCGGCCTCGCGCTGGGGCTCTACGACGACGTCGTGGTCCGGGTGGCCGACTCCGGGCTGCACATCGACATCGCCGGCGAGGGCAGCGAGACCCTGCCGCGCGACGAGAAGCACCTGCTCGTACGGTCGCTGCGCACCGCGTTCGACGTACTCGGCGGGCAGCCGCGCGGCCTGGAGATCGTCTGCGCGAACCGCATCCCGCACGGCCGCGGACTCGGTTCCTCCTCCGCCGCCATCTGCGCGGGCATCGTCGCCGCCCGCGCCGTGACCATAGGCGGCGACTCCAAGCTCGACGACACGGCGCTCCTGGAACTGGCCACCGAGATCGAGGGCCACCCGGACAACGTGGCGGCCTGCCTGCTCGGCGGGTTCACCCTGTCGTGGCTGGAGGCCGGAGCCGCCCGGGCGATCAGGATGGAGCCCTCCGATTCCGTCGTTCCGGTGGTTTTCGTGCCCGCGAAACCCGTCCTGACCGAGACCGCGCGCGGCCTGCTCCCGCGCACCGTGCCGCACGTCGACGCGGCCGTCAACGCGGGCCGTGCGGCCCTGCTCGTCGAGGCCCTCACCCGGCGCCCCGAGCTGCTGCTGCCCGCCACCGAGGACCGCCTCCACCAGGAGTACCGGGCGCCGGCCATGCCGGAGAGCGCCGCACTGGTGGAGCGGCTGCGCGGGGACGGCATCCCCGCGGTCATCTCCGGCGCCGGACCGACGGTCATGGCGCTGGCCGACGCGGGCACCGCCGACAAGGTGGAACGGCTCGCGGGGACCGGCTGGGCCGCCAACCGGCTGAGTCTCGACGCACAGGGCGCCTGCGTGCTGCCGCTGTCGGGCTGACACGCGATTGCCGGATGTGGAGAGGGGGAATGTTTGTTGGATCCGGTAGTGTTAATCTCAAGTCTGCACCCGACCCCACCATGGCGAGGTGCTTCGTGTCCCAGTCAGGGACCAACATTCTTCCGGGAGCTCCCCAAGCCACTCTGTGTTCCGTACGCCGTATCCGGGCAGTACGTCGTACGCGGACGCTGAGCGGTCCACAGGTGGGGATCCCCCCTCTGGGGGAGCTCCGGAAACGGTGCTACCACGCCACGTGACACCGGGTGCCACGGCTCGTCGCGGCAGCGCCACTCACCAGATATCTCTTCCGCCGCTTTGGCGGACCACCGCCCCGGCACGGTCCACACAGCAAGGACCGAAGCCGGACAGCACAACCGGTCGCCGAGCCAGACAGGCCGACGTCCGCTCCAGGGAAGGACCCTTCGTGAGCGACACCACCGATCTGATGGGCGCACGTGTCGAGGAGACCGCTGCCGCGCCCTCCACGGACGCCTCCGCGCCTGCTACCGGTGCCGGCTCCCGGCGGCGCCGCGGTACCGGCCTCGAGGGCATGGTGCTGGCCGAGCTTCAGCAGGTCGCCTCGGGCCTCGGCATCAGGGGCACCGCGCGGATGCGCAAGAGCCAGCTGATCGAGGTCATCAAGGAGGCGCAGGCCGCAGGGGGCGCCGCGCCCGCGAAGGCCGCGGCCGCCGCCGGCGAGGCCACCGAGACCAAGCCGAAGCGCCGCGCCACCTCCCGCACCCGCACGGGCGACGACAGCGCCGCGGGGAAGAAGTCGGCCGAGGCGCCGGCCGAGAAGGCCGTGGCCCAGCAGCAGATCGAGATCCCCGGCCAGCCGGCTGGGGGTCCCGCCCTGGTCGAGCGAAGCCGAGAGCTCGGGGGAGACGACGCTCCCGTCGAGCGGCGCAGGCGCCGGGCCACCGCCGAGGCGGGCAGCCCGGAGACCGTCACCGCCGAGGCGAAGGGCGACGCGAAGGCCGAGGCCGCCGCCCAGCAGCAGCCGCAGCAGGGCGACGCCAAGGGCGACGCGGGCGAGGGCGAGGGCCGCCGGCGCGACCGCCGCGAGCGCGGCCGCGACCGTGACCGGGACCGCGACCGTGACCGGGACCGCCGTGGCGGCAAGGGCGACGACCAGCAGGGCCAGCGCCAGCAGAGCCAGCAGCAGGGCGGCGGCCGCCAGGACCGCAGTAGCGGCCCGCAGGACGACGACGACTTCGACGGCGGGCGCCGCGGCCGTCGCGGCCGCTACCGCGACCGCCGTGGCCGCCGTGGCCGCGACGACGTGCAGGAGCCGCAGATCACCGATGACGACGTCCTGATCCCGGTCGCCGGCATCCTGGACATCCTCGACAACTACGCCTTCATCCGGACCTCCGGCTACCTGCCCGGTCCGAACGACGTGTACGTCTCCCTCGCCCAGGTCCGCAAGAACGGCCTGCGCAAGGGCGACCACGTCACCGGTGCCGTGCGCCAGCCCAAGGAGGGCGAGCGCCGCGAGAAGTTCAACGCGCTGGTGCGCCTGGACTCCGTCAACGGCATGGCGCCCGAACACGGCCGCGGGCGGCCGGAGTTCAACAAGCTGACGCCGCTGTACCCGCAGGACCGGCTCCGTCTGGAGACCGAGGCGGGCGTGCTGACGACCCGGATCATCGACCTCGTGTCGCCGATCGGCAAGGGCCAGCGCGGTCTGATCGTGGCCCCGCCGAAGACCGGCAAGACCATGATCATGCAGGCGATCGCCAACGCCATCACGCACAACAACCCCGAGTGCCACCTGATGGTCGTCCTGGTCGACGAGCGTCCGGAAGAGGTCACCGACATGCAGCGGTCGGTCAAGGGCGAGGTCATCTCCTCGACCTTCGACCGCCCGGCCGAGGACCACACCACCGTCGCCGAGCTGGCCATCGAGCGCGCCAAGCGCCTGGTCGAGCTGGGTCACGACGTGGTCGTCCTGCTGGACTCGATCACCCGTCTGGGCCGCGCGTACAACCTCGCCGCCCCGGCCTCCGGCCGCATCCTGTCCGGTGGTGTCGACTCGACCGCCCTGTACCCGCCGAAGCGCTTCTTCGGTGCGGCCCGCAACATCGAGGACGGCGGCTCGCTGACCATCCTCGCCACCGCCCTGGTGGACACCGGGTCCCGCATGGACGAGGTGATCTTCGAGGAGTTCAAGGGCACCGGCAACATGGAGCTGAAGCTCGACCGGAAGCTCGCCGACAAGCGCATCTTCCCGGCGGTGGACGTGGACGCGTCCGGCACCCGCAAGGAGGAGATCCTGCTGAACTCCGAGGAGCTCGGCATCGTCTGGAAGCTGCGCCGGGTGCTGCACGCGCTCGACCAGCAGCAGGCGATCGAGCTGCTCCTCGACAAGATGAAGCAGACCAAGTCGAACGTCGAGTTCCTGATGCAGATCCAGAAGACGACGCCGGCCCCCGGCAACGGCGACTGATCCGCACAGCACGGCACGAAGGGCCGCTCCCGCCAGGGGGCGGCCCTTCGCCGTGGACGCGCCCCGGCGGCCCCAGGGCCCGGCCTCCGCGCGCACGAGAGCTTCGCCACAGCATGCCGGGGGGCCGCTGTGCAACCTTTGCCCCGGTTACCTCGTCTGACCGTGAAGAGCGACGATGGTGCGGTACGGCTTCGACCCGGCCGGGCCTGACCCAGGCACCAAGGGGTAACCGACCGGATACGAGAGCTGAGGAGCACATGTCCGCCCAGAGCACACCGGACCCCGGCATACCGGGGAAGTCCCGCACCGACAGCACCCGCCGCAAGGGCGCCGGGGGCCGCCGTCGCAAGCCCCCCACGGGGCGGCGCAAGGCCCTGCTGGCCACGGCCTGGACGGCGGCGGGCATCGTGGTGCTGGGCGGCACCGGTGCCGGCTACCTGTACCTCAAGCTCAACGGCAACCTGAAGACGGTCGACATCAACCAGGCCCTCGGCACCGACCGGCCCTCCAAGACCGACAACGGTTCTGAGAACATCCTGGTCCTCGGCTCGGACACCCGCGCGGGCGGCAACAGGAAGCTGGGCGGCGGCACCGACGACGGCAGCGCCCGCTCCGACACGGCGATGATCGTGCACGTGTACGAGGGCCACAAGAAGGCCAGCGTCGTCTCCGTGCCCCGCGACACCCTCGTGGACCGCCCCGAGTGCACCGACCCCAAGGGCGGCACGCACCCGGCGGCGCACGACGCGATGTTCAACGAGTCCTACGGCACCGGCGGCGCGACCTGCGCCGTGAAGACCGTGGAGTCGCTCACCGGCCTCCGGATGGACCACTACCTCGAGGTCGACTTCAGCGGCTTCCAGAAGCTCATCGACGACCTCGGCGGCGTCCAGGTCACCACGACCAGGGCCATCCACGACCCCAACAGCCACCTGAACCTCACCGCGGGCACCCACACCCTCGACGGGAAGCAGTCCCTCGGCCTCGTCCGCACCCGGCACGGCGTCGGCGACGGCTCCGACCTGGGCCGCATCCAGCTCCAGCAGGCCTTCGTCAAGGCACTGATCGACCAGGTCAAGCACGTCGGGGTCTTCACCAGCCCCAAGAAGCTCTACGACCTCGCCGACACCGCCACCAAGGCCGTCACCACCGACTCCGACCTCGGCTCGGTGAACTCCCTGATCTCCTTCGCCGACGGCCTCAAGGGCATCAGCTCCTCGCAGATGACCATGGTCACCATGCCGGTCCGGTACGACCCGGCCAACCCGAACCGCGTGATCATCGAGGAGACCAAGGCCCGCCAGGTCTGGACGGCCCTGAAGAACGACCGGCCGATCCCGAGGACGGCCACCGAGGGCACGGCGACCGGCGAGGCCAAGGGCGTCGTGAGCGGCGCGTAGCGGCGCGGGGCCGTGCCGGGGTGCGGCGGGGAATACTCCGCACCGGCCCCCGGTTTGGGGAGATGGCCCCAGTCCTGGCAGACTGGTCCGTCGGCCCCGGTTCACGTCCCCGCATCCCGCGGCGGCGACCCGGCGCCCTCCCGAACCTAGGAGACACCTTGAAGCGCGACATCCACCCCGAGTACGTCGAGACGCAGGTCAGCTGCACCTGCGGCGCGTCGTTCACCACCCGCAGCACCATCGAGTCCGGCACCATCCGGGCCGAGGTCTGCTCCGAGTGCCACCCGTTCTACACGGGCAAGCAGAAGATCCTCGACACCGGTGGCCGTGTGGCCCGCTTCGAGGCCCGCTTCGGCAAGGCTGCCGCCGGCTCCAAGAAGTAGCGAGCCCCATTTCGCCGGTCCACGGCCGTGCCCCCACCGGGGCGCGCCCGGGACCGGCGTTTTTGGTCGTCCGCCCTTCCCCTCCCCCAGCAGTAGCAGGAGCCCAAGATGTTCGAGGCCGTCGAGGAGCTCGTCGTCGAGCACGCCGACCTGGAGAAGAAGCTCGCCGACCCCTCGGTCCACTCCGACCAGGCGAACGCGCGCAAGCTCAACAAGCGTTACGCCGAGCTGACCCCGATCGTCGCCACGTACCGCTCCTGGAAGCAGACCGGCGACGACATCGTCACCGCGCGTGAACTGGCCGCCGACGACCCCGACTTCGCCGCCGAGGTCAAGGAGCTGGACAAGCAGCGCGAGGAGCTGACCGAGAAGCTGCGCCTGCTGCTCGTGCCGCGCGATCCCAGCGACGACAAGGACGTCATCCTGGAGATCAAGGCCGGCGCGGGCGGCGACGAGTCGGCGCTGTTCGCCGGTGACCTGCTGCGCATGTACCTGCGCTACGCCGAGCGCGTCGGCTGGAAGACCGAGATCATCGACGCCACCGAGTCCGAGCTGGGCGGCTACAAGGACGTCCAGGTCGCCGTGAAGGCGCGCGGGCAGATCGAGCCCGGCCAGGGCGTGTGGGCGCGGCTGAAGTACGAGGGCGGCGTGCACCGTGTGCAGCGCGTGCCGGCCACCGAGTCCCAGGGCCGCATCCACACCTCGGCGGCGGGTGTCCTCGTGACGCCCGAGGCCGAGGAGGTCGACGTCGAGATCAACCCGAACGACCTGCGGATCGACGTCTACCGGTCCTCCGGACCCGGCGGCCAGTCGGTCAACACCACCGACTCCGCGGTGCGCATCACGCACCTGCCCACCGGAGTCGTCGCCTCCTGCCAGAACGAGAAGAGCCAGCTGCAGAACAAGGAGCAGGCGATGCGTATCCTGCGCTCCAGGCTGCTGGCCGCGGCGCAGGAGGAGGCGGAGAAGGAGGCCGCGGACGCCCGCCGCAGCCAGGTCCGCACCGTCGACCGCTCCGAGAAGATCCGCACCTACAACTTCCCGGAGAACCGCATCTCCGACCACCGGGTCGGCTTCAAGGCCTACAACCTGGACCAGGTTTTGGACGGCGACCTCGCCGCCGTCATCCAGGCCTGCGTCGACGCCGACTCGGCCGCCAAGCTCGCGGCCGCGTGAGGCCCGGGCCGCGGGGCACCACGGTGTGAGGCGGGCGCGGCCGCCCGGCGCTCCCGCGGGGCCCGGCGCCACCGCCGTAGCGCCCCGCGGACGCGCGAGGCGCGGGCGCAGGGACCCGCGGACGTACGGACGCACGGAGTAGTTACCGAGCACGGAGGACCAGCGTGCAGCAAGAATCCGGGGGGCGACCCCCAGGCCCCCGCAGCGTGCTGCTCGCGGAGGTGGCGCAGGCCACCCAGCGGCTGGCCGACGCCGGTGTGCCCTCGCCGCGCAACGACGCCGAGGAACTGGCCGCCTTCGTGCACGGCGTCAAGCGCGGCCAGCTGCACTCCGTGAAGGACGCCGACTTCGACGCCCGGTACTGGGAGGTCATCGCCCGGCGCGAGCAGCGCGAGCCGCTGCAGCACATCACCGGGCGGGCCTACTTCCGCTACCTGGAGCTGCAGGTCGGCCCCGGTGTGTTCGTGCCGCGGCCCGAGACCGAGTCGGTCGTCGGCTGGGCCATAGACGCCGTGCGCGCCATGGACGTGGTCGAGCCGTGCATCGTCGACCTGTGCACCGGCTCCGGCGCCATCGCCCTCGCCCTCGCCCAGGAGGTGCCGCGCTCGCGCGTGCACGCCGTGGAGCTGAGCGAGGACGCGCTGACGTGGACCCGCAAGAACGTCGAGGGGTCCAGGGTCGACCTGCGCCAGGGCGACGCCCTGACCGCCTTCCCGGACCTCGACGGCCAGGTCGACCTCGTCATCTCCAACCCGCCGTACATCCCGCTGACCGAATGGGAGTACGTCGCCCCGGAGGCCCGCGACTACGACCCCGAGCTGGCACTGTTCTCCGGCGAGGACGGCCTCGACCTGATCCGCGGCATCGAACGCACCGCGCACCGGCTGCTGCGTCCGGGCGGTGTCGTGGTCATCGAGCACGCCGACACGCAGGGCGGCCAGGTGCCGTGGATCTTCACCGAGGAGCGGGGCTGGGCCGACGCGGCCGACCATCCCGACCTCAACAACCGGCCGCGGTTCGCCACCGCCCGCAAGGCGCTGCCATGAGCCCGGCGCAGCCCACCACCAGGACTTCAGACCAGCAGTACGTGTACGAGGAGGCCCGCTGACAATGGCACGGCGATACGACACCAACGACGCCACCGACCGCGCGACGGGTCTGCGCGAGGCCGCGTCCGCCGTCCGCCGGGGCGAACTCGTGGTGCTGCCGACCGACACCGTGTACGGCATCGGCGCCGACGCGTTCTCCTCGGAGGCCGTCGCCGACCTGCTCGCCGCCAAGGGCCGCGGGCGCGCCATGCCCACGCCCGTCCTCATCGGCTCCCCGAACACGCTGCACGGGCTGGTCACGGACTTCTCCGAGATGGCCTGGGAACTGGTGGACGCGTTCTGGCCGGGCGCCCTCACGCTCATCGCCAGGCACCAGCCGTCCCTGCAGTGGGACCTGGGCGACACCCGCGGCACGGTCGCCGTGCGCATGCCGCTGCACCCGGTCGCCATCGAACTGCTCAACGAGTTCGGCCCGATGGCCGTCTCCTCGGCGAACCTCACCGGCCATCCCGCGCCGGAGACCTGCGACGCCGCCCAGGAGATGCTCGGCGACTCCGTCTCCGTCTACCTCGACGGCGGCCCGACCCCCGGCAACGTGCCGTCGTCCATCGTCGACGTCAGCCGCGCGGTGCCGGTGCTGCTGCGCGCGGGCGCGCTGTCGGCAGAGGAGCTGCGCAAGGTCGTACCCGACCTCGAGGTGGCGAATTGACGGCGCCTGACACCCCCGGGCTCACGGACCGGTTCCCGCAGGGGGGACCCCCATGCGTGGCATAGGCGGGAAGGACGAGCCGGTGATCCCGACGATCCCGGCCCAGCCGGGGCTGCCCGGCGGGGCCTTCCGCATCCTCCACGTCAGCACCGGCAACGTGTGCCGCTCGCCCATCACCGAGCGGCTGACCCGGCACTTCGTGGCGGACCGGCTCGGCGACCCGGCCGGCGGCGGTCTGATCGTGGAGAGCGCGGGCACCTGGGGCCACGAGGGCGCGCCCATGGAGACCAACGCCGAGACGGTCCTCGCCGACTTCGGCGCGGACGCCTCCGGCTTCACCGGCCGGGAACTGCTGGACGAGCACGTGATCCGCGCCGACCTGGTCCTCACCGCGACCCGTGACCACCGGGCCCAGGTGATCTCGATGGGGCACTCGGCGGGGCTGCGCACCTTCACGCTCAAGGAGTTCACCCGGCTGGTGAGGGCGATCGACCCGGCCACGCTGCCGCCGCTCCAGGACGGTGTGGTCGAGCGTGCCCGGGCGCTGGTGCGGGCCGCCGCGGCGCTGCGCGGGTGGCTCCTGGCCCCGAACGCGGAGGCGGACGAGGTCTACGACCCCTACGGCGCCCCGCTGCCGTTCTTCCGCTCCATCGGCGACGAGATACACGAGGCGCTGGACCCGGTCGTCACCGCCCTGACCGGCGTCCCGGCCCGGACCTGAGCCCGGCGCCGGTGGTGCCGGCGCCGTCCGGGACCGCGGCGCCGGCGCGACGGGGACACCGCACGGGCCCGGCCCCGGCGGGTGCCGGGTCACCGAGGGCCGCCCGGGCGTCCGGGCCTCACCGGTGCGTCCGTCCCCGTGAAGGCGTAACGGCCGAGCGGCCCCCGCGGGGCGGGCCTACATTGGACGTACGTCACCGTCGACCGTCCGGAGCCCACCATGTCGGTCATCCCCGGCCTAGAGGCCGATGTCCTGCGGCGGCAGGACCCGGAAGTGGCCGACATCGTGCTGGGGGAGCTGGCCCGGCAGTCGACGACGCTCCAGCTGATCGCGGCGGAGAACTTCACCTCGCCCGCGGTGCTGGCGGCGCTCGGCTCGCCGCTGGCGAACAAGTACGCGGAGGGCTACCCGGGCGCCCGCCACCACGGCGGCTGCGAACTCGTCGACGCCGCCGAACGCCTCGCCGTCGAGCGCGCGAAGGCGCTCTTCGGCGCCGAGCACGCCAACGTCCAGTCGCACTCGGGCTCGTCCGCGGTGCTGGCCGCCTACGCGGCGCTGCTGCGGCCCGGCGACACCGTGCTCGCCCTCGGCCTGCCGCACGGCGGCCACCTCACCCACGGTTCGCCCGCGAACTTCTCCGGGCGCTGGTTCGACTTCGTCGGCTACGGCGTGGACGCCGAGAGCGGGCTCATCGACCACCAGCAGGTGCGCGCGCTGGCCCGTACGCACCGGCCCAAGGCGATCGTGTGCGGGTCGATCGCCTACCCGCGCCACATCGACCACGCCTTCTTCCGCTCGGTCGCCGACGAGGTCGGCGCCTATCTGATCGCCGACGCCGCGCACCCGATGGGGCTGGTCGCCGGGGGAGCGGCGCCCAGCCCGGTGCCGTACGCCGACGTGGTGTGCGCCACCACCCACAAGGTGCTGCGCGGGCCGCGCGGCGGGATGATCCTGTGCGGGAGCGAGCTGGCCGAGCGGGTGGACCGGGCGGTGTTCCCGTTCACCCAGGGCGGCGCCCAGATGCACACCATCGCGGCGAAGGCGGTGGCGTTCGGCGAGGCGGCCACCCCGGCGTTCGGCGCCTACGCCCACCAGGTGGTCGCCAACGCGCGCGTGCTGGCGGCGTACCTGGCCGCGGAGGGACTGGCCGTGACCACCGGCGGCACCGACACCCACCTGATCACCGCCGACCCGGCGCCGCTCGGTGTCGACGGGCGCACCGCGCGCGGGCGGCTGGCCGCCGCCGGGATCGTGCTGGACTGCTGCGCGCTGCCGCACTCCGGCGCCCGCGGGCTGCGCCTGGGCACGGCCGCGGTGACCACGCAGGGCATGGGGCAGGAGGAGATGGCGCGGATCGCGGTGCTGCTCGGCAAGGTGCTGCGCGGGGAGCTGGACGGCGCGCGGGCGCGGGAGGACGTGCGCGAACTCACCGCCGCGTTCCCCCCGTATCCGGGCTGACGCGGGCCGTGCGGGCGGGCCGAGCAGGGCCTGTACCGAGGGCTCGTACGGGGTGAAAGGGCCGAGCGGGGGCAGACGCGGACCCGTGCGGAGCCCGCGCACAGCCGTATGTGCAACCATCGTCGCTACCCGGAAGTCCCCATACATATGCTCGCGTCGCTAGGGTGTGAGGCTGAGATGGCCAGCGAGACCTGTGGGGAAGCCTGTGCGTGAATACCTGCTGACGCTCTGCATCACGGCCGCGGTGACGTACCTGCTGACCGGGCCGGTGCGCAAGTTCGCGATCGTGGCGGGGGCGATGCCGGAGATCCGGGCGCGTGACGTGCACCGGGAACCCACTCCGCGGCTCGGCGGGATCGCGATGTTCTTCGGCATGTGCGCGGGCCTGCTGGTCGCCGACCACCTCACCAACCTCAACGAGGTCTTCGAGAAGTCGAACGAACCGCGCGCGCTGCTGTCGGGTGCCGCGCTGATCTGGCTGATCGGTGTCCTGGACGACAAGTTCGAGATCGACGCCCTGATCAAGCTGGGCGGCCAGATGATCGCCGCCGGTGTGATGGTCATGCAGGGGCTGACGATCCTGTGGCTGCCGGTGCCGGGTGTGGGCACGGTGGCGCTCACCCAGTGGCAGGGCACCCTGCTGACCGTGGCCCTCGTCGTGATCACGATCAACGCGGTCAACTTCGTCGACGGCCTCGACGGTCTCGCCGCCGGCATGGTGTGCATCGCCGCCGCCGCGTTCTTCATGTACGCCTACCGGATCTGGTACTCGTACGGCATCGAGGCCGCGGCCCCGGCCACCCTCTTCGCGGCCGTCCTGATGGGCATGTGCCTGGGTTTCCTGCCACACAACATGCACCCCGCGCGGATCTTCATGGGCGACTCGGGCTCGATGCTGATCGGTCTGGTCCTCGCGGCCGGCGCGATCTCGGTGACCGGGCAGGTCGACCCGGACGTGATGAAGCTGTTCTCCGGCTCCGAGCGCAACGCCGTGCACCAGATGGTGCCCGTCTACATCCCGCTGCTCATGCCGCTGACGATCATCGCGATCCCGGCCTCCGACTTCGTCTTCGCGGTGGTGCGCCGCACCTGGCGCGGCCAGTCGCCGTTCGCCGCCGACCGCGGCCACCTGCACCACCGGCTGCTCCAGATCGGCCACTCGCACAGCCGGGCCGTGCTGATCATGTACTTCTGGGCGGCGCTGATCGGCTTCGGCGCGCTCGGCTACTCGGTCAACTCGGCCTCGATGTGGATCGTGCTCGGGATCGTGCTGCTCAGCTTCCTCGGGCTCGTCCTGCTGCTGCTGCCGCGCTTCACCCCGCGCGCCCCGCACTGGGCGGAGCAGTTCGTGCCGCCGCGCTACCGGCGCCGTCGCCGCCGGGGGACCGTGGCACCGGCCGAGGGCGCCCGTGCGGGGACGTCCGCACCGGCCGCCGCCGGGGCCGCCGAGGCGGAGGGGACCGAGGAGGCCGTGGGGGCCTGCGGTGCGCAGGACAGCCCCGAGCCGGTCGCGGCCACGGTGGCGGGAGTCAACGGCGCGACCGCCGTGGGACCCCGTTCGCGTGTCCTCGACGGGCGCAAAGCCGGAACGTCGCGCTGACGCCCAAGGTAAGAATCTGACTAAAGCGTTGCCTGTTCATGGGGGAGCAAAGCGGTCTAATACCAGACAAGTTGCCCCCGTTTTTGCACAGACGGGCGCCGTCACTCTCATGTGTGACAGCCAGCACACCCACTTGGTAAAGACCGCATCAAATAGTTTGTGATACCGTTCACGAGAACCCCGGACAGAGCCGAAGGACCCCGATGCAAGGGTCCCTTGGTGATGAGGTTCCTCTCTCGGACCGGGGACTACGCTCGTCCATGACGACACCCTGCCCCCCTGTGAAAGCGGAGTTGCCGCCATGCCGTCCAATGACGTCCGGAACCTACTGCACACCGCCGTGCCCACCGCCGCCGTCGGTGTGGTCGCCGTGGCGGTCAGCGGTGCGGTCGCCGGAGGCAAGGGCGCGATCGGGGCCGTCGTCGGGGTGGTGCTCGCGATCCTGTACATGGGGATCGGTCTCTACGTACTGCAGTGGACCGCGAAAACGCTTCCGCAGCTCTTCCAGGCCATGGGCCTCATGCTCTACGTGGCCCAACTGCTGCTGCTCTTGATCTTCTTGGCCCTCTTCAAGGGCACCACGCTGTTCAACGCGAAGGCGTTCGCGTTCTCGCTCGTCGTCGCGACCGTCGTCTGGATGGCCGCGCAGGCACGCGCACACATGAAGTCCAAGATCTTCTACGTCGAACCGGACTCCGAGAAGAACGAGAAGTCCGAGAAGACAGGGTCTTCGTCGTGAGGGGTAGGCCCGGGATAAAGGCGTGTGAGATCTCCTGCTATCGTCCGGTGCCAACTGCGGCATCGCGGGCGCGGGCATCTGAGCTGACGCCTGCTCGATCGCGAGGCTCGATGCCTGCCGGCCGCCCCCACATCCGTCACACCAGTCCGGTGCCGACCCGCGGCTGCTCGCCGCGCCGACACAACGAGGTTGCCGTACCCATGCGCCACGCTGAAGGAGCCCGCGGTGAGTGCTGAACAGACCACGCTCGCCTTCGACTGGAGTTGCCGCGTCTTCGCCGACAACGGCTGCGGCTTTCCGTCGCCGGGCCTCCACTCCTTCCTCTTCAAGCCGATGTTCTCGGTCGGCGGCTACGACTTCGACAAGCCGATGCTGCTCGCCATCATCACCTCGCTCGTGGTGGTCGGCTTCTTCTGGGCCGCTTTCAGCAAGGCCAAGGTGGTGCCCGGCAAGCTGCAGATGGTCGGTGAGGCGGGTTACGACTTCGTGCGCCGCGGCATCGTCTACGAGACGCTCGGCAAGCGCGAGGGCGAGAAGTACGTCCCGTTCATGGTCTCGCTGTTCTTCTTCATCTGGATCATGAACCTCTGGTCGATCATCCCGGTCGCCCAGTTCCCGGTGACGTCGATCATCGCCTACCCGGCCGCCCTGGCCCTGTGCGTCTACGTGACCTGGATGGTCCTGACGTTCAAGAAGCACGGCTTCGCCGGCGGCTTCAAGAACCTGACCGGTTACGACAAGTCGCTCGGCCCGGTGCTGCCGCTCGTCGTGGTCATCGAGTTCTTCTCGAACGTCCTGGTCCGCCCGTTCACGCACGCGGTGCGACTGTTCGCCAACATGTTCGCCGGCCACCTGCTGCTCGTGATGTTCACCGTCGCCAGCTGGTACCTGATGAACAGCTGGCTGGTCGCGGCCGGCGCCGTCTCGTTCGTCATGGCCATGGTCATGATCCTGTTCGAGCTCTTCGTCCAGGCCGTCCAGGCGTACGTGTTCGTCCTCCTGGCCTGCTCCTACGTTCAGGGCGCTCTCGCCGAGCACCACTGAGCCACCGTCCCGCACCGCCCCCGTCACAGACGTCCGGTGGCCAACCCCCACCGGTCCTTGAAAGAGAAGGAAGAATCAGCATGGCTGCCACTGAGACCCTTGCCGCCGTCACCGGCTCCATCGCCTCCGTCGGCTACGGCCTCGCCGCCATCGGTCCCGGCATCGGCATCGGCATCATCTTCGGCAACGGCACCCAGGCGCTCGCCCGCCAGCCCGAGGCCGCCGGTCTGATCCGTGCCAACCAGATCCTGGGCTTCGCCTTCTGTGAGGCGCTCGCCCTCATCGGCATCGTCATGCCGTTCGTTTACACCTACAAGTAAACCGCGGCGGACGACCCACCCCATTAGGGAAAGGCACTGATGACATGCAGCTGACACAGCAGCTGGTGCAGCTGGCGGCGGAGGAGCAGCAGAACCCTCTCATCCCGCCCGGCCCCGAGCTGGTCATCGGCCTCGTCACCTTCGCCATCGTCTTCTTCTTCCTCGGGAAGAAGCTCCTGCCGAACATCAACAAGGTTCTGGAGGAGCGCCGCGCGGCGATCGAAGGCGGTATCGAAGAGGCCGAGGCCATGAAGGTCGAGGCCCAGAGCGTCCTCGAGCAGTACAAGGCCCAGCTCGCCGAGGCCCGGCACGAGGCCGCGCGCCTGCGCCAGGAGGCGCAGGAGCAGGGTGCCGCGCTCATCGCCGAGATGCGGGCCGAGGGCCAGCGCCAGCGCGAGGAGATCGTCGCCGCCGGGCACGCCCAGCTCGAGGCCGACCGCAAGGCCGCCGCGTCCGTGCTCCGCCAGGACGTCGGCAAGCTCGCCACCGAGCTGGCCGGCAAGCTCGTCGGCGAGTCCCTGGAGGACCACGCCCGGCAGAGCCGCGTGATCGACCGCTTCCTCGACGGGCTCGACGAGGCCGCTTCGACGGCTGAGGCGGCTCGATGACAGCGCACGGAGCGAGCCGTGAGGCTCTGAGCGCCGCACGTGAGCGTCTCGACGCGCTGACGGACTCCACGTCCGCCGACGCCACGCGGCTCGCCGACGAGCTGGCGGCCGTCACCGCGCTGCTCCACCGCGAGGTCGGCCTGCGCCGGGTCCTCACCGACCCGGCGCAGTCCGGGGACGCCAAGGCCGCGCTGGTCCAGCGCCTGCTCGGCAGCCAGATCGGCGGCCCCACCGCGGACCTGGTGTCCGGCATGGTGCGCTCGCGCTGGTCGCAGTCGCGGGACCTGGTCGACGCGCTGGAGGAACTGGCGGACATCGCCGACCTCACCGCGGCGGAGCGGTCCGGCACGCTGGACGACGTCGAGGACGAGCTGTTCCGGTTCAGCCGGATCGTCTCCTCCAGCACCGAACTGCGTGCCGCGCTCACCGACCGTGCCGCGAGCACCTCGGCCAAGGCCGAGCTACTGCACCGGCTGCTCGGCGGCCGGGCCAAGCCGGTCACCGAGCGCCTGGTGACGCGCCTTGTGAGCGCGCCGCGGGGACGTAGCCTGGAAGCGGGACTGGAGTCCCTCTCCAAGCTCGCCGCCGACCGCCGCAACCGCATGGTCGCCGTCGTCACCTCGGCGGTCCCGCTGAGCGACGGCCAGAAGCAGCGCCTCGGCGCCGCCCTCGGCCGGCTCTACGGCCGCCAGATGCACCTCAACCTCGACGTGGACCCCGAGCTGGTCGGCGGAATCCGGGTGCAGGTCGGCGACGAGATCATCAACGGCTCGCTCGCGGACCGGCTCGACGACGCCGCCCGCCGCATGGCGAGCTAGCAGCAACTCAACACGCAAGACGTACACGACGGCCCTGGTTGGGCCGTGCAGAGGATTCACCTCTTATTGGGGGGAGTCCCGAACTCGTGGAACACCCCCCCAAGTGAAACTTCGGGCCCAACAAGGAGAGCAGGGAACCCAGATGGCGGAGCTCACGATCCGGCCGGAGGAGATCCGGGACGCGCTGGAGAACTTCGTCCAGTCGTACAAGCCGGACGCGGCCTCGCGCGAGGAGGTCGGTACGGTCACCCTTGCCGGCGACGGCATCGCGAAGGTCGAGGGCCTGCCCTCGGCCATGGCCAACGAGCTGCTGAAGTTCGAGGACGGCACCCTCGGCCTCGCCCTCAACCTCGAGGAGCGCGAGATCGGTGCCATCGTCCTCGGTGAGTTCAGCGGCATCGAGGAGGGCCAGCCGGTCACCCGCACCGGCGAGGTCCTGTCGGTCGCCGTGGGCGAGGGCTACCTCGGCCGCGTCGTCGACCCCCTCGGCAACCCGATCGACGGCCTCGGCGAGATCGAGACCGACAGCCGCCGCGCCCTCGAACTGCAGGCCCCCACGGTCATGCAGCGCAAGTCGGTGCACGAGCCGATGGAGACCGGCTACAAGGCCGTCGACGCCATGACGCCGATCGGCCGCGGCCAGCGCCAGCTGATCATCGGTGACCGCCAGACCGGCAAGACCGCCCTGGCCGTCGACACGATCATCAACCAGCGCGACAACTGGCGCACCGGCGACCCGAACAAGCAGGTCCGCTGCATCTACGTCGCCATCGGCCAGAAGGGCTCCACCATCGCGTCGGTCCGCCGCGCGCTGGAGGAGAACGGCGCGCTGGAGTACACGACCATCGTCGCCGCCCCGGCGTCCGACCCGGCCGGCTTCAAGTACCTGGCGCCCTACACCGGTTCCGCCATCGGCCAGCACTGGATGTACCAGGGCAAGCACGTCCTGATCATCTTCGACGACCTGTCGAAGCAGGCCGACGCCTACCGTGCCGTCTCCCTGCTGCTGCGCCGCCCGCCGGGCCGCGAGGCCTACCCGGGTGACGTCTTCTACCTGCACTCGCGTCTGCTGGAGCGCTGCGCCAAGCTCTCCGACGACATGGGCGCCGGCTCGATGACCGGTCTGCCGATCGTCGAGACCAAGGCCAACGACGTCTCGGCGTTCATCCCGACCAACGTCATCTCCATCACCGACGGCCAGTGCTTCCTGGAGTCGGACCTGTTCAACGCCGGTCAGCGCCCCGCGCTGAACGTCGGTATCTCGGTCTCCCGAGTCGGTGGCTCCGCCCAGCACAAGGCGATGCGCCAGGTCTCCGGCCGGCTGCGCGTGGACCTCGCCCAGTTCCGTGAGCTGGAGGCGTTCGCCGCCTTCGGTTCCGACCTGGACGCGGCCTCCAAGTCGCAGCTGGAGCGAGGCCAGCGCATGGTCGAGCTGCTGAAGCAGAACCAGTACCAGCCGATGGCCACCGAGGACCAGGTCGTCTCCGTCTGGGCCGGCACCAACGGCAAGATGGACGAGGTGCCCGTCGCCGACATCCGCCGCTTCGAGAAGGAGCTGCTGGAGTACCTGCACCGCAAGGAGCAGGGCCTCATGACCTCCATCAAGGAGGGCGCCAAGATGTCGAACGACACGATCCAGGCGATCGACGACGCCGTCGCCGAGTTCAAGAAGCAGTTCGAGACCTCGGACGGCAAGCTGCTCGGCGAGGACACTCCGGCCGCTGCCGCCAAGTGACGTAAGGAAGGGACCTGACTCATGGGAGCCCAGCTCCGGGTCTACAAGCGTCGCATCCGATCCGTCACCGCGACCAAGAAGATCACCAAGGCGATGGAGATGATCGCCGCCTCGCGCGTCGTCAAGGCGCAGCGCAAGGTGGCGGCCTCCACGCCGTACGCGCAGGAACTGACCCGCGCGGTCACGGCGGTCGGCACCGGTTCGAACACCAAGCACCCGCTCACCACGGAGGCGGAGAACCCGACCCGTGCCGCGGTCCTGCTCCTGACGAGCGACCGCGGTCTGGCCGGCGCCTTCAACTCCAACGCCATCAAGGCGGCGGAGCAGCTGACCGAGCGCCTGGAGCGCGAGGGCAGGCAGGTCGACACGTACATCGTCGGCCGGCGCGGTGTGGCCCACTACAACTTCCGCGAGCGCACGGTCGCGGGGTCGTTCACGGGCTTCACCGACGAGCCGACCTACGCGGACGCCAAGACGGTCGCGGCGCCCCTGATCGAGGCGATCGAGAAGGACACGGCCGAGGGTGGTGTGGACGAACTCCACATCGTCTACACCGAGTTCGTGTCGATGATGACGCAGACGGCGGTCGACCCCCGGCTGCTCCCGCTGCGCCTCGAAGAGGTCGCGGCGGAGGCGGCGCCCAAGGGCGAGATCCTGCCGCTGTACGACTTCGAGCCCTCGGCGGAGGACGTCCTCGACGCCCTGCTGCCGCGCTATGTGGAGAGCCGCATCTACAACGCGCTGCTCCAGTCGGCGGCTTCGAAGCACGCCGCCACGCGGCGCGCGATGAAGTCGGCCACCGACAACGCGGGCGAGCTGATCAACACGCTCTCCCGTCTTGCCAACGCGGCCCGCCAGGCCGAAATCACCCAGGAAATCAGCGAGATCGTCGGTGGCGCGAGTGCCCTGGCCGACGCGACCGCGGGGAGTGACAACTAATGACCACCACTGTTGAGACGGCCACGGCGACGGGCCGCGTCGCGCGGGTCATCGGCCCGGTCGTCGACGTGGAGTTCCCCGTCGACGCGATGCCGGACATCTACAACGCTCTGCACGTCGAGGTCTCCGACCCGGCGAACGAGGGCGCGAAGAAGACGCTGACCCTGGAGGTCGCCCAGCACCTGGGTGACGGCCTGGTCCGCACCATCTCCATGCAGCCCACCGACGGCCTGGTCCGCCAGGCCACGGTGACCGACACCGGCGACGGCATCACCGTCCCGGTCGGCGACTTCACCAAGGGCAAGGTGTTCAACACCCTCGGTGAGGTGCTGAACGTCGACGAGCAGTACTCGGGCGAGCGCTGGTCCATCCACCGCAAGGCCCCGCGCTTCGACGAGCTCGAGTCGAAGACCGAGATGTTCGAGACCGGCGTCAAGGTCATCGACCTGCTGACCCCGTACGTCAAGGGCGGCAAGATCGGTCTGTTCGGCGGGGCCGGCGTCGGCAAGACGGTGCTCATCCAGGAGATGATCTACCGCGTTGCCAACAACCACGACGGTGTCTCCGTGTTCGCCGGTGTCGGTGAGCGCACCCGTGAGGGCAACGACCTCATCGAGGAGATGTCCGACTCGGGCGTCATCGACAAGACCGCGCTGGTCTTCGGCCAGATGGACGAGCCCCCGGGCACCCGTCTGCGCGTCGCGCTGGCCGGCCTGACCATGGCCGAGTACTTCCGCGACGTCCAGAAGCAGGACGTGCTGTTCTTCATCGACAACATCTTCCGCTTCACGCAGGCCGGTTCCGAGGTCTCCACGCTGCTCGGCCGCATGCCGTCCGCGGTGGGTTACCAGCCGAACCTGGCCGACGAGATGGGCCTCCTCCAGGAGCGCATCACCTCGACCCGCGGTCACTCGATCACCTCCATGCAGGCGATCTACGTCCCCGCCGACGACCTGACCGACCCGGCCCCGGCGACCACCTTCGCCCACCTCGACGCGACGACGGTTCTGTCCCGTCCGATCTCGGAGAAGGGCATCTACCCGGCCGTGGACCCGCTGGACTCCACGTCCCGGATCCTGGACCCGCGCTACATCGCGCAGGACCACTACAACGCGGCCATGCGCGTGAAGAACATCCTGCAGAAGTACAAGGACCTGCAGGACATCATCGCGATCCTCGGTATCGACGAGCTGGGCGAGGAGGACAAGCTCGTCGTCCACCGTGCCCGTCGCGTGGAGCGCTTCCTGTCCCAGAACACCCACGTCGCCAAGCAGTTCACCGGCGTCGACGGGTCGGACGTCCCGCTGGACGAGTCGATCGCGGCCTTCAACGCGATCTGCGACGGCGAGTACGACCACTTCCCGGAGCAGGCCTTCTTCATGTGCGGTGGTCTCGAGGACCTGAAGAAGAACGCCAAGGAGCTGGGCGTCTCCTGAACTCGCCTCTGAGTTCGGGTGAGGGGGCGGGCGCGTCCCGCCCCCTCACTCACGCCCCTTAGAATTGACCCCAACACCCGGCGTCCCTGCCGGGTGGTGACCCGAGGAGCCACTCTTGGCTGCTGAGCTGCACGTCGAGCTGGTCGCCGCCGACCGCCAGGTCTGGTCCGGCGAGGCCACCCTGGTCGTCGCGCGCACCACGTCCGGCGACATCGGCGTCATGCCCGGTCACCAGCCGCTGCTCGGTGTGCTGGAGTCGGGCCCGGTGACCATCCGTACGAGTGAAGGCGCGACGGTCGTGGCCGCGGTGCACGGCGGTTTCGTCTCGTTCGCCGACAACAAGCTGTCGCTGCTGGCCGAGATCGCGGAACTCTCCGACGAGATCGACGTCCAGCGCGTGGAGCGGGAACTCGAGCGCGCGAAGGCGGAGGGCGATGCCACCGCCGAGCGCCGCGCGGACGTCCGCCTGCGAGCGGCGACGGCGGTGCGCTGAACCAGCGACACCATGTAGACGACACCCCTCAGCCGCGGCTGGTACCGGATCGCTCCGGTACCAGCCGCGGCTGAGGCGGATGTGGGTGTTTTTTCCGTTCCATTACCTAGGAGACGAGGAGGTCGGTGCCGATGGTCCTCGCTCTGACTGTGTGCTCGATCGTGGTCGCGCTCGTGGTGGTGGGACTGTTCGTCTTCGGTCTGCGCCGCAGGCTCATCCAGCGCTCCGGCGGCACCTTCGACTGCAGCCTGCGCTGGGACGTGGCCCTGGAGCCGGACACCAGCGGCAAGGGCTGGAGCTACGGGGTGGCCCGCTACAACGGCGACCGCGTCGAGTGGTTCCGGGTCTTCTCCTACGCCCCCCGTCCGCGTCGCACGCTGGAGCGGTCCTCGATCGAGGTGGCAGGCCGCCGGCGGCCCGAGGGCGAGGAGGAACTCGCCCTGCTGTCGGACGCGGTGATCCTCACCTGTCTGCACCGGGGCACGCGGGTGGAGCTGGCCATGAGCGAGGACGCGCTGACCGGTTTCCTGGCCTGGCTGGAGGCGGCACCGCCCGGCCAGAGGGTGAACGTCGCCTAGGGTCTTTCGTCCGGCCCGGGCCGGGGCGGGGTGCGGTGCCGGGCCCCGTGCTCCTCGGCCCGTCCGGCCGGGAGGCCCCGGCTCTGCTGTGGCTCCTGGGCTGTGGCTCCTGGGCATGAAGAAGCTCCCCCGGTCCGCCGACCGGGGGAGCTTCGGTGTCCCAGGGGCGCGGTCGGTCCTTACGACAGGCCGCTGCTGAGGGCGCTCACCAGTTCACCGTTGCTGGTGTCACCGCTGAACTCCCAGAAGAAGGCGCCGCCGAGGCCCTGGCTGTTGGCCCAGGCCATCTTCGACTTGATGGTCGACGGGGTGTCGTAGGACCACCAGTTGCTGCCGCAGTGCGCGTACGCGGTGCCGGCGACGGTGCCGGTGACGGGGCAGCTGTTCTTGAGGACCTTGTAGTCCTCGATGCCCGCCTCGTAGGTGCCGGGCGCCGCTCCGGTCGCCGTGCCGCCCGGGGCGTCCTGGGTGACGCCGGTCCAGCCGCGGCCGTAGAAGCCGATGCCGAGCAGCAGCTTCTTCGCGGGCACGCCCTGGGCCTTGAACTTGGCCATGGCGTCGGCCGTGTCGAAGCCGTCCTTGGGGATGCCGGAGTACGAGGTGAGCGGGGAGTGCGGGGCCGTCGGGCCCTTCGCGTCCCAGGCGCCGAAGAAGTCGTACGTCATCACGTTGTACCAGTCGACGTACTGCGAGGCGCCCGCGTAGTCGGTGAGGTCGATCTTGCCGCCGGCCGAGCCGTCCGCGGTGACGGCGGCGGTGACCAGCTCCTTGCCGAACTTGGCGCGCAGCGCGGACATCAGGCCCTTGAAGGCCGCCGGCCCGCTGGTGTCGCAGGTCAGACCGCAGGCGTTCGGGTACTCCCAGTCGATGTCGATGCCGTCGAAGACATCGGCCCAGCGCGGGTCGTGCACCAGGTCGTAGCAGGACTGGGCGAAGGCCGCCGGGTTCTTGGCCGCGTCACCGAAGCCGCCGGACCAGGTCCAGCCGCCGAAGGACCAGATCACCTTGATGTTCGGGTACTTGGCCTTCAGCTCGCGCAGCTGGTTGAAGTTGCCGCGCAGCGGCTGGTCCCAGGTGTCGGCGGTGCCGCTGACGGACTGGTCGGCGGTGAACGCCTTGTCGTAGTCGGCGTAGGAGTCGCCGATCGCGCACTTGCCGCCGGTGACGTTGCCGAAGGCGTAGTTGATGTGCGTGATCTTGGACGCGGAGCCGGACGTCACGAGGTTCTTGACGTTGTAGTTGCGTCCGTAGATGCCCCACTCGGTGAAGTAGCCGAGCTTGACCTTGTCGCCGGTGGGCGGGGTGGTGGTGCCGCCGCCGGTGGTGTGCACGGCGACCGAGCCGCTGACCGGACCGGTCTGGTCCGCGGTGTCGCGGGCCTGGACGGTGTAGGAGTAGTCGGTGCCCGCGGTCAGACCGTTGTCGGTGTAGGACGTGGTCGTGACGGTGGCGACCTTCTTGCCGTCGCGCAGGACGTCGTAGTTCTTGACGCCCTTGTCGTCGGTGGCGGCGCCCCAGGAGAGCTTCACCGAGGTGTCGGTGACGCCGGAGGCGGTGGGGGTGCCCGGCGCGGAGGGCGGGTTGTCGCCGGGGACGCTCGGGCCGCCGTCGCAGCTGCCGCCGTTGAGCGTGCAGCCGGAGGGCGAGCCGGAGCCGGTGCCGTTGTAGCCGAAGGTGACCGAGGCACCGGGGGCGATGCTGCCGTTCCAGCCGACGTTCTTGGCGGTCCAGTGGTTGCCGGAGTTGGTGACCGTGGCGTCCCAGGCGGAGGTGACCTTGGTGTCGGAGGGGTAGTCCCACTCCACGGTCCAGGAGCTGATCGCCGAGGTGCCGGTGTTCTTGACGGTCCACGATCCGCCGAAGCCGCTGCCCCAGTCACCGGTCTTGGTGAAGGTGGCGGTGGCGCCGGCCGCCGCGTCGGCGGCGGCCTGGGCGTGGCCGGAGATTCCGACGATTCCGGCGAGGGGGAGCACGAGGGTCGCCAGCCCCGCCGCGGCTCTGTGTCTGAAGCGCATGCGCGCCTCCTTGTCGGGGGAGAATGTCAGGGGCATGACTGAGCCTTCACGCCCCGCGGTGCTGCGAGAGTAGAAAGGTCTGGACCATAGGTCAATAGGTCTGGACCAATGCACCGCCGCTTCCCCTAGATCCCCAACTCCTGCGCCAGCACCGCGGCTTGTACGCGACTGCGCAGGTCCAGCTTGCCCAGCAGACGGCTGACGTGGGTCTTCACGGTGGCCTCCGCCATCTCCAGGCGGAGCGCGATCTCCGCGTTGGACAGGCCGTCGCCCAGACACGCGAGCACCTCGCGCTCCCTGCGGGTCAGGGTCTCCAGCGCGGCCGGGGCGGGCTTCGGCTCCCGGGCCGGCCGCGCCGCGAACTCGGCGATCAGCCGCCGCGTCACGGCCGGTGCGATCAGCCCCTCCCCGCGGGCCACCGTGCGCACCGCGGCCAGCAGGCCGTGCGCGTCCGTGTCCTTGAGCAGGAACCCGGCGGCCCCGGCCCGCAGCGCCCCGAACACGTACGCGTCGAGGTCGAAGGTGGTCAGCACCAGCACGTCCGCCAGGCCCTCCCCGGCCACCAGCCGGGTCGCCGACACCCCGTCCAGCCGGGGCATCTGCACATCCATCAGCACCACGTCCGGCCGCAGCTCCCGGGCCAGTTCCACCGCCCGTTCGCCGTCCGCCGCCTCACCGGCCACCTCGATGTCGGGCGCGCTGCGCAGGATGAGGACCAGCCCGGCGCGGACGGCGGTCTGGTCCTCGGCGACCAGGACACGGATCATGCGGACTCTCCTCGGATCTCGGGCCCGGACCCCGGCTCGGGCCCGGACCCCGGCTCGGGCCTGGACCTTGGCTCGGGCCTGGACCTTGGCTCGGGCCTGGACCTTGGCTCGGGCCTGGACCCCGACCCGGGCCCGGTCTCCGGTTCGGGTCGGGAGCCGGACTCCGGACAGGACCCCGGGCCGGGCGGGGTCCCCGGCAAGGGCGTGGACCCCGCGGCGGGCCAGGAGTCAGACTCGGGCTCCCAGCCGG
Organism: Streptomyces sp. NRRL S-340; assembly: GCF_000720185.1. Classification (GTDB taxonomy): domain Bacteria; phylum Actinomycetota; class Actinomycetes; order Streptomycetales; family Streptomycetaceae; genus Streptomyces. Next base: position 63,129 of record NZ_JOIY01000004.1, on the reverse strand, counting down.
AGCCGAAGCCGGAGCGGGAACCGAAGTCGGAGCCGAAGCCGAAGTCGGTGCCGGCAGCGGAAGCAGAAGCGGACTCGGAGGCGGTGAGGGGGAGCACGGCGCGTACCGTCCACTGCCCGTCCTCGGGTCCGGCGGCGAACGTGCCGCCGAGCAGCACGGCCCGCTCCCGCATCCCCACCAGACCGGCGCCGGAGCCCGGCGCGCGCGGGGCGTCCCGGCCACCGTACGGGCTGCTCACGCCGATGCGCAGGGCGGCACCGTGCTCGCGGACGGTCACCCGCACGCGTCCCTCGCCGCCGTGCTTGAGCGCGTTGGTCAGCGACTCCTGCACGATGCGGTACGCGGCCAGTTCCACCGGCGCGGGCACCTTCCCGTGCTCGGCGCCGAGGACGACGTCCAGCCCGCCCGCGCGGGCCGAGGCGACCAGCGTGGCGAGGCCGTCCAGGGTGGGTGTCGCGGCCGGCGCCTCGTCGGCCGGGCCGGCGCGCAGGATCCCGATCAGCCGCCGCATCTCCGCGAGGCCCTCGACGCTGTTCTCCCGGATCACGGACAGCGCCTGACGGGTCGTGGCCGCGTCGTCGAGGGAGAGGGCCGCGGTGGAGTGGATGGCGATGGCCGACAGGTGTCCCGCGACCAGGTCGTGCAGCTCCCTCGCCATCCGCGCCCGCTCCGCGGCCACCGCCTGGACGCGGTCCGCCTCGGCGAGCAGCGCGGTCTGCTCGGCGCGCAGCCGGGCGGTCTCGGCGGCCTCGCGGTGGTTGCGGACGATCCACCCGGTGGCGGCCGGTCCGCACGTCACGATGCCGGTGACCGCACCGATCAGCAGCGCCTCCGGCACCCGCCACACCGCGAGCGGCACCACGGTCGCGGCCACCGTGAGCAGTCCGGTGCTCCACAGCACACGGCGGGCCCAGGCCGCCGGGGAACCGTAGAGGACGCCCGCGTAGACGAGGTCGGTGAACATCACGAGGGTGGCCAGGTTGCCCTGGGTGAGGGTGTCGGCGGTCACCGCGGCGGTGCCGGCGAGCAGGGCCGTGCGCGGCCGGACCCGGCGCAGTGCCTCGCACCCGGCCGTCACCGCGAGCGGGAGCAGGACGGGCCAGCGGCCGGGCTGGAGCACGACCGGCTCGCCGGCCGTCCGCATGCCCAGGCCGATGCCCCACAGCAGCAGTCCGCCGAGCAGCCCGGCCAGCGCGATCCGCAGGTCGTCGCGGTGCGGGCGGGGCAGTCGCAGGGCCATGCGTCCATCCAACACGGCACGGCGGCCGGACGCCTGGTCCCCCGGGACGGTCCGCGCGTACATCGAAGGATGCAGTCCAAGCTCGTCACCGCCGGCGACGCCGGGTGCCGGGACCGCCGGGATCCTGGAAGCAGAGCGAGAGGAGCAACCGTGATCGTCGGACTGATCGTCGCCTGCGAGGTGGGCTTCTGGGTCCTGCTGGCGGCGGGCCTGGCCACCCGCTACCTGCTGGGGTGGCGGCGCACGAGCGTGGCGGTGCTGCTGGCCGAGCCGCTGCTGGAGGTGGTGCTGTTCGCCGCCACCGCCGTCGACCTGAAGAACGGTGCCGAGCCGGGCTGGGAGCACGGGCTGGCCGCCCTCTACATCGGCTTCACCGTCGCCTACGGGCACGCGACCGTCCGCGGGCTGGACGCTCACGCCGCCCACCGCCTCGGCGGTGCGCCCCGCCCGCCGAAGCCGCCCCGCCATGGCATGGCCCGCGCCCGCCACGAAGGCCGGCTGTGGCTGCGCACCCTGCTCGCGTCGGCCGTCGCCCTGGCCCTGCTCCAGGCGGCGATCTGGTACGCCTGCGACGGCGCGGGCACCGCTCCGCTCAGGTCCTGGCAGGTGACCGCGCTGCGGATCCTCGCGATCCACGGGCTGATCGCGCTGACCTACCTGGTGTTCCCGAAGAAGGCCCCGAAGGCCTCGGGGGCCCCGAAGCCCCCGAAGGAGCCCGGAGCCCCGCAGGTCCCGGGGGGCCTGGGGGCAGACCCGGCGGGTGAGGACGGGGCGCCGGTCAGCGCTCCCCGCCCGGCACCCACAGCACGTCGCCGTTCTCCTTGTTCGCCGTCCGGGCGAGGATGAACAGGAGGTCCGAGAGCCGGTTGAGGTAGGTCGCGGTGAGCGGGTTCATCGTCTCGCCGTGCACCTCCAGCGCGGCCCAGGTGGACCGCTCGGCCCGGCGTACGACCGTGCAGGCCTGGTGCAGCAGGGCCGCGCCCGGGGTGCCGCCGGGGAGGATGAACGAGCGCAGCTTCTCCAGCTCGGCGTTGAAGCGGTCGCAGTCCGCCTCCAGCCGGTCGACGTAGAACTGCTCGACCCGCAGCGGGGGGAACTCGGGGTTCTCCGCCACCGGCGTGGACAGGTCCGCGCCCACGTCGAACAGGTCGTTCTGCACGCGGGTGAGGACCTTGACCGTCTCCGCGTCGAGGCCGCCCAGCGCGATGGCGGTGCCGATCGCGGCGTTCGCCTCGTTGGCGTCGGCGTACGCCGAGATCCGCGGGTCGGTCTTGGCGACCCGGCTCATGTCGCCGAGGGCGGTGGTGCCCTTGTCCCCGGTCCTGGTGTAGATGCGTGTCAGATTGACCATGGCACCAGCGTAGTTACGCACCGGCCGTGCGGAAGACCCGTGTGCCCGCGGTCACGGCCAGCGCGGCGAAGACGACGGCGACCAGGGCGCCGTACAGCATGTGCGTGCTGGTGTACGCGCCGACGTAGGCGTCGCGCACCGCGTCCACCAGATAGCGGAACGGGACGAAGTGCGAGAGCACGTCGAGCCAGGCCGGTGCCAGGGTCATCGGGAGCATCAGGCCGGACAGCAGCATCGACGGCATCGACACGGCGTTGATCATCGGGCCGAACTGCTGCGGGGTGGAGACCTTCATCGCGATCGCGTAGGACAGCGAGGCGAGCGCGAGGGTGAGCAGGGCGACGAACAGGAAGCCGATGAGGATGCCGGCCAGCGGCGCGCGCAGCCCCATCACGAGGGCTGCCAGCACCAGCAGCACCGCCTGGAAGACGAAGACGGTGGCGTCGCGCAGCACCCGGCCCAGGAGCAGCGCGAGGCGGCTGACGGGGGTCACCCGCATCCGCTCCACCACGCCCTGGCCCTTCTCGATGATGATCGCGAAGCCCGCGAACAGGGCGCCGAACAGCCCCAGTTGGAGCAGCAGCCCGGGGACGAGCACCTGCCAGGAACTGCCGCCGCCGCCCAGTGGGAGACCGGTGAGCAGCGGTCCGAAGAAGAGCAGGTAGAGCAGGGGCGTCAGCACCCCGAAGAGCAGCGCGAAGCGCGAGCGCAGGGACTGCCGCAGGTAGCGGCCGTAGATGAGGGCGGTGTCGTGCAGGAGCATCGGGGGTCCTTGGGGGAGAGCTGCTGAGGTCCTCGAGGAAGGCCTAGACGGCGAGGGGGGCGGTGCCGGCGGCCGGGGAGGGGCCGCGGCCGGTGACGGCGAGGAAGGTGTCCTGCAGCGAGGCGTCGAGCGAGCCGCCGTACTCCAGCTTGAGCGCGCCCGGGGTGCCCTCCGCCACGACCACGCCCCCGTCGACGATGACCAGCCGGTCGGAGAGGGCGTCCGCCTCGTCGAGGTAGTGGGTGGTCAGGAAGACGGTCGTGCCCTGTTCGTCGCGCAGCCGGCGCACCAGGTCCCACAGGTCGGCGCGGCTGCCGGGGTCCAGGCCCGTGGTCGGCTCGTCCAGGAAGAGCACGCGCGGGCGGTGGGTGAGGGCCATCGCGATGTCCAGCCGGCGGCGCTGGCCCCCGGAGAGCGCGGACGTCTTGCGGTCGAGCAGGCCGGTGAGGTCCAGGTCGCGCGCCAGTTCCGCGGCCCGCTCGACGGCCCGGGACTTCGGCAGCCGGTACATCCGGCCCTGGGTGACGAGTTCCTCGCGCACGGTGATCTGGCCGTCGACCCCGCCGGACTGGGCGACGTAGCCGCAGGCGAGGCGCACGCCGACCGGGTCGCCGGCCAGGTCGCAGCCCGCGACGGTGGCGGTGCCGCCGGTGGGGGCCAGCAGGGTGGTGAGCATCCGCAGGGTGGTGGTCTTGCCCGCCCCGTTGGGGCCGAGGAAGCCCAGGATCTCGCCCTCGCGGACGGTGAGGTCGATGCCGCGCACGGCCTGCACCGGGCCGCGCCTGGTCGGGAAGGTGCGGGCCAGTCCGGCCGCGCTGATGACGTCTGCTGTCATGCCGCCAGAAAAACAGAGACTCTTAAAATTTGCAACGTCCCCAAAATTTCATAGGCACCAAGAAGGTCGGCGGGAAGGCTAGGATTCCTCCATGGCAGAGGGGCTCAGGGAGCGGAAGAAGCGGCAGACCAGGCAGTACATCTCGGACGTCGCCACGGGCCTGTTCGTCGAGCGCGGCTTCGACGCCGTGACGGTCGCGGAGATCGCCGACGCGGCGAACGTCTCCGTCAACACCGTCTACAACTACTTCCCCGCCAAGGAGGACCTCTTCCTCGACCGCTCCAGCGGGGTGGTCGACCGGCTCGCCCGCTGGGTGCGCGGCCGGGACGCGGGGGAGTCCGCCGCCCGGGCCGTGCTGCGCGAACTGCGTGCCGAGGTCGAGGCCGTCTCGCCGCGCATCGGGCTGTTCCCCGGCTACGCCCCCTTCATGCGGGTGATCGAGGCCGCCCCCGCACTGCGCTCCCGGCTCTGGGCCCTCGGGCAGGAGGTGCAGGCGACCCTGGAGCAAGCGCTGCGGGAGGAGACCGGAGCCGCGGACGAGGATCCGCTGCCGGGCCTGATGGCCGGTCAGATCGCCTGGCTGCACGGCACCGTCATGGCCTCCGTCGGACGCGAGATGCTCAAGGAGCGCCCGCCGCAGGAGGTGTCCCGGGAGGTGCTCGGCCTCCTCGACGACATGGAGGACCTGTTGAGCGAGAAGGTCCTCAACTACGCCGTCCGGGGCGCGCAGTGATCCCTCCCGGTGTGATGTCCGTCAATTGAGACGTGACGCGCGTTACTTACCGGTCACACAGCGCCGCGCGGGCGCTAGTGTCCGCCGAGAGGCATACGCAAAGAGCGTGAAAGCCGTCCAACAGCCGCGCGCGCCGCGCGCAGGCGCCTGTGCGGCCGTTCACCGGCGGTGGTCCCTCGGCAGTCGTTCACCAGCAGTCGTTCACCAGCAGTCGTTCACCAGTGGTCGTTCACATAGGGGAGTCTCAGTGGCACGGAAGCTCGCCGTCATCGGAGCCGGTCTCATGGGATCGGGCATCGCCCAGGTCTCCGCGCAGGCGGGCTGGGACGTCGTCCTGCGGGACGTCACCGACGAGGCACTCAGGCGTGGCACCGACGGCATCAAGGCCTCCTACGACAAGTTCGTGAGCAAGGGCAAGCTGGCCGCCGGGGACGCCGAGGCGGCGCTCGCCCGCATCACCACCACCACCGACCTGGACGCGGCCGCCGACGCGGACGTCGTCGTCGAAGCCGTCTTCGAGAAGCTCGACGTCAAGCACGAGATCTTCCGCACGCTCGACAAGCTGGTGCGCGAGGACACGGTGCTCGCCTCCAACACCTCCGCCATCCCGATCACCAAGATCGCGGCCGTGACGGAGCGCCCCGAGCGTGTCGTCGGTGTGCACTTCTTCTCGCCCGTGCCGATGATGCAGCTCGTCGAACTCGTCCGCGGCTACAAGACCAGCGACGAAACCCTCGCCGGCGCACGGGAGTTCGCCGAGTCCGTCGGCAAGACCTGCATCGTCGTCAACCGCGACGTGGCCGGCTTCGTCACCACCCGGCTCATCACCGCCCTCGTCGTCGAGGCGACCAAGCTGTACGAGTCGGGCGTCGCCACCGCCGAGGACATCGACCTGGCCTGCAAGCTCGGCTTCGGCCACGCCATGGGCCCACTCGCCACCGCCGACCTCACCGGCGTCGACATCCTGCTGCACGCCGCCGGCAACATCTACACCGAGACCCAGGACGAGAAGTTCGCCCCGCCGGAGCTGATGCGCCGGATGGTTGACGCCGGTGACATCGGGCGCAAGAGCGGGCAGGGCTTCTACAAGCACTGAGACCGCCGCGGGGGCGCCGGCATCACCCTTCGGGGTGAATTCGGTATCGGTTCGCACACAGACAGCAACCGCACCGCCGCACAAGCAGTCAGACGTTGCACAGTCAACCGTCACACGGAGCACGCCACCGCATTCACGGGGAGCGCATATGTACATCAGGGGCGACCACGCCGAGGTGGTCGTCGGGGGCCGCCTCGACGTCCGCACCGCGGCGGACGCCCGTACGGTCCTGCACTCGGCCGTGGACGACGGCGCCGGGGACCTGGTCCTCGACCTGTCCGGGCTCGACTCCTGGGACGCCACCGGCCTCGGCGTGATCATGGGCGCCCACCGGCGCGCCGGCCGCTGCGGCCGGCGGCTGGTGCTGCGCGGCGTGCCGGCCCAGATGCAACGCCTGCTCGTGGCCACCCGGCTGCACCGCATCCTCGCCATCGAGGGCGGCATCGGCGTGGAGTCCCTGCCCCGCGTGTGACCTCCGCGCCCCGGGAGCGACTGCGCGCCCCGGGCGTGACCTCCGCGCCCCGTGACGGCCTGCCGCCCGGCGACGGCCTCCCGCCCCGGTGCGGGAGGCCGCGCGCCAAGACCCGGGCGGACGGCACGGAACCGTACGTCGCACGCAATCCTCACGAGACCGTGATGTCTCGGGCCGGGCGGCACCCCGGGCTGTCGTGGATACTGTGCGAAGGTTTAGGGTTCGGTCGCCCGCTGCCTCGCAACCCTCGAGCGGGCCCGGACCAGAAGCGACAGCGCGGAGTGCGGCACACGGCCGGGAGGGCTGGAACAGCAGCACACGACGCCTCTGGGGGGCTTGGAACCTATGGAACCCATGGACCCGAACGTCCGGGAGCCCGAGGACATGGGCCATGACGGCGACGGCCACGCGCAGGACCGGCGCCCGCCCAGGGAACCCCTCGCCGCCGACTTCCCGCCGCACGCCGCCGCACCGGCCCGCACGGCGCAACTCGTCACCGGCGACTTCCTGATCACCGTCAACCCCGTCGACGGCAGCGAGATCGAGGTCTGCCCGCCCGGGCGGCTCCCCGGCCCCCCGCCCAGGCACACACCGGCCGCACGCGCCGACGCCGACCGAGCCGCCACCCCGCCCGTCCCGCCCGGGCCGGCCCCGTCCCCCGAGCCCCTGCTGGAGCGCCACGACGAACGCGAACGGCTGGTACGGCTGCTCGCCCGCGGCCGTTCTGTCCGCCTGACCGGGCCCGGCGGCTCCGGCCGCACCAGCCTCCTCGACCTCGTCGCCCAGGACTGCGCGGACCTCGCCCCCGACGGCGTCGTCCGTCTCAACGGCCACCGCCGCACCGCCGGGGACCTGCTGCACGACCTCTTCCACGCCGTCTGCAGCGCGCCTGGGCACCGCCCCGGCCGCGACGAACTGCTCGACCACGTCCGTGAGATCGGCGCCGTCGTCGTCCTCGACGACCTCGAGTTCGGCGGCGCCGCGCTGGACGAACTGCTCGACGCCACCCCCGAGTGCGCCTTCCTCCTCGCCGCCACCCCCGACGTGCCCGCGCCCTCCACCGACTCCGCCCTCGAAGAGGTCTTCCTCGGCGGCCTCGACCGCGCCGCCGGGGCCGAACTCATCGAGCGCGGCGTCGGCCGGGTGCTCACCGAGGAGGAGGCCAACTGGGCCGGTGACCTCTGGTTCGAGTCCGAGGGCCTGCCGCTGCGCTTCGTCCAGGCCGGCGCCCTGCTGCGCCAGCGCGACCGGCTGCGGGCCGGCACCAGCGCCGTGGAGGAGTTCGGCGTCTTCGCCGACGCCCCGCCCGCCGGCACCGTCCTCGACGGCGGCGGCGACGGTGACGACGTCCCTCTGCCCTCGCTCGGCGAGGCAGCCGCCCCCGCCCCGCTGCTCGCCTCCCGGCTCAGCGCCTCCGCCCGCGCCACCCTGCGCTTCGCCGTCGCGCTCGGCGGCGAGGTGCCCCACCAGGCCCACCTGCCCGCGCTGGTCGGCGACACCCACGCCGACGCCGCGCTCGGGGAACTGGCGAGCTGCGGCCTGGTCTCCCCGGTCGGCGGCCGCTACCGGCTCGCCGCCGGAGTGCTCACCCAGCTGGAGGCCGCCGGATACGCCGAGGACGCCGAGGAGCAGGCCCGCGCGGCCGCTCGGCACTACGCCTGGTGGGCCGGCCACCCCTCGGTGACGCCCGAGCGGGTCACCGCCGAGGCGGACGCCGTCCTCGCCGCGCTGGCCGTGCTCGTGCCGCTCACCACGCCGCCCGGCGAGGACGAGGACGAGGGGAGCACCGCCGTCCGGCTCGCCCGGGCCGCCGCGCCCGCGTTCGCCGCCGGGCTGGCCTGGGGCGCCTGGGAACGCGCCCTGCGTTTCGGCACCGAGGCCTCCCGGCTGGCCGGCGAGGTCGCCGAACAGGCCTACTTCCACCACGAACTCGGCATCCTCGCCCTCTGCGGCGGCCTGCTGGACCGGGCCCGCGCCGAACTGGAGGCCTCCATCGGCCTGCGCGGAGCCCTCTCGGACCGGCGCGGCACCGTCGCGGGACGCCGTGCGCTCGCCCTGGTCGCGGACCGCTCCGGTACCGCGCCCGCTGCCCCGGCGGCCCTGGAGGCGGCGGGGGAGGAGTGGCCGGGCGGCCGCGGCGAGGAGCCCGTGCCCCCGCCCGCCCCCGTGCCCTTCCCGGCGCTCCGGGCGGCGGCCGAGGAGCCCCCCGGCACGCTGGTCACCTACCAGCCCTCCACCGCGGGCGCGCCGGTCACGTCCCCGGGCACCTCCCCGTCCTCGCCCCCGGCGGCCCAGGCCAGGCACCGGGCCCGTCTGAAGCACTTCGCCCGGCGCAACCTCGTGGCGGTGGGCGCGGGCGCGCTGCTCGCGGCCGTCCTCGGCACGGTGGTGACGCTCGGCGCCACCTCCCACAACGACGCCGACGACCCCTCCGGCCAGGTCGGCGGCAACCCGTCCGCGAGCCAGGGCACCGACGACGGCGGCGCGGACACCGGCACCCCGCAGGACGGCGGCGGCACCGGGGGCGGTGCGGGCACCGGCGCCGGGACCGTCGCCGACACCGGTGGGGCGACCAGCCGTCCCACGGACCCGGGCCCCGACGGCACCTACGGCACGTCGGACGACCCGACGCCGCCCGCGCAGCCGGGCGGTCCCTCGCCGGGCGTCAGTTCCCCGGCGGGCACGGGCGGCGGCAAGGGCGGAAGCAGCGCGTCGGCACCGTCCGGGCCGACGGGCACGCCGGGTTCGCCCGACCCGTCGCACACGAGGCCGACGAGCGAGCCCACGGGTGATCCCACCGGCGGACCGACCGGTGCGCCGTCGTCGCCGTCCACACCGACCGACCCGTCCACGCCGCCCCCGCCGGACCCGACAGAGTCCTCGACCCTGAGCCCGTCCAGCTCGGATTCGGCCGGCGGCCCCGCCCCCTCCGGCGTCCCCGGATCCGCCGGCAGCTCGGCCGCCGCCCCTGAGAGCGGCGCCGCGGACACCCCGCGGGGCACGGTGATCTGAGCGGCGGCCCGCGCGGGGCACGTGCCAAGGGGGCCCGGTCCGGTACAGAAACCGGACCGGGCCCCCTTCCCGCGGCGCCGCGCCCCCCTCGCAACAGCCGCCGCCTCAGCCTCAGCGAAGCCCGCCGCCTCGCAACAGCCGCCGCCTCAGCCTCAGCGAAGCCCGCCGCCTCAGCCCGAAGCCGCCGTCTCAGAACAGCCGCAGCTTGTCGTCCTCGATGCCGCGCAGGGCGTCGTAGTCCAGCACCTGGCAGCCGATGCCGCGGTCGGTCGCGAGGACCCGGGCCTGCGGCTTGATCTCCTGCGCGGCGAAGACGCCGCGCACGGGGGCGAGGTGCGGATCGCGGTTCAACAGCTCCAGATAGCGGGTGAGTTGCTCCACCCCGTCGATCTCGCCGCGCCGCTTGATCTCGACGGCGACGGTCTGCCCGGAGCCGTCCCGGCACAGGATGTCCACCGGACCGATGGCCGTCATGTACTCGCGCCGGATGAGCGTGTAACCCTCGCCGAGGGTCTCGATGCGGTCGGCGAGCAGTTCCTGGAGGTGCGCTTCCACGCCGTCCTTGATCAGCCCCGGGTCCACGCCGAGTTCGTGCGAGGAGTCGTGGAGGATCTCCTCCATCGTGATGATGAGCTTCTCGCCCGCCTTGTTGACGACGGTCCAGACGCCTTCCTCCTCGCCCGTGCCCTCCTTCAGCGTGCACGGCGGCGACATCCAGTTCAGGGGCTTGTAGGCACGGTCGTCCGCATGGATCGAGACGCTGCCGTCGGCCTTGACCAGGATCAGACGGGGTGCCGACGGGAGGTGGGCGGTGAGCCGGCCCGCGTAGTCGACGGAGCACCGGGCGATGACGAGACGCATGGTCGGCAACGCTACTCGACGCACCGTGCCGGACGCGATTCGCCCGTCGCGCTCCGCTCGCGCCCGACCGGTGCCTCGCGGGGGAGCGCCCCATTTTTCCCTGGATCACCCGTGTTCACTCGTGGCCGATAGTGTGCCCAACTCGACCAGCCGGTACGAGCGTTCGCCTGGTAACGCCTCGTTTCGTTGCCTACCGTAGGAACGGGAGGTCGCGAAGTGTGTACTCACCGTGTTCGGTATCGCGAACTCCCTCATCTGTCCGGCAACCCCTGCTGGTCGGGGGTGCGAGAGGAGAACCCATGTCGCTCGACGTCTCACCGGCCCTACTCGAACAGGCCGAGCGAGGCGAGGTCGACGAAGCTGCCTTCGTCGACTGCGTCCGGACCTCCCTGCCCTACGCGTGGGAGATGATCAGCTCCCTGGTGGCCCAGCTGAAGGTGGACGGCGGAGCATTCGCCGACAACCAGACGCCCCCGCCGGACGAGCAGGCACGCGGTCAGCTGCTGCGTGCGCTCGCGAGTGATGCCATACGCGGCGCGCTGCAGCGGCACTTCGGTGTGCGGCTGGCTTTCCAGAACTGCCACCGGGTCGCGGTGTTCCCGCTGGACGCCTCGGCCGACGAGCGGCTGGCCCGTTTCACGTCGGTGCGCAGTCAGCTGCTCAACCAGTCGCCGGAACTCAGGGACTGCTGAGGGGGGCAGGGTCTTCCGTCCGGATCAGGCCGGACCGGGGTGCGGTGCCAGGCCCCCGAGCCCGGTGTGACCCGGAGGGGAGGCCCTGGTCGTCGGCTTGCCGCCCCGCCCGCGGGAGGTGCATTCAGGCCCGGGGCGGCAGGTCTTCCGACGCCGGCACGATCAGCTCAGCCGGGGGAGCACCTCGGTGCCGAGGCGTCGTACGTTCTCCTCTGTCGCGGCCAGGTCGCCCGAGCCCTCGACGAGCAGCGCGAAGCGGGTGATGCCGGTGCGCTCGGCGGTGGCCGCGAGCCGGTCGGCGCACAGCTGCGGCGTGCCCACCGGGTGCAGGCCGCACAGCAGCTCGGTGTAGGCCAGCGGGTCGCGCATGCGGCGGCTGCGGCCGTCCACCGTGACATGGGCGTCCAGTCCTTGTTTCAGCCAGCCTGGCATGGCTTTCAGCAGGGTCTCTTCCGCGTCCGCGCGCCGGTCCGCGATCTGGCAGACCCCGGCCGACACATGGGCCGCGTCCCGGACCATGTCGTCCGGGTGTCCGGCGGACCGCGCGCCGCGCTGCCACAGCGCGATCATCTCGGCCTTCTCCTCGTCGCCCACGTGCATCCCGAGCAGCATCGGCAGCCCGCGCTCGGCGGCCAGCCGGACGCTCGCCGGGGAGGTGCAGGCGACGACGACCTCGGGCCCCGGGACGTCGGTCAGCGCCTCGGCGGGGCGGGGCACGACGGCGACCTCCCGGAAGCCGAACCGGTCGCCGCAGGCCGACACCGACGGCTCGCGCAGCCAGCGCACCAGCAGATCGAGTGATTCCGGGAACCCCGTCTCGTACGCGGCCAGGCCCGTCCCGAAGACCTCCAGGTCCACCCAGGGGCCGCCCCGGCCCACGCCCAGCGAGAACCGGCCGCCGCTCGTCACGTGCAGCAGGGCGGCCTGCTCGCCGAGCGCGACCGGGTGGGCGGTGGGCAGCACGCTCACCGCCGTCCCCACCCGCAGGCGGCGGGTGCGGCCGAGCAGCAGCGCGGCCAGGGTGATGGCCGACGGGCACGTCCCGTACGGTACGAAGTGGTGCTCGGCCAGCCAGACCGCGTCCAGGCCGGCCTCCTCGCTGACCTCGGCCGTACGGACCGCGCGGTGCAGCGCTTCTCCCTGGCCCTGGCCGGGGAACTGCGCCGCCAACACGAAACTTCCTACGCGCATCGCTTCTTCCTGCTTCCTCGGCTCCGACGCGGCGCTCCCCCACCGGGCATAACCGGCCGACACGTGCCGAGGACACGGCCTGGCGGAGGGATTTCCGGATTGTCTGCGGAATTGACCGTTCCGGAGGGTGACTTGGGCGGTTCGGCGGGGAAGCCGGTTCCTCGCGTGTTCCCCCGTCGCCGCCGCGTACGCTGGAGGGACCCCGTCCTTCCGCAGAACCGGTGAGGTGTCCCGTGTCCCCGCGTCGCAACCGTCCCAAGGGTCCTGGCTCGTCCGGCCGGAGCGCGGAGGACGAGGTGGCGAGCCGCTACGGAGGCTGGCAGTCCAGCGAGAGATGGCAGGGCGAGGAGTGGAGCGTGCGCCATGTCGCCGGTGCCGGCGCGCAGGGCAAGACGTACCGCTGCCCGGGGTGCGACCAGCTGATCGGCTCGGGCGTCCCGCACGTGGTGGCCTGGCCGGAGTACGCCGGGGTGGACGACCGCCGGCACTGGCACAAGGCCTGCTGGAACGCGAAGGACCGCCGCACCACACGGGTGCAGCGGTCCAGGAACGCGCCGCGGTTCTGAGGACCCGGCACCCCGCGGGCCGGCACCCCGCGGGCCGGCACCCCGCGGCGCCGGGGTGCCCCGCAGGTCCTACACGTCCCGCTCCCGCAGCAGCGCCCAGGCGCCCGCGCCGACCACGGCGGTCACTCCCAGCAGGATCCACAGCGGGTCCCAGCCGGAGGGGCCGGACTCGCCGAGCGAGGTGGAGTAGAACACGCTGAGCTGGTTCGGGATCGAGTACTCGAACAGGGCGGTGCGCACCTTCTCCAGCGACCGCGCGAACATGAACAGCGCGATGACCAGCGGGGCGAGCACGAGGCCGATCATGATGGTGATGCCGGCCGCCGAGTGCCGCAGGATCGAGCCGATCAGCAGCGAGAGCAGGCCCAGCAGGGCCAGGTAGAGGCTGACGCCCACCGTGGCCTTGAACCACTCGGCGCCGCTCGGCTGCAGGACCGGACCGTCGCTCGCGAGCATCGCCGTCTGCGCGAAGGCGACCAGCGCGGTGCACACCAGGGTGATCGTGAAGGTGAGCAGGAAGAACACCAGCGCCTTGGCCGCCAGCACCCGGCCACGGGTCGGGCAGGCCGTCATGGTGGTCCGGATCATGCCGGTGCCGTACTCGGACGAGGTGGTCAGCACCCCGAGCGTCATCACGCAGATGCTGCCCAGCAGCACGCCGATGAAGCCCAGCACCAGCGGGTGCGGCTCGTTGGCGACGTCCGCCGAGGAGGACACGGTCACCACGCCGACCAGCAGTCCGACCCCGACCACGATCAGGACGAAGACCCCCAGCGTCCACATCGTGGAGCGCACCGACCTGATCTTGGTCCACTCCGAGGCGAGGGCGTGTCCCAGATGCGTACGGACGACGGGGATCGGCGAGGTGTAACCGGGGGCGGGCGAAGCGGCGGACCCGGCCTCCCAGGAGGGCTGCGCGGCCTGCGGCATGGGCGTCTGCGGCGTGCTCATCGGGCGTCCTCGGACTTGGTGACGTCTACTGCGGGGGCGGCCGGCGCGGCGGGCGCGGCCTGTGCGTACGGGTTCGGCGCGCCCGCGCCCGCGGCGCCGTACGGCTGGGGCTGCGCGCCGTAGGGGCCGGGGGCGCCCGCGGCGGGCTGCGCCGCCGGGGGCGGCGGGGCGTACCAGCCGGGCTGGCCCTGGCCGGGCACCGGCACGGGCGGCTGGGCACCGGGCGGCAGCGGCTGCATGAGACCGGCCTTCTCGTCGGTCGTCGAGCGGTAGTCCACCACCGACTGCGTCATCCGCATGTACGCCTCCTCCAGCGAGGCCTGGTGCGGCGACAGCTCCCACAGCCGTACGCCCGCCTCGTGCGCGAGGTCGCTGATGCGCGGCAGCGTCAGTCCCGTCACCCGCAGCGCGCCGTTCTGCTCGGGCAGCACCTGCCCGCCGGCCTCGGTCAGCGCGGAGGTCAGCTTCTCGCGCTGCTGCGGCTCGGTGTCGGGGGTCCGGACCCGGGCGAAGTCCGCGGAGTTGGCGGAGATGAAGTCGGTCACGCTCATGTCCGCGAGCAGTTGTCCGCGCCCGATCACGATCAGATGGTCGGCGGTCAGCGCCATCTCGCTCATCAGGTGCGAGGAGACGAAGACCGTACGGCCCTCGGCGGCCAGCGACTTCATCAGGTTCCGCACCCAGAGGATGCCCTCGGGGTCGAGGCCGTTGACCGGCTCGTCGAACAGCAGCACCTGCGGGTCGCCCAGCAGCGCCGCCGCGATGCCGAGCCGCTGCCCCATGCCGAGCGAGAAGCCCTTCGAACGCCGGCGGGCCACTTCCTGCAGACCGACGACCCCCAGCACCTCGTCGACACGGCGGGGCGGGATGCCCGACAACTGGGCCAGGGACAGCAGGTGGTTGCGGGCGCTGCGGCCGCCGTGCACCGCCTTGGCGTCCAGCAGGGCGCCGACCTGGCGCGGGGCGTTGGGCAGCCGGCGGTAGGGGTAGCCGCCGATCGTCACCGTGCCCGCGGTGGGGTTGTCCAGGCCCAGGATCATCCGCATGGTCGTCGACTTGCCCGAGCCGTTCGGCCCGAGGAAGCCGGTCACGGCGCCGGGCCGCACCCGGAAGGAGAGGTTGTTCACGGCGGTCTTGGCGCCGTAGCGCTTGGTCAGGCCGACTGCCTCGATCATGCTCCGGTCCCATCGGAAGGTAGCCGTCCCGGGGTTCAGGACAGCGGGGCACGCGCCCCCGTAAGGCTTAGAGCTGCGAACAAAAGGGGCGCCCGGCTCGCGGCGTCCGGCACGCACGCTCGCGGCGTTGCCGGAAGGCCCTGGTAGCTCCGCTACAAGAACCTTCCGGCGCCTTGCGATCGCACGCACAGGACGCCGCGAGCTGATCGGACTCCCCTTTTGTTCGCAACTCTTAGGAGGATATCCGGGCGCTGACGGTTCCGGCCAAAAGAAAGTAAAGACATGGAGGCCCGGTACCGCATGATCTGCGGCGGTATGTACTCAGGCGTCCCGCTTGCGCAGAAGCGCGTAGGCGGCCGCGAGCGCCGCGATCACCCACAGCGTCATGATGCCGAGGCCGCCCCACGGGCCGTAGGGGGTGTCGTCGCCGACCCGGGGGATCACCCGCAGGATGCGGCTGCCCGCCTGGTCGGGCAGGTACTGGCCGATCTTCTTCGTCACCGAGACGTTGCCGAGGATGTTGGAGATCAGGAAGAAGAACGGCATCAGGATGCCCAGCGACAGCATCGGCGAGCGCAGCATCACGGCCACGGCCATCGAGAACACGGCGATCAGGGTCATGTAGAGGCCGCCGCCGATGACCGCGCGCAGCACACCCGGCGCGTCCAGCGAGGTCCGCAGCGAGCCGAGCATCGCCTGCCCGAGGAAGAAGGCGGCGAAACTGGTGGCCATGCCGACGAGCAGGGCCAGGGCGGCCGCGACGGCCACCTTGCTCGCCAGGAAGGTCCCGCGCCGGGGGACCGCGGCCAGTGAGGTGCGGATCATGCCGGTGCTGTACTCGTTGGACACCACCAGGACCCCGAAGACGATCATCGCCAGCTGGCCGAGGGTCATGCCCGCGAAGCTGCTGAAGGTGGGGTCGAAGGAGAGCCGCTCCCGGGCGGGCATGTTCCCGAACTCGTTCCTGGTCAGGGCCGAGATCAGCATGCCGAGGGCGACGGTGACCACCGCCGCCAGGGACAGCGTCCACACCGTCGACGCCACCGACCGGATCTTGGTCCACTCCGAACGGATGATCTGGGTCGCCGCCATGCCTCAGCCCTCCACCGTCGTCCGCGCCGCGCTCTCTCCCGGCCCCGCGTACGGCCCCGCTCCCGGCCCCGCCTCCGGTCCGGCATGCGGTCCTGCATGCGGTCCTGCTCCCGGCCCGGATCCCGGTCCCGGCCCGGCCTGTTCCACCGCCGTCCGGCCGCCCCAGTCCGCGCCCCACCGCCGCTCGGCCGGCTCCGCGTGCGCGTGGTACTCCACCGAGGACGCGGTCAGCCGCATGAACGCCTCCTCCAGGGAGGACTGCCGGGTGCTCAGCTCGTGCAGCACCACCTGGTGGCGCGCGGCCAGCTCGCCGATCTCCTCGGACCTGCCGCCGTCCACCTCCAGCGCCCCGTCCCCGCTCTCCACGGCCTGGATCCCGGCGCCGTGCAGCGCGTCCAGCAGCCGCTCGCGGTCGGGCGTGCGGACCCGGACGCGGGAGCGCGCGTTGCGCTCGATGAAGTCGGCCATGGAGGTGTCCGCGAGCAGCCGCCCCTGCCCGATGACCACGAGATGGCCGGCGGTCAGCGCCATCTCGCTCATCAGGTGCGAGGAGACGAAGACCGTACGGCCCTGCGCGGCCAGCGACTGCATCAGACTGCGGATCCAGTGGATGCCCTCGGGGTCGAGCCCGTTGACCGGCTCGTCGAACATCAGGATCCGCGGATCGCCCAGCAGCGCGCCCGCGATGCCCAGCCGCTGGCTCATGCCGAGCGAGAAGCCCTTAGCCTTCTTCCGGGCGACCGCCGTCAGACCCACCGTCTCCAGCACCTCGTGCACCCGGGCGGTGGGAATGCCGTTGCTCTGCGCCAGACACAGCAGGTGGTGGTACGCGCTGCGCCCGCCGTGCACGGCCTTGGCGTCCAGCAGGGCACCGATGTACGTCAGCGGGTCCTTCAGCTCGTGGTAGTGCCGGCCGTCGATGCGCACGTACCCGCCGGTCGGGTGGTCCAGGCCCAGGATCATCCGCATGGTCGTGGACTTCCCGGCGCCGTTGGGCCCCAGGAATCCGGTGACGATGCCCGGTCGCACCGTGAAGGTGAGGTCGTCTACCGCCACTTTCTCGCCGTAGCGCTTGGTCAGCCCCGCCAGCTCGATCATGCGGCCACGCTAAGGGCGCACCGGGCCCCGCGCCACCGGGCCCTTGAGCCGTCCGGCCCCGCGTCACCCGTCGGGCCACGGCCGGCCGCCGCTTCCGGACGTCCCCTCCCCGGCGGTGACGGCCGCGGCCGGGGCGGCGTCCGCACCCGCCCGGACACAGCACAACGCCGGCCCCCACGACCGCGACGGGTCGTGAGGGCCGGCGTCACGCTCGTGCCCGGATTCGCCGACAGTGTCCCGGTGGCCGGCGCGGGGCCCGCTCACCGGGACCGCTGCCCCCGGGTTACCGCGTCTGCTGCGCCGGGACCCCGCGGGAGACCGGCTCGTCCTCGGCCGGGTTGCCCGCGGCGGCCACCGCGGCACCGGTCAGCGTCGCCAGCATCTCGCGGACGTTCGTCAGCTGGGCGTTGATCGAGTCGCGGCGGTTGGTCAGCGCCGCCAGCTCACGCTCGGACTCCGAACGGATGCGGTCCGCCTTGGCGTTGGCGTCGGCCACGATGTCCTCGGCCTGGCGCTGCGCCGTCTCCACGGTCTGGCGGGCGCGGCGCTCCGCGTCGGTGCGGAGCTTCTCCGCCTCCAGACGCAGCTGCTCGGCGCGGTGCTCGATCTCCGCGAGCCGCTTCTCCGCCTTCTGCTGGCGGAGCGTCAGGTCGCGCTCGGACTGCTCGCGGCGCTTGGCCAGGTTCGTCTCGAAGTCGGCGGCGGCCTGAGCGGCCTTGGCGCGGGTCTCCTCGAAGAGGGCGTCCGCCTCCTCCCGCTTGGACTGCGCGTCCTTCTGCGCCTCGGCGCGCAGCTGGGAGGCCTCGCTCTTGGCCTTCTCGACGATCCGGACGCCCTCGTCCTCGGCCCTGGCCTTGCGCTCCGCGGCGAAGGACTCGGCGTCGTTGCGGACCTGCTGCGCGGACGCCTCGGCCAGCTCGCGGTGCTGCTCGGCAGCGCGCGCGGCCTCCTCACGCAGATCCTTGGCCTCCTCCTCGGCGAGGCGGAGGATCTTCTCGACCCGGGCGCCGAGACCCGCGTACGACGGTTCGGCGTCGGAGATCTGGGCCTGCGCCGTCTGCGTCTCGAGGTGGAGCTCCTCGATGCGCTTCTCCAGCATCTTGGTCTGCGCGCGGGCGTCGGCGAGGTCGGAGTCGAGCCTGGCGATGTATTCGTCCACCTGAGCGCGGTCGTACCCACGCCGCACATGCTCGAAGCCGTAGGGGGAAGTGTCGCTCATGGGGTTCCTGTCGAATGAGACCGGTGAGGTGATAGGTCGAATCCTAGGGGCCGAAGCGGTGTGTCATCGAGCGGATACGTGTTTGATCTGGAGAATGACACCTCTTTTGGGTGGCTGACCGCCGGAGCACTTGCCAAGTACCCCGGCGAAGCCTTCGGAAGCTCCCCCGTGAGGCCCCGAATTCACCCTAAAGGCTAACCTTCTGACGACTTGCCACCCGACCGGGGTGCGCCCACCGTCGCGCCCGCCCGGACCCCGGTGTCCTTCCCGGAACCCGGCGCCTCGAAGGACTCCAGTGCCTCCAGCACATCCTGGACCCGGGAGATCTCGGCGTTGATGTCCTCGCGCCGGCGCACCAGGATCTCCAGCTCGCGCTTGCCCTCCTCGACCGTGCGCCGCGCCTCCTGGACCGCCTCGGCCTTCAGCTCCTCGGCCTCCTTGACGAGCTTCGCCTTCTTCTGCTCGGCCTCCTTGAGCAGCCCCTCGGCCTTCTTCACCGCGGCGATGCGCACCTTGCCCGCCTCGGTGTTGGCGTCCGAGACGATCTCCTTGGCCTTGGCCTGCGCCTTCGCCAACTGCTCCTCGGCGGCCTTGATCAGCGCGTCGCAGCGGTCGCCGGTCGACTTCATCGTCTCGGCGGCCTCGCGGCGGGCCCGCTCGTGCAGCTCCTCGATCTCGGTGGTGAGGCGCTGGCGCAGCTCCTCGGCGCGCTCGCGGATCTGCGTGGCGTCCCGGCGGGCGCCGACCAGCAGTTCGTCCGCGTCCGTACGGGCCTTCTCCACCGCCGTGTTGCCCTGGACGGTCGCCTCGGCCAGGATCCGCTCGGCCTCCTGGCGGGCCGCGCCCACCATCGTGTCGGCCTGCGACTCCGCGTCCGCCTTGGTCCTGACCGCGTTCGCCTGTGCCTCGGTGAGCAGCTTGTCGGCCTCGGCGGTGGTCTCGGTGATCAGCTTGTCGACCTGCTCGGCCGCCTCCGAACGCCGCTTGTTCGCGTCCTGGCGGGCCTCGTCCAGGGTCCGCTCGGCCTCCTCGCGGGCGGCCGTCACCAGCCGCTCGGCCTCCGCCGCCGCCTCCGCCCTGACCCGCTCCGAGTCGGTGCGGATCCGCTCGGCGCGGGACTGGGCGGAGCCGACCGTCTCCGCGGCCTCGGCGCGCAGCCGCTCCGCGTCCCCGGTGGCGTCCGAGATCAGCTTCTCCGCCTGGGCGACGGAACGGGCCCGCACCCGCTCGGCCTCGGTGAGCGCCTCGGTCCGTACCCGCTCGGCCTCCGCGGCCGTCTCCGCGCGCAGCTGGTCGGTCTCGGCGATCGTGTCGGCCCGCAGCTGGTCGGTCTCGGCGACGGTGTCCGCGCGCAGCCGCTCGGCCTCCGCCGCCGTCTCCGTCTGCAGCCGCTCGGCCTCCGAACGCGCCTCGGAGATCAGCGCGTCCGCCTGGGACGCCGCGTCCGAACGGATCCGGTTGGCGTCGTCCCGGGCGTCCGCACGCGTCCGCGTGGCGTCCTGCTCGGCCTGCGCGATCGTGTCGGACGCCTCGGTCCGCACCCGCTGCGCGTGCTCGGCGACGTCCGTACGGATCCGCTCGGCCTCCGCGATGGCCTCGGACACCGTGCGCTCGGCCAGCGCCTTGGCGGCCTCGGTCTCCTCGCCCGCCTCGCGCCGCAGCCGGGCCGCGTCCTCGCTCGCCCGCTCCCGCTCGGCGTAGGCGTCGGCGCGGACCCGGTCCGCCTCCTGCTCGGCCTCCCGCTTCGTACGGTCCGCCGCGTGCTCGGCGGCCGAACGCAGCCCGGCGATCTCCTCCTGCGCCTGCTCGTGCAGCCCGGCCACGGAGTCCCGTACCTGCTGCGCGTGCTGCTCGGCGGCCGACACCATCTCGGTGGCGCGCCGGTCGGCCTCCTCCACCAGGCGGGTGGCCTCGGCCTGCGCCTCCTCCACCCGCCTGCGCGCCGACGCCAGCAGTTCCTCGCTCTGCTCGCGCGCCCGCTCCCGCTCCTGGCCGGCCTCCTGGCGGGCGGAACCGAGCAGTTCCTCGGCCTCGCGGCGGCGCCGGGCCGCCTCCTCCCGCGCGGCCTCCAGCGTCTCGGACGCCTCCGCGCCCAGCCGCTCCGCGGCGGCCTGCGCCTCGGCACGGACCCGGTCGGCGGTCTCCTGGGCCTCCGTCCTCAGGCGTTCCGCCTCGGCCGCGGCCTCCGAGCGCAGCCGCACGGCGACGGCCTCGCCCTCGGCGCGGGACGCCGACGCGTCCGCGGCGGCCTCGTCCCGCAGCCGCACGGCCTCCGCCTCCGCCTGCTGCTGGAGCGTCCGGATCCGCTCGGCGGCCTCGGCGCGCAGCCGCTCGGCCTCCTCGGCGGCCTCACGGCGGATCCGCTCGGCCTCCTCCCGGGCGTCGGTGAGGGACTGCTCGGCGGCGGCGAGGCGCTCCTCGGCCTCGGTGTGCAGCCGGGTCAGCTCCTCGGTGGCCTCGGCCTGCCGGGCCGCCAGCGCCCGCTCGGTCTCCTCGCGCAGCCCGGCCGCGGCGCGCTCGGCCTCCGCCCGGACCGACTCGGCGTGCTCGTCCGCCTCCGCCCGGTGCCGCTCGGCCTCCGCGCGGGCGCGCTCCAGGGTCTCCTCGGCCTGCCGGCGCAGCGCGGTGGCCCGCTCGATGGCCTCGGTGCGGACCTTCTCGCTGTCCGCGGTCGCGCTGCCGCGCAGCTCGTCGGCGTCCGCCTTCGCCTTGGCCAGCAGCTCCTCGGCGGACTTCGCCGCCTCCTCGATCTGCGCCACGGCCTCGCGCCGGGCCTCCGCGCGGATCTTCTCGCCCTCGGCGACCGCGTCGGAGCGCAGCTGCTCGGCCTCGCCGCGCAGCCTGCGTGCCTCCTCCTGCAGCTCGACCGTCTTGGCGCGGTACTCCTTGGTGTCGTCTTTCGCCGCGCCCTTGAGCTGCTCGGCGATGTCGTGCGCCTCGGCGCGCAGCCGGTCCGCCTCGGCCTCGGCCTCCGAGCGGATCCGCTCGGCCTCCTCGGCCGCCGCCTTTGTGGTCTTCTTCGCGTCCTCGGACGCCTTGTTCAGCACGTCCTCGGCGGTCTTGGCCGCCTTGGACAGCTGGGTGGCCGTCTCCTCCGCGGTGACGCTGCGGGCCTTCTCCGAGGCCTCGGCGACGATCTTCTCCGCCTCGGCACGGGCGTCCGCGACCAGCTGCTCGGCCTCGGACTTCGTGCTCTCGGCCTCCTTGGTGGCCTCCTCGACCAGCCGGGCGACCTGTTCCTTGGCGGTGCGGGTGCGCTGCTCGTTGGCCGACTCGGCGCTCGCCAGCGCCTTGGCGGCGCTCTCCTTGGCCTCGGTGACCAGCTTCTCGGCCTCGGCCTGCGCCTTGCGCAGCGCCTCCTCGGCCTGCGCCATCCGCTGCTCGGCGGCCCGGCTCAGCTCGGCGCTCTGCCGGCGGGCGGCGTCCGACTCGCTGGCCGTGGTGCTGCGCAACTGCTCGGCGTGGTCGGTGGCCTCCTGCGCCTGGGTGGAGGCCGCGTTGAGCAGGCGCTCGGCGTCGGTGCGGGCCCGGCGCAGGATCTGCTCGGCCTCCGCGCGCGCCGACTCGGCCTCGCCGCGCAGCCGCTGCCGGGCCTCGGCGGTCAGCCGTTCGGCTTCCGCGCGGGCCGCGGCCATGGCCTGCTCGGCCTCGGCGCGGGACTCGTCGAGGAGGCGGCGGGCCTGCTGCTCGGTGCGGGCGCGCAGCTGCTCGGCCCAGGCCACGTTCTCGTTGACGTGGGACTCGACGGTCTGCCGGCGCTCGGCCAGCTCCTGGTCGAGCTGCTGGCGCCGGGTCACCGCCTCCTGGTGCAGCTCGGCCTGGAGCCGGGCGGCCTGCTCGGCGTGCTCCTGGAGGATGCGCTGGGTCTGCGCCCGGGCCTGGCTCAGCTCGCGCTCGGCGTCGGCGCGGATCTGGTCGGCCTGCACCTGCGCCTGGCGCAGCAACTGCTCGGCCTGGTAACCGATGTCGGCGCTGTCGTAGGCGGGCCGGGTCATGATGGTGCGGCGCGCCTCGTGCAGCTTGGCGCGCAGCACCTCGACCTGGTAGCCGAGGTCCTCGGCGTGCTGGATCGCCTTTTCCCGCTCGGTCTTCAGCCGCTCCATCTCGGCCTCGAACCGAGAGAGGTGGTCGACGTCAGCCGCCGGCTCTCGCTCCTGGCGTTCGTAGCCCCGCACTGCGCGGTCCCATCCGTCCCCTGGTCGCAAGCCTGTCCAAACGAGCTCCGTCCATCCGCCGAACGGGGCCCCCGGGGGAATGGTGTCAGATCGACGGCGGAGCATGGGCTGCTGCCCCGTCGCTCGTCCCCCGAAACCCGGACCCCGGCGCTCCCGCCTTGACGGCAGGACCGGATCGTCCCGTTGCCGGGGACGATCGCCCCCAACCCTACCGGCCCTTATGTACGTCGGTCAGTGCTCGGCCGACTCAACGGGCGCCGAAGTGACCAGTTCTGTGAGGACGCCGTGGCAGTCCTTGGGGTGCAGGAAGGTGATCCGTGACCCCATGGAGCCGCGTCGCGGCTCCTCGTACAGCACGCGTACGCCCTTGTCCCGGATGTCCGCGGCGTCCGCGTCGACGTCCGCGGTGCCGAAGGCGATGTGGTGGACGCCCTCCCCGTTCTTCGCGAGCCACTTGCCCACGGCGGAATCCTCGCGGGTCGGCTCCAGGAGCTGGAGGTAGGAGGCGCCGCCGTCCGACGTCCCGTTGATCCTGAGCATGGCCTCGCGCACGCCCTGCTCCTCGTTGACCTCGGTGTGGAACACCTCGAAGCCGTACGTGGTCCGGTAGAACTCGACGGTCGCGTCGAGGTCGTGGCAGGCGATCCCGATGTGGTCGATTCGCGTCAGCATGGTTTCAGTGGAGCGCGGGCGGGGTGGTTACGCAACGTGCGCGCGATCACACCGACGGCCCGATGACGGGGCCGACCGCCGCTCAGTACATTCGAAGTAAACCCTCGTTCACTCCTCGGCTGTGCAGGCCGGTAAGGGGAATCGCAGCTCATGTCTTCTGGAAATTCCGGTACGACCGGCTCGGTGATCGTCGCCGGCGCACGCACGCCCATGGGCCGGCTGCTCGGCTCCCTGAAGTCGTTCTCCGGTGCCGATCTGGGCGGTTTCGCGATCAAGGCGGCCCTGGACCGCGCGGGCATCGGCGGCGACCAGGTGCAGTACGTGATCATGGGCCAGGTGCTCCAGGCGGGCGCGGGGCAGATCCCTGCCCGCCAGGCCGCCGTGAAGGCCGGCATCCCGATGAGCGTGCCGGCGCTCACGGTCAACAAGGTGTGCCTCTCCGGCCTCGACGCGATCGCGCTGGCCGACCAGCTCATCCGCGCGGGCGAGTTCGACATCGTCGTGGCCGGCGGTCAGGAGTCCATGACCAACGCCCCCCACCTGCTGCCGAAGTCCCGCGAGGGCTACAAGTACGGCGCGGTGGAGATGCTCGACGCGATGGCGTACGACGGTCTGACCGACGCCTTCGAGAACATTGCCATGGGCGAGTCGACGGAGAAGCACAACACCCGCCTGGGCATCGGCCGCGCCGAGCAGGACGAGATCGCCGCCCTGTCCCACCAGCGCGCCGCCGCCGCCCAGAAGAACGGCGTCTTCGAGGCCGAGATCACCCCCGTGGAGATCCCGCAGCGCAAGGGCGACCCGGTGCTGTTCAGCAAGGACGAGGGCATCCGCGGCGACACCACCGCCGAGGGCCTGGGCAAGCTGCGCCCGGCCTTCACCAAGGACGGCACGATCACCGCCGGGTCCTCCTCGCAGATCTCCGACGGCGCCGCGGCCGTGGTCGTGATGAGCAGGGCCAAGGCCGAGGAGCTGGGCCTGGACTGGATCGCCGAGATCGGCGCCCACGGCAACGTGGCGGGCCCGGACAACTCCCTGCAGTCCCAGCCGTCCAACGCGATCCTGCACGCCCTGAAGAAGGAGGGCCTGGACGTCTCCGACCTCGACCTGATCGAGATCAACGAGGCGTTCGCCGCGGTGGCCGTGCAGTCGATGAAGGACCTCGGGGTGTCCACCGAAAAGGTGAACGTGAACGGCGGCGCCATCGCCCTCGGTCACCCGATCGGGATGTCCGGCGCCCGTCTCGTGCTCCACCTGGCGCTGGAGCTCAAGCGCCGGGGCGGCGGGGTCGGCGCGGCGGCACTGTGCGGCGGCGGCGGCCAGGGCGACGCGCTGATCGTCCGGGTGCCCAAGGCCTGACGGCCGGGCCGTCCCCACCGACCTCTCGCCGTACGTTCGAATCGTCGTACGTGGAACACGTGAACGGAGCTGTGATGCAGGACGTCTCCTCGCTGGTGGCCCAGGCCAGGGACGGCCGGCCGCGGGCCGTGGCCCGGCTGATCTCGCTGGTGGAGGGGGCGTCCCCGCAACTGCGGGAGGTCATGGCGGCCCTCGCGCCGCTGACCGGCAACGCCTACGTCGTCGGTCTCACCGGCTCCCCGGGGGTCGGCAAGTCGACCTCCACCTCGGCGCTGGTGACGGCGTACCGCAAGCAGGGCAGGCGGGTCGGCGTGCTCGCAGTCGACCCGTCCTCGCCGTTCTCCGGCGGGGCGCTGCTCGGTGACCGGGTCCGCATGTCGGAGCACGCCTCCGACCCGGGCGTCTACATCCGCTCCATGGCGACCCGCGGCCACCTCGGCGGCCTCGCCTGGGCCGCGCCGCAGGCCATCCGCGTGCTGGACGCGGCGGGCTGCGACGTGATCCTGGTCGAGACGGTCGGCGTCGGCCAGTCGGAGGTCGAGATCGCCTCCCAGGCCGACACCAGCGTCGTCCTCCTGGCTCCCGGCATGGGCGACGGCATCCAGGCGGCCAAGGCCGGGATCCTGGAGATCGGCGACGTCTACGTCGTCAACAAGGCCGACCGGGACGGCGCGGACGCCACCGCCCGCGAGCTGAACCACATGCTGGGTCTCGGCGAGGCCCGCGGTCCCGGTGACTGGCGTCCGCCCATCGTCAAGACCGTGGCGGCCCGGGCGGAGGGTGTCGACGAGGTCGTCGAGGCCCTGGAGAAGCACCGGGCCTGGATGGAGGAGCGGGGCGTCCTGACCGAGCGCCGCCGTGCCCGCGCGGCCCGCGAGGTGGAGACCATCGCGGTCACCGCCCTGCGCGAACGCATCGGCGACCTGCACGGCGACCGGCGTCTGAGCGCCCTGTCCGAGCGGATCGTCGCGGGCGAACTGGACCCGTACCGCGCGGCCGACGAACTGGTGGCGGGCCTGACCCAGGGCTGAACCGCCCCTGGCGAATCGCGCGGGAACGGGGGAGTGCCACGGCAGCCCGCACCGGCCCCCCGCCGGTGCGGGGCCTCGCCATGCCCTTCGCCGCTCCCGGAGCGTGAGCACCGGGTCCGGCGGAGGGACGGTCCGACGGCCGGAGCGCCGGGTCCACACGAGAGCCACCGGGCCGGCGGGTAACCGGGGGCGCGTCCAGGGGTGAGCCGACGCACGGGCCCGTTCCCACCGAGGGCGCGGGCCCGGCGGACGGGCCGGGTCCCCATGGGGGGGCGGCCCCGGCGCAGTGCCCGGGCCGCCGCCGTGGCAAGCCCGGGGCCGTCCGGTGGCGCCTGCCGCGGGGCCCCCTGGACAGGGCCCAGGGCTACGGGCGTCCGCGCTGCCCCCGCAGGTGCTCCGCGATGGGCCTCAGCGCCTTGTCCAGTTCCGTCAGCGCCTCCGGGTCCAGCAGGTCGATGAAGTGCCGCCGCACCGACGCCACGTGGTGCGGCGCGACCTTCCGCATCGTCTCCATGCCGTGCTCCGTGAGGACGGCGTACAGCCCGCGGCGGTCGGACTCGCAGTTCTCGCGGCGCACCAGGTCCGCGTTCTCCATACGGGTGATCTGGTGCGAGAGGCGGCTCTTGGACTGGAGGGTGGCGGACGCGAGGTCACTCATCCGCATCCGTACGTCCTCCGACTCGGAGAGGTTCACCAGGATCTCGTAGTCGTTCATCGTCAGGCCGAACGGCTGCAGGTCCTTCTCGAGCTGGTACGTCAACAGCCTGTTGACCTCCAGGTGGGTGCGCCAGGCGCACTGCTCCGCATCGGTCAGCCAGCGCGTGGCCGTCTCGGTCTCCATGAATGAAGTCTACCTAAGAAGTTGAAAGGCGAACTAGTGAGGGGTGGCGTGACGGCGCGCACGCGTTCGAGCCGTCACACTCCGCAGACTACCGCTCACAGCCCGAAGCGACGCTGGAGGTCTCCCAGCTGTCCGGGAAGGCGCGGTGCGCCGGGCTGGTGTCCCGGCCCCGCCGGGGCCGCCCCGCCGGGCACCCCGGGCTCGTTCGGCGGGGCCCCCACGGCCTGCTCCGCCATCAGGGCCTCCGACGACTGGAGCAGCACCGTCCCGGCCCCCACGAACTCGAACTGGTGCTCCTCCCCGGAGGCGCCGCCGAGCCCCGTCATCGCACGTAGACCGCCCAGCACGCCGGTCATGTACCCGTGGTCGTAGTGGTGGCACGGCGAGGGGCAGTCGGCCCAGCCGACGAGCGCCTGCGGGTCCACCCGGATCGGGGGCTCCATGAAGACCACCGGCCCGTTCGACGCGGCCACGAACTTTCCGGTTCCGATCAGTGTCAGGAAGCCCGGCACGATCGACTGCTTCAGCGCGAGACTTGGCTGAAAAGCAAGCAAGTTGCCCGAGCGAATGGTCAGGTTGCCGTCGTCCAGGTCGAAGGAGTTGACGTCGAAGGCCCGGTCGGCGAGGAGCATCTTGCCCGAGCCCTCCGCCACCACCCAGTCCGCGGCGTGCAGAGGCGAATGGAACGACGTCCGCACCAGGCGGTCCAGCCGCCCGTGCCCGAAGCCGTTGAACTCGATCGTCCCGTAGTAGGCGATCATCTTCCCCTTCTGCAGGAACCACTGGCTCCCCTTCAGCTCCACGCAGAAGGTGTAGTGGTTGACGTTGTCGTCGGCCGGCAGGGTCGCCGGGTCGTACACCACGGGCCCGGCGCCGGGCGTTCCGTACGCGCTCACAGCTTCTCCTCCGACGCCTGGACGTAGACCATGCCGCTGCCGCTCAGCTCCAGCTGGAACGCCTCCCCGGACCCCCGCCCCACCATGTCCCGCCAGCCCAGCGCGGCCGACAGCTTGTTGCGGACCTCGCCGTGGTGGGCGACGTAGGCCTGCGGGTCGACGTGGACCGGGCGCTGCGGGGTGACCGGGATCTCCAGGACCCCGCCGTGCGCCATGACCGCCACCGCGCCGTGCCCCTTCAGCGTGGTCGTGAACAGTCCCTGGCCCGTCACCTGACCGCGCACCATGCCCATGACCCCGCCCTGCGAGCCCATGAACATCGTGCCCTGCTGGAGGGTGCCCTCGAAGGCGAGCAGGCGGTCCGCCTCCACGTACAGCGTGTCGCCGGACAGGCCGATCACCTGGACGTGGTGCCCGCCGTGCCCGAAGAAGACCGTGCCGCTGCCCTCCACGGTCATCAGGGGCGTCGCCTCGCCCGCGACCCGGCGTCCGATCATGGACATCAGGCCGCCCTGACCGCCCTGGATGTTCGGGGTGAAGGAGACGTCGCCCCGGTACGCCAGCATCGCGCCCCGCTGACTGAACAGCCGCTGCCCCGGCACCACGGTGGCCTCGACCATCTTCGAGTTGATCTCACGGAAGGTCATCTCACACGTCCCCCGCGATCGTGTTCCGCTCGCTCGGCTGCACGTACACCAGGCCGTCCCCCTCGAAGCGGATCTGGAAGGCCTCCCCGCCGCCCTCGCCGAGGAAGGTGCGGAAGGTCACGCCGGACTGGAACGTCTGCCGGAGGTTCCCCTGGTGCGCGATGTACGCGCCGGGGTCGACGGTCAGCGGGTACTGGGCGCTCACCCGCAGTACCACGGCCGGCCCGTCCGACATGATCGCCGCCTGGCCGTGGCCCTCGACGGTGGTCGTGAACAGCCCGTTGCCCTGCGAGGCGCCGCGCAGCCCCGTGAACGTCGTGCCCGTTCTCAGGGCCGCGTCGGTCGCGAGCAGGTTGCTCGACTCCACGTACAGCTTCTCCCCCTGGAGCCGGACGAGATTGATCTCGGACGCCCGGTCCGCGAACCAGCAGGTCCCCTGCCCCCGCACCTCCATCACGGTCATCTGCTCACCGGTGAGCCGCCGCGTCACCATCCCGCGCAGGCCCTCACCGCCACCTGTCAGCTTCTTGAAGGCCATCTGCCCGTCGTACGCGACCATCGAGCCGTTCTTCGCCTTCACGGCGTCCCCGGTCATGTCGACGGCGAGCACCTTGCTGCCTTGCAGTCGGAACATCGCCACGCACAGAAGGTAACGGCGAAGGGGGAGGAGAAGACAGGTCCCACGGGTGGAGAAGGCCCCTGAGCGCCCCCCTAGGGGCCGTGCACCTCCGCCGGTTTGCCACAATGGACGAAACTTTGTGCCTGCGTTCACAAACCCGGCCGCAGCTCCCGTGTCTCTCCCACCGAAGGTGACCTGTGGACATCAAGACCGCCACCGCCCTCCGCCGCCTCCGCCTGGTCTCCGCCCCCGAGGCGGTGAGCTTCCTCCTCCTGCTGGTCTGCTCGGTCCTGAAGCGGACCACCGACTTCAACGCGGTCCCCGCGATGGGCTCGATCCACGGCGTCCTCTTCGTCCTCTACGTGATCTTCTGGGCCGACGCCTGGAACCGCACCAAGTGGCCGCTGAAGACCGCCGCCCTCTACTTCGTCCTGTCGGTCCTGCCCACCGGCGGCTTCTTCGCCGAGCGCAAGCTCAAGCGCGAGGCCGAGGACGCGGTCATCGCCTCCCGCGCCCGCCGCGAGGGAGTGGTGAACGCGTGATCGTCGCCTTCTCCGTGACCCCGCTGGGCGTCGGCGAGGACGTGGGCGAGTACGTCGCCGACGCCGTCCGCGTCGTCCGCGCGTCCGGCCTGCCGCACCGCACCGACGCCATGTTCACCTCGATCGAGGGGGAGTGGGACGAGGTGATGGACGTGGTCCGGCGCGCCGTCGCCGCGGTGGAGGCCCGCGCTCCCCGCGTCTCCCTCGTCCTCAAGGCGGACATCCGCCCGGGCGTGACGGACGGCCTCACCTCGAAGGTGGAGACGGTCGAACGGCACCTGGCGGGGGAGTAGCCCCGCCGGCCCCCCGCGCCGCGCCCGGGGCGGTCGCGCACCCGTCAGACCGCCCCGGCCCACGCCCCGGCCCCTGGTCGCCGCCGTGCCCTGACCCCCGCCCGCCCGCCGCCGCGGCCCAGCCCTGCCCGCTGCCGGGACCGCGCCGCGCCCGGGCTTCGGCTCGCCGCCGTGCCCGTGCCGCGCCCTCGGCTGCGGCCCGCCGCCCTGGCCCAGTCCTGCCCGCCCCGCCACGCCACGCCCGCCGTGCCCGGGCCACTCTCGCGGCAGCCCCCGCCCGCCGTGCCCGGCGCATGCCACGCCCGCCGCCGGGACCGCGCCGCGCCCGGGCTTCAGCCCGCCGCCGTGCTCGTGCCGCGCCCTCGGTTGCGGCCCGCCGCCCTGGCCCAGTCCTGCCCGCCCCGCCACGCCACGCCCGCCGCCGGGACCGCGCCCCGCCCACGCCCCCCGCTCACCGCGCCTCGCCCCCGGACGCCGCCAGTGCCATCCCCAGCGGTGTCCGCTCGTACAGCACCCGGTGTCCGTACCGCCGCGCCGTGAGCAGCCCCGCGTCCCGCAGCACCGTCAGATGCGCGGACACCGACGACGGGGCCAGCCCGAGCCGGTGCGCCAGGTCCGACGTCGTCGCCGGGTCGGTCAGCGCGCCCAGCACCGCCGCCCGCCCCCGCCCCAGCAGCCGTACCAGTGCCTGTGCGCCCGCCGTGCCCGGCTCGGTCCACAGCCCCGCCAGGCCCCGCGCCGGGTACACCAGCGTCGGCTGCCACGGAGGCTCGAAGCCGCTGATCACCTCCGGCCAGGAGAACACGCTCGGCATCAGCACCAGCCCCTGCCCGCCCAGATCGCGGCCGTGCTCGCCGTGCCAGTCCACGGTCAGCGTCCGCCCGTCCCAGGACAGCCGGCGGTCCAGTTCGGGCAGCAGCGCCTCCAGCCCGACCTCGGCCAGCCGCCGCGAGTGGAAGGCGATGTCGGCCTCCAGCAGCGCCCGCAGCCGCGGCCACTCCGGCTCCACCAGCGCCCGCCACGCGGTTTCCAGCAGGTCCGCCAGCTCCCGCACCGCCCGCTCCGGATCGGCCAGCAGGGCCCGGCCGGGCCGCGACCGCAGCGCGCCCGGCGTGTCCGCCAGGGCCCGCGCCAGGTCCTCCCGGGCCGCCGCCGGATCGGCCGCCCGCACTGCGGCGATCTCCTCCTCGAACGTCGCCGCGGGACCGAGCGGCGGCGGCCCCAGGAAGTCCGGGCTGTGCCCGCGCCGCGGCATGAGCAGCCACAACGGCGCCAGGTCCAGCCCGCGGGCCGCCTCCCGGATGCGCCGCAGCCAGTGCGGGTGGTACCCGTGCCGGTCCGGCCGCCCCAGCGTCCGTACCGCCTCCTGCGTCTCCCACAGCGGTGACAGCGCGAACCGGCACCGCAGCAGGTCGTCGTCGCCGAAACGCAGACGGAACGGCATGCGCACACCCCAGGAGAGGAAGATTCGGCCTGAGCCGAAAGACTAGGGTCCGCGACGGTCCGGCCGCACGCTGCCGTGCATGTCCCAGCGCTACACCCAGGTCTTCGCCGTCCCCGAGTTCCGCGCCGTCTTCGCCGCGCACGCCCTCTCCCTGCTCGGCGTCATCGTCAGCGAGGTCGCCCTGTCCGTCCTCGTCTACGACCTCACCGGCTCGCCCCTGCTCAGCGCGCTCACCTTCGCGCTCGGCTTCCTGCCGTACGTCGTCGGCGGCACGCTCCTGGCCGGGCTCGCCGACCGCTTCCCGGCCCGCCGCGTCCTCGTGACGTGCGACCTGGTGTGCGCGGCGTGCGTGGCGCCCATGGTCGCGCCGGGGGCGCACATCGGCGTCCTGCTCGCACTGCGATGCGCCCTCGCCGTCGTCTCACCGGTGTTCCAGGGCACGCGCATGGCGACCCTCGCCGACATCCTCGGCGACGGCGACCTGTTCGTCCTGGGCCGCTCCCTGCTGCGGATCGTCTCGCAGAGCGCGCTGCTCGCCGGTTACGGCCTCGGCGGGCTGCTGCTCACCGTGGTCGGCCCCCGGCACGCGCTGCTGATCACCGTGGGCACCTTCCTGGCCTCCGCCGCACTGCTCCGCCTCGGCACCCGGCCCCGTCCGGCGCGCACCGGGCGGTCCGGCGCCCTGGTGGGCGACTCGTTGCGCGGTGCCCGGCAAGTGCTCGCCGACCGCAGGACGCGCGTCCTGCTCCTGCTCTTCTGGGTGCCGCCCGCGTTCGCGGTGGTGCCCGAGGCCCTGGCGGCCCCGTACGCCGCGGCGCTCGACACCGGATCCACCGGGCTCGGGCTGCTGATGTGCGCGCTGCCCGCCGGCACCGTGGCCGGCGAGCTGTACGCGGGCTCGCGGCTGCTGCCCGCCGCCCGCGAGCGCATCGCGCTCCCGCTGGTGAGCCTCGCGCTGCTGCCCTACCTCGGCTACGCCCTCCACCCCGGCCTGGCGCTCTCCCTGCTCCTGCTCCTGGTCTCCGGCGCCGGGTCGGCGTACACCCTGGGCCTGGACCAGTGGTTCGTCGCCGCCGTCCCCGAGGAACTGCGCGGGCGCGCGATGACCCTGCTCACCGCCGGGCTCATGACCGTCCAGGGCGTGGGCATGGCCCTGGCGGGCGTCGCGGCCGAGTTCGCCGGGGTGCGCGCGACGGTCGCGGGGGCGGGGGCCCTGGGCACGGTGGCCTGCCTGCTGCTGGCCGGCGCCGCCCGGCGCACCGACGGCTCCCGCGCGGTCGCCCCGCGGGCCCGCACGGACCGCCCCGCGGAATCCCGCGCGGACCGCCCGGACCGAAAGGCGAGACGGGGCTGACCACGATATGACCGGCGGGTAGGGTCTGATGCCGTGCCGAAGCCCCTCAGTCTCCCCTTCGACCCCATCGCACGCGCCGACGACCTCTGGAAGCAGCGGTGGGGAAACGTGCCGTCCATGGCGGCGATCACCTCCATCATGCGCGCGCACCAGATCCTCCTGGCCGAGGTCGACGCGGTGGTCAAGCCGTACGGGCTGACGTTCGCGCGCTACGAGGCGCTGGTGCTGCTCACCTTCTCCAAGGCCGGGGAACTGCCGATGTCCAAGATCGGTGAGCGGCTCATGGTGCACCCTACGTCCGTCACGAACACCGTGGACCGCCTGGTCAGGTCCGGCCTGGTCGCCAAGCGCCCCAACCCCAACGACGGCCGCGGCACCCTCGCCGTCATCACCGACAAGGGCCGCGAGGTGGTCGAGTCGGCCACCCGCGACCTGATGGCGATGGACTTCGGCCTGGGCGCCTACGACGCCGAGGAGTGCGCGGAGATCTTCGCGATGCTGCGGCCCCTGCGCGTGGCCGCGCACGACTTCGACGAGGGCTGACGCCCCGGTCGCGGGCAGTGCGACCCGGGGCAAGATCTCCCGGAACGGACGGTTACGCTCGACCCCATGAAGAAGAGCGTGCTGACCCGCTACCGCGTCATGGCCTACGTCACCGGCGTGCTGCTGGTCCTGCTGACCCTCGGCGTCATCGCCAAGTACGGCCTCCAGATCGACGGCGCGGCGAAGTTCACCACCGTCATCGGCATCGCGCACGGCTGGCTGTACGTGATCTACCTGGTCGTCGCCTTCGACCTGGGCTCCAAGGCGAAGTGGCCGGTGGCCAAGCAGCTGTGGGTGCTGCTCGCCGGGACCGTGCCCACCGCCGCCTTCTTCGTCGAGCGCAGGATCAGCCGCGAGCTGGAGGCCAAGGTCACCGACCGCGCTCCGGCGGTCGCCGAGGCGTAACCGCACCGCCGTACCGCACGCGTACGGCGGTCAGCCGTCGACTTTTACTAGGACGTCCTAGTAAATTTGAAGCATGGACGCTGACGCCATCGAAGAGGGCCGCCGACGCTGGCAGGCCCGGTACGACGCCGCGCGCAAGCGCGATGCTGACTTCACCACGCTCTCCGGCGACCCCGTGGAGCCGGTGTACGGGCCCCGGCCGGGGGACGAGTACGAGGGCTTCGAGCGGATCGGCTGGCCCGGCGAGTACCCCTTCACCCGCGGGCTGTACCCGACCGGCTACCGCGGGCGGACCTGGACCATCCGCCAGTTCGCCGGGTTCGGCAACGCCGAGCAGACCAACGAGCGCTACAAGATGATCCTCGCCGCGGGCGGCGGCGGTCTCTCGGTCGCCTTCGACATGCCCACGCTCATGGGCCGCGACTCCGACGACCCGCGCTCGCTGGGCGAGGTCGGCCACTGCGGGGTGGCCATCGACTCCGCCGCCGACATGGAGGTCCTGTTCAAGGACATCCCGCTCGGCGACGTCACCACCTCGATGACGATCAGCGGGCCCGCCGTGCCCGTCTTCTGCATGTACCTGGTCGCCGCCGAGCGCCAGGGCGTGGACCCCGCCGTCCTCAACGGAACCCTCCAGACGGACATCTTCAAGGAGTACATCGCCCAGAAGGAGTGGCTCTTCCAGCCCGAGCCGCACCTGCGCCTCATCGGTGACCTGATGGAGCACTGCGCCTCGAACATCCCCGCCTACAAGCCGCTGTCCGTCTCCGGCTACCACATCCGCGAGGCCGGGGCGACGGCCGCGCAGGAGCTGGCGTACACCCTCGCGGACGGCTTCGGCTACGTCGAGCTGGGCCTCAGCCGCGGCCTCGACGTGGACGTCTTCGCGCCCGGCCTGTCCTTCTTCTTCGACGCGCACGTCGACTTCTTCGAGGAGATCGCCAAGTTCCGCGCGGCCCGCCGCATCTGGGCCCGCTGGATGCGCGACGTGTACGGCGCGCGGACCGACAAGGCGCAGTGGCTGCGCTTCCACACCCAGACCGCCGGTGTCTCGCTCACCGCCCAGCAGCCGTACAACAACGTCGTGCGCACCGCCGTCGAGGCGCTCGCGGCCGTGCTCGGCGGCACCAACTCCCTGCACACCAACGCCCTGGACGAGACCCTCGCGCTGCCCAGCGAGCAGGCCGCCGAGATCGCGCTGCGCACCCAGCAGGTGCTGATGGAGGAGACCGGCGTCGCCAACGTCGCCGACCCGCTGGGCGGTTCCTGGTACGTCGAGCAGCTGACGGACCGGATCGAGGCGGACGCCGAGAAGATCTTCGACCAGATCAAGGAGCGCGGCCTGCGCGCCCACCCCGACGGCAGGCACCCGATCGGGCCGGTCACCTCCGGCATCCTGCGGGGCATCGAGGACGGCTGGTTCACCGGCGAGATCGCCGAATCCGCGTTCCGCTACCAGCAGGCGCTGGAGAAGGGCGACAAGCGGGTCGTCGGCGTCAACACGGCGACCGGCTCCGTCACCGGGGACCTGGAGATCCTGCGGGTCAGCCACGAGGTGGAGCGCGAGCAGGTGCGGGTGCTCGGTGCGCGCCGCGGCGCGCGCGACGACGCCGCGGTACGGGCGTCGCTGGACGCCATGCTGGCCGCGGCGCGGTCGGGGGCCAACATGATCGAGCCGATGCTCCAGGCCGTGCGCGCCGAGGCGACGCTGGGCGAGATCTGCGGGGTGCTGCGCGACGAGTGGGGGGTGTACACGGAGCCGGCCGGGTTCTGAGGCGGCTCGGCGGGGCGGGGCGGCGGTCAGGAGGGCGTGCGGCGGCGGGGCGTCACCGCTGCGCCGGGACCGTCGCCGCCGTCGTCACCGGTGCCGCCCCGCGCCCGCCCCGGTGTCCCCGGCGCCGGCCACGCGCCTGCCCCCACGGCCGGCCCCCTCACGAGGACGCGGCGCCCAGCCCCAGCAGCAGCACGCGGGTGAAACTGCGGACCCACTCCTCGTCGGCGGGTTCCGCGCTGACCAGGGTGCGGTGGACGACCGCGCCCGCGACGACGTCGAAGATGAGGTCGGCGGTGCGGACGGCCTCCCGCGGGTCGGTCTCCGGGGGGAGTTCGCCGCGGGCCTGCGCCCGTGCCCGGCCCTCCAGGACGAGCCGCTTCTGACGCTCCACGATCGAGCCGCGGATCCGCTCGCGCAGCGCGTCGTCGCGGGTCGACTCGGCGACGACGGCCATCAGCCCGCTCTTGGCCTCCGGCCGGGCCAGGATCGCCGCGAACTGCAGGACCACGCCCTCGATGTCGGCCGCCAGGCTGCCGAGGTCGGGCAGTCGCAGCTCGTCGAAGAGTTCGGCCACGGCGTCGACGACCAGCTCGTTCTTGCCCGCCCAGCGGCGGTACAGCGTCGTCTTCGCAACCCCGGCCCGGGTGGCGACGTCTCCCAGGGTGAGCTTCGACCAGCCCAGTTCCACCAGAGCCGCACGTGTGGCGGCCAGGATGGCCGCGTCCGCGGCGGCGCTGCGCGGGCGGCCGGCGCGGGAGGGCGGGGTGCGGCTCTGCATCCCCCGACCCTAACCGGCCCTCTCGCGGCCGTGACCGGGCGGGAAACCGGCGGGACCTGTGTGGTGGTGAGGGAGATCACCGGGAGACGGTTTCGCTGAGGCACCCGGTGCCATTACGCTACGGGTCGTAGCGAAAGCACGGGCCCGGCCCGTGCGAGCGACGACCACAAGAGCATCACGCACGCGGCACACCCGGTCATCCCCTACGACCGGCGCCCAGCACGGACCATCAGAAACCGGCGCCCGGTGGGGACCAGGCGCCCGGCACGGTCCGGTTCATCCGGCCGTTTTCACTCAGACACGCGGAACGGGGGAGGATAGACGCATGCAGCCACGGAACATGTCCATGAGCGGAGTCGTCGACCTCGCCGCGGTGAAGGCGGCCCAGGAGGCCAAGGCGAAGGCGGAGCAGGCCCGCGCCCAAGCGGCCCGTGAAGGCGGGGCGGGGGCCGTGTCGCCCGCCGACCTCGTCATCGACGTCGACGAGGCCGGCTTCGAACGCGATGTCCTGCAGCGCTCCGCCGAGGTACCGGTCGTCATCGACTTCTGGGCCGAATGGTGCCAGCCCTGCAAGCAGCTGAGCCCCGTCCTGGAGCGGCTGGCCGTCGAGTACAACGGGCGTATCCTCCTCGCCAAGATCGACGTCGACGCCAACCAGATGCTGATGCAGCAGTTCGGGGTCCAGGGGATCCCCGCGGTCTTCGCGGTGGTCGCCGGGCAGGCCCTGCCCCTCTTCCAGGGGGCGGCGGGCGAGGCGCAGATCCGCCAGACCCTGGACCAGCTGGTGCAGGTCGGCGAGGAGCGCTTCGGCCTGACCGGTCTCACCGTCGACCCGGACGCCGCACCGGGCGGCCAGGCGCCCGTACCGGCCCCGGCCGCCGGTCCGCACGAGTCGCTGCTCAACGCGGCGGCCCAGGCGCTGGACGCCGGTGACCTCGGCGGCGCGGTCCAGGCGTACAAGAACGTGCTGGCCGAGGACCCCGCCCACCCCGAGGCCAAACTGGGCCTCGCACAGGCGGAGTTGCTCCAGCGGGTGCAGAACCTCGACCCGCAGAAGGTCCGTCAGGAGGCGGCCGAGAAGCCCTCGGACGTGCAGGCGCAGATCTCCGCGGCCGACCTGGACCTGGTGGGCGGTCATGTGGAGGACGCCTTCGGGCGGCTCATCGACACCGTGCGGCGCACCGCGGGCGAGGACCGGGACGCGGCGCGGCTGAGACTGCTGGAGCTGTTCGAGGTCGTCGGCGCGGAGGACCCCCGGGTGAGCGAGGCGCGCCGGGCGCTGGCACGGGCCCTGTTCTGATCCCCGCACGGGCCGCGGCGCCGACCAGTCGCTAAACGCCAGGGCCTGTGATGCCCGGGTGAAAGATCTGCCGACGAGCCACCACAGCGGCCGCGCTTTGCCAAAACTTGGCAATCGCGGCCGCTGTTACTGCGAGTAAATGCAGGCTGTCGGTCTGCCCGGTTCCGTCCGGGGATCAACGTCTTTGTTCTGCCCATTGTTGCCACCCAGGGTCGCCGTTCGGGACCAGTGCGTCGAACGACGGTTATCCGGCCGTTACTAGCGAGTAACGAACCCCCTTGTGCGGGCGGCGAGAATGCACCACGATCGGCGACGCTCGGTCCATTCCCGCACCCCGGCAGCCGGCCGGGACGCGGGATGTCTGGGTCCCCACCGAGCAGGGCCGGCGACAGTGGCGCCGGACCTAGGACAGGGGGGTCTTCGCCGTCCGGCGAAGCCTGTCCAGCAGGGTTGTGCGTGATGCGTGTCAGGCGCGACCAGTGGTTGTCGCTCGGGGGTGATCGCCGGTGATTCGGGCGCGTTGAGCGCCACCGAGCGCGGGCGCTCTCCTTCCCGAGGACGTAGCACTTCTCCCATCCCTGCCCGGCCGAGCCCCCGTCGGGGGCGGGCCGAGGCCAGGAGATGTACGTCCGAGAAGGAGGAAATATGGAGTCCCAGGTGCGTGGCGGGACCAGATGGAAGCGGTTCGCTGTGGTCATGGTGCCCAGCGTTGCCGCCACGGCGGCGATAGGCGTGGCCCTGGCCCAGGGCGCGCTGGCCGCTTCGTTCAGTGTGTCGGGGCAGGAGTTCAAGGTTTCGGCCAAGGAACTGCACGGCCAGGGCTTCGCTCAGTACGGGGCGGTCGACTCCGGCTACACCCTCACGGGTGGCAAGGCCACTCGCCCGGTTGCGGTCTCGTCGTTCAAGGACGCGACGATCGAGAGGCTGTGCCAGTCGGTCACCACCCCGATCGGTCTTCCGGGACTCGCCTCGGTCACCCTGCGGTTGGAGGCGGGTAACAGCTCCGAACAGGAGAAGCAGGTCTCGGCCAACAACCTGTACATCGACGTCGCGGACCTCAACGCCAAGGGCGGTGCCGTCTTCCACGGCATCGACATCGGCGTCGCGGCCGGCGACACGAGCAAAGCCAAGGGCGGCAAGGGCCCGGGCATGAAGGGCGGCGGCGAGCAGGCCAACCCCTACGGCTTCGCGCAGCAGGCCACTTCGGCGGACCTGTACGACGTGGAGCAGACGGCGTGGGCGACCACCGCCGGCACCTTCACCCTGCCCGGTCTGCACATGTCGCTGTCGACGGACACCAAGAAGGCCGAGTGCTACTAGGCACCTGGTGATGGGCGGGGGGCGTCAGCGGCCCCCGCCCGTCCACAGTCCTCGGCCACGGCCCCACACCCCCCACCACCGCACCACAACTCACAGCAACGCTGCACCAGGGAGCTGTTTTCCATGAGCGCCGAGACTTCCGCCGTGCCCGGGCAGTTCACTCGCCGGAGGCTGCAGTTCCGCGCCTGGCGGGGCAGTCGGCCGTTCTGGGCCGGCCTGTTCGTCCTGCTCGCAGGCTGGCCGATCATGTACTTCCCGTACGCGCATCTCCGGGTCGGCCACCTGACGCTGGCGATGTCCACCACCGCGGGCGCGGGTTCCCTGATCATCGGCGTGCTGCTCGTGGTCCTCGGTATCAGTCTCTGGTTCCAGAAGCACATCAGGGTCTTCGCGGGCGTCGCGTCGATCCTGCTGGGGCTGGTGTCCCTCCCTGTGTCCAACTTCGGTGGCTTCCTCATGGGCTTCCTGCTCGCCCTCTTCGGCGGCGCGATGGCCGTCTCCTGGGCGCCGGGCGTACCGCCCGCGCCGAAGGACGCCGAGGACACGGACGGCCCGGGCGCGGTGGGTGAGTCGAACGACCTGTCAGGAACGAGCCCGGCCAACGGGGCGAACGGGAGGCACAGTGCCGGCTGACGAGGTGACCCACGGGGCTGATGTGGAGGAGTCCCGTGCGAGAACCGGGCCGCGCCACGCGGCACCCAAGAGGCCGCTGTTCACCCGGTTCCACATGCCGGCGGGCAAGGCGATAGCGACCGTGGCGATGCCCACGGCGGTCCTCATGGGGATGGGCTTCACGTCCTCGCTGGCGCTCGCCGACACCAACCACACGTCGAACACCTCCGCGTCGTCGTCCGAGACGATGTCGCCGGAGGACTACAAGAAGTGTGTCGAGGCGCTGGAGAAGTCCAAGGACGACTCCCCGGCCTCGCCGTCCCCTTCCGCCTCCGCGAGCGCCACCGACTCCGCGAAGGACAAGGACAAGGAGACGGGGAAGGAGACGGACAAGGGCGCGGAGGGGGACAAGGCGGAGGACGGCAAGGACGCCACGCCCTCCCCCTCGGCCACCGCCTCCACCAGCAAGCCGGACGCGCAGGACGACGCCGTCTCGGGCACGGCCTCTTCGCCGGATTCAGGTTCCGACGACAAGGCCCAGCCCACGGCGTCCGCCACCGCGTCCCCGTCCCCCTCGGCCACGGCGACCAAGAGCGGCGGCCTGCTCGGCGGCCTCGGCGACGCCCTCGGCGACCTGCTGACCGGCGGCAAGAAGGACGCGCAGCCCAGCGACCAGGCCACCACCCCGTCCCCGTCCACCACCCCCTCGGCGGACGCGACGAAGAAGGACCTGGGCAAGACGGCGTCCGACGCCGTCAAGGACACCACGAAGAAGGTCACCGACACGGTCGACGGCACCGTGAAGGGCGCGACCGACGCGGCGTCCGGGGCGGCCGAGGACACCACCGGCGCGGTCAAGGACACCGTCAAGGGCACCGTCGGCGACGCCACGAAGAAGGCCGGGGAGGCCGTCGACGGGGTCACCTCCTCGCCCGGCCCGTCCGCGAGCGCGAGCACGGACCCGGGCGACTGCCCGGCGGCCACCGACGCGCAGGGTGGTGTCGACAACACGACGCCCCTGGCGGACGACCCGTGGTACCTGGACGCCAGTTCGCTGACGCTCAAGGGGGCGAGCTACAAGGGTGTCGTCCAGGTCAGGACCGCCAACGGCAGTGTCAAGAAGGTCCTGAAGTACGTCATATCCGCGGGTACCGACATCGGTGACCTGCACCAGACGGTGAAGGACAAGCAGGCCGGCAAGACGTATCACGTGCAGGCGGCCAAGGGATCGATGTCCAAGATCACCGGCGGCGACACGGTGATGTACACCGAGAGCATCTCCGGCAACCTGCTCGGACTGCTGCCCATCACGTTCAGCCCGGACAGCCCGCCCCCGCTCGACATCCCGCTGATCTACTTCACCAAGGTCCACGTGGTCCAGGCGGCCCAGTTCGGCGGCAACCTGAACATCCCCGGAATGCACATGTACACCACCGACGGCGTCTGAACGCCGCACCGAGCCCGTTCCGGGAGCCGCACACCGAGGGCGCCCCCGCCGGATCCCGGCGAGGGCGCCCTCGAACGCGTACGCGGGCCCGTACGGGCACCGTGACGCGGACGTCAGTCGCGCTGGCCGCCGCCCAGGTGGTGGACGCGGACCATGTTCGTGGTGCCGGGGACCCCGGGCGGGGAGCCGGCGGTGATGATGACGACGTCGCCCTCGTTGAACCGCTTGAGCTTGATCAGCTCCTGGTCGACCAGGTCGACCATCTCGTCGGTGCTGTTGACGAAGGGCACCACGTGCGACTCCACGCCCCAGCTGAGCGCCAGCTGGTTGCGGGTGGACTCGTCGGTGGTGAAGGCGAGGATCGGCTGGGTCGCGCGGTAGCGGGACAGCCGGCGGGCCGTGTCGCCGGACTGGGTGAAGGCCACCAGGCCCCTGCCGCCCAGGAAGTCGGCGATCTCGGCGGCGGCACGGGCCACCGAACCGCCCTGCGTGCGCGGCTTCTTGCCCGGGACGAGCGGCTGCAGGCCCTTGGAGAGCAGTTCCTCCTCGGCCGCGACGACGATCTTCGACATCGTCTTGACGGTCTCGATCGGGTACGCGCCCACGCTCGACTCGGCGGACAGCATCACCGCGTCGGCGCCGTCCAGGATGGCGTTGGCCACGTCGGAGGCCTCGGCGCGGGTCGGACGGGAGTTGGTGATCATCGAC
The DNA here is from genome assembly GCF_000720185.1 of Streptomyces sp. NRRL S-340. Lineage (GTDB taxonomy): Bacteria > Actinomycetota > Actinomycetes > Streptomycetales > Streptomycetaceae > Streptomyces. Next base: position 22,022 of record NZ_JOIY01000004.1, on the reverse strand, counting down.
TCCATCATCTGGGTCGCCACGATCACCGGCTTGGCGTTGCGCCGGCACAGCTCGATCAGGCGCTTCTGCACCATCGGGACCTTCTCGAGCGGGTACTCGACGGCCAGGTCACCGCGGGCCACCATCACGCCGTCGAACGCCATCACGACGTCCTGCATGTTCTCCACCGCCTGCGGCTTCTCCACCTTGGCGATGACGGGGACGCGGCGGCCCTCCTCGTCCATGACGCGGTGGACGTCGGCGACGTCCTTGGCGTCGCGGACGAAGGACAGCGCCACCATGTCGCAGCCCATGCGGAGCGCGAAACGCAGGTCCTCGACGTCCTTGTCGGACAGCGCGGGCACGTTCACCGCCGCGCCGGGCAGGTTGATGCCCTTGTGGTCGGAGATGACACCGCCCTCGATGACGATCGTCTTCACCCGCGGGCCCTCGACGTCCAGGACCTTCAGCTCGACGTTGCCGTCGTTGATCAGGATCTGGTCGCCGCGCGAGACGTCACCCGGCAGCCCCTTGTACGTCGTGCCGCAGATCTGCTTGTCGCCCGGGACGTCCTCGGTGGTGATCGTGAACTCGTCACCCCGCTCCAGCTCGACCGGGCCCTCGGCGAAGGTCTCCAGCCGGATCTTCGGGCCCTGCAGGTCGGCGAGGACGGCGATGGCCCGGCCGGTCTCCTTGGACGCGGCACGGACGCGGTCGTACCGGCCCTGGTGCTCGGCGTGCGTGCCGTGGCTGAAGTTGAAGCGGGCCACGTTCATGCCGGCTTCGATCAGCGCGACGAGCTGCTCGTGGGAGTCGACCGCGGGGCCGAGAGTACAGACGATTTTCGAACGGCGCATGGGGCGATCCTATCGGTTTGTTTCGCTGCGGAATATTCCGTCTGGTGGAATATACAAATGGGCGGGTCCGCGCTCAGTCGAGTGCCGCTGGAAGTGCCGGTGGGGATGCCGGTCGAATTCGGTTGTCCTCGCTTGTCCTTGATTGTCTTCGCCCGCTCCTCTCCCGTTCCTCCTTACTCGTCCTTTCCGACAAGGGCGTAGGTCTGCGCGGCGATCTCCATTTCCTCGTCCGTGGGGACGACGGCCACGGCGACCCGCGCCCCGTCGGGCGAGATCAGCCGCGCCTCGTCGGCGCGTACGGCGTTCCGCGCGCCGTCCACGGCGAGGCCCAGCCCCTCCAGGTCCGCGAGGGCCGCCGCGCGCACGAAGTCCGCGTTCTCCCCGACCCCGGCGGTGAAGGCGACCGCGTCCACCGTGCCGAGTACCGCGTAATAGGCACCGATGTACTTCTTCAGCCGGTGGATGTAGATCTCGAAGGCGAGCCGCGCCTGCTCGTCGCCCTCGTCCATCCGGCGCCGTATCTCCCGCATGTCGTTGTCGCCGCAGAGGCCGAACAGACCGCTCCTCTTGTTGAGAAGAGTGTCGATCTCGTCCATGGACATTCCGCCGACACGCTGCAAATGGAAGATGACCGCCGGGTCCAGGTCTCCTGAACGCGTGCCCATGACCAGCCCCTCCAGCGGGGTGAGCCCCATGGAGGTGTCCACGCACCGCCCGCCGCGCACCGCCGAGGCGGACGCCCCGTTGCCCAGGTGCAGCACGATCACGTTGACGTCCTCGGGGGCCTTGCCCAGCAGCTCGGCCGTCCTGCGGGAGACGTAGGCGTGCGAGGTGCCGTGGAAGCCGTAGCGCCGCACCCGGAACCGGTCCGCGAGCTTGGGCTCGATGGCGTAGCGCGCGGCCGGCTCCGGCATGGTGGTGTGGAACGCGGTGTCGAAGACGGCGACCTGCGGCAGGTCGGGGCGCAGTGCGGTGGCGGTGCGGATGCCGGTGAGGTTGGCCGGGTTGTGCAGCGGCGCCACCGGGATCAGCCGCTCGATCTCGGTGAGCACGGCGTCGTCGATGACGGTCGGCTCGGTGAAGAACATGCCGCCGTGCACCACGCGGTGGCCGATCGCGGCCAGTTCGGGGGAGTCCAGGCCGAGCCCGTCCCTGGCCAGCTCCTCGGCGACGGCCTTGAGCGCGCCGTCGTGGTCGGCGATCGGGCCGTTCTGCTCGCGGGTGTCGCCGGTGGCCACGCAGGTGTGCTTGAGCCGGGAGGTCTGCTCACCGATGCGCTCCACCAGGCCGACGGCGAGCCGGCTCGCGTCGCGCATGTCGAGGAGCTGGTACTTCAGCGACGAGGAGCCGGAGTTGAGGACGAGGACACGGGTCGCGTTCACGGTGTTCAAGGGTTCTCTCTACGACGTCAGTGGGCGGGTGCGGCCGGGGTGCGGGCCTGGTCCTGGGCCTGGATCGCGGTGATGGCGACGGTGTTGACGATGTCCTGGACCAGGGCACCGCGGGACAGGTCGTTGACCGGCTTGCGCAGGCCCTGCAGGACCGGGCCGACCGCGATCGCGCCGGCCGAGCGCTGCACGGCCTTGTACGTGTTGTTGCCGGTGTTCAGGTCCGGGAAGACCAGCACGCTGGCCTGCCCGGCGACCTCCGAGCCCGGCAGCTTGGTCGCGGCGACCGACGGCTCCACGGCCGCGTCGTACTGGATCGGACCCTCGATCATCAGGTCCGGGCGGCGCAACCGCACCAGGTCGGTCGCCTCGCGCACCTTGTCCACGTCGGCGCCCGTGCCGGAGGTGCCGGTGGAGTAGGACAGCATCGCGATCCGCGGCTCGACCCCGAACTGGGCGGCGGTGGCCGCCGACTGGACGGCGATGTCGGCGAGCTGCTCGGCGTCGGGGTCGGGGTTGACCGCGCAGTCGCCGTAGACGAGGACCTTGTCGGCCAGGCACATGAAGAAGACGGAGGAGACGATGGACGCCTCGGGCTTGGTCTTGATGATCTCGAAGGCGGGGCGGATGGTGGCGGCCGTGGAGTGCACGGAACCGGAGACCATGCCGTCGGCCAGGCCCTGCTGCACCATCAGCGTGCCGAAGTAGTTCACGTCGGAGACGACGTCGTACGCCAGCTCCACGGTGACGCCCTTGTGGGCGCGCAGCCGGGCGTACTGCTCGGCGAAGGCGTCCCGCAGCTCGGAGACGGCCGGGTCGATGAGCTGGGTGTCCCCGAGGTCGATGCCGAGGTCGGCGGCCTTCTTGCGGACGGTGTCGACCGGCCCGAGCAGCGTCAGGTCGCACACCCCGCGGCGCAGCAGCACCTCCGCCGCGTGCAGCACGCGTTCCTCGGTGCCCTCGGGCAGGACGACCCGGCGGATGTCGGAGCGGGCCTGTTCGAGCAGCTTGTGTTCGAACATCATCGGGGTGAGCCGGTCGCTGCTCGGCGCGGAGACCCGCTTGTTGAGGTCGGTGGTGTCGACGTACCGCTCGAACAGGCCGAGGGCGGTCTCCGCCTTGCGCGGGGTGGCCGCGTTCAGCTTGCCCTCCAGGGAGAACAGGCGTTCGGCGGTGGGGAAGCTGTTGCCGGACACCGAGACGACGGGGGTGCCGGGGGCGAGCCGGGCGGCGAGGGTGAGGATCTCCTCGCCGGGCTCCTCGTCCAGGGTGAGCAGCACGCCGGCGATCGGCGGGGTGCCGGCGCTGTGCGCGGCGAGCGAGCCGACCACCAGGTCGGCGCGGTCGCCGGGCGTGACGACCAGGCAGCCCGGTGTCAGCGCCTTGAGCAGGTTGGGCAGCATGGCGCCGCCGAAGACGAAGTCGAGCGCGTCGCGGGCCAGTCCCGAGTCGTCGCCCAGCAGGATCCTGCCGTCCAGGGCGTGGGTGATCTGCGCGACGGTCGGCGCGGACAGGGCCGGCTCGTCGGGCACCACGAAGCAGGGCACGGGCAGCCGGCCGGTCAGCCGCCCGGCGATGTCGTCGCGGTCCTCGCGGGCCACCCGGTTGGTGACCATGGCCAGGACGTCGCAGCCCAGGCCGTCGTAGGCGCGGTAGGCGTTGCGGGTCTCGGCGAGCACCGACTCGGCGCTCTGCCCGCGGCCGCCGACGACGGGGATCACGGAGGCGCCGAACTCGTTGGCGAGCCGGGCGTTGAGGGACAGCTCGTCGGGGAGCTGGGTGCCGGCGAAGTCGGTGCCGAGGACCAGGACGACGTCGTAGTCCCTGGCCACCCGGTGGAAGCGGTCGACGAGGGTGGAGACCAGCTCGTCGGTGCCCTGTTCGGCCTGGAGGGAGGACGCCTCGTGGTAGGCCATGCCGTAGACGGTGGCCGGGTCCTGGGTCAGCCGGTAGCGGGCCCGCAGCAGTTCGAAGAGGCGGTCCGGGCCGTCGTGGACGAGCGGGCGGAAGACGCCCACCCGGTCGACCTGCCGGGTCAGCAGCTCCATGACACCCAGCTCGACGACCTGGCGGCCGTCACCGCGGTCGATGCCGGTCACGTACACGCTGCGGGTCACGCGGGCTCTCCGTTTCGTCGGGAGGGGGGGTGCGCTGGAGGTACGAGGGGCGTACCGGGGTGGCGTACGGCGGACAAAAATCGCCCACCGAGGTGAGCGGAACCCTCTTGACAATACCCCCGCCGCTAGATAAGGCGCCCGTCAGGAGACCGGGACTCCCGGCGGTCGGCCGCGGACCCCGGTCAAGACGTGGCCGCCCCCGGGACATGAAACAATCGGACTGGATCACCGGTGTCAACAGTGGGCAGGAGACACAGCACGATGCGTATCGGAGTTCTCACGGCAGGCGGCGACTGTCCGGGACTGAACGCGGTGATCCGGTCGGTGGTGCACCGGGCGGTCACGACGTACGGCGACGAGGTCATCGGTTTCGAGGACGGTTACGCCGGCCTGCTCGACGGCCGCTACCGCGAGCTGGACCTCAACGCGGTCAGCGGCATCCTGGCCCGCGGCGGCACCATCCTCGGCTCGTCCCGGCTGGAGCGCAACCGGCTGCGGGAGGCGTGCGAGAACGCCTCCGACATGATCCACCGGTTCGGCATCGACGCGCTCATCCCGATCGGCGGCGAGGGCACGCTGACCGCGGCGCGCATGCTCTCGGACGCCGGGCTGCCGGTGGTGGGCGTGCCGAAGACGATCGACAACGACATCTCCTCCACCGACCGCACCTTCGGCTTCGACACCGCCGTCGGCGTGGCCACCGAGGCGATGGACCGCCTGAAGACCACCGCCGAGTCCCACCAGCGGGTGATGGTCGTCGAGGTCATGGGCCGGCACGCGGGCTGGATCGCCCTGGAGTCCGGCATGGCCGCCGGCGCCCACGGCATCTGCCTGCCCGAGCGGCCCTTCGACCCCGCCGACCTGGTCAAGATGGTCGAGGAGCGCTTCGCCCGCGGCAAGAAGTTCGCCGTGATCTGCGTCGCCGAGGGCGCCCACCCGGCCGAGGGCAGCATGGACTACGCCAAGGGCGCCATCGACAAGTTCGGCCACGAGCGCTTCCAGGGCATCGGCACGGCCCTGGCGTACGAGCTGGAGAAGCGGCTCGGCAAGGAGGCCAAGCCGGTCATCCTCGGCCACGTGCAGCGCGGCGGCGTCCCCACCGCCTACGACCGCGTCCTCGCCACCCGCTTCGGCTGGCACGCGGTGGAGGCCGCGCACCGCGGCGAGTTCGGCCACATGACCTCGCTGCGCGGCACCGACATCGTGATGGTGCCGCTCGCGGAGGCGGTGACCGAGCTGAAGACGGTGCCCAAGGACCGCATGGACGAGGCGGAGTCGGTCTTCTAGACCTTCCCGCCCTCCCCGGCCTTCCCTCCCCTTCGGCCCCGGCCTCCTTCGGCCCGGGGCCTTCCGGCCCCGGGCTTCGCCGCTCGGGGCCTTCTGGTCCGTGGGCCTTCCGGCTCCGGGCTCCGCGGCTCGGAAGCTTGCGTTCTCCCGTCTCCCGCGGCGTCCTACGGGGCTGCCTCGACCCGCGTCCAGAAGTGCTCGACGATCCGGTCGAGGAAGTCCCGGCCGGCGTCGCCCGCCTCACCGGCCGCGCTGGTGCCGCCCCAGCTCAGCGAGGCGACCATCTGCCCCTGGTAGTCCTGGTGCAGCTGCTGGAGGACCTTCTCCAGCAGCGGCCGCGCAAGGGGCACCACCTTGCCCACCGGGCGGACGTAGCCCTGCCAGCGGGTGCCCACGGCGCTGCGCAGCAGGTCGGCGAGCTGCTCCTCGCGCCCGGTGACGGCGACGAAGTCGGGCAGGGCCAGGGCGAGCACGTCGGCCAGCGCGGCCGACTGCCGCTCGGTGCCGCGCCAGTCGTCCCGCTCCTCCATCCGCAGGTAGCGGGGCGGTTCGAGACCGACGGCACGGGCCACGTCCTCCGGCCGCAGACCGCGGGCGATGCGGTGCTCGCGCAGGCTGCGCGGCCGTCCGATCAGCTCGCCCGGCGCGCACCACAGCACCCCGGCCAGCGCGGTCAGCTCCGGTCCCGACGGCGAGGCGGCCCCGCGCTCCCAGGCGACCACCAGGTCGGGGGTGACGTACGGCAGCCCGTAGGAGACCCGCATGCCGTGGGCGACGTGCTCGGGCCCCATGCCGAGCGCGGCACGGATCCGGCGGGCGGCGGGGGAGTTGAACGGGAGGGCGGAGGGTGGTGGCTGCACCCGCACAAGCTAGGAGCCCGCGGCGCCGGTGACTACGGGCCGTTCCCACAGGATGACGGGTTGTACGAACCTACGGCCGCCGGGCCGTGCCGTGCCGGGGGCGGGCCGCCTCACCGCCCCGGCTCCCACCGGTACACCAGTTCCGGCCTGCCCACCTGGCCGTACAGGGGGCGGCGGGCGGCGCGGCCGGTGTCCACCAGGTGTTCCAGGTAGCGGCGGGCGGTGATGCGCGAGATGCCGACCGTCTCGGCGACGCCGGCGGCGGTCAGGCCCTCGGCGGCCTCCCGCAGGGCGCCCGTCACCCGTTGCAGGGTGGGGGCGCTCAGGCCCTTGGGGAGGGCGGCCGGGCCGGGGGCGCGCAGGGCGGCGAGGGCGCGGTCGACCTCTTCCTGGCCGCTGGCCTCACCGACCGCCGCGTGGAACTCCGCGTAGCGGACCAGCCGGTCGCGCAGGGTGGCGAAGGTGAACGGTTTGAGGACGTACTGGACCACGCCCAGCGAGACGCCCTCGCGCACCACCGCGAGGTCCCGTGCCGAGGTCACCGCGATGACGTCCGCGTGGTGGCCCGCGGCCCGCAGGGAGCGGGCGAGCTGGAGGCCGTGCACGTCCGGCAGGTGCAGGTCGAGCAGGAGCAGGTCCACCGGGGTGCGCTCCAGCGCGCGCCGGGCCTGCGCACCGGTGTGTGCCTTGCCCACCGCGACGAAGCCCGGGACCCGGCCCACGTACATCACGTGGGCGTCGGCGGCGACCGGGTCGTCCTCGACCACCAGGACCCGGATGGGCCGTCCCTCCCGTCGCGCCTGCTCCTGGTCCGGAGGCTGTCCCTCGGGCCGTCTGCCGGTGCCGCCGTCCGTCATGCGCTCCGCCCCGCCGTCCTCGTACCGTCGCTGCTGCTGCTGCTGCTGCTGCTGCCGCCGCCGCTGCCGGCGTGCGCCGCACCGGGCGTCCGGCGGGGCCGGGGGCCGGCCGCGGGGCCGCTCAGCGGCAGCCGCGCCTCGAAGGCCGCACCGCCCTCCGCCGCGTCCGTGACCGTCAGTGTCCCCTGGTGCCGCAGCACCGCCTGCCGTGCCAGCGCGAGCCCGAGCCCCCGGCCGCCGGTACCGGCCGGTTCGGCCGGCTTGGTCGAGAAGCCGCGCTGGAAGACCAGGTCCGCGTGGTCCGGGTCGACGCCCGGGCCGCTGTCCGCGACCCGCAGCAGCAGTTCGGTGCCCGCCGCGCACACCGTCACCGTCACCCGCGCCCGCGCACCGCCCTGGGCCGCGTCCACCGCGTTGTCGATCAGGTTGCCGAGGATCGTCACCAGGTCACGGGAGGACAGGGAACGGGGGAGCAGCCCGTCGTCCAGGCCGCTGTCCTCGGACACCACCAGCTCCACGCCCCGTTCGTTGGCCTGCGCGGTCTTGCCGAGCAGCAGCGCGGCCAGCACCGGCTCGCCGACCGCCGCGACCACCTGGTCGGTCAGGGCCTGGGCCAGCTCCAGTTCCGCCGTGGCGAACTCGACCGCCTCCTCGGCGCGGCCCAGTTCGATCAGGGACACCACCGTGTGTAGCCGGTTCGCCGCCTCGTGGGCCTGCGACCGCAGCGCCTGCGTGAAACCGCGCTCGGAGTCCAGCTCGCCCATGAGCGACTGGAGTTCCGTCACATCGCGCAGGGTCACCACGGTGCCCCGGCGCTGCCCGCCCGAGACCGGGGAGGTGTTCACCACGAGGACGCGGGCGTCGGTGAGGTGCACCTCGTCCACCCGCGGTTCGGCGGCCAGCAGGGCGCCCGTCAGCGGGGCCGGCAGGCCCAGCTCGGTCACCGGCCTGCCCACCGGCTCCGCCTCGCCGGCCGCGCCGCCCACGCCGAGCAGTTCCCGCCCGCCGTCGTTGATGAGGGCCACCCGGTGGTGCGAGTCCAGCATCAGCAGCCCTTCGCGCACCGCGTGCAGGGCGGCCTGGTGGTAGTCGTGCATCCGGCTCAGTTCGTCGGCGTTCATGCCGTGCGTGTGCCGGCGCAGCCGCGCGTTGATGACGTACGTGGCGACCGCGCCCAGCGCGAGGATGCCGCCCGCGACCCCGAACAGGGCCGTGACCTGCTCCTGGACCCGCCGGCTGATCGCCTCGACCTTGATCCCGGCGCTGACCAGGCCGATGACGCGGCCGTTCTCCTCGACGGGGGTGACCGCGCGCACGGAGGGGCCGAGGGTGCCGGTGTAGGTCTCGGTGAAGGACCGGCCGCGCTGGGCACGGGAGATGTTGCCGAGGAAGGGGCGGCCGATCTCGTCCGGCTCCGGGTGGGTCCAGCGGATGCCCTGCGGCGTCATGATCGTCACGAAGTCGACGCCCGTGTCCCGCTGGACCCGGAGCGCGTACGGCTGGAGGTGGGAGGTGGGATCGGCGGTGTGGATCGCGGACCGCACGGAGGGGGAGTCGGCGATGGAACGGGCCACCGCCGTGGTCTGGCGGCGGGCCGCGCTCTCCGCCTGACCGCGGTCGCTGACGAAGGTGAACAGCGCGTATCCGGCCACGACGAGCGCCAGCAGCACGGCCTGCATGGCGAAGAGCTGGCCCGCCAGGCTGCGCGGTCTGGGGAGGGCGGGTATGCGCATGCCGTCAGTCTGCCTCCGAGCGGTGGCGTGAACTAAATGAACGGAAGGGTGACCGCCCTCACACGGCACGAGATAGTCACGGCATCCCCGAAATCCCCCGGACGTGAGCCGCACGCCGGTGATGCCGACGACGTCGTCAAGGAGGGCCGCCGTGACCAGCGCAGCCGATACGGCACCAGCCGCACCCGCCAGCGGGCCCGGCCCCGCAGCCAAGCGGGACCGCACCCACTACCTCTACATAGCGGTGATCGCCGCGGTGGTCCTCGGCGTCGTCGTCGGGTTCGCCGCGCCGGACTTCGCCAAGGAGCTGAAGCCGCTCGGCACCGGCTTCGTGAACCTGATCAAGATGATGATCTCGCCGATCATCTTCTGCACGATCGTGCTCGGCGTCGGTTCGGTGCGCAAGGCGGCGAAGGTCGGCAAGGTGGGCGGCCTCGCCCTCGGCTACTTCGTCGCGATGTCGTTCGTCGCGCTCGCCATCGGCCTGGTGATCGGCAACCTCGTCCACCCCGGCAGCGGCATGCACCTCACCGAGGCGGTCAAGGGTGTGGGCCACGCCCAGGCCGACGCCGCGAAGGAGGGCCCGGTCGACTTCGTGCTCGGGATCATCCCGACCACCCTGGTGTCGTCCTTCACCGAGGGCCAGGTGCTCCAGACCCTGCTGGTCGCCCTGCTCGTCGGGTTCGCGCTGCAGGCCATGGGCCGCAAGGGCGAGCCGGTGCTGCGCGGGGTGGAACACATCCAGCGGCTGGTCTTCCGCATCCTCTCCATGATCATGTGGGCCGCGCCGGTCGGTGCCTTCGGCGCCATGGCCGCCGTCGTCGGCGAGACGGGCATCGACGCCCTGAAGGCCCTCGCCACGATCATGTTCGGCTTCTACGCCACCTGTCTGCTCTTCGTGATCGTGGTGCTCGGCACCATGACCCGCCTGGTGGCCGGCGTCAACATCTTCCAGCTGCTGAAGTACCTGGGCCGCGAGTTCCTGCTGATCCTCTCGACCTCGTCGTCCGAGTCCGCGCTGCCCCGGCTGATCGCCAAGATGGAGCACCTGGGCGTCAGCCGCCCGGTCGTCGGCATCACCGTGCCGACCGGCTACTCCTTCAACCTCGACGGCACCATGATCTACCTGACCATGGCCTCGCTGTTCATCGCGGACGCCATGGACCAGCCGCTCTCCATCGGCCAGCAGATCACTCTGCTGCTGTTCATGATGATCGCCTCCAAGGGCGCCGCGGGCGTCACCGGCGCGGGCCTGGCCACCCTGGCCGGCGCCCTCCAGTCCCACAAGCCCGCGCTGGTCGACGGCGTCGGCCTGATCGTCGGCATCGACCGCTTCATGAGCGAGGCCCGCGCCCTGACGAACTTCGCGGGCAACGCCGTCGCCACCCTGCTGATCGGCACGTGGACCGGCGAGGTCGACCAGGACCGGGTGCGCCGGGTGCTCGCCGGTGACCTGCCCTTCGACGAGCGCACCCTGCTCGACGACTCCGAGAGCGACCCGGCCGGCTCCGCCCCGCCGGAGCGGCGCGAGGACGGCGAGAAGGAACTGGCCAAGGCCTGACCCGCCGGGCCTCGGCCGTCAGGCCGGACCCGTCAGCCCTGAACCGTCAGGGCCGACGGGCCCGGCCTGGAACTGCCAGGCCGGACCCGTCAGCCCTGAACCGCCGGGCCCGAGCCGTCAGGCCGGCCGCACACGGCCGCTCGCCCGCGACACGCCCCGGCGTCCCGCATCGATTCGTCCCCGCTCTCCGGACGCCCGGCCCCGCCTGAACCCGGGCCGGGCGTCCGGCACCCTGAAGAAGAAGCCGCCGAGCGGCCGAGGCTCTCCCCCGTGGGCCCGGCCGCTCGGCTCTTCGCGTCCCGCCCGCCGGGGGCTTCCCGGTCAGCCGCCGAGCTTCGACACCAGTGCCCCCGCCAGTGAGGCCGGCACCCCGGCCGACGTGAGCACCGTGACGGCGGCCGAGGAGCCGGCCTCGCGGGCGTCCAGCAGCCCGTCGTTGACGGCCTCCATCAGTGCGAACAGGATCTGCTCGTGCACGTGCGCGAGCGCGGGCGCGGGCAGCGGGGAGCTGAACGCACCCCGCTCGACGCCGCGCTGGAGCAGGTCCGCGCAACTGCTGCGGACGGGGGCCAGACGCTCGCGGATGCCCTCCATGGTCACGGTGCGCTGGGCGAGCGCCACCAGCAGCCGGTAGCGGTCCGCGATCGGCCAGATCGCCAGCACCGAACGCGCCAGCGCCTCCGCCGGGTCCTCGACGCCCTCGCGGCCCCGCGCGTGCGCGTCGGCCAGCACCTGCACGGCGTCGTCGACGAGCGTGCTGATCAGGGCCTCACGGCTGGGGAAGTGCCCGTACACCGTGCGCCGTACGACACCCGCGGCGCGCGCGATCTGGTCCATGGACGCGTCGGGGTCGCGCAGCAGCTCGGCGAGGGCGACGTCGAGGATGCGGCGCCGGTTTGCGTCCGCGCGCGTGGTGTTACCCGTGGTCATGGCTGACATTGTGCCTTCCTCGCGACTTGCACAGCACTGTGCAACGACGTACATTGCACATGGTTGTGCAAATACACACCGCTGTGCAAGTAGCTCTACGCGCACGTCCCCGTACCGACGCGCACCCGAGGAAGGCGACCCCTGCCATGCGACTCGTCATGACCGAACCGGTCGAGAGGACGGACCGCCCCTACGCCCGGCGCTGGTGGGCGCTCCTGGTGCTCTGCCTGAGCCTGCTGATCATCGTGATGGCCAACACCGCCCTCACCGTCGCCGCGCCCGACATGACCCGCGACCTGGGCCTGTCCGGCGCCGACCTGCAATGGGTGATCGACGGCTACACCGTCCCGTACGCGGCGCTGATGCTGCTGCTCGGCGCGATAGGCGACAAGTACAGCCGGCGTGGCGCCCTCGTCCTCGGACTGGTCGTCTTCGGCGGCGGGGCCGTCTTCGGCTCGCTGGCCGGCAGCGCCGCGACCGTCATCGCCGCCCGCGCGGTCATGGGCGTCGGCGCCGCCCTGATCATGCCGGCCACGCTGTCCCTGCTGGCCGCGACCTTCCCGCGCGCCGAACGCGCCAAGGCCATCACCCTGTGGACCGCCACCGCGGGCCTCGCCATCGCCGCGGGCCCGGTCGTCGCCGGTGCGCTGCTCAGGAACCACGGCTGGGCCTCGACCTTCCTGATCAACGTGCCGATCGCCGCCGTCGCCCTGGTCGCCGCCTTCGTCCTCGTCCCGCCGTCCAGGGCCGCCCGGCCCGAGGACGGCGACCACCGCATCGACTACGTCGGCGGCCTGCTGTCCGTGCTGTGGACCGGCTCGCTGGTCTACATGATCATCGAGGGGCCGCACTTCGGCTGGGACACCAAGGCGGTCACCGCCGCCGTCGTCGCGGGCGCCGGCCTGCTGGCCTTCGTCCTGTGGGAGCTGCGCCACCCGCGCCCCATCCTCGACGTGCGCCGCTTCACCAGCCGCCGCTTCGCCGGCTCCAACCTCGCCGTCGCCCTGTTCTTCCTGGCCGTCTTCGGCGCCTTCTACTACCTCACCCAGCACCTCCAGTTCGTCCTCGGCTACGACGCCCTCGCCACCGGTGTGCGCATGCTGCCGCTGGCCGGCGCGGTCTTCGCCGGCTCGGCCCTGACCGGCTACCTCACCCCGCGCGTCGGCATGAAGTGGACCGTCACCGCGGGCATGGTCGGCGGCACCGTCGCCCTGGCCCTGCTCACCCAGGTCGACGGCTCGTCCTCCTACGGCTCGTTCGTGGCGCCCCTGATCGTCCTCGGCCTGGCCATCGGCCTCGCCCTCTCGCCCTGCACCGACGCGATCATGGGCGCCTTCCCGGAGCCGGAGCTGGGGGTCGGCGGCGCCGTCAACGACACCTCGATCGAACTGGGCGGCTCGCTCGGCATCGCGATCCTCGGATCGCTCCTGTCGACCTCGTACTCCGGTCACCTCGCCGACGCCACCACGGGCAGCAAGCTCCCGGCGAGCGCCCTGGCCACCGCCCAGGACTCGGTCGGCGCCGGATACGCCGTCGCCCAGGGCATCGGCGAGAAGGCCCGGCACCTCGCCGCGCAGGCCGCGCAGACGACCGACCCCCACCAGGCCGCCCAGCTGAAGGCCCAGGCCGGGCAGCTCGCCCAGGGCGCCCGGCAGATGAAGGACGCCGTCGGCTCCTCCTTCGCCGACGCCGTCTCCCACACCAGCCTGGTGGGTGCCGTCGTCCTCGGCGTCGGCACCCTCGCGGTGGCCCTGCTGCTGCCGCGCGGCACCGGCCGCGCGACGGAAGCGGCGGACGAGACCAGGGAGCCGGCCGGCAGCGCCGTGAACTGAAACGCCCCTGGTCGGCGTCTCTCACCGCGATGCACTACCGTGCCGTGCCGGACCGACCGGCGCGGCACGGCCGCGTTCGGCGCGCGGTCACGGAGACCGCGCGGACGCACGGACACAGCCGCAGTAGAGAGACAGACGGAGGCAACGGGGGATGGCGATCGACTGGGACCGGCGCACCTGCGCGCGCAAGGGCCATGTGACGTACGCGCCGGACGACCCCCGGCTGCGCATCCGGCTGCACGCCGACACCGCTCTCGGCGAGGTCTGGCGCTGCCTGCGCTGCGGTGACTTCGTGCTCGGCGAGCCGCACGGCTCGGGCCCGGCCGCCGACGCGCCGCTGGTGCCGCGCGGCAAGGTGCTGCGGGACCTGTTCATCCTGCGCTTCCTGGCCCTGGAGCGGGTCGTGCGCGGGGTGTTCATCGTCCTGGTCGCCGTCGCGGTCTGGCGGTTCAGCAACAGCCAGGACGCGGTGCGCCGCCTCTTCAACGAGTACCTGGACGTCTTCCGCCCCGTCTTCCGGCACTTCCACTACGACCTGGACCACTCGCCGGTCGTCGGCACCATCCAGAAGACCTTCGGCTACAAGCACTCCACCCTGCTGCTGGTGGCCGGGCTGCTGCTGGCCTACGCGCTGATCGAGATCGTCGAGGCCGTCGGCCTCTGGTACGCCAAGCGCTGGGCGGAGTACCTGACGGTGGTCGCCACCGCGGCCTTCCTCCCGCTGGAGGTCTACGAACTCACCGAGCACGTCAGCGCGGTGAAGATCGCCACCCTGACCCTCAACATCCTCGCCGTCCTCTACATCGCCCTCGCCAAGCGCCTCTTCGGCCTGCGCGGCGGCCGCAGGGCCTTCGAGGAGGAACGCCACAGCGCCTCCCTGCTGGAGGTGGAGCACTCGGCGGGCGTCCCGGTCTGAGCGGGCCGTCCGCCCGTCCGTCCTTGCCTTGACGCCGACGTCAACCCGTACCGTCGGGGTCATGCGAATCGGCGAGCTGGCCGAACGGGCCGGGACCACCACGCGGGCGCTGCGGTACTACGAGTCGCGCGGGCTGCTGCCCGCGCGGCGGGACGCCCAGGGCCACCGCACCTACGACGAGCGGGACCTGCGGCTGCTGCGGCAGATCAGGACCCTGCGGGACTTCGGGTTCGACCTGGAGGAGACGCGGCCCTTCGTGGAGTGCCTGCGCGCCGGGCACCCGGAGGGCGACTCCTGCCCGGCCTCGCTCCTGGTCTACCGGCGCAAGCTGGACGAGCTGGACGCGCTGATCGGTGAGCTGGGCGCGGTGCGCACGCAGGTCGCCGGCCAGTTGGCGCGTGCGGAGCGGGCGCGGCAGGAGCTGGCCGCCGAGTCGCTGGTTCCGGGGGGCCCGGAACCCGTGTGCGAGCTGGGAGGGCACGAGCGGTGATCAAGCAGGTGGAAGGTGTCGGGGACGTGGGCGACGACGACTTCGCGGCGGAGGTCCTCGGGTCGGACCTGCCCGTGCTGGTGCAGTTCACGGCCGAGTGGTGCGGGCCGTGCCGGCAGTTGGCGCCGGTCCTCGCGGCCGTCGCCGCCGAGCAGGGCGAGCGGCTGAAGATCGTCCAGCTGGACGTGGACCGCAACCCGGCGACGACGATCAGGTACGGCGTGCTGGGCACGCCCACCCTCATGGTCTTCAAGGACGGCGAGCCGGTGCGGTCCATGGTCGGCGCACGGCCCAGGCGGCGGCTGCTGGAGGAGCTGTCCGACGTGCTGTGACCCGGCCGCCCCGACGAAAGAAATCCCCCGGGCAATTGCGCCCGGGGGATTTCTTTGCGTATATTCGGTGGTTCGCGACTTCACGAAGAATGTGGTCGCGGAGAAGTCCAGTGACCACAGTATATGCGGGCGGGAGCGGAATTGTCAAACACCGGATTCTCCGACGATGAATTGCGACAGGAACAGGAATTCATCGACGGACTGTACGCACGCGTCGACGCGCTGCGCGGTGACACCGAGGCCGCCGTCACGGACGCCCTCGCCCAGGGCAACACGCCCATGCAGGCCCGGCTGGAGCGGGACATCCTCGTCGCCGAGCGCTCGGGGCTGCTCGCCGCGCTGAACTCCGTGGACGGCTCGCTCTGCTTCGGGCGGATCGACCTGACCGAGGGCGTCACCCACCACATCGGCCGGGTCGGACTGCGCGCCGACGACGCCGAACGCACGCCCGTCCTGATCGACTGGCGGGCCGCCGTCGCCCGCCCGTTCTACCTGGCCACCGGGCACACCCCGATGGGCCTGCGCCGCCGCCGGCACATCGCCGGCGAAGGCCGCCGGGTCACCGCCCTGCACGACGAGATCCTCGACCTCGGTGACGCCACCCGCACCGGCCACGAGGACCCGGCCGGCGACGCGGTGCTGCTCGCCGCGCTGAACTCCGCGCGCACCGGCCGGATGGGCGACATCGTGCGCACCATCCAGGCCGACCAGGACCGCATCATCCGCGCCCCGCACCGCGGCGTGCTGGTGGTCGAGGGCGGCCCCGGCACCGGCAAGACCGCCGTCGCACTGCACCGGGCCGCCTACCTGCTCTACGAACACCGGGAACTGCTCGCCCGCCGGGCCGTGCTGATCGTCGGCCCCAACCCGGCGTTCCTCGGCTACATCGGCGAGGTACTGCCCTCGCTCGGTGAGACGGGCGTGCTGCTGGCGACCGTCGGCGAGCTGTTCCCCGGCGTGCGGGCGACCGCCCACGACACCCCCGGGGCGGCTGCCGTCAAGGGCCGCGCCGACATGGCCGACGTGCTCGCCGCCGTCGTACGCGACCGCCAGGCGCTGCCCGACCCCGTCATCGCCATCGAGCACGACCGCGAGGTCCTGATGCTCGACGATGGCCTCGTGCGGGTCGCCCGCGAGCGAACGCGCGCCGCGAAGCTGCCGCACAACGCGGCCCGCGAGCACTTCGAGGGCCACATCCTCAACACCCTCACCGACATGGTCGCCGAGCGCATCGGCACCGACCCTTACGACGGCTCCAACCTCCTCGACGCGAGCGACATCACCCAGATCCGCGACGAACTCGCCGAGAACCCCGAGGTCTGGTCCGCCGTCGACCGGCTGTGGCCGCGGCTGACCCCGCAGCGGCTGGTCGCGGACTTCCTGGCCGCACCGGAGGGGTACCTGTCCGAGGAGGACGCCGACGCCGTCCGCCGCCCGGTCACCCGGGCCTGGACCGTCGCCGACGTGCCGCTGCTCGACGAGGCCGCCGAACTGCTCGGCGAGGACGACCGCCTCGCCCGCGCCCGCGCCGAACGCGAGCGCGAGACGCAGGTGGCGTACGCCCAGGGCGTGCTCGACGTGTCGTACGCCTCGCGGACCTACGAGTTCGACGACAAGCACGAGGAGGACTCCGAGGTCCTGTCCGCGCACGACATCATCGACGCCGAGCGGTTCGCCGAACGCCAGGAGGAGGACGACCACCGCAGCGCCGCCGAGCGTGCGGCGGCCGACCGCACCTGGGCGTTCGGGCACATCATCGTCGACGAGGCGCAGGAGCTGTCGCCGATGGCGTGGCGGCTGCTGATGCGGCGCAGCCCGACCCGTTCCATGACCTTGGTGGGCGACCCCGCGCAGACGGCCGAGGCGGCCGGTGCCGGCTCCTGGGAGGGCATCCTCCGGCCGTACGTCGAGGACCGCTTCGAGCACACCCGGCTCGGCGTCAACTACCGCACGCCCGCCGAGATCATGGACGTGGCGGCGGCCGTGGTCCGCGCCGAGCACCCCGGCTTCGAGCCGCCCAGCTCGGTGCGTTCCACCGGCGTACGGCCCTGGGTCCGCGCCACCGACGACCTGCCCGGCGCGGTCGAGAAGGCCGTCGCCGAACTCACCCCCGAGGAGGGCCGGCTCGCCGTCATCGCACCGCGCGACCTGCACCGCCGCCTGGCCGCCCGGCTGGAGGGGGTCACCGCGGGCGCGGAACCCGACCTGACGCACACGGTCGTCCTGCTCGACCCGCGCCAGGCCAAGGGCCTGGAGTTCGACTCCGTACTGGTCGTCGAGCCGGCCCGCTACGGCACGAGCGACCTGTACGTGGCCCTGACCCGGGCGACCCAGCGGCTGGGCGTGGTGCACACGGGGGCGTTGCCGCCGGCGCTGGCGCAGGCGCTCACAAAGTGACGGACGCCCGGAACGTGCCAGGGCCGCCGGGCGCCGGGGCCCTCACGCCGGGCGCAGCCACACCGTCGCCAGGGGCGGCAGGGTCAGCCGGATGCTCGCCGGGCGGCCGTGCCACCCCTGGGGGTCCGGCTTGACAGGGTCGGGGCGGACGACGTCGCTGCCGCCGTAGCGGGCCGCGTCCGTGTTGACCGCCTCCCGCCAGGCGGGCACGTCGTCGGGGACGCCCAGGCGGTAGTCGTGGCGGACGACGGGAGCGAAGTTCGACACCGCGAGCAGCGGGGTGCCGTCCGCGTCGCGGCGCAGGAACGCCAGTACGTTGTCGTCGGCCGCGTCCCCGACGATCCACTCGAACCCGTCGGGGTGGACGTCCCGCTCCCACAGGGCCGGGGTGGCGCGGTAGACGGAGTTGAGGTCGCGGACCAGGTCCAGGACGCCCCGGTGGTCGGCGGCGGCGCCGTAGGACGGGTCGAGCAGCCACCAGTCCGGGCCGCGCGTCTCCGACCACTCCGAGCCCTGGGCGAACTCCTGTCCCATGAAGAGGAGCTGCTTGCCCGGGTGGGACCACATGAAGGCCAGGTAGGCGCGCAGGTTCGCGCGCTGCTGCCACCAGTCGCCGGGCATCTTCGACACCAGCGAGCCCTTGCCGTGCACCACCTCGTCGTGGGAGATCGGCAGCACGTAGTTCTCGCTGTACGCGTACACCATGGAGAACGTCATCTCGCCGTGGTGGTAGGCGCGGTGCACGGGTTCGTGGCTCATGTACTGGAGCGAGTCGTGCATCCAGCCCATGTTCCACTTCAGCCCGAAACCCAGGCCGCCGAAGCCGCTCGGGCCCCGGTGGTGGGTGGCGCGGGTGACCCCGTCCCAGGCCGTGGACTCCTCAGGTAGAGCATGGAGGCCACCGCGTCCACGCGCAGCCCGTCGATGTGGAACTCCTCGCACCAGTAGACGGCGTTGGCGACCAGGAAGTTGCGCACCTCGCGGCGGCCGAAGTCGAACTCCAGGGTGCCCCAGTCGGGGTGGGCCGCGCGCAGCGGGTCGGAGTGCTCGTACAGCGGGCGTCCGTCGAACTCGGCCAGCGCCCACGCGTCGCGCGGGAAGTGCGCCGGCACCCAGTCCATGATCACGCCGATGCCCGCCCGGTGCAGCGCGTCCACCAGGTACTTGAAGTCGTCCGGGGTGCCCAGGCGCGCGGTGGGCGCGTAGAAGCCGGTGACCTGGTAGCCCCAGGAGCCGCCGAAGGGGTGCTCGGCGACCGGCATCAGCTCCACGTGCGTGAAGCCCAGGTCCTTGACGTACGCGGGAAGCTGCTCGGCCAGGTCGCGGTAGGTCAGGCCCGGCCGCCAGGAGGGCAGGTGGACCTCGTACACCGAGAGCGGCGCCTCGTGCGCGGGGCGCCGCGCACGCCGGGCCAGCCACTCCTGGTCGCTCCACTCGTGGTGCGAGGCGTGCACGACGGAGGAGGTGGCCGGCGGCACCTCGGTGCGGCGGGCCAGCGGATCGGCGCGCAGCGTCCTGGAACCGTCCGGCCGGGTGATCTCGAACTTGTACAGCTCGCCCTCG
This sequence comes from Streptomyces sp. NRRL S-340, assembly GCF_000720185.1. GTDB lineage: Bacteria > Actinomycetota > Actinomycetes > Streptomycetales > Streptomycetaceae > Streptomyces. Next base: position 2,923 of record NZ_JOIY01000004.1, on the reverse strand, counting down.
CCGATGCCGGGCACGAACAGCTCCCACACGCCCGTGCCGCCCAGCGAGCGCATCGGGTACGCGGTGCCGTCCCAGAAGTTGAAACCACCGGCCACCCGCACGCCCCGCGCGTCGGGCGCCCACACCGCGAAGCGGGTCCCGGCGACCCCCTGGTGCGTCGTCGGGTGCGCGCCGAGCGCTCGCCACAGCTCCTCGTGCCGGCCCTCGCCGATCAGGTGCAGGTCCAGCTCGCCGAGGGCGGGCAGGAAACGGTACGCGTCCTCGGTGCGCTGCACCGTGCCCTCGTACGCCACCTCCAGCCGGTACTCCGGTACGTCCCGCAGCGGCAGCAGCCCCGAGAAGAAGCCCTCCCCGTCGTGCCGCAGCTCCACCTGGAGGCCGTCGGCGAGGACGGCGACGCCGAGGGCGTACGGCCGGAACGCCCGCACGGCGACGCCCCCGGGCACGGGGTGCGCGCCGAGCACGGAGTGCGGGTCGTGGTGCGTACCGGCGAGCAGCCGCTCGCGGTCCGCCATGGCGAGGGCGGGGGAGACCTCCGGCGGGGGCGCGGTCCTCCGCGGCGCGGATTCTTCGGCCGCGGTCCTCTTCACCGCCGCCTTCCCGGCCGTCGCCTTCGCCGCCGCCTTCCTCGCCGTCGTCCGCCGGGCCGGGGGCTTCGCGGGCGCCGCCTTCCCGGCCGCTGTCTTCCCGGCCCCTGCTTTCTGGACCGCGGTCCTGGCTGTCGTCTTCTCGGCTGCCGTCTTCTTGGCCGCCGCTTTCCGCGGCGCGGTCTCGGCTGTCGTCTTCGCGGGTGCCGTCTTCTTGGCCGCCGCTTTCCGCGGCGCGGTCTCGGCTGCCGCTTTCTCGGCTGCCGTCTTCTCGGGCGGGGTCTTCCCGGCCGGTGTCTTCGCGGCGGGGGCCTTCTGCGCGGCGGCCTCGGGCGGCTGCTTCGGGTCCGGACCACTGGAGGGGGGACGGGCAGTCACGGGCGGGGCCTCCTCGGCGAAGGATCGGGGCAGGACGGTGACGGACGGTGGTGCCCCCGGCGGGCGGCCGGGTCAGACGGGCTGGGAGCCCATGGCCAGACGGCGCACCGCCGCCAGCGGCACGGGCAGCCAGTCCGGGCGGTGCCGGGCCTCGTACAGGACCTCGTACACCGCCTTGTCGGTCTCGTAGGCCCGCAGCAGCACGGGGTCGGTGCGCGGGTCGCGGCCGCCGGCCTCGGCGTACCCGGTGCAGTACGCGGCCCGGCAGGCCGCCGCCCACCGGGTCGCGGGCGGGCCGCCCGCCGAGTGCGCCGCGTAGTCGAAGGAACGCAGCATTGCGGCGACGTCCCGCACCACGGGCTGGGCCATCCGCCGCTCGGCGAGCGGCTTGGCCGGTTCGCCCTCGAAGTCGATCAGCGACCACTGACCGGAGGGGGACCGCAGGCACTGCCCCAGGTGCAGGTCGCCGTGGATGCGCTGGGCGGTCCAGGTGTGGCCCTCGGCGGCCAGGTCGGCCAGCGCCTCGAAGGCGGAGTGCAGGCCGGGGGCGTACGGCCGGAGCGCGGGCACCGCCTGGGCCGCCGCCTCCAGCCGCTCGGCCATGCCGTCGACCAGCGACTGGAGCTGGAGGTGGGCCAGGCTGACCGTGGGCAGCGCGCGGGCCAGCGCCGTGTGCACCTCGGCGGTGGCACGGCCCAGCGCCCGCGCCTCGGCGGCGAAGTCCTCGCCCTTGGCCAGCTCGCGCAGGGCCAGTTCCCAGCCGTCCGACGCTCCCTGCACGAAGGGCTGGAGCACCCCGAGGACGTAGGAGTCGTCACCGGTGTCCCCCACCTCGGCGGTCATCCAGGCGGCCGGTGCCGGCACCCGGGGGCAGCCCTCGCGGGCCAGCGCCAGCGGCAGCTCGAGATCGGGGTTCACACCGGGCAGGACCCGGCGCAGCAGTTTCAGGATGAACGTGTCTCCGTAGATCACCGACGAGTTGGACTGCTCGGCGGTCACCATGCGCGGCACCAGGTCGGGGCGTATCTCCTCGCGCCGCTCGAAACGCAGCCCGCCGATGCGCGCCTGGGTGCGCAGGGCCTCCAGGAGCACCTCGGCGGGCCGCGGGTCGTACAGGGCGTCGTACACGGTGCGCCCGGCGAGCGGGCCGTCGTGGACGTGACCGATCAGCGCGGGCGCCAGTCTCGGGGGCAGCGCCTCGCGCGCGCCTATCAGCAGCTGGTAGCAGTCCCCGGGGTGCGGGACACCGCTGCCCGGCACGGGGGAGAGCGGCTGGTGGGCGCGGACGAGCAGGTGGTGCAGGCCCAGCTTGGCGTCGGAGGGGAGCAGCTCGGTGGCCGCGACCAGGGAGAATCCCGTGACCGGGCGGCCCTTGCCCGCGAACCAGCGCTGCCGGGGCAGCCACTCGTGCAGCAGCGGGTCCAGGGACGCGAGGAGGCCGGCGCTGCCGGCGGTGACAGAGCGTGTGACGGCTTGCGACATGGCTTCCGACATGGCGTCGCGTCCAATCGCTGGTCGGGTGTGTCTCACGCGTGCCCACGGGCGGGGCGGGGAAACCGCCCCGCCCGCCGGCACGCCAAGAGCTGCGGACGAGATGGGAGACCGATCAGCACGCGCCAGGCGTCGCGAGCCGGGCGCCCACTTCGGTCGGTGCGCTAAGCAGCGGCGTCCCTGCGGAGCCGGAACCAGTAGAAGCCGTGGCCCGCCAGGGTCAGCAGGTACGGCAGCTCCCCGATGGCCGGGAAGCGCACCCCGCCGAACAGCTCGACGGGGTGCCGCCCGATGAACGAGCTGAGATCCAGCTCGGTGGGCTGGGCGAAGCGGGAGAAGTTGTGCACGCACAGCACCAGGTCGTCGTCGTACTCGCGCAGGAAGGCGAGGACGGCGGGGTTGGAGGAGGGGAGTTCGGTGTAGGTGCCGAGGCCGAAGGCGGGGTTCTGCTTGCGGATCTCGATCAT
>NZ_JOIY01000003.1 GCF_000720185.1 Streptomyces sp. NRRL S-340 | reverse complement strand
GACGGCATACGAGATGCTCAGGAGTCTCGTGGGCTCGGAGATGTGTATAAGAGACAGACCCTTGACCGGCCACCCCTGGCCGGCCTCACATCCAGACGAACAGGAGCCCGCCCGCGCCATGACCACCCATTCCTTCCCCGGCCCCGCCCCCCGCACCGGCCGTGACCTCGACCCTGCCCCCGGCGCCTCCCAGCGCCCCGCTCCCGACCCCGCCCTCGACTTCCGGGCCTTCGTCGCACGGCTGCTGGCCGACGGCGATGCGGTGGAGATCGGCAGGAGCGTCGATCCGCACCTCGAAGTGGGCGCCGTGACCCGTCGGGCGTACGAGACCGGCGCACCCGCCCCCCTGTTCACCTCCCTCACCGGCGCCGCCCCCGGCCACCGCGTCCTGGGCGCCCCGGCCGGACTGGGCGACCCCCGGTCGGGTGCCGCCCACGCGCGGCTCGCCGCGCACGTCGGGCTGCCCCGCGACGCCGGTCCGCGGCGGATCGTGGAACACCTCGTCGCCGCCCTGCACGCGGACCCCGTCGCGCCGGTCGAGGTCGCCACCGGGCCGTGCAAGCAGAACGTCCGCACCGGTGACGACGTCGACCTGGAACTCTTCCCCGTACCCCTGCTCCACCAGGAGGACGGCGGACGGTACTTCGGCACCTACGGCTTCCACGTGGTGCGCACCCCGGACGGCTCGTGGACGAGCTGGTCGGTGGCCCGCACCATGCTGCGCGACCGCACGACCCTGGTCGGTCCCGCCATGCCGCAGCAACACGTCGGCATGATCCGCGAGGCGTGGCGCGAGGAGGGCCGGCACACGCCGTGGGCGATGGTCCTGGGCGCCCCGCCCGCGGCGCTCGCGGCCGCGGGGATGCCGCTCCCGGCGCACGTCGACGAGGACGGCTACGTCGGCGCGCTCACCGGCAGCCCGGTCGAGGTGGTCCGTACCGAGACGAACGGACTGTACGTGCCCGCCAACGCCGAGATCGTCCTGGAGGGCTACCTCAGCAGCGACGAGACCGCCCCCGAGGGGCCGATGGGGGAGTACCACGGGTACGCGTTCCCCGACGGCAAGGAGCAGCCCGTCTTCCACGTCGAGGCGGTCACCTACCGCGACGACCCGATCCTGCCGGTCTGCGCGGCCGGGGTGCCGCCGGAGGAGAACCACACGATCTGGGGCACCATGATCGCGGCCGCCGCCCTGGACGTGCTGCGCGCCGCCGGGCTGCCGATCACTCTGGCGTGGTGCCCCTACGAGGCCGCCACCTGCTGGCTCGCCGTCTCCGTCGACCGCGCCCAGCGCGTGGAACTCGGCCTGGGCCGGGGCGCGTTGATCCGTTCGATCGCCGACGTGCTGTTCGCCTCGCACGCCGGATGGCTGGTGCCCAAGGTGATCGTCGTCGACGACGACATCGACGTCACCGACATCGGCCAGGTCGTCTGGGCGCTCGCCACCCGCAGCCACCCGGACACCGGCCACCACACCTTCCCGCAGGCCCCCGGCATCCCGATGGTCCCCTACCTCACCCCCGAGGAGGTCCGCGCCGCCCGGGGCGGCAAGTCGGTCACGGACTGCCTGCTGCCGGACGGCTTCCGCGGCACCACCGCCTCCTTCCGTACGTCGTACCCCCGCGAACTGCGCGAGCGCGTGCTGGAGAACTGGACGGGCTACGGCTACGACGCCTGACGTTCCGTGAGGTGCGGGGCCGTGCCGGGCCGGCGGGGGCGGGACGAACGGGCCGACCCGGGTGGCTCACCGGGCGGCGGTGCGGCGGCGGCGTGCCGGGTCGGCCAGGACGGCCGCGTGGTAGCCCGTGTCCTCGGGGTTGAGGTCGGTGCCCGGCGCCACGATGCGGTCGACGCGGTCCAGCACGGCGGGCTCCAGGACGATGTCCGCCGCGCTCAGATGGTCGCGCAGGTGCGCGGCGGTACGGGGGCCGACGACCGCCGCGGTGACCGCGGGGTGCGTGGTGACGAACGCCAGCGCCAGCTGGATCAGCGTCAGGCCGGCCTCGTCGGCCGTGCGGGCGAGTTCCGTGGCGGCGTCCAGCTTGGCCTGGTTGCCCGGCACGTCCAGGTCGTAGTGGGAGAGCGTGGTGCGGAAGGGCATGGTCCGGGTGCGGTGGCTGGACGGACCGGCCCCGTCGCGGCGCCAGCGGCCGGAGAGCCACCCCCCGGCCAGCGGGCTCCAGGCCAGCACCCCCATCCGGTACGTCTCGCAGGTGGGCAGCACCTCGGCCTCCACACCCCGGGCCAGGAGGGAGTACGGCGGCTGTTCGCACACGAAGCGCTCGCGCCCGCGCCGTTCGGCGGTCCACTGCGCCTGGACGATCGCCGAGGGCGCGAACGTCGAGGACCCCGCGTAGCGGATCTTGCCCGCGCGGACGAGATCGGAGAGCGCGCCCAGGGTCTCGTCGACGTCGGTCGCCGGATCGGGCCGGTGCACCTGGTACAGGTCGATGTGATCGGTGCCCAGCCGGCGCAGACTCTCCTCGCAGGCCTGCGTGATCCAGCGCCGCGAGGCGCCGCGCCGGCCGGGGCCGGGACCCATCGGGCTGGACACCTTGGTCGCCAGGACGACCTCGTCGCGCCGTCCGGCGATCGCCTTCCCGACGATGACCTCGGACTCGCCGTCCGCGTACACGTCGGCGGTGTCGATGATGTTGACGCCCGCGTCGAGCGCGGTGCGGATGATGCCGACCGAGTCGTCGTGATCGGGGTTCCCCCACTTCCCGAACATCATCGCGCCCAGGCAGAGCGAGCTGACCTGGACTCCTGTACTGCCCAGCGTGCGGTACCGCATGACGTGGGTGCCCCTTTTCGTGGTCGCGGCGGTGCGACGGGCGGACGGCGGCAATCTGCTACCGTCCGACACAAGCGGAGTCGACTCCGCTTGGCCGCCACCGTAAGCGGAGTCGGCTCCGGACAGCAAGCCGAGAGGAAGAACCGCATGCCTGATCCGTCCGGCCGTCGCGTCCGGGCCGACGCGCGGGCCAACGAGGACAAGCTGCTCGCCGCCGCCGCCCTGGCGTTCGCGCGGGACGGCGCCGCCGCGACCCTGAAGCAGATCGCCGAGGACGCGGGTGTGGGGATCGGCACCCTCTACCGGCGCTTCCCGACCCGTGAGCAGCTCGTCGACGCCACCTACCGCTACGAGACCGCCCGGCTGTGCGCCCGGACCTCGCCGCTCCTGCGCGACCTGCCGGCCGACCGGGCGCTGCGGGCATGGATGTCCGAGGTGCTGGACTACCTCGCCGCCAAGCACGGCATGGCGGAGACGCTCAAGGCACTCCTGCGGGACGACGAACGGCTCGGTTCGCAGACGCGCGCGCAACTGACGGACGCCGTCGAGGAGTTCCGTCTCGCCGCCGTCGCTCAGGGAGCGGTCCGCGAGGACGTGGCCTCCTCCGACATCCTCATGGCCCTGGCCGGTGTCACCCTCGCGGCCGGGGACGTCCGCCAGCGCGCACAGGCCGAGCGGCTGCTCGACCTGCTCATGGACGGCATCACCCGCCCCGGCCGGTGGCGCGCAGCGACCGGGTCCTGACGGGACGTCGCACGCACGGCGGGTACCCGCCCCGCCGCCCCGCCGGCTCGCCGCCCCGCCGGCTCGCCGGCCCGGCGGGCGGCGGCCGGGTGGTGCGCGCCCGACGCGGGCCGAGCGTCAGGGCGTTCCCGGGCGCCAGCCCCTGCGCCGGCCCCGGGCGAACGTGAACCCGGCGAGGGCGGTCAGGAGGATCGCGGCCACGGCGGCGACCGCCACGACCACGGCGGTGCCACGGCCCCGGTGGGAGGCGCGGGCGGGAAGCGCGAAGGAGGAGGGAGACGTGGCCGCGGAGGGCGTGGCGGCGCCGGGGGCCGGGGCGTTGACCGCTGCCGACGGGTCTACGGTGCCCGCGCCCACGAACGCCCGGCCCGCCGTCACCATGGGGTACGCCGTCGTGAGCAGCCGCGCCCGCACCTGGGCGGGCGTCGACTCCGGGTGCGCCGCGCGGACCAGGGCCGCCGTGCCCGCCACGAACGCCGTCGCCAGGTCGGCGCCGCTGCCCGTGAAGTGGCCCGGACCTCCCGGTCCGACACTCATCACCGCCTCGCCGGGCGCCGCGATGTCCGGTGCCGTGCTCGGCGCGGTCCGCAGGCCGGGGACGCCGCCGGGCCCCAGCGACGCCACCGCCACGACCTGCGGGAGCGCCGCGGGATAGGCGGGCCGGGCCGGGTCCGGCGAGGCGGTGCCCGCGGACGGGCCGGGCGGTGCGCAGGCGGGCGCGACGACGAGCGCGCCGCGCCGGGTGGCGTCCCGGACGGCGGCCGTGAGCGCCGCGCCAGCGGCTCTCAAGCACGTCGGCGGCGATCCGTCGTACTACACCCTGCACAACGGGTCGAGCGCGAGCGCGGCGACACTGACCGGGTTCAGCGTCGACCAGGTCGGCCACCGGGGGCAGTGGGTGGCGTCACCGGCGGTGAGGATCACCGACGGTGTCCTCGCGGTGAAGCTGCACGACCGGGGCAAGGACTGGAACTCCTCGGGCGCGACGGACGCGCATCACGCGGTCGACGCGGTGCGCGCCGAGTGCAGCGCCTGAGCGCCGGGGGCGGGGCGCCGGGCCGGCCGGGCGGCGGCGGTCGCCGGGCCAGGCCCTCGCCGGCCCGCGCGGCCGCCGGACGGGCGTCGTTCAGCGGCTGGTCGCGAAGTCCTGCGTCCAGTACGCGCCGGGCTGGGCCAGGCCGACACCGATCTCCTTGAACGAACAGTTGAGGATGTTGGCCTTGTGGCCGGGGCTCGCCATCCAGGCCGCCATCACCTGTTCCGGGGTGGAGTACCCGTAGGCGACGTTCTCGCCGTACGTGCTCCAGGCGTAACCCGCGGCGGTGATGCGGTCGCCGGGGGCGGACCCGTCGGAGCCGGTGTGCGACATGTTCTGGTGCGCCGCCATGTCCTCGCTGTGCGCCTGGGCGGCCGCGGCCAGTGTGGGGTCCGCGGTCAGCGCCGAGCAACCGGCCTTCGCCCGCTCGGCGTTGACGAGTTCCAGGACCTGGGCGGCGACGGCGGTGGGCGCCGTCGTACCGGTCTGCGGGCCGGCGGAGGCGGCCGGGGGAGCGCCGGCGGGCGCGGTGGCGGGTGCCGGGGAGGCGGAGGCCGTGGTGGGGGCCGTGGGTGCGGCGGAGGCCGTGGTGGGGGCCGTGGAGGCCGCGGTCGGGGCCGCGGACGCGGTGCTCCTGTGCGGAGTGCCGAGGGAGAGGGGCTTGCCGGACCTCACCGCTGTCTTCCGCGGGCGCGGTGAAGCCGTGCCCCTGACGCTCCTGGGGCCGGACGGGGTCGCGGTGTGCCGGGAGGCCCCGTCCTCGTGGGCGGTCGCGGTCGGTGTCTTCGAGGGCGTCGTCCCGCCGCCCCGCGTACCGCTCCCGGCGTCGTCCCACGCGCTCGGATTCCACTGGACCTCGGCCGTCCTGTCCGCGACGTGCTGCGACGGGTGTGTTCCGCTGCCCGGCCAGCCGCAGGCCAGTGCGGCGGACGGGACGCCGACGGCTCCGGCGGCGACGGCGGCGACGGCGGCGATGGCTATCCGCCGGTACTGCTGATGCTTGCGATGCTTGCCCATGCGTGACCTCACTCGGTGGTCGCCGAGCGCCTTCGACCGGGCGGCTCTTCGGGAGTCCGCCCCTGAACTGCGGCGATGTCTTCGGGTCGTCATCTTGGGACGACGGTGAGCGGCGACGCAAAGGTCTTCGCTACTACCCCGGCTCGTAGATCGTCGCGGTCCTTGCGGAGCCGAAGGGGAACATGCTGATCACGTCGTCCGCCCAGGTGCGCACGCCTGGCCCGGCGTCAGGAGCCCCTCCCGGGCGGGAGAAGAAAGAGAAGGGCTGAGCGGTGGTCAGCGCCCCTGGCGACCGCGCCGAGCACCTGTACCAAGCCGGACAAGTCCCCCATGTCGCCAGAGCGTCCACTACTATCGCTGGTGCGTAGTAGCGGAATGCGTTGTGATCGATGTCACGTAGCGGTGGCCGTGCCGCAGAGTGGCGGGCAAAGTCAGGCGCTCGGAGGCGATGCGCGGACGCGGTCAGTCGACCGGGCGGCGGGCAGGGCGAGTTGAGGCCGGCCGCTCGATGCCGGGCGGGACCGGCCAAGCACCCCGGGCGCTGTCGCCCCGGCTGTCCTCGACCGCTGACCGGCACGACCGGGGGCCTGCCGACGGCGACCGTCGCGGCCCCCGCCCGGGGCGGGGCGGGCCTACTGCCAACCCCCCGGGAAACAAGGCCGTGTTCGCCCCCGGCGGCCGAGTACGCTGGCGGGCATGGCATGCCGCATCAGCGAACTGGTTCTCGACTGCGCCGACCCCGAGCGGCTCGCCGCGTTCTGGAGCGAGGTCCTCGGTTACGTCGAACTCGGCCGTGAGGAGGACGGGAGCATCGAGATCGGGCCGCCCGGCGTCGGCTTCGGCGGTCCGCAGCCCACCCTCGTCCTCAGCCCCGGTGGCGCCCCGCGGCCCGGGAAGCTCCCGCTGCACATCGACGTCAACGCCACCGACCGCGACCAGGACGCCGAGCTGGAGCGGTTGCTCGCCCTGGGCGCCAGGCCCGCCGACGTCGGCCAGAGCGGCACCGAGAACTGGCACGTCCTGGCCGACCCGGAAGGCAACGAGTTCTGCCTCCTGCGCACCCGGCTCAAGCCCCTCTGACCGGACCCCTCCCACCTCGGCGGCCCGCGGGCGCTGCCGCCCCTGCCGGTGCCCCCTTGCGGGGCGGCGACCCATCGAGGCCGGTGACCTCTTCCGGACCGATGACCCCTCGCGGGCAGGAGCACCCCGGACCGGTCCGGCCCGCGCCGGAGCGCCGGGACCGCTCCGGCGCGGGCCGCGGCAGGTGCCGGTACCGGCCGCCGGCCGGTTCCCGCCGGTGCGCACGGCGCACTGCGAGCGCCGTGGGGCGCCCCGAGAGGACTCCGCGCGCCCTACCGGTGCCCACGGACGCGGGAAATGATGAGCACACCGCACGGGAACCGGACGAGCCGCACATCTGAGCCCCGGCCGGGCGGACCCGCGGTGGAAGGAGTCCACGTTGTTGCTTCTCATCTCCCCGGACAGTGTCGAGGAGGCCCTCGACTGCGCGAAGGCGGCGGAGCACCTCGACATCGTCGATGTCAAAAAGCCCGACGAGGGCTCGCTGGGCGCCAACTTCCCGTGGGTCATCAGGGAGATCCGCGACGCGGTCCCCGCGGACAAGCCGGTGTCCGCGACCGTGGGGGACGTCCCGTACAAGCCCGGCACGGTGGCCCAGGCCGCGCTCGGCGCCGTCGTCTCGGGAGCCACGTACATCAAGGTCGGGCTCTACGGCTGCACGACGCCCGACCAGGCCGTCGAGGTCATGCGCGGGGTCGTCAGGGCGGTGAAGGACCACCGGCCGGAGGCGCTCGTCGTCGCCTCGGGCTACGCGGACGCCCACCGGATCGGCTGCGTCAACCCGCTCGCGCTGCCCGGCATCGCCCACCGCTCCGGTGCCGACGCGGCCATGCTCGACACCGCGGTCAAGGACGGCACACGGCTGTTCGACCACGTCCCGCCGGACGTCTGCGCCGAGTTCGTCCGGCTGGCCCACGAGCACGGTCTGCTCGCCGCTCTCGCGGGCAGCGTCAAGCAGGCCGACCTCGGCCCGCTGACCCGGATCGGCACCGACATCGTCGGGGTGCGCGGGGCGGTCTGCGAAGGCGGCGACCGCACCGCCGGGAGGATCCAGCCCCACCTGGTGGCCGCCTTCCGGGCGGAGATGGACCGGCAGGCCCGGGAGCACGCGGTCGCCGGCACCCCGGCGAACTGATCCGGCATGCCGACCTTGGAGCGCCGTCCTCCGGCCGATGTCCCGGGCGGGTGTCTCGCCGTCGTCGACCCGGCCACGGGTGAGGCCTTCGGCGAGGCTCCCGATCAGCGGCCGCAGGAGCTGGACGCCGTCGTCGAACGGGCGCACCGGGCCTGGCTCGGCTGGCGGGACGAGCCCGCTGCCCGCGCCACCGCGCTGCGCGCGGCGGCCGACGCCGTGGAGGCGGCCGGTGCCGAACTGGCCCGGTTGCTCACCCGGGAACAGGGCAAGCCCCTGGCCGAGTCGTCCGCGGAGATCGCCCGCACCGCGGCCCGCCTGCGGTACTTCGCCGAAACGGCACCGCAGCCCCAGCGGATCGACGACGGCCGGCCGGTGCACAGCGAGATCCGCTGGCGGCCGCTCGGGCCCGTCGCCGCCATCGTGCCGTGGAACTTCCCCCTCCAGCTCGCGGCGGCCAAGTTCGCGCCCGCGCTCGCCGCGGGGAACACGATGGTGCTCAAGCCCTCCCCGTTCACGCCCCTCGCCACCCGGCTGCTGGGCTCCGTCCTCGCCAAGGCCCTGCCGAAGGACGTACTGACCATCGTCACCGGCCGTGAACCCCTCGGTGCCCGGCTCGCGTCCCACCCCGGAATCCGCCACGTCACCTTCACCGGCTCGGTCCCCACCGGCCGGGCCGTCGCCGAGGGCGCCGCGGCCTCGCTCGCCCGGGTCACCCTGGAACTGGGCGGCAACGACGCCGCGCTCCTCCTGGAGGACGTCGACGTGGAACGCATCGCGGACAAGCTGTTCTGGGCCGCGTTCCGCAACTGCGGACAGGTCTGCATGGCCGTCAAGCGCGTCTACGCCCCGGCCCGGCTCCACTCCGAGGTGGTGGAAGGCCTCGCCCAGCGCGCCAGGTCCGTCACCGTCGGCCCCGGTCTCGACCCGGACACACAGCTGGGTCCGGTCAACAACGCCCCCCAGCTGGCCCGGGTGGAGGCCTACACGGGCAAGGCGCTGGCGGACGGCGCCCGCGCCGTGGCGGGCGGCCACCGGCTCGAGCGGCCGGGCTACTTCTTCGCTCCGACGATCCTCACCGACGTGCCGCCCACCAGCCCCGTGGTGACGGAGGAGCAGTTCGGTCCGGTGCTGCCGGTGCTGCCCTACCGGAACCTCGACGAGGCCCTCGAGGCGGCCAACGGCACCGGTTTCGGGCTGGGCGGCTCGGTGTGGGGCACCGATCTGGACCGGGCCGAGGCCGTGGCCGGCCGTCTGGAGTGCGGGACGGCATGGATCAACCACCACGCCGAACTCTCCCTCGCCCAGCCGTTCGCGGGCGCCAAGGACAGCGGCGTCGGCGTCGCGGGCGGACCGTGGGGCCTCTACGGGAACCTCCGGCCGTTCGTCGTGCACCGCCCGCGGGAGGCGTGACCATGAGATTCGGCGCGGCCGTACTGCGGTCGTACGAGAGACCGTTCGAGGTCGAGGAGGTGGTCCTGCGGGAAGGCCCGGCGGACGACGAGATCCTGGTCGAGATCGCGGGCTGCGGGATGTGCCGCACCGATCTCGCCGTCCGGCGCTCGGCCGGCCGCAGCCCGCTGCCGGCGGTCCTCGGCCACGAGGGCGCCGGGATCGTGGTGCGGACGGGCGGCCCGGACAGCGCGCTGAGCGTCGGCGACCACGTCGTGCTGAGTTTCGACTCCTGCGGACACTGCCGCAACTGCAGGGCAGCCGCCCCCGCCTACTGCGACTCCTTCGCCTCCCTCAACCTCTTCGGAGGACGCCAGCAGGACCCGCCGCGGTTCACCGACGGGGCCGGGGGAGCACTGGCCCCCCGCTGGTTCGGCCAGTCCTCGTTCGCCGAGTACGCCCTCGTCCCGGCCCGCAACGCCGTCCGGGTCGACCCCGCCCTGCCCGTCGAACTGCTCGGACCGCTCGGCTGCGGCTTCCTCACCGGCGCGGGAGCGGTGCTGAACGTCTTCGGCATCGGCCCCGGTGACACCCTCGCCGTCTACGGCGCGGGAGCGGTGGGCCTGGCCTCGGTGATGGCGGCCACCGCCGCCGGCGCGTTCACCGTGGCCGTCGACCGGCACCCCGAACGGCTCGCCCTGGCCGAGCGGTTCGGCGCGATCCCGCTGTCCGCCGCGTCGGCCGGGCTGCCCGACCGCATCCGTCGGCTGACCGACGGCGGCGCGCAGTACGCGCTGGACACCACGGCCTCCGCCGCCCTGATCAACGACGCCCTCCGGGCGCTGCGCCCCACCGGCCGCCTCGGCCTGGTGGCACGGCTGCACACCGCGCTGCCGCTCGAACCCGGGACACTGGACCGGGGCCGCGGCATTTCCCACATCTGCGAGGGGGACGCCGTGCCGGGGCTGCTGATCCCCCGCCTGACCGGGCTGTGGCAGGCCGGGCGGTTCCCCTTCGACCAGTTGATCCGCACCTACCCGCTCGCCGACATCAACGAGGCCGAACGCGACTGCGAGGCGGGTCGCGTGGTCAAACCCGTCCTGATCCCGCACAGAAGAAACCGGTGAACGGCGGTCCCGGGCAGCAGACGGGCCCACCACTCTCGTCAACGGAGGAAACATGGTCGGTACGGCGCCGCAGAACACCGGCGAGGACGGCGTGGACGCGGGGGTGGGCCTGACCGCACTCCTGGTCGCCGCGGCACGGGCGATCGAGACCTACCGCCCCGACAGCCTGGCACGGGACGTCTACGCCGAGCACTTCGTGCGCGCCGCGCCCGCGTGCGCGGCCTGGCCGGTGCGCACGCACCAGGTACCGGACGGGGACGGGAACCCGCTGTGGGGGCGCTTCGCGCGGTACTTCGGTCTGCGCACGAGGGTCCTCGACGACTTCCTCCTCGACTCGGTCCGCGCCGGAGCCCGCCAGGTCGTGCTGTTCGGGGCGGGGTTGGACACGCGGGCCTTCCGGCTGGACTGGCCGCCCGACTGCGTGGTCTACGAGATCGACCGGGAAGGCGTGCTGGAGTTCAAGCACAAGGTGCTCGCGGAGGTGTCGGCCGCCCCGAAGGCGGCGCGTGTGACGGTGCCGGTCGACCTGCGGGCCGGCTGGGTCGCGGCGCTGACCGACGCGGGCTTCGACACGGCCGCACCCAGTGCCTGGCTGGCCGAGGGACTGCTCTTCTACCTGCCGAGCGCCGCCGAGACGTACCTCATCGACATGGTGGACCGGCTGAGCACCCCAGGCAGCGCCCTGGCGTACGAGGTCAAACTCGAGAAGGACCTGCTGGAGTACCGCGACAGCCCGCTCTACACGGCGACGCGGCAGCAGATCGGCATCGACCTGCTCCACCTCTTCGACAAGGGCCCCCGGCCCGACTCCGCGGGTGATCTGGCGGGCAGGGGCTGGTCCACGTCCGTCCACACCCCCTTCGAGTTCACCCACCGGCACGGGCGCGGCCCGCTCCCCGAGCAGAACGACGCGCTGGAGGGCAACCGGTGGGTGTTCGCGCACAAGACCCGGCCGTGACACCCGCCGGACCGCGGAGGAGACCGGTCCGGACCGCACCCGGCGCGGGCCGCCCGGCCCCGTCACAAGGCGGCTAACGCCTGGTGACCGAGCGGATCCAGGCCAGTTGCCGGGAGACCTCCCCGGCCTCGGCGATCTCCTGCCGGTCGGAACCGTCGAAGACGCCGAGGAGGGTTTCGCTGCCGCGGGGGCCGGCGCTCATCACGGGGCCACCGGAGTCGCCCCCGGCGGGAATGCCGGACACCTTCTCCATGCAGAAGTCGGAACCGCCGGGGGCGGTGAAGCCGTCGCAGCGCGGGTCGTCGGGCCGTACGACCCGAAGGACCGACTGCTTGAGCACGGGGGACTGGCAGGCGTTCTCGTCCCCCGTGCAGGTGGCTCCCCACCCGTACTGCCGCACCACCTGCCCCCGGCGGACCCCGGCCGTGGCCAGGCGTGCCGCGCGGACCTTCATCGGCGGGACCTTGATCAGCATCATGTCGGCGTGCGCACTGTCCACGCGCCTGCCGGGCAGCGGACGGACCGTGGTCCCCTTGCGCATGTCGAGACTGCCGACCCGGAACGAGATCCGCTTGTCGGCGACCGGCTGCCCCTGCTCGAAGAAGCAGTGCGAGGCGCTGATGATCCACTGCCGTGTGATCGCTGTCCCGGTGCACACCGGTGCGCCGTCGACGAGCATGCGCACCGCCCACGGACCGTAGCCGCTCCTGGACCCGCCGATGACGGCACCGGCCGGCGCGGATACCGCCACCGATCCCGCCACCAGCACCAGGACGATCGACAGCAGCACCCGAACTCGGCGTACCATCAGGAACATCCCCTCTCACCGCCGCACGGCCCGTACGGGTGGTGAGATGCCCTGCGGGGCCGGGGGGTTCCGCTTCGCGCGCCGAAGAACCCGGACGAGCGCCGGGGTGGTCCGGGAGCGAGTGCCTCGGTGCCGGCGGATCGCTCTGAGGACGCCCGCCCAGCGAACGGCCTTACCCGGCAAGGGAGTTCCCCAGGCCGTCTCCGGCAAATGGGCGCGGCCCTACTCCGCGAAGGGCGCGGCCAGCACCAGGTCCTCCACCGTGGGCACCGGGAAGCCGGGGATGTGGCGGCGGCCGACCTCGGCGAAGGGATGCATCAGGACCGACATGGGCTTGGTGCGGCACAGCGACAGCATGGTGCTGACCGCGTCCTGCTTGAAGCCCTCCCTGGGGAACGCGTCGAGGATCTCCTCCAGGGTGCCGGAGGGGATCTTCTGCAGGTCGTTCCCGGCGAAGTCGAGCCCGGACCCGACGGAGACCATGGCGATCTCCGGCCTCTTGCGCGTCGCGATGCCCACGTTGGTGTGCAGGGCGATCGCGTCCCAGACGACCTCCACGCGCGAGGCCGGCATGCGCTGCTCCCGCAGGAAGCGCCGGGCGGCGTCGGCGCCGTCGACCTCGAAGCGCTCGGACGGCGTCCGGTACGCCTCGACCAGCCCCAGGTCGTGGAGGACCGCGGCGACGAAGGCGAGTTCGCGGTCGTAGGAGACCCCGCGCTGGTCGAACAGGACGCAGGCGTAGAGATACGTCCGCACGACGTGGTTGAAGAGGGTCGGGGAGGAGGCGCTCTGCGCGAACGCCGCGGCCTTCTGGGCCACTTCGCTGCGCGGGATGCGGATGCCCGCCACCGTCCGGGGCAGTGAGCCGGCGTCCTGCGGGGTGCCACGGCCACCCGGCGCCGACGCCGGCCGCGCGGCCGCCGCGGCCGGCGCAGCGGACACCGCGGTGGCGAACGCGGACGTCAGGCCGATCGCGGCGAACCCGATCCCGGCCCCCACGCCGCGCCCCAACGCGGTGCGCCGAGAGACGTTGTTCCCGTCGTGTTCCCTGCCGTTGTTCCCGTCGCGCTTTTCCGTGTTGTTCTTCTCAGACATGTGAAAGGCCTTCTCATCGGCGGTCGGGCAGCTGATGAGAAAAGCCTAGGAAGGGCGTCGAACAGCCGACAGAGGCGAAAATGCCGAGAACCCCCTGATTCTCGCCAGGCGCGGGGCCGTCCCTCACCGGGTCAGGGACGCGGAGTCGTCCCTGACCCGGGCCAGCAGGGCGCCGGGCGCCGGGACGGCTTGCAGGCCCGGAAGGACCAGGTGCCACAAGGCGGTCAGACGGTCCTCGATCAGGCGCCGCTCGTCGAGCGCGTCGGACACCGTGTGCACGCCGAAGAAGGCGGAGACCAGGGTCGCGGCGTCCCGGCCCGGATCGGCCGCGGCGGCGAGCGTTCCTTCCGCACGGGCGCCGGTGAGCAGGCGTTCCACCGTGGCGATCCAGTCGACGAAGGGAGGGGGCATCTCCACGTCGATCGACCGGCGTTCGGCCCACAGGCGCGCGCCGGCGCGCACGAGCACGTCGTCACGGAACGCCCGTGCGACCGCGAAGCTGAGGCGGACGAGGTTCTCCAGCGCGGGCGCGCCCGCGGTCTCGTTGCGGGCGATCAGGACGGGCCAGGTGGCGAAGTGCGCCTCGACCACCGCACGCGCCAGTTTCTCCTTGCCGGCGTAATGGAAATAGATGGCGCCGCTGGTCCGTGCGGAGCGTTCGCTGATGTCGGCGATACTGGTCGCCGCGTACCCCCGTTCGAAGAACAGGTGCGCGGCTGCCTGCAATACCGCCCTGCGGGTGTCTTCCGCCCGTTCGTGCACGCGTGTTCCTTGCCCTTGGGGGAGATCGCGAGGGGGAATATAGCCCATTCGCGGGAATGCCGGGAAGGCTCGACGTGCACACCGCACAATCGTCTTATTAGCATTCCGTCATGGGCTCCGGACGCAGTTCGCGCGCGCCGCGTGTCTCGGACGGGCCACAGGACTGTGGCGCCGGTGAGACGTGCCTGACGCCGTCCAGCTGGTCCCGTACCGTCCCCCGCGAACTCGTCCACCGCGTCTCGGTGGCCGAAGTGCTCCTGACCGATGTACGGCCCTGCGGCCGCCGTGCCTTCTGCGCCGCCGCGGTGTGGCCGCGTTCGCACCCGACCTTCCCCCGCGGGCCCGACGGCAGGCACAGCCCGTGGATGGTCGTCGAGACCGTGCGCCAGCTCGGCCTCTACGTCCCGCGGCGCCACTTCGGCGTCCCCGCCACCGACAGATCCCTGATCGACGACGTCTCCTACCGGATCGACCCGGCCCGCGAACCGCGAGCGCCCCACGGTGCCTCGGAGATCACGTGCCGGGTCACCGTCACCGACCTGGTCGAGGCACCCGGCTCCGGGCGGGTGGCAGGGATGCGGCTGCGCGCCGACTTCCTCACCGGGCGGCAGGTGTTCGCGCGTGCGGACGGCGGGGCGCGGTTCCTGACGGCCGAACGGTACGCCGCCGTCCGCCGGTCTGCGGACCCCGGTCCGCCCCGGTCCGCCACCGGCCGCCCGCGTCCCCAGCCGGCCCTGCTCGGCACCGCGTCGGAGGCGGACGCCCTCATCGCTCTGCACGACGGCGCCCTCGTGGTGGACCCGGCCGACACCCACCACCCGTTCCTGTTCGACCACGAGACGGACCACGTCCCCGGGATGGTCCTGCTGGAGGCGGCACGGCAGGCCGTCGCCCTGCGCAGCGGCGGGCGCCTGACCCGGCCGGTCGGCGGGCGGATGACCGCCTCGCGGTTCACCGAACACACCCCGCCGGCCGTCGTGCAGGGCGCCGTCCAGGGCCGTGTCGCGGTCTTCCGCTTCCGTCAGAACGGCGCGGTGACGGCCAAGGGCGTGCTCCGCTACCCGTGAGACGTCACCCACATGTGCGTATTGCACCGGCACACTCCTACCGGCGAGCCGGTCGAGCGTAACGTTCATTATGTTTCCGGATGCGGAGACAGGGCGGCGCTCTCCCACCGCGCCGTCCTCCCGCCCGTCACGGCCGCCGGCCGGCTGCGACAGCCCGGCTTCGCGCTCTCGCCCGGCGGAGCCCCGCGGCAGCCGGGCCCGGGCCCGCGCACGGGCGCCTCACCCCCCACCCATCCCGATGGCACCCACGCCAAGAACGGCGAAGCACATGACGAAACACCACACGCTCGACCCCGACTGGGCACCCGACGCCGTCGTCTTCGACTGCGACGGCACACTCGTCGACTCCGAACGGCACTGGGAACGCGCCCGCGGCGTCGTCCTGCGCGGCTTCGGCCACGCGCCCGGACCGGAGTTCGCCGAGCGGACCAAGGGCCTGCACTACATCGAGTGCGGAGCCCTGATGGCCGAGTTCATCGGCAGACCGGACTGCGCGCAGGAGCTGGCCGAACAGCTCCTGGCCGCCTACCGTGCCCTCGTCGCACGCGACCCGGCGCCCATGTCGGGCGCACGGGAACTCGTCACCGTCCTGAGCCGCAGGGCCCCCCTCGCCGTGGCCAGCAACTGCCCGGCCGACCTGGTGGAGTTCAGCCTGGAGTCGGTCGGCCTGCGCCACCACTTCCAGCACGTGGTCGTCCCCGAGGGGCCCATCCGGCCCAAGCCGTACCCGGACACCTATGCGGAAGCCGTACGGCGTCTGGGCTCGGACGGCGCGAACGCGCTGGCGGTGGAGGACTCGGTCAACGGGCTCCGAGCGGCCAAACGCGCCGGACTGCGCGTGGTGGGGGTCGGTTCCCGCCCCAGTCCGGACGCCCTCGGCCTGTCCACGTTGTGGGTCCGTGACCTGGAGGACCCCGGCCTCCTGGCCTGGGCCAGCGGTCTTCCGAACACCGCACACAGGCGCTCGCGCGCCCCGTTCGAACCGAACGTGCCACCGCCGGGCGGCCCGCCCGACACGGACGCCGGCGCCCTGCGCTGACGCGTCCGGCCGCCGGGCGCCCCCGCCCCGGCCGTGACGACGGTGCGCGGCGTCCGGGCGCGGTGACCGTGCGCGGGCCGAGTCCGGTGACGGGGCGCGGCGGCCGAGTGCGGCGGCCGTGCGCGGTGAAGCGGCCCCGACGCTCCGTCCTCCCGGCCGCAACATAATGGGGGGATGGATCGCGAGCCGACCCCGCACCCCGGCGGTCCGACGCTGGCCCACCTCCTCACGCTGGCCGGACCCGGGCTGCTCGACGTGGTGGCCGCACCGCTCGGCACCGACGTCCCGGTCGCCGACGTGACGGTGCACGACGTCGGCGAGGAGCGCGACGACGGCTGGACGGCGCCCGGCCACGTCCTGCTCACTCCCGGAACACCGGCCGACTCCCCGGAAGCGGTGGACGTCCTGCGCGCCGCCGAGCGGGCCGGGGCCGCCGCCCTGGTGCTGCGCCCCGGCGCCCGCAGGCTCCGCACGGCCCTGGCCGAGGCGGCCGCCCAGGGCCGTACCGCCCTGCTGATCCGCTCCCCGGACACCGGCTGGACCGAGGTGCTCGGCCGGCTGCGCACGGCCCTGGTGGCCGGCGACGCCACCGCCCCGCCCCCGGCGGATGGCCTGCGCCTGGGCGACCTGGCGGGGCTCGCCAACACGGTGGCCGACCTGGTCGGCGGTGCCATCACCATCGAGGATCCGCGGTCGCGGGTGCTGGCCTACTCGCGGCTGGAGCACGGGGCGGACCCGCTGCGCACACTGACCATCCTCGGCCAGGAGGTGCCCCGCTGGAGGGTCGCGGAACTCCGTGAGCGGGGTTTCTTCCAGGCGCTGTGGAGCAGCGGCGACGTGGTGCGCCTGCCCGCCGACGACCGCTACGCCGAGCGGCTGGCCATCGCGGTCCAGCACGGTGGTGAGGTGCTCGGGTCCCTGTGGGCCGCCGCCGACGGGCGACCGCTCGCCGCGGACGCCGCCGCGGCGCTGAGAACGGCCGCGCGCGCCGCCGTGCCGCACCTCGTGCACCACGAGACATGCGGGAGGGAGGAGGCCGGGCGCCGCGAACAGGCCGTACGGGACCTGCTGGAGGGCCGCCCCGGCGCGCAGCGGACGGCGCGCGCGCTCGGCGTGCCGCCCGAGGGGCCGTACACGCTCCTCGTCGTCGAGGTCCACGGCACCCGGGACCCCGCCGGCCCGGCGCCCACGGGTCCGACCGGCACCGGGCGGTCCCGCCCGGCCGCGCCGGCCGGCGCACCGCCGGGGGACGCCACCGGCCACCGGGTGCTGGACATGCTCGCCCTCCAGGCAGCCGCGTACCTGCCGGGCTGTGTGACCACCCGCTCGGACGGCAGGTTGTTCGTCCTCGTGTCCACCCCCGGCGGCGCCGGGGCGAACCCGGCGCGCCGTCTGGCCGCCACCGTCCGCTCCCTGCCGCACAGCGTGGTCTTCGCGGGGGCCGGACGGCAGGCGGCGGACCTGTCGGAGGTGGCCGCGTCCCGCGCGTCCGCCGAGCTGGTGGTACGGGTCCTGCGCGAGCGGGCGGCCAGGGCGCCCGGCGGCTCCCCGGCGTCGGCCTGCGCGGCCTATCAGGAGGTCGCCGCCGAGGCCGCCCTGCTCCAGGTGCTCGACCGCATCGAGCCCCTGTGGCAGGGCACGCCGAGCCCGGTGCACGCGATGGTCGCGCACGACCGGGCGCACGGTTCCGCGTACGGCGACTCGGTCGCCGCGTACCTCGCCGAGTTCGGCGACACCCGTGCCGCCGCGCTCAGCCTGAACGTGCACCCCAACACCCTGCGCTACCGGTTGCGCCGGGCCCGTGAACTGTTCGGCGTCGACGTGAGCGACCCGGCGGGCCGGCTGCTGGCGGACCTCGGCCTCCGCCTCGCCCGCCGCGACGGCTGACCCGGCGCCCTGACGCCGCCGCGGCGGCAGGGTTCCTCGGCGACGGGGGACGACGACGGCGGCCGGCGGCTTCCTGCAACGGTCGCGGACGGACGGCGAAGGAGACGGGCGGCCGCCGCCCGGCGGTGATCGTTCCTTCGTGGGACGCGACGACACCGAGGCCGTTCCTGGTCGCGGCGGACGATGACGCGTCCGGCCGCCGCACCGCAAGCTGTCCCTTGCGGCCGGAGCGCGCCCGGTGGACCGGCGGGACGTGTGGCGCGCGGCCGCGGCCCGTCGTACCACGGATCTGTGAGGTGTGATTCCACGTGACTTCCGCTTCGGCCCGACGGCGGCGCACCACCCGGGAGGCGGCCCTGGCCGCGGCTGTCGGGCAGGGACTGCTGGACGCCCGGTCGCCCCTGATCGGCCTCCTGGACGTGGACGGTGTCCTCGCCGCCGTCGACAGCCTGCGCGACGCATTCCGGGGCCCGGCCCCCGTCCAGCACACCTTCGCCGCCAAGGCGTGTTCACTGGTGCCGGTGCTGCGCCTGCTCGCCCGGGCCCACATGGGCTGTGAGGTGGCGTCCCCGGGCGAGCTGGAGCTGGCGCTGGAGGCCGGCTTCCGCACCGACCGGCTGGTGTTCGACAGCCCGGCCAAGACGGTCGCCGAACTGCGGTTCGCGCTCGACCACGGCATCGCGGTCAACCTCGACAACTTCCAGGAACTCGCCCGCGTCGACGCCCTGCTGGCCGGCCGACCGCCCGCCGGACCGATCGGTCTGCGGGTGAACCCGCAGGTGGGGGCGGGCGCCATCGGAGCGATGAGCACCGCGACCACCACGTCCAAGTTCGGCATCGCCCTGCGCGACGAGGGAGCCGTCCGAGCCGTGACCGAAGCCTTCGCGGCCCGCCCCTGGCTGACCCGCCTGCACGCCCACGTCGGCTCCCAGGGCTGCCCGCTGCCGCTCATCGCGCAGGGCGTGCGCGCGGCCCACGAACTGGCCGAGCACATCAACGCCACGCTCGGCCGCCGCCAGGTCACCGGACTGGACATCGGCGGCGGGCTGCCGGTGGACTTCGACAGCGACGAGGACCGGCCCGCCTACGCCGACTACGTCACCGAACTGCGCGCCGCCGTCCCCGAGTTGTTCGACGGCCGCTACAGCCTGGTCACCGAGTTCGGCCGCTCGCTGCTCGCCAAGAGCGGCACGATCGCCTCGCTCGTCGAGTACACCAAGTCCGCCGGGGGACGGCGCATCGCCGTCACCCACGCGGGCGCCCAGGTCGCCACCCGTACCGTGTTCATGCCCGGCTCCTGGCCCCTGCGGGCCGGGGTGTTCGACGCCGCCGGCCGCCCCAAGCAAGGGGCGACGCAGACCGTCGACATCGCAGGCCCCTGCTGCTTCGCAGGTGACCTCACCGCCGTGGGACGCGAACTACCGGCCGTCGATCCCGGCGACATCGTGGCCCTCTACGACACCGGCGCCTACTACTTCTCGACCCACTTCGCCTACAACTCACTGCCGCGTCCGGCCGTCCACGGCTACCGTACGGACGCGGACGGACGGATCCGTTTCGCCCTCGTACGCGAGGCGCAGAGCGTGCGCCAGGTCGTCGAGGAGAGCGGCGCCGCGCACGCCGACGCCCTCGTCGGCCTGCTCGGCGCGAACGGTCCCGGACACCCGGACGGGGCCGCCGTCTGAAACGGCCGGGGCCGTGGCCCCGACGCAGGTTCCCCCTCGGATCGGAGGACGATGCAGTCAGGACCGTACGAAGTCGGCGCCGAAGCCGCCGGGCTCGCCGCCCGGCTGCGGCACGTCTTCTGGATCGGTGGGGGGAGCGGTGCGGGCAAGTCGACGGTCGCCCGGCGGCTCGCCGGCCGCCACGGCTGGCGTCTGTACGCGACGGACGACGTGATGCGGGACCACGCCGGGCGGACCACTCCCGAAGAGGCGCCCTGGCTGCACCGGTTCATCGCCATGGACATGGACGAGCGATGGGTGAACCGGACTCCGCACGTCATGCTCGAGACGTTCCACTGGTTCAGGGGCGAGGGCTTCGGCCTGATCGTCGAGGACCTGCTGCGCCTGCCGCGGGAGCCGTGCGTCGTCGTCGAGGGATTCCGCCTGCTGCCGCACCTAGTCGAACCCCTGCTGGCCGCCCCCGAACACGCCGTCTGGCTGCTTCCCACGCCCGAATTCCGCGCATCAGCCTTCCGGAGCCGGTCGGTGCCGGGGGAGGGGTTCGTGTGGAGGACCGGTGACCCCGCGAAAGCCGGCCGTAACCTCGCCGAACGCGACCGTTTGTTCACCGGACGCCTCAAGGAGGAGACGGCACGGCTCAGGCTGCGCGCCATCGACGTGGACACCACCATGACGGAGGACGATCTCACCGAGCGGGTCTCCGCGTCGTTCCGCCTCTGACGCCGAGCCCGGCCGTCCCGCGCGCTCCGCCTCCGGCCGGTCACCCGCATCGCGGGGGCGGGCGGCGGGGGCAGGGTGCCGGCGCCGGCGCGGGGCATCGTGCGGCGCGGGCGCCGCTCGGGCGGGGGAGGATCAGGTGAGTACGGTGCCCGTCTCGTCGGCCAGTGTCCGCAGGAGACGGTCCTGGAACGTCTCGTCGTGGACGGCGGGGTGCGGCCGCACCAGCCGGCGGTGGTACCAGTACCCACCGCTGGTGCGCAGAGCCTCGGGGTCCTCCCCGGCGGCCAGCCACTGCTGGGTGCGGTGCCCCAGCTCCAGATCGTCCGGCGCGCCCGGTCCGCCCATCCTGGTGGGCACCCAGCCCGGATCGACGGCATTGCTCGGCACGGCGGGCCGCAGACGTGCCACCGCCGCCGCGAGCACCGTGACGAACAGCTTGCTGTCGGCGTACGAGCCCGCGCTCGCGCCTGTCCAGTCGACCCCTTCCAGCGACGGACGCCCGCTGAAGTGCGAGCTGCTGCTGAGGTACACCAGCCGGCGTGGAGCGCGCAGCAGGGCCGTGAGCAGGTAGGGCGCGACGACGTTGACCGGCATGACCGCCGGTCCGCTCCACACGCCGGCGTTGTGGACGACCGCGTCCAGCGGCTCGGCGTCGTTCAGCTCGGCGGCGACGCGGCGCACGGCGTCCCGCTGCGTGAAGTCGGCCACGATCAGGTGCGCCCCGCGGCCGACCAGCGGGTCCAGCACCGCCCCGCGCTCGCGGCTGCGGGCGTGCACGACCACGTCATGGCCCTCGGACAGCAGCGCCTCGGCCGCGGCGCGCCCCAGTCCGTCGGTGGAACCGGTCACCAGGATCCGGCTCATGAGCCGGGCAGTGCGTCGGCATGCCCGACGCGGGTCGGTCCGTGGCTCGTCCAGGCGGTCATCCGCTGGTCTCCCTCGCGATCTCTCCGGCCGCTCCCACCGCGCGCCCGTGGAGCCGCCCGGTGGAACCGTTCCCCGCCAGGATTCCTCAGCACGCCCAAGAGTGCTGGGCGGGCGGGGCTTCGCGGGTACCCCGGGAAGCCGGGCCGGGGAGGCCGGAGAGGGCGGGGTCGCGCTGGTTCTCCGCCCCGGCGAAGCGGGGCGGAAAGGCGGGCGGGCGCAGGGGCGGCCAGGATGTCCCGCCGACCGGTGCACGCGACCGCGGTCCCGCCCGCGACGCAGGGCGGGCCGCGCGTCACGCTCCGCCGGACGTCAGCAGGGTGCGCAGCCGGCCGGGAGGCATCCCCACCGCGCGGCGGACGGCGCGGGTCATGTGGGACTGGTCGGTGTAACCCAGCTCGCGGGCCAGCCCCGCCAGGTCGCGTTCGCCCTCGTTGAGCCGGTCCAGGACCCGGGCCAGGCGCAACCGGTCGCGGTGGGCGCACAGCGTGCTGCCGGTGACGGCCGTGAAGACCCGGCTCAGGTGGTGCGGTGACGCGCCCACGACCCGGCTCAACGCCTCCAGTCCGACCGTCGGCCGGGCTGCCAGCACGGCACGGGCGTCGTCTGCGAGACGCCGGCGCGCGGCGGCGGAGGCGGGCCGGCCGGAGGCGACGCGGTCCGGCGCGAGCCGCGCGAACACCGCCGCCGCGAACAGGGCCGTCCGCTCGGCGAGTTCGAAGCCGTCGGCGTCCCGGCGGGCACGGGACAGCAGCAGCCGGTGCGCGAGGGCGAGTTCCGGCGTCACCATGACCAGGCCTTCCGGGACCGTGGGATCGCCGCCCAGCAGATCCGCGACCCGGGGCTCGGACAGGACGATCTCGGTGAACGTGTCGGGGCCCAGGGGATGCGCGAACTGCTGCTCCGAACCGAGGCGTTCGACGAACACGCTGGCCGCGTCCAGCACGTGCTCGACCCCGTCGGACCGGCCGCGCAGCACCCCGTCCCGGACCAGCACCAGACCGAACACGGGGGCGGGACGCAGCGGCGACCAGCCGCGCGTCGTACTGCCGCAGCGCACGTCGGCGAGATGAACGTCGTCCTCGCGCAGGTACACCCGCCGGTCCCCGGACATGGGGACAGCCTAGGCCCCTGTCCGGCGGATCATGCCCCGGGCGCGTGGGCCGGCAGCCCGCCTGCGGCGTTGTCGTCACTCGCCGGCGCTCCTTGTCGACTCCCCTCCGCCCTGCGGCTGCAAGCACCAGCGCCCGTCGGCCTGGACCGGCCGGGCTGAGTTCGCTGCGGTCCGGTCCGCCGGACAGACCCTGGACCCGCCCCTTGCGCGCCCCCCTGCGAACCGGACACGAACGTACAAGCCTGCGTGCACCGGCCCGCCGCACGATGTCGGACAGGATGCACCGACGCCACGAGGGAGAGACCATGACCGACCGCCGCGTTCCGGACGGCGCCCAGACGACGCACCCCTCCACGAGCCGCCGCCGACTCCTGCGGGGCGGTGCCGCCGCGGGTATCGGCGCGCTCACCGCGTGGGCCGGCGCGGGCGGCTCCGCCGACGCGGCCGAGCCCCGCCGTGCCGCGCGCACCGCGCACATCGTCGCCCGCCGCACGGGCCCCTACGAGGTGCTCGCGCTGCTGGACGCCCACGGGACCTTCCCCGGCAAACGGCAGAACTGGTTCCCCGACGCGGGCGAGGCGGACTGGGCCCGCGCGAAACGGCTCGATCCCGCCGCCTTCGGTCCGGACGACACGTGGGAACTCGACTTCCGCTGCTACGCCGTCCGCAGGCCCGGCGGCCGGGTCACCCTCGTCGACACCGGCATCGGCCCGGCCGGCAGCCCCGCGTCGCCCTGGGCGCCGGTGCCGGGCCACCTGCCCGCGGTCCTCGCGCACGCCGGCATCGAGCGGGACGACGTCGACACCGTCGTGCTGACCCACCTCCACGAGGACCACTACGGCTGGACGGTCGACACCACCGGCACCCCGGTGTTCCCGGACGCCCGCCATGTCGTCCAGCGGACGGAGATCGCGGCCCTGGCCGCCGACGACAGCGCCATGGCCTACGTGGTCGAGCCTCTGCGCCGGGCCGGTCTGCTCCACGGGATCGACGGGCGGGTCAGAGTGCAGGGCGGGCCGGGCGGCCCTGCACTGACCGCCGTACCGACACCGGGACACACCGCCGGACACCAGTCCGTGCTGGTCGAGGGCGGCCGGGAACGCGTCGTGATCACCGGTGACGTCCTCGTGCACGCCGTCCAACTGGTCGCGCCGAGCGTCGCGTACGGGCTGGAGAGCGACCAGGCCACGGCCCGCCGCACCCGCCGAAGGCTCCTCGACGACGCCCGCGCCCGCGGCGACCTCCTGGCCACCGCCCACCTCAACCGCCCCTTCCTGCGCCCCTGATCCGGGCCCCGGGCCGACCGGCGGCCCGACGGGCGGCGCGTCCGTGCGGCGATGCGCGACCGGGGGCGCGTCCGTGCGCCGTCCCCCCACCGGGGGTGAGCCCGTGCGCCCCACCAAGATTCGGGAGTGGGCCCGTGCACCGCACCGCGTCCGGAAGCGCCTTTGTGCGGCAGCGCGGCGGCGCCGTCCGGTGCGGCGCGGCTTCGGCCCCGATCTTCCGCGCACGCCCCGGCGCCTGTGATGATGGGCGCAGGGGAGCGACCGGTGGGGTCGTGAGGTCCGGGGGGATCGATGAGCAGCATGACGGGTGCGACGTCGGCGCTGACGCGGCTGAAGTCCGCGCAGAAGAGCGCCAAGGGCGTCTCGCTGTATTCGCGGTTCGTGAACCGGCCCGCGGGCCGCTACCTCGCCGCGGGGGCGTACCGGCTGAACCTGACGCCCGACCAGGTCACCTTGGTCAGCGCGGCGTTCAGCTTCGCGGCGGTCGCGGTGGCGGCGCTCGCCGCGCCCACCTGGAGCGCGGGTGCCGTCGTGTGGCTCGGCCTCGCGGTCGGTTTCGCCTTCGACTCCGCCGACGGACAGCTGGCCCGGCTGCGCGGCGGCGGCAGCGCGGCCGGCGAGTGGCTCGACCACGTGGTCGACTGCGCCAAGATCACCGCGCTGCACACCGCCGTGCTGATCTCCTTCTACCGCCACCCCGGCCACTTCGGGACCGCGGCCGACGGCTGGCTGCTGGTGCCGCTCGGCTTCCAGCTCGCCGCCGTCGTCACGTTCTTCGGCGGACTGCTCACCGAGCAGCTCAAGCCCAAGGCGGCCCCGGGCGGCGGAGCCGAGCCCTCCACGGCGCGGGCCGTCGCCCTGCTCCCCGTCGATCACGGGGTGTTCTGCCTGGTCTTCCTGCTGCTCGGCGGTGGCACGGCCTTCCGGTGGGCCTACACCGCCCTGGCCGTCGCCGCCGCGCTCTTCCTCGCCGCCTTCCTCACCAAGTGGTTCCGGGAACTGTCCGCGCTTCGGCGGTGAGCCGCGTACCGCCGAGCGCGTCGATGGCGCGCCGCAGCTGGGTGCTCGAGGTGTGCACGGTGTACGGGAAGTAGACGACGTCCACGCCGACCGTGGCGAAGTCCCGCTCCAGCCGTTCCCCCTTCGGCGTGTCGCGCCAGTCGTCGCCCTTGAACAGCACGTCGAAGCGGACCTGCTTCCACGTCTGGAGCTTGTCCGGCACGGTCTCGACGAACGCCGCGTCCACGTACTGGATGCTGCGGACGATCTCCAGCCGCTCCACCAGCGGGATCATCGGCACCCTGCCCTTGGCCTGCGCGACCATCTCGTCGGAGACCACCCCTGCCACCAGGTAGTCGCACCGGGCACGTGCGTGACGCAGGATGTTCAAGTGCCCGATGTGGAAAAGATCGTAGGCGCCCGGTGCGTAGCCCACGCGGTACGGCTTGCTCGACGGCACAGATGCCCCCCTCGTTCGATGACGGCCCCCAGGGCGCGCCCCCTGTGCGGGAGGGCGCGCGAACTTTGACGATAGCGTTCATGTCCGGTGCAGGAAGGGTGAACAATCAGGGTGATTCCTGGTTCACTGCACGACAGGGCGAGGGCCGGGGGGCCCGCGAGACGCCGACAGACAGGGGAGGCCGCCCCAGGCGGCCGGGGGGAAGGGTTCGTCGCGTGACACAGAACCACCGCAGACGCCGGCTGCTCCTGGTGTCCACCAACTACGCGCCCGAGCACACCGGTATCGGCCCGTACGCCACCGGCATCGCCGAGCACTGGGCGAGCCGCGGGCACGCCACCCACGTCCTGGCCGGGCTCCCGCACTACCCGGCCTGGCGCCTGGACCCCGCCTACCGCGGGGTGTGGCGCACCACCGAGCAGCGCGCCGGGGTCACCGTGCACCGCCGCCGGCACAGCGTGCCCGCGCGCCAGAGCGCCCTGCGCAGGGCCCTGTTCGAGGGCTCGATCCTCGCCCACGGTCTGGTCGCCCCGCCCCGCACCGGCCGCGTCGACGCCGTGCTCGCCCAACTGCCCAGCCTGGCCGGGGGAGTGCTCGCGGCCAGGATCGCCGCCCGGCACGGAGCCCCGTACGTGCCGGTCGTCCAGGACCTCATGGGCGCCGCCGCCGCGCAGTCCGGCATCCGCGGCGGCGGCCGCAGCGCGGAGCTGGCCGAGCGCGCGGAGTCCTGGGTGCTGCGCCGTGCCACCCTGGTCGGCGTCATCCACGAGACGTTCGTCGAACGGGTACGGGCGATGGGCGTGGACCCCGGACGCATCCGCCTGGTGCCCAACTGGTCCCACATACAAGCCCCTGCCGCGCCCCGGGAACGCACCCGTGAGCGGCTGGGCTGGCGCCCGGAGCAGACCGTCGTGCTGCACTCCGGCAACATGGGCCTCAAACAGGGGCTGGACGTGCTGGTCGAGGCGGCCCGCCGCGACCCGGCCACCCTGATCGTGCTGATGGGCGACGGCAACCAGCGCGAGCACCTCGCCCGCCGCGCCGACGGACTGCCCAACCTCCGGTTCCTGCCCCCCGCCGACGACGCCGACTTCCCTGACGTGCTCGCCGCGGCCGACGTGCTCGCCGTGACCCAGCGGGCCTCCGTCCTCGACATGAGCGTCCCCTCCAAGCTCACCTCCTACTTCGCGGCCGGCCGCCCGGTGATCGCCTCCGTCGCCGCCGAGGGCGGCACGGCACGCGAGGTGCTGCGCTCCGGTGCCGGAATCGTCGTGGA
Source organism: Streptomyces sp. NRRL S-340 (assembly GCF_000720185.1). Classification (GTDB taxonomy): domain Bacteria; phylum Actinomycetota; class Actinomycetes; order Streptomycetales; family Streptomycetaceae; genus Streptomyces. Next base: position 201,299 of record NZ_JOIY01000003.1, on the reverse strand, counting down.
ACCGGAGAATCCCGATCAGTTTCTCTCCACGGTGCGTAGACTCGCCGAAGATCCGGCTGCCGCGGAGGAGTTGGGGACGGCGGGACCGCGCCATGTGGCCGCGCACCTGTCGCGGGAGGCGGGTCTCGCGCGCATCGACGCGCTGATCGACGAGGCTTTGGGGGGTCTGGTCAGGTGAGCGACACACACGTTCCTCTCCGGGGGGAGGACGAGCCGGAGCAGCTGCGCGAGCAGTTCCGCCAACTGCTGCGCTACCGCTGGCTGATCTGCGGCGGCGTCGGCGCCGGACTGCTGGCCGGCGCCTGGCTCGGGATCACCGGAGCCGACAGCTACGCGGCCACCACCGACATCGTGCTGCGCGCCCCCACCAGCGACCCCTTCGCGCCGACCCTCTCCAGCGACAAGACGATCAACATGGGCTCCGAGCGCCAGACCGCGCTCAGCCGCAAGGTCGCCGAAGGCGCCGCGAAACAGCTCGGGATCGGCGCCGACGGCATCGACCGGCTCCAGCACGGGCTGCAGGTCACCAACCCGCCGCAGACCCTCGTGCTGCACTTCACGTACACCGCGTCCCGCCCCCAGGAGGCCGCGCGCCGCGCCAACGCCCTCACCCAGTCCTACATCGACCTGCGCAAGCAGCAGTGGGAGTCCGTGCGCGGCTCGATGCTCAAGAGTCTGCAGGACCAGCTCGATCCCGTCGCCAAGCAGAACGACGAACTCTCCAGGCGGATCAAGCAACTGCCCAACGGCTCCGCCGCCGACGCGGCCTACGCCGTGCAGGCCAACCTGCTCAACCGCATCACCGACCTGCGCAACAAGATCACCAGCCTGAAGGCGCTCGACATGACGCCCGGCAACGTGATCCGCAACGCCACGATCCCCACCTCCTCCGACGGGCCGGGCCTGCCGCTCTCGCTGGGCCTGGGCGGTCTCGTCGGGATCGGCCTCGGCCTGCTCGGCGCCTGGGTGCGCCTGGTCTTCGACCCCGCGCCCCGCTCGGCCGGAGACGTCGCCCGCGCGGTGCGCGGCCCCGTCCTCGGCGCGCTGCCGCGCGGCTCGGGCGGCGCCCTCGTGGTCGGCCGCACCGACTCCCGGGCGGCCGAGGAGTACCGCTCGATCGCCTTCCGGCTCGCCTACGACGACAGGTTCGCCGACCGGCGCCGCCTGCTCGTCGTCGCCCCGCGCGGCTCCATGGAGTCCAGCGTGGCCGTCGCGGTCAACCTCGCCGCCTCCTTCGCGGAGACCGGCAAGGACGTCACCCTCGTCGAGGCCGACCTGCGCACCCCCTCCCTGGCCGAACGCCTCGACGTCTCCGCCGCCTCCCGGCCCCGCTGGAGCCGCGCCGGCGAGGACGCCGACGGCGAGTGGCCCGGCCGTGGCCAGCTCGTGGCCGACGCGGGCGAGTCCGGTGCCTTCGGCCTCGTCCCCGGCGAGCGGGTGCGCAACGTCGCCCGCGCGCTGACCTCGGCGCGCACCACCCGGCTGATCGCCGAGGCCGACGACCCCGACGCCACCGTCGTGGTCGTCGCCCCGCCCGTCCTCGCCTACGCCGACGCCCTCGCCCTCGTCGACCGTGTCGACGGAGTGCTCATCGTCTGCGACCCGCGCACCGTGCACCGCGCCGACCTCGTCCGCATCCGCGAACTGATCGTCGGGGCGGGCGGCACCGTACTCGGTGCGGTGACGCACACGCCCTCGCGCCGGGCCGAAGCGCCCGCCTCCCGCCGCGGGAACCGGCGCCACGGGCCGCGCGGTGCGCCGCCGCGGCCCGTCGCGGCCGGCCCCCGCACTCCACCCGTGGACCACCCGGAGGACGACGGCAGCACCACGATCGCGCTGCGTACCGTCCGCTCGGGGGACCGGTGACGGCCCGGGGCGAGCAGCCGGCGACCACCCGTCCGCCCCGCCCGCCGCGGAGTTCGACGGCCGTGTTCGCCTCCGTGCTCGACCAGGCGGCGTCCAGCCTCACCAACATCGCCGTGCTGGTGATCGCCGCCCGCGTCTCCACAGCGCACGGCTTCGCCACCTTCTCGATGGTCTACCTGACCTTCACGGTGCTGCTCGGCCTCAACACGGCGTACGCGGGCCAGGTCGTCGTCCTGACCCGCGGCGACCGCACGGCCACCGGCGCCGCCTGCCGGTCCGCCGTCTCCTTCACCGCGCTGTCCGCCACCGCAGTCGGCGCCCTGCTCGCCGCCACCGGCGCGGTCACCGCGGCCGCCCGCGGCGGCTGGGCCGGGCCGGGCGGAGCCTTCCTCGCCCTGGGAGCCGTCCTCCCGCTGGTCCTGGTGCAGGACGTGCTGCGGTACGCGTTCTCCACGCTGCAACGTCCCGTCCTGGCCCTGGCCGCCGACACCCTGCGCCTGGTGTGCGTGGTGCCCGTCCTGCTGCTCCAGCCCCGGCACACCGCGCCGGGACTGCTCGTGGCCCTGTGGGGCCTGTCGGCCGTGCCGGCGCTGCTGCTCGGCCTGCGCCTGCTGCGGCCCCACGTGCGCGGTACCCGCACGGACCTGCGGCCCTATGCGCGCCGCGGCCACCTCGGACAGCGCTTCGTGGTGGAGTTCGCCGTGGGCAACGCCTCCAGCCAGCTCGCCGTGCTGGGCCTCGGCCTGTTCGCCGCCCCGCTGGCGGTCGGTGCACTGCGCGGGGCGACCACGCTCTTCGGCCCGCTCAACGTCCTGTTCAACTCGGTCAACGCGTTCGGGCCGCCGCTGCTGGGCCGGCTCGGCGGCCGCCGGGCCACCGCCCGCGCCGCCGCCGTGCTCGGCCTCGCGCTCTGCGCCGTCGGCCTCGCCTGGGGGCTGGTGCTGCACGCCCTGCCCGGCGGAACGGGACACCAACTCCTCGGCGCCACCTGGCAGTCCGCCTCCGCGCTGCTGCCCGCCTCGGGCGCGCAGTACGCGGTGATGGGCCTGGGCACCTGCGCCCTGGTCACCCTGCGCGTGCTCAGTCCGCGCGCCACCCTGTCGGTGCAGGTGGTGTTCTCCCTGCTCTCGGTCGTCCTCATGCTCGGCGGCTACCTGCTCAGCGGGTCGGCGCTCGGCGCGGCCTGGGGGCTGGCCGCGGGGTCCGCCCTCAAGGCGGCGGCGGCCTGGACTCGCGTCGCCCGCCTGCCCGGCCGGGAGCCGTCCCCCGCCGCGGCCACCCCGGCGGTCCCCACCCCCTGAGCACGCCCGGCGGGCCGCCTCGGAGCTTTGAACGGAAGAAGAGGGGTGCGAGCCGGGCGCACGAGTCGTCCGGACCCCTCAGCGCAGCCCGGCCGCCCGGTCCTGCCGGAACGTGGTGACCAGCGCGATGCAGCACACCGCGATCGCCACCCGTCCCGACGCCTGCAGCAGCGGCCCGCGCAGCAGGATGAAGGAGTACCCGGCGACCAGGGGCACGGTCAGCGCGATCAGGCTGCCCGGCGCGGCCCGCCGCACCGCCCGGCGCGCATAGCGGCGGTCGACCCGCGCCGCCGCGTACCCGAGCCCCACGAACCCCGCCGCCATGCCGGCCGGACCGAAGTCGATCCACAGCTCCGCCCACACCGGCGACGACAGGTTCGTGTTCGTCGCCCCCATCCACTGGCCGACCACCACGCCGGTGTCCATCGGCTTGCCCGGCCACACCGACCGCGGCACCGCGAACAGCACCGAGCCCGCCAGCTGGCGGCCGTAGGTGTGGCCGCGCCCCGACCGTACGAAGGTGATCGTGTTGGCGAACATGCCGACCTGGTCGTAGTCCTTCACGGCCAGCGGTTCCAGAGGCGAAGTCGTCTGCAGCGGACGGTAGTTGGTGTCGTCGTAGCGGAACCGGTCCGCGAACGGGAAGACGATCAGCGCCACCACCACACCCAGGCTCAGCGCGGTCCGGTACAGCGCCGCGCTCACCGGGAAAAGGGTGAACAGCATCGAGAACAGGACGGTGAGGAACCAGAACCGCGGGTTGGAGACCGGGTTGTTGACCACCGCGTTCACCGCGGCCAGCGCCAGCCACACGGCGATGACCACCAGCGAGCGGCGGGCCCGCCGCGAGGTCACCAGCCACCGCGTGTACACCAGCCAGGCGATCAGGACGGGCACGGTGCCCAGCCCGCGCACGATGGCCTGGCCCGCCTGCGAGTCCTCCTGGGAGAGCCCCGCCTCCTGGACACTGCTGATGATCTCCTGACGGCTGGTGAAGAAGACCGCGGGCCCGCCCAGCCTGACCACCAGGAGCGCCGAGCCGGCGAAGGCCAGGAGGGTCAGCAGGTACAGCCGGCGGCGGTGCACCAGCGCCGGGCGCCGCCCCTCCTCCCGCTCCCGGCGCGGCCGCTGGCGGGCCAGCAGCGCACCGATGTCGAAGGCGACGCAGCCGATCAGGACCAGCGAGACGGCCTCGGCCAGATCGGTGCGCGCCCCCACCACCGGGGTCGGTGTGCGTCCCAGGACCGCCTGGGCGAGCGGCGCCACCCCCATCGCCATGTAGACGAACAGCCAGAACGATCCGGCCAGCAGCTTGCGGCGGCTGGTGAGGATCATCGCCGACAGCCGGACGCCCGCGTACACCGTCAGCGCGAGCTGCATCCACAGCGCGGAGTCGCGCAGGCCCGAGCCCGGCTGCACGAGTACCAGCAGCGGCAGGAACACCGAGAAACCGAGCACCAGCGGGACCGAGAGCGCCCGGGACAGCAGCGTGCGCGGTGAGAACGGCGGCAGCGGGCCCGAGCCGCGCCCACCCCGGTCCGCTGTCCGCTCCACCGGCGTCCGCGGTGCCGCCGTCACGCTTCGGTCCGTCTGCTGCGTCATGGCGCCCCCGCCCCGAGAAGATCCCCGCCGCAGTCTACTGACGGCGGCCCTGCGGGGAACGGTCAGCGACTAGAGTGGACCGAACGGTGTCAGGGGAGGCGCCGTTGGGGGGTTGGATCGATGCGTGATCTCACGGCCTTCACACTGGCCGGCTACGACAAGGGCCGCGGCCCGCTCGTCCAGGCGCTCTGGTTCGCGGTGATGAACACCGTCTTCATGGCATGGTTCACCCCGGCCCGCGTCCGGACGGCCCTGCTGCGCGCGTTCGGCGCCGACATCGGGACGGGAGTGCTCGTCCGGCACCGGGTGCGGGTGCTGTGGCCGTGGAAACTGACGGTCGGCGACCACACCTGGATCGGGGAGGGGGCATGGATCCTCAACCTGGAGCCGGTCACCCTCGGCGCCCACGTGTGCGTGTCGCAGGAAGCCCTGCTGTGCACCGGCGGCCATGACCACCGCGCCGCCGACTTCCGCTACCGCAACGCGCCCGTCACCGTGGACGACGGCGCCTGGATCGCCGCCCGCGCCACCGTCCTGGCCGGAGTGACGGTCGGCCGCTGCGCCGTCGTCGGCGCCGGAGCCGTCCTCCACGAGGACCTGCCCGAACGGACCCTGCACACCGCCGACAACCGGCGCCGACCCGTCGAGGAGCCGGCGTGAGAGTGCTGCACGCGGTCACCCTGCACAGCACGAACCACGCTTTCGGCGGCCCGGTCCGGGTCGCCCTCAACCTCTGCCAGGGCCTGCGCGCCCGCGGACACGACGCCCGCCTCACCGCCCTGGCCGACGGCTTCGGACGGCGGCTGCCCGAGGAGGTGGAGGGCGTGCCCGCCCGGCTCCATCAGGCGCGCAGGGTCCTGCCGCTCGGGTTCAGCGGCCTGACCTCCCCCTCGCTGTTGGCCGGCGCGCACCGCCTCGTGAGGCGGGCCGACGTGGTCCACGTGCACCTCGCACGCGACCTGGTGACGCTGCCGGTCGCGCTCGCCGCGCTGCGCGCCGGACGGCCCCTGGTCCTGCAGACGCACGGCATGGTCGACCCGAGCGAGCGGCGCTCGGCCCGGCTCCTGGACGCGGTCGCGGTGCGCCGGGTGCTGCGCGGCGCCGCCGCCGTGCTGCACCTGACCACCCGCGAACTGGACGATCTGAACGCGGTGGTGGGCGAGCCGGGCCTCGCGCGCGCCGTCCGCCTGGTCAACGGCGTCCCCGCGCAGCCCGAGGGTCCCGGCCCGCAGGGGCCGCCACGCGTCCTGTACGCGGCCCGGCTGCAGGCGCGCAAGCGCCCCGTCGACCTGGTGGACGCCGCCCCCGCCGTCCTGGCCCGGCACCCGGAGGCGACCTTCGTGGTGGCCGGTCCCGACGAGGGCGAACTCGCCGCCGTGCGGCGGCGCATCGCCGAGCTGGGTCTCGCCGGGAGGGTGAGCTGCCCGGGTCCGCTCACCGGGACCCGCATGGCCGAGGAACTGCGCCGCGCACACGTGTACGTGCTGCCCTCGGTGGACGAGCCGTTCCCGATGTCGGTGCTGGAGGCGATGGCCGTCGGCACGCCGGTGGTGGTCACCGGCTCCAACGGCCTGGCCCGCGACGTGGAGCGGGCCGGAGCCGGGCGCGTGGTGAGCGGCCCGGACGGTATCGCTCCCGCGGTGCTCGACCTGCTCGACCCGTCCGCGCGGCGCTCCGCGTCGGCGGCGGCCCGGGGGCTCACCGCCGAGGCGTTCTCCATGGACGCGGTGCTGAGCACCCTCCTCGACGTGTACGAGCGGTCCTACGCGGGCAGCCAGGCGTAGCAGCCGGAGGTGACGAAGGCGCGGGTGCCGGCCGGGACCTTCGCGGTGACCTTCTTCGCGCCGCCCGTGCCGGGCCCGGACGCCAGCACCTCGCCGTCCGCGCCCAGGGCCTGCCAGGTGCAGCCGCCGGTGCCGGTCAGCGCCCGGTAGCTGCCCGGCCGCGGGTCCTTCCGGGTGCCGTCGGGGAAGCCGGTGGCGGCCGTGGCCAGCAGGGGCTTGAGCGTCGGGCAGAGCTGGCCGATCGCCGCGTCCGCGTTCGGCACCTCCCCGGTGATGAGCGCGCCGACGGCGGCGTCCTTGTCGTGGGCGGCGGTGCGCCCGATGCGCTGGCAGGCCTCCTGGCCGACCTGGAGCACGGCGGCCGGGTCCATGTGCGCGGGCACCCGGCCGTGCAGGTACTTCTTCTCCTCGGCGGTGAAGGACCCGGTCGCCGGGGTGAGTCTCGCGTCGGGCACGACCGGCCCCGCGGCTGCCTTCGACGGCGTCTGCGGACGCGCCGACGGGCCCGCGGGAGCGGGGGTCGCCCGCTCGTCGGGCACGGCGGCGGCCTGTGCGTCGGAGAGGCTGCGCGCGGGCTGCGGGCCGGCCTGCGTGCCGCCGTGCGAGGAGCAGCCGGCGAGCGCGAGGAGCGCGGTGAGGGCGACGGCGCCGACGGCACCGCCCCGGAGCGCGGGAAGTTGTCGAAGAGGCCTGGTGGGGCGAGTGCGCATGGTGGCTCCTGGGCCCTGCGGACCTGGGTACGGTGGCGGGCCCGCACGGTGGGCGCGGGCCCGGATGGGCTGCGCGGGGCGCCGGACGGTACGGTCCGGCGCCCCGCGCACGGGGGACGCCGCGAGGATCAGGGCGTCCCGAACGTCAGCACCAGCTGCGGGGTGTTCTCCGCGGCCGAGGCCTCCCTGGACCACAGCCACAGCGCGTCCGTCCCGGTGCTGGTGAGCGCCATGTCATAGGTGCCGCCCAGCGAGGGGGAGAGCGCCGAGGTGTCGAGCGCCGCCGAGTACGGCGTCGAGGCGTCGGCGGCCCCGCTCAGGGTGCCGAGCACGGTCTGCGACACGGCGGGCCGGGTCGCGAAGGTCGTCCCCGCCTCCGTCCAGTCACCGGTGACCGGCAGCACGGAGACGTCGTCCGTGCTGCCCGCACTGCTCAGCGTGGTGGTCTTCACCGCCAGCCGTGCGCTCTTGAGCACCGTCCCGGCCGGCGCCGGCGGCAGCTCGAAGCGCAGGTACGTCTCGTAGGCCGCGCTGCCGCGCACCGCCAGCGAGGTGGAGGTGCCGTAGGCGGTGCCGGCGGCACCGGCGTTGACGTACGTGTCGGCCGTCGCGGGGACGGTCTGCACGGTGTCGACCGGGGCGGAGGCCAGGGTGTAGTGGCTCTTGACCTGGTCCGCGCTCAGGACCGACGGGTAGATCGCCGTCTCGTCGATCTGCCCGGCGAAGTAGTTGCTGAAGGGCTGGTTCGGCCAGTTGCTGAGGTTGTCACCGCCGACGTGCCAGTAGCCGCTGTAGCTCTGGTTGCCCGTCTCGGCGAGCGTGCCGACCCGGGCTCCGTCGACGTACAGCACCACCCCGGAAGGCCCCTGCGTGGCGACCACCTGGTGCCAGGAGCCGTCGTTGTAGCTGCCGGGCGAGGTGACGGTGCGGGTGCTGCCCGTGTACACCCCGAAGACCAGCCGGCCGTCGTTGCGCATGTAGATGTGCTTGTCGTAGCTGCTGCTGGTCCGGGTGGTGTTGTTGCCGAACCCGACGAGCTTGCCGCCCCGGGTGGTGGTCGTCCTGAACCAGGTCTCGATCGAGTACTGGCCCGGCACCGTGGTGCGCTTGTCGCTGTAGACGTACTGGTTGCGGCCGTTGAAGCCGATGGCGGTGGACGGACCGGTCACGGCGGCCGGGGTCTGCCGCAGCGCGGGCGCGTTGACGTGGATGCCGCTCTGGTCGCCGGGCGAGGTGTCGTTGACGTAGGGGGTGGCCGACTCGTCGTAGCGCCAGTACAGGCCGGCGCCGTCGTCGAGGACCTTCGCCGCGTACTTCTGGGCGGAGACCGGCACCGTCACCGTGGCCGCGGCGGACAGCGCGGAGGTGTTGCCCGCGCCGTCGGAGGCGGTCACCCGGTAGCTGTAGGCGGACCCGGCGGTGACGTTCTTGTCGGTGAACGACATCTGCGGGCGCGACCACTCCACGGAGTCGCCGTCGACGGTGTAGACCGGCGTGGAGCCGCCGTTGCGGTAGACCTTGTACGTCAGCTTCGTGTCGTCCGTGTCCAGACTGGCGCGCCAGCGGACGTGCGTCTCGGTCGGCTTGACGGCGTCGGCGCCGACCGACGGCACCGTGGGCGCACCGGTGTCCGGGGAGGCCGCGAAGCGTGTCAGGCCCTGGGCCGCCGAGCCGTTGACGGTGGTGAACTCGCCGCCCACCCACATGTACTTGTTGTCGGCGGTCTCGGAGACCACCATGGCGCGCGGCCCGATGCCCTCGCCCAGCCCGTCGTTGGTGTCCGGGAACCAGCCCAGCTTGTTGGTGCCGGTCGTCGGCTCCGCGAGCAGGTGGTGCCGGCGCCCGTCGGGGAACTCCCCGACACTGGAGCAGTCATGGGCGTGCGAGGCGCTGTAGAGCACGTCCTGGTACGACTTGACGGCCTGGGTGGCGCCCAGGCAGGTGTCGCGCCAGCGCTGGTCCAGCGTCGACAGGTCGAGTGCGATCCGGCCGTCGAAGACGCCGCCGCCGGTGCCCTCGTTGCCGGTGTAGAAGCCGGTGGCGTCGGTGTCGAGCGCCTTGACCACCGAGTTCGTCTCGATGAACCCCGGATAGGTGCGGACGTTGGCGCCCGTGTCGGCGTCGACCACGGCCAGGGCGTGCGAGCTCGCGCCGTTGACGGTGAAGAAGTCACCGCCGAGGATCACGTTCTTGCCGTCGGGGGTGACCGCCACGGCCCGGCCGGGCTCGTCGACGTCGGCCTGGAACGGCTTGACCGCGCCGCTGCCGGCGTCCACCGCCGCGTACCGCGCGTGCGCGCTGCCGCCGACCGTGGAGAAGTCACCGCCCAGGTAGACGGTGTCGGCGGTGACCGCGAGCGCCCGCACGGTGGCGGAGACGCTCGGGTGGAAGTCCGCCCTGGGCGTGCAGGTGGCGATGTCGATGGCGGCCAGGCTGGAGACCTGCGTGCCGTTGACCGCGCCGAAGTAACCCCCCGCGTACAGCGTCTTCTGGTCCGGTGAGACGGCCAGCGCCCGCACGGTCGCGGTGCCGCTGCCGACGGTGAAGGACAGTCTGCACGAGGTGGGCGCGCCGCTCGCCGCGTCCAGCGCGACGAAGTTCACCGCGTCCTGCGCGGTGCCGCTCGCCCCCTCGGGCGGGCGCACCTGCGAGAAGGTGCCGCCGGCGAAGACCGTGCCGTGCGCCTGGGCCAGCGCCCACACGATGCCGTTGGTCTGCCAGGTGGGCAGGTCGTCGGCGGTGAAGGCGACGGGCGCCGTCACGGCGGCGGCCGGCTGCGGTGGCAGGGCCACCACACCCAGACCCGCCGCGGCGGACAGAACTAGGGCGGCGCTGAACCGCCTGGATCTCTGCATGAACCCCCCGGCTCCCGGGCCCGCTCACGGGCCCTCTGCCTCGGGCCCGCCCGGTGATTCCCCGGGCCGGACGGGACCGAATCAACATGTTCGCTCGCGAACCATACGAGCACATGACACGCCATGGAACGCTTTTGACTCATCCCGTGGGAAAGAGGAAGGATCCACGCGCCCCGGCCGTCCCACGGGCCGCACGACCACGCGCCCGCGGCGTACCGGGCCCTCCCCCCGACGGCACCCCGCGTTCAGCGGTCGATGCGTACCGCGATGCCCGCGAGCTGGTCCTCCACCTGCCGCACATCGGAGTCGACCATGATCCGCGCGAGTTCGTCCACCAGGACGGTGGGCCGCCAGCCCAGCGTCTCGCGCGCCTTGGAGGCGTCGCCGATCAGCGCGTCGACCTCGCTCGGCCGCTCGTACTTGGGGTCGTAGCGCACGTACTCCTGCCAGTCCAGGCCGGCGTGGGCGAACGCGGTCTGCACGAACTGCCGCACCGTGGAAGGAACCCCCGTGGCGACCACGTAGTCCGTCGGCACGTCGTGCTGCAGCATCCGCCACATCGCCTCGACGTACTCGGGGGCGTACCCCCAGTCGCGGACCGCGTCCAGGTTGCCCAGGTAGAGGCGGTCCTGCAGGCCGGCCCTGATCCGGGCGACGGCGCGGGTGATCTTGCGGGTCACGAAGGTCTCGCCGCGGCGCGGGGACTCGTGGTTGAAGAGGATGCCGTTGACCGCGAACATGCCGTACGCCTCGCGGTAGTTGACGGTGGCCCAGTACGCGAAGACCTTCGCGGCGCCGTAGGGGCTGCGCGGGTGGAAGGGGGTCTCCTCGTTCTGCGGGGGCGGTGTGGAGCCGAACATCTCCGAGGACGACGCCTGGTAGATCCGCGTCTCGACCCCGCTCGCCCGGACGGCCTCCAGCAGCCTCAGGGTGCTCAGCCCGGTCACGTCGCCGGTGTAGAGCGGCGCGTCGAAGGAGACCCGGACATGGGACTGGGCACCCAGGTTGTACACCTCGTCGGGCCGTATGTCGCGCAGCAGGTTCACCAGGGCGACGCCGTCGGAGAGGTCCGCGTGGTGCAGCACGAAGCGCCGTTCCGCCTCCTGGGGGCCCTGGTAGATGTGGTCGATCCGCTCGGTGTTGAAGCTGGACGACCGCCGCACCAGGCCGTGCACCCGGTACCCCTTCGACAGCAGCAGCTCCGCCAGGTACGAGCCGTCCTGCCCGGTCACGCCGGTGATCAGCGCCGTCTTGCTCATGCGGTGTTCCCCTCCCTGCCGGACGCGTCCCTCGGACGGATCCGGTCCCTGCGCCCGCCGTACGCGGGCCGCATGTCCTGAACAACACGAAAAATCAGCAGAGTTGACGATGCGGGCTCTCCCATGACACGCCTCCTGGCATGATCCGGCCCATGACCGCATCGCTGCTGCCCGAACGTGCCCGTGTCTTCGTCGCCGGCCACCGGGGCCTGGTGGGCTCCGCCGTGGCCCGCAGGCTCACCGCCGACGGCCACGAGGTGCTCACCCGTACCCGCGCCGAACTGGACCTGCGTGACGCCGCTCGCACAGCGGCCGAACTGGCCGCCCTGCGCCCCGACGCGGTGGTGCTCGCCGCCGCCAAGGTCGGCGGGATCATGGCCAACAGCACCCAGCCGGTGCAGTTCCTGGAGGAGAACCTCCGCATCCAGCTCAGCGTGGTGGCCGGCGCCCACGCCGCCGGTGTGCGCCGCCTGCTCTTCCTCGGGTCGTCGTGCATCTACCCCAAGCACGCCCCCCAGCCGATCTCCGAGGACGCACTGCTGACCGGGCCGCTGGAGCCCACCAACGAGGCCTACGCCCTCGCGAAGATCGCGGGCATCGTCCAGGTGCAGTCCTACCGGCGCCAGTACGGCGCCTCCTACATCAGCGCCATGCCGACCAACCTCTACGGACCCGGCGACAACTTCGACCTGGAGACCTCCCACGTCCTGCCCGCCCTGATCCGCCGCTTCCACGAGGCGGCGGCCGAGGGGCGCGAGGAGGTCGTCCTGTGGGGCAGCGGCACTCCGCGCCGGGAGTTCCTGCACGTGGACGACCTCGCCGCCGCCTGCGCCGTGCTGCTGCGCTCCTACGACGGCGACGACCCGGTCAACGTCGGCTGCGGGACCGACCTCACCATCCGCGAGCTGGCCGCCACGGTCGCCGAGGTCACCGGCTTCACGGGCCGGATCGCCTGGAACACGACCCGGCCCGACGGAACCCCGCGCAAGCTGCTCGACATCTCCCGGCTCGCCCGGCTCGGCTGGAAGCCGGCGATCCCCCTGCGCGACGGCATCGCCGCGACCTACGCCCACTGGCGCGACGGCCTGGGCGGCTGAGGCCGCCGGCACCGGCACGAGCAGGGGCCCCGGCGGCGCGCAGCGCACGCCGGGGCACCCGGCGGACACCGGCGGGCCCCTCAGTACGCCCCGCGGCCGTCGAGGACGGCGCGGAACGTGCGGGCCATGACGTCCACGTCACTGGTGAACGACCAGTTGTCGACGTACGCGAGGTCGAGCCGCACCGTCTCGTCCCAGGACAGGTCGGAGCGGCCGCTGATCTGCCACAGTCCGGTCATCCCCGGCCGTACGGACAGCCGCCGCCACTCCACGGGCGTGTAGTGCGCCACCTCCTCGGCGAGCGGCGGCCGCGGACCCACCAGGGACATGTCACCCTTGAGGACGTTGACCAGCTGGGGCAGTTCGTCCAGCGACGTGCGCCGCAGCCAGTGGCCGACCCGGGTAACCCGGGGGTCGCGGCGCATCTTGAACATCGGGCCGTCGTGCTCGTTCTCCTGGGTCAGGGCGGCCTTCTGCCGGTCGGCCCCCACCCGCATGGTGCGGAACTTCCACATCACGAAGGGCTGCCCGGCCCGGCCTATCCTCTCGTGGCGGTAGAGCACCGGTCCCGTCGAGGAGACCTTCACCGCGGCCGCGACGACCAGCAGCACCGGCGCCAGCACGAGCAGGCCGAGCAGGGCCGTGCTGCGGTCCAGGGCCCCCTTGAGCAGGGGCTGTATCCCCTCCCGTACCGGCGGGGCCACCCGCAGCAGCGACATGCCCCCTGCGGACCCGGTCTCCAGCCGCTTGACGGACACCTCCACCAGGCCGGGCGCCACGAACAGCTCCAGGCCCGCGTCGTGCAGCCCCCAGGACAGGCGGCGCAGCCGCTCCCCGGCGAGCCCGGGCCCCGGGACGACCAGCGCGAGATCGGCGCCGAGCCGGTGCACCTCACCGACGACGAGATCGGCGTCCGCGGCGGGAGCCTCGGGCGCGGCGCCGGGAAGGCGTTCCCCGATCCGGATCCCCGAGGCGACCGGACCGCTGCCCACCGGGACGGCGCCCACCGCCACGTACGGGTGGTCGGTGCGGGCGGCGAGGTGCGCGGTGACCCCGTCGACCGCGGCGGGCTCGCCCACCACCAGGACCTTGATCACCGCCTGGGCCCTGCGGCGCACCGCCGACAGGTGACGGTGCACCGCCTTGCGGCACACCAGGGTCAGCACCAGGCAGGGCAGCAGCGCCACCAGGCACAGCAGCGCCGCCAGCCGGACCCCCGCCGCGGCGTGCGCCACCGCGAGCACGCCCAGCAGGATGAACCAGTCGTGGAGCACCGGCAGCGTGCCCCGGCTCTCGCCGATGGCCCGGCCCGCGTACCGCGAGCGGAACAACTGCACGCCCGCCCAGGCGAGCCCCGCGACGATGCCGCCCGGAACCGCCCACGGCTGCCGCGCGGCCGAGAGCACCAGCGTCACCGGCACCCCGGCGCCGACGAGATCGGCGATCAGTGAAGCGGGAAGGTACCAGTGGGACTTGCGCCCCATCCACAACGAGGCGGCGCGCCCCCGCGAGCGCGCCGTGCGTGTTCTGTCGGAATCAGCGGCCTGAACATCCCACATGTACCCCCCCAGGCACGTTCTGCGGCATGACGCGTCGGATGTCGCGAACGTTCGTCCGTCGAACATGCGGCGCGATGGTGAACAGTACGGCAAACTTGTGCACGACGGGAGGGTTTACGTGAACGTCACCGAGAAGTGCCGCGCCGGGCGAAATCCCCTGCGGAGCACGCCGGTTGACCACCTCCCGTCACGGTCCTGCGGAAAACGGCACGGACGTCGAACACGCTGGCTACAGTGAGCGCCCCGGTGCGGAAGGGGCCGCGCCGGATCGATCGTGGGGGTGCGCGGTGGGGGACTTCAGCACGGCCGGTGGCGGACCGGCGGGCCGGGACGTCATGGCGGAGGCGGACGAAGGAGCGGGCGGAGCCGGTTCACCGGCCGGCGTCCCCCGGCAGGGAGCAGGACCCCGGCAATCCCCGGCCGGCCCCACGCGGCCGGACGAGGACGCGTCCCGCACCACACGGGCGCGGCCGGAGCGCCGCAGGAGCCGGGCACGCCGCGTACTCCTCGGGGCGCTCGCCCTGTTCACCGTCGGCCTGCTCATGGCGGGCGGTGTCGTCTGGTGGGCCGTCGACCACTACACCGGGAAGGTCGACCGCGTCTCCGGCGCCTTCCCGACGAACGTCCCGGCGGCGGCGCAGCCGGCACCCTCCGCCGGGGGACAGACCTTCCTCCTCGTCGGCGTCGACAGCCGCTCCGACCTGCCGACCACCGGACGGGACGCCGAGGCCCCCGAATGGAAGTACGGCGCCCAGCGCAGCGACACCATGATGCTGGTCCACCTCCCGGCCGACCACTCGGGCGCGTACGTCGTCTCCCTGCCCCGGGACGCCTGGGTGGACATCCCCGGGCACGGCAGGGCGAAGCTCAACGCCGCCTTCTCCTGGGGCGGACCGCCGCTGCTCATCGACACGGTACAGCGGCTGACCAAGGTGCGCGTCGACCACCTCGCCGTCATCGACTGGGACGGCTTCAAGAAACTCACCGACTCCGTCGGCGGGGTGGACCTCGTCGTGGACGGCGTCCGCCGCCACATGAACGGCACCCAGGCCCTGGTCTACGTCCGGGAACGCCACCACCTCCCGCGCGGCGACTTCGACCGCACCCACCGGCAGCAGTACTTCCTGCGGACGCTGATGGCCAAGGTGATGCGCCCCTCGACCTTCTCCAACCCCCTCAAGGCGGCCGGGGTGCTGGACGACCTCACCGCCGCCGTGAGCGTCGACGACCGGCTCGGCGACGGCGACCTGCGCGCCCTGCTGTGGGACAACAAGAAGGTCCGCCCCGGGGACATGGTGTTCATGAACGCCCCCGCCAAGGGCACCGGCATGATCTCCGGCCAGTCCGTGGTCCTCCTGGACCCGCGTGCGGGCACCGAGCTGTGGCAGGCCATGCGGGACGACGCCCTCGACCTCTACCTCCAGTCGCACGACGCCGACGTGCTGGGCGGTACGACACCCTGACCGGCCCGCCGCGACCGGGCGGCACGTCCCCACGAGAGGGCCGCACGTCCCCGAGGGCGGGCGGCACGTCCCCGCGGGGCCCGTTCACCGGACAACCGACCGCGCCTGCACTAGAGTTCGCAGCGGCTGCCCACCGGCGTCCGCGGAGGAAACCCATGACGGACCACCCCGCTCGTCCCGCGCACCCGCACCGCAGGCCCACGCGCCGCAGGCGGCGCACCCTGTTCGGTGTGCTGGCCGGCCTGCTGCTCATCGGCGTGATCGCCGGCACCGGCCTGGCCCTCGACCGGAGCGGCACCGCGTCCCGTGCCGACCGCGCGGACACCACGGCGCTCCCCTTCGACCTGCCGGCCGCCCAGGTGCTGCGCGCCGGCCCGCACCTGGTCTTCGCGCACTACTTCCCGCCGTACCCGCTCTCCCTGGACAACCAGCCCGCCGCGCACGACTACTACGCACGCAACTACCTCACGCCCCAGGGCGAACAGGGCAGGCACGCGGCCTACGGCGGACTGCTGCGTGACCGGCCCCTGCCCGTCCCGCGGTCCCCGGGCGACTGGCAACTCGCCGATCTGGAGAAGGAGGTGAGGACCGCACGGGACGCCGGCCTCGACGGCTTCACCGTCGACCTCCTCTCCCTGGCCGGCCCCAACCGGCAGCGCGTCGACCTGCTGCTGCGCGCGGCGCACCGCGTCGACCCCGGCTTCCGGATCGTGCTGATGCCGGACATGACCTCCCTGCACACCGACCCCCGGACCCTGGCCGACGCGCTGGCCCGGCTCGCCGCGTCCCCGGCCGCCCACCGGCTGGCCGACGGACGCCTGGTGGTCTCCCCCTTCAAGGCCGAGGCGCAGGACCCCGCCTGGTGGAGCCAGGTCACCGCGCGGCTGCGCGACCACGGCATCCGCACCGCCCTGGTCCCGGTCTTCCTGGACTTCCGCGCCAACGCCGAGCGGTTCGCCCCGATCAGCTACGCCTTCTCCTCCTGGGGCAACCGCAGCTACACCCGCCAGGGGGACGTCCCCGGGGACGTCCGGCTCGCCCACGCCCTGGGCAAGAAGTGGATGCAGGCCGTCTCCGTGCAGGACGCCCGGCCCAACCAGGGCGTCTACGACGAGGCGGGCAACACCGCCACCCTCCGGTCGACCTGGAACCACGCGATCAGCGACGGTGCGGACTGGGTGCAGCTCACCACCTGGAACGACTACTCGGAGGGCAGCCAGTTCGCCCCCTCGCTGCACAACGGCCACACCTACCTGGACATCTCCTCCTACTACCTGACCCGCTTCAAGACCGGGGCCTGGCCGCGCATCGT
Organism: Streptomyces sp. NRRL S-340; assembly: GCF_000720185.1. GTDB lineage: Bacteria > Actinomycetota > Actinomycetes > Streptomycetales > Streptomycetaceae > Streptomyces. Next base: position 184,491 of record NZ_JOIY01000003.1, on the reverse strand, counting down.
CCGCGACACGGTGTACGTCACCTCGCGCGTCCAGTTCACGGACACCCGCAGCGCCCCGCTCCAGCCCCGGCTGATGCGCCCCCGCCCCGGAACCGCGGCCCCGCGCGACCAGGTGGAGGTCCTCACCTTCCTGACCGCGCCCGCCACGGTCCTCGCGCAGGCCGGCACCGTGCCGCACACCTACCGTGCGCCCGCCGGCGTACACGCCCGGTACCTGGAACTGAGCCCCGGCCGCACCAAGGCCGTGGTCCGACGCGGGGACACCACCGTCACCGAGGTCACCACCCGCTACCCGGCACGGCGCACGGTCACCGTGCAGGACCTCCAGTACTACGGGGTCTCCAGCCGCCGCTGACCCGCGCCCGCGGGGCGGTGTCCACCCTGCGGACGGGCACCCGGTGGACGGCACCCGTGGGACACCGGTCCGTCGGGTGCAGTGCACCTGGCTCGCGGCGCGTGCGGCGGCCGTCCCGGTGGCCGAGGCACGCCGGCCGGGACAGTGACGACCGCGGCCGGCAGGAGGCGCGAGAGCGCTTCTGTACGGTGTTTCCGGTGGGCCGTTAGGGTGCGGGCATGAGCGATCAGGCCCCGACCTTGGAGGATGTCGCCCGGGAAGCGGGTGTCTCCCGGGCGACCGTCTCCCGGGTCGTCAACGGCGTCCGCAATGTGGACCCCGCGATCCAGGAGCTGGTGAACCGGGCCATCGAGCGGACCGGCTACGCCCCCAACCGGGCCGCCCGGGCGCTGGTGACCCGGCGCGCCGAGACCATCGCGCTCGTCGTCTCCGGAGCGGGCGGCCCTCCGGAGGGCGGCCAGGACGCCTTCGTGGCCCGGGTCTTCGCGGACCCGTTCTTCGGACGGGTGGTCGCCGGCGTCGTCGGCTTCCTGCGCCCCCGCTCCATGCACCCCGTCCTCATGTTCGCCGAGTCCGCCGAGGACCGGCGCGAGGTGCTCACCTGTCTGCGCCAGGGCCGCGCCGACGGCGCGCTCGTCGTCTCCACCCACGCCGACGACCCGCTGCCCGCGCTCCTGGCCGGGGCAGGGCTGCCCGCCGTGCTGTTCGCCCGCCCGGCACGCCTCCTCCCGCTGAGTTACGTGGACCTGGACCACCGGCACGGCGGCCGGCTCGCGGCGGAGCACCTCCTGGCGAGCGGCTGCCGCCGGCCGGCCACCGTGGCCGGACCGCTCGCCGTGTCCGCGAGCCGGGAACGGCTCGCCGGCTTCCGCGACACGATGGCCGCGCACGGACTTCCGCACGTGCCCGTCGCCGAAGGCGGCTTCACCCTCGGCAGCGGGATCGCGGCCGCGGAGCGGCTGCTCGCCGGACACCCGGAGGTCGACGGGGTGTTCGCGGCCAACGACCTGATGGCCCAGGGCGTGTGCCGATCGCTCCGCGAGCGCGGCAGACGGGTGCCCGACGACGTCGCGGTGATCGGTTTCGACGACTCCGGGATCGCCCTGTCCTGCGTGCCGCCCCTGACCACCGTCCGCCAGCCGGTCGAGCGGATGGCGGCGGAGATGGCCCGGCTCCTGGACGAACACATCCGCAAGGAGCGGATCGAACCCACGTCCGTGGTCTTCGACCCCGAACTGGTCGTGCGGGACACCACGCGACCACGTCCCTCCTCGGCATGAGCTGAACCGCCGGCGGAGATCGCGGATCGTCCGGTCCGTGGTCACCAGACGAGGATCCCGCCGCCTTCGGCCTTGGCGCGCAACGCCGCGGCGACGATGTTGTCGAAGCGCTTGGTGACGTAGCCGGTGTCGTGACCCGTCTGTACGGCGAGGTGGGCGAGGTGCGGACGGATCGCCTCGCACTCCGCCAGAAAGTCGTCGATCTCCTCCCGCTCCACACAGAGGTTGTCGCCGTCGAGCCGAGGGAAGAAGCGGGATCCCAGGCTCCGGAAGGCCTCGGACCCCCACAGCCCGGCGCGGGTGCTCTCGAAACCCGCCAGGGTGTCGCCGTGCTCCGGGTCGTCCAGGAAGTGGTGGCCGCCGTCGGCGTCGTACACGAAGGTGTGCACAAGGAGGGTCATACGCCCATTGTCCTGACCGGGGCCGCGCCGCGTCGAGCGCATTCGACTCGCCGCACCCCTCACGGTGTTCACCGCTGCGGAGCCGGGAGCGCACGACATCGTCGCCGGCATCCTCGGCATCGGCTCACGGGCGGACCGACGAGCACCGGCTCGCCGTCGAGGCCCGGCCCGCCCCTCGACGCGTCGCAACACAACTGTTGCGAAACGCCGTCCGGGCTCTTGCGCCGCAGGTCATGGACCGTGCAGTCCCCGTGCCCCGCCGCCTGGTCCCCAGGTTCGCCGGCCGGTCGCGCAAGGTCCCTGGTCGAACCTCTTGACGCCTTCTTCTTGCGAGGCTTAACTCACATTCTAAATTAAGCCGCCCGCCCCTTCAGAAGTCGAACGCTCCCGGCGTTTTCGAGGTGGTCCACGGCTGTCAACTCCCGGAAAGGGACACCAGGAGCCATGCGCAACATCCGAGCCGCGGCCGTAGGCGCCGTCACCCTGTCTCTCGCCCTCGCGGCCACGGCCTGCGGAGGCGGTTCGTCCACGGGCGGCGGGTCCAACGACTCGCCCAAGACGCTCACCTACTGGGCCTCCAACCAGGGTGCCGGCATCTCCGTGGACAAGAAGGTCCTGCAGCCCGAACTCGACAAGTTCGAGAAGCGGACGGGCATCAAGGTGAAGCTGGAAGTCGTGCCCTGGTCGGATCTGCTGAACCGGATCCTGACCGCGACCACCTCCGGGCAGGGACCCGACGTCCTCAACATCGGCAACACCTGGAGCGCCTCCCTCCAGGCGACCGGCGCGCTGCTGCCGTGGGACGCGGCCAACTTCGCCAAGATCGGCGGCAAGGACCGCTTCGTGGACTCCGCCCTCGGTTCGACCGGGGTCCCGGGCAAGGACCCGGCGGCCGTCCCGCTGTACTCGATGTCGTACGCCCTCTACTACAACAAGAAGATCTTCGCGGACGCCGGGATCACCGAGCCGCCGGCCACCTGGGCCGAACTGACCGCCGACGGGAAGAAGATCCAGGCCCAGGGCAAGCAGGTCATCGGGGCCGAGGGGTCCAGCCTCTCGGAGAACATCCACCAGGTCTTCGTGCTCGCCAAACAGCACGGCGCCGACTTCTTCACCGCCGACGGCAAGCCCGACTTCACCGGCGACGGAGCGGTCGCGGCCGTCAAGCAGTACGTCGACCTGATGGCGAAGGACAAGGTCATTCCCGCCGGCAACGCCGAGTACGCGCAGAACCAGTCGCTGAGCGACTTCGCCAAGGGCAGGACGGCGATGGTGCTGTGGCAGACCGCCTCCGCCACCTTCAAGTCGCTGGGCATGAAGGACTCCCAGTGGGCTGTCGCCCCCGCACCCGTGCAGTCGGGTGCTCCGGGCACGGGAACGCAGGTCAACTCGATGGTGGCCGGCATCAACCTGGCCGTCTTCAAGAACACCCACAACCTCGACGGCGCCGCACAGTTCGTGAAGTTCATGACGAGCGACGAGGAGCAGAAGATCCTCAACACGGCCTACGGCTCCATCCCGCCGGTCAAGTCCGCCCAGGCGGACCCGGCGTTCAACTCCCAGGGCACCGCGGTGCTCCGCCGCACCCTCGCCACGAGCGCCGCCGCGCTGCCCCAGGTGGCCGACGAGTCCCAGTTCGAGACGGCCGTCGGCACGGCCGTCAAGGAACTGTTCGCGGACGCGGCCGACGGCCGCCCGGTGACCACCGAGTCGGTGAAGGCCAAGCTCCAGAAGGCCCAGCAGCAGATGCCGGCGAAGTGAGCACGGACACCCTCATGACGACCACTGTCCCCGAGACGGGCACACGGCCGGCGCACGAGGCTCCGCCCGGTGCGGCGCACGGCCCGCGCCGCACCGGGCGGATCAAGCGCATCGCCCTGCCCTACCTGCTACTGCTGCCCGCGCTGATCCTCGAACTCCTCGTCCACCTGGTGCCGATGGTCATCGGCGCCGTGATGAGCTTCAAGGAACTCACCCAGTTCTACATCCGCGACTGGGGCACCGCGCCCTGGTCCGGCCTCGGCAACTACAAGCTGTCGGTGGACGTCGACGGCCCGGTCGGCGAAGCACTGCTGCACTCCTTCCTCGTCACCGTCGGCTTCACCCTCCTGTCCGTCGCCCTGTGCTGGGCGGTCGGCACCGCGGCCGCCGTCCTCATGCAGGACACCTTCCGCGGGCGCGGCCTGCTGCGCACCGTCTTCCTCATCCCCTACGCGCTGCCCGTCTACGCCGCCGTCATCACCTGGGCCTTCATGTTCCAGCACGACAACGGCCTGGTGAACCACCTCCTGCACGACCAGCTCCACCTCACCGGCAAGCCGTCCTTCTGGCTCATCGGCGACAACAGCTTCTACGCCCTGCTGACCGTCTCCGTGTGGAAGGGATGGCCGTTCGCCTTCCTCATCGTCATGGCCGGACTGCAGAACATCCCCAAGGAGCTGTACGAGGCGGCCGCCCTGGACGGTGCCGGACTGTGGCAGCAGATCCGCCGCATCACCCTGCCGTCCCTGCGGCCGGTCAACCAGGTGCTGGTCCTGGTGCTGTTCCTGTGGACCTTCAACGACTTCAACACACCGTACGTGCTGTTCGGCAAGTCGGCGCCCGAGGCCGCCGACCTCGTCTCGGTCCACATCTACCAGTCGTCCTTCGTCACCTGGAACTTCGGCACCGGATCGGCCATGTCCGTCCTGCTCCTGCTGTTCCTGCTGGTGGTGACGGGCGTCTACCTGCTGCTGACCTCCCGAGGAAGGAAGACGGCCGATGTCTGACACCCTCCGGGCGCCCCGGCCGGCCCGTTCGCCGATGGCCCCGCCGCGCTCCTTCCTGTGGACCCGGCGGATCTTCCTCACCCTGCTCGGCGGGTTCGTCCTGGTGCCCGTCTACGTGATGGTGTCCAGCTCGCTCAAGCCGCTGCAGGACGTCTCGGGGAAGTTCCGCTGGCTGCCCAGCGGACTCACCGTCCGCCCGTACATCGACATCTGGTCCACGATCCCGCTCGCGAAGTACTTCCTGAACTCGCTGATCGTGGCCGGTGCGGCGACCGCCGGCTCGGTGGTGATCGCGGTCTTCGCCGCCTACGCGGTCAGCCGCTACTCCTTCCGCGGCAGACGTGTCTTCACCGTGACGGTGCTGTCCACCCAGATGTTCCCGGGCATCCTCTTCCTCCTCCCGCTCTTCCTCCTCTACGTCAACATCGGCAACGCCACCGGCATCGCCCTGTTCGGCTCCCGGGGCGGCCTCATCCTCACCTATCTCACCTTCACCCTGCCCTTCTCCATCTGGATGCTCATCGGCTACTTCGACTCGGTGCCACGCGACCTGGACGAGGCGGCCCTCGTCGACGGCTGCGGACCACTGCGCGCGCTGCTGCGCGTCGTCGTACCGGCCGCGACACCGGGCATCGTCGCCGTCGCCGTCTACGCCTTCATGACCGCGTGGGGCGAAGTGCTGTTCGCCTCCGTCATGACCAACGACGCCACCCGCACCCTCGCCGTGGGCCTGCAGGGCTACTCCACCCTCAACGACGTCTACTGGAACCAGATCATGGCCGCCTCGCTCGTCGTCAGCGTCCCCGTGGTCGCCGGATTCCTCCTCCTCCAGCGCTACCTCGTCACCGGACTCACCGCCGGCGCGGTCAAATAGCGCCCCGCTTCCTCCGAAAGGTTCTCCGTGTCCGACTCGATCGACCTCGCCGCCTTCCCCCGGGACTTCCTGTGGGGCACCGCCACGTCCGCCTACCAGGTCGAGGGCGCCGTCGCCGAGGACGGCCGCGCGCCGTCCATCTGGGACACCTTCTCGCACACCCCCGGCAGGACCGACAACGGCGACCACGGCGACACGGCCTGCGACCACTACCACCGCTGGCCCGAGGACATCTCCCTGATGCGGCGGTTGGGCACCAACGCCTACCGGCTGTCCGTCGCCTGGCCCCGGGTGGTCCCGGGCGGCGACGGCCCCGTCAACGCCAGGGGCCTCGCCTTCTACGACCGGCTGGTCGACGGTCTGCTGGAAGCGGGCATCACCCCCAGCGTCACCGTCTACCACTGGGACCTTCCCCAGACCCTCCAGGACCGCGGCGGCTGGAGCGAACGCGCCACCGCCGAACACCTCGCCCGCTACGCCTCGGTCCTGGCCGAACGCCTGGGTGACCGGGTCACCCAGTGGGCCACCCTGAACGAGCCGCTGTGCTCCGCCTGGATCGGCCACCTCGAAGGCCGGATGGCCCCCGGACTCACCGACCTCACCACCGCCGTCCGCGCCTCCTACCACCTGCTCCTCGCCCACGGCCTGGCCGCGCAGGCCGTCCGGGCGGCCGTCCCCGGCGCACAGGTCGGCCTGGTCACCAACCACTCCACCGTCGCCGCGGCCTCGACGAGGCCGGAGGACGTCGCCGCGGCGGCGCGGATGGACGGCCACACCAACCGCTGGTGGCTGGACCCCGTCCACGGCCGCGGCTTCCCCGCCGACATGCGGGAGCTGTACGGCGTGGAACTCCCGGAGAAGCCGGGCGACTCGGAGACCATCGCCACACCTCTGGACTGGCACGGGCTCAACTACTACTTCCCGGCCACGGTCACCGACGACCCCACCGGCCCGGCCCCGTACGCCCGTGAAGTCCGTCTGCCCGACGTCCCGCGCACCGGCATGGACTGGCAGATCGACGCCGACGGCCTGGAGAGCCTGCTGATGCGGCTCACCGACGACTACGGCGTCCGCCGTCTGTACGTCACCGAGAACGGGTCGGCCTTCCCCGACGCCGTCGCCCCGGACGGCAGCGTGGACGACCCCGGCCGGACCGGTTACCTGGAGCAGCACCTGGCGGCCTGCGCCCGCGCCGTCCGCAAGGGCGCCCCGCTGGCCGGCTACTTCGCCTGGTCGCTGCTGGACAACTTCGAGTGGGCCTACGGCTACGACAAGCGCTTCGGGCTCGTCCACGTCGACTACGAGACCCAGAAGCGCACCGTCAAGACGAGCGGGCGGCGCTACGCGGAGATCGTGCGGGCGCACCGCGAGGGCCTCGCCACCATCTGACCCGCACCGCAGGCACCGGGCCCCGCCCGCCGGACCACGTCCGCCGGACGGCGCCCGGTGCCGCACGGCCCGGCGGCCCGGCGGCAAGTCAACCCCGCCTCACGGCCCGCCGGTGACCGTCAGCGGGCCCTCCCACCGCAGGTCTCCGGCCGAGCGCCCGACCATGAGGCGGTACGTCCCCGGCTCCGTGCGCCAGGCACGGTCCGCCTCGGACCGGTACCGCAGGGCCCTGGCCGGTACGACCACGTCCGCCGCCACCGTCCCGCCCGCCTCGGCGCGGACCGCGGCGTACCCGGCGAACCGGCGCTCCGGCCGCTCCACGACCGATCCCGGACGTGCCAGGTAGACCTGGACGACCTCCCGGCCGGTGCGCCGCCCGGTGTTGCGCAGCCCGACCCGCACCGTGAACGCGCCACGCCCCGCGCCTTGATGCCCCTGATCAGCGCGGCGCCGGTGCGCCAGGCCGGCTCCGGGTTCTCCGAGAAGCACTCGAAGTGCCGCCCGCCCAGCGGGCTGCGGGGCAGGTCGAGCGTCGGGGCGAGCACCACGTCCACCCCCTTGCGGACGGCCCCGGCGGCGAGCAGTGTGCCCAGTTCCGTCAGTAGTTCCTCGTCCCACAGCGCACCGAGGGCCGAGGCCGAGGGCAGCAGGGCGGAGGTCCGCCGTTCGTCCCCGCTCTCCCCGCGCATGCCCGCCGGCCCGTCGGAGCAGACCATCTGCCGCAGCCCGATGCCGGGTTCCGCGGCCGTGCGCCACGTCGTGGCGCCGGTGAGCAGCCGTACCTTCCGCGCCGGGCTCAGCTTGCCGTCGAGCCGGTCGATCATGTCGCCGTCCACGTCGCCGTTCATGCCGTCGCCCGGGCCCGTGCCCCTGTCGTCGCTCATCTCACCCCTCGGTGTGCTGGGGCGGCCGTCCCCCTCGGCGGGAGCAGGCAGAGGGCCCGGCCGGGCCCCGCACGTGGCGCGCGGAACCCGGCCGGGCCGCGAGGACCGGGCCGGCGCTCAGGGCAGCCGGTAGTTCTCGTCGAGGGCGGCACCCGCCTCCGGGTGCGTCTGGTCGTAGCCGCGGGCATCGCACTGCAGGCCGCCCACGACGCAGTGGCCGACCAGCGCCTTGAGCGTGGCGTCGTCCCAGGCGTCGAAGAAGTCGTAGTGGAAGGAGTAGCCGCGGCCGCTGGCCAGGCGCACCTGGCTCATGTCACCGTTGACCGGGAACGCCATCTTGAACTCGATCATCGGCACCGCCACCGGGTGACCGGCGGGACACACGTTGTCGTTGGTGCCGGGTCTGACGACCGGGTAGGCCATGTGGCTCATGTGGTCAGGTGTGTCGAGGTACTTGCCGTCCCAGCAACTGGGAGCCTGGAAACGGATGTTGAGCTGGACGTCGGCCCGGTCGGGGCAGCTCGCCGGGAAGTCGACGTTGAAGTAGCTGTCACCGCACTCCCAGCCCTCGACGAAGCCCGGGTGGTGGCGGAACTCGTCCGCGCTCTGCATCGGGCCGCCCACGACGAACCGCAGCCCCTTGGGGAAGGGCCGCACACTGGTGTAGTCGGTGACACCGGACTTGTAGTAGATCGTCTGCGGTCCGACGGGCAGGATCTTCCGGTCGCCCTTGAACAGCGATGGCATCCAGTAACCCGAGGCGTCACCGGGCGCCTTGCAGGTGGTGGCGCCGCCGTCGAGGGAGGCCGTGGTGCTGTAGGCGTCGGTCGAGGTGTTGCCCATGAAGGTGTGGTCGTGCGACCTGCCGGGCTGGCCCGGGTAGACGACCGGGTCGTCGGGAGCGGTGTGGGTGACCGAGCAGTTGGCCTGGAACTCGTGGAAGTAGCGGTGGGGCGGGTCGGCCGACGACGGTGTGACGCCGGTGACGGGCACAGGGGCCGGTATGTAGCCGTCGCCGTCCGGGTCGTCGGCGGACGTCCGGGTGGACGCCGCCACCGGGTGCCCGGCGTGGGCGACGGCTGCCGCGACGGGCACCTCGCGCCCGCCGTCCCCGGAGGCGGAGGCGGAGGCGATGGTGCCGGCGCCCAGGGCACTGGCGAGGAGCGCGGTGCCGAGGAGCAGTGCGGGAAGCCGTTTCGGGCTCGATCTCATGGGGTCTCCTGCCCGTGGGGTGGGAAGAGGGCCCGCGCGCACGCACGCGGGTCACATGTGCCACACATGCGTGTCGCAGGTGTCGCAGGTGTCGCACGTGCCGGACCTGCCGAACGTGTCGCGCGGGTGGTGCGATCGGTGCGGGGTGGCGGGACACGGTGCCGGCCGGACCCCGCCACCGGCGTCCGGGGCACAGCGGTCAGCCGTAGATCCCCAGCTCATGGAGGGAGTAGCCCCAGCTCGTGCCGCGCGCCGTCAGCTGGAGGCGCACGTAGCGGGCGGTGGCCGACACGCCGAAGGTGTCGACGTCACCGTCACCCGCGGTGGTGGTGTGCACCGGGCGCCAGGTACTGCCGTCGTCGGACACCTGTACCTCGTAGGACTTGGCGTAGGCGGGGTCCCAGACGAGCTGGAGCGTGTGCAGGGCCTTGGACGCGCCGAGGTCGACCTGGATCCACTGGGGGTCGCTCCAGTCGCTGGCCCAGCGGGTGCCGGTGTTCCCGTCGACGGCCATCGCCGGGGTGCAGGGGCAGTCGCCGTAGGACTGCTGGAAGGAGGAGGCGGTCACCGGCCGGTTCAGCGCGAGGTCGGTCCCGCCGACCGGCGGGGCGACGACCCTGACGGACCTGGTCTCGATGCCGGCGTTGCCGTGCCCGTCCTCGGCCTGGATGTAGACCTTCCACACGCCGAGTTTCTGCGGTGCGGTGACGGCGAAGGTGCCGTTGCCCGTGGAGCGCCACTGCGCGTCGACGAGCCGCTTGTCGCCGTTCGCGTAGTTGCCGCTGAGGTAGATCTTGTAGGTGACCGGATCGCCGTCGGGGTCGCGGACGTCGGCGTGCACGGTGAACTCACCGCCGGCCGGGGCGGAGTGGGCGGGGGAGACGGTCATGCCGCTGATGACCGGCGGCGTGTTGTCACCGGCCGTCGAGCCGGTGTACGCCTTCTTGACGGCGTAGTACGACAGCCGCTTGAGCCCGTCGGGTACGAGGTTGAACCACACGCCTCCGAAGTCGTGCTCGGTGCCGTAGTGGAAGAGGGTGGCGCCCAGGGCGACGCCCTGGTGTCCGGTCACGCAGTTCCACGCCTTCGTGTAGCCGTCCGCCTTCTGCACGTCGGTCGGCTCGTCGGGGAGGCCGTTGGCGTCGTCCGGCACCTCCCACTCACCGGCCGGCCCGGTCTCGGTGACGATGTACGGCTTGGTGTACCCCCCGTCGATCCAGTCCTGGCGGACCTTGCACACGTTGCTGTAGGAGTTCATCGCGTACAGGTCGAGGTCGGGCGCGTTGCGCTTGTAGTAGGGCCAGGCGCCGGTCCACGCGTCGGTGGAGGTGACCGGGTGGTCGGGGTCGATGCTGTGGATCTTCTTCGCCACGTCGTTGACGAAGCTGGTGTAGGCGTTGCGCTCGGCCTCCAGCCGGCTGCCGCTGTAGCAGTTCTGCAGACCGAGGACCGACTCGTTGCCGACGTTCCACATCAGCGTCGCCGGATGGCTCTTGTAGGCGTCCACCCACTTGGCGAACTCGGTGAGCATGCTGTTCTTGTACGTCGTGTCGGTCACGTAGTCGACGCAGCCGCCGGCGCCGGGCCCGCCGCCCGGCTGGAGCCAGAAGCCGTTGATCACGTGGATGCCGTCGGCCGCCGCGGCGTCCAGCAGCCCCTTGCTGGAGCCGTCGGTGCCCCAGGTGCGGATGGTGTTGGCACCCATCGCCTTCACGTCCGCCAGGTACTCGGGTGCGTCGGAGATCGCCGGGCCCCAGGTGACTCCCTTGACGGTGTACGGCTGGCCGCCCACGGTCAGCCGCCAGTCGCCCTGGGCGCCCTCGACCTTCACGGCGCCGGTGGCCGGCGGCGGTGTGGTGCCGCCCGCGAAGCCGTAGACCTGGAACTCCCACAGCGAGTACCCGTACCCGCCGGAGCGGGCCAGGCCCTGCATCCGGACGTAGCGGCCGGTCCCGGAGACGGCGAGGTCGTCGGTGCCGCCGTCGCCGCCGGTCACCTTCTTCAGGGTGTGCCAGTCCGTGCCGTTGCCGGACGCCTGGATCTCGTAGTCCTTGCCGTAGGCGCTCTCCCAGGTCAGGACGACACGGTCGAGGCTGGACTCCTGGCCCAGGTCGACCTGGAGCCACTGCTGGTCGCTCCACTGGCTGGCCCACCGGGTCCCGGTGAGGTCGCCGTCCACCGCCGCGGCGGCGGAGTAGCCCGCTCCCTCCTGCGAGGAGGCGGTGGCGGTCCTTCCCTGGGACAGGAGGGTGCCGGCGGCGTGTGCGGCCGGCGCGAGCGCGACGGTGAGCGAGGAGGCGAGGAGGGCGCCGAGCGCGAGCAGGGGCACACCTGCCCGGCGTGGGGCGAAGACGGTCGCGGAGGGTGGTCTGGACACGGGTGTGCTCCTGACGGCTGGATTCGCTGCGGGAGGGGGCGGGGCCCCGCAGGGCCGGGGTGCGGGGCAGGCGGCCGGCCCGGCGGGGGAGCCGTGGCCGGGCCCGTGCCCGGGCGGCACGGTCCCGGCGACCGGTATGAGAGGGGGGGATCAGGGGTAGGACACGACGTTCGAGGGAACGGTCGAGGTGCCCGATGTCGGCCCGCCCGTGTCGTTGATGACGTGTTCGTACTGGCCGTTGCCGCCCAGGGAGACCACCAGGACGTCGTGGAACTTCACCCCGGGCTTCACGGGTGCCTCGAAGCCGTGGTCCTGCCGGATGGACGGGTCCGCGGTGTAGTTGCAGTAGCTGCCCAGGCCCCAGGCCTCGTGGGTGGTGACCGAGTCGTCGACCTTGTAGGCGGCGTACCCCTTGGTCGTGCCGTTCTGGACCGCGGCCTGGTCGGGCGCGTCGTAGGCCTTCTCGTTCTGGAAGAAGACGGTCCGGCCTCGTTCACCGTGCCATTCGACGTCGTACTTGTTGAAGTGCTCGACGAACAGGCCGGTGGCCAGGACGTCGTCGCCGTTGACGCGGACGCCGTAGTCGGCCCGGTTGGTCTCCCAGCCCACGCCGTCACCGTGGTCCGCGCGCCACACCCAGGTGTGGTCGATGATCGTGTCGTCGCTGTTGACGACCAGGCTGGTGGTGGCCCTGCCCGGACCGGCGCCGCCGATGCGGAAGTAGACGTCCTGGAGGGTGGTCGGGTCCGCGGAGTGGTCCGCGCCGGCACCCGAGGTGCCGATCTCCAGCAGGGTGGGGGAGTTGACCGGCCCGGCGTCGACGAGGAAACCGGCCAGCCGCACGCCGTCGACGTCGGCGACCTTCATCGCCGTCACACCGTTGTCCGGGACGATCGTGGCCAGGCCGAGGCCGAGCACGATCGTGTCCGGCCGGTTCACCTGGATCGTCTGGTCGACGTGGTAGATGCCGGGGGTGAACAGCAGGTTCAGGCCCTGGGCGAGCGCGGCGTTGAGGGTGGCAGCGGTGGCGCCCGGCTTGACGACGTAGAACTTGCTCAGCGGGATCGACTGGCCCTGCGTGGCGCCGTTCGCCCACGTGGTGCCGCGCGCGTTGGTGCGCTTGGCCGGTGCGAACACCTTCAGCTCACTGCCGTCCAGGTAGAGGAACGGCTTCTCGCGGGAGACCGGAGTGGTGTCGAGCGTGGTGTACGGGGGCGTGGGGAAGCTGGTGGCGGGCGCACCCTCGACACCGGAGAACGTCATGTTCCACACGCCGTTGGTCCAGCCGCCGACGGAACTGTCCCGGGTGTACCACTGCTGCTGCGAGTACGGTCCGACGGTCCCGTCCACCTTGCTGTCGGCGATGTAGCCGCCGCTGGCCCAGCCGTAGCCGGCGGGCGCGAGGTTGAGGCCGCCCTCGACGTGCATCCGGCGGAACGAGGACGCCTGGGCGACCGCCCACCGGTCCGTTCCGCTGACCGGACGGAGGGCGAGGTTCTCCGCCGAACGCCAGAAGTTCTGGGTGGCGTTGCCGCCTGCCCATCCGGCGTCGACGGTCACGTCCCCGTTGAAGGTGGTGTCGTCGGGCCGCAGGCCGAGACCGGCGATCTGGGTGTAGAAGCCGATCTGCGCGTTGATGCCGTCGTAGGTGCCGGGCTTGAAGAGGAACGCCTGCCGGCCGGTGCCGAACTGGGCGGACTCCTGCTGCTTGAAGACCGCGTCCAGCTTGCCCTGGATGTCGGGGGTCGAGGGGTCGATGATGTGCACGTAGGGGCCGAGGTCGCCGCCGCCGGGCAGCGTCGGGCCGCCGCCGTCACCGCTACCGCCGTACACCTGGAACTCCCACAGCGAGTAGCCGTACTGCGTCGCCCTGCTCACGCCGTACATGCGCACGTAGCGGGCGGTGCCGGAGACATCGAGCGTCTCGGTTCCGCCGGCTCCGGTGGTGGTGGAGTAGGCCGTGCTCCAGTTGGTGCCGTCGGCCGACAGCTCGATGCGGTAGGCCTTGGCGTACGCGGTCTCCCAGCGCAGCACCACCTGGCTGACGGCGGCCGGCGCACCGAGGTCGATCCGGATCCACTGCGGATCGGAGCCGGCGCTCGACCAGCGGGTGGTGAGGTCGCCGTCGACGGCGTCGGCGGCCGGGGTCCCGTAGTTCTCCTGACTGGACGCCGTCACGGGTTTTCCCTGGGACAGCAGTACGGGAGCGGCCTGCGCCGCGGGGGCCGGAAGCAGGACGAGCAGGGCGCCGACCAGTGCGGTCACCAGCGCGCCGACGGTGACCGGGCGCGCGGGAGCGAAGTGTCTTCTTCCTGGGGGCAGCACTGTGTCCTTGGCATGTGGGGACATGAAGTCGTCTCCTGGGGAGGGGAGTTGTGAGGAGCGCGGAGTCGGGAGAGCGCTCTCCGGAACCATGCCCGGCCGTCATGTCGCGGTCAAGAAGTTCAACCGGCTTTTCTTTCGGCTTTGCTTAAGCAGGTGCCTGGGGGAGGGTCCGGGCGGAGATCACCAGAGGGACGCCGGTCCGCGGGGCCGTTGTCATCGCCGTGAACCGGAAAGGCGCGTGGCTCGGCAGGAAGGCGGCGACGCCGCACCTGCGCTCGCGCGTGCGCCGGCCATCGCCCGGCGCACGCTCCCGCGCTGGTGATGGCCGGTCAGGGACACCGGAGGGGTGGTGCCGCCGGATCGGGCCGGCCACACCGCGTCCCGCCACGTCAGGTCCGCTCAGGTCCCGTCCCGCCCGACCGGGTCCGCGAAGGTCCCGTCCCGCCCCGTCCCGCCCGACCGGGTCCGGTCAAGGTCGGGTCGGGTCCGCGTCGGGCCGGCTCGGGCCGGGTCCGTGGTTGTCGTCGCCGTGTGGGCTCAGTCCGCGTGCGGCCGGGCCAGGCCGTGGTCGTAGGCGAAGATCACCGCTTGGACGCGGTCGCGCGCGCCGATCTTGGACAGGACGCGGCCGACGTGCGTCTTCACCGTGGACTCCGACAGGACGAACCGCGTGGCGATCTCACCGTTGGACCAGCCCTTGCCCATGGCGACGAGGATCTGGCGTTCGCGGTCGGTGAGGGCGCTCAGGCGCGGGTCCTCGGCGGACCCGCCGGCGGGGGGCGGGACGATGCGGGCGAACTCGTGCAGCAGACGGCGGGTGAGCGCGGGAGCGATCACCGCGTCGCCGGCCGCCACGGCACGGATGCCCGCGAGGAGTTCCTCGGGGCGGGCGTCCTTGAGGAGGAAGCCGCTGGCCCCGGCGCGCAGGGCCGCGTAGACGTACTCGTCGAGGTCGAAGGTGGTCAGCACGAGGACCCGGGAACGGTCACCCGCGGCGGCGATGCGGCGGGTGGCCTCGATGCCGTCCATGCCGGGCATGCGTACGTCCATGAGGACGACGTCGGGGCGCAGTTCGGCGGCCTTGCGCACGGCCTCGGCCCCGTGCCCGGCCTCGCCGACCACATCCGTCTCGGGAACGGAGTCCAGAAGCATGCGGAAGCCGTACCGCTGGAGCGGCTGGTCGTCCACGACGAGCACGGTGGTCATCGCGCACCGCCCCGGGGGGTGAGGTCGAGGGTGGCGCGCACCGTCCACCCCGGGCCCGCCGGCCCCGCGCTGACGTGTCCGCCGTAGAGAGCGGCGCGTTCCCGCATGCCCACCAGGCCGTGTCCTTCCTCGTTCGTCGTGCCGGGGCCGGCCGCCGGTCCGGGCGGGCCGGAGTCCTGGACGGCGACGGTCAGCCGGGTGTCCTCGGCCACGATCGCCAGGGTCGCCCGCGCGCCCGCGCCGGCGTGTTTCAGCGTGTTCGTCAGGGCTTCCTGCACGATGCGGTAGACGGTCAGCTGCACCCCGCTGTCGAGGGCGTCGACATCACCGGCCGTACGATAGAGGACCTCCAGCCCGGCGGCGCGCACGCCCTCGCACAGCGCGTCGATGTCCGCGAGCCGGGGCTGCGGGCGCAGTTCGGGCTCGCCGCCCGCCTCACCCGCCTCGCGGAGCACGCCGAGCACCCGCCGCAGTTCGCCCAGGGCCTGGCGGCCGGTGTCGCCGATGAGGTGCAGGGCCTCCTCCCCTCGCGCCGGAGCGGTGGCCGTGGCATAGGCGCCCGCGTCGGCGAGCGTGATGATGACGGACAGGTTGTGCCCGACGATGTCGTGCATCTCGCGGGCCACCCGTGCCCGTTCGGCCGCGACGGCGAGTCTGTCGCGCTGGTCGCGTTCGATCTCCAGCCGGGTCGCACGGTCTCGCAGCCCCGCCAGCTGGGCCCGCCGGATGCGGACCACCAGGCCCAGGGCAAGCGCCGC
This sequence comes from Streptomyces sp. NRRL S-340, assembly GCF_000720185.1. Taxonomy (GTDB): domain Bacteria; phylum Actinomycetota; class Actinomycetes; order Streptomycetales; family Streptomycetaceae; genus Streptomyces. The sequence goes on along the minus strand of NZ_JOIY01000003.1, from coordinate 168,662 downwards.
CGTCGCCGTGCTGAGCAGGAAGAACAGCGCGTCCCAGACCGAGATCACCGCGGAGACCCGCACGGCGACCAGGCTCAACGCGCCCGCCATGGCCGCGCAGGCCCACGGAAGCTGCCGGAGCCGGCCGTGCAGGGTGAGGCTGTACAGGGCGACGAAGAGCGAGACGTCCGCACGGAGCGCGGCGCCGAGGGACCACTGGAGGACGAACACGGCTGTGACGACGCCGAAGGCCATGGCGGGTGCCCGGCGCCGCCACAGCAGCGGCAGCACCAGCCCGGTCTGCAGGCCCAGCATGCCCGCCACGGGCAACCGGGTGAACAGCAGGCGGAAGCGGCGCGGGCCGTCCCCGTCGCCGCCACCGCTGATCACGCCGAGCGCGTGCAGCAGGTCCGGCACGCAGAACAGCAGGAAGACGAGCACCACCACCGCGGTGTCCAGGGCCCAGGGACGGGCTCGGTCGGCGTGCCGCAGCCGCTGGCCGGCCCGGCCGAGCCGGGCGACCAGCGGTCCCATCCCGCCGAGATCGTCGGCGGGCACGGTGGGCGCGGCGGGCACCGGGGTGCCGGCGGTCACTGATGTCACCAGCCCATGATGCGGGCTGCCGCCGCTCACACGTCGCTGCGCACCAGCCGGTACGCCGCACCGGCCAGCGCCGCAGCCGTCCAGCCGAGGAGGACCAGCAGTCCCGCGGAGGGGGAAAGGGCTGTCGGGTCATGGGTCAGCGCGAAGACCGACTCGCCCGCGTGACTCGGCAGGTAGGGGTCGATGTTCCCCTGCCATGACGTGGGCAGCAGGGAGACCAGTCCGGGCACCAGCATGAGGGCGGCGACCAGGACGGAGATGCCGCCGGCGACCGACCGCAGGAGCGCACCGAGGGCGGTGCCGATCACCCCGACCAGCCCGAGGTAGAGCCCGGCGCCCAGCAGGGCGCGGACGACACCGGCGTGACCGATGCCCATGGCCGCGGGTGTGCCGGACACGATCCGGCTGCCGACGAGGAAGGCGGCGAACGCGCCCACCGTGGCGACCACCAGGGCGACCAGTCCGTACACCGCCGCCTTCGACCACAGCACGGGCAGCCGGCGCGGCACCGCCGCCAGGGTGGAGCGGATCATGCCGGTGGAGTACTCGCCGGCGGTGACCAGCACGCCGAGCACGCCGAGCGCGAGCTGGGCGAAGTTCGTGCCGAAGAGGGACAGGCTCAGCGCCGTGGACGTGGCGAAGTCGCGGTCCAGGTGGCGGCCGGAGCCGACGCCGGACTTGTAGTGGCTCGCGGCGATGACACCGAAGGCGACGAGGAACAGCAGGCCCAGGCCGAGGGTGATCCAGGTGGAGCGCAGGGACCAGAGCTTGGCCCACTCGGAGGCCAGCACGCGCCGGCCGGTCACCCGGTAGGCGGGGCGGGCCGGGGCGGCGGGGGCGGACTCGGGGGTCTCGGGTGCGGCGGTGAGGGTGCTCATGCGGCGCTCCCGGAAGTCTCGACGCGGGTCGTGGAACCGTGGTACTCCACGGCGTCCCGGGTCAGTTCCATGAACGCCTCCTCCAGCGACACCGCCTTGGTGGTCAGCTCGAACAGGGGGATCCCGTGCTCGGCCGCCTTCAGGCCGATCTCACGGGCGGACACCCCCGTGACCTGAAGTTCCTCGGAGCCGATGCGGCCGGTGATGTCGACGCCCGGTCCGGCCAGCACGTCCCGCAGCCGCGCCGGGTCGTTCGTGGCGACCTTCACGGTGTCGCCGCCCGCCTCGCGCACCAGGTCCCGCACGGTCGTGTCGGCCAGCAGCCGGCCGCGCCCGACGACGATCAGGTGGTCCGCCACCAGCGCCACCTCGCTCATCAGGTGCGAGGAGACGAACACCGTGCGTCCTTCGGCCGCGAGGGAGGTGAGCAGGTTCCGGATCCACAGGACGCCCTCGGGATCCAGCCCGTTGACCGGCTCGTCCAGCATCACGGTCTGCGGATCGCCCAGCAGGGCCGCCGCGATACCGAGCCGCTGGCCCATGCCGAGCGAGAAGGCACCGGCCCGCTTCTTCGCGACGCTGCCGAGACCGGCGAGGCCGACGACCTCGTCGATCCGGCGGCGCGGGATCCCGTGGGTGAGCGCGAGCGCCCGCAGGTGGTGGTGGGCCGAGCGGCCCGGGTGGATCGACTTCGCCTCCAGCAGCGCCCCGACCTCCTGCAGCGGTGCCCGGTGGCGTGCGTAGTGCCGGCCGTTCACGGTGACGGAGCCTCTCGTCGGCGCGTCGAGTCCGACGATCATGCGCATCGTCGTGGACTTGCCCGCGCCGTTGGGCCCCAGGAAGCCGGTCACCGTGCCCGGCCGCACGGTGAAGTCCAGTCCGTCGACGGCGGTCTTCTCCCCGTACCTCTTGGTGAGCTGCTGTGCCTCGATCATTCGCGTTCCCTCTTCCGGGCTCCGGCGCCCGAAACGCCCGACGCCTCCTGCCTCACGCTAAGTCCGTGATCCGCCCGATCCGGTGGTACCGCGGGCTGAAACCCGGGGGTCCGGTGATACCGGGGTACTACGGCCCGGCCGGGCTGCAGGGCTGCCGGGCGGTGCGGCGGGGTGGGGTCCGGCGGGGCGGTGAGGGCAGCGGCGCGGGGGTGGGGTACGGCGGGGCGGTGGGAGCGACGGTGGGGCGGCGCTGCGGCGGGGTGCGGAGGGGACGCGCCCGGTCCGTGGCAGCGGAGGGACGTGCCCCGCCCGCCCGGGGCCGCGGCCCCGGGCCGGGCCGGAGGGCCGCGCCGGTCAGCCCAGTGACGCCGTTGCCGCGCGCAGGTCGTCCAGGGCCGCCAGGGCATGCGGCGCGAGTCCCTGCGTGTCGTCCCGGTCGCCTTCGCACCACCGGGCGTAGCCGCGTTTGAAGGCGAGGACTCCCAGCTCGCCCGCGAGGTGCGCCGTCGGCTCGGGGACACCGCGGGCGACGAGCGCCGCCGTCATCGCGGCCGCGAGACCGACGCTCTTGAGGGCGTCGCGCTCCTGGAGTTCGGTGCTGGCCGCCACGGCGGCCTCGAGGCGGGGGCCGAGTTCGCGGTTGGCCGGTCCCATGGCGCTCGACGCGCGCTCGAGACCGGCCGCCACCGCCTGCAGCGGGCTGGCGTCCGCGGGTGCCTCCGCGATGCCGTCGGCGAGCAGCCTGCTGAGCGTCTCCTGCCCGGCGACCAGCAGCTCGCGCTTGTCGGAGAAGTGCCGGAAGAAGGTGCTCTTGGTGACGCCGGCGCGCTCGGCGATCTGCGCCACCGTGGTCGCGTCGTACCCCTGCTCGGTGAACAGGTCGACGGCCGCGACGACGAGTCGCTGGGTCGCCCCTGGTTGCCATCTAGCCATGAGGACAGGATAGGTGATGGGACTGTTGTCCCGTCACCGTGTAGTGTCAGTGATGGGACAAGAGTCCCATCACTTTCAGGGGAGCACTCATGCACGTCTTCGTCACCGGCGGCACGGGCACCATCTCCGCCGTGGTCGCCGAACTGCTCGGCAACGGTCACAGCGTTCTCGCACTCGCTCGCTCGGAGGCCTCCGCGCAGGCCCTCGGCAGCGCCGGAGCCAAGGTGCTGCGAGGAGATCTGGCGGACCTCGGTGTCCTGCGGTCCGGCGCCGCGCAGTCCGACGGCGTGATCAACCTGGCGTTCGGACGCGACTACAGCAGCCCGGACGCCCTCGCGCGGGCCGTCGCCGAGGAGAGCGCAGCTCTGGCCGCGCTCGGGCAGGAACTCATCGGAAGCGACCGCCCGATCGTCACGGTCTCGGGTACGCCCTGGGTGCCGGGGCGCGCCTCCACCGAGGCCGATCCGCTGCCGACCGACGGGCCCGTGGGCGGCAGGGGCCGATCGGTCACGGCGCTGCTGGATCTCGCCGAGCGCGGTCTGCGCAGCGCGGCGGTCCGCATGCCGCGCACGGTGCACAACCAGGGGCAGGGCGGATTCGCCGGGCTGCTGGCCGAGGCGGCGCGCCGCACGGGGGTCGCCGGCTACCCGGGCGACGGCACCCAGCGCTGGCCGGCCGTGCACGCGCTCGACGCGGCGGTCCTGTTCCGTCTGGTCCTGGAGTCGGCACCGGCCGGGACGTCCTGGCACGCGGTCGCCGACGAGGGCGACGCGGTGCGGGACATCGCCACCGTCATCGGCCGGCGCCTGGGCCTGCCCGTCGAGCAGGTTCCGCAGGAGACCTTCGGCCCGTTCGGCCCGATCTTCGCCATGGACCAGCCCGCGTCCAGCGCCCGCACCCGCGACGCCCTCGGCTGGCAGCCGACCCACTCCGCCCTCCTGGAGGACCTGGAGAACCTCCAGCCCTGACACAGGTGACCCGGACGGGACGGCGGAACGCTCACCCGAAACGGCCGCACCGGCCCCGCCCCGGGCCGGCCGACAGGCTTTGTCCTGGATCTGTAACGGCGCCCGCCGGGCGCAACGAGCCGCGGATCGTGTCCATCTGACTGGTCGGCGAGGGCGCGACAGGGCGCCGTCGCACACAGGGGAGCGGGCCTCACCATGGGGGAGACCCGCAGGAGGGAAGTCCATGACCAGGACGAAGAAGGCCGGGACGAAGGCACGCTACGGCCGGATGGCCGTGATCGGCGCGCTGGGTCTGGCCTCGGTGACACTGGCCGCTGTTCCGGCGTTCGCCAAGGGCGACGCGGACGTCACGGCGCCCCGCACGGCGCACGTCGGCAAGACGATCACGGTCACGGCGCAGGGCGACGACGACAGCGCCGGTTTCCTGCACCAGCTGTGCCTGGAGGAGAACGGCTTCGGCCAGGGCTGGCACCAGGAGAACTGCAGCGCCGTCCGCACCGGCGACGTGCGGGTGACCGCGCACGGCACGTCGGCGCGCCGCGGGGACCTGAAGTTCCGCGCGGTGCTGTACGGCCTGACCAGCAAGCACGACCGGCATCCGAAGCGCCTGCACACCTCTGACGTGGTGACGGTGCACGTCCGCTGATCCGGCACTCCGGCCGCGGGCAGTGGCACAGCCGCTGCCCGCGGCCGAACGCGCTTCGACCACGTGTCAGCCGACGGCACCCGAGACCGCGGTGTCGCGCAGTTCCGTGAGGTCGGGCGACGGCAGCCGGGACAGCTCGGCACGCGCGGAACGCAGCGCGTCAGCGTGGTGCGGGGTACCGAGGACGGCCGTCACCGCGGCGGCGATCGTCTCGCGCCGCGCCCCCACATCCAGCGCCGGACCGAGGCCGCGCCGCGCGAACGCGGCGGTGTTGCCGGGCTGGTCACCGAGAACACCCATCCCCAGAACCGGCGTCGTGCTCTCCACCGCGTCGAGCAGGGAGGCCCGTCCCCCGTGCGTCACGAACAGGTGGACACGGTGCAGGAGCACGGGCTGCGGAACATGCTCGACGACCCTGACGCGGGGTCCCGGGCTCCGCAGGTGCTCCGCGAGATCGCCCGCGGACACGATCACGTCGCAGTCGGTCCCGGCGAGCGCCGCGATGATCTCCCCGTACACGCTTTCCGTGACGGTACGCAGACCGGGCATCGCGGTGGTCAGCGTGCCCAGGCTCACATACACGAGCGGGCGGGAGCCGGGGGAGGGGACCGGCCGGCCGGTGAGGGCGCTGCGGTGTCGCGCGACGGAGCGACGCACCGCACGGGCGGATGACGGCGGCGTCTCGTAGAACCAGTCGAGCGGCGCCGGGACCAGGAGCGGCGGCAAAGCAGCCGGTGCGTCCTGACCGTGCCGTCCGTAGAGGCCGGCCAACGCGGGCCGGACGTCGGTGTCCCACAGATCCAGGAGCAGCGGGCCGAGGCCGTTGTCCGCCGCGAACAGGGGCAGCCGCAGGACCTGAGCCGCGAGGTGCGCGCCGAGATCACTGCACTCGGCCATCACCAGGTCGGGGCGCTCCCGTGTCCACGCGGTGATCAGATCGCGGGCCTTCGCGCCGGCCCGGTCCGGCCAGAGCCGGCCGAAGACATACCGGTTGAAGGGGCCGTTCCCGCTCTCCTTCCAGATCTCGCTCACCGCCCGCTGCACCTCAGGATCGCAGGTCCAGTCCGATCCGGCCCTGCAAAACCGCACACCCCGCCGCTGCGCCTCACGGCGGAACATCGGGGGAGCGTGGAGCGTCACCTCATGGCCCTGTGCGAGGGCCGGGCCGATGACGAAATCCAGGGCGGACACATGGGAAGGTATCGGCTCGGCGGTGACGGCCACCCGTAAGGCCGCGGGTGCTCGGGAAGATTTCGGCAACGTGTGTCTCACTGTTCTGATCGTGCCGCGCCCGGGCGCGGGCCCGCAGCGCCCGTCGGTCCCCGGGGCAGCCACCCGGCCGGGCCGGGGACGCGAAGACGGTGCACGCGCGTCCCCGGCCGCGGGGATCTGCTGACACCCCGACAGACAGCGGGCCCCGCGGGCGGGTTTCACCGGGCGGTGACTGTGACGGGACGGTGACAACCGCCGTACCGGACGGCGCGGCGCGAGCCGGCATCCCGCCCGGGCACGCCCCCTGCCACGCCCACGGCCGCCGGTTCGGCCGTGACGGGACCGCGTCGACGGCCCGCTCGCCCCGTGCCTGCCGCCCTGCCTGCCCCGGACACGGCCACCGCCGGCCCTCCGAGAGGCCGTCAGACCGTCAGGACGGCCGGCAGGGCCGCGCCGAACTCCGCGGGACGTTCCAGGCGCACCACGTGCCCGGCGTCGGGGACGACGAGCCCTCGGTGCGGAACCCGGCGGTGGTGTGGAGGCAGCGCTCCCCACGCTCCCAGCCGTTCGAGACGGCCCCGGCCCCGTGACCTCTGGGCGTTCGGACCGAGGGGCGGCCGCGGCATGTCATCACGGTGCCGGCCGTCCTCCGCCTCCGCGGGGTCCTGGCCGGCCAGTGGACCGTCACCGGCCTCGGCCTGTGAGACTGAACCGCGCGCCGATCCTCTGCCCGAGCCGACACCTTCCACAAGGAGTCCGAGACAAGCATGAACACCAAGCAGCCGACCGTCACCGCCTTCGCCGTCTACCCCGTGGCGGGCCGCGACTCCATGGCACTGAACCTCTCCGGAGCCCACGCCCCGCACTTCACCCGCAACGTCCTCGTCCTGACGGACTCCGAAGGACGCACGGGCCTCGGGGAGGTGCCCGGCGGCGAGAAGATCACCCAGACCCTGCGCGACGCCGAATCCCTCGTGACCGGGTCCGAGATCGGCGACTACAAGCGGATCCTGCGCGAGATCCAGGACCGTTTCGCCGGCCGGGACGCCGGCGGACGCGGCGCCCAGACCTTCGACCTGCGCACCACCGTGCACGCCGTCACCGCTGTCGAGTCGGCACTGCTCGACCTCCTGGGCCAGCACCTCGACGTACCGGTGGCGGCCCTCCTCGGCGACGGCCGGCAGCGCGACACGGTCCGCGTCCTCGGCTACCTCTTCTACGTCGGCGACCCCGACCGCACCGACCTCGACTACCACCGCGCCCCCGACGCACCGGCGGACTGGTACCGCATTCGCCACGAGGAGGCCCTGACCCCCGGGGCGATCGTCCGCCAGGCCGAGGCCGCCTACGAGCTCTACGGCTTCCGCGACTTCAAACTCAAGGGCGGCGTCCTCGACGGCGCCGAGGAGGTCAAGGCGGTACGCGCCCTCAAGGAGCGTTTCCCCCAGGCCCGCATCACCCTCGATCCCAACGGCGCCTGGTCGCTGCGCGAGGCCGTCGAGCTGTGCAGGCCCCTGACCGGGACCCTCGCCTACGCCGAGGACCCCTGCGGAGCCGAAGACGGCTACTCCGGGCGCGAGATCCTGGCCGAGTTCCGCCGCGCCACCGGCCTGCCCACCGCGACCAACATGATCGCCTGTGACTGGCGGCAGATGACCCACGCCATCGCTCTGCAGTCCGTCTCCATTCCGCTGGCCGACCCGCACTTCTGGACCATGCAGGGCTCGGTGCGCGTGGCCCAGCTCTGCAACGCCATGGGCCTGACCTGGGGCTGCCATTCCAACAACCACTTCGACATCTCCCTGGCGATGGTCACCCACTGCGGAGCCGCCGCACCGGGGGAGTACAACGCCCTGGACACCCACTGGATCTGGCAGGAGGGCCTGGAACAGCTCACCGTGGCGCCGCCTCGCATCGTCGACGGCGAGATCGCCGTCCCCGACGCTCCCGGTCTCGGCGTACAGATCGACATGGACCGGCTCCTCGCCGCCCACGAGCTGTATCAGGAGAAGGCGCTGGGCGCGCGGGACGACTCGGCCGGCATGCGATACCTGGTCCCCGGCTGGGAGTTCGACGCCAAGCGACCCTGCCTGGTCCGGTAGACCGCACGGTCGCAGCACTTGTTCCCCACGGCATCCGCTCCACGGGACCCGCCCGGCGCTCCGGCCGGCCGGAAACGAGGGCCGGTGGGCCCTGTCCGCCCCTCCTGCTAGCCGGTGGGCCGCCGCCGGGCGGCCGGCCGCTGCAGGCCGGCCCGACGGCCGCGTGCAGGCCGGCCGTCGGTGGCTGTGGCTCAGCCGTCGGTCGCTGTAGGCCGGTTGTCGGCGGGGGTCGGTGACCTGTCGGTGGTCTGTCGCCGGACGCCAGCACAGTGGAGTCGTCCGGCGCCGCTCGTCAGCGGCACCGGTCACCGGCACCACCGTCCCGGCCCGCCGGACGGGCTCCCGGCATGACCAGCCGGGAGCCCGTCCGGTCGTCCACGACCAGGAAGAACGTACCCATGACCAGCGATGTCACGATCATCGGCGCCGGCCTCGGCGGCCTCGCCCTCGCCCGCGTCCTGCACCTGCACGGCATCCCCGCCGCTGTCTACGAGGCGGAGCCCTCCCCGGCCTCCCGCGCACAGGGCGGAATGCTCGACATCCATGACTACAACGGGCAGATCGCCCTCGAAGCCGCCGGCTTGACGGACGAGTTCCGCGCGCTGATCCTGGAGGGCCGGCAGGCGATGCGGGTCCTCGACCCGGACGGGACCGTCCTGTTCGACAAGGCCGACGACGGCACGGGCGGACGCCCCGAGGTGCAGCGCGGCGAACTGCGGCAGATGCTGCTCGACTCGCTGCCGGCCGGCACCGTCCGGTGGGGCCACAAGGTCATCGGCGCCCGGAGCCTCGGCGACGGCCGTCACGAGGTGACGTTCGCGGACGGCAGCACCGTCGTCACCGGGCTGCTGGTCGGCGCGGACGGCGCGTGGTCCAAGGTCCGGCCGCTGCTCTCCTCCGTCACCCCCGAGTACACCGGCAGGTCGGTCGTCGACACTTACCTGTTCGACGCCGGTGTCCGGCACCCGGCTGCGGCGAAGGCGGTCGGCGGCGGGTCGATGATCGCCGTCACGCCGGACCGGGAGATCTTCGCCCACCGGGAGAAGGGCGACACCCTGCACGCCTACGTGGGGCTGCGCCGACCGCGGGACTGGTTCGACACCATCGACTTCACCGACTCCGCCGCGGCCACCGCACGGATCGCGCAGGAGTTCGACGGCTGGGCGCCGGAGCTGACCGCGCTGATCACCGAGGCCGACACGGCTCCGGTGCTGCGCCCCCTCTACGCCCTGCCGACCGGGCACCGGTGGGACCGCGTGCCGGGGGTGACCCTGCTCGGCGACGCCGCCCACCTCGCCGCCCCCAACGGCGAGGGCGCCAACCTCGCCATGCTCGACGGCGCCGAACTCGGCAAGGCCCTGGCCGCACACCCCGGAGACGTCGAGGCCGCGCTCAGCGTGTACGAGCGTGAGCTGTTCCCGCGCAGCGCCGAGGCCGCCGACTTCGCGACCGCCGAGGCCCACGCGGCCGATTCCGGCAACGCCGCCCCTCACGAACTGGTCGCCGCCTTCACCCGGCACGAACCGCCCCGGGCCAGGTAAGGCATCGCCCGGGCCGTCCATGCGCCGGCCCCGGCGCCGGGCAACCGCGCCGGGGCCGAGGGCCTTCGCCCGGGCGTCGCACGGGCATGCGCTCGTGGGAGTGATCGTCCTCGGACGGCCGTGACGCGCGGGAACGGTCACCCGCTTGTCAGGGCATCGGGGCGGACCGAGCAGAGCGGGCTACGGCCTTGCGCGGCGGGAAGGACGAAGGGCAGTGCACCGTGAGGGCAAGTCCAGGCGGGACCGCCCGGCCCTGGCCGTGCGGCTCGGTCCTGACACGACCGCGGGGGCGTGGCGGCGGGACAGGAGGCCCTTTCGCAGGAGAACGCACATCGTCTCGCGGCGACGGACCGACCCGTCGGGCCCCCCTTCCCAGGCGTCCGGTTCACGGCCGCATGGACGTGACCCGGCCGCTCGTACAGGGCGCGCCCGGGGTTCTCCTCCTCCATGGCGAGTCCGGCCCTGCGCAGCCCGCGATGCCGCGGCCGGAGACGGCCCCGGCGTGAGCGGACGGAGGGGGGAGCGATGAGTTCCGGGTCCCGGACCGGTCCACCCCTGTGGCCAGTGACAGCCGCGCCTGAACTCTGTGAGGGACCATGACCACTCATCCACTGCCGCCCGTCGTCGACGCCGCCACCTGGGAGCACCGGCTCCAGACACTGCGTGCCAGGGAGAAGGCCGCGACCCGGGAGCTGGACGCCATCGCCGCCGAACGCCGCCGCCTGCCGATGGTGGAGATGCCCCCCTACGTCCTCGAAGGCGAGGACGGGCCGGTCCGGCTGGTGGACGTCTTCGACGGCAAGAGGCAGCTGATCGTCTACAACCACATGTGGTTCCCCGGCAAGGAATGGCAGTGCCCGGGCTGCACGGGTTTCACCGCGCAGTTCACCCGCCTGGAATTCCTGGATCGCTATGACGCGCGTTTCGTCATCGTCACCCAGGGCCCGATCGACGAGGCACTCGCGTACAAGCGGCGGGTCGGCAACCGGATGACCTGGTACTCGACCGCCGGCAGCTCCTTCGGAGCCGATGTCGGCGCACCGCCCGGGGGAGCGTTCGCGGTGAACGTGTTCCTGCGGGACGGCGACACCGTCTACCGCACCTGGCACACCAGCGGTCGGGGTACCGAGCAGCTCACGCACACCTTCGCGCTCATCGACCTCCTGCCGTACGGGCGGCAGGAGGAATGGCAGGACTCGCCCGAGGGATGGCCGCAGTCCCCCACCTACAGCCGCTGGCCGGGCTCCGAGGACATCGCCGCGCTCTACGGCACGGGCACCGACGGGGCGGAGCGTCTGTGACCTGACGTCTCCCACGCGTCGCGGCATGAGGCTCGACGCGTGGGCCGGGCCGGGCGCCGGGACCAAGCGCTGACGGCCCGTCCCCGCCCTGGGGCCGGGGACGGGTGACCGCGAGGGCGGGACGGCTCGCTCGCCGTCCGGGACGTGAGTGGGGGTCCGAGGCCCAGGACGTGGGCGCCGGGGTGGCAAGTCCGCTCAGCGCTGGGCCGGGGTGCGCCGCGTGACCGGCAGCGGCGGGGTGACGACGGGTTCCAGGAGCCGGGCGAGCTGACGGCGCTGCTGCGGGTCGAGCCGGCCGGTCGCCGGTGCCAGGGCGTCTCGGATCTCGCCGTCCAGCCGTTGGGTGGCTGTACCGCTCGCCCGGATCTCCGAGGCATGGACCGGCAAGACCGACGAGCGCCTGGTCTTCGTGCCCTGAACCGGGGGCGGTGACCGCTCGGGCCGTCCGGCATCACGTCGCCACCCACCGGGCGTGCCCCACGAACACGGCATGACCACCGCCGCGCCCACGGACGGCCCTCGCCGACGAGGGCTTCGCGCACCCGGCCGGTGACGACAGGCCCTGGCCGTCGGTCAGGTGAGGCGCTCGGCGGCGTAGGCCTCGACGGCGTCACGCTGGAACGCCGCGAGGCCGGGTGCGACGGCCTCGTAGGCGGCGCGCCAGGCGGGGTTGTCGACGCAGGCCCGGCCCATGGCCCGGTGCTCCTCCGCCGACACCGGGCGCAGGGCGGTCAGGGCCCGGTACTGGGCGTCGATCTCGCTCTGCACCGGCTCCGAGTCCGCCGGGTGGCCGGCGGCCAGGAGTTCGGCGAGGCGGATCATCTGGGCGGTGCGTTCGCGCTGTCCGGCTTCGATGTCCTGCGGACTCATGCCCGCGACATGGCGGGCGACCCGCTCGGCGTGGGCGGGGAAGTCGCGCAGGCTGTCCTGGTACTGGTCGGGTTGGACGCCCTCGAAAAGGTTCTCCGGGCGGTTGATGGTCATGGGGGTGTCGTCCTTCCTGGACTGCTCCAGTTCGGCGATCGTGCGGGAGACCGTGGCGGCCAGTGTGTCGAGCCGGTCCCGTTCGGCCAGCAGCCGTCGGTGGTGGCCGCGCAGGGCTTCCACCTCGTCGACCTGCTCGGCCAGGACGCGGCCGATGTCCTCCAGCCCGAGACCCAGCGCCCGCAGGACGAGGATCTGCTGCAGGAGCAGCAGCTGGCGTTCGCCGTAGTACCGGTGGCCGTTGGCCCCGATGCGGGCGGGCGGCAGCAGGCCGATCTGGTCGTAGTGCCGCAGCGTCCGGGCGGTCACGCCCGACATCCGGGCCACCTCCGCGATCGGCCAGTCCATCACCGTCTCCCTCACGCTCACCTCACCGGGCCGGTCTCTCCGGCCCTGGTCATGACCGTAGAAGCTGCCGCAGCGGCAACCGCAACCCCTCGCGAAACACCACCTCGACGGTCCCGGGCGCGCGACGGCGCCGCCTGCGCGGAGCGGCAGCGCCTGACGTCACCGGGACGCGTCCCTCCAGCGCCCCTCGGGCCGATGCACCGAGCTGGGAAGCCCGGGCACCTTCGCCGGCTCATGGCCGAGGCCGGCTCCTGCCGCCGCCGTCACCGGGCCGTGCCGGCCGACAGCCAGCGGCGCACGCGCACTTCAAGCAGCACTCGCTCGCTGCCGGGACGGGTGGGAGCGGACACATCCCACCCGTATTTCCGCTCGAACGCGGCCACGACCTGCTGGGGGAAGCCCTCACGCATCAGTGATGCGTCTCCTTCGGCGACGACCGGAAACCGGCCGTCCTCCAGGGCCAGGGACACACGGGGCTCCTCGCGGATGTTCCTGACTTTGACGGAGCTGTCGTCCGTACCGATCCACCACCGGGAGTTCCGGTAGACGAACCAGACCGGTGTGACGTGGGCGGAGCCATCCGGACGCACCGTGCACAGCCAGACGTTCTTTTCCTCGGCCAAGCGCGGAAGGACGTCCGGCCCTGGCTCCTTCACAAGATCACTCATTCCGCTATCGGACCAGCGGACGTGATGAAACACATCGGGCAACGCGTCGGACCATCGGCCTAGGTCCCGCGGTCCGAAGGAAGTCCCCCTTCGGCAGTGAGCCTTGCCGGCCCGGCTGCGGCATCCGTCCGGGAGCCTCTTTTCGCGCCCGCCCCCGCTCTTCCCGAGCGCTCGCCCAGGCCCTCCTCGTCAGCGCTCGCCCGGGGCCTGCTCGTCCAGCCCGACCCGCCGGTGTCTAGGATCCCTGGCACGGTCCGGACGCCTCCCGCCCGCAAGGTCCTCGCCGAGTTCCTCGACGAAGCGGCTGCGCAGGGCGGGGCGGTGGTCCTCACCGGCCGTCGCGAGGCGATCACCGAGACGCACGCCGGCGGCGTCCACGTCATCGGTGACGGCCGGGTCAGGCCGTACGGCGGGCCGAGGGCCGGGCCTCGACGGCCGAGCCGGTCCTGACGGCACCGCCCACCGGCGTCATGCCGGCGGAGGCGAACTGGCCGGCGTCGCGCGGAGGTGCTGGAACACCTCGTCCTCGGCCACCGCCGCACCACCACGGCCGAGCGCACCACCGGCGCTCTCCGGGCCAGTACGACCGGTACGCGAGGAGAGACGACGTGGCGAGCCGGGCGAGTCGCCCCCACGGCACCCCGTCTCCTGCGAGAGCAGGTGATGACGGTCACGCAGAACGGCATACATGGACCTGAAGCCGCTCCGAGTCCCGCGAGCGAGCGGGCTGTGTGCCCGCGTCGCCCTGTCTCCAGTGAGGAGCCGTATGCAAGCCATCATCGTGCGAGACCGTGACGCCGGTCCTGCCGGCATGTCTCTGACGGACATTCCCTATCCCCACGCGGCCGAGAACGACGTCATCGTTCGGGTGCACGCCGCCGGCTTCACCCGTGGTGAGCTGGACTGGCCCGCCACCTGGACCGACCGCGCCGGCCGCGACCGTACGCCGAGCGTGCCCGGTCACGAGCTGTCCGGTGTCGTCGTGGAACTGGGGTACGGCACCACCGGTCTGAGTGTCGGCCAGCGGGTGTTCGGCCTGGCCGACTGGACCCGCGACGGCAGCCTCGCCGAGTACACCGCGGTGGAGGCCCGCAACCTCGCCCCCCTTCCCGCGGACATCGACCACACGCTCGCCGCGGCCCTTCCCGTCTCCGGACTGACCGCCTGGCAGGGCCTGTTCGACCACGGCCACCTCACCACGGGCCAGACCGTCCTGATCCACGGCGCCGCGGGCGGCGTCGGCTCGATCGCCGTACAGCTCGCCCGTGAAGCCGGCGCCCGTGTCATCGGCACCGGCCGGGCCCCCGACCGGGACCGGGCGCTCGCCCTCGGCGTTCACACCTTCATCGATCCGCAGACCGAGAAACTGGAGGACGCCGGTGAGGTCGATGTCGTGCTCGACGTGATCGGCGGCGACATCCTCGACCGCTCGGCCGCGCTCGTCCGGCCCGGCGGCACGCTGGTCACCGTCGTCGAGCCGCCCCGCGTCCGGCCCGAGGACGGGCGGGCGGTCTTCTTCGTCGTCGAACCCGACCGCGCCCGGCTCACCGGCCTCGCCGGGCGCGTGCGCGACGGCCGGCTCGCACCGGTCGTGGGGGCTGTGCGGCCGCTCACCGAGGCGCTCGCCGCGTTCGCCCCCGGCAAGCACGGCCCAGGCAGGACGATCATCCGCGTCACGGAAGAATGAACAGGAGACCGGACCGGTCGTGATCGGAGGCCGGTCGCCGCCGGCCTTCCGGCCGTGGCCACGCTGCCCGCGGCCACGGCCTGCCCGCCCTCCGGTCAGCCGGCCCACGCCAGGACGACGGCGACGGGCGCGGTGTCGAGGCGCCCCGTCGATGTCCCGAACAGGGCAGTGGGCGGTGAGCGCGACGCTCTCCTGAACCTTCACTTCCCGGAGCCTGACAGGGGGATTGACGCGGCTCCCGTATGAGGGGTTAATTCCTTGGTGCCGTACATGGGAGCGCTCCCAAAGCCATCGTGGACGCGCACGCGACCCCTACGTATCCGAGGAGCCATCCGCATGAGCGCACGCGACCATGCCGGAAGCACTGGAACACCCGGCAGAGCCGACCGGACCGCAGGAACCGGAAGAAGCAGAAGAAGCAGAGGAGCCGGGGGAAGCGGGCGGACCGGAGGAGCCGGAGGAACCGGCGCAACTCTCCGCCCGCTCACCGTCACCGTGGCCGCCGCGCTGGCCGCGGCCGCACTCACCGCCGCTCCCGCGCAGACAGCGGCGGCGGCGCCGGCGCAGGTGCCCCGGCCCACCACCCTGTACACCCCGCCCGCGAACCCGGACGCCCACCGGCAGATCCTGGAGCTGGCAGGGCAGGGGAGGATCAGGGACGCGGCCGGTGTCCTGGCGATGACGCTCACCCCGCAGGCCGTGTGGTTCGGCGACGGCACACCCGACCAGGTGCGGGCGTCGGTGCGCAGGACGGTCGAGGACGCGGCCCGCCGCCACGCGCTGCCGGTGCTGGCGCTCTACGACATCCCGGGCCGCGACTGCGCCCAGTACTCGGCCGGCGGAGCCGCCGGCACGGCGCAGTACGAGGCGTGGATCGACGCCGTGCGCGCGGGCATCGGACGACTGCCCGCCACTGTGATCCTGGAGCCCGACTCACTGTCGCTGCTGCCTTCGGACTGCGGCCAGGACGACGCGCAGGGCAGCAGGACCACCGAGCGCTACACCGAGATCCACTACGCGGTGGACGCCCTGGAACCGCTCGCCGGGACCAAGGTCTACCTGGACGCCGGGCACAGCGGCTGGCACAGCGTCAGCGACATCGTGCCCCGCCTGGTCACCGGCGGCGTCGGTGACGCCACCGGCTTCTTCCTGAACATCTCCAACTACCGCACCGACAGCGAACTGGCCTGGTACGGCAAGCTGATCTCGTCCTGCCTGAGCTACGTGTCGGCCGGCGGCCCGGCGGCCGACTGCCCGGACCAGTGGTGGCCGGTGAACGACGCCCAGGCATGGCTCGACGCACACGTGCACGAGGCGCCGTCCGCCATGAAGCACTTCGTCACCGACACCAGCCGCAACGGCCAGGGCCCGTGGACCGCGCCGGCCGGCGTCTACTCCGACCCGCAGGAGTGGTGCAACCCGCCCGGCCGCGGCACCGGTGCCCGGCCGACCCTCGACACGGGAGACCCGCTGGCCGACGCCGAGCTGTGGGTGAAGATCCCCGGTGAGTCGGACGGACAGTGCACGCGCGGCACGGCGGGGCCCGACGATCCCGAGCGGGGCCACCCGGACCCGGCGGCCGGCAGATGGTTCCCCCAGCAGGCCCTGGAGCTGGTGCACGGCGCCAACCCCCGGCTGGTGCGCTGACCAGCGCACGCGAACGTACGGTGGCACCGGACCGGCCACGGCGCCACGCAAGAGCCCGGCAGACCGCGCGACTGCCGCGCACTCCCGGCGCCGTGAAGCCGGGCGCCACGGGATGCCGCACCGCTGACGCCGGGGCGTCAAGGCGCAGTTCGCGCGCTACGTCGAAGGGGTGGTTTGGCCGTTCGCCGGCCGATCGTGCGTGCGGAGGAGGCGAACACTGAAGGGAGGGGCGGCACGGACCTCGGGGGAAGGCGGACGGCATGGCCGACGGCACGGTTCTGGTGGCGGTGGCGGAGCATCCGGAGGACAGGAGCGCCACCGCCGGGCAGCTCGCGCGCATCGCCGAGGGGATCCGGGCGCGCGGCTTGGAGGTCCGGTGGGTGGTGAGCGCCGGCGACGCCGAGGCGGTGCTCAGGACGGAGGCCGGTCTGGCCGCCGCGGTGGTCGCCTGGGACCTGCCGCCCGGGGGCGAGGACGAACCGGGCGGCGCGGCCGTGCTGCGCCGGATCGGGCAGCGGTTCCAGAACCTGCCGGTGTACCTGGTCATGGCGGGCGAAGGGCTGCGCGAGCTGCCGTTGTGGGTGTCGCAGTCGGTGGTGGGCTATGTGTGGCCGCTGGAGGACACGCCGGTGTTCATCGCGGGGCGGATCGGCGCTGCCGCGCGCGCCTACCAGGAGGCCCTGCTCCCGCCGTTCTTCAAGGCGCTGCGGCGCTTCGACGACGCGCACGAGTACTCCTGGCACACCCCGGCGCACTCCGGCGGGGTCGCCTTCCTCAAGTCGCCCGTCGGCCGGGCGTTCCACGACTACTTCGGGGAGCGGCTGCTGCGCAGCGACCTGTCGATCTCGGTCGAGCAGCTCGGCTCGCTGTTCGAGCACACCGGCCCGATCGGGGAGGCGGAGCGGAACGCGGCGCGGGTCTTCGGCTCCGACCACACGTACTTCGTCCTGCACGGCGACTCCACCTGCAACCGCCTGGTCGGTCACTTCAGCGTGACCCGCGACGAGATCGCCCTGGTGGACCGCAACTGCCACAAGTCGGTCCTGCACGGCCTGGTCGTCTCCGGCGCCCGCCCGGTGTACCTGGTCCCCACACGCAACGGCTACGGTCTCGCCGGACCGCTGCCGCCGACCGAGATCGCCGCCGACGCGGTGGCGGCACGGATCGCGGCGAGCCCCCTCACGCAGGACGCGGTGTCCTCGCGCGCCCAGTACGCCGTGTTCACCAACTCCACCTACGACGGCCTGTGTTACGACGCGGCGACGGCGGCCCGGGCCTTCGCGGCCGGCACGCCCCGCCTGCACTTCGACGAGGCGTGGTTCGCGTACGCCCGTTTCCATCCGCTCTACGCGGGGCGCTACGGCATGGCGGTGGACGAGGAGGTCTTCCCCGGCCCCGAGCGGCCGACGATCTTCGCGACCCAGTCCACCCACAAACTGCTGGCGGCGTTGTCGCAGGGCGCCATGGTGCACGTCCGGTCCGCGCCGCGGGCGCCGGTGGAACACGACCGGTTCAACGAGGCGCTGATGATGCACGGCACGACGTCGCCGCTGTATCCGATGATCGCCTCCCTGGACGTGGCCACGGCCATGATGGACGGCCCGCAGGGGCGGTGGCTGGTCGACGAGGCGGTGACGGAGGCGGTGCGGTTCCGTCAGGAGATGGTGCGGATCGGGCGGCGGATCGAGTCGGCCGCCGACCGGCCGCCCTGGTTCTTCGGCGTGTGGCAGCCGCGCGAGGTGACCGACCCGGTGAGCGGGGCACGACTGCCGTTCGACGAGGCCCCGGCGGACCTGCTGCGGACCGAGCCCTCCTGCTGGCACCTCGCACCCGACGCGGACTGGCACGGCTTCCCCGGCCTGACCGACGGCTACTGCATGCTCGACCCGATCAAGGTCACCCTGACCTGCCCGGGGCTCGACGCGACCGGTGCGACGGCCGACTGGGGCGTCCCGGCGCGTGTGCTCACCGCCTACCTGACCGCGCGCGGCATCGTCGTGGAGAAGACCGACAGCTACACCACGCTGGTGCTGTTCTCCATGGGCATCACCAAAGGCAAGTGGGGCACGCTGCTCGACGCGCTGATGGACTTCAAGGATCTGTACGACGGGGACGCGCCGCTGGACCGTGTGCTGCCCGCGCTGATCGCCGAGCACCCTCGGCGCTACTGCGGACGGGGCCTGCGCGACCTGTGCCAGGAGATGCACGACCACTTGCGTGAGGCCCGCCTGGTCGAGCTGCTCGACGCGGCCTTCCAGCAACTCCCGGAGCCGGTCGCCCCGCCCCAGCTGTGCTACCAGCGCCTGGTCCGCGGCGGCACGGAACGGATCCGCCTGGCGGACGCACCGGGCCGGGTCGCCGCGGCGATGGTGACGGTGACGCCACCCGGCATCCCGGTCCTCATGCCGGGCGAGAGCGTCGGTGAGGCGGACGGCCCCCTGCTGCGCTACCTGAGCGCCCTGGAGTCCTTCGACCGCCGCTTCCCCGGCTTCGGCAGCGAGACGCACGGGGTGACCCGCGCTCCCGGCACCGGGGACTACCTGATCGAGTGCCTGCGTCCGGACGAGGAGCAGGGGAACGCGGGTGGCAGGACGCCGGCGCAGCGGCGCGGAGCGCAGGTGCCAGACCGGTGAGGCGAGCCCGCGAAGCGGGGGAAGGGCGGCCGGCCCGCGCCTGCCCTGCCTGCCCCGGCATCGCTCCTCACGGTCGGTCGTCGGCCGGCAGCTCCTCCTTCGGCTCCGGCGCCGGGCAGCGCTGACCGAGGCGGTCACGGCGCTGACCGGGCCGGCCCGAGCTGCCGTGCGCACGGCCCACGCCGACACGGCACGCCCCCCACATGTACCGGACTGGAGGGGCGGGAGGCCTCCGTCACCTCCGTCAGGCCGCTCCGGTCAGCGACCTCTCGTGGTGCTCCCCGCCAGGGGGCCGTCCCTGTCTTCAGGATCGGGGGCGCAGACTCCATGCGAGGAGCGGTACCGACACCAGGAGCAGCGCTCCCTCCACGGCGAGGCTGGCCAGGCCCAGCGGCTCCGTCCAGTTCCCGACGTCATCGCTGTAGTCGGGAAGTCCCGGGCCCCTGGAGAGGAGGTAACCCAGCACGGGCCCGGCGGCGACCCCGGCTGCCAGCAGCCAGCCGGGGCGGACGAGGCGCATGAGGAGCAGCACGGCGGCGACCACGGCCGCGATCTCCAGGACGTGGTAGGCGATGCCGACGTAAGTGGGGTCGCGCGTCGCCGTGACACCGCCTTGGTCCACGACGTGGATGCCGGCCACCACGAGGCACAACAAGGCTCCCGCCCACCTGGCCGCCCAGGCGGGCTCGGGCTCCGTCACGGTGCGGTCTGACATGCCGCGGTACCTTCCTCGCTCCACCCGCGCGACCTGCCGCGCCGGGATGCCGTTCACCGGATCGTCCGGAACAGGGCGGCAGGCCGTGCCCCTGTCAGGTACCACCTTCGACGGACGGCGGCGCGCCGTCCCTTCCGGCAGCGCAGGCGAGTGACGGGCACGAACGGGGCGGAGAGGTGAGGGCCGCCCCGCCCCCACGGCGTTCCCCGGCGCGCCCGAGGCGTTCGTCCTGGGCCGTACCGAAGCGTTGCAGGAGCAGCCGCACGCCACCGCCCGCGGGTGCCGGCTCAGTGCTCCGGTGCCGACGACCGGACCGGGCTCCAAGAGCCGTGACCGTCACTGACGCGACCGATCCGCTCTTCCGGGCCGCCGCGCGTCGGGCAGCCCGGGCCGGTGCCGTGCGCTGAACCGGGAGCGAGGCCGTCCGGCATCCGTGCCCCGGACAGGGCGCGGTGTGCGCGCGCGAGCTTGCCGTGGTGGTGTCCGGCGCCCGGAGGCCCCCCGGCAGACTGTCACGCGCGCCCCCGGGCCCGCCTGAAGCGGTCCAGTCCTTCCGCCAGGGACACCACCGGCTCGGGGTAAGCGGCCCTGGCGCGCTCGTGGCCCGGAAGGTTCCACGGTTCGTGCACGGACGCCCCCGGCACGTCCGCCAGTTCCGCCACCCAGCGCCGCACGTACGCCCCCTCCGGGTCGTGGCGTCTGCCCTGGACGACCGGGCTGAGGACCCGGTTGGGCCGGGTGTCGGTGCCCGTGCCGGCCACCCACTGCCAGTTCAACTGGTTGTTCGCCACGTCGCCGTCGACGAGCAGGTCCGAGAAGTGCCGGGCACCCAGCCGCCAGTCGACGTACAGCGTCTTGGCGAGGAAGCTCGCGGTCAGCAGCCGCCCCCGGTTGTGCATCCACCCCTCGTGGCGCAGCTGCCGCATCGCCGCGTCCACGACGGGATAGCCGGTGCGGCCCTCCCGCCACGCCTCGGCGTCGGCCTCCGCGTCCTTCCCGGCGCGCCACCGGTCGCCGCGCGTGCGGTAGTCGTGCGCGGCGGCGCCGGGACGTGCGGAGAGCACCTGGCGGTGGAAGTCGCGCCAGGCGATCTGCCGCACGAACGCCTCCGCGCCCGCGCCGCCCATCCTGCGGGCCCGGTGCACGACCTCGACCGGCGACAGCGTGCCGAAGTGCAGGTGAGGGGAGAGCCGCGAGGTGGCGTCGCCCGCCAGGTCGTCGTGCCGTTCCTCGTAGGCCTGCACACCCGAGCGCAGCCACGCCGTGAGCCTGCGCCGCCCCTCCGTCTCGCCGCCGGCGCACAGTCCCGGCGACACACCGCTCACCGCGGCGCGCTCCGGCAGCGGGGCGGAGGCCACCTCCGGCGGCACGGTGACCGCGCGCGGCACGTCCAGCACGTCGCGCAGGCCCTGCGCGGACCAGCGCCGGTAGTACGGCGTGAACACCGCGAAGTGGTCGGAGGAGGCCGGTGCCACCGCGCCCGGCGCCACCGCGGTGCTCACCGTGTCGTGCACGTACAGACGCCGCCCACCGGCCTCCAGCGCCCGGCGCAGCCGCCGTTCGCGGCCGCGCGCGAAGGCGCTCACGTCGCCGGCCATGTGCACCTCGTCGGCGTCCGCCTCGGCGGCCACCCGGCACACCTGTGTGACCGTGTCGCCCTCGCGCACCACCAGCCGCCCGCCCCGCGCCCGCAGCCGGGCGTCCACATCCCGCAGGCAGTCGGCGAGGAAGGCGAGCCGGTTCGGCGCGGCGAAACCCGCTGCGTCCACGGCCGGGTCACGCACGAACAGCGGTACCACCCGGCGTCCTCCGCGCAGGGCCGCACGCAGCGGCGGGTGGTCCGACAGGCGCAGATCGCAGGTGAACACGACGACCGAGGACTGCATGGGGCTCACTTCCGCTGCGGGTGGGGACACTCTCCGATGTCCGTATTTTCCGCATTCTCCCGGACGGGGGACCCCAAGGGCCGGAGCGGGGCTCCGGCGGTGCGTGCCACGGACGCCACGGGTGGCCACCGGGCCGCTCAGGACGGCACTCACCGACCGCCCCGGCCGGCGGATGTCCGCGGGTGGCGGTGAGGGCGGCCGGTCTTCTTCGCCCCGCTCGACGACCGGAGGGTGGACGGCAGGCCGCAGGGCCCGCGCGCGCGAGCGCGACCCGCCGTTCACGCGCTCCTGCTTCCCTGGGGCCGCCGCCCCCGGACAGAGGCGTTCGGGGCGCCAGGCGGTCAGCGGGCGTGTGCGTGGCCGGCCTCTTCGCGGCGCCCGCCCGGACGGGGGCCGCCCCTGCCGCGCAGGGGGACGTCCGTCTCGGTCAGCACCCGGTGCACGAACCCGTACGACCGGCCGTGGGCCTCGGCTATGGCCCGTATCGACATGCCGCGTTCGTACTGCTCCCGCATCTCCCGCGCGAGCTGCGCGCGGGCCGCGCCGGTGATCTGCTTGCCCTTGTCCACGAATCGTCTCCTTCGCTGCTCGGCGTCCGGCTGTGATCGTCGTCTACCCCGCAGAGCACGTCCTGCGCACCCGGGGGCCGAAATCGCGGCACGGACGCCGGGCGGCCGCAGGCCCGCACGCCCCCTCCTGCGGGACCGCACGGCCGCGCCCCGGGAGCACTACTGGCCGGGTGACAGCACCGCGTAGGTGACCTGCGTTCCGTCGTCCAGCCTGGTCCGGATGTACTGCTCGTTCATGGTGGGCTTCGAGGTGAGCAGCGAGATCAGCACGCCGACCGGAGCCGAGAGGAACTTGATGACGCCTCCGGCCGCTGTCCGGGCGAACAACGTCTCCAGCCGCGCGAGGGACGCCTCGGTGAGCAGTTCCCCGACGAAGTCCTTCAGGTCGCCGGAACTCTCGGGCGGGCCGTTGTAGACGGTCACGTAGTAGCCGCTGTTCTGGCGGGGGCTGACGCTGATCGTCGCGTCGTCGCGGATCGGGTTGCCGGCCGGGGCCTCCTTCGGGATGGCGATCAGGGTTCCGTCAGGATCAGGAGCCGCCTCGAACCTGTCGGTGGCATCGGTCTGCGGGTCGGGCAGGGTGTCCTGCATCGTTTCGTCGGACATGGTGGGTTCCTCGCTTCGGCAGGATGAGGCGACGGTCCGTGCCGCTCGGCGGCGGGCGAGGGTCCCGCCCGCCGCCGTCCGCGTCCCCCGTGGGCAGCGGGTCAGCCGACCGCTGGTGGCGAGCCGTCCTGCATGAACGTCACCGTGGTCACGGTGTCCGTGTTGCCCGTGTCCAGGAAGAGCTTGTACAGGTCGACGCCCTGGTAGGTGCCGCCCGGTGCACCGCCGATGATCTCCACCAGCGCCAGATGCAGATGAGGCGGCGTCGGGTCGAACCGGAGCACGGTGCCCAGCGGGTCACCTCTGCTGACCGTGGAGTCGACGGCCAGTTCGGGCGGCACATCGGTCAGGTGGGTGTAGAAACCGCCCATCATGTCGTTCGGGGCACGCATGAACAACTGCGCTCCGTAGACCTTCTGCGTGTCCGCGTCGGGGTCGTGCGGCACCAGCTTGGTGATGTGCGCGTCGAAGGCGGCGAAGATCTGTGTCCCTTCGTCCGCGCCCAGGTCCATGCCGAACTGGATGTACCAGTTCGGCGGCTGGTGGCCCCCCTGGTTGGGCCCTCCGAGCCCGCCGGTGAAGCCCGACGGGAACGGATGGGAAAGGTCGATGTCGAACGAAGCCATGGTGGCCACCTCCCGACTGCTCATGGATCCGGGTGACGGATCACACGGAAAGAACGTTGAAGCCCGCGCCCGCGAGCTGGGAGCCCAGGGCGCCGACCGTGGCGGCGTCGTCGAACTGCCCGTTCGCCGGGTCGATCCCGTTGGCGTCCTGGAACGCCCGGACCGCGGCCTGCGTACCGGGACCGTCCACGCCGTCCTGAGTGCCCGGCCTGAACCCGAGGGCCAGCAGGGCACCTTGCACTCCGAACACGTCGGCCAACCGCATCGCGATCTGCTCCACGGGCTGCCCCTGGTCCGCGACCGCCTGGGCCAGCACGAAGTGCTCCCGGTCGAGTCTGTTGCGGATCCGGATGGTTCCCTCGTCCGGTGTGAAGTGGCATTCGTCCGCGGCGGTGTTCCAGTCGTTCCTGGCGACCGCTGCCCGGAACATGGGGAAGTCGTTCAGCGTCGGTCCCAGCGCCCAGCACATGCTCAGGGTCGCCAGCTGCGCATTGGCCGGCCAGGCGGCGAAGCCGCTGAACTCCGTACGGGTGAGGAGAGTCGATTCCATCTGGTCGAGCTTGGCGAACACACGGCGGTCGATCTCGTCGTCGTCCACGTGCAGGGAGGTGAACGGCGGCCGGAAGGCGTTGTGTCCCTGCGGGGCCAGTTCCAGATGTCCTTTGACGGTGTCCCAGTCGGCGGCGATCTGGTCGGCGGTGGCCTCCGAACCGTCGTCGTTGACCAGCCAGCGGTACTGCCGCGCCTCGGCCAGCGAGCGTTCGCGTTCGTCGGCGGTCGGCGCCGAGTCGGGTTTCTCCGTCTCGTCGATCTTGTTGCCGATGCCGGTGCTCACCCAGCCTTTCTGGTCGAGGTACATGAAGGCCACCCGGCCTTCGAGCGGATCGTTGAACGCGATCCAGTAATCGCGCACGCTGTCGAACATGGTGCTCTCTCCGTCCTGGCTGTCGCTTCGCCCGCCGCCCGGTCAGCGGCGGCCGAACCCGCCGTGCCGGCCGTCCCCGTCGTGATCGTCACCGTCGTCCTCCCGTCCGTCGTGCCTGTCGTCGCCGTCGCCCCCGCCCGGTCCGTCATCGTCGTCGTCATGCCCTCCCGCGCCTGGCTGCACCTCCACGGCGTCGCAGTAGATCACCGGCCCAGGAGGCGCAGGGGACGGTGTGCTCCCCGGCCCCGGGGCCGGAGGACGCCCGTCGGCCGGGATGCCCTCGGTCTCCACGACCAGCAGACGCAGCGGTGCGCCCGGCCGTACCGGCGGCACGGGGACCTGGCCGGTGTAGAAGGGCCGGTGGGAGGACTCCGCGTCGATCGAGGTCAGGGTCGTGAGGGTGTCGTCGAGGGACACCCAGCCGAGGTCTTCGTCGGCGACGGTGTCGTGCCGGCGTTGCAGCACGGCGGTGATCTCGGGCGGCGGCGCCCCGGTGGGGTCCCAGGAGGGGCCGGTGACGCTCACCGTCAGCGGCCGGCCCGGCTTCACCGTCAGCTCCCGGTCGGGCAGGACGCGCACCAGGTCGGCGAGGACGACGGGGGAGATCTCGGCACCGGGGACCGATTCCGGCTGGTAGCGGACGAGAGCGAGCCGGACGAACGGCAGGCAGGCGTCCCCGGTGTCCAGTTCCAGGTCGCAGAACCAGCGCCCGCCCTCCTCCGCCGCGTCGAACCGCGGGGCGAAGCCCACGACCGTGACGGGCAGCGCGCCGGTCGGCGTGGCCAGGGACAACCTCGCGGGCGGCCCCGCGGCGTTGGTGAACATCTGCGCGGTCGGGGCGACGACGGGGGCCGAGCGGTGCAGGGGGTCGCGGCCCATCAGGGTGACCCAGGCGTCGCGGACGGAATCCGGGTCGCCGCCGGGCGGCTCGCCGAGGACCACGCCGAGCAGTTCCCCGTCACCAGAGGAGAACCACGGGCGCCCCAGATACACCCGGACACCGCCCCCGCGCCGACGTCTGACAAGGGCGCCGGACGGCCCGTCGTCCTGCTCCAGGGAGAGCGTGGGCATGCAGTACAGCGGTCGCGGTGCCGTGGGCCGCGCGCTGCTGAGCACCGAGTACTCCTGCGCCGCCCCCCGCACGGTGAGGTCGTCCCGGCCGGGGTCCGCGAACTGCGCGGGGAAGCAGTCACCGAACCCGCTGCCCGCCAGGGGCCGGTAGTGCACCGTGCGGTGCCGGGTGTCGCCGAACTCGTGCTTCTCGATGAGGGGCGGAGTCCCGTCGGCGACGGCCCTGTCCTCGGCCGCCCGGGTGCTGAAGGACAGGACACCGTGCTTGAGGAGCGCGGGTTCGGTGCCGGGCGTCCCGGTCCGGCTCGCCCGGGCCGTCAGCAGTCCGAACACCGGGGAGGTCATCGTGCGGCTGTCCCGGCCCGTCAAACCGGCGTCCGTCACCTCCGTCCACTCCGCGACCAGGTCGATCCGGCCCGTGCTGTCCTCGTCGAGCGCGATGGTGCCGGTGAGATGCTGGGCGGTCGCCTTCTCCGGACGCGGGGCCGGCTCCTGCGCCAGGTCCAGCACGGGTGTCCGCAGCGGCTTCTGCACGGCGTGGACGAGCGTCAGCTCCTGCCCGGGGGTGAACATCCAGTGCCCTCCGGCCGCGGCCAGCGCCAGCACCTCGTCGGCCGGCCGGGGCTCGGGACCGGATCCCGGCGCAGGCATCGGCATGTTCCTGCACCAGGCGGCCAGACCCATCACGTCCTCGTCCAGGTCGATCCCGGAGGACACCTGGACCACCGCCACGGTGCCCTTGGGCAGCAGGACCGTCAGCACCCTGGACGCGTCGTCGAAGCGGGGCGGCCCGCTGCCCTCGGCGAGCCTGAGCCGGAAGGACTCGGGGCGGTGCCAGACCGCACCGTTCCAGGGGACGAAGAACGGCCGGCCGGCGGGCATCCCGGGCAGCCCGTGGAAGACGGCGCCGGAGGACAGGGGGTCACGGAGGTAGGGCAGTTCGACCTGCTCCCCGGTGTGCACGGCGGTCACCGGCGGATGGAGGGGGTCCGCGCTCGGTGAGGTGATCGGCACGGTCCGCACGTCCGGCCCGGTCACGTCGCTCAGCGAGCCGCTCTCGCGCACGGCCAGGTCGTAGACCGCGTCCTGGACGCCGTGGTCGCTCGACCCGATGGCCTCGTCCAGCAGTCCGTGACGCTCCACGCACTCCAGCGACGCCTTCGGCGCCACCAGATGGCGTTCGTCGATTCCCTGGTACGGCGCGTGGCCCTGCGCGGTGACCAGCGGCGAACGGTCGAAGTCCGCGGCGTACTCCTCGGCCGTGGTGCCGTCCGCCGGTGGCGCACCGGTGCCGCAGTCGACGGTGAAGCCGTTCTTGCGGCCCAGCTCGGTGAGGGACTGGCAGCCCGGTCTGCCGTCCGCGTCGCTCCCGGAGAATCCCTGAGCCCGTTGCTCCTCGGCGTAGGCGGCCCGGGTCAGATCGCCGAAGAAGCCGTCGGCGCCGCCCGCAAGGGCGTGGCCCTCGGCGATGAGGGCCTGCTGGACGGTGCGGACGTCGTCGTTGGTCAGCCGCAACTGCACCCGGGAGAGCAGGACCGGTTGCGCGGCCGGCGGTGCGCCGGGGGTGCCGGCCGGCGGCGGCGTGGGGCCCGGGCTGCTCCGGATCACCATCCGGTAGGGCGAGGCGCCCTCCTGGAACGGCAGCCGGGGGACGACGGCCGGCGAGAGGACGGGCTCGAACCTCTGGAACCGCAGCGGTCCCGCGGCGGGGAGCGTCAGGTCCTCCGGGTCGGCCGGGGCCGGTTGCGGGGGGTCCGTCAGAGCCGTGGCCTGCGTGGCGTCGATGCCGTTGCCCGCCAGGTCGACGGTGCGCAGCCGTACCCGGTACCCGGTTCCGAAGCGCAGCCTGGGCAGGGACCCGGGCCGCGCCCTGATCGTGATCTCCAGCGGTACGCCCGGCCCGGCGTCGTTCTTGGGCGGCATGGGCGGCTTGGGGGGTTCGCCGGGCTCATCCGGTCCGGGGTCCAGCACCAGGCCGGGGCGGGGCGCGCCGAGTGCCCATCCGTCCCAGGTGGCGAGCTGTTCGGGCACGTAGAGCGTGGAGTCGTCGAGCGAGGAGACCAGGTGCTCCTGGAAGAAGCCCTCGTCCGACGCGGTGAACAGCAGCGGTCCGGAGCCCGGTGCGCGGTACTCCACGTCGCGCTCGTGCAGGGAGAACCAGGTGTGCCGCCGGTCGTCCCAGACGTCCATCCGGTGGCCGCGTACCACGTCCTCGGCGAAGAGTTCGGGGCCTGCCGCGTCGGCGTCCGGGGGCCGCCCGTCGGGCGGGGCGACTTCGGGGTTGTTCTTCGCGAGCACGGTGGCGAAGGCCTTGTGCTGCTCGCCCGCGCGGGCGAAGTCCCCGGTCAGGGCCGACAGGCGCTGGTTGCGGAACAGCGAGATCCCGGGCGCCCGCACCGGGCCCAGGCCGACGGAGTTCTCGGTGGCGGCCAGCATGCCGAGCGCGACGGAGTCGAAGTCGGTCTGCTCCAGGAGGTATCGGTTCTCTCCCGCTTCGTCCACCGCTCCCAGGGCTTCCAGGCCCCGGGAGGGAGGCGGCAGCGGATCACCGGGTGTGGCCGCCCTGGCCGCGGGGACGAAGACGTGCCGGTCCGGGAGGAAGACGTAGCGGGTGCGGGAGGAGACGTCGTGCGGGTCCGGTTGGGGTCCGGGCGGCCACAGGGGCACGACCGTGAGCAGCCGCTCGCCCGAGGAGACCGGGAGGCGGTCGGCGGGCAGCAGGAAGTCCAGGACGATCCCGAGCCGCCTGAGCAGGGCGGGGTGGTCGCCGAGATGGGTGAGCAGTTCGTGGAAGTCGGGCGGTTTCGCGGTCACCGGCTGCGGCGCGTCCCCGTCCGCACCGGCGGCGACCGTCTCCAGCGGCGTGTGCTGCGCCGTGTGCGAGTGGAACGAGGCCAGCGAGAAGAGCTGCGGCAGCGCGGGGGGCCGGGACGCGGCCGCCGTCCCGGACACCACGTCCTGCGGGCTTCTCGGGGCGGGGCTCTGGGCTTTCAGCGCTCCCCACGTCGGGGGCGGCCGGTCGGGCCACATCCGCCCCGCACCGGCGTAGGTCCGCTTCGTGAAGTCCCGCACCTCGGCGACCGAGTAGGTGCGCACGTCCCGTGAGCTGGTCTCCGGGGTGCTGAAGGTGTGCGGTTCCAGGCGCGTGCCGGCGGGGAAGACGCTCGCCCACAGCGCCGGATCGGGCGCCGGACCCTGCGGCCGCAGGCCGTCGGCGAAGACGGCGGTCGCGGACGGGGTGCCGCCCTCCGCAGCGAACCGGAAGGTCGCCCCGGCGATCTTCCCCGGCCAGTCGAGGAAGTCCTCGAACTGGCCCAGTGTGCCCTCCGCCGGGGGATCACCCGCGGGCGTCAGCCGGGGGGCGACGAAGACCGACACCCTGGCGCGGGTGCCGTCGTCGGACAGGCCCGCCGGCAGTACGGTCCAGTTGATGTGCTGGTCGATGGGCATGGTCGTCTCCCACCGGGCTCACCTGGCGTAGGCCTCGCAGTAGGCGCGCCAGTGCGGGTCCTTGGGCATGCAGAGGGCGAAGGAGGGGTCGGCGGGCGAGCCGGAGAAGGACCGCTCGAAGGGGATCGAGACGGACTTGCTGAAGAAGGCGATGCGCACGCTGACGGTGAGGCTGCCGCTGCCGCGGATCACCGTCCGGTCACGGTCCTTCGTGTAGCTGAGTTCCACGTAGAAGTCGACGGACACGGTCACGATGCCCAGTACGGAGAGGAAGCCGTGGAACCGCAGGTAGCCGCTCAACTGGACGCTCCGGGAGCCCACGACCTTGAAGCGGATGCCCGCCATGATGGTCACACCCCCGGCGGCGACGCCGACGTCGATCGCGGCGCCGCCGCCGAACTCCAGGGCGCCCTCGACCTCCCGCAGACCGTCCTTGACGTCGACGCACATGGAGAAGTAGCCGCCCCCGCCGAAGAGGGAGACCGTGACGTTGAAGGGGTGCTGCTGCTCGGAGACCGAGAAGCGGAAGGAGACGGGGGAGGAGTCGAGGGGGATCGTCAGTTCGGCCGTCAGGGTGAGGTTCGTCAGGGTGAGGACGCCCAGGGCGATGGAGGGGAGTGCCAGTCTGTAGCCGGCGACGATGCCGGCGGGCCGGACGTCGACGTAGGCACCGGGGCCGATGACGTCCGAGGGCAGCGCGCTGCGGAGGGTGTTGACGAACTCCAGGTCGTTCTGGAACCTCACTGCCAGGCCGGAGGCCGTGACGTCGGGTTTCCGGCCCGGGCCGGTGCGGAACCTCAGGTCCGCCACGTTCACCCGGATGTCACCGAAGTCCAGGGCGAAGTCGGTCAGTTCGCCCGCCACGGTGGCGTTGTCGACGGCGTCCTTCGAACGGGTGGTCCTGGCGTCCAGGGTGAGCGTGGCATCGGTCACGTCGAGGAAATGTGTCGGGTCGTCCTCCGCGGCGGAACCGGGCTTCGTCAGTTTCGTCTTCCACACGTAGCGCAGTTCCTTGCCCTGGCCGTCCGCCAGGTCGCGGATGCGCAGCACCGGCGCCGGAAGCATCCGCTGCGAGTCCTTCAGGATGGCGTCGATCTGGTCGTCACCCAGCTGCCGGAGCTGTCCGAGGTCCTCCTTGACGATGTTGCTCACGACCTTGGGGAGGTCGATCAGACCGAGCAGCTTGGCCCCGCCGAAGGCCGTCTGTATGAGCTGGCGCGGATCGGTGGTGCCCGCCGCGAAGACGTCCGGGACCACCCCTGCCTGACTGGTGATGAGTTGCAGTGCGGCCCGGGGACTGGCGAGTCCGCCGGCCTTCTCCGCTGCCAGGGTGAGGGGGAGGGCTTCCGCGAGCTTGAGATAGGCCCCGGCGGGGTGGCTCTCCATGCCCTGCAGCAGGTAGGTGGTGTCGAACGTCACCGTGAGCGCTTCGGCCTTCGGCAGGAACTGTTCGACCGCGGGCACCCGCACCTTTCCGGCGGAGACATAGGGCAGACCGACCGCGGGGACCTCCCGGCCCTCGGCGTCCGTGGTTCCCAGGCCGAAGGTCAGGGTCTCGACCGCGTGGGCGGTGCTGCCGGGCGCCTCGGCCGGGGGCTGGGCCATGGCCATCGTCTGCCCGTGCAGCTCCCGCACCCGGCGGTTGGGGACGGCATCGGGGCGCGGGTCCGGCTGACGGTAGACGCCGTCGAAGTTCGCGTCGGGATCGGGGAGCCCGTCGGGCACGAAGACCAGGGGCATGGTGAAACTGACGTTCCGGCCTTCGCTGTCCGTCCCTATCAGGGTGAACTCGTGATCGACGTCGGTGTTGCGGAGGACCACCCAGAAGGCGGTGAGGTCCTTGAGGGGCTTGTTCTTCTCCTCCTGCGAGGGGGGCACCGGCGGCTTGATGGGCGGGGTGGTGCGGTCCGTGATCCGCAGCGTGCGGAAGGGCATCTCACGGCCCCCGTGCGTGTAGCCGCTCTGTTCGTAACGGACCTCCGGCTCCTTGACGATGATGCGGTCCTCGCGTCGCAGGAAGGCGACGATGCCGCCGTCGGGGTGGGCGGCGAACACCCGCTTGAACTCCTTGACGTGCGAGGCCTCGTGGCCGGTGCTCAACCGGCCGTGCCGTACCACACGTACGAACTGGTCGCGTCCCAGGCCCGTGACGTGGTCGTACGCCTCCAGCCCCCCGCTCGCCGCCGCCGGCGGCCAGGTGCCGTGGAGATGGGCGGAGGCACCCAGGGGGGTGATGATGAACTGGTCCGACCGCAGCGGTGCGCTGGGGATCTCGGGGGGCGGGCCGCCGGGGACGGCCTGTTCGTTCCGGCTGGTGAGGGTGACGATGTCCGCCAGGTCCTCGGCCGTGAGCGGACTGCCGGCGGGCAGGTCACCCCGGTCCCCGGCCGCGGCGAAGGCGCGGAGCAGAACCGGGCCGTCCTGGGTGCCGTGCAGCCGGGCGTGCCACAGGGCGGTGCGCCCGTCCGCCTGCTCGGGGCCGGTCCGGCCCACCCAGTCGACCGGCTCGTCGTACGTGATCAGCAACCGGGTGGGAAACTCGATGACGCTTCTGGGCAGGCCCTG
Organism: Streptomyces sp. NRRL S-340; assembly: GCF_000720185.1. Lineage (GTDB taxonomy): Bacteria > Actinomycetota > Actinomycetes > Streptomycetales > Streptomycetaceae > Streptomyces. The sequence goes on along the minus strand of NZ_JOIY01000003.1, from coordinate 137,184 downwards.
GAAGAGAGCCGGCCCGCCGGGGTCCGGCTGCGTCTGACCGACCGGTACGGTCATCGGCACCAGGCGCGACCAGTCGAGGAGCGACTCCAACGACAGCTCCAGGCCCTCCAGGGTGGCCGGGACCGAGAAGGACAACGTGCTCGTCCAGGCGGTCACCGCTGACACGGTGCCGGCGGCGGGCAGCTGCTCGAAGGCCGGTTCCAGCACATGCTGGGGCGGCAGCGTGACGACCACGAGCGTGGGAGCGGCCGGGTCCGTCCGCACCAGGCGGTGGCCGTCGAAGCGCAGGTTGACCAGGGATATGCCGAGGACGAGCATGTCCGACGGCCGCACCACGCGGAACGGACCCGCGACGACGTCGTCGTCCGGCGGGCAGGAGTCCGGAGGGCCGCCGGGGCGGGGGCCGTCGCACCGCGACGGCCGGCCCCTGCCGGGGGGCCCGTGCCCGCCGAAGTCACCGTCGTGGTCGTCACCGGGGCCGTCGAAGCGGCCGTCGCCAGGATGGTGTCGCAGATCTTTCCACAGCCCCGGAGAGCCAGGGCGGCGGGCGATGCCGAATGACATGGGAAACGCCTCATCCGAGGAGCGTCGTGGCGTGGCATGAAACCACCGACCTCTCCTCCATGTTCACCCTCATGGTGGTGCCACGCCACCGGGCGGGGCGCGCGGTTCAGCCGCGGCGCGCGGCCATTTCGTATACGCCTCAACCGATTTGGGGCCGACGGCAGCTCGCGGGCGCATCGTCGCCCACCGGAAGGGGCTCCGCTCATCCCGGCGGAAGCCCGGCTCACCCGGCGGGAGTCCGGCTCACCCGGCGGGAGTCCGGTTCGTCCCTTCGGGTGGGCGGACCGGCCGATGCGCCCGAAGCAGCCCTCCTCGCACCGCCGTTGCACCCCGTGCGGGGCGGGGATAGCGTCGACTACGTCCGGCCCCCCGCCACCCCGAAATCCGTACACGTCGTCGGGAGCCGCCATGACCATGCTGCTCATCAACGGATCGTTCCAGGTGGAAGGCACGCAGCCGGACGGTGACACCGTCCACTTCACCCCTGCCGACCCGAACACGTGGGAACTCCTCGGCACGCGCGGTCACGCCGTCAAGCACGATGCGCTCGGACGTGCCACGCTCCGCCTGGACGCGATCGACGCGCTGGAGACCCACTACGGTGCGAACCGCGTGCACCAGCCCCTGCGGTTCGCGCACGCGGCGCGCGACGAACTGCTCGGCTGGCTGGGCTTCGAGAACGTCCGGCAGGGCCCGGACGAGACCGTGACCGCCACGACACCGGCCACCGTCCCCGGCTCCGTCCTGACCAGCGGGGCCGACGTCCACGGACGGTGCGTCTCCCTGGTGGGCCGCGGTGCTTGCGAAGGCCCGGGCGGAGTGGAGGCCGACGTCGACGCCGCCCTGCTCAGGACGACGGCCAACCACCACCTGCTCACGGCGGGCCTCGTCTACCCCACCTTCTACCGCAGTCTGCTCCCGAGCCTGCGCGAGGAGCTGACCGCCGCCGCCCGGCAGGCGCGGACGGCACCGGGCCAGGGGCTGTGGCCCGGCGACGTGACGACGGCCGGGGCGAAGGTGACGGCACTCTCCTCGCTCACCGACGACGTCGTGATCCTCCCCAAGCTGTTCCGCCGCCTCGTCGACTTCCTCCAGCTCGGCACCCCCTCCCTGACCTGCTTCCCGGCCTACCTCGCCGGAGTGCGGGACCACTTCACCATCTTGTCCACCGGCCGGCGCTGCACGGGCCTGCACGCCGTCGTCGAGGTCACCGACGGCCGGACGGTGCGGATGACGCAGCCGCCCGAGGACCTCGTCTTCGACGAGGCGTGATGAGACGAGGCGTGATGAGACGAGGCGTGAGGAGACGAGGCGTGACGGCGTGACGAGGGGCGGTCACTGAGGCGGGAACGTCACCCTCACCGGGGTCCCTCTGGGCACCGCCGTCCCCTTCGGCGGGTCCTGACGGGATATGGCGGCCGGCGCCGCCGAGGGGCCGGAGTCCGGTGCCAGCTCCAGCCTGAGCGTGGTCGTGCCCAGTCTGGCCGCAGCCTCGTCCATGGTGCAGTGGATCAGGTCGGGGACCGTTTCCTGGCCGCCGAACGCGGCGCTGAGCACATCCCTGCGGGCATCGGCGGCGACCTTGCCCGAGAAGTAGAAGGCGACCGTCGACCCGACAGCCGCGGCGAGCGCCCCGATCAGCGTGCTCCGCAGGTTGGTGTCACGGACCGCGAAGGCCACCGCGCAGAACGCCACGAGGCCGGTGACGAGTGCCAGGGCGATCCAACTGCGGACGATGCTGCTGTCCGAGGACGCCGAACGGCCCGGGACGAAGCGCCGGGCGGCGACCAGGACGACCCCGATGGCCACGATCGCGACCAGGATGATCACCAGGAGCACCTGGACGTGCCCCCAGGAGATTTCCGCCGGAACGTTCGGCTGAGGCTGGATGACTCCCATGGCGGGGCCCCTCGCTGGTCACCGGCCCCCTGCCGCGTCCTGGTGGTCACGGCACCGCGCGGGCGCGGCCGCCGGCCGGTGACGAGCCGGCCCCACCGCCCTCCCCGACTTCGAGTCTCGCCCCCGCTCCGCGCGGGACGCAAACGCGCCCGTTCCTCCTCGACCGGTGTGCGGACCGGGCGAGTTGAGGGGTCCGCCCCGCCCGCCCCCGGCCTGGCGGTGATCACGCGGGTGCTGTTCAGCGCAGTTGCACGGCCCGGTGGCACCGACCCAGACTGGTGAGGAGAGGCTTCGCCTTCACGGGGCGCGCTCGACCGGACCAGGTGAGCGGACGATCAAGGTGGTTTCCCCTTCTGAACTGCGGTTGCTCGGCCAGTTCCGGCTGGAACGCGACGCCGGGCCCGTCGAACTGTGCCGCAACGGGCAGCGCCTGCTGGCCTTCGTCGTCCTGCGGCGGCGCGTGCCGCGTACGGTCCTGGCCGGGACGCTGTGGCCCGAGGTCACCGAGGAGCGGGCCAGAGGCAGCCTGCGCACCACCCTGTGGAAACTGCCGCGCGGCGATCAGCCGTTGATCAGGTGCTCCGGTGACGCGCTCGTGGCCGCCCCCGGCCTGCACGTCGATGTGCACGCCTTCACCGAGACGGCGCTCCGTGTCGTCCAGGACTGTGGTCCGCCGCCCGCCGCGGGCCGAGCGCCTTGCCCGCTCCCGCGGGAACTTTGCGGCGGAGAGGACCTGCTGCCGGGCTGGGACGAGGAGTGGGTACTGCTGGAGCGCGAACGCCTGCGGCAGTTGCGCCTGCACGCCCTCGACGCGCTGGCCGAGGCGCTCGTACGCGAGGGCAGACCGGCGCTCGCGCTGGAGGCGGCGTGGGAGAGCCTGCGCGCCGAGCCGTTGCGGGAGAGCGCGCACCGGGCCGCCGTCTCCGCGCACCTGGCGGAGGGCAACGTCAGTGAGGCGGTCCACCACTACCGTTCCTTCCGGCGGTTGCTGCACGCGGAACTGGGCGTCGAACCCTCCGCCCGGTTCACCCGGCTGCTCGCCCGTGGCGGGGTGACGGTCCCCGTGGCGGGGTGACACCGGAGTGACGCCGGGATGACGGCAGGTCCGTAGACTCGACGAGCCGCAACGGGAGGCTGAGGAAACCCCACTCGGCCGGCGTCGCCGTCGGCCCTGCGGGCGTTCGCTCCCGGAAGGCGCTGAACGGTGACCCGGGAGGACCGCATGGCACCGACCCAGAAGCTGCCGATCGTCTACGTCCGGGGATACGCGGGCGGGACCGCCGGCATCGACAAGGCGGTCACTGACCCCTTCTACGGCTTCAACCTGGGCTCCACGCACATCCGTATCGGCCCGGACGACGAGCCGTGCTTCTACCAGTTCGAGAGCCCCCTGCTGCGCCTGCACCTGGACGAGGGCTACCACATCCTGGTCGACGGCGGCCAGGAACTCTACCTCGCCACCCATGACACGATCCCGCCGGACAGCATCTGGATCCACCGCTTCTACGACACCGCCGCGACCACCTGGGACGGCACCCCGCACGAGTTCCGGATGGAGACGGCCGCGCAGGATCTGCACCGGCTGATCGAGACGATCAGGGACAAGTCCGGGGCACCCCGCGTGCACCTGGTGGCCCACTCCATGGGGGGCCTGGTGTGCCGTTGCCTCATCCAGAAGGTCCTCCCCGATCTCGGTCTCGATCCGGCCGACCACGTCGGCAAGCTCTTCACCTACGGCACGCCGCACGGCGGCATCGCCTTCGACGTCGGCTTCGGCGTGCTGGAGAAGCTGCGCGACCTCACCGGCGTCAACGGCGCGGACGTCTTCGGCCCGGAACGGATGTACGCGTATCTGACCCCGGCGAAGCTGACCGACCCCGACGGCCCTCCGCAGGGATGGGACAGCCGCGCCATGCCGGACGACGGGCCGTCCGCCTTCCCCCACGACCGCGTCTTCTGCCTGATCGGCACCGACCCGACCGACTACGACGTCGCCCACGGCCTCTCGGCCGCCGGCGTGGGGCCCCGCAGCGACGGTCTGGTGCGGACCGACGACGCCTGCGTCCCCGGCGCCCACCAGGCGTACGTGCACCGCAGCCACAGCGGGAGCTACGGCCTCGTCAACTCCGAGGAGGGGTACCAGAATCTGCGCCGCTTCCTGTTCGGGGACCGCCGGGTGGAGGCCGGACTCGTCGGCGTCCGCCTGGCCCAGCCGGCCGGCACGGTCTGGCAGGCCGAGGTCCGGCTGTCGGTGCGGGGCCTGCAGATCGTCACGCACGAACGCACCAGCGCCCACTGGTGCCCCATCCAGCTCGGCGACGGCGCGCGGGGCGCCGCCGGCGCGTCACCGCAGGCCGGCACGGGTGCCGGCGACGCGGACGGGGCGACCGTCCCGCTGGTGAGCACTTTCCTGTGCAGCGGTCTCAGGGCGGACGACTCCTGCGCCCTGCGCTACGCGCTGCATCTGCGGCTCCTGTCGCTGCACCGGTGCGAGGGGGTGCTGAGCTTCCGGGACCACCTGGAACAGTCCGCCGACTTCGACGACACCCTGGTCATCGACGTCGGTGCCGATCCGGCCTGCGACGTGCCCGCGCTCTCGGCCACCTGGAACTCCGCCATCCAGGGCCCGATCAGCGCCTACCGGCCCGAAGGCCGTTTCCTCGGCGACGAGAACCCCGCTCCCGGCGTCTGGGTGAGCCACATCGCGCTGCCCGCCACCGCCGCCCCCATCCTCGGCGAGGACGCGCGGATCCGGCTCACCGTGGCTCCCTGGGGCTGAGGCGGCCGGCGTGTGGCCGTTCCCGGCCGGCCGGAGTTCCGGGTGGTCCCCATGGACGCCGACGCGCGAGGCACGGCCCGTCCGCCCGTCACCCGCGAACGCCGTCCCGCCCCTCGGAGAGCGGCGGGAGCCGGGGCCGCGGAAGCACCACGCGCGTGCCTCCGGACGTGGGAATTCCCGGCGGCTCGGCGCGGCCGTCGGCGGCCGCGCGGCAAAGGTGGTGTGCTGGTCACCGCGCAAGATCGTCCGGCCGGGCACGCACTCGGTGCTGACCGCCGGCCCGAGCCGGTCCTCAGCGCCGGCACGGCCCTGACACCGCGGACGGCCGGTGGCCCCCAGGAGGTGATCAAGTGAGGACTTCCCCCAGGCATCAGCCCCGCTCGCACCTGAAAGTGCGGCGCCCCCCGCCGAGAACCCCGCGGTCCCGTGTGGCGATGGCGGTGATCCTTCTGGTCCTCCTCACGACGACACTGGTCATGGGGTGGTTCGGCCTCGAGGACTTCGTCCACGCCCTGACCTTCCCGGGGCGTCTCACGGGCGCCGTCCTCATCGCGGTCGCCTTCACCACGTTCCTGGGCGCCGCCGCCGTCGTGGACCACTGGTGGTGGCGCAGTTTCCCCTACTCCGGCATGGTCGCGCTGATCGGCGCGTTCGCCGCCCTGCTGACCAACGCCCTGCTCGTGATCGAGACGGCCAGGGGCGACTCCGCGGTCTACCTGGCGCTGTTCACCGCGCTCACGGCGGGCGCGGCATGGGCCGTCTTCGCGGTGTGGCGGACAGCGGTCACGATCCCCGCTCCCAAGCGGGTGGCCGCGGCGATCGTCGTCTCCTCGGCCATCGCCGTCGCCAATTTCGGCTACCAGAACCTTTATCAGCCCTACCAGCGTGAGACCAGGCCGCTCATCGGACTGTCCCTGGGGAATCCTGTGCTGAGTCAGAACCGGAAGGAATTCGCCATCCCCGTCGACATCACCCTGGAGAACCACGGTGACGTCGGCTTCTACGTGCTCGGCACGGAATTCCACGCCATGGGGGAACGGGTGCCCCTGAGCGCGAAGGACCGGCTCCGCCGGCAATGGCGGACCGACGCGGAGCAGTGGAGCAAATCCCAGGAAGTGAATCCGCTCTCCCGCAGGGAGATCCATCAGCCCGGCGAGTTGGTCGAGGCCCGGCCCTGGATGCCCTACGGGCAGTGGATCGAGTCGAGCGACACGTTCGCCACCCGAGTGGTGGTGCAACTGCCCGTCGACACCCCGTACGACCAGCTGGCGTTCTACGCCACCGCGAGCCTCGCCCGCAAGGACCGGCTCGCCCTGGAGCCGCCGCTCGAGTTCAAGGCGTACTCCTGGAACGGGAAGGGGGTCCCCGCCTGGGTGAAGCAGCAGCAGAAGCAGGGCCTGGACTCCATCATCTACCGCGCCAGGGTGCACGAGAACAACGCGATCGACGAGCGCACCCGCGACCCCCGGTACGTGACCGTCTACTGGAGGTTCGGCACGCACGGCGCGAACGTGGCGACGAACGTCGCACGCAGGCGTGATGAGGAGCGCATCCCCACCGGAGCGGAGCAGCGCGAGCTGGTGAGCCGCTACGGCCTCGTCGACGTCCTCACGGGCCCGATCGAACGGTCCCTGTGGGACATCAAGAGCCGGCGTTGACGGGCCGGGCCTCGCCGAAGCCGCCGGTGCGCCCTTCCAGACGCTCCAGCCAGGCCACCAGCGCCAGCGAACTGTTCACCCGGTCCCAGGAGTGCGCGTCTCCGAGTCCGAACCGGGCCTCCCGCACCGCCCGGCACAGCAACGGGACGTCGAACATCTCCGCGACCAGCGGATGCCGGGCGGTGCGGCACAGGTCGATGAGCGCACCGCCGTGAGTCCGCAGACCGCGGGCGTAGAGACCGTCGAAGGGGACCTTGGCCGTCCTGCGGCTGATCCGGGCCGGCAGCAGATCCGCCATCGCCTCGCGCAGCACCGCCTTCGGACGGCCGGGATCGAACACGTCCTCGGCGGGGAGGCGGCGCATCGTGGCGACGACCTCCGGGTCGAGGAAGGGGTGCGAAAGGAAGAACCCGTCCTCTCGCGCGCGCTGCCAGGACAGCAGATCCGGAGCGGCGAGGTAGTTGGCCGCTTCGTAGAGCGAGCGCTCCGGCCTGCGCCCGTACATGAAGCGGCTCTCCGCGATGCTGGCCTCCCGGTAGCCGTGCGCCCGCGCGAACGCGGTCCGCAGCCAGGGGGGACGGCTGAAGGAGCCGAGGCCGCCGAGCACGGTTCCGCCGCGGACGAGGGCCCCCGCCCGTTCGGCGGCCAGCGGAAGGGCCGGCCGTACGACGTAGGCGTGGACGGTCTCCCGCAGCCCCCGCTCGCCGCCCTCGGCCCAGGAGCGTGCCTGCCTGGCCAGCTCCCGCAACCGCCCCGTGCGGGCGAGCCGGTGCAGGTGGAACGGGTTGGCGTCCACGACCGGGTCGGCGCCGCAGCCGGTCAGGACGGTGTCGCAGCCCAGTTCGGCGGCGGCGGTGTGGAGCCTGGCCCAGAACGGGGCGCGGAAGGCGTGCGCGTGTGGCTCGTCCGCGTCTCCCGCGTGGTGCTCGAAGTCGTCGAAGTCGGCGACACCGTCGGCGTCGACGATCACCGGGCGGGCCGCGGGAGCCAGACGGCGGATCTGCTCCACCGCCGCGTCGAGGTACGGCTGCTCCCCGGCCAGCTCACCCTCGGTGAAGCGTCCGGCGAGCAGCAGGAGGTTCCCGGTACCGCTCCCTTCCCCGGCCAGCAGGTGTGCCGCGAGCAACGCCACGCTGGTGGAGTCGAGGCCGCCGGAGACATGGCACGCCGTCATGGTGCCCAGGCGGCGCCGGACGGCCTCCTCCAGCACCCGGCGCAGCTCCTTCGCCGCCCCCTGGCGGTGGGGCCCGTCGGCTGCCGGCACGGGCGTGTCGTGGGCCCGGCGGACGCGTCGTGGCCCCCGGCCGCGCATTCGCCCGGTGACCGAGAGCTCCAGCACCTCACCGCCGAGGACACGGTGGACCCCCGCGAAGGGAGTGAGGTCCGCGTGCGGTTGCGCCATGTTGCCGGTGAGATACCGGCAGAAGTAGCGGGGTTCGAGCGCCGAGCCGCTCCCCAGCCCGCGCACAGAGGTGCTCACGGCGCTCACGCGGCCACCCGACTCGCGGAAGAACAGCGGCACGCGTGCCTGCTCGTCGCGGATCACCAGGACGCGGTCGCGGTACACCACAACGGCCGCGTAGTCGCCGGCCGGCAGCGGCGCGGAGGCTCCCCGCCGGCCGAGGCCGTCCAGGAGACGGCGGGCGCCCGCCACCCGGTCCCGGGCCGGGCCGACGAAGCCGACGACGGCCGCGGTGCCCTCCGGCGAGGAGACCGTCGTCACGAGTCCCCCGCGCTCCATCGCCCCGGCGGTCCAGAGCTTCGGCGCACCGTCGGCCCACTCGAGGCGGAGCGCATCCATGTCACGGACCTCCGCGGCCGATCGACAGCACGGGGGTGAACGCGTGTCCGCGCGGGTCGGCGTCCGGGATGCACAGACCGGCCGAGGAGACCCAGGTGTGCATGGCGAAGGGGTGTTCGCGTACACCCACGTGCAGGACGGCCTCCCAGCCGCGCCGCCGCAGCAGCACGAACGCCGTCACGGCCTCGGACTTGCAGTCACCGTTGACCAGCCAGCTCCCGCGGCTCTGCGACTGCACCGCTCGTTTGAGCCGTCCCACCTGCTCCGCCGGGGGACCGTCCGTACGGGCGTAGTCCGGGGCGGCCACCGGCAGCAGTCGCAGCACCCGTCCGAATCCCATGGTCCGGATCAGCAGGTGGGTACCGTGCAACCAGAGCCGGACGCCGGCGTCCGTGTGCTCCCGTCGGCGCTCCGTGGCGCAGCCGGCCCGGACGAGACCGGTGACGACTTCGGCGCGTTCCTGGGCGTTCCCCTCGGTGAGCACGCACATGTCCGTCGGTGTCATCCCGAGGAAGCGTGTCCGCTTCCAGTCCGCGATCAGCGCTCCACCGGACAGCCGGGTCACGCGGCAGTGCGGCGCAAGGATCTTCTCCAGGGCTGCCAGGGCATCGGCCTCGTCCGCCACCGCGCCTCCTCCCGGGTCCGGTGGGGAACGGTGTCAGGACTGGTATCCGTGACCGTCGTAGAAACCGCCGCTGAAGCCCCGGATCGAACGGCCGGTACCGAGAAGAACGAGGCGACGAGGCGTACGGATCCGCAGCAATCGGAGAAACATGGTCTACCTCCGAAATAGGGCAGGATCTGCCAACTCCAGGCTACCGGGCCCCGAATGCTCCGCAACCGGGCCGCACGTCCCGCACGGCGTGCCCGCGTGACTCCTTGCCGGGTGCCTGGGTGTCTGGGTGTCCGCGTGTCGGACGGGGACGGCCGCTTGGTTCCGTCACCGGCTCACGAGCGCGCCTCCGGCCCGGACCCGCACGCTCATCCACCTCGGCCGGAGGCCGCGGCCAGGCCGGCCCGGCCTGGCCGCCCGGTCCGCCGGGACACCGCCGCCAGACGCCTCACCACCGGCTTGCTGCGCGGGTGCACGAGCCACCGCGTCCTGCCCCGGCCGAAGATCTCCGCGTCCCGCACCGAGAACCCGGCACCGCTCAGCCGACACCGCCGCGTCGCCCCGTAGGACGCGGGGCCGGTGTCCGACGGCCGGGCCGGCCCTGTGCCCTACCGCCGCGCGTGGCGGACGTCCGCGGGGCCGGGGAAGGGGCCATGATGGGGACACGGAAGCGGTGCGAGGAGAGTGCGGTGTGGGCGGGTTGGGCTCCGGCGGTGCGACGCACGGCAAGTCCCGGTTCGACGACGTGTACATCCAGCCGGACCCCCGTGCCTACTTCACGCGGCTGGCCCCGCTGGACTACGAGATCCCGCACCACGCCCAGCCGGTGTTCCGGCGGCTGGCCGCGGAGCGGGCGGCGCACGGTGACGGGCGCCCCGGCGGCCCGGTGGTGCTTGACCTGTGCTGTTCCTACGGCATCAACGCCGCCCTGCTCAATCACGAGGTGACGCTCGCGGAGCTGTACGAGCGGTACATGTCCGACACCGCCCGGCGGATGACGTCGGCGCAACTGGCCGCGTGGGACCGTGAGTTCTATGCGGAGCGGCGGCGGCCGGACGCGTTGCCGGTGTACGGCCTGGACATCGCCGCCCCGGCGGTGCGCTATGCCCGGGAAGCCGGTCTGCTGGAAGCCGGTTTCACCGACGACCTGGAACGGGTGCCGCCCGGGCCGGCCCTGCGCGGCGCCCTGGCCGAGGTCGGGCTGATCACGCTGACGGGCGGCGGCAGTTACATCACCGAGCGGACGTTCGCCGCGCTGCTCGACGGAGTCCGGCGTCCCGTGTGGGTGAGCGCGTTCGTGCTGCGGACCGTCTCGTACGAGCCTGTCGTGCGGACGCTGGCCGCACACGGACTGCACACCACGGTGGATGGGTCCCGGACCTACCCGCAACGGCGGTTCACGGACGAACGGGAGCGGCAGCACGCGATCGAGGCGGTGCGGGCCCTCGGCGGTGACCCGTCGGGGCGGGAGGAGGAGGGCCGCTACCACAGCGTGCTCTACACCTCCCGGCCCGGACCGGCGCGGTAGTCGACGTCCCCTGAGCCTTCCAGCGGCTCCGTCTCCTGCCGGTGGGCGGCCGGGCGGCGCGGTCGCGGCCGGGGACCGGGGCGCGCTCGGCCGGTCGCGCGCCGGCCGGGGCCGCCGCGCCGCTGTCACCGCGGCGGAGCCGGAACGGAAGCCGCCGACGCCCCCACCGGATTCAGGAGCCCCGTTGCCAGCGGCTTGTCAGTGGCCCGCGGCATCGTGCGGGGCACGCCATGTGAGGCCTGCCCGACAAGGGCTCGGCCGTCCTCGACGAAGGGGTGCTCGGCGCACGGGCCGGTCACGAGCGAGGAAGGGGCAGTTCTCCATCGCTTCGGTGATGCCGCCGTCGCTGCCGCGCGACTGGAACGTCACGTACTCGGTGTGACAGCCGGCCGCGCCGAGCACCGGCGGATGGTCCTGTGCGTGGGGGAGGCTGTGGCAGATGCCGCCTCCCTTCCAGGGGGATCCGGAGGGGCGGACGGGGGTGGAAGGCGAGGCTGGCGTCGGCACGCCGTACCCGGCCCCTCACGCAACGGTGAGCGACCTGTGCGGGCGAGTTCTTCAGGAGGGCTGCTGACCGGCCGTGGTGGGCGACTGGTCGACGGGGAGACGGTTTTCGAGCACGTGTCTGCTGGAGCGGGTGGCGGGGTGGTCAGGGCCGAGGACCCGTGTGAGGTCCGCGACCACACCGGCCATCAGCCGCCTGGCTTGCGCGTGGTCCCCGGCGGCATGGACGAATTCCGCGTGCAGGTGCCGGCTCCAGAGGGTGGATCTGTGGTCGGGGCCGAGGACCCGCGCCCGGTCCAGTGCGTTCTGCGCCAACAGCCGGGCCGCCTCCGCATGGTCGCCTCCCTTGCCGAGGGAAAGCGCGTGGAGTTGTCCGCTCCGAAGGGTCTCCTCGTGGTCGGCCCCGAGGATCCGCTTCCGGTCCGCGAGCACTCCGGCCATCAGCCGCGCGGCCTGCGCGGGCTGCCCGGCGATGTCGAGGTAGAAGGCGTGCATGTGGCGGCTCTGGAGGGTGTCGGGATGGTCCGGACCGAGGAACCGGGCCTGATCGGCCGCCAGCTGCTCCATCTGCCGCGCCGCGGCCGTCGGATCCTGATCGCGCTCGTTCTGCCGGATCCGGGTGTACCGAAGTGTCAGCTCCTCACGGGTCGGCGGGAGCGCGCCGGCTGATCGCGGACCCGGGTCGGTGAGGCGGTGACGGGGGAGCAGCTCGGTCACGCGGGCGGGCCACGGAGTGCCGCCCGGCCACTGTTCGGGCGCGTGCCAGGACGCGGTGACGGTTCTCAGGACCTCGGGCGGGGTGGGCCGACCGGCGGGTTCCTTGGCCAGGCAGGCGGCGACCAGGCCGCGGAGCGGTGCGGGGACGCCGTCGAGCCGCGCGTCGTCGTGGAGGATGCGGTGCAGCATGGCCAGCGGCGGGCCCTCGCCGAACGGGCTCTGTCCGGTGGCGGCGAAGGCGAGGACGAGGCCCAGCGTGAACACGTCGCTGCCGGGACCGAGTTCGTCGCTGCCGATCTGCTCGGGCGAGATGTAGCCGGGGGTTCCGATGACCACGCTGTCCGGGGTCAGGGACGCGTGATCGAGGGCACGGGCGATACCGAAGTCGATCACTCGCGGGCCGTCGGCGGCCAGCAGCACGTTGGCCGGCTTCAGATCACGGTGCACCACCCGGGCGGCGTGGATGTCCTGCAGGCCCTCAGCGAGTCCGGCGGCCAGCGGCCACAGCGACTCCAGCGGGAACGGGCCGGCCTCGGCCACCGCCTCGGCCAGGCTCGGCCCCGGTACGTACACGGTCGCCAGCCACGGCGCGTCGTCCTCCGGCCCGGCACCCACCAGCGGCGCGGTGAACGCGCCGCTCACCGCCCGGACCGAGGCCACCTCCCGGGCGAAGCGCCGCCGGAAGTCCGTCTGCCGCGCAAGGTGCTCGTGGATCACCTTCACCGCCACCGCCCGGCCGGACGGCGACCGGCCCAGAAAGACCCGGCCCATCCCGCCCTGCCCCAGCCGCGCCCGCAGCGTGTAGGGGCCGATCCGCCGTGGGTCGCTCGTGCCCAGATCCTCCATGACCGCCCCCGCTTCGATCCGTCCGTACGACCGCTCTGCGCTGTGGCGCGATCGTAGCCCCGAGGACTGAACGAGAACAGCGCCAGCAAGCCGCCGCCCGCCCCTGCCGGGCAGGAGAGGTCCGCAGCGTCCGCCTGGGTTCTGCGGTCGCCGCACCCGGCCCGGCCGGGTCCGTGCCGACGGCCGCAAGCAGAGTCTGCTGGAGGGGGGTTGCCGGGCGGACCCGTGACCGGCGCGCCGTCCGCAGAGTCCGAGCGTGCCGCCGTGCGGCGCGCACGGGCACGCATTCCCCTGCTCACCCCCTGGCTCACCGTTCGTCACGTCTTCCGGCCCGCAGCCCCCGCCCCGCGGGTCCCGGGATCCGTGCCCGGCCCCAGGGAGGCGATGAGGGGGAGGGAGCAGCCGGCGGCCTGGAGCGGGGCCCGGACGTCCCGGTCGAGGTCGGGCAGGTAGCCGAACAGGACGTCGGCCGGACCGGCGATCTCGACCTCCGCGCACGCAGCGGGCAGCAGGAGCGTCTCGGCCCGGCCGAGTTCGCCGCTCCACGTGCCCGTCCGCACCCGGACCGGGGCGCCGACGTTGGAGAGGATCTGCGCGGTGGCGAAGGAGTGGCGCAACGGCTCCGCGGTCCCGGCGCGCCAGCGTTCGAGGGCGAAGTACGGGCCGGCGCAGAGGAAGACCCGTTCCACCCCGTCCCCGACGGCGATGCTCAGTCCGGGCGTGAAGTCCGGCCGCGTCTCCAGGTCGACCTGCTGCATCAGCATGTCGAGGTGGCAGTGGAATTCCGCGTCGCCCACCGGGGAGCCGTCCTCCATGTTCCAGCGCATCGCGTGCTGCTGGATGTCGGACGTCTGCTCGATCTCGTAGACGAGGGTGTCCGGTCCGAAACTGTGCGGGGTGCCGCCGGGCACGTACAGCGTCTCTCCCGCGCGCACGGGCAGGCGCCGCAGTACGGAGTCGAACTCCTGCGCCTCCAGCGCGGCGCGCAGCAGGTCGCCCGTCACACCGGCCTTGACACCGCACAGGGCGGTGGCGCCCACAGCGGCGTCCAGGATGTGCCACGCCTCGGTCTTGCCGTTGGGGCTGCCCTCCAGCCGCCGGGCCGACTCGTCGTCGGCGTGCAGATGGACGGGCAGCGCACCGCTGGCGTCGATGAACTTCGTCAGCAGCGGGAAGCGGGAGCCGGACCACCCGGGGCCCATGAGTTCACGCGGGTGATCGGCGACCACACGGCGCAGGGACCGGCCGGCCAGTGGCCCGTCGGTCACGGCACTGACGGAGCCGTCGACGTCGCTGCACTCCCAGGTCTCCGCGATGCTCCAGTCCGGCAGCCCCGCCTTGCCCAGGCGGCGGGCGATCGCGTGCCCGCCGAACACCAGGGGCCTCGCCGTGACGGAGAGCCGCAGCGGGTACGCCGGTGTCCGGTCCGCGTTCACAGGATCGGCTGTCCGCCGGTGACCGCGATCCGGGCCCCGGACACGTAGCTCGCCTCGTCCGAGGCGAGCAGTACGTAGACCGGCGCCAGTTCGGCCGGCTGGCCCGGCCGCCCCAGGGGCACCTGCGATCCGAAGCTCTCCACCTGCTCCGGCGGCATGGTCGCCGGAATGAGCGGTGTCCAGATGGGGCCTGGCGCGACGCTGTTGGCGCGGATGCCCTTGCCAGCCAGCATCTGGGCGAGCGAGCCGACCATGTTCGCGATGCCCGCCTTGGTGACGTCGTAGGGCAGGAGCTGCGGGGGCGGACTGTCGGAGTTGACCGATGTGCTGCCGATGATCGACGCGCCCGGAGGCATGTGCGGGACGGCGGCCTTCGTCAGGTGGAAGAAGGCGCTGAGGTTGATCGCCAGCGTGCGGTCCCACTCCTCCTCGGGGATGTCCTCGATGGAGTCGCGGGTCATCTGGAACGCGGCGTTGTTCACCAGCACGTCGATCCGGCCGAACTCCTCCACGGCCTTGCCGACGATCGACCGGCAGTGCGCCGGGTCGGCCACGTCCCCGGGCACCAGGACGCACCTGCGGCCGGCTTTTCGCACCCACCGCTCCGTCTCCCGCGCGTCCTCGTGCTCGTCGAGGTAGGAGATCAGCACGTCGGCGCCCTCACGGGCGTAGGCGATCGCCACCGCACGGCCGATTCCGCTGTCCCCGCCCGTGATGACCGCGGCCTTGCCCGCCAGCCGTCCGGACCCCCGGTAACTCTCCTCACCGTGATCGGGCCGCGGTGTCATGGCGGCGGTGACGCCCGGCGGGACCTGTTGCTGACGAGGCTGGGACATGGGCAGCTCCCTGAGATCGTTCGAACGCGCGCGGCCCGTCGCCTGGGGGACCGGCGCCCGGGGTGGGTCGAGGCGGCGAGTACCCCGTCGCGCCGGTGTCCATCCGGGCGCACCGCTCGCGCCCGTCACGGTCCGTTCGTCACCCCCGGTCCGGCACCCGCACGGGGCGGGCGACAGCGTCCTCGATCCCCCGCCGGGGTGTGCCCGCCGACCGGGCGGGTACCCAGGTGGGGCCGTGGGCGCGCTCCTTCCCGCACGTCCGCACGAGGAGCGAGGGAGAGCGGGTCATGACACGCCAGGGGCCGCCGGAGGCCGAGGACAGGGCCGGGCGCCTGCGCGAGATCGCCTCGGACGTGTTCGGCTGGGACACGCTCCTGCCCGAACAGCTCACGGCCATGGAATGGGTGCTGGAGGGACGGGACGTCCTCGTGGTCATGCCGACCGGCTCCGGCAAGTCGGCCGTCTACCAGGTCCCCGCTCTGCTGCTCGGCGGACCGGTCGTGGTGGTCTCTCCGCTGCTCGCGCTCCAGCGGGACCAGATCGCCGGTCTGCCGGACGACTCGCGCGTCCCCGGCGCGGTCGCCGTCAACTCGGACCTCGGCGCGGCGACGACGGAGGCCGCCTGGCAGGCCGTGGGCCGGGGGGAAGCCCGCTACCTGTACCTGGCGCCGGAACAGCTGGCCAAGGACGAGGTGACCCAGCGGCTCGCCGAGGCACGCCCCTGCCTGTTCGTGGTGGACGAGGCCCAGTGCGTGTCCTCCTGGGGCCACGATTTCCGCCCCGACTACCTGCGCCTGGCCCAGGCGGTACGGCGGGTGGGCCGGCCACCGGTCCTGGCGCTGACGGCAACCGCCGCTCCACCGGTGCGCAGGGAGATCACCGAGCGGCTGGGCATGCACCGCCCGCGCCTGATGGTCACCGGGTTCGACCGGCCGAACATCCGGCTGGAGGCCTGCCGCTTCCAGAGCGAGGACGACCGGCGCCGGGCCGTGGTCGAGCGGGCCGCCGCCGAGCCCAAGCCCGGCATCGTCTACGCGGCGGCCCGCAAGGACTGCGAGTACTACGCCCGCGAACTGGGTTCGCTGGGACTGGCGGCCGAGGCCTACCACGCCGGACTGCGCGCCGGCGAGCGCGCCCGGATCCACGACGCCTTCCTGTCCGGCGCGGCCGACGTCGTGGTGGCGACCTCGGCGTTCGGGATGGGTATCGACAAGGAGGACGTCCGCTTCGTCCTGCACGCCTCGCTGCCGGGATCCCTCGACGCCTACTACCAGGAGATCGGCCGCTGCGGCAGGGACGGCCGCCCCGCACTCGCCGTGCTCCACCACCGGCCGCAGGACACCGGGATGCAGACCTACTTCGCCGGCCGTGCTCCGAGCCGCGGCACCGTCCTGGACGTGGCGGAGGCCGTTCACCACCACCGGGCAGAGCCCGCCGGCCTGGACGGACTGCGTGCGGAGACGGGCCTGTCCAGGAACCGGGTGACCGCGGCGGTGAACCTGCTGGAGGAGGCGGACGCCGTCGCCACGGGGGACGACGGCCAGGTGCGGCCGGTCCCCGGCGTGTCTGCCGGTCAAGCGGCCGAACAGGCCACCCGGGCGGCGCAGGCGCACCGCCGCACCGACCGGTCGCGGGTCGACATGGCCCGTGCGTTCGCCGAGACGACCGGTTGCAGGCGCCGCTTCCTGCTCGGTTACTTCGGCGAGGAGTACGTGCCGCCGTGCGGGAACTGCGACCGCTGCGACGAGGACCGCTCCGAGAACGGGACCACCGAACCGGCCGCCCATCCCGACGCGGATTCGTATCCGGTCGGGAGCGAGGTACGGCACCGGCAGTGGGGCGAGGGCACGGTGCTGAGCCAGGACGGCGACCGCATCACCGTCCTGTTCGACCAGGCCGGATACCACACGCTGTCCCTGGCGGCGCTGGCCGAACGGCACGGGCTGCTGACCGTGGCGCGCCGGCCGGGCGATCACGGGACGGCACCGTGACGCGCGGCGCGGAGAGCGCACGGAGCCACCGCCGCCGTGCCGCGAGGCGGCCTGGGGCAACGGTCGGGGAAACGCGTGACAGAAGGACCTTCCGGCGCCTCGCGATCGTAGGCGCCGGGCACCGCCCGCTGATCGGAACCCACCTTTGTTCGCAGCTCTGACACCCCCGCGACATCAGGACGGAGGCCGCGGCCGGCTGACCGCCGGGCCGCACGCGCCATGGTTCGCACGAAGCAGTACGCCGTCGCCGCCTCCGGGCAGTGGACCGAGGAAGAGGAGGGCCGCCGCCGGCTGCCGTCCGGCGAGGTCCACGCCTGGGAGCCGGGCCGCAACGAGACGGTCTGCGGTCTCTCGCTCAGCCGTTCCCGGCTGACCCGCTTCCCGCACATCACCTGGACCGACACGTTCCCGGCATCGGGAGGCGCGGCCGACCGGGTACGGCGCGTCTGTCCGCGCTGCGCCTCGCTCGCCGGGCGCCGCGGCGGCGACGCGCGCCCCGGGTGGCAGCGCACCCACCCCCGGCCGTGACCGGGGGCCGTCCGCTCCGCCCCGGGCCCTCCCGGGTTCCGCCTGGCCGCCGGCGGGAACCCGGCCACACCGGCGCGGGCGCAGGCCGCCTGCACGGACCGGACGCCACCGGGTTCCGTCTCGGTACGGGCGGGAACCGGTGCCCGGGCGGCCGGGGGCGCACGACGACGGTCGGACGTCCCCCGCCGGCGTGGTCACCGCCACACACCGCGGAACCCGGCGTCCACGCCCGCAGACCGATGACGACGCGGGGGGCGCGGGGGTGCCCGCCCGTCAGTTGGCGCGGTCGGCGAAGCCTTCCGGCAGCTCGTCCGGGCCCACCGCGACGACGCTCTCGTCGTTCTCCCCCACGTACTCGAAGAGGGTGATGCGCGCGAACTCGGGGACGACGTAGATCGGATAGGTCGGGCCGGCGTCCCGGTAGGCGCGCATCTCGTCCAGGTGCTCGTTCTGGAAGAGGACGGTCCTGCTGCCGTCCTGCTCGATCCACTGCGGGAAGAATATGGTGCCGTGCAGGACCCGCCGGCGGGGCAGCACGTTGACGACCACGGAGGTGCCGGTCGGCTCGTTCCAGGAGACCTTGTAGACGTCGTCGCCGAGCTGGACCAGGTCGACCTGCTGGTCCTTCACCCAGCGGCCGCCCACCATGCCGGAGTGGATGCGGTAGTCGATGGTGGTGGCGTTCTTCACGTACATCTCGTACTGCCAGCCGTTGGCATACGTGTAGATGAACCGGTGCCCGACGACGCCGGACAGGTCCTGCGGCGGGACGGGGTTCTCGACGGTGGTCGTCGGGGTCATGTGCGCAGTGGTCATGGTGGTGCTCCTCGTAGTGCCCGGCGGCGGCCGTCCGGTGTCCGGTTCACACCGGTGGCGCACCGCCAAAAACTATTTTGACACAAAAATGTGCGGGAGCAAAAGTCTATGGTGACGGTCCACAATGAGGGCATGCGCGACACGGAGAGCACAGGGGACGGGAAGTTCGGCGGAGAAGCTGCACGGGTGGCCGTCGCACTCGGCGGACTGCTGGGGCCGTTGCGGCGCGCGGTCCTGCGCGCCACCCGCAGCGCCGAGGGGCTGCCGGACCTGCCGGAGGCGCAGATCGAGCTGCTGCGGGCGTTGGCCTCGTCGCCGGAGGGGCTCAGTCCCGGCGCGGTGGCCGCGCGGTTGCGGGTGGCTCCCTCCACCGTGAGCAACCTGGTGCGGACGATGTCCGGCGCGCGGCTGGTCGAGCGGGTCAGGCCCGAGCACGACCAGCGGAGCGTGGTGCTCACCGCGTCGCGGGAATCCCTGGACCTCCTGGAGCGCTACGACCGGGCCAGCACGGCGGCGCTCACCCGAGTCGTCGAGGAACTGCCCGACGCCGACCGCGTGGCCCTCAACGGGGCGCTGCCCGCCCTGGACCGGCTGGTGGCCGCGCTGCAAGCCGCCCACGGCGCCGACAACGGCACGACCGCGTAGCCCCGGCGTCCGAGCGGCCCAGGAAGGTGCTGAAGTCCTGCGGACTTTGGAACAGGGAAAATTCCTTGACGTGAATATTCTGCTTGAGGAATACTCTGTCGCATGGACGCACTCTTCACCGCGCTCGGCGACCCGGTCCGCTGGCGACTCGTCAACCTGCTGGCCGAGCGGCCCCGTTCGGTCGGCGTCCTCGCCCAGCTCGCCGAGGCACGTCAGCCGCAGACCACCAAGCACCTGCAGACTCTCGAGCGCGCGGGCATCGTCACCTCCCGGCGTACCGGCCAGCGCCGCATCTACGCGCTCCGCGCCGCACCCTTGCGGGAGATGGCGGCCGTCCTCGGCCGGCTCGCCGACACCGCGGACCAGGCCGGCGGCCCGGGCGCGACCCATGACGCCTACGGGCTCGGCCTCCACGCGGAACGGCTCGCCGCCCAGGCGGACGGATGGGCCGACGGCCGCTCCTTCAGGTTCCACCGCTCGCTGGCCGGGCGCCCCGAGCTGGTCTGGCGCCACCTGACCGACCCCGGCCTGCTCGCCCGGTGGTGGACACCCGACGACCTCCGCGTCTCCCAACTCCTCTTCGAGACCCGCGAGGGCGGCCGGATCGTCCAGGAGTACCGCGACGCCGACGACACGGACGGCACCGACCGGGTCGCCGGACGCGCGGAGGGGACCGTCGACGTCGTGCGTCCCGGGGAGCGGCTCGCCTACCGGCTGTCCCCGCTGCTCGCCGACGGCTCCCCGGCTTTCACCGCCCACGTCGAGATGGTCATCAGGTCCACCGGCACCGGTACGGACCTCGACGTCCATTACGGGATCACGGACAGCACCGTGGACTCCGCCGACTTCGTCGCGGGCGTCGGGACCGGCTTCGGACAGAGCCTCGACCGGCTCACGAGGACCCTCGACACGTATCCGCAGGACACCGACACCACCGGCATCACCGACACCCCTGGCGCCACCGACGGTGACGCAGACACGAGGAGCGCGAAGTGACCGTGACCGAGCACCCCGGCGGCCGCAGGATCGTCACGAACATCAGCCTCTCCCTCGACGGCCGCTGTGCCGCCCCGGGCGACTCCCAGGACATGAGCTGGGTGATGCCCTACGCCCACACCGACGTCGCACGTGACCACCTGACCAGCCTGTGGGAGCCGGCCACGACGGCCCTGCTCGGACGGGTCAACGCCGAGGGTTTCCTCGGCTTCTGGCCCACCGTCATCGGCAGGCAGGACACCGACCCCCGCGACGAGGCCTTCGCCGAATGGCTCGTCGACACGGACAAGGTCGTCCTCTCCTCGACGCTCGGCGAGGCCCCGTGGGAACGGACGACGATCGTCGACAAGCCGGCCGCCGAGGTCGCGGAGGACCTCAAGGCCACCGAAGGCGGCGACATCCTCGTCCTCTCCAGCGCGGGCGTCATCAAGGCACTGCTGGCGGCGGACCAGGTCGACAGGCTGGCGCTCACCGTCTTCCCGGTCTTCCTCGGCGGGGGGCCGCGCCTCTTCGACGAAGGTCTGCCCGCAGGGAAGTGGGCACTCAGCAGTCACGCTGCCGGAGAGCACGGCACACTGGCCGTCGTCTACGACCGGGTCCGCTGAGCCCCGCCCGGCCGGCGACGAGCGGTCGGCCCGTCGTGGCTCCCGGCGTCGGCCCAGTCGGCAACCCCCGTCCCTGAAAGGTGAGTCGGTGCCTGCCCCTGTCACCCGCACCGTGATCCGGGCCCGAGTCGGGCTGTGAAGCCGGGGAAGACGCCCTCCAGGTCCTGTCCGACGAGCCGGGAGCAGGGGTGTCCACCCCGGCTGACATGGGGCCCTGTGATGCCCCCCGCGGTGAACTGGACGCAGAGGCAGGGCTGTCACGGGGACGTCGGCCGCCGTCGCCGGCGGCAGGCCAGGGCTGAGCGGACGTACGCGGGAGGGGCTCGGGCGCGCAGCAGCCGCCAGATCTTCGTCGTCCCGCTGCTGGGCGGGCCGACTCCGCCGGCGCGGGCCCCGCGGAGGCCGCTTCGGCCCGTCACGCGTCCCTCGGACAAGGCCTAGTAACCTGCCGCAATGCCGAGTTCCGGAATGACAGATGTGCTGGTGAGCGGGAAACATGTGCGCGAGGCGGTCGCTCACTGCACGCAGACTCTCTCCGCTGTTCCCGATCCCCGGTGGAGCGCTCCTGCGGGTGACCTGGAGTGGACGTGCTGGGAGACCCTGGAACACCTCGCGGACGACCTGCTGACCTACGCGCTGCGGTTCGGGCTCGCGGAGCCCATGGGCGTCCCGCGCGTGCCCCTGCGCCTGTCCGGCGACCGCGCCGAAGGGCCGGTCAACGTCATCTTCGGTGACAGGGCGGCAGGCCCCGCCGGGCTGCTGACGGTCGTCGAAGCGTGTGGAGGTCTGCTCGCGGCGGTGGTGGACAGCACCCCGCCCACCGTGCTGGCACCGCACGTCTTCGGCGCCTCCGACCCGGAGGGCTTCGCGGCCATGGGCGTCGTCGAAACCCTCGTGCACACCTACGACATCGCACAGGGAGTCCAGACCGGTGCGAAACCGCCGGAGGACTTGAGCCGCAGGGCCCTCGTCCGGCTCTTCCCCGACGTGCCCCTCACCGAGGACGCCTCCTCCACTCTGCTGTGGGCCACGGGACGCATCGGCGGCCCTGGACGGCCCCGCCGCGAGAACTGGCGCTGGTACGGCGCCCCCCGCCCGGCCCGGTGACCGGCTCCCAGCCTCCGAGACGCCGGCAGCGCCGGACGCTGCGCGCAGGCGCCGGCCGGTCTCGGGTGGCGTAGCCGGGACCGCGAGGGGTTACTCGGCAGGTATGGCGAAGCTGCATCTTCCAGGGCGCAAGGCGCACCACGACAGCGACGATCCGCCGGCCCACCAGGTGCCGGCACCCGAGGAGGCCGGGCCGGGGCCAGAGGTGGAGCGCCGGGCACCGGACACGCCGACCGAGCTGCCCAAGCGGGCCTGGGGCCGTGTGCTCAAGGGGGCGCTGCGGGAATTCAAGGACGATGAGCTGACCGACCGCGCGGCAGCTCTGACGTACTACGGGGTGCTGTCTCTGTTCCCGGCGCTGCTCGTGCTCGTGTCCCTGCTGGGCATCACCGGCAGGTCCTCGACCGACGCGGTCCTGGCCAACGTCAGAAAACTCGCTCCCGGCTCGGCCCGGGACATCATCACCCGGGCCGTGGAGCAACTGCAGAGCAGCGCCGGCGTCGGCTCCGTCATGGCCGTCGTCGGCATCGTGCTGGCGGTGTGGTCGGCCTCCGGCTACGTGGCAGCGTTCATCCGCGCCGCGAACGCGGTCTACGACATGCCGGAGGGCCGCCCGGTGTGGAAGATCGTTCCCGTGCGGCTGGGCGTGACGGTCGTGCTGATGGTGCTGGCGGTGGCCAGTGCGCTGATCGTGGTGTTCACCGGCGGTCTCGCCCACCGCGCCGGTGCCGCTCTGGGCATCGGTGACATGGCGCTGACGGTGTGGACGATCGCCAAGTGGCCCGTCCTGCTGGTTCTGGTCACCGCCATGATCGCGATCCTGTACTGGGCGAGCCCGAACGCGAAGGTGAAGGGGTTCCGGTGGATCACCCCCGGCAGTTTCCTCGCCCTGGTGATCTGGATGATCGCCTCGGCCGGGTTCGCGTTCTACGTGGCGAACTTCGCCTCCTACAACAAGACGTACGGCACCATGGCCGGGGTCATCGTGTTCCTCGTCTGGCTGTGGATCACCAACCTGGCCATCCTCCTGGGCCTGGAGTTCGACGCCGAGACCGTACGCCAGCGGTCCATCGCGGGCGGGCTGCCACCGGACACCGAGCCCTACACCCAGCCCCGCGACACCCGTAAATGGGACGAGGACGACCGGCGGCGCCTGGGCGAGCGCTGATCCGGTGCTCCGGTCTCCACCGTCGCGCCGGCACCCCGATCGACTCGATCCTGCGGCGGGCGGAGGGCACGGCGGCGCAGGACCCGTCGCAGAGTCCGGCCGCCGCGACGCGTCCGCGTCCAGCACGGCATCGGCCGTCCGGAGAAGCGGCGCGCACCGGGCCGCCACGTGGCTCGGTGCGCGGGAAACGGTTCCGTCGGCGCCCCGGCGCCGGGAGCGACCACCGGCGCCGGACCACCGGGCAGCCGCCGCGCCCAGGGCGCTCCCGGCTGACGGATCCGCCCCGGGCGGCGGCCTGACCATCCTTTCCGGTCACGGCGACTAGCGGTTGACCGACCGCATCCCCGCCTCGTCGTACCGTTCGCCGGCCGCCTTCGGCAGCTCCGCGTCGATGCGGCGCATGTCCTCCTCGGTCAGCTCGATGCCGACCGCGGCGGCGTTCTGCTCCAGGTAGCTGCGGCGCTTGGTACCCGGGATCGGCACCAGGTCCTCGCCCCGCGCCAGCACCCAGGCGATCGCGAGCTGGGCAGGGGTGGCGTCCTTCTCGGCCGCGATCTCCTTGACCTTCGCCGCCAGCCGCAGGTTCGCCTCCAGGTTGGTGTCCGTGAAGCGCGGGTTGTGCCGGCGGAAGTCGTTCTCGTCCAGTTCGTCGGGGGAGCTGAAGCGGCCCGCCAGGAAGCCGCGGCCCAGCGGCGAGTACGGCACGAATCCGATGCCCAGCTCCCGGCAGGCCGGCAGCACCTCGGCCTCCACGTCGCGCGTCCACAGCGAGTACTCGCTCTGCACGGCGGTGACGGGGTGCACGGCGTGGGCCCGGCGGATCGTCGCCGCGCTCGCCTCGCTCAGCCCGATGTGCCCTACCTTGCCCTCGGCGACCAGCTCGCCGAGCGCGCCGACCGTCTCCTCGATGGGCACGTTGGGGTCGACCCTGTGCTGGTAGTACAGGTCGATGTGGTCGGTGCCCAGACGTTCCAGCGAGCCGTGGACCGAGCTGCGCACGTGCTCGGCGGAGCCGTCCTGGCGGCCGATGCTGCTCATGTCGCCCGGTACGGCGTCATCCATCCGGTAGTTGAACTTGGTGGCGATGACGTACTCGTCGCGGTGCCCCCTGATCGCCTCGCCGACCAGGGACTCGTTGGTGAGCGGGCCGTACATCTGGGCGGTGTCGAGGAAGGTGATGCCGAGGTCGAGGGCCCGTCGGATGGTCGCGATGCCCTCGTCCTGGTCGGTGGTGCCGTAGAAGGCGGACATCCCCATGCATCCGAGCCCGATGGCCGATACCTGGAGGTCCCGCAGACTGCGCTCCCGCATGAGGGTCCTTTCACTCTTGTCCGTCGTCCGTCCGGCGCGAGGGCCTTCTTCCGGCCGGCGGCCGATCTCCCTCCGCATCCTGCGCCAGGCGCCCTGCTCCGGTGCCCCGGCACGCCGGGCATCCGCGACGCTACGGGCTCAGAGCTGCGAACAAAGTGGGTTCCGGTCAGCGGGCGGTGTCCGGTGCGTGCGGCCGCAAGGCGCCGGAAGGTCCTTGCAGCGGAGCTGCCCGGGCTTTCCGGCAACGCGGCGAGGGCGCGTGCCGGGCGCCGCCCGCCGGGGCCCACTCCTGTTCGCAGCTCTTGAGCGCGCTCGAAGTCAAATCACGCCTCGCGCCGCCTTCCCGGGGACGGGGGCCAGACCCGGTCCCCGGTCTCGGCCGGCAGCGCGTTCTGCTGCTTCGCGGTCGACCCGGGGCGGCGGGGGAGGGATTCCGGAGCACGAGAGCGTGACGCCGGCCATGCGAGGGGGATCACATCCTAAAGGCGATCGTACATGCGGAAGCCCCACCAAAAGGGCGTATGTATCTCAAGAGCCCCTTTTGGCGTATTTCTCCGTAGATGCGTAGTAGGTCACATCATTGCGTCCCGGGTCGGCCGCCGCTAACCATGGTTGTCGTCGCTGCGAGCCGGACGACCGGACGCCGGCGACTCCCTGCGGGGCCCGCTGCTCGTGATCGCGGCTGCCCCGACGCCGCCGCGAGCACGACAGCGGCCGGCACTGATGATGCCCCCTACGGAAGGTTGCCTTCGCATGACCATGACCACCCGCACCGCCCGCCTGCGCTCCCTCGGTCTCACGGGCCTCGCCACGACCGGCGTCGCGGCCGTCGCCCTCACCCTGATGCCGACCGGCGCGCAGGCCGCCGAGATGACGACGCGGGTGCCCGCCGCCACCGCGGCCAAGGCCTCCACCCACACCAGCCACTCCGCCGACCGGCAGAAGGCCGGCGTCGGCAGCAATCTCGACGGCTGGATCACCGAGTCCTTGAAGGTCATGAAAGCCAAGGGAATCCCGGGCAGCTACGAGGGCCTCAAGCGCAACATCATGCGCGAGTCCGGCGGCAACCCCAACGCCCAGAACAACTGGGACGTGAACGCCAAGAACGGTGTCCCGTCCAAGGGCCTGCTCCAGGTCATCGACCCCACCTTCACCGCCTACCACGTCGCCGGTACCGCGCAGAGCATCACCGACCCGGTGGCGAACATCACCGCGGCCGCCAACTACGCCGCCCACCGCTACGGATCCATCGACAACGTCAACTCCGCCTACTGACCAGGCCGTCCGCCCAGGCCGTCCGCCCAGGCCGTCCGCCCAGGGCGTCCGGTCGAGGCCAGGGCGAAGACGGCCCCTGGCCGGTCTGCCGGGCGGTCCGGGATGCGGTCCGCACCAGAGGGACCGCGCCAGAGGGAGCGCCCCGCCGACGACGCGGTGTCCACCTTCCGCGTGCCGGGTCAGGTCACGCGTGTGCGCCGGGCTTGCGGGAGATCGCCTGCGCAGGCCGGCCGAAGCAGCCCACCGCCTCGGAGGCGAGCCTGCGCTCCGGGCCGGGGTCGCGCTCGGCGCTCACCACGCACCGCGCAGGCGGTGCCCGGGTCCCGCGCGAACCCCCACCGCGCCGGCCACCCGCCTCGCACGGCGGACGGGCGGCTCAATGCTCCGGCAGGGCGGAACTGCGCCGCGGCAGGGTCTCCAGGACGGCCGCCACCACCTCCGCGGGCGTGAGGCCATCGGTCGGCACGCTGCAGGCCGCCACCTCCTCGTACAGCGGGCGCCGGGCCCGGGCCAGTGCGGCCCAGCGCCCTGCCGCGCCGCCCGCCAGCAGGGGGCGCGTCCCCTCGTCCGCGAGGCGTCGCACGGCCTCCGTCCCGGCCATGGAAAGCCAGACCACGTGCCGTCCGGCCAGCAGTGACCGGGTGTCCTGCTCCAGGACCGCGCCGCCGCCGAGCGAGAGGACGCCGTCGTGCTCGGCCAGCGCCACCCGCACGGCTTCCTTCTCCAGCGCCCGGAACCCCGCCTCGCCGTGCTCACCGAACAGCTCCGCGACGCTTCGCCCCTGCCCGGCGACGAGGTCGTCGTCGGTGTCCCGGTGCGCCACCCCCAGCCGCTCGGCGAGCAGGCGGCCGACGGTGGACTTGCCCACGCCCATCGGCCCCACCAGCACCACCAGCGGTCCCATGGCCACCGGCAACGGCACTGCCACCGGCAACGGCACTGCCACCGGCAACGGCACTGCCACCGGCAACGGCACTGCCACCGGCCGCGGCTGAGGCACTGTCCGTGGCGGTGGCGGTGGCGCTGTCCGCGGCTCCGACCCCGGCCGCTCGCCGTCGTGCAGCGTGCCCGCCGTCACAGGGGCCTCCCTTCGTCGTGCGGTCCCGCCGGTCCCGGCCGGCCGCTCACCGCACCGCCATGCCGTCGAGGTACGACCGCACGTTGCGGCGGGTCTCGGTGACGCTGTCCCCGCCGAACTTCTCCGCGACCGCGTCGGCCAGGACCAGCGCGACCATCGCCTCCGCCACGATGCCGGCGGCCGGCACCGCGCACACGTCGGACCGCTGGTGATGGGCCCGCGCCGGCTCGCCGGTGGCCACGTCCACCGTCCTCAACGCCCGCGGCACCGTCGCGATCGGTTTCATCGCCGCCCGCACCCGCAGCAGCCCGCCCGTGCTCAGACCGCCCTCCGTCCCGCCCGAGCGCCCGGAAGCCCGCCTGATGCCCTCCGGCGTGCTCACCATCTCGTCGTGCGCCCGGGAGCCCGGCACCCGCGCCAGGCCGAATCCGTCACCGACCTCCACACCCTTGATCGCCTGGATGCCCATGAGCGCCGCCGCCAGACGGGCGTCCAACCGCCGGTCCCAGTGCACATGGGAACCCAGTCCCACCGGCACGCCGTAGGCCAGCACCTCCACCACACCGCCCAGGGTGTCGCCTTCCCCGTGGGCCCGGTCGATCCGTGCCACCATCGCCTTCGAGGCGTCCGCGTCCATACAGCGCACCGGGTCCGCGTCCAGCACGGCCATGTCGGCGGGGGAGGGGTGAATGCCGTCGGGCGCCCTGGCTCCGCCCAGCTCGACGACATGGCTGACGATCTCGACACCGGCCGTCTCCCTCACATACGACCGGGCCACCGCGCCCAGCGCCACCCGCGCCGCCGTCTCCCGCGCCGAGGCCCGCTCCAGGACCGGGCGGGCCTCGGTGAAGCCGTACTTCTGCATCCCCGCCAGGTCCGCGTGCCCCGGGCGGGGCCGGGTGAGCGGCGCGGCCCGGGCCGACCCCGCCGGCACCTCGGCCCCGACCGGGTCGGCCGCCATCACCCGCTCCCACTTCGGCCACTCGGTGTTGCCCACCATCACGGCCACCGGGGAGCCCAGGGTCAGCCCGTGGCGCACCCCGCCCAGGAACGTGACCTCGTCCCGCTCGAACGTCATCCGCGCGCCGCGGCCGTGGCCGAGCCGCCGGCGCGCCAGGTGGTCCGCCACCGTCGCGGTGGTGACGGGCACGCCGGCGGGAAGGCCCTCCAGCGTCGCGACGAGCGCGCGACCGTGGGACTCGCCCGCGGTGAGCCAGCGCAGCCTGCTCACCGCGGCTCCCCTGCCGGTCCGGTGCGCGGGTTCCGGGCGGCCGCCGGGGCGGGCCGTAGCACGGGGCCGGCGCCGGGGCGGCCTTCCGGGTCGCCGCCCGTGGTGGCCCGCGGGGCGACGACGCCGCTCGCGAGCGTGCCGATCAGGCGGACGCCGTCCTCGGTGAGCAGCGACTCGGCGTGGAACTGCATCGAGGCGAAGTGCGGCCCGCGCAGTGCGTGCACCTCGCCGGTCCCCGGGTCACGGCTCACCCGTACCGTGCCGACCCCGGCGCAGTGGATCTCGTCCGCGGGGCTGTGGGCCGCGAACGTGTTGTAGAAACCGACGCGTTCGCGGCCGCCGAAGAAGTCGATCTCCCGTTGGACGCCCTGGTGGGGGACGTGCCGGCGGACCAGCGGCAGGCCGAGCCGGGTGCTGAGCACCTGGTGGCTCAGGCACACGGCCAGGAACGGACTGCGGTCCCGGAGCAACCGGCCGACGGCACCGCGCAGACGGGCGATCTTCGGGTCCGCCGCCGCCCGGGGGTCGCCGGGTCCCGGACCCATGACCACGAGGTCGTGGCCGGTGAGGCAGTGGGGTTCGTCGAAGCGGCGCACCGTCACCTCCAGGCCGAGGGAGCGCAGTTGGTGGTCGAGCATCCAGGTGAAGGTGTCCTCGGCGTCCACCACCAGCACCTTGCGGCCCGCCAGTTCGGGCAGCGGATGCCGCCGGGCGGTGTCCTTCGCCAGCCAGAACCCGGCGAGCGTCGCATTGCGCCGCTCCAGCACCGCCCGGATCCGCGGATGCGCGGCGAAGCGGGGTCCCGCCGCCGTCCGCGCCCCGTCCGGCGCGGCCCCCTCGGCGCGGGGCGCGGGCGGGGTGCCGGAGCGCAGGGCGGCGAGCAGGCCGGCTGCCTTGGCCCGCGTCTCGGCGACCTCGGAGGCCGGGACGGAGTGGCGTACGAGGGTGGCGCCGACGCCGACCCGCAGCCTGCCCCCGGCGTCGATGTCGGCGGTCCGGATGAGGATCGAGGAGTCCAGCGCGGGCGCGCCGGTCGTGTCGCGTCCCAGGAGGGCGAGGACGCCGCTGTAGTAGCCGCGGCCGTGCGGCTCGTACCGGCTGATGACCCGGCAGGCGCTCTCCAGGGGGCTGCCGGTGACCGTCGGGGCGAACAGGGACTCCCGCAGGATCAGCCGCAGGTCCAGCGCGCTGGTGCCCTCGATGAAGTACTCGGTGTGCGCGAGCCGGGCCATCTCCTTCAGCTGAGGGCCCACCACCCGGCCGCCGTCCTGGCAGATCCGGGCCATCATCTTCAGCTCCTCGTCCACCACCATGTACAGCTCGTCGGCCTCCTTGCGGTCGGCGAGGAAACCGAGGAGGCCGGTCAGGGTGGGGCCGGTGGCCGGATAGCGGTACGTGCCGCTGATCGGGTTCATGACGGCGGTGCCGTCGGTGATGCTGACGTGCCGCTCCGGGCTGGCCCCGACGAGTGTCCGCTCGCCGGTGTGGACGACGAACGTCCAGTACGCGCCCGTCTCCCCGAGCAGCAGCCGCCGGAACAGGGACAGCGCGCTGCGGTGGGTGTAGCCGGTGATGTCGGCCACGAAAGAGCGCTTGACGACGAAGTTGGCGCCCTTGCCGGTGCCGATCTCGTCAGCGATCACCCGGCGGACGATGTCCGCGTACTCGTCGTCGCGGACGTCGAAGTGCTCGCCGGTCAGCGTGATCGGATCGTCCGGCAGCCGCTCCAGCACCTCGGCCACCGGCAGGCGGCCCTGGCCCGTCACGGTCATCGCGAGGAGGGGAGCACCGTCGTCCACGTGGGCGAAGCCGCGTTCGCCGATCTGCCGGTAGGGGACCAGCGCGAGCACCTCGTGCCGGGCGGCGCCGTCGCCGGCCTCCGGCCGGGCGGGGAAGGGGAGATCGGCGAGGGTTTCCGGGGCGGACATGTCGCCGACGAGCACGTCCAGGGTGGCCGGGCCGGTCGCCTCCGGCCGGTGCAGCAGCGCGAAGGCCGGCGGCCGGGAGGCGAGCACGCGGTCGAGCAGTTCCGCGGCCGGTGCCTCCGGCCGGCCCCCGGACGTCCGCCGCCCGCTCACGCGGCCGCCTCACGGGCCCCGGGCGCCGGACGGACGCCGGCGGGCGGAGCGGCCGCGGTGAGCGCGTCCGTGGTGGTGACCACCGCGCAGCGCTGGGCCGCGTACTCCAGGGCGAGCCGGTGCCGGGCGGCGGAGAAGTCGCCGACCGCGTCCGCCACCAGGAACGGCTGGATGTCGTGGGTGAACGCCTCCACCGCGGTCATCAGCACCCCGACGTGCGCGTAGACGCCGCAGACGATGAGCTGGTCGCGGCCGTTCGCGTGCAGCCAGTCCAGCAGCCCGGAGCGGAAGAAGGCGCTGTAACGCCACTTGGTGAACACCGCGTCCCCCGGCGCGGGCGCCAGCGGCTCCACGACCTCCCGGTCGGCGGGGTCGACGCGCATGCCCGGCCCCCAGAAGTCCTTCAGCAGGCCGCGCTCGCGCTCGGTCATGCCGCCCGGCTGCGCGGTGTACGCCACCGGGAGGCCCAGCGCGACGGCCCGGCGCCGCAGTCGGGCGGCGTTGTCCACCAGCGGGCGGCGGACGGCCTCGGGGAACGGGCGCAGGAAGTAGCGCTGCATGTCGTGGACGAGCAGGGCCGCCCGGTCCGGCTCCACGGTCCAGTGCGCGGTGTTGCCGGGCAGTTCGTGAGCCGAGGGCAGCGAGTAGGACTCGATGGGGGGTATGCCCGCCATGAGGTTCCTTTCCTGGGAGTGCGGGATCCTGGGACTGCGGGGCGGTGCGATGCGCGGGCCCCGCGACGTGCCGGGCGGGTGAGGCACCGGCGTCGGCGCGCGCGGCGGCGGGGCGGGGAGTCCACCCGGGGCCGGGACCGCGAGGCCGGGACCGGGGCGCGACGGGAGCCGGCGAGGCGCCGGGGCCGGTGCGCGCCGGAGTCAGGCGGCGACGGGCGAGGCGCCCGCCCGGCTCGCCGACCAGGCACCGACCGCCGCGAGGGCCTGGGCCGGGTTGAGCCGCGGGTCGCAGAAGGTGGTGTACACCGTGCCGACCGTGTCGAGGGCGGACTCGTCCGTCACGCACTCGCTGACGTCGTCGGGGGTGGTCTCCAGGTGCAGTCCGCCCACGACACCCCCCTCGGCCATGACCGCGGCCAGGAACCGTTCGATCTCCCGCGTGACCGTACGCACCAGACGGGTCTTGAGTCCGCCGGGCGCGGTGACGGTGTTGCCGTGCAGCGGGTCGCTCAGCCAGATCACCGGGTGCCCGGCCGCACGCACCGCGGCGACCAGTCCGGGCAGCCGCCCGGCGACCGCGTCGGCGCCCATCCGGGCGATCAGGGTCAGCCGGCCCGGCGTGCGGGCCGGGTCGAGCCGCTCGCACAGCGCGAGCAGTTCCCCGGCCGTCATGGCGGGACCCACCTTGCACGCCACGGGGTTGGTGACGGAGGCGAGCAGAGTGACATGCGCGCCGTCGGTCTGCCGGGTCCGCTCCCCGATCCACGGCCAGTGCGTCGAGGTGAGCAGCAGACGCCCGTCCTCCCGCCGGCGCACCATGGGCAGCTCGTAGTCCAGCAGCAGCGCCTCGTGACTGGTCCACACCGGCGCGGCGATGGGGGTGCTGCTGCGGGGGCCGTGCCAGCCGAGGTGGCGCATCACCCGGTGCGCGGCGTCGTAGCCGGTCAGGATGCGCAGCGGGTCGGGCCTGCGCGACTGCGCGTCCGGGACGGGACTGTTGACCATGTGCCCGCGGTAGGAGGGGAGTTCGAGGCCGCCGACGCGCTCGAAGGGCTGCGAGCGGGGTTTGCCGTACTGGCCGGCGATCCGGCCCACACGCACCACCGGCCGGCCGCTCTCCATCTCCAGGGCACCTGCCAGCATGTTGAGCAGGCCCGTCTTGCGCGCCACGTCGTCGGCGGTGCTTTCCGCGAAGTCCTCGGCGCAGTCGCCCGCCTGCATCACATGGGCTTCGCCGGCCGCCACCCGGGCGAGCAGGGTGTGCAGCCGGTCCACGTCCTCGGCCGCCACCAGCGGGTTACGCCGTATGAGCGCGCCGCGGACCTCGGCCACTTGTGCGCTGTCCTCCCACGGCGGCTGATGGAGGGCCTTCTCGTCTTCGAGGTCGAGCAGTACGTCGTCCACTGGTTCTCCGATCACGGATCGTCGGCATGGGCCACAGCCTTCGCGCGCCGTGTTCCCTTCACGTGGGATCAAGAGCGGTGGACGGGGAAAAAGAAAAGTGAGCATGAGAAATCGGCGGTGACGCCGTGCTGAGACTACCCCCGTCCGAAGGCCGACTCTCATCGGCACGACTGATCCTGTCGGTGTGTGAATGCCGTGCCAATGATTTGCGCCGCGATGTGTCAGGTGTTCCGTGATCCGTCAAGTCCGGCGGTGACGCAGGGGTGAACGGAAAAGGTCAGGCGGCCGAATGCGGCCGCCTGACCGGCGACGAAATCAGCTGGGAAATGCGGGGGGAAAACGGAAGGGCGGTCAAGGCAGCGGAGACCGGAAAGGAGGAAAGGGGCGAGGACCGGTCGGGACAGACTCCTTCAGGACACCCTCCGGTGGCTTTCGACGCACGCCACCGGACCGCGCTCCCTGCTTCGGCCTGACGCGGACGAAGCCCCCCGGCGGGCGCGGCCGGCCAGGGCCACGATCGCGTGCGCCGCCGAGGCCAGGGTGACGTGCCGGTGCCAGCCGCCGAAGGAGCGCCCTGTGAAGTCCCGGATGCCGACCTCCTCGGAGATCTCCGTGAAGTCCGCGCCGACCTTCTCGGTGAGCCCGGTCAGCCGCACCAGCAGGGCGGGCTGCACACCGGTCATGTTGGTCAGCCACAGCTGCGTCCGTCCGCGCCCGCGTGCGTCCTCCACACCGAGCAGGGCCAGTTCGCCCTGGCTCGCGGCCCACCCGCCCGGGTCCGGCAGGGCGACGCGGACGGTGGCGGCCAGGTGGGTGTGACGGGTGGTGTCCGCATGCGCGTCGCCCCGGTTGGCGGGCCGCCGCAGGTCCCGGGCCATCCCCATGATCTGGTCCGCGGGCATCGTCTGGCCCTCGCCGGCCGGCAGCAGCGGGTCGGTGACGGTCAGGCCCAGACCGTCACAGGCCCGCACCAGCAACGGGACGCCCGAGTCCGCGAACTCCCTGAAGAGCGTGGCCGCTTGCACTTCGTCGCTGTCCACGACGAGCGGGCGCCGGGGCAGGTTCCAGTCGAGGAGCGTCTCGGCGCAGACCCTGGCGAGGGACTCCGTCAGGGTCTCCGGACCGGCTCCGTCGGGTATCGCGACCTGACTGCGGCGCTGGTGGTCCTTGAGCCAGGTCCTGGGCAGGTGCAGTCGCCAGTTGACGGGCACCGTCACCTCTTCGGACGCCGCCCAGACACCGATGGCACGCTGCGCGTTGAGGACTTGGCCCAGTGACGGGAAGAAGTGCCGGCCCACGCCCACGGAATGACGGCCGGACTTCGGGATGATCATGAGCCGGGCCACCCAGGCCTGCGGGTGCGTCACGCCCGTCAGATGGTCCGCGAGCGCTCGCCGCATGGGCATCCAGTCCCATGTGGAGGACGACACGAAGTGGTGCAGGTTCTGTTCGGAGACGTCGTCGCCGAACAGCGCGGCGATGGCGCGGATGGACTTGCGTCCCTCTGCCTCCAGCAGCCCGCGTAAGTAGTACAGAGCCTTGCGGTGCTGGTCGCTGCGGATCAGGGAGGCGAACAGGCCAGGCGTCAACTGGTCGAACACCGCGTCTCGCGGGTGTGGCGCCAGGGAAGGGAGAACAGCTCGTCCGGAGATCTCGGGATGCACGTCGGCGTAGGTCATGGGTCTCCTTGGGATCCGGTTGGGACGCGCAAGACACGCACGCGAGTGCCGCGGCGGGCAGTCGGGTACGGGATTCGGCGACCTGGGGGAGTCAGCGCCGCGGGCGGGGACATCGGGCGGACCGCCCGGCGCGCGCCGCCGACGTCGCGCACACCCGGTGTCCGGGCGCCCTCCGCTCGACGCGCGATGCCATCCCCACCTCCATGAACCGTCGTGACGCCCTCCCACGAAAGCCCTGCCGACTGTAATGGTCGCCCACCGTGAGGACCACTGTACGGAGAGAGAGTGTCAAGTCGTCGTCGAGTAAATTGAGCCTCAAGCGTCGGTCAAGTTCCTATCGCGCCAGTCTGGTGGGAGCGACAGCCGCGGCGATGCGGACGCCGGGCGGCCGGGGTGGTGGTGAGGATGCCCAGGTGGTGGCCGGCGGTGTGACCCGCGAGCGGCTGCCTCCCGGCGGCGTCCTGCCGCGCCGACCGCCCCCGCGAGCGGTGTCCGGGATATGCCACGGGCGCCGCCCGCCGCATACCACCGGGCGTCGCGCCCCGCCTCCCGCCGTGCCCCGCCGACAGCCGCCGCCCGTCGTGCCCCGCCTCCCGCCGTGCCCCGCCTACCGCCGTACGCCGCACCCGCCGGTGTGCCGCACCCGGCGGTACGCCGCACCCGGCGGCGCGCCGTCTACGCGGCCGGCGCCTTCTCGCGCGGCACCCAGCGCACGGCGAGGTAGCCGAGCCCGAGTGAGAGCAGACTCGCGACGGCGATCGCCACGTGCATGCCGGAGACGAACGCGTTCTTGGCGTCCTCGACAGCGGCCGCACTGACGCCGGGCCGTTCCAAGGTCTCGGGCAGCGTCCCCGCGAGGTCGGGGCCGAGGAGCCGGAAGCACACGGCGGCCAGGGAGCCCAGCAGCGAGATGCCGAGCGCGTTGCCGAGTTCGTTGCTCATCTCGGCGATGGAGGCCGCCGATCCGGCCCGTTCGGCGGGCACCGCCGCGACGGCCGTCTCGGCGACGAGGCTGAAGGACAGGCCGTAGCCGATGCCCGCGATCACGGTGGAGGCGACGAACGCCGTCACCCCGCCGAGAACCCCGGTGAGCAGCATCAGGGAGAGGCCGATGCCCATGGCGAAGTGCGAGGTGATCAGGGCCGCGCGCTTGCCGACACGGTCGACGATCGCGGTGGTCCCCACACAGGTCACGGTGAGCACGGTCGCGCCGGGCACCGCCAGCAGCGCCGCGCTCAGCACGCTGTGCCCGAGGACGGACTGGAGGTAGACGCCGCTGAGATAGCCGGCTGCGGCCCAGGCCACCAGGGAGAGCAGGCCGGTGAGGATCGCGACGGTGAACACTCGGTCGCGGAAGAGCCGCAGGTCCAGCAGCGGCTGCGGCAGGCCGAACTGCCTGCGCACGAAGAGCGCCACGATCGCGACGCCGACGATGCCGGTGCCGAGCTGGGTGGGGGACAGGCCCGAGGCGGCGGCCGACTTCACAGAGTAGACGGTCAGCAGGATGCCGACCGCGGACAGCAGCACGCTGAGCGCGTCCACCCGGCCGGGGCTCGACTCGCGCACGTCCTTGAGCAGGAAGGGCGCGAACGCGAGGAACAGGACGACGACCGGGATGTTGATGAGGAAGACCGAACCCCACGAGAAGTGGTTGAGCAGCAGTCCGCCGACGATGGGGCCGATCGCGAAGCCGGCCGCGAAGGTCGCCGCGAAGATGCCGATGGCCTGGGCCCGCTGCTTGGGGTTGAGGAAGAGGTTGCTGATGATCGCGAGGCCGGAGGGCAGCAGTGTCGCGCCGCCGAGCCCCATGAGCGCCCGGCAGCCGATGAGGACCTCCGGGGTCGGCGAGAGCGCCGCGCCCACTGAACCGGCCCCGAAGACCGCGGCGCCCGCCAGGAGGAACTTGAGCCGGCCGTAGCGGTCACCGAGATTGCCGAACGCGATGAGCAGCGACGCGACCACGAAGCCGTAGATGTCGAGGATCCACAGCGCCTGGTCCGTGGTGGGGGTGATCGCGGAGGTGATGCTCGGCATCGCGAGGTAGAGCACGGAGCCGTCCATCGCGACGAGGGCGACCGGGCCGAGCACGATCAGCAGGCCCAGCCAGGCGCGCCGGTCGGCGCGCTCCGCGACTAAGTCCAGGGAAGTCACAGGGAACCTTTCAGGAGGCGGTGCGCGGTGGTGCGCACCGTGGTCGACTCGTTCGGCATACGATGCGTACGCTGTACGCACAAGGGTGTGCGAAGGGGTGCGCGAGGTGCGTCGGAAAAAGCGTCCGGCGGGTGCCGGGCGGGCGTGCGCACCGTACGGGAGACACGGTGCGTACGGTGTACGCGTGTGAGTGCGTACAGCGTACCCACGCCGCTGGTTAGACTACAGCATGGCCATCAAGACGCAAGGCCGTCAGGCGAGTTCACCAGGGCTCACCCGGCGCGCCATCATCAACGCCGCCATCCGCATCGCCGACGCCGAGGGCATCGCGGCGCTGTCCATGCGCCGGCTCGCGAACGACCTCGACTCGGGCGTCATGTCCCTGTACCGGCACATCGCCAACAAGGACGAACTGCTCACCGCGATCACCCGCGCGGTCTGCGAGGAGCACCCCTATCCGACCCCCGCCCCGCCGCGGTGGCGCGACGCGGTCCGGCTCGCGGTCGCTCTCGACCGCGAGGTCTACCGCAAGCATCCCTGGACCCTGGTCACCCAGGCCTCCGCCCGTCATTTCAGCGACACGACGTGTCTGGACTGGATGACGGACGCCCTGGCAGGCCTCACGGACGACCCGCAACTGGCCCGCACGCTGACGCTGACCGTGTGGTCCTACGTCCAGGGCGCCTCGATCCAGAGCGTCGCGCAGCAGCTGCTCCCCGGGGACGACGAGGCCGCGCAGTCACCGATCCGGCCCACCGAGGCCGATGTCGATGCGGGTCTCGAAGTGCTCCTCGACGGGCTCGAACGACAGGCGAAGGGAGCGTGACCGGTGAGTGACACCGGAGGGGCCCGCACCTGACGTACGATCAATTCGCTTCACCCGTACGGCGCTTGATCGTGTCCTCCCGGAATGGGCGTCGTTCTCGGGGATATGACCCGAACGACCCCCCGTCACCTCGCATGGCGAGACGGCGTAACGCCCACCGCCGCGGACCTCGTCCCGCTCGCCTTCATGGGATTCGCCCACTTCACGGCCATGCAGGTGCGCGACAGCCGGATCCGCGGACTCGACCTCCACCTGGAGCGGCTGCGCCGCGGCTCGCTCGAGCTGTACGGCCACGCCCTACCCGACGACCAGGTCCTGGCCCAGCTGCGCGTGGCGCTGAAGGAGGCGCCCGCCGACACCTCGCTCGTGGCCACGTGCTACCTCCCGGGCGGCGAGTTCACGGCGGCCGGCCCCGAGACCGCTCCGGCCCTGCTCATCCGCACCGCACCGCCCTCCGACGGACCCGAGGGCCCGCTGGCCCTCATGGCGGTACCGCACGAACGCTTCCTGCCGTCCGTCAAACACGTCGGCGAACCGGCCAAGACGTACTTCCTGCGGCAGGCCGCCGCACAGGGCTTCGACGACGCCGTCTTCCTCGACCGCCGGGGACGGCTGAGCGAGGCCTCCATCTGGAACCTCGCCTTCTGGGACGGCTCGGCCGTGGTGTGGCCCACCGCCGAGATGCTGGGCGGCGTCACCATGGGCATCGTCCGGCGGCAGCTCGCCCGCCTCGGTGTCCCGCAGCGCGAGGCGGAGCTGACCGTGGACGACCTGCCCGAGCTGGCCGGCTGCGCCCTGCTGAACTCCTGGACCCCGGGAGTCGCCGTGCACCGCATCGACGGAGTCCGGCTGCCCAGGGCCCAGGCCTTCCTCGACCTCCTGCACGACGCCTACGGCCGCGAACCCCTCACCGCCGTCTAGCGCCCCGTCCGTTCCCCGCATCCACCGGCCCGGGGCTCCCGCGCGGCACGCCTGCGGGAGCCCGCTCGTCCACCGGTGCTTGCTCCGGCCTCCCGAGCCGGCGCCGCACCGGACCCACGTCGTCACGGGAGGGCCGGGCGGACGACCTGACAGAACCTCACCGTCTTTCTCACGGCATCCGATTCCCCGCGCATAGCATCGCGCCAGGTTCCCCGGTGCGGCGCAGCCTCCCGCCGGGGCCGTCCCTCACACGACGCGCGTCCCCCTGCCTCGCACCCCGCGCCTCTCTCCAGCTTCCGAACACGTCCGTGCACGCCCCACACGTCCGTACACCTATGCGACGCGGAGACCACATTGCGACTCGCGCAAGTCATGGAAAACGTCTTTGAGCGCCACGCGGACCGGCCGGCGGTCGGTGAACGCTCCAGGGAATTCGTGCGCGACGCCCGGACCGGGCGCGTGTCCGCCCGGTTGCTGCCCCGCTACGAAACCACCACCTACCGCGAGCTGTGGGACCGGATCCGCGCGGTGGCGAGCGAATGGCACCACCACCCCGAGCACCCGCTGGGCGCCGGCGACCGCGTGGCACTGCTCGGCTTCACCAGCCGCGACTACGCCACCCTCGATCTCGCCTGCATCCACCTCGGCGCCGTCACCGTGCCGTTGCAGACCAGCGCGCCCCTGGACCAACTGGCGTCGATCACCGCCGAGACCGAGCCCACGCTGATCGCCGCGAGCAGCGAGCGACTGGCCGAGGGAACGGAACTGGCACTGAGGACGCCGTCGGTGCGCCGCCTCGTCGTCTTCGACCACCACCCCGGGGCCGACGAAGAGAAGGAACGTTTCCTTGAGGCGCGTGAACGCCTCACCGGCACCGGCCGGAACATCGACGTCACCGCACTCACGGACCTCCTCGACCGCGCCGAGACCCTGCTCCCGGCCCCGCTGTACACACCCGGCGACGACGAGGACCCGCTCGCCATGCTCATCTACACCTCCGGCAGCACCGGCACCCCGAAGGGTGCCATGTACACCGAGAGGCTGGCCCGGGCGATGTGGGGCGGCGCCTGGTCCAAGCTCTTCGCCGGCACCGACGTCGTCACCGTCAACTACATGCCGATGAGCCATGTCGCCGGCCACTCCTCGCTCAAGAACGCGCTGGTGCGCGGCGGAACGACCTGCTTCACCGCCTCCAGCGACCTCTCCACGTTCTTCGAGGACATCGCGCTCATCCGGCCCACCGAACTGTCCCTGGTGCCGCGCGTGTGCGAGCTGCTGCACCAGCGCTACCAGAGCGAGCTGAGCCGCCGCGTCGACGAGGGCGTACCCCCCGAGGCAGCGGCGCACGAGGTGCGCCGCCATCTGCGCGAGGAGGTGCTCGGCGGCCGCGTCACCTGGGCCAGCAACAGCTCGGCCCCCCTGTCCGCCGGACTCACCGAGTTCACCGAGTCCCTGCTCGGCGTCCCCCTGCACAACGTGTACGGCTCGACGGAGGCCGCCGGCATCTCCGTCGACGGCGAGCTGCTGCGTCCCCCGGTGACCGACTACCGCCTCGCCGACGTACCGGAGCTGGGCTACTTCAGCACCGACACCCCCCACCCGCGCGGTGAGCTGCTGCTCAAATCCGACTCCGTGGTCCCCGGCTACTACCGGCAGCCGGAGCTGACGGCCGGACTCTTCGACACCGACGGCTACTACCGGACCGGTGACATCGTCGCCGAGCTGGCACCCGACAGGATCGCCGTCGTGGACCGCCGCAAGAGCGTCCTGAAGCTCTCCCAGGGCGAGTTCGTGGCGACCGCGCGCCTGGAGGCGGTCTTCGCCGCCGCCCCGCTGGTCCGGCAGATCTTCGTCCACGGCAACAGCGAACGCTCCTACCTGCTCGCCGTCGTCGTCCCCACCGAGGACGCCCTGGCCCGGTACGGCGACGACCCGCGGCGGCTCGAACAGCTCCTGGACGCCTCCTTCCGGAACATCGCCCGCGAACGCGGCCTGAACTCCTACGAGATACCCCGCGGCCTCCTCCTGGAGACCGAGCCGTTCAGCCAGGCCAACGGGCTGCTCTCCGACCACC
This sequence comes from Streptomyces sp. NRRL S-340, assembly GCF_000720185.1. Taxonomy (GTDB): domain Bacteria; phylum Actinomycetota; class Actinomycetes; order Streptomycetales; family Streptomycetaceae; genus Streptomyces. Next base: position 97,445 of record NZ_JOIY01000003.1, on the reverse strand, counting down.
GCAAGCTGCTCTGGCCCAAGCTGCTGGAACGCTACGGCGAGCGCCTGGAGCGGCTGTACGCCGACATCGCCGCCCGCGAGGACGACGAACTGAACGAGGTCCGCCGCACCGGTGCCGCCCGGCCCGTGCTGGAGACCGTCCAGCGGGCCGCGCGGGCAGTCCTCGCCGGCACCTCGGCCGAGGTGAGCCCCGACGCGCACTTCCGCGACCTGGGCGGCGACTCGCTGTCGGCGGTGTCCCTGTCCGACCTGCTCCAGGGCACCTTCGGATTCCGGGTGCCGGTCGACGTCATCATCAGCCCCGCGCACGATCTGCGGCAGCTCGCCGCCTACATCGAGGCCAGGCGCACCACCACCGCGAACCGGCCGACCTTCGCCTCGGTGCACGGCGCCGGCGCCACCCAGGTGCACGCCAAGGACCTCACCCTCGACCGGTTCCTCGACGCAGGCCTGCTGGACGCCACCCGCGAACTGCCGCGGCCCTCCGGTGAGCCGCGCCACGTCCTGCTGACCGGCGCCAGCGGATACCTGGGACGCTTCCTCACCCTGGAGTGGCTCCAGCGGCTCGCCCCCGTGGACGGCCGGCTGACGGTCGTGGTCCGCGGCCGGGACGCGGCGTCCGCCCGCCGCCGGCTGACCGACGCCTACGGCAGCGCGGACGCGGAACTGACACACACCTTCGCGACACTGGCCGACGCACACCTGGAGGTCCTCGCCGGTGACCTCGCCGAACCCGGCCTCGGACTGCACGCGGCGGACCGGGAACGCCTCGCCGCCGACGTGGACCTGATCGTCCACGCGGGCGCCCTGGTCAACCACGTACTGCCCTACGACCACCTCTTCGAGGCCAACGTCGTGGGGACCGCGGAGGTGATCCGGCTCGCCCTGACCACGAAGCTCAAACCGGTCACGTACATCTCCAGCGTGGCCGTGTCCACGTCCCCCGCGGGCGACCCCCTGGACGAGGACGGCGACGTACGCACCGACCTGCCCGTCCAGCCCGTCGACGACGGCTACGCCGGCGGCTACGCCACCAGCAAGTGGGCGGGCGAGGTGCTGCTGCGCGAGGCCTACGAGCTGCACGACCTGCCGGTGACGGTGTTCCGCTCCAACATGATCCTCGCCCACAGCCGGTACGCCGGACAGCTGAACGTGCCCGACATGTTCAGCCGGCTGCTGTTCAGCGTCCTTGTCACAGGACTCGCCCCGCGCTCCTTCTACCGCACCGACGGCGACGGCGCGGCCCGGCCGCACTACGACGGCCTCCCCGTGGACTTCACCGCGGCCTCCGTGGCCGCCCTGGGCGGGGCCGCCTCGGGATACCGCACCTACAGCCTGGTGAACCCGCACGACGACGGCGTCTGCCTGGACACCTTCGTGGACTGGCTGGCCGCGGACGGCCACGGCATCGAACGGATCACCGACTACGACGACTGGCTGGTCCGACTCGAGGCGGCCCTGCGCGCCCTCCCGGAGACCCAGCGCCGACACTCCGTCCTGCCGCTGCTGCACGGCTACCGCACCCCCGAACGACCGTACCCCGGCTCGGTCATCCCCTCGGCCCGCTTCCAGGCAGCCGTCCGGCGGACCGGAGTGGGAACGGCCCACGACATCCCGCACCTGTCACCCGGCCTCATCCGCAAATACGCAACGGACCTCCATCCGCTGATGACCACCCGGGCCCCCGCGGCACAGGACTGAAGGGAACCCCGGACGAACCCATGACGCGTTCCGGGCGGCTGCGGCCGCCCGCCGCGCAGACACCCAGCCGAAAAGGGACCATGAGAGGCAGGGGCACGCGGCGCTGATCTGCGGCACCAGCGAGCGCCTCGCCGTGTTCACCGCCCACGGCGAGGACACCTCCGCGCTCACCGGGTGCCGGAGCCCCCGGCGCACAGCGCGTGGTCGATCAGGATGCCGGCCGCGTTCTCCTGCTCCAGTATGTGTTTCGGGGTGTCGCCGCGTGCCTCGGACATGGAGACCACAGCGCTTCGGCGTCCGTCCTCGGTGACACCGTTGAGGGTGATGTAGCCGCCGTCCCCGCCCTCATGACTCCAGTAGGTTCCTCCGCAGGTCAAAGGCCGCTCCACCAGACCGAGCCCGTACCGGCCGTGGGGCCAGAGCCGCTCCACCTCCGCGCTCACGGGAAGGGTGTGTTTCATCTTGGCCAGCTGCCGTGCCGGGAGCAGGCGGCCGCCGAGCAGCGCGCGGAGGAAGCGGTTCTCGTCCCGGGTGGTCGTGACCCACGAAAGGTTCTCGTGGTCCACCGGTATCTGATCGGTGACGTCCACCCGGGAACCGGGGCCGAAGAGCTGGTAAGCCTGGGCGTGGGGCCGGGGCAGGGTGGAGGAGGTGCCCGTCCACCGCGTCCGGCCGAGCCCCAGCGGGCGCAGGACGCGGTTCTCGATCTCCTGGTGAGCGGGGCGCCCGGTGACCTTCTGGATGATCATGTCGAGCAGGACGTAGCCGGTGTTGGAGTACGCCCAGCCCTTGCCGGGCGGGAAGTCCGGCTCGTGGGCCATGGCGAGGTCGACCAGTTGCCCGGGTTCGTAGACGTCGTGGCGCTGCTGGTGGTACTCCTGCGGCGTGGTGTATCCGGGCAGGGCGTCGTGGATGCCGCTGGTGTGCTGGAGCAGCTGGCTGACGGTGATCCGGCTGCCGTCGTTGCCGTTGCCCCGCACCACCCCGGGCAGCCAGTGGTCGGCCGTGTCCTCCAGGGACAGCCTGCCCTCGGCCTCCAGTTGCAGGACCACGGTGGCGACCAGCGTCTTGGACGTGCTGGCCATGCGGAAGTAACCGCCGGAAGAGACCGGGCGGCCGGTCTTCAGGTCGGCGGTACCGCTGGTGGCGACCGACTGCCGGCCGTCGGGCGCGATCACGCGGGCCTGCACCCCACTCACACCGAGGGCGTGGATCGCCTCGGTGTCACGGCGTAACCGCTCCGCAGGGGAGGGGCCGGCGGACTGAGTGACGGCGGGGACCACCCCGGCGGTGAGCAGCGTAGCCACACCGAGCGCCATGACCAGGTGTTTTCGCAGAGTCGAAGTCATGGCTGGACGCTAGTTCCGCCCCCCGACGGGCGCGATGCGGCGCACCCCAGGACCGGAAGGGGGGATACCCCCAGCGCGGGCCGTCGCCGGTCCGGCATCACCACATCGACCACGGGCACGCGCGGCGCCGTGGTGGCCCCGCCGGACGCCGTCGCGGCCACGGCGGTGGCCCGCCGCGACGGTGCACCCGGCCGGCACGAGCCGCTCCCGCCGGGGCTCGTGCCCCCGCCGGACCGGATGGCCGGAGCGGAGATCCGCGCGCTCGTGACGTCGAGCCCCTGCACAGAGGCGGCGCTCAGCCCCACCGGCGGCAGAAGCGGCGGCCGTTCACCCGACCAGGGCCTCGGCCAGTTCCCGCGGCCGGGCGGCGAACGGGCTGTGGCTGCCCGGCAGGGTGCGGACGGTGAACGGCTCGCCCGGCATGGCCCGGTCGGCCTCCGCGATCATCAGATTCTGTACGGCCGTCGGCAGCGCCCGGTCCTCCGCACAGCGCAGGAAGGTGCGCGGGATGCGCCCCCACCGTCCCGCGGTCAGGATCACGGGGGTCGCCGGTACGGCCAGCGGCAGGTCGGGACTGAGCGCGGAGCGCCAGCGGTCGAAGCGGTCGGCGGGCGTGTCGTGGTAGTGGGTCTGCCGCAGCTCCTCGACGTAGACGGGGTCGGGCGAAAGGGGGTCGATCCGTACGGCGCCCAGCGCCTGGGGATCACCCAGGCTGAGGCCCTGACCCCATGCGGTGGAGTTCTCCGGGGCGCCGAGGTAGTCGAAGAACCGGGCGCGGCCGGCGGGGACGAACGCGGAGAGGTAGACGAGGCGGTCGACCAGCTCGGGCGCGCGCTCCGCGGCGAGCGACGCCGGGCCGCCGCCCGCGCTGTGGGCGACGAGCACCACACGGCCGTAGCGGCGGACCCGGCGCAGCGTGTCCAGGACGGCATCGGCGCAGTCGTCCATCGTCACGTCGGCGAGCTGCGACCTCTCGGTCAGCAGACCCGGCCGACCAGGCAGCAGGTATCCACTGGGCACAGGAGCGTCGAAGCCGTGCCCGGGCAGGTCGACGGCCACACTCGCGGCCCCGAGACCGGCGAGTGCGCGCTGCGTCGCCGCCCACTGCGACGAGCCGTGCCAGGCGCCGTGGACGAGAACGAAGACGGTGGTGTGCAGATCGGTGTCCGCGGTGTTCACAGAGGGTGTCACGGCACCCATCCCAGTCGGTGACGGCTGGGCCATCCAGTGGAAGAGATGACACACTTGTCGGCGATACTTTTTGTGTATGGAGGGCGGTCAAGCGGTCATGGAGGCGCGGCACCTTCGGTATGCGCTCGCTCTCGCCGAGCACGGACACTTCGGCCGGGCAGCCCGCGCGCTGGGCATCGCGCAGCCTCCGCTGTCCAAACAGATCGCCGACCTGGAGCGTGAGACCGGGGCCCGGCTGTTCGACCGTACGCGCCAGGGGGTGTTCCCGACCGCAGCGGGCGAGGCGTTCCTCGCCCGGGCGCGGCGGGCCTTGGAGGAGATGACGGCGGCCACGGCCGACGCAGGCCGGGCCGCGCGCGGCGAGACGGGCCGGCTCCGCCTGGGCTTCGTGGCCTCCGCACTGCTCGACCCGCTGCCGGACGTCCTGGGCCGGTTCGGCCGCGAGCGGCCCGATGTACGGCTGGAGCTGCACGAGATGGCATCCGGCCGCAGCGCCACCGCACTCATTGCCGGAGAACTGGACGTGGCCGTCACCCTGGGACCGCCTCGCGGGGCCGGGGCCGAGCACCTGGTGTCCGTCCCGGTAGGGCACGACCGTCTGATCGCCGTCGTCAGCAGCGCGCATCCCTACGCGGGTCAGGCGTCGGTGAGCGTGGACCAGTTGCGGCGGCAGCCGCTGATCGTGGCCGCCGGAGAGGACGAGCCCGCGGTCGCCGCGGGCTTGCGCACCCTGCTGGACGAGGACACCGCCGCACTGGACGGTGCGACCACCGCCAGGGACGTGCACACGATCATCGGCCTGGCCGCCTGCGGGGTCGGCGTGGGCCTCGGGCCCTCTCGCATGCTGTCGGCCCCGCGCCCGGGGGTCCGGTTCTGTGAAGTGACCCCGCCGACGGCGCTCCCCGACCTGGTCCTGTCCTTTGCCGACCGGGACCGCTCGCCCGTGCTGGGTGCCTTCCTCGACTGCGTCCGCAGGAACTGCCCCGACGTCGGTGCCGCGCTCGATCGCCGATTGGGCCACCCGTGAGACCGGACGCGGTTCCGCCTGCCGCGCTCTTCGACCGTGTCCACCGCGCACCGCGACCGGTCCAGGCCAGGTGCCCGCCCACCACAGCCGGACCGGGAAGGTTGTGGACGTCCGGCTGACGGATGAGCCGGGCCCGGAGCGAAGACTCAGCGCAGTTGCTGGGCCAGTCCGACGATGATGCCTGCCGGGCCACGGAGGTAGCAGAGCAGATAGCTGTCCTCGAAACGGGCGACCTCGCCGAGGAGTTCGGCGCCGTGGGGTCGCAGGCGGGCAACGGTGCCCTCGAGGTCGTCGACGGCGAACATGACGCGGTGGGTGCCCAGGACGTTGTGCGGCCGGTCGCGCGGCTCGGCGCTGATCACCGCGGGGCTGCGGTACTTCGCCAGCTCGAGCCGGCTGTGACCGTCCGGTGTCCGGAGCATCGCGATGTCGCAGCGGACGCCGTCGAGTCCGGTGCACTGGTCGGCGAAGCGGCCCTCGACCTGCGCCCTGCCCTCCAGTTCCATACCGAGTTCCACGAAGAACGCGACGGCGGCGTCCATGTCCTCGACGACGATGCCGACGTTGTCCATCCGCTGAATCGCCATGCTGGTCGCTCCTTCTTCTTTCCCGTGCGGCCGGCGGCGGCCCCTGGCCTCCGCGCGGACATGGCCGGTGACACGTCCTCGACCTCGCAGGCCGACGACCTCAACGGCAGATTGCCCGCAAATCCCCTTGTCCCACGGCCAAGAGTCGTTGACCACTGCTCGTGTGCCTGCCGATGACCTTACCGAGACCTTCCACGTCATCACGCAAGAGCGACTGCGCGCCGTCTCCCGCCTTACGCGCCACCGGATCACCGGCGTGCTCCGCTGCGAGCCGGCGACGATCACGCGGAGCGCCGAGCGCGTGGGGCTTGCGAAGGCCAAGTGACCTCAGGCGTCCGGAAGAAGTTGCCCACCGGGTCCGGACGGCTGTGGACCGCGCGGACGATCTCCTCGCTTCGCCGGTGGAATTGGTTTGGTCCAGACCATTGCTCTTCGGTCCGGCTGTGGAGGAAGCTGCTCACCAGGCACCGGATCACCAGGACCGGAGCGCTCGTCACCGGAACAGGAAGGCAGCAACACACCCATGCGCAAAGCGATTTCAACCCTGGGCTTGACCGGACTGCTGGCCGCGGCCGCCCTGCTGCTCGCTCCCTCCGCGCAGGCCGCCGGGTACGTCTACGTCGGCATGTACCCGAGCGCCGCCGCCTGCGACGCGGCGGGCAAGGCCTACGTGGCCGGCGGTCAGGCGGTCAGCTACTTCTGTGACGCCACACCCACCACCGCCCGCCTGTCCATCTGGGTCTGAGCGGGCTCAGCACCGGGCGTCGACCTGCCTGGCAGTGAACCGGCCCGGCGGGCCTCCCGGCCGGCGGCCCTTCCCCTCCGCCCGCCGCCCGCCCGCAGGGGGACGTTCGTCGAACGCGCCCGATCTTCCGGTCGACCGAATCCGACCTCTGCGGCCCACCTGGCGCCGCCGGCCGCATCGTTCGGATCGGCCGGTCGTCGGGGCAGGTGTGCCTGTCGATGCGCAGCGGGCGCGGACCGATTCGTTACGTCCGGACCGGACGCCGGAACGCGCCACCCCGTCTGCCACCGCCTCGATGCCCGCCGCGGCGGCCCTTCTCCGCGCACACGGAGGCGGGGCCGCTCGGTGATGTCCGGTGAGGTGACCAGTGGGCTGAGGAACACCACGCGTTCGTGGGCGGGCAGCGGGCGGCGGGAGACACGCAGCCGCTCCTCCGGGCCGAGGCGGTCGTTGTTGTCAACGGCCGCTCACGGGTGTCCTGTTCGAGGTGACGACCGCATCCGGATCGGTGGGACGCCGCGGGACCGCGGAGCCTTCCACGGGCTCGGACCTCGTCAGCCACAGGCCGGTGAACACGGCGGTGATCACGGTGACGGTGCCGGCGGCGAGGAAGGCGCTGTCGAGGCCCGTCTCGAAGGAGGCGCCGCCGGATTGCCGGGTGCGGACGACGGCTCCGAGCAGCGCCACGCCCAGCACCGCGCCGATCTGCCGGGTGGTGCTGCTGATGCCTGATGCGAGGCCGCCTTCCTGCGGGCTGACCGCTTGGATGGCGGCTCCCGTCAGTGGCGACATGGTCAGGGCGAAGCCGATGCCGGCGAGTCCCAGCCGCCACCACACGTTCCCGTAGCCCGTGTCGGCGTGCACCATGCCGAGCGCCAGCAGCCCCAGGCCGGCCAGGGCCAGACCGGTGGTGACCACGATGCGGAAGCCGTACCGGGCGGCGAGCCGGCCCGCGTACGGGCTGACGATCACCATGGCGAGGGACACCGGCAGCGTCTGCAGGCCGGCGCGCAGGATCGAGCTGCCCTGGACGTACACGAAGAACTGGGAGAAGAAGAACGACGAGCCCATGAGCGCGAACCCCACCACCACCATGGCGGTGTTGGACACGGTGAACAGGCGGCGCTGGAACAGCCGCAGCGGCAGCATCGGAGCGGAGCGACGCGCTTCGACGGCGGCGAAGGCGGCGAGGAGGATCACCGCGGCGGCGAAGCTGCCCAGGATGACCGGTGAGGTCCAGCCGCGGGCACCCCCCTCGATCAGCCCGTAGGTCATCACCCCCACCGCCAGAACGGACAGCACCGTGCCCGGGACGTCGATAGCGGGGGCACCCTGGTTGCGGGACTCGCCGAGGTGGCGCAGGCCGACCAGCAGCAGGATCACGCCGATGGGCACATTGACCACGAAGATGGCGGGCCAGCCGAAGGCTTCTGTCAGCACGCCGCCGGCCACGGGACCTGCGGCCAGACCGATCCCGCTGAGTCCGGCCCACAACCCGATCGCCTTGACGCGTTCCTTCGGCACGGGATGGGCGGCGGCGAGCAGGGCGAGCGAGGCAGGGCTCAGCGCCGCGGCCCCGATGCCCTGCAGCACCCGGCCGGCGACCAGCCAGCCGAGCGAGGGCGCGACGCTGCACAGCAGTGAGGCGGCGGTGAACACCGCCACGCCGGTCAGGTACACCCGCTTGCGGCCGAACCGGTCGGCGAAGACACCGCCGGACAGCAGCAGCATGGCCACCAGCAGTACGTACGCGTCGACGATCCATTGCAGGCCGGTCAGCTGGGTGTGCAGCCGGTGCTGCATGTCGGGCAGTGCCGCTCCGACGATCGTGTTGTCGAGCAGGACCATGAACTGGCCCAGGCAGGTCACCGTGAGCAGCGCGGCCCGGTTTGATCGACCGCCTGCGGTCGCACGCGATGCAGCCATGGAATCCCCTCGATCGTCCGTTGCGCCCGGTCGCGGCCGACGGAGGCGGCGACACGCTTGAGCGCTCTAATGCAGTCGGTGACTGCGTTAGGCGACTATAGGGAGACCGCCTTATAAACGCAAGTGTTGACTGCGTTAAGGTGGAGGCATGAACGAGCGACAGCGAGCCCGGCGGCCGGGCGGGCGCAGCGCACGCGTCGGCGCGCAGGTGCACCAGGCCGTCACCGACCTGATCAGTGAGCGCGGCTACGGCAACTTCACCGTCGGTGAGGTCGCAGCCCGCGCAGGCGTGGCCGACAGCAGCATCTACCGTCGGTGGGGCAGCCTGGAAAGCCTGCTCACCGATGTGGCGCTCACTCGCCTCAACGCGCAGTCGCCGATGCCCGACACCGGGAGCCTCGTCGGCGACCTGCGCACTTACGCGGCCCAAGTGGCCAGGGAGATCACCGGACCTGACGGCCCGGCGGTGCTGCACCTGGCCGTCGCCCTGTCGAGCAGCGGTCAGCAGGGACTGCAGGCCGGCGCCGACCTGCGCGCCGAACGCACCCGGCAGCTGCAGTCCATGCTCGATCGCGCCCGCGACCGTGGCGAGCACGCACCCGACGTGTTCGACGTGCTGGACCACATCCTGGCCCCGATGTACATCCGCGTCCTGTTCGGTATGGTCCCGCTCACCCCGGAGTACGTCGACGGGCTGGTCGACCGGCTGCTGTGACCTCAGCCAGGTGCCCGCGAACAGCCCTCGGCCGCGACGGCGCGGCACCGGGAGGTGCTCGCCGGCGCGCACGGCCCGCTCGCCGTCCGGCCCTTGGCCGGTCCACGCGGCTCCGCAACACCGCACGTCGCCGGTCTCACATCGACCTGGAACTCCGCCGTCGTCGAAGGCCACGTCCACCGGATCGACATGCTCAAGGGCCAGATGCACGGCCGGGCCGGCTTCGGCCTGCTGCGCAGGCGCATCCTCCTCGCCGGACCGCAGCTCTGTCACCCGACGAGCGGGTCCGTTCGGCTGATCGCACACGGTACGGGATCCGGGCTCAGTCTGCTCCGGCATGAGCCGACGGCCCGCGTCACCCAGGCGGTCATGGCGTCGCGATCCGCCGCGATGGCGTGAGGCTCACGTGCCTTCCCCCGCGCTTCGGCCGTCCACGGTGCCGGCGCGCCCTCTCGAAGGGTTCGAGCCCTGTGGTCAGTGGTGGCCGAGGAACAAGCCGTTGAGTTCAGAGAAGGGGAGGGCGTCGGTGAGCGGGTGGTAGTCACCGGTGCCGTACAGCTGCTGCGCGGTCAGACGCGTGGCCGCGTAGGCGGCCTGGGCGACGCCTGAGCCGAGGCTGACGCGGGCGACGCCGAGGCGGCCCAGCTCGGCGACATCCGGCGCGCCGGGGCCGGCCATGATGTTCAGCGGTACGGAGATGCCCGCAGCCAGTTCCGCGATGGTGGCGGGATCGGTGACCCCGGGCACGAAGATGCCGTCGGCGCCCGCCTCCACGTACCCCCGTGCGCGTTCCAGGGTGTCCTTCAACCGGGTGGCGGGGTCGCCGAGGCCGAACAGGTAGGTGTCGGTGCGGGCGTTGAGGAAGAGGGGCACACCTGCTCGCTCGGCCGCGCGTCGGGCCGCCGCCAGCCGTGCCCTGAACTCGGCCGGAGGCCGGGCGCCGTCCTCGATGTTGACGCCTGCCGCGCCTGCTTCCAGCACCCGTGCGACGGTCTCACCGGCACCGGCCGCGTCCTGTCCGTACCCGCCCTCGATGTCCGCGGTGACCGGTGTCCCGACCGCCGCCACGATACGGGCGATCAGTTCCACCACATGGTCGACAGAGGAGTTCTCCCCATCCGGATGACCGAGTGACCAGGCGATCCCGGCACTGGTGGTGGCGATCGCGGGAGCCCCTGCGGCCTCGATGACACGTGCACTGGCGACGTCCCAGGCGTTGGCGAGCGCGAGGGGGCTCGCGCAATCGTGGAGGGAACGGAAGAGGAGGGCCTTGTCCGTCTGCGCTCTGATCATGCGGTCAGCCAACCAACGATCCAGGGTTCTGTCCGGCAGGATTCCGACACCATGGTCACCCAGCCCTGGCCCGTCGCATGCGACAGGCTTCCCGGCCGGCCGCCGCCGTGGACGGCACGGCGACATCGCTCTCTCCTGCCGAACGCAGCGCTCTCACCGCTCGAGAAGAACATTCGTGGGCAGGGGCAGGAAGAAGCTCGTCAGCCGGTGCGGTGCCGTCCTTCTCCGGCGACAGCCGACCTGCGCCCGCACTTCCGGCGCGCACTGGACACCACCCCCACCGCCTGTCAGGTCCGCCAGGCGTATCCGAGCAGGCCCTCGGTCTGCTGGCCCTCGCAGGCGGGCTGCTCGGAGACGAAGTGGTCCCCGGAGGACGGGACGCGGCACCGGTAGAGCGCGACGGTGCCCGGCGCGGGAGCGGTTGCGGCGAATCCGACCGGGCCGAGCGGCTCCTGGCCCTCGCAGCCGGGCTCCGTGCTGATCATGTTGTGCCCGCCGACCCGGCACTCGAACAGCGGACGGGTACTGGACGCCTCGTGGCGCAGCAGCCGCCAGGCGTTCTCGGCGGTGAACCCGGCGGGAAGTCCGCGGGTGGAGGCCCAGTGGCCGCGGGTGGGGGAGTGGGCGCGGACCAGGCGCGTGTACGGCAGGTTCTCGAAGCCGCAGGACAACTGGGCGGGCGTGAGGTCCGCGCGGTTGGCCAGGGCCCAGGTCCGCCACGCGGGCTTCGCGCTGCCGTCGGCGGCCCGCAGCCCGAGGGCGAGTCCGGCAGCGGTCTCCGTGGGGTTGTCGAGCATGCGGTGGTAGACGTAGTTGGTGATACCGGGCGTGCCGAGCACGTCCCGGAAGGAGTCGCACACGGCCTGCGCCTGCCGCTCCGGCGAGGAGGATCCCGCCGAGGTGATGCCGCTCTCGGTCAGCTGCACGTCCGACCAGGCCTCGGTGTTCGCCGGGAAGTTCTGGTGCAGCCAGCCCACGAGGTGACCGAGCGTCCCGTACGTGACGTAAGGCGTGTCGTCGGGCCCGAACACGGGACTGCGCAGGTCACGGGGGTAGGGGTGCATGGCCACCCGCCAGCGGCGGGTTCCGGCGCGGGCGGCCAGGCCGCGCAGCACGGTCATGCCGGACAGGACGGGTTCCGCTGCGGCGGGGGCGTCCAGCGCGGTGCCGAAGGAGTGGTCGAGCGACAGATAGGTGCGGGCGGTGGGCTGTTCGGCGCCGACCCGGTCGTAGGCGGCGTCGTAGAGTGCGGCGATCTCGTCGAGCCACGCGGTGGTGTCGCACGCCGTGCCGTGGCCGCAGCCGATGTTGAACCAGGTGTTGGTGTTGACCTCGTTGCCGATGACGAAGTCGGCGACACGGCCGTGGCCGTGCAGTCCGTCGTACCGCTGGGCCAGCATGCCGGCGAAACGGGCGTAGTCGCTCGCGCGGTCCGGGGCGCAGAAGATCTCCATGCCCGGTGCGGAGGGCACACACGTCCTGCCCGTCCGGGCCCAGGACGGTGTTCCGTAGACGACGCCGGTGACGACGAGACCGCGTTCGGTCCAGGCCCGGATGTCATCGTCCAGGTGCGCGGGCACGGTGAAGCACTGGCCGTCGTACGGCTGTTGGCCGGTGGAGCACGGCGGCGACTGCACAGTGGGCTGCCACTGCGCCCAGACCAGGTTCATGGCGACGCCACCGGTGTTGTTGCCGGCGATCTCGTCCTTGTCCGGCCAGTCGTCGGGCTGGACGGCCTTGATCCGGTAGTCGCCGCGCTCGGGATAGGCGAGCGCCGCCGGAAGGGAGTGCGGCCCGGCCGCCGCCGTCCCGGTGCCGGGGAAGAGCAGCAGGACGAGGGCGCACAGAACGGCCGGCCAGGTCCACCGGGCGCGTGCCCCGCTTCTCATGACGGTCTCCTTGCCGTACGACGGGTGGTCGGTGCAGGTGTCGGTCCCGGTCGCGGGAGGGGAGGAGGTCGGCCGGAGGGGTCAGGGCCTGGTCAGCAGGTAGCCCTGGAGCCCTTCGGCGTGCTGTCCCTCGCAGTCCTCGCGCAGGGAGTCGAAGTGGTCCCCGCCGCCGGTGTTGCAGCGGTAGACCGGTGTGCTGGGCCGGCCGGCGGGCGGCTGGCTCCAGAGGTAACCCAGGGTCCCCTGCACGGTCTGGCCCTCGCACCCGGAGTCGAGCGAGGTGAAGTCGTCGCCGCCCGCGCGGCACTGGTACAGCGCCCTGGTGCCCGGCTCGGCGACCAGGGAGAGGTAGCCGTGCACGGCTTCGGCCCGGTATCCGGCGGACAGGCCCGCCGTGCCCTCGGCATGGTCGGTGCCCCGGGTGCTGCGGGTGACGGCGGCCCGCGCCACGACGTACCCGAGCAGGGTCTCTTTCTGCATGCCCTCGCAGTTCGGGTCGTGCGAGAGGAAGTGCTCGCCGCCCGCGATACGGCAGCGGTACAGCGGCAGGCTCGGCACACCGGCGACCGGAGCATCCCAGGCCCAGCCGACTTCGGCGAGTTTCGCCGCGCCCTCGCAGTCGGCCTGGAGCGAGGTGAACTCGTCGCTCCCGCTGCGGCAGCTGTACAGGGCCCGGGTACCGGGGCCGCCCACCAGCGACACCATGCCCATGGCGATCTCGGGGCGGTAACCGGCCCCGGCCGCCCGGGTCGTGGTCCAGTGGTCGCTGGGCGCGCCCTGGTGCACGTACCGGGTCAGCGCTCCGTAGCCGATGGTGTAGCCGAGCAGGCTCTCCTGGACCTTGCCCTCGCACTTCGGGTCGGTGGAGTCGAAGTGCTCTCCGGCCGTGCCGTCCTTGCACCGGTACACCGCGAGCATCGGCGCCCCGTCGGGGGCAGGGGCGTCGTAGAGGTGGCCGAGGAGTCCGATGCGAGACGAGCCCTCGCAGTCGTCCCGGACCGAGCTGAACTCCTCGGCGCCGTTCTGGCAGGCGTACAGGGGGTGCGTGCCCGGCTCCTGCACCAGGTCGAGCTGGCCGAGCGCGCCCTCCGCGCGGTAACCGGGCGGCACGGATCCGGTGGTGCTGTAGTGGTCGCCGCTGCCGTTGACGTACCGGGTGAGCTGGCCGTAGAGCGGTCCGTGGTTGGCACTCGGGTCGGTGAGGAACTCGACCGAGGACTGGTCGACACGCGGCGCCCACTGGCAGCCGCCGGTCTGCGGACACGGCCCCACCGGGTCGGTGAACCCGCCGCTCGTCCGGTAGAGCGTGCCGGTGTCCGCCGCGACGAGGCTGATGCCGTCGACCGGCGTGCCGGCCATGTGGTCGCGGTGGTCCACGCTCCACTGGGTGACCGGCACCGGGAAGCCGCAGTCCGAGGAGCAGCCCGACAGCCGGAACGGGTATCCGGCGGCGAACTTGTAGACGGTCCCGTTCTCGGTGGACACGGTCGTCCCGTCCATCGGTACGGCCAGCATGTGGTCCAGATGGGAGATGCTCCAGGTGGACACCGGGATCGGAGCACCGCAGCCCGGGTCGCAGGTCGCGAGGTGGACGGGTGCGCCGCCGGCGAACTTGAAGATCTGCCCCTGCTGGTCCCGTATCGTCGTCCCGTCCGTGGGATACGGCCGCATGTGCTCCAGCGAGGAGATGCTCCAGGTGGACACCTTCACGGGGCTGCCGCAGCCGACCCCGTCGCAGGTGGCCATGTGGATGGGTGCGCCGCCGGCGAACTTGAAGATCTGCCCCTGCTGGTCCTGCACGGTGGCACCGTCCACCGGTGCCGGATTCATGTGGTCGAGCGTCGCCACGCTCCAGGTGGACACCTTCACGGGGCTGCCGCAGCCGCTGCCGTCGCAGGTGGCCATGTGGATGGGTGCGCCGCCGGCGAACTTGAAGATCTGCCCCTGCTGGTCCTGCACCGTGGCACCGTCGGCGGGCACGGACCTCATGTGCTCCAGCGTCGAGATGCTCCAGGTGGACAGCTTCACGGGGGTGCCGCAGCCGCTGCCGTCGCAGGTGGCCATGTGGATGGGTGCGCCGCCGGCGAACTTGAAGATCTGCCCCTGCTGGTCCTGGGCGGTGGCACCGTCCGACGGCTCGGGCCGCATGTGGTCGAGCGCGGCCACGCTCCAGGTGGAGACCTTGACGGGGGTGCCGCAGCCGACGCCGTCGCAGGTCGCGAGGTGGATGGGTGCGCCGCCGACGAACTTGAAGATCTGACCTTGCTGGTCCTGCACGGTGGCGCCGTCCGACGGTGTCGAGGGGCCGGCGTCGATGACCGCCTGAGTGGTGGGCCTGGCGTCGGGGCACAGGCCGCCGTCGCAGGTGGACTGCCAGATCGGGGCGCCGCCGGCCATCTTGTAGACGCGGTGGGTGTCGTTGGTGCTGAGCACGGTGCCGTCGGCCAGCCCGTACACCGACGTCACGAGCTGGGGCTTGGTCGGCACGGTGACAGGACCGGGCGGGTTGCCGCCGCTGCCGCTCCCGCCGCCCGGCGGGAAGTACTCGACCCTCCAGCCGGCGTACATCGGGACCAGCATGTAAGAGTAGTCGGCGAACCAGGGAACGAAGGTGGAGTCCTTGTTGCACCCGGGGATCGTGTACGTCCGCGCGTACAGGGTCTTCCAGAAGTAGACGCCGTAGGAGACCAAGGCGTACTGGCCCGGCCGCACGGAGACGTTCTGCTGGACCTCGGTCCCGTAGGTGAGGCTCTCCTGGGCCGTGTGCCCGGTCGAGACCGACGCCTCGAACTCGGCGGCCGAGAGCTTGGCGCTCACGCTGATCGTGGCCGTGGTCGTCACGCTTTCGGTGCGGGTGCCCGTCATGCTCGTCTTGGCCGTGCCGCCGGGCGCCTCGATGCGTGTCGGTTGCAGGGCGGTGGGTCTGAAGTCCATGGTGCCGGGACCGGCCAGGGTCTCACTGACCACGTTGCAGTTGTTGCCCAACGGCAGCGGCGGAAGGTCATCCGCTGCCGCCTGCCCTGCTCCGGCGACGAGGACCGAGGCCAGCGCGGCGAGCACCGCCGCACAGACCCGGCCGGCACGTATGACGGCCACGTGCATGGAACCCCCCGTACGACACGCTGTCCCGTCTCGTCAGGACAGCCCCGGGGTCACTGTCCCGGCACGACGACGGCCGCTCAACCCGCCTGCTCACGTTTCGGCTGTGGCCGAAGGGTCGCGCGGGTGCGACGGCCGGTGCCTCTGGTGCAGCAGGTCTTCCCCGAGCACCGTGAGCGCGTGCTGAGCGGTGCGCCCGCTGCGCACCGTCGACACCAGGCCCGCCCGGCGCAGCGCGGTGGCGTGCTCACTGGCGGCCGCCGCGGAGACGCGCAGCCGCCGGGCCAGCTCGCCCGTGGTGCACCCCGAGCCGATCTCTGCCAGGGCGCGGGTGCGCGTGCGCCCCAGCAGGGCGGTGAGCGCGGCGAGTTGGGCACGGGTGGGCAGCCGGCCGTCGCCGCGCGTCGGCACGCGCCAGCCCGCCTCGCGTTCGAAGGGGTGGACAAGGACCGGGGGCAGCTCCGGATCGCGCAGGCAGATGGGCCGCCCGCGGCAGAAGAAGGACGGGATCAGCAGCAGTCCCCGTCCGCCGAGGTGGACATCGCGGTCGGGTCCGGGATACGGCACCCGGAGCACGTCGCCGTGCAGACGGACGGCCGGGTGGATGCCGCCCAGCAGTTCTCGGACCCCGCCCTCCTCGCGCACCCGTGACCGGAGCGCGGACTGCGCGCCGACGCACTGCCGGATGTGCGGCCAGTAGGGCCGGAGGGCCGTTTCGTGGTAGTGGTGCAGGGCGTGTCCCAGGAGCCGGAGCGGCTTGGCCTCCGCGGCGGCGAGACTTCGTACGTACGGTGCCGACGCGCGCGGGGGACGGAGCCGGCCGAGTTCGCGCACCATGCGCCGGGACGGTGTCGCCAGCACCTGTTCCAGGCCCGGTTCGAATCCCTCGGCCCCGGTCGGCGTGAGGAAGTCGGGCGAGTAACCGACCGGCGGTGTGAGCGGGAAGAGGCCCCCGGCGGCCACCGGGTCGAGTTCTCGGGCGACCGTCGCCCGCCAGTGCGCGAACTCCTCGGTCTCGTCCGTCTGTTGCAGGACGTGGAGACTCAGCAGGACTTCCCACATGGCATCCGGGCCCTCACGCAGCCGGACGGCCGCGTAGTCGGCGTCCGTGAAATGTATCCGCAGCATTCGTTCCCCCGTGTTCGACGCGCGTGCGGACTCCGCGGGGTCATGGCCTCGCACGCCCCGCCGGGTCCCACAGTGATCGACGGCGAAGAGCCGGGGAAGGTTGACCGCACCTGCCCGGAGCCGCTGTGCCGAAGCTCAGGAGCTGTCACCAGCGGTACCGGCTGAGCTGGTGAACCGGGACGGCCGAAGCGGCCCGGTTGTCACCAACGAGGCATCCGACTTGGCACAGACGCTCATTGAGCAGTCTTTCTGTCACCAGGAACGAAGATCGGGAGCCTGAGATTCTCCACGGCGCTTCCACGAGCAGCCCCGGCCTGACGAGCAGCCGGACAACGTCGGAGGCGGGCTCAGCCGACGGATGGCCGTGACCCAGCGGGGCAGGGTGCCGTGGTCGAGCGCGTGGTCGTGGTGCCGGGGGCGGTGGTGTGCTGGTCGAGGCCGCCGAGGATGAGCGCGAGGCCCGCCTCGAACGCTGCTTCGTGATCGAGCGCGGGAACGCCGTCCGGCAGGCCTGCGGGGTCCGGCGCGTCGGTGTCGGCCTGTTCCTCCAGTACGCAGCCGACGGTGAAGCGGCTGGAGGCCAGCATCGCCATCTGCGCATGCTGCTCGGGCACGCCTGAGGCGACGAGGAAGGCCATCTTGCGGCGGATGCGGTCCAGGTCGCCGACCGGGGTGCTGCCGGCGTGCAGGCGGGCGCCGTCACGGCGCATCAGCAGGGTTCGGCGGAAGCTTCGGGAGTTGTCCAGGAACCAGGCATGCCAGTCGTCCCCGGGCTGGGGAAGCGGCGCGGTGGAGTGCGGGGCCATGGCCGCCTCCGCCATCGCGGCCAGCAAGTCCTTCTTGGTCTTGAAGTGGTAGTAGAGCGACGGCTGCTCCACGCCCAGGCGCTTGGCCAGCCGCCGGGTGCTGACGGTTTCCAGCCCTACCTCGTCCAGCAGGTCGAGCGCCTCGGCGACGACGGTCTCGCGGTTCATCTTGGTCACGTTGACAATCTATCGCTGATAGAGAACCCTGGAAAGGCGGATTCAATCACCGATAGATTTTGGGGTGGGTCATGGCGGGCGACAACGTGAAGCGGTCGTTGCGGATCCTGGTGGCCGGCGGCGGTGTCGCCGGCCAGGCACTGGCCTTCTGGCTCTCGCGCGGCGGCCACGAAGTGACGGTCGTCGAGCGGTTCCCGGCGCTGCGCGCCTCGGGGGCGCAGGTGGACCTGCGCGGGCAGGGCATCGAGGCGGTGGAGCGGATGGGGCTGCTGGAGGAGGTGCGCAGTCGGCTGGTGGACGAGGCCGGGGTGGCGTTCGTCGACTCCCGCGGGAAGCCGAAGGCGACGATCATGGCGAACACCTCCGGCAAGGGCCGTCAGACGCTGACCTCGGAGTACGAGATCATGCGCGGTGACCTGGTGCGCATCCTGCACGAGGCGACGAAGGACGGCGCCGAGTACGTCTTCGGCAGAAGCGTCGACGGCTTCGACCAGCACGCGGACAAGGTCACCGCGCACTACTCCGACGGGACCTCGGGCGAGTACGACCTGCTGATCGGCGCCGACGGGCAGGGCTCGCGCACGCGGCGGGCGCTGCTGCCCGAGGGCTTCGACCCGTACTGGCGGGTGGGCATCCACATGGCGTACTGGTTCGTGCCGCGGATCGCCTCCGACACCAACATCCGCGACACCTACATGGTCCCGGGCGGTCGGCAGATCATGCGGCGCAGCCACAACGCGACCGAGACACAGGTGTACTTCGTGATGCGCGAGGACTCGAAGGAAGCCTCCGCGATCCACCGCACGCCCGTCGAGGAGCAGCAGAGGTTCTGGGCCGAGCGGTTCCAGGATGCGGGCTGGCAGACCGGGCGGTTCGTCGCCGGCATGAAGGACAGCCCGTTCTTCTACTCCCAGGAGATCGCCCAGGTGCGCATCGACAGCTGGTCCAAGGGCCGGGTCGTCCTGGCCGGTGACGCCGCGCACTGCGCCTCCCCCTACAGCGGCATGGGCATCTCCGGCAGCCTGGTCGGCGCCTACGTCCTGGCCGGGGAGATCAACCACAGCCCTGGCGACCTGGCGTCGGCGCTGGCGAACTACGAGCGGGTCCTGCGTCCGTTCGTCGACGAGATCCAGGGCGAGGTGAACCCGAAGATCCTGCGCGTGGGCATGCCGCTGAGCAAGCACGCCATCACCGCGTTCCAGAACGTCACGGCGCTGGCCTGCTTCCTGCACATTCCCGACCTGGTCGCCCGCACGTCCAAGGAGGACCGCGGCGGCGACTGGCAGCTCCCCACCTACGCCGAAGCCGCCTGATCCGGCCCGCTCTGCATGCCGGTCATCCGCCGCCGGTGCCGTCGGGCCGGTCGAGCAGTGAGCACGCTTCGTCACCGCACCCGTCCAAGCGGGCGCGGTGACGGGGCGCGTGTGGTGCTGGAAGACGGCAGATCAAGCGGCACTCTCCAGCACCGTGCACTGACGCCACGCATCAAAGCCATGCGGGAACACAGCCTCATCAGGAGCCGTGATCTCGGATGGGCCCCCAGGTGCCGCCTCCCTCGCCACAGCGACGCTCCCGGGCGCCGCGGCGTGCCGCGTTCGCAGGCAGCCGGCCGGTGCGGCGAAGATTCACCCCTCAGTCCGGCCCAGTGGCAGGAAGGTGCCGAGGAGCGCGTTCCCCGACCAGCAGAGTCCGGTGAAGACCAGACACGCCGGTCCTGCCCGACGAGGCCACTCGAGAATCCGACAACCCGGATGAGACCGAGTGAGATGCCGCCAACTACAGGGAGATGGGACAACCAGCCGCGCTCGGGCTCAATCGCCCACAACGCCGTCGGTGACAACCAGCCTGCCTTAAGAGCTGCGAACAAAAGTGGGTTCCGATCAGCGGGCGGTGTCCGGTGCGTGCGATCGCAAGGCGCCGGAAGGTCCTTGTAGCGGAGCTACCAGGGCCTTCCGGCAACGCGGCGAGGGCGCGTGCCGGGCGCCGCCCGCCGGGGCCCACTTTTGTTCGCAGCTCTAAGTGACAACTATCGTGCTTCGGCTCAGCCGCCCCCTCACACGGTCGCGCCGCCGAAACCCCGGAACACGCCGGCCCGGCCTTCTGCCCGCGGGCCGGGCTCCGGTCGGGTCACAGCAGCGGAAGCCGGACTGCCGGGCCCGGCCCGCGGGCATCGACCGGCGGGCGGGCCGGCAGCCGGCCCGCCCGCCGGCGGGCGGCCCCCCTGGCAGCCGGCCCGCCCGCCGTCGGTCGAGAGCCGGTTCGAGCGACTTGGCTGGTCACTGGAGCAGGGCGGGCGTCATGCCGAGCGGCAGGACCGGACCCGCCCGGCCGACGAGGACATGGACGACGACGAGGGAAACGGTGGTCGTCGGCCCCTGGCTAGACCCTCACCTCCTGGTACTGGCCCAGGAAGAGCGGCGTCCCGTGCTCCACCCGCCACAGGAACAGCCCGGGTTCCTCCTTCACCTCCCCGGTGCGGGGTCGGAAGGCGATCGTCCGGGTGATGCCCCGGTAGGACACGGCGCGCAGCAGGTGGGTGAGGCCGCTGCGGTCCCCCGGGGCCGATCCGACGGTGGCGAGAGCGTGCGCGACGAGACCGAGGGCGTCGTACGCCTCGACCGCTCCCCGACCGACGTTCGGTACGCCGTACCGCTTCTTGAACGACCGTACGAATCCGGCGGCCGGCGGCAGACGTGCCGGATCCACGAACGTCGCCGAGAAGACCCACCCCTCGGCCGCCGCGCCGGCCGCTCGCAGGAACTCGGGTGTGAGGACGGCCTGGGTCGCGGCGGGGGTGCCGGTGAACCCCGCCGCCCGCAGCGCCCGTGCGCAGGAGGCGGCGCGCCGCGAGGAGTCGCCGCAGTAGACGACGGCCTGGGCGCGTGCCGCGAGGGCTGCGGCGACGGCCGGGCCGAAGTCACCGGTGCCGGCGGTGACCTGGTACCGGGTGACCCTGCCGTGGGCGGGAGGGTTCGCCACCAGGGTGTGGGCGATCAGCCAGCTGTAGTCCCGGGCCGCCTGATCCTCGACGAGAAAGATGCGGCGGGCCGGGCGCAGGCTCGTGAGATAGCGGACCAGGGGCGCGCCGATCGCGGTGTCGGAGGGGCGCAGCTGGAACACGGACGACGTGGGGTTCTCCGTGTCCACGGCGGCGTACAGCGTGTCCGAGCCCGCCCAGGCCGTGACCATCGGCAGCAGGGCCTTCTTGTACCGGTCCTCGGCCGCGAGGGCCGTGGCATCGGACGTCGGCCCGATCACCGCGCACACGCGGCGGTCCGCGACGACGCGCCGGGCCACCTCCTCGGCCCGGCCGGCGTCTCCCGCGTCGTCGAGGACCGTGAGGACCAGGTCGAAGCGCCGGTCCGCGCGCGCGTTGTGCTCTTCCACCGCCAGCCGGACGCCGCGCTCGACCGAGGTACCGAGCGCCTTGCCGGGACCGGAGAGGTCGGCCTGCACGGCGACGGTACGGCGTGGCCGGGAGGCGCCGGTGGACGGCCCGTTGCCGCGGCCGGTCAGCCAGGCGGTCGTGGAGCCGCCGGCGGCCAGCACGAGTGCAGCCGCGCCGCCCGTGACCAGCAGGCGCCGGCGGCTCGGCGCGGGCGGCTCGTCCACCAGCGTCCCAGGAACCGTCGGCCGCTCGGGCTCGGGCAGGTGCAGCACCTGGGCCGAGCGTTCGGCGATCACCGCGGGCAGCCCGGGCGGCAGCCAGTCGTCGGTGCCGAAGTCGCCGAGTCCGGTGCGCAGTTCCGCGAGGGCCGGGCGGGCGGCCGGGTCCTTGGCGAGACAGCGGGCGACCAGGAACCGCAGGCCGTCCTCCGTGATGCCGTCGAGGCGGGGGTCCTCGTGGACGGTGCGGAAGATCACGGCGGGCGCCGTTCCGCCGCCGAAGGGCGGCCGGCCGGACGCCGCGTAGGCGAGGACGCAGCCAAGGGAGAACACGTCGCTGGGCGGGCCCACCTCCTCGTCGCGGGCGCGGGCCTGTTCCGGTGAGAGATAGCCGGGCGTGCCGATCACCACGTCGGTCGCGGTCAGGGCGGTGGCTCCGCCGGCGCGGGCGATGCCGAAGTCGATGAGGCGGGGCCCGTCCAGGGCGAGCAGCACATTGCCCGGCTTGATGTCGCGGTGCACCAGTCCGGCCGCGTGGACGGCGGCGAGCGCCTCGGCGAGCCGCGCCCCCAGCGCCCGTACGGTGTCCGCGGGCAGCGGCCCGTGCTCTGCGACGGTCTCGGCGAGCGAGGGCCCGGGAACGAAGGCGGTCGCGATCCAGGGTTCGGCCGCCTCCGGGTCGGCGGCCGTGACGGGCGCGGTCCAGCGGCCGTCGACCCGTGCGGCGGCCTGCGCCTCCCGGCGGAAACGGGCCCGGAACGCCGGATCGGCGGCGTGTTCGGCGCGGATCACCTTCAGGGCGGCCAGGGCACCGCCGTCGGAACGGGCGAGATAGACGACGCCCATGCCGCCCGCGCCGATCCGCGCGAGCAGACGGTACCCGCCGACCGACTCCGGGTCCTGTGCGGTGAGCGGACGCACGTCACCTCCCCTTCGGCCGCGGTGCCCTGTCAGGGGCGGGCCCCAGGTAGTCGAAGGCACCGTCGCGTACCCGGTGGACGAAGCTCGCGGGGGTGCTGAGCTGCGAGAGCTTCGGGTCGAAGGCGAAGTCCCGGGTGATCCCCCGGTACCTGGCGGCCTTCAGCGGGGCGAGCAGCGCCTTGCGCGCCGGACGCTCGCCCCTGGCGGCGGTGAGCTGCCGTATCAGCAGGTTCGCCGCGTCGTAGCCCTCGGCCGCCCAGAACCCGGGCGGGCGGCCGTACCGCTTGCGGAACGCCTGGGCGAAGGAGCGGACCTGGGCCGCGCCGGGTCCGATCGCTGCGGCCACGACCGTCCAGCCCGCCGCGCTCTCCTCGGCGGCGAACCGCGGGTCGAGCGCGGGTTCGGCCGCGTACTTCGGCCCGTCGAAGCCGGCCAGCCCCTTGGCCGCCCGGATCGCCCCCTCCAACGGCCCGGCGTAGACGAACGCGTCGATGCCGGCCCCTCGCATGTCGTCCAGGACGGGCCCGAAGTCGGCCGTGCCGGCGGGAACGACGCGGGGGTGCGTGGCGCCGCGGTACTGCCGGACGATGAAGTTGACCATCTGGACGGTCTGCCAGGACACGTCACCGGCGGTACGGTCCAGCAGGATGCCGACGGGGGTGGCCGCACTGGTCGCTTCCAGATGGAAGGCCAGCTTCATGGCGACGGTGCCGTGCAGGGGGCGGCCGCGGACGAAGGAGCGGATGTTCTGGTACAGGTTCTGCCCGGCGGACATGCTGATCACGGGCAGCAGGGCCGTGTCGTAGACGGGCAGTGCGGCCTGGGTCGTCTCGTCGGTGCTCGAGCCGAGCACGGCCAGCACGTCGGGGTCGTCCACGAGCCGCTGGGCCGCGGCGGCGGCACGGCCGGCCAGGCCCGCGTCGTCGGAGGTCCTCAGCTCCAGCGTGAACGGCGCGTCGCGGCGGGCGTTGAACTCCTCCACCGCGAGCCGTGCTCCCTGCTCCTGGGCCCGCCCGGCCGCCCGGCCGGCACCGCTGAGGTCGGCCTGCACGCCGAGCGCCCAACCGGGCGGGGCGGCCTGCTTCTTGCCGGTGCCGCCGTCGTGGCGCCGGGCGGCCCAGGCGGCCACGCCCCCGCCCGCGGCGAGCACGGCGGCCCCGCCGGAGGCGACGGCGAGGAACCTGCGGCGCGACGGTGCGGCCCCGGGGGGCGCCTGGGCGAGCGTGTTCTCGATCCCGGGCAGGGCCAGCATCTCGGCCGACCGTTCGGCGACCATGCGCACGATGCCGGCGGGCAGCCACTCGGCGGTGCCCGAAGCCGCGTCCTCCACCAGGGCGGCGTCCAGTTCGGCCGCGGTGGGCCGGTCGGCGGGGTCCTTGGCCAGACAGCGCAGCAGGACGGCCGCCAGCTCCTCGTCCACGCCGTCGAGGTCGGGGCTGTCGTGGACGGCGCGGTAGAGCAGGGCGTCGACGGCGCCCGCGCCGAACGGCGGCCGGCCGGTCGCCGCGTAGGCCAGCACGCAGCCCAGCGAGAAGACGTCGCTCGCGGGCCCGAGCCGCCCGCCGCCGGACGTGGCCTGCTCGGGGGAGAGGAAGCCGGGGGTGCCGACGACGAGGTCCGCGGCGGTGATCGCGGTGTCGTCCGGCGAGCGGGCGATCCCGAAGTCGATGAGACGGGGGCCGTCGGCGGCGAGCAGGACGTTGCCCGGTTTGACGTCCCGGTGCACCAGACCGGCGTCGTGCACGGCGGCGAGCGCGCGGGCCAGCATCTTGCCGAGCAGACGCACCGTCCGGGCGGGCAGCGGGCCGTGCCGGCCGACCGCGTCGGCGAGGGACGGCCCGGGCTCGAAAGCGGTGGCCAGCCACGGCTGTTCGGCGGCGGGATCGGCGCCGGTGACCTTGACCACCCACGGGCTGTCCACGCGCCGCGCGGCGTCGGCCTCGCGGCGGAAGCGGGCGCGGAAGTCCTCGTCGTGCGCGTACCCGGCTCGGATCACCTTGACGGCGGCGAGCGCGCCCGACTCCGCACGGCCGAGGTAGACGACGCCCATGCCGCCCTCGCCGAGCCGGGCGAGCAGGCGGTGGCCGCCGACGAACGTCGGGTCGGAGGGGTGCAGGGAACGGTCGTCGGTCATTTCCGGACCCCCAGTGCGGTGCGCAGCTTGGTCTCCATCCCGGCCACCGCCCGTGCCTGGACGGTCAGCAGGTCGCCCTGGCCGAAGCCCTTGCCGCCCTCGACGACGACGGCGATCGTCACCGGACCGAGCCGGACCTGGTTCCAGATGTAGTACGTCGACCCCTTGCCGAGCGCCGGATCGTCGTACGTGCCCATCTCGATGAGGTAGTCGTCGGCGGACGTGTTGCCGTTCGTGCCGTAGCCGGAGCCCACCGAATTCAGGCCGCTGATCCGCTCGGTGGCACGCAGTTGCTGGTCGGGGCAGCGCAGCACCTCCTCCAGTGTCTCGGCCATCTCCTGGTCGGCCTGCGCGGTGGTGCGGTGCAGGGTCACGGTGGCGGCGGTGCGGACCTCGCCCTTCGAGCCCGCCGCGGGCAGCCGGCTGTAGCGGGTGAAGGTGGCCAGGACGTCGTCCGGCAGGGACCTCTGCCGCCAGACGCAGTCGGTGCCGAGGACGGGCCAGGCGGCCGGGTCGCTCTCGTACGGAGAGCGCTTGACGTAGCCCGGGCCATAGCTGTCCGGGCCCGCGGTGACGGCCCGGACCAGGCCAAGGGCGGCGGACGGGGTGGTGGGAACGCGCGTGGGGTCGACCGTGAAGCGCACGGTGGCGTCACCCGTCCCGCGCTGTCCGGCCGGTGAGGACACGGCGGGGGAGGAGACGCTCGGACGGTGCGCGCCGTCGCTCGAGCCGGAACAGCCCGCGAGCAGTACCCCGCACACGGTCAGTACCGGGTATCCCCACCGTGTGCGACTGCGCGTCGCCGCGTACCTCATGAAACCCCCACTCACCATGTGTCTGCGCCAGTGTGCGACTGCGGCGAGTCTAGGGGGTCTCGGCCAACTCACTGTGCACCGTGGGTGGTTGTCATGACACGTGACGTTGCCCGAAGTGCCGGTGTGTCACCGGGCGGCTCCGTGAGCGCGGGCGGCGGGGGACAGGCGCGCCCACGGGAATCGTCCCCGACGCCCGCCCGGCCATCCGGCCATCCGGCCGCTCGAGCCGCCGGCCGATGCCGGAACCCGGCCGCGCCGTCATCCGCCGCACCCTCCTCCGCCACCACCGCACCCGCCACCGCCGCAGCTGCTGCCGCCCCAGCCGCCTCCGGAGGACGACGAGGACGAGGAGGACGAGGAGGAGAACCCGCTGAAGAGGGACGAGCCGAGTGTCGGATCGGGGATGTTGATCCAGCCTGCCATGGCGACGGCGACTATCGAGGCCGGCACCTTCGGACCGTCGCCGGCCGGTCCCCAGTGCACCGGGTGGCTCGACCTTCCGGAGTTGCGCACCGCGTACCAGCCCGCGGGGGTGATCCGGGGCGGTGTGCAGACGAAGACCGCCGCGACCACGAGGGAGACCAGCAGGAACATCACCAGCCAGCCCACCGGGCGGCCCAGGCGGACGCCGTTCACCACCCGGGCGATGCCGACCCCGGTCAGCACCAGCATCGGCAGCCCGGCCAGCCGCCCGGCCAGACGGCGTCGGCGGCTGGGCAGCAGACCGAGCCTGCGCGCGGCCTCCCCGGCCCGGCGGATCTCCGGCAGCTGTCGGGCGGCCTCGTGCACCAGCGGGGTGCTGGTGGCCCCCTGGGTCCGTGCGGCCTCCAGGACGGCCCGCTGCACCGGTTCGTCGGGGAGGCCGCCGCAGAAGGTGAGGGTGCCGTCCAGGGCTCTGCGCAGATGTCCGCGCTGGATGAGGGCGAAGACGGCGGTGTTCGCCATCTGGCGCGCCCCGCCGACGATCCAGGCGATGGTGTAGACGTCCGGTGCCAAGGCCGTTTCCGTGGCGGGGCGGAAGCGGCGGGCTGCTTTCCGTACGGCCACGCCGAGCAGCACGGCGACCACGAAACCTGCGGCGTACACGCCGAGGAACTCGGGGCCGGTGAAACCCCAGGGGGCGTCCATCGCTGCCTCCTTGAACGGTGTCGAAGCGCTGTCGGGCGATGCGCTGCGGGCAATGGCGTCGAACACGACGCCGACGGGCACCCGGGCGGTTCCCGCGGCAGACCTGGCACACCGGCCCGCTCGCCGTGATCCAGGCCCCCTCGGCCGACATCGTCACCGTGACGGTCAAGGCTCCTGATCACCGCGGCCTGGAGACGGGCGACCGGTCCGCACCCGGCTTCACCCGCGCCCTGCACGACACCGGCCCGGTGGCGGCCGGCCGCCACGCCGTGAGCGCCTGTCTCTGATGCGGCCATGCCATGACCGTGCCGATGGATCCCGGGTTTGTTGCGCGGGTGCGTGAGTCGTGTTTGGCTCACCCGATGAACTTTCTGTTGACGGCGAGTGGTCTGCGTAACGAGACACAGCGGGACGCGCTGCGGGACATGCTGGGCAGGCCGTTCGGATCGGCGAACGTCGTGTACATTCCCACGGCATCGCTCGCCGAGCCCGGGGACCATGGGTGGTTCCTCGCGGACATGAACCGGCTGCACGGCCTCGGCTGGCGGGAGTTCGACGTCCTGGAGCTGAATGGCCTGCCCCGGCAGATGGTGCTCGACCGGCTGCTGCACGCCGACGTCATCCATGTCGGGGGCGGCAGCCACTACCACCTCGCACGCAGCATCACCGGCAACGGCCTGGCCGACGGCTTCCTGGAGGCGCTGGAGAGCCGGGTCTATGTGGGGTTCAGCGCCGGATCAATGATCTTCAGCCGCAATCTCACCGGACACTCTGCCGACGTCATCGGGGACACCACGGACCTCCACGTGCTCGGCGCGACGACCGTGGAGCCGCCGTTCGGCCTCTTCGACTGGTATCTCAAGCCGCACCTGTACTCACCGGATTTCCCCGAGCGGGACGACGCCTGGGCCGATCGCATCGCTGCGCGGGCGGACTTCCCGATCTACTTCATCGACGACGAGACGGCTGTTCGTGTCAGGGACGGCGAAGTGGATGTCATTTCTGAAGGCCGGTGGCGGTTCCATCCGTGACTCGACGTGCGCTGGGGCCCGGACAGGGCAGTTCGGCACCCAGGGGTGCACTGATGCGGAGCCGCCGGGGGAGGCACCTGCGTCAGTTCCGTTCCGCCTGGCCAGTCACAATGTGCGCCTGCACCCCACTGGCCGCAAACCCTTCCACCAGCCGGCCATCGGCGACAGCACCCTCGACTCCGACGCCATGTGCCTGCCCGCCCGGCCCGGCCTCACCCAGACCGTCTGGAGCGCCGGATCCGGCATCCCCGGCCACGACGCCCCGCGCCCGCTCGCCTCTGGGCCGCCGCCGTTCAGGAACAAGGGACGACGATTTGGGCGGAGGCGGTCTGCCCCGTGGCCCGGTACGGGCCGCTCACACCGGAGTCGACGGTTCCGGCGGGGGAGGCGGTGAGGCTGCCTGAGCCCTTGGTGGGGGCGCCACCATGTTGAGTACCACGGCGTTCGCGTCGGCCGGGACGCCGTGGGCGCCGGAGACGGTCTGGGTGACCGAGTGACCGCCGGCGCCCGCCCCGGTGTGACCGCCGGTGGCTCCGCGGGTGTCGGGCAGACGGATCGGCGTGGCGGGATGGTAGGTACGGCCGGACTGCGCGTGCGGCTGGAGGCCGAGCGTCGCGACGTTGACGGTCACCGGGCCGGAGCTGCCGTTGCAGAGGTCGATCGCACCGGTGGGAGTGACCTTCACCGTGGCCTGGTCGGAGACCCTCCGGCCGGGCTCGAAGCCGATGGTGGAGGTGCCCGGCCGGGTGGTGCCGTCGGTGTAAGAGGGTGAGGGTGTCCCTCGCCTTGGCACCGCTCGTGACGACCTGCAGGCGCGCCGCGTCGACGCCGTCGGGGTCGGCGTGCACGGTGGCCGCGGTCAGCTTCAGCACGCCGTGGGCGGGGATCGTCCTCTCGGCGTCGTGCTGCGCGGTGACGGGCAGGAAGGAGTCCGCGGGCGTGTGGCCCTGCCGGTGCCGGTGCTCGCGACGCCGGCCGCGATCACCGCGCTGCCGCCGGCGCTGACGGACGGGCGAAGGCACTGTACGGCCTCGACGAGCACCCCGCAGCGGGCCGGCCCCCTCCCCGGGCGCGCGGAAATGCGCAGCAGCCGGAAGAAGGCTGCACCGGCCGATGCGGCGCGAACCGCGCAACGGTGGCGTCCGGACCGGCCCCGGGGCGCCCCGACATTCACCGGGCGCCAGGGGTGCAGCGGCGCTCCGGTCCGGGTATCCCCATCGAACTCGATGTTCGATCAGGCCGATGCGACGGGGGCGGAGCACATGGGAAGACGGGTGTGGACCGGCAGTGCCGGAGTGGAGGCCGCCGACGCGGTCTTCGCGCTGATGAGACGGCTCATCGACGGCTTCCGGGCGAACCCTCCGGTGACCCCGCTGGTAGTGCTGCAGGCCACCGAGGAGGACGAAACCGGCACCCTTGACCGGCGGGTCGCCCAGGTGGTGGAGTTCGTGCGCCAGAGCCAGCAGCCGAGGGGGCTGATCGCCAAGCGGCTCGACGGCGGGGGCGGCCCGGACCCGTACTCCTCGGCCGTCGACATGGTGCGCCAACTGTGCGAGCACTCCTGGGACAACGCACGGCAGTCGCAGTACAAACCCTTCAGCTTCCCGCGTTCACGCCTGCTGCGGGCCATCGAGCAGGCCGCGCCCGAGGTCGGCGCCGAGGTGACGACGGTGTGGACGGCGGCGGAGCGCCGGGAGCGCCTGATGCGCCGACTGGCCGAGCTGCGCTGGCGTCCCGGCGGCGGACCCGAGGGCGAGGAGGGCAGGCGCCGCGTGCCGGTGCTCGCGGAGACCCTCGGCGCCGTCGTCAACCCCTCCGGATTCGTCGGGGCGATGTTCATCGCCTGCCTCAGCGTGCTGCTGGGCGAGGGCGGCTGGCGCACGGCGGTGTGGGGCGGCGCCCTGGCGCTGACGGTGTTCGGCCTGGTGCACCTGCTCGCGCGCAGCGCGCCGCCGCTGCTGTGGTTGCGCCGGGCCACCCGCTGGTTCGCGACGACCACCTTCCTGGCCCCGCTCAGCGACCGGCCGGCGGCCGCCGACTGGTCGCGCTGGCGGCCGGCGAAGTCCTGGGAGACCATCCGCGGCCGCGCCTTCGCCGTCGCCCAGCAGGTGGTCGCGGCACAGGCGGGCGACCCGACGGCGCGTCAGTTCCACGTCGAGCTGCGCGTGCTGGCGTTACTGGAGGACCTGCGCGAGAACTTCCGCCCGCGGGCGCTGGACCTGCGCCGCCGCAAACGCACCGTGCCCCCCGTGGTGTATCTGCCCCGGGCCACCGAGGAGGACGGCGGTCTGCTCCTGCTGCGCACCCTCAGCAACGTGCGCAGCCGGCGCAGCGAGGTCGATCCGCTGCTCGTGCTGGCCGCTGTCCCGGCGGCCGAACGCCTGCGGCCGCAGGCTCCCCCCGGCCCGGAACCGGCCGCCGCGCCGGGCCGCCCCGGCTCCGACGACGAGGAAGGGGCCTTCGGGGCGGACGCCAGGTACCAGCGGTGGGTGACCAACCTCAACGCCGGCCAGTCCCCGGGCCGGGCCGCCACCCTGCCGTGGATCCTGCACATCCCGATGTCCGGCGACGAGCTGCGCCACCGGCACTCCGCACAGCACTCCACCGACCGCATCCGCCGGACGCCCGCCTGGCTCCTGTGGTCCCGGCCCTGCCTCGCCGTGGTCCTCGCCCTCGGTCTGGCCGCGGGCTTCCTCGGCAACCGGTACCTCGCCGGGCGCTACTGCGAGGGCCGGCTGCTCGGCTCCAACACCGCCTCCGTCCTCTACGACGGCCAGTGCGTCGGCGTCGCCACCGGGAACGTACGGCTCGCGCAGGGCAACACACTGAGTCTGTCCGGCGCCGGCAAGGGCGTCACCGCCGAGGCGGTGGAGCGGGCGATCAGGTCCGAGAACGCGGCCATCGGACCGCGCGACGCCCATGTGACGATCGTCTACGCCGGTCCGGTCACCGCCGCCAGACAGGCCGACACCCGCAAGGGGCTGGAGGAGATGACGGGGGTGTACCTCTACCAGCACTACGCCAACGTCAGCACCGATCAGCCGACCAAGATCAAGGTCCTGCTCGCCAACGCCGGCGAGAACATGCTGCACGTACTCCCGATGGCCCGGCACATCGCGGACCTGGCGCGCCGCGACCGCTCCGTCGTCGGCGTCGTGGGCATGGGACGCGACACCACCGAGACCGAGCAGGCCGCCCGCATCCTCAAGGGAGCCGGTCTGCCCGTGGTGAGCACCACCAACTCCGGCAGCCATCTGGCGCGCAGGCTGTCCAACTGGTTCGGGCTGGCCGCCACCGACGAGGAGGAGGCGAACGCCCTGCGGGTCGTCGCCCGCCAGCTGGCCGCTCGGGAGAAGGGTGCCCAGGGCGTCGTGCTGTCCCGGTCGGTCGGCAGCGAGAAGGACTTCTACACCACCGAACAGGCCAGGGTGGGCAAGCGCATGCTGGCCGAGGCGGGCTTCGCCCCCGCGCCCTCGCGGACGTACCGGCTCAGCGCCGAGGGCGAACCCGAACTGACCACCCCCATCGGCGACATCTGCGGCAGTCGGCCCGTGCCGAAGGCCCTCTACTTCGCCGGCCGGGTCGAGGACGTGCCCAACCTGATGTCCCAACTCGGCTCCACCCCCGGCTGTTCGGGACGCGGCATCACCGTGTTCACCGGCGACGACCTCACCAAGAGCAACTACGAGGAGGGCGAGGCCCTCCGCATCCCCGACGAGGTCACCCTCTACCACTTCGCCCTCGCGCCCATGGACCTGGCGGCGACGACCGGTTTCTACATCGACGCCCACCGCGTCCTGACGGAGCTGCGGCCGGCCGGGGCACGGCGGACGGCGCTCGCCGACCCCGCCCGGCCCTGGACCGACGCGCTGTTCTCCAGCGGGCAGACGGTGCTCTCCTACAGCGCCACGGCCGTCCTGTACCGGGCCGCGCGCAACGGGGACGCACCGCAGACCGCCGCGGAGACCTGGGCCGACCTGCGCTGGCACCCCAACCCGAACCTGCCGGTCGGCACGGTCGGCTTCGCCGGCAGCCGCCCCTACGCCGACCAGCGCGGCCACGGTTACGAGATCGTGCGGGTGAGCTACGACGGCGGTGAGGTGCGGTCGGTGAACGTGTGCGGGCGGCCCGCGGGCAGCGAGGCGCCGCTCACCGCACCGCCCGGCCCCGAGGGAGCCGACCCGCACACGATCTGCCGCCTGAGCTGACCCTGGGCCGCCCCAGCGGTTCACGGGCGGTGCGGTGGCACCGGGACGGCGCGGTGGGCGGAGCGGCAGCCTCCTGCCCGCGGCGGCCGCCCCCGGCGTCACAGATCTCTGCGCATGCACACGCGCGGCCACCTGTCCAGGCCGTGGGCCGCCTCGCGCTCCCGGATCTCCCGCAGGCCGGGCGTGAGCATGCTCTCCGCCAGGACCCGGAAGCCGCAGCGCACGTAGTAGGAGGCGTTCCACGGGACGTCGGCGAACGTGGTGAGGGTCAGGGCTGGCGCCCGTCGGCTCCTGGCGTGGTCGGCCAGATGCTCCAGCAGGGACCTGCCCACCCCGCGCCGGGCGCTGTCCGGGTGCACCGAGACCTGCTCGACATGGAAGTTGCCGTCGACGCGGTCGGCGATCAGGTAGGCGACCGACACGTCGGCCGCATCGACCGCCACCCAGGCCCTTGCGTCGCGCTGGTACCGGGCGAGCTCGTCCAGCGCAAGCGGCTCGTCCTCGGCGATCTCCGGCATCCCGATGTCGTGGTACCGCTGGCCTGCGGCCCTCTCGATGTCCTGGAGGACGGGCAGCTCGCTCACGCGCGGGGATCGAATGTCCATGTGCTCATTGTCCGGGACGGGGCGGGGCGCTCCGGGTCGCGCTCCGCCCCTGACCGCCCGGTCAGGCCGCCGAGTACGGCAGGAGTCCGCCGTCGATCCGCTCCCAGGCCGACTTGAGTTCGGCGAGCAGCGCGGGCCGGTCGGCGGCGAGGTCGGCCTGCTCGCGGGCGTCCGTGACAAGGTCGTACAAGTGGTCCTTGCCCTGGGCGTCCTGGTAGTACTTCCAGCCGCCGCGCCGCAGCGCGCGGTTGCCGCGCACCCGCCAGAACAGGTCGCGTTGCGGGACGTCCTCCCCGCGCAGCAGATAGCCGGCGAGGCTGTGCCCGTCCAGCGGGTACGCCGGGTCCGGCCGGGCGCCGCCCAGATCAAGGAGAGTGGCGGTCCAGTCGGGTGAGTAGACGGGTTCGTGACTGACCTGGTGACCGTCGACCGCGGCCGGCCAGCGCAGCACGGTGGGCACCCGGATGCCGCCCTCCAGCAGTTCGGACTTGCCGCCGCTGAGCGGCCACTGGTAGGAGAAGCGCTCGCCGCCGTTGTCGCTGGCGAAGACGACGACGGTGTTCTCCTCCTGCCCGGAGCGGCGCAGCGCGGCGAGCACCTCGCCGATCGACGCGTCCAGGTTCTCCACCATCTCCCTGTACTTCTCCACCGAGCCGCCGTCGGTGTGCTGGAGGGCACCGAGGACGTTCCCCGCGCGGATCTTCGCGGCGATCCCGGCGGCCGTCTCCTCGTCCTCCTCGGTCAGCCACGGCCAGTGCGGGGTGGTGAAGTTGAGGTTCAGCAGCCAGGGCCGGTCGTGGCGGCGGCCCACGTAGTCCACCGCCCGCTCGGTCAGGACGGTGGTGTAGTAGCGCAGGTCCTTGTAGGTGGCGTCGCCCTCGTACAGGTCGTAGTCGCCGAGCTGGCCGAGTTTCGAGAAGTACTCCAGTGCGCCGCCGAAGTTGCCGAAGAACTCGTCCCAGCCGGACTTGGTGGGGCTGTAGTCCGGAAGCCAGCCGCAGTGCCACTTGCCGATCAGCGCGGTCGCGTATCCGGACCGCTTCAACAGCGAGGCCACGGTGGGCTGGTGAGGGTCGAGACCCTGTGTTCTGCTGCCGATGGGCTCGGCCAGTCCGCCCTCGGTGCGGCCCGGATAGCGGCCGGTGTAGAGGCTGAACCGGGTGGGGGAGCAGGTCGCCGAGCCGGAGTAGGCGTCGGTGAAGCGCACCCCCTGGCGGGCCAGCCGGTCGAGGTTCGGGGTGCGGATGTGCGGGGCGCCGTAGCAGGAGAGGTCGGCCCAGCCCATGTCGTCGCCGAGGATGAAGAGGAAGTTGGGCCGCCGTCCGGGCCGGTACCCGCTCCGGGCCCGGAAGGGCCGCTCGGCCTCGTCACGCGCGGCCGGGGACGACGCCGCGGCGGCGGGACCGGCGACGGCGGTGAGCGCACCGCCACCCACCAGACCGCCGAAGGCGCGACGGGAAACATGTGATATGTCGGGCATGAGTCATCCTTGCTCGGGCGGCCCTCGTGGCGGGACGCGGATCAGCGGACGGCACACCACCTCGCACACCTCACGGTGTCGGCGGTCACGCGACCGCGCACGCACGAGGGACGCGGAAGGGGCGTGCGAAACAGCCCCCGTGAGCGGGGATCTCGGATCCCCAGGGGCTGTTCGGAGGCTGCTAGCCGTGGTTCCCCGGGGAGAGAGAAGCTCTGTGGGCTCAGCGACAGAGGGCGCTGGACTGGCGGCACAGGTCGACGTGCCGCCGCTCCACGAGCGTGGCGCGCGCACGTCGACGATCGGCGGGCAGTCTCATGGGCAGGGAGGCTGCCAGCGGGGGAAGTGCCGCGTCAAGCGACGTCCGCACCGTGGGACGTACGGCCAAAGCGGGCAGCCCACATCACGAGTGCAATCCGCTCGTGACCCGCGAACCCCTGTCGGCGCTGGGCGCGTTGACCAGTAGGTTCCTCCCAGCTTCAACGGCTTCGTAGCCACGGAGGGAGACTCAGACCCGCCCGGCGAAGCCGAGACGGCGCGTCCACCGGATCCTCGGCGCCGACGTCGCTTCGGTCACGGCCGGTGCGCTGACCGCCGCCACCGCTGCAAGCGGATCGCCGGCGGCACACCGAGGGCACAGGGAGTACCGGGCTCGCACAGTCGCTGGACCGTGAACACCTTGCCCGTAGGACGTGCCCGGCGGCTTCAGGTTCAAGCGCCAGGTGTCCGGCCGTGCAGGCCTCCCTCCTGAGAAACCGGGTTCCCCCGTCCTGAGCACCGAACGGACAGAAGGAACTCGATGGCAGCACCGGCTGGACATCTGCGAGTCTCCTTCTCCCAGATGTCGATCGAGAAGAATGCGATGACCCACGACGACGCTCTGAAACAACTCAGCCACATCGCTCGGGAGAGGGCATTCGGCAGGCACGTCGGGTCCGACCGGCTGATCCAGGCCGGGCCGGACGCGCTGATCGCCGGGGTCCGGAGTCCCTCCCTCGCCGTGCTGGCCGGCCTGCTCCGGAGCGAAGAGCCCGAGGCCCCGCAACTCTTCGACCAGGTGCTCGACGAGTTGGGCCTGCTCTTCCACCCGCCCGCTGACCCCCGGGCCGCGAAGTGGGCCATGGCCTACTGGGTCGCCGGTCAGATCGCCGACGGATCCCTGGATCCCGCCGTCGGCACCCACCACATCTGGGCAGACATCGCCTACGACCTCGGCTACCCCACAGAACTGGAACCCCTCGTCCACTGCGCGCTGAGCCTGGACGGCTGGGACGAGGGCTGGGGAGTCTCCGTCGAGGAACTCGAAAGGGAAGCGGTTGAGGCCGCGAAGCAGTTCCTCAGCAAGGGGCCCGAAGCCGAGGCAGGGGCCTGATCACCGGCTCCCGTCCTCGCCACCGGAGTAGGCCACGGGAGGTGATCCGCTCACTACCTCGCCGTAAATGCCGGACCGTAACCAGGACTCGAAGACTGTCGTTCCGCGCGCCCCGCGTAAGACGCCCGCGCACTCGATGTCTTTCCGGGGCACGTGAGCGGAATGCCTGCCATGGCCGATGCCGGGGCCGTGCCCGTTGGCGACGAGCTCGTGGTGGACGTCTCGCCGGAGGTGGTTCAGCAGGAGGACCAGTCCTACGAGCAGAGTCTCCGCCACAACTGCGGTCAAGGCCGTCTGCCGTCCCCCGAACACCGCCATCAGCACCGTCGGCGCAATCGCGCCCATGCCCCACAGGCCGGCCTCCGCGGTGTCCCGGCGGCTCCCGGCGGGCGGCCCGGAGAACTGTTCACGGAAGCGGATCTCTTCCGCGTCGCTGCTCGGAGCGGTCCCGCTCACCGAGAGGGGCCACGGACCAGGGCGAGGTCTCCGGCGGCGTTGACGGAGTGCTTTGCGGTGTGGGCGGGGACCGGGTGGCCCGGCGCGAGGAGCGGTGGCCTCTTCCTGGATCCGGGCCAGGGAGAGCGTCACGGTGCACGGGACATGTCCGCCGCGCGGGTGGAATACCCCTGCCCGGGAGCTGACCGCTGGTGGGCGGTCCGCCGGCTGGGGGAGAGGTCAGGTATGAGTACTCAGCACGTCGACGGCCCCGACGGTGCGCACCGGCGCCCGCCGGGTGTGTCGGACACCCTGGTCCAGGCCCTGGGGGCGTTGTCGGAGGCGCTGGAGACGACCGAACGCGCCCGCGGACACCTCTACTCCTTCCACCAGCTCACGGGAGGTGCCGACTTCGCACTGGACCGTGCTGTGGCGCTCCTGCGGGAGTCCGGCCAGCACGGATGGGCGGAGCGGGTGGAGCGGGACATCCTGGGCCGCAACGTCATCCCCGGACACTGGACGTTCCAGATCATCGAGGCCTACGACGCCACCTACTACCAGCCGTTCAAGGACGTCGAGGCACAGGCGCGGCGGGAGCTGGTGGCGGGCAAGCCCCACTTGTACGAGGCGGAGCTGAAGGAGAATCGCCGCACGCGAGGCCACCCCGACCACACCGCCCGCCCGGACGCGGCCCGCCCGCTCGACGCGTAGGCCTTCCGCCCTGCGCGCCGGAAGAGTCGGTCGCCTCTCCGGCGTGGTCGAAGCCGCGCAGCAGCAGCGTGACCTCCTGCGCGCACCCGCACAGGGCGCCCCAAGTCGTCACCGGCTTCTCCGCGACGTCCGGGGCGCCCCCACGACGCGCCGGGAGGAGCGTGCGTTGGCCGCGAGCCTCGCGGTGAACCTGTCGCTGAACACGGGCTGGAGCCCGCTGTCCTTCGCCCGGCGCAGTCCGGGGGCAGGGCTGGCCGGCACACTGCTGCTGACCTGAGCGACGCCGACCTGATCCGCCGGACCGCACGCACGATGCGACGGCCGCCCGGCTCCTGGTCCCGTACGCGGCGTGGTGCGCGTTCGCCACCGCGCTGAACGCCTCCCTCGTCCGCCGCAACGCCAGATGTTCCGCGGCCCGCTCTGCCGTGTCGTGCCGAGGCCGGGAGCCGGCCCCCTTGCAGACGCCGAGCCGGATCGCCGGGAGCGGAAGGGATCGCGGCCGCCTCGTGCCCTGCTCAGCCCGGGAAAAGCCCTGTGGAGCGGAGCTGCCGGCGCCGCTCGGCGTAGGACAGGTCGTCGCGCCACAGCCTTGCGGCCGCCGCGCGGACCAGGGGCCGCAACAGGGGCGCGGCCAGGCGGACCGCGGCGAAGCCGGGGCGGTGGGACACGGCGACCACCGCCTCGGTGACGGCGGTGCGCGGCCGGCCGGCCGCGTCGGTGCCGAGCGGAGTCGCATGGGTCTCCACGACGGAGCCGGCACCCTCGCCCCGGGTGATGCGCATGACGACCGTGCGTGGTTCGGGTGCGGAGAAGACCGCGCGGACCGGTACGACCAGCCGGCCCGCCACCTTGAAGGACACGTCGACGGTCAGGGAATGAGGGTCGTCGTCCACCGCGTCCACCGGGCCGCCGGGCGCGTCCACCACCGTCAGGTCGACGAAGGAGTGCGGGTGGAACCACGTCCCGTGCCAGGGATCGAGCCGGTTGGCCACGATGTCCTCCGGATCGCACACACCCACGTCCGTGTGGACGGCCGTCAGGGCGTGTGCGGGCTGGGGCCGCTGTGGTACGACCGGTTCGTCCGTCGGTTCCTCTCCGCCCACCGCGTCCAGGCGCGCCCACACCAGCACCCCGTCGTCGTGGACCGGCAGCGGCGACCAGCCCGCGTAGGGGCGGCCGTCCAGGGCCAGGCCGTGCCAGTGGCACACCAGCGTGCCGCAGCGCACGGGACTGTCACGCAGCGGTGCCCCCAGGTGAGGGCAGATGCCCGGTCCGCCGACGAGGCGCCCACCGGGGCCGCGCCACACCACGACCTCCTGTCCCGCCACGGTCCGCGCCAGCTTGCCGTCCCCGCGCACGGCACGGGAGGCGCCGAGGACGTACCAGTTGCCGGACGGGAGGGCCTGTGCCCGCTTCAGCGCGCCTGCGATGACCGCGGGCCGCGCATCCCTCCAGGTGGGCCGCTGACGCTCCCAGGGCACGGCGGAGCGGCGCAGCGACAGCGGCAGGCGCCGGCGGTTCACACGGCCTCCTCGGCGGGGCGCACGGCCGCCGGCGGCGCGAGGACCGCGGTACCGGGCAGGTGAAGGGCACGAACGGGCGGCCGGTGCCCCCGCCCGCCGCGCGAGCGCAGCCGGGCCGCCGCCACCCGGGCCAGCCCGTCGGCAGCGACCACCGCCCGGCGCCGTCGCTGCACCACCGACCGCCGGTGCAGCACGGCGTAGCCGTCGCGGGCCACGGCGTCCAGGATGCCGCCGTACAGGACGGCCGCGGTGCGGATGCAGGGCCGCGCCACCGGATCGAGCAGCTCGATGCCGGGCGTCGCCGCCCGGTACACGCTCCGGGTCAGCGCCTCGAACTCCCTGAGCGCGGCGGTGATGCGGCGGTCCGGCCGGCCTGTCGCGCGGCTGTGGAGCAGCAGTTCCCTGTCCACGCCGTGACCGTCGAGCAGGTCGGCCGGCAGGTAGACCCGCCCGCGGTCCAGGTCCTCGCCGACGTCCCGCAGGAAGTTGCTCAGCTGGAAGGCGACGCCCAGCGCGGCGGCGTACGGTGCGGCCTCCTCCCGGGGCACCACCGTGCCCAGCACCGGCAGCATCTGCAGCCCGATCACGGCGGCCGAGCCGTGCATGTACACGCGCAGGTCCGCGTA
Source organism: Streptomyces sp. NRRL S-340 (assembly GCF_000720185.1). Taxonomy (GTDB): domain Bacteria; phylum Actinomycetota; class Actinomycetes; order Streptomycetales; family Streptomycetaceae; genus Streptomyces. The sequence goes on along the minus strand of NZ_JOIY01000003.1, from coordinate 59,221 downwards.
GGTGGCGTAGGAGGTCACGACCAGGTCGGAGCGCATCGCGGACAGGAAGTCCCGGAAGTGGGCGGGCCCGATGCCGTAGCGGCGCGCGGTGTCGGCGAGCGCGCGTACCACCGGCTCGCGGCTGACGCCCCGCCGCAGACCGTCCTCCAGCTCCTCCTGGAGCCGGATCAGCGCCGGCTCTCGCACGTCCGCTCGGGCGTCGGCGTCGAGGCGGTCGACGATGTCGTCGGCCCAGCGGGCGAAGCCGTACAGGGCGTGCACGGCGGGCCGGCGTTCCACGGGCAGCAGGCGGGTGGCGAGGAAGTACGTCCTGCCGTGCCGGGCGTTGAGGGCGCGGCAGCGGCGGTAGGCCTCACGCAGTGCCGGATCGGTGATCCCCGCCGCGTCCAGCTCTCGATCGGTCATCCTGTCCTGCCTTCGCTCATGGGGGCCGTGGGACCTCCGGGGGATCCTTCAGCCGCTGGGGGCCGCCGCTCGGCGGCGCGACGGCCCGGCGGGGAGGCCGGGGACCGCGGCACGGCGGCGGCGCGGTCATCGGGCGCCCCCTGCTCCGGCGGTTCGGGCGCCGGATCCGGTCCGGCGGTCCGCCGCCCGCCCAGGGCCGCCAGGTTGCCGCCGCCCGGGGCCTCGGCCGGCCCCGGGCGGCCGGCGGACGCCAGGACGCTTGAGCGGCCGGTCCCGCGCCCGGGCAGGCCTGTGACGCGGGCCGCGGCCAGTTTCCCCGACAGCAGCACGGTCGGCACACCGACGCCGGGGGTGGTGCCGCAGCCCGCCAGGACGGCGTTCTCCGTTCCGCGCACCAGGTTGCGCGGCCGGAAGGGGCCGGTCTGCGCGAAGGTGTGGGCGGCGGAGAAGGGGGTGCCGGCGGCATGGCCCTGGGCGTGCCAGTGGGCCGGGGTGATCAGGCACTCCTCCTCGATGGCGGCTTCGAAACCGTCCAGTCCGCGCCGCTGCAGTTCCCGCAGCAGCGTGTCCCGGTAACGGGGGCCGAGGCCGGACCAGGCGGCCGCGGCCGGGCCGGTCTCGGTGTTGGGGCAGGGGGCCAGGAGGTAGTGCAGGTGACGCCCCGGCGGCGCGAGTGCGGGGTCGGTGGCGGTGGGACGGGTGACGAGCAGTGACGGGTCGCTCATCAGCTCTCCGGTGCGGGTGAGTTCGTCGAAGGTGGTGCCCCATGCCGCGCCGAAGGAGAGTGTGTGGTGGGCGAGCTGGGGCCAGGTGCGGTCGGTGCCGGCGTGCAGGACGACGGCGGAGGGGGAGTGGCGCAGCCGGAGCGGTCTGCGCGGCCGGCGGCCGAGCAGCCGGTAGGCGACGGGCAGGTCCGGGGTGAGGACGACCGCGTCGCACGCGAGGCGTTCGGTGTCGGTGACCACGGCGGTGATGCGCTCCCCCGACCGTTCCAGACGGGTCACCCGCCGGCCGAACCGCAGCTCGGCGCCCGCCTCGGCGGCCGCCTGCGCCATGGCCCGCGGCAGGGAGTGCATGCCGCCCCGCGGGAAGTACACGCCGGCGACGGTGTCCATGTAGGCGATGACCGCGTAGGCGGCCAGCGCCCGCGCCGGGGGCACGCCCGCGTACAGGGCCTGGAAGGAGAACACCCGGCGCAGCCGCTCGTCGCCCAGGAAACCGGCGATCCGGGCGTCGAGGCGGCCGAAGCCGCCGAGTGCGGCCAGCCGCGCGAGGTCCGCGTTGAGCAGACCGAGCGGCGAGTCGAAGTTGGCGTCGATGAACCGCCGCATCTGCACCCGGTACAACCGCTGGAGCCACTCGCGCAGCCGCAGGTAGCCGCCGGCCTCGGCCGCTCCCGCGAACCGCTCCACCTCCGCGGCCATCGCCTCCGCGCCGGTGTGCACATCGAGGCTGGTGCCGTCCGCGAAACAGGCACGGTAGGCCGGATGCAGGGGGACCAGCTCCACCCGCTCGTACAGGCTGTCGCCGACGGCGGCGAACGCCTCGTCGGCCAGTTCCGGCATGGTCAGCACCGTGGGCCCGGTGTCGATCCGGTAGCCGGCCAGGTCGAGGCGCCCGGCCCGGCCACCCGGCCGGACCTCGCGTTCGACGACGGTGACGCGGCGACCCGCGCCCAGCAGGTGCAGCGCCGCCGACAGCCCCGCCAGTCCGGCACCCACGACCACCACGTGGTCGGTGGGCCCGGACAGGGCGCGGGTCACCGGCCGGTCCCCGCGCTGTGACGGACGCGAGCCGTGCACGGACCTGGCGGCGGCCGCAGCCACAGGGGGGCGTCCCCGTCCGGTCGCGCTCCGGCGGCAGCGCGCGGCAGCCGGCGCAGTGGCGCCGCCTGCAGGTCGAACCCGGCACCGTCGAAGTGCCGCCGGCCCTGCACGTCGAGCACGGCACCGCCGAAGTGCCGCAGCCCCTGCGCGGCGAGCCGGCCGGGGCCGCCTTCCACGGTGGAGCGCGCCCCCGTCCCGGTCAGCACGGCCCGCACCTCCCGCAGACCGGGCTCGGCGGGGGCGGCGTCACCGGACCACTCGCCCGGCGCGGCGGTCGCGGCGCCGTCGCCGTCGCCTCGGCCCTTCCGGAGCCGGGCGCCCGGCCACCCGTGGGTGATCCCATGGCCGCCGACGCGGTCGGAGCCCCCGGTGGCGGTGCGGTCGCCGGGCGAACCTTCGTGTGGCTGGGACGCATCCCCGTTCCCTCCGTCGTGTCCGTGCATGCCTCACCCGTCTGCTGCGCCTGAGACGGCGCGGACGGACGCCCCGTCGACCCGTGCGATCGCGGCGAGTGCGGGGATCTGCCCCCTTCACCGTGCCGTGCCCGGCGCTCGTCCGCTCGCCGCCGGGGGGCGTCCTGCGTCCACCGGGGTACACAATCCGGAACACCGGGCGAAAGCACCCGGGACCGGACGACCGTGCCGGCCCCCTGACCACCGGTCGCAGGCCAGGCACTGCGGGAACCGGCCGCGGCGCGTCGCATCCGGACCGGATCGAGGGCCGGGAACACACCGGGGAAGGGAGGACACCGTGCCGGAGACGGAGGTCGCCATCGTGGGTGCGGGCGCCGCCGGACTGTCGCTGGCCCACCGGCTCGCCGGGTGCGTTCCCGGCCTGCGCACACCGTCCGTGGTGCTGGTGGAAGCCCCGCCCGGCCCGCTGCGCCCGCCACCGCGGACCTGGTGCTACTGGGCGCAGGGACCCGGCCGGTTCGACGCGGCGGTGCGGGCCGAATGGCGGCGGCTGAGGGTGCGCCCGCCCACCGGCGCCCCGGTCGGCGGGGACGCCGGCCCCCTGCGGTACCGCATGATCCGCTCCGAGGACTTCGAGCGTCTGGTCCTGCGGGACCTGGCCCGCAGCCCCGGTGTGCGGCGCCTCGAAGCGACCGTCGAGGCGGTGGAGGACGTGCCCGGCGGCGCACACGTCCATCTGAGGGACACCGACGGCCGGGCACGGGTGCTCAGCGCCCGCTGGGTGTTCGACTCCCGCCCCCCGGGCAGCCTGCCGGCCGGCCGCACCACCCTGCTCCAGCACTTCCACGGCTGGTTCGTGCGCACCGCCCGGCCCGCCTTCGACCCGGCCACCGTGGAGCTGATGGACTTCCGCACCCCGCAGCCCGGCCACGGCCTGTCCTTCGGCTACGTCCTGCCCACCGGGCCGTGCGAGGCCCTCGTGGAGTACACCGAGTTCTCCCGCGACGTCCTCACACCGGACTGCTACGAGAGCGCCGTACGGCACTACGCCGACGAGGTGCTGGGACTGGGCGCACGGGAGGTGCTGGCCACCGAGACGGGCGTCATCCCGATGACCGACGCACCGGTCCCGCGGCAGACCGGAGCCTCGGTGTTCCGCATCGGGGCCGCCGGCGGAGCGACCCGTCCCGCCACCGGCTACACCTTCGCCGGGCTGCAACGCCAGACCCGGGCCGTCGCCGACGCCCTGCGCCGGGGGCGCCGTCCGGTACCGCCGGCCGCCCACTCGCGGCGCTCCCGGGCGATGGACGCCGTCCTGCTGCGCGCCCTGGACAGCGGCCTGGTCGACGGTCCGGCATTGTTCACCCACCTGTTCGGCCGCGTGCCCGTGCCGCGGCTGCTGCGCTTCCTCGACGGGGCCACCAGCCTGCTCGAGGACCTGTCCATCGGCCTGCGCACGCCCGTCGGGCCCATGCTCCGCTCGGCGGTGGAGCTGCCCCGCCTGCCCCGCCGCCCCTTCGACCTGCCCGCGCCGCCGCGACCGCCGACGCCCCGTGCCACCCCGCCGCCTGCCGCCCCGGACCCGTCCGCCCCGCTCCCGCCCCCGACGGAGACCGCATGACACTGCTGCGCGACGCACATCTCGCCGCCGCCTTCGACCACGCCTCGCGCAGCTACGACACGTTGGTGGCCGCCAATCCCGGCTACCACGCCCACCTGCGCCGCTCGGTGCGCCGGCTCCGCCTGCCCGGACCGGGACGGGGACTGCGGCTGCTCGACCTCGGCTGCGGCACCGGCGCCTCCACCGCCGCGCTGCGGTCCGTCCTGCCCGCCGCCGGCATCACGGCGGTGGACGCCTCCGCCGGCATGCTCCGGCGGGCGGCGGCCAAACCGTGGGCGGACGGGGTGACCTTCGTGCACGCTCCCGCCGAGCGGTTGCGCGAGGCAGGGGTGTCCGGACCCTTCGACGCGGTGTTCGCGGCCTACCTCCTCCGCAACGTCACCGACCCCGACGCCGTCCTCGCCACCGTCAGGTCCCTGCTGCGGCCGGGCGGCCGGCTCGGCGTCCACGAGTACACGCTCCGCGGCCGGCGCGCCGACCGCGCGGTGTGGACGCTGGTGTGCCGCGGGCTCGTACAGCCCGTCGCGGCCCTGCTGGGGGACGGGCGGCTGTACCGGCACCTGTGGCGCAGCGTGCTGGACTTCGACACCGCCGGGCGCTTCTCGCGGCGCCTCGGTGCGGCCGGGTTCGACCAGGTCCGCGTCCTGCCGCTGCCGGGCTGGCAGACGGGCATCACCCACACCTTCGTCGCCCGCCGCGCGTACGACCAGGGGCTGGACGCATGAGGAACCCGCGCCAGGGCACCGCACGCCGGGGACGCGACCGGCGAGCCCGCGTGCTCCCCGCCCCGCCCGGCGCCGACCGGGTCGTAGGACCCCCGCCGTCGGTGGCGGTGGTGGGGGCGGGCATCGCCGGCCTGGCCGCCGCCACCGCACTGGCCGAGCGCGGAGTGGCCGTCACCGTGTACGAGAAGCGGACCTGCCTCGGAGGGCGGGTCGGCGGATGGCCGACCGGGCTGAGCGACGGCACGACGGTGACCATGAGCCGCGGCTTCCACGCGTTCTTCCGCCAGTACTACAACCTGCGCGGACTGCTGCGCCGGACCGACCCCGGCCTGGAGCGGCTCACCGCCCTGCCGGACTACCCCCTGCTCAACGCCGACGGCCTGCACGACAGCTTCCGTCACCTGCCCCGCACCCCGCCGCTCAGTGCGCTCGGCTTCGTGGCGCTCAGCCCCACGTTCCGGCCCGCGGACCTGCGCGCCGTGAACGTGCGGGCGGCCCTGCCCCTGCTCGACGTGCGCGTGCCCCAGGTCTACGACGACCTGGACGGCACCAGCGCCCAGGCCTTCCTCGACGCCGTGTGCTTCCCCGAGAAGGCCCGCCACCTGGCCTTCGAGGTGTTCTCACGGAGCTTTTTCGCCGACCCGCGGGAGCTGTCGGCGGCCGAGATGGCACTGATGTTCCACATCTACTTCCTCGGCTCCGCCGAAGGGCTGCTGTTCGACGTGCCCCGGGCGCCCTTCCCGGCCGCCCTGTGGGACCCGCTCGCCGGCTACCTGGCCCGCCACCACGCCGATGTGCGCACCGGCACGGCCGTCGAGTACATCGCGCCCACCGAGCAGGGTCACTTCGTGGTCGCCACCGCCTGTGACGAGCGCCGCCACGACGGAGTCGTCCTGGCCCTGGACGGCGCGGGGCTGCGCTCACTGGTCGCGCGGTGCCCGCAGTTGGGCGACGCGCCCTGGCGCGAGCGGATCGCACGGCTGCGCACCGCCCCGCCCTTCCTGGTGAGCCGGCTGTGGCTGGACCGGCCGGTCGCCGCCGACCGGCCAGGCTTCCTCGGCACCAGCGGCTTCGGGTCCCTCGACAACATCAGCGTGCTGGACCGCTACGAGAACGAAGCAGCCCGCTGGAGCGCGCGCACCGGTGGCTCCGTCGTCGAGCTGCACGCCTACGCCGTACCCCCCGCGGCCGCCCGCGACGTCGAGGAGAAACGCCTCCTCGGCCAACTGCACCGCGTCTACCCGGAGACCGGCCGGGCCGCGATCGTCGACGCCCGCCACGAGTGGCACGAGGACTGCCCTCTCTTCCCACCGGGCGGCTACGCCGACCGCCCCACCGTCCGCACCCCCCACCCCCGGCTGGTGGTGGCCGGTGACATGGTCCGCACCGGCCTGCCCGTGGCCCTCATGGAACGGGCGGCGACCAGTGGTTTCCTCGCGGCCAACGCCCTGCTGGAGCAGTGGGGAGTGCGCGGCCAGACGCTGTGGACGGTGCCGGACCGGGGACGGAACGCGCTGCACAGAGCCCTGGCGACCCGGAGACGGACGCCCATGAAGCACCGTCCCGGCACAGGGCTGCCGCACCGCGTCCCCGGCGCGGGCCAGTAGGGCGCACCAAGCGCACCGCCCCATGGCCCCGGCCCGCGCCGCGCCGTCACCTCGGCCGCGTGTGCGGCCGACGGCTGTGGGCAGGGCCGGGCGTCATGCCCTGTCGACGTGGGTGTACACGCGATCGAAGCGCAGGGACGCCAGGTCCTGGCGGCGGATCATCCAGCTGACGACGTACGAGTCCAGCTCGCGGACCTGCTCACCGCCACGCCAGGTGGCCAGCAGGACCCAGTCGTCGGTGTCCGCCGCGGCGTCGCCGGTCTCCGGCTCCTCGTCCCGGGCGAGGAGAAGAGGGTCGTCGTTGAGGACGACAGGGTGGGCGCCGAGTGCGAACGTCCAGATCGGCCAGGAGCCACCCACGTGCGTCCAGGCGCTCTCCAACTCCTCGGCGAGTTCGTACTCCTCGTCGTCGGGGGCCTCCCACCTGGCCTCCGCGAAGCTCTCCGGCATCGGCGGGGACAAGTGGTGCCACATCGTGCGCATGTCCTGCGGCTCGAACGGCCCGTACCCGGTGTCCACACGCCGGACGGCCGCCGGTGTCCCGGCGGGGACATGGCACACCGCGTCGCTCGACGGGCCGTGCAGGCCCAGCTCCAGGTCGGCGAAGAACAGCAGGTGGCCGGATGAGGGCAGGGGGAGTCCGGTGGCGCCCTGGGGTATCAGCGCGCAGTCGACGCGGGCGATCAGGGGGTGACGCGGATCCGGGGCGTCTTCCGGCAGTTCCGGATCACCACCCGTCCGTGCCGCGAGCGGCCCGTCACCGCCCTGTGTGAAGAACGTGCCCGGCACAGCGGCCCGTATCCACTCCTCGGCCTCCTCCGCCGGCAGCCCACGGGACGCTGCCTCGGTGCGGAAGCGGTGCACTCTGTCGGTGTTCCAGTCATCGATCACGGCCACACCCTAGCCAGGGCCTAGGACACCGCAGGCATCACAACCGCGGCAGCGGGTCACCGCGGTCCGCGCGACAGAGCTGGCCGCGGGTCCTGAGTCCCGTGTTCCGTGCGCCGGGAGACCGGCTCCGAAGGCGCGGCAGGCCGACGACGCCCCCAGAGGGCCCTGAGAGCAAGGGCCGTGGGGGCCGCCGCCCACCTGCATACCGGACGCGTATCTGTACCGATACGCAGGCCGGGCCGCCGATGCGCCGGCGCGTCCTGAGCAACGGGCCTCCCGGCGGCGCGCGTTCGGGCCGGCCCGCTCTGCCAGGAGGTTCCCCGGCCTGCGGGCCGCTTCGGTCCGGCGGCCTGGTCACAGATGCGCGGCCAGGAACGGAAGGACGACCGCGGCCATCTCATCGGGGACTTCCTCCGCCAGGTCGTGGCCCGCGTCGAAGACGTGCCCGGTGACGTCGTGGGCCATGAGCCGCATCTGGGACTCGTTGCGGTCGCCGATGAACGCGGACCCGCCGAGCGCCAGGACCGGGATGTCCAGCTTCTTCTGTGCGGCCTGCCGGTTCTGTTCGGCGTCGACGAGCATGGCACGGTAGATGGAGAGCATCGCGCGGATGCCGCCGGGCATGGAGTAGCAGCGCACGTATTCGTCGATCGCGTCGGGGGTGGCGGTGTCGGGGCGGCTGCGTTCGTTCTTGATCATGTAGGTGATGAGTTCGCGCTCGTGCCCGGTGATCAGCATCTCGGGAACGTCGGGCTGGAAGTAGAAGCCCAGGTGCCACAGGTGCATGCCGCTGGAGACGTTCTCGGGGGTGAGAGCCGTGTGGTCCTCGAAACCGAAGCCGGGGAACAGAGCCTCGGCGAACACGAGGGCGGTGACGTGGTCGCGGTGGCGGGCGGCGAGCTGGTAGCCGACCACCGCTCCCCAGTCCTCACCGACCACGGCGTATGTCTCGTGCCCGAGGTGGGCCATCAGGGCGGCGATGTCGTCGCTCATCGTCGCGCAGTCGTAGCCGTCCGACGGCCGGGCGGAGTCGCCCAGACCCCGGAGGTCGGGCACGACGACGGTGTAGCGGGGAGTCAGTGCCGGGACGAGGTGGCGCCAGTGGTAGCTGGTCTTGGGTACACCGTGCAGGAGCACCACCGCGGGGCCCGACCCGGCTGTGCGGTAGTGCAGACTCGTGCCGTTGACGGCGGCTCGACCCGTACGGACGGGCGTTCCCTGGTGATCGAAGATCATGTTCGTCTGCCTTTCGGTTGTGGATCGCGATGGGAGGGGAGAGCAGTGGTCTGCAAAGGCCCGACGGGAGTCATCGGGCGGATGGGGCCCGGCGGCGGGCCCGTGGTTGTGACGGGCAGGCGGTGGAACGGCGGGCGTTCCTCCGGTGATTGCCGGGGGAGGGGCGTCGTCGCCGGACTCCGGGTCGCGCCGGCCCTGAGCTTTTTGTGGATCGCACGATACAGTTTGCGGTCGTGAAAAAAATCAGCCGAGGGCGGCCAGGGCGACCTCCACGAGGGGTTCGAGAGTGCGCACATCCGGGGTGATCTTGGAGGAGACCAGAAGCCCGTTGAGGAACGTGACGAGGAATCCCGCCAGTGTGTACGGGTCCTGTCGCGCCGTGATCTCGCCCCGCTCCACCGCGACCCGCAGCACCTCGGCGAGCGCGTCGCGGCTGGCGTCCTGCATGTCCCGCACGACGCGCCTGACCGACGGGTCCTGCGGCAGACGCTCGCAGGCGGCGTTGACGGCAAGGCAGCCCCGGCCGCCGTCCTGCGTGCCGAGCCGGATCCGGCCGAGCAGCATCCCGCGAACAGCCGACCGGGTGTCGGCCCCCTCCTCGAGGCTGCGCAGGGCGTCCGCCGCGAGGGTGGTGCGGTAATGCTCCAGGGCCGCCCGGTACAGGCCCTCCTTGTCACCGAAGGCGGCGTACAAGGAGCCCTGTCCGATGCCCAGTTCCTGGGTCAGGTCACGTACCGAGGTCGCCTCGTAGCCGCGCACCCAGAACAGGTTCATGGCGCGGCTGACCGCCGCCTCGGTGTCGAATTCCCGGGTTCTCGCCATGACTGCACCGTAGCGTATCTGGATCTAGCGTTCAAGAAACGTGGTTGCGTCTCGCACGGCGGCGGTCAGAGGAACAGGCGTACCCGCCGGGTGTGACAGGACCGCCGCCTTCTGCGAAGCGGCGGTCACACTCACGTCGTTCCTGCTCCGGGCCGGATCCGTTCGGAGGCGGAACCTAGTACGCGAGCTGCCCGATGCCTCCGTCCACGCGCAGCACCGTCCCCGCGGTGTAGGCGGATTCGTCCGAGGCGAGGTAGACCGCCGCCTTCGCCAGCTCGGTGGCGGTTCCCAGGCGGTGCAGGGGCACGGTCTGCCGGAGTTCCTCGTACAGGGCGGCCTGGCGCTCGGGGCCGAGGGGTGCGAACGCATTGGTGATCGTCGGGCCCGGGCTCAGTCCGTTGACGCGGATGCCCCGGTCCTTCAGCTCATGGGTCAGCCCTCGCGTGTAGGAGAGCAGGCCCGCCTTGGCCGCGCCGTAGACCGTCGCGTTGTCGTGTCCGATGTACGCGGAGACCGAGCCGACGAGGATGACCGAGGACTGCTGCGAGAAGATCGGCAGGAGGTCCCTGATCAGGAAGAACGGCGACTTCAGATTGGTCGCGACGAGCCTGTCGAACGCCTCCTCGGTCCATGCCTCGATGGGGAGGTGGGTGACGTCGGCGGCGTTGCTCATCAGGATGTCGAGCTTCGGCCACTCCTCCCGCAGGCGCGCCGCGAGCGCCGCCTGGCCGGGTACGTCGCCGGCGTCACTGGCGATGGTCAGCAGCGGGCCGCCCAGCACCCGTGCCGCCTCGTCCAGCTTTTCCCGCGAGCGGCCGGTGATGGCAACGGTCGCTCCCTCGGCGAGGAATTCGCGGGCGGTTTCCAGGCCGATGCCGCTCGTCCCCCCTGTGATCAGTGCGTGCTTTCCCGCAAGACGGTCCATCGTCCTGTCTCCCTTCAGATCGCGGTGCGGCCACCGTCGGCGGCCACCACCGCGCCGGTCATGTAACTGGCCCGGTCGCTGGCCAGAAAGGCGATCACCTGGGCCACCTCGGCCGGGTCGGAGGTGCGCTTGAGTGCGGTGGTCAGGCCCATGCCACCCATGTCCGGGCCCATCGCCGCGACCACCTTCGAAGTGCGCATCGGGCCCGGAGCGACGGCGTTGACCCGCACGTTCGAGCCGGCGAACTCCGCCGCCCAGGTGCGGGTGAGCGATTCGAGCGCCGCCTTGGTGGCGCCGTAGACGGCCATGCCCGGCATGCCGAGGCCGGCCGCGGTGGAGCTGACGTTGACGACGCTGCCGCCGCCGCGCGCGGCCATCTTCTCCGCGAGCAGGGCGGTGAGCAGGAAGGGTGCGCGCACATTGACCGCGAAGGCGGCCTCGTAGCTCGCGAGGTCCTGCCCGGTGGACGGGGAGAACGTCAGCACGCTCGCGTTGTTGATCAGGATGTCGACGGGGCCGGCGTCCTCGGCCAGCTGCCGCACGCCCGCCGGGTCGGACAGATCGGCGGCGATGAAACGCACCGCCCCGGCGGAGCCGCCGCCTGCGCGGAGGTCTTTTACGACCTGGGCGCCGCGCTGCGGATCGGTGCCGGTCAGGATCACACCGGCGCCGCCCGCGGCCAGTACCTCGGCCGTGACGTGCCCGAGTCCGCCGATCGCACCGGATCCGGTGACGAGAGCCGTCTTGCCTGCGAATTCCATTGCTTCGCCCTTCATGCCGGCCGGTGAGCGACCGACTTCTGTGCAGCCGTTCAAGAAGTGTCGCAACGGAAGCTACGACTTCTTGAACGCCGAGTCAAGAAGTCGTAGTATCTGCCGCGTGGCAAGAACCGGACGCCCCCGCGAGTTCGACAAGGAACGGACGCTGGAGCGCGCACTCGAACTCTTCTGGTCCCGGGGATACGGGGCGACGTCGATCCAGGACCTGGTCGACGCGCTGGCGGTCGAGCGGGGCAGCCTCTACGGCGCATTCGGCGACAAGCGCCGCTTCTACCTCGAAGCCGTCAGGCTCTACTGGGAGGTGTACGAGCGGCATCTGATCGCCGCGCTCGACACCAGCCCTCTCCTGCCCGCCCTGCGCGAGATCCTGACCCACCCCGTCAGGCTGGACGAACTGATCTCCGACCTGGGCGTGCCACAGGGCTGCCTGATCGGCAACACGACCGCCGAACTCGTCCCCCAGGACAGCGAAGCCACGGAGATCGTCACCCGCTCCTACCGCCGGTTCACCGGCATCGTCGCCGACGCGCTCCGCCGCGCACAGGCCGCCGGAGAGGTCACGGACACCTGCTCTCCCGAGTCCCAGGCGCAACTCCTCCTGTACATCGTCCAGGGCCTCTCGCTCGTGTCGAGGGCGGGGCTCGACAGGACGACGGCCCTGGCGGCGATCGACACGGCGCTGGACGGACTGCGGGCATGACCGACCCCCCTATCGGCCGGCCCGCCGTGGACGCCGGCCTCATCGGGCGGTTCCTGGTCCGGTGTCCAGCCGCGCGGTTCCGCCGCGAGGCCGGCGGCGTCGCCGGACGCCTTGGAGGACCGGACGCCGTGTGGGGGCGAACCGTTCCGGCGGCATCGCCGGTCAGCGCGGTGTGGCCCGGCGACCATCCGGTACGGGGACAGGTCGAAGACAGGCTGCATGAAGATGTGGGAGACCGCCGTCAGGCGGGCGAACTGCGGCCGCAGCGACTTCTCGACGGTGGCCAGTACCTCCGCGCGGATCTCGTCGAGGATCTCACCGGGCGGCAGGAACGTCGTGTACGTCTCGCCCCGACCGGCTGGCCGGCACCCGCGGCAGATCTCCCGGCTTGGTGCCGGACCCGCACGGACAGCACACCGGCACGGCACCCCAGGCCGCCGGTTACGTCGAGCCCGTCAGGACGGGGACTGGCCTCCGAGGATGGGCGTGTGCTGCCTTGGGGGGCATCCGCCGTGAACGCCATCGGTGTTCGCAGCGTCCGAACAGTGAGGGGGCGCAGCCTCCGCCGTGGACCAAGCAGATGCGCAGGTGCGGCAGTTCTTCCATGACGCCGCTCAGGAGCAGCGATGCCACGGCGGTCGTGGTCTCCACCGGGTTGCCGATCAGGTCGGTCGGATAGTTGTCTTTCCATTCGGGCGTGGCCATTGCATGGGGTGGCCGAAGACGGCGAGTTCATGGGCGGCTGCGGCGGCCAGTACCTTGCGCATGACGCCTTCCCGGCGATCGGGGGGAAGCGGCTCGCGATGTCGTCCACGACCGCGGCGAGCACGTCGGCCTCGGTGAGCACCGTCCGGACGGGGTTCGGCGACGGTCCGCAAGCGCACACCGGGACTGACGGTGCAGCCGCGCTCGTCGATCAGCGGCCGCAGTTCACCGATGGCACGGGTGATGGCGGAGTGGTCCACGTCGAACCAGCAGGCCAGTACGTCGTGAGTGACCCCGTGGCGGAGATGGACGAGCCTGGCCAGCAGCCGGACGATGAACATCAATCGATGCTTCGCACCGCCCCCCACGGCCCGCCCTCCACGGCCCACTTCCGAAGCCGCGAGACAAGCCTGGCCCGGTGCTGCTCGTGCCACAAAGGCCCTCTGTCTCAGCTACGAGTTCTGCAGTCACCTCAGCCGACAAGCCCGTGATTCTCCGGTCGCTGACGATCCCTGCACGAGAAGCGTCATGACTGTGCGTGCACGGGGTTGAGTCCGTCGGCGCACGTCTCGGGCGAGTCTGCGTCAGGCGCCATCGTTCGTGACGGATGGTTGCCCTCTGGGCCGACTGCACTCACATGCCCAGCCGCAGGAAAGGGAGTTCAACCATGGCGCATGAGCCGATCCTGGTGCTCGCCGCGACGGGCGGGCAGGGCGGTGCCGTGACCGAGGCGCTGCTCGCCCGCGGGGCCCGGACCAGGGCACTGGTCCGCGACCCCGGCCGCAGCGCCGCGCGGAAGCTGGCCGAACGGGGTGTCGAGGTGGTGGCGGGTTCCCTGAGCGATCCCGGATCGCTCGCCGCGGCCATGAAGGGGGCGGCCGGTGTCTTCGCGTTCACCACGCCCTTCGAGGCCGGTGTCGAGGCGGAGGTGGAACAGGGGCGGGCCATCCTCACCGCGGCGGCGCGCGAGCGCGTCCCGCATCTCGTGTTCAGCTCGGTCGCCGGAGCCGACCAGGACAGCGGCGTACCGCACTTCGAGAGCAAGGCGCGCATCGAGGCGGAACTGACCGCGGGCGATGTTCCGTACACCATCCTCGGGCCGACGTACTTCTTCGACAACGCGCTCGGCGGAGCGGAGCGCATCCTCGACGGTGTTCTCGATCTGCCGCTGCCGTCCGATCGGCCGTTGCAGCAGCTCGCCCGGCCCGACCTCGGAGCGTTCGCGGCCGAAGTGCTGCTCGACCCCGCTCGGTACATCGGGCAGCGCATCGAACTGGCCGGCGACGCACCCACGCCGGCACAGATGGCGGCGGCGCTCGGCGCGGCGCTGGGACGGGAGGTCCGCCACGAGTACGTCCCGCTGACGGCCATCGGCAATCCGGACATGCACGCCATGTGGACGTTCCTGAACGGACCCGGCTACCGCGTCGACATCCCCGCCCTCCATGCCGCCCACCCGGAGGTCCACTGGACCGGCTTCGCCGACTGGGCCAGGCGCACCTGGGCCACCGGGGCCTGATCCGGTGCGTCCTCCTGTCCGGCGAGCCGCCCGGCAGGAGGACGCCCCGGATCTCACGCGTGGGTGCCACGACTCGTCGACCACACCGCCCCAGACGACGCCCTGGCCGGTGGGTTCGCCGGGCCGCCCGACCTGTACGGCGGCGCCCCCTTCGAGGCACCCTGGACGGAAGCCGGCCCCGACCGCCTCGCAGTCCTCCGCGACGGCCGGGCCGTCCACCAGGGCCGCCACGCCTGATCCGCCGGACACGCCCGGGCCGTGCGTGACCATGGCGGCGGGGGCAGACAGCGCCACGGGACGGGCCGTGTTCCAGGAGCGCGCGTGCACCCCGGCGGGAGCCGATGACGTGCTCATCAAGGTCGTGACCAGGGCACAGGAGAGCGTCAGGCACCAGCCGGACCCGTAGTCCCGCAGGGCACCGGCCCCCGCACCGAAGGGAGGGGCGGCCCGGTCGCCACCAGATGGTGACCGGGCCGCCCGTCGGCGTGCAGGGTGATCTGCCGGCGCATCCCGAGCGCGGTCCACTCCGCCTGCTGTTCATCGGTCAGCTGTCAATCCGGCGCGTGCGTGTTGTCCACGACGGCACCCAGCTTGTTCCCGGTCCCGTCCGGCAGCACCTCCACCGCGTTCCGGGGGGCGCCCGCAGATGCCCCTCCCGCGCGAAGAACTGCCGGACGGCGGGGCGGGCGGGCCCGGGCGCCGTGTCAGCCGGGGGTCAGGACCATGCGGAAGCGCGCCCCGCCGGAGAGCATCTTGCGGTAGGCCTCGTCCACGTCGTCCAGCGGGACCGTCTCGGTCATGGGACGGATGCCGTGTAGCGCGCTGAAGGCCATCGTGTCCTCGACGTCCTGCGAGGTACCCGACGGGTGGCCGCGCACGACGCGGCCGGTCATCAGCAACTGGGCCGGGCTGATGCCGAGCGGTGCGGTGTCCGCGCCGATGACCACGAGTTCACCTCGGGGGGCCAGGCCGTCCACGGTGGCGCTGATGGCCGCGGAGTTGCCGGCGGTGGCCAGCACGACCCTGGCGCCGCCGAGGGACCGCAGCGCCTCGTCGACCGGGGTGCCGGAGGTGCTGTCGACGTAGTGGTGGGCGCCCAGCCGCTTGGCGAAGTCGGCCTTCTCGGCGCCGCGGGCGATCCCGACGGTCTCGAAGCCCATCGCCGCCGCGTACTGCACGCCGAGGTGCCCCAGGCCGCCGAGGCCGAGCACCGCGACCAGGTCGCCCGGCCGGGCGGAGCTGCGCCGAAGCCCGTTGTACGTGGTGACGCCCGCGCAGGCCATGGGCCCGGCGTCGGACGCGGCCAGCGCGTCCGGGACGCGGGCCAGGGCGTCGGCGGGCGCGATCACCTTCTCGGCGAAGCCGCCGTCGTAGGCCCAGCCCGGCACCTCCAGGTTCGGGCAGACCACGAAGTCGCCCTCGCGGCAGGGCCGGCAGTGGCCGCAGCTACCGCCGAACCAGCCGACGGCGACCCGGTCGCCGGTCCGCCAGCCGCGGTCCTCCACGCCTTCCCCCAGCTCCTCCAGGCGCCCGGCGATCTCGTGTCCGGGGACCTCCGGGAACGACACTCCCGGTAGTCCGCCACTCACGAAGAGGGCGTCGCTGTGGCAGATCCCGCACGCCTCGACGGCGATCCGCACCTGACCCCGGCCGGGCCGCGGGACCTCGCGCTCGACCAGCTCGAAACCGCCGTCCGGGGCGGTCACCTGCGCGACTCGGTAGGTACTCATCTGTGTCTCCGGAGAACGGATGCGACGGCCCCCACCCGATCCAGCACAGCAGCTCGCGGCCGATCACGCGCGCCGAGCAGGCCGGGGCGGCCCTGAACTGCGACGACGCTGCCGTTCCCAGAGCGCGTCGGACCGGCTCGGGGCGGCCCAGCGGGCGGAGCATGCCCAGCAGCCGCACCAGCTCGTCCGCGACCTGTTCCAGCCTGGCGCCGACCCGGCCGGCGCTCCAGTCGCGCAGCAGGCCTTGACGCCGCCGATGAACGCCGTGTCCGCTAGGCGGTAGTCGCGCGGTGCCGCCTCCCCGCGGGCCGCGGCCGCCTCCGCCGCGGCGCGGATGAGGTCGATCCGGCGTGCGCGGCGGGCGAGGTGCTGCTGCTCCAGCCGGGCACTGACGCCGATGACCTCGACGAAGACGGTGCGGGTGCGGCGCGGATCGCCGGTGACGTTACGGGCGTAGGCGCGGAAGAGCACGGTGACGTCGCGGTCTTGTTCGGCGGCGTGGACGAGGTGTTCGCTGACGAAGTCGAGGAAGCGGGCGGCGTTTTCGGGGCGGGCGGCGGCCGGGGTGCCGGGGCCGAGGACGGCGGCGCCTTGGCGTGCGGTTTCGATGAACTGGTCGTTGGTGCGGGCGCTGCGGATCATGGATCGGTACCAGAGGCCGTCGTCGACGACGTATCACTCGCGGCGGCGTTCGTCGCGTTCGCGGCGCACGAGATCCAGGCCTTCGAGGAAGGTGATCACCTTGGAGACGGAGGCGGGACAGACCGGGGTCCCGCGCCCCGGGACACCACACCCGACCACAGCACCCGCTCACCCCGATGCCTGGCCCCCATCTCGCCCGACCACCCGGGCCCCAGGACACCGGTTGATGCCCGCTCCTGGACCCGGGACATGAGGCCGGGGTGCTGTCACACAAGGGGCTGGTGGGCGGTAGCCGACCTGGCCGTCGCCGTGGTCAGGGCCTGTCGCAGCGGTGGTGGACCGGGCGCGAGGTCTGCGGCGAGTTCGGCGAGTACCGCTTCTGTCTGCTCGGGGCCTGTCAGCTCCTGTACCGCTGCGCCACTGCCGCGAACGCGGCCTTGGGTTCCCATTCCATGTCGGGGTAGGTCTGTCCCTGGCGTCCTTCGAGCAGTTTGACGATGCCCAGGCCGGCCCGGTCCAAGTCGTCCCTGGGGTCGCCGTCCGGGCGGTGCGGGTAGCCGGGCAAGGCGAACAGGAACACGAACGCGCTGTCCACACCCTCGGTCTCGAAGATCTCCAGCAGTTCGCTCAGGTACGTGGCCTGCCCGGTTTCGTCACGCTCGTACACGCCGTTCAGTCGTACTGGGGCCTTGGTTTCAGGGTCGTGCTCGACCACTTCCAGCACCCGTCCACCGCGGTCTCCGGCACCGCGGTAGGCCGCGGTGCCGAACCCGGTGATGGCGAGCGGCTTCGGGCCTTGAGCCAGGATGCGCACCGCCTCCCGGAACCGGTCGGCGATCTCGGCGGAGCGGATCAGCTCGAACGTCGCGATGTCGAAGGGAGTCCAGTCGACCTGCTCGAACTGGATGGATGCGTAGGTGAGTTTGCCCTGGAAGCGCTCGCGGACCGTGGCCGCGGCGTCGCGGAGGAATGCGTTGACGCGCTCACCGAGCCGGCGCATCGCTTCGGCCCGCCGCTCGGGTCGGCCCATCAGTTGCTCGACCCTTTCCTCGGGGCTCTCTCCGGGCAGGAACCCGCGGTTCATCACGCTCAGCTCGACCCCTGCGACGAACACGATGGTGGCCCCCTGCTGCCGGAGCCGTTCCGCTCGCCCTGCGCAGTCACGGAAGAGCGTGAGGATCTGCTCCGGATCCAGTTCCAGCGGATAGGGCGAGAACCAGACCTCCAGGCCGAGTTCGGCGGCGGCACCGGCGGCCAGTTCCAGTCGTTCCGGGTCACCGCCGATGATCTGGATCGCGTTGCAGTGCAGGTCGTCGCGGATGATGGCGAGCTCACGCCGGACCACCGCGGGGTCGAAGTGCTCGCGGGATATCTGGCCGTGCACGACGAATCCGGTGTCGTAGGTCATTCCTCTTGCTCGCATGGTGACGCCCCTTCTGTGGGTCTCGGTCGGTCGAGGCTGACAGGAAAAGTGCGTGCACGCAAGTTTTCGTGCACGCAATTTTGCGCATGCGCATCCCTGTGTGGAACGCTGACACCGTGACGACACCACCACCAGGACTGCGGGAGCGGAAGAAGCAGGCCACACGCGAGGCGCTACGCGAGGCGGCCCTGCGCCTGGCCGTGGAGCGCGGACCGGACCAGGTACGGGTCGAGGACATCGCCGAGGCGGCCGGGGTCTCGCCTCGCACCTACAACAACTACTTCGCCAGCCGCGAGCAGGCGATCGTCTCCGCTGTCACCGCAGACCGGGAGGCGCGCATCGCGGCGGCGGTCACGGCCCGGCCCGCTGGAGTGCACCTGGCCGACGCCGTCACCCAAGCAGTGGTCGAGCAGTACACGAACACCAGTGAGCACGAACACCAGTTGCTGCTGCTGATCACCACCCGGACCGCGCTGCGCGACGCATTCCTCGACACCACCGCCGACATCGAGCCCCCGCTCACGGCGGCGATCGCCGAACGCCTAGGTGACACCGGAGCGCACACAGCCCGCGTTCTCGCGGCAAGCGTGGCCGCGGCGGTTCGCATCGCGCTGGAAGGCTGGCTCCGGCCGGCCGGGAACACCGAGGCCGCCGAGAGTTTCGGCGCCGGAGGACTCATCGTGCCCACCGGCTCACTGCCCGACCAGCTCCGCGCGGCACTGGCCCCGCTCGCGCCCGCGTTCGACGCCGCCGAGCGACGCAGCCGGCCGTGAAGCCGACCTGACTGGGACAGTCAGCCGAGTCGACAAAGGTGACACCGCAACAGGTCGCGACCTACGGCTGGAGTACTAGGACTTGTCCGGCCGATCATGTGACCACTGCGCGCTCGGGTCGTTGATGTGCACATGGGACGGGGGGATCTGACAGAGAGTGGGAACGGTTGCGGCCGTTCCTGCCGGTCAGTAACAGGCGTCGTGGCAGGTGGCGGGATCACCGGCAGGTGATCGACGGAATCTTGCACCGGGTGCGGACAGGGGTGCAGTGGCGTGACCTGCCCGAACGGTTCGGGCCGTGGAAGACCGTCTATGAACGCCACCGGCTGTGGTCTGCCGACGGCACGTGGGAGCGTCTGTTCCAACAGGTCCAGGCAGCGGCCGATGCGGCAGGTGAGATCGACTGGTGGGCTCCTCCTTCCGCCCGATTCCTCAGCGTCTTGTGGCGCACAGCCGAGTTCGTTGATGCAGAGCGGTCGGCAGTGGAGGTACGACGGCACCCGTTGCCGCAGGGCGTCGAGTGCCTGCTGCCGGATTGCCGGGCGGCCCCGGCCGCTCTTGGTCGCCGCCCAGCGGGTCGCCGGTGTGCATCGCATCCACGCTGGTGCGGTTGAGGCCGTAATGGATCAGCCGGTCTGGCGGGGCAGGCCGCATCTCCATGCCCGGCGCTGCTCTGCCTCATCCCGTTCCTCGATCGCGATCCAGCCGTCGATCTGGGCGGGGGCTGAGGGTCAGTTGGAGTCCGCGCCGTTGCTCCGGTTGTCACCGAGGTAGGTTGTGACCCGGTAGGCATAGCCACCGGGAGTGAGATAGACCGCGTGGTTGGTCGCCCCGCGGGGGTCGCCGGGAGGCACGTCCACCCACCCCAGGAGGACCGACTGGGGGATCGGCACCCTGACCTCGGCGAGCTTCGCTATCACCTTGGGGTCGATCGGCACGGCGCTCAGCGTGAACGGCGCGCCGCTCTCGGGCAGTTCCACGGCCTGCGTGCGGTAACTCGTCGCGTTGCTCATGACGTCCCCTGCCGTTCAGTTGGGTTCCGGTGGGCCCGGGCCGCAACGTCTGTTCCGGAAACCCGAGATGACGACTTCGTCCTGCGCATGGCCGACCGCCACGGACCGAAGGCCAAGCAATTGCCATGCCTTGACCTTACCTTTGCCACCCGTAAACGCAACGTCAGGAAGTGGCCTTTGTCAGCTCGCTCTCCCGGCGGCTGTCGCCAGTTGTGTCCGTATCCCCCGGCTTGCGCATCGCAGGCAGCGCCGCGCGCGTCTACCGGGGGCAGCACTACTGACAGGCACTCTTGCGGGCGGTGCCCGCAGGCGTTTGCGTATGGAGAGGTGGAGGGGTCGGCTTCACAGCCTCTACGACGTTGTCGCACGGACGGCGATGACGCGGGCGACGCACGTGACGGCCAGCGCAGCACGTCGTACCGGGGCACTCGGGCGCGCTGGTGGAGGACGTCGTAGCCGTTTTTCGGTGATCTCTTTGAGGACGGCGGCGTAGTGGGCCAGCGCGGCGTGGAGAGCGGGCCGCACGTGCGGGGCCAGAACCGCTGTGCTGGAGGCCGCGTCCCGGTACGCGGTGTCCGCGAGACCGGCGAACGACTTCCCGGCCGCTGTGATCCGGTAGTCCCGGTGGCCGGTGCGACGGCTCCATTCCAGAAGAGAGCGGTCGACGCCGTGCGCCTTCAGGAAGTCTTGGGGCAGGTAGAGGCAGCCGCGGTCGAGAACCGAGGGCAAGCACGGCGACCCGAGCTGGCCGGCCTTCGCCCGCCGCTACGGCTTCGACCCCCGCCGCCCGGTGCAGTGGGAGGTGGAAGCGCTGGAGCCGGCCGAACTCCAGTGCCTGGTCCTCGCCGCCGTCGCCCCGTACGTCGACCGCGACGTCCTCGCCCGGCAGATCGCCCGCGAGGAAGAGCCACGCCGCGCCCTGGCCGCCTTTCTGGGCGGCTGGGGCGCGGCGGCCGGGGGAGCACCTTCGTAGTGCTGTTCCGACGCGGGGGCGCTCAGGCGGGTGCCGGGCGCAGGGAGGCGAGCGGCGAGCGCCGGCCCTTCTCCACCGTGCGCAGCTGGTTCCAGTCGACCTCGGGGTGGGCGGGGACGATCGCGTCGACGGATGCCGTGGTGTGAGCGCGACGTCGACGGCCCCGGCTCGGCTGGTGCCGTAGCGCACCTCGATCGACTGCGGTGAGCGGACCCAACCGAGCCGGACCATGTGATCCCGATCGGCGCGTCGGATCCGGAGGCGGGCGGCGGCCTGCTCGGGACCGAGCGGGGTGTCGGCGGCGACCAGGTCCGCCACGTCCTCGCGGCGGCAGACCTCCGCGACCTGGCCGGGGTGGTGCGGCGTCCCCTCGGGGTTCGCGCTCAGGTCGACCAGGAGGCCGCGGTCGACGAACCGCCGTACCACAAAGGCCGTGACGTTCGCCTTCTCGCCGATCACGTTCGGGGTGCCGAGCGCCTCGGCGATCTTGTCGGCCGCCGCGCCGCTGCCGATCGGCGGGGACGACATCGCGGCCCGGATGGCGTCGGCGTCCAGAGCCTCCACAGCGGCCCGGGACCACCGGGTGGACGACACGTCGGGGGCGGGGATGAGGCCGGTGTGCCGGGCCCACCGGAAGGCCGCTGCGGGCACCTTCAGGCGCTTGGCGGCCTGGCCCGCGTCGTACTCGGTTCGTCGCATGAGATCACCTCTCGCTCGTTCGCCGGAAGCGGCGGAACAGAACATGACAGAACACGCGAATACATGTCAATGCCCCCTGAAAACAGGCAAGTTGGGCGCACGCCGCTAGGACTGCGCCCGCGTACGCTAGGGAAAATCACCCGCCCGGGTACTGCTCCACACCGGCCCGGACCGCCGCGGTGGGGCCGGCCGCAGGCCCGGCCATGAGGCCGACCACGCCCGCCCTGACCCCGACCACGCCCACCCTGACCCCGACCACGGCCCCGGTCGGGGCGTGTCTGATGTGACACCGAATTCGAACAAGAGATCTAATGCCGGTATGGACGCGATCGACTTCCCCGACGACCTGGTGCAGACGCAAGCCGCCTGGAACGCCACCTACGACGCGCTCGCCGCGCCCCGCCCCCGCGACACCACCGCCCTCGCCGCCGCCTGCTGAGCCTGTCCGTACGGCTGTGGTGGCACCCGTACTGGGAGACCGCCCCCTCGGTGCCGGCCGCGCGTACCGAGCTGCGCCAGATGGTCCGCGCTCGGGGAGCCGTCCGGGCCGCGTGACCCGGGCGCCTCGGTCGACCAGGAGCACGGGGTGGTGACAGGGGTTGCGCCTGGTTGTTGCGCTGGAGGTTGCACCAGGGGTTGCGCCTACTGTTGCGCGACCCGACGGACCGCATCCGCGTTCGCGCAGGTCACCACGCCGATTTCGCCGTGGTCGGATCGCTGACATCCCCGTTGCGGCTGCTCTGCCCGTGTCTCCTGGCTGGAGTGAAGGAGTAAGGGACGGGCGGGATGGGCGGTGCGGCCGCGGCCGGGATCGGGGCGCACTCAGCCGGTTGCGCGTCGGCCGGGGCCGCCGCGCCGCACCCGTCGACGGCCCGGCGGCCGGGCCGGGACGGAAGTCGCCGGTACTTCGGTGCTGTTCTCCGGGCGCTGAGTCCCACCAAGGGGTGAGGCGGGACGCTCCAGCCGGATGGAGGTACTGCTGTGATCGTTCGCTTCGCGGGCGGCCCGCTCGCCGGGCGCGAGCCGGAGACCCACCGACGCCCCGTGGGCCGGCGGCTAGGTCACGGTCGGTGACGCCGACTGGGGCCTGTACGCGCCTGTGCACCGCGACCCGGCCACCGGCATTGTCCTGGCGGAGGTCCGGGCCACCGCATCGCGTCACACCGCCGGCAGCCGCCCTGCGTCATCGGTCGGTGCCACGGGAGCGTGGGCACCCACTAGGGCCCACCGCATGGCACACACCACCTGGGCAGTTGAGTGCCCGGTCGACCCGTCCGCTTCACGCGACTACGCCGAAGCCCTGGGTAGGGGGCCTGGTGGCAGGCGCACGGCCGTGGCGGTCCTGAATTCGGGCCGGGAATTCAATTGAGCGAAAGCCGTCATTTTGACCGGTGTTGCTAACGTCTCGCTAACGTTTTATTGGCGTGGTGTGGAATTCGGTCATGATTGATCGAGGGCTGGGCGGAATAAGCCATTCCGAGGAGAGTGGGCTTTCTGGTGGGCGAGTCGACCGGATAGCTTTCGCCGTCAGTCGAGCTCGGTTACGCGAGGGTGGTTCTGCATGATGGACAAGAAGGTTCTGGGCGTTCTCGCCGCTGTCACGTTGTCGGTCGGTGTGGCCGCGCCGGCCAGTGCGGCGACGGCTCCCGGGTACGATCTGCTCACCATGGGGCACGGCACGAAGACCCTCGGAATCGCCTATGTGGACAGCAATTACTCCGGGTCGCGCATCGAGTTCCGCGGGGAATCCTGCAACAGCGACAAGGAAGACATCCCCGACTACCAGTTCCCGCTGCCCGAGAAGTACCGCTGGACCATCTCTTCCGTGCAGTACATGGAGGGCGGCTGTCAGATGGGGCTGCGGGACCGGAACGGGAACAGGCTGCTCGTGGGCTGGGAGCCCCAGCTCGGCAGCTGGAACGACCAGACGGTGACCGTCCAGTTCAGCTGATGCGTCCGCAGGTCAGCTCCGCTTCCAGCCCCGTAGGGGAAGCGCCGTGATCGCCTCGTCGATCTCCACCGCGACCTCCTCGGCCGAGGCGTCCGCGCACAGGCCGAGGACCGCGTATCCGGTTCCGCATTCCAGGATCCGGACGGACCAGCGGGGCGGGAGCTGGGCGATGACGCGCAAGCAGGCCAGTTCGGGGGCGGCTTCGGACGGCCCGGTGAGTCGGACCTGGTTCTCCACGGTCTTGTCTCCTGCGGATCGTGGGCCATGCGGCCCTGGGTGGACGCGGCATGGGCCGGTTTCCGTGAGGAGACCGGCCCATCTGCGTGGGTGGCGAAGCCCGAGTGGGATACAGGAGGTCGGACGGTGCGGTTGGACTCAGCTGGTGAAGACCACCGTGCCGCCGTCGCGGGTGAACCAGCCGCCGAAGCCCCAGTTGATCCAGCCGCCGTCGCCGCGGTTGACGATCGTGCCCGACTGGAAGGCGAGCACCCGGTAGGTGGCGCTGCCCTGGGTGACGCGGGCGTTGGCGACCACGCCGTGCAGGTCCATGGAGTAGTCGAGCTTGTCGTTGATGATCATCACGTTGTAGCCCGAGTACGCCGCCATGGTGTCGTCCAGCTGCCGGTGGACGAAGCCGGAGCGGTCCTTCTCCATGCGGATGTCGTTCAGGACGTTGCCGATGATCGGGCCGATGTAGCCCATGGCGTCGACGGCGATGTCGAGCTTCCAGCCGGAGTCCATGGTGCCCACCTGCTGGGTGGCGGTCCGGGCTTCGGCGGCGGCCGGCGTGGCGGCCTGGGCCGTGGCGGGCAGCAGCAGGGCCGAGGCGGCGACGGCGCCGACGACGGTGAGGGCGGCGCGCTTGAGGTTCTTCGACATGGTGTGCTCCTTCGAGGTGGTTTCGGGCATGGGGATGCCCGGCGTACGAGGGGTGGAGGGGTGGAGAGTGGAACGAGAAGTCTGGGAAGACCTGCCGGGGGGTACGGCTCGCAGGCGCCGGCGGGTCCGGGGGGCGGGGGGCCGGTCGGAGCGGCCGCCGTCACCCCGGTCCGGTCATCCCCAGTCGTTGGTCAGCGGGGAGACGGGGGCGGCCTCGTGACCGGGCACCGCGGTCTGCGTGGCGCTCGCCGGCTGCCTGACCCCGTCCGCGCCGGTGCTGTCGGCCTGGGCGACTCCGGCACCGCCCACGACCAGGAGTGCGGTGATGGTGCCGGACGCGATGCGGGCCGCGATGCGGTTCACGGGTTTCCTCCTGGGTGGGCGATGTCGCTGGGCGGGTTCGTTTCGCTCGGTCCGGCCCGCCGTTCTCGTTCTGGCGGGCCGCCCTCACACCGAGAATGTTGCCCGCCGGGAGGGGCCTTTGGCGGGCCTCGGGCGTGCAGCAAACGACCCTGTTCCCGTGCACTTTCCTGCACTCCCCCGCCGCGGGGCCCTGCCGCCGCGCGGCCCTCATGCGCGGTCCGGCGCACCGCCGCGCGGCCCTCGTACGCAGGCCGGTGCGTCACTGCGCGGTGGTGGCGATGAAGCCGGACGGTGCCCCCAACACCCTCGGTTTCCTGGGGGTCTCCGAGCCGGAGGAGCAGCTCTACCGGGCGCTTTTGAGAAACCGCGAGGACCCCGGCGGGCACGATCCGGCCGTGGTCACGCGGGTGCTGGAGCTGGGCATCGCGGTGCGCACCCCGGCCGGCGGTCTGCGGCCGCTCTCCCCGAAGCGGACGGTCGAGAGGCTGATCGAGCATCAGGTGGGCCAGTTCCAGGACGAGCTCCAGGAGTCCGTCCGCAGCGCCGGGGTGGTCGAGCACCTGAGCACGGTGGACGCCTCAGCGGACGCGGCCGGGCCGGGCGGTCCGGCGGTCCGGCAGATCGAGGGTCTGGAGGCCGTACGGAGCGCCATCGACGAGGTGACCTTCTTCGCGCGCACGGAGAACCTGACGACCAACCCGGTCGGGGTGCTCACCCCGGAGTCGATCGAGATCTCCCGCCCGATCGACCTGCGGATCCTGCGCCGGGGAGTGCGGATGCGGACGCTGATGGCGTCGGCCTGCCTCCAGGACGAGACGACCCTCGTGTACCTGCGGGAACTCGTGGCCCGCGGCGCGGAGATCCGTATCTCCCCGCACCCCATCGAGCGCATGATCATCTGCGATCGGGCGGTCGCGCTCACTCCGATCGACCCGCAGAACACGGCCCGCGGGGCGCTCCTGACACGTGAGCCCGGTCTCGTGAGCACGGTGGTCTCGCTCTTCGAACGGATGTGGGCGGCGTCGCAGGAACTCCCCGAGGAGGCCCTGCCCTCCCTCACCGAGGTCGAGCGGCAGATACTCCAGACCCTCTACCTCGTCGACAAGGACGAGACCGGGGCCCGCCAGCTCAACATGGCGCTGCGGACCTACCGCAAGTACGTGGCCCGGCTCATGGCGAGGCTCGACGCCGACAACCGCTTCCAGGCCGCGCTGCGCGCCCGGGAGCGCGGCTGGATCTGAGGGGGTCAGCGATCCGGCCCGAGCGGACGGGTAATTCCGAGCCAGCGTCCTGAATTCGGACACAGGGTGTCGCAGGGCCTGTTTTCTTCGCCCCGGAAGCGCCTTTCGTTCTCCCTGTGGAGCATTAGTGAAACGTTAGTTCGCGGGGACAACCTATTCAGCGGATTCAATGTTTCCATTCACCCGAGAAAGAGGTCGTATGAATACTCACGCGAAGCTCGCGGGCGCTTTGGTCACCGCGGGGGCCAGTATTCTGCTCACCGTGGGTACCGCCCCGGCCGCCCACGCCGCCGGGGATGTCTGGCAGTACAAGAACGCATCCACCAAACTCTGCCTCGACTCCGACGCGAAGGGAAACGTGTACACCAAGGCCTGCGGCGCGGACAACCCGTACCAGAAGTGGCAGCGGGCGGTTCAGGACGGCAAGGTACTGCTCCGCAATGTCGCCACCCGCCGATGCCTCTGGGTGAATCCCCTCAATCTGGAGGACAAGCAGCTCGAAACCGCTCCGGCCTGCGCCAACGCCTCGCTCTGGTGGGAATTGGTGGTCGACGGCACGTACCGGTTCGTCGACCCCTTCAGCGACAAGGCGCTGGACTCGAACGCCAAGGGCAACGCCTACGCCAAGGAGTACGGCCCGGACAATCCCTACCAGCAGTGGCTCCCCAGCGCCACGAGCGCGTGACGGCACACCGGCCCGGCACCGTCGAACACCGAGCGGGCCGGAGAAGCCCCCGCACCGATTCCCGCACCCAGCGTCACCCGCTCACCGAGGAGATAAAGCCATGAACATCCGGAAGGCTCTCGGCGGCGTCGCCGCCACCGCAGGAGCGGCCGCGCTGCTGCTGACCGGCACCGCGACCGCCCACGCGGCCGGCGGCCCCGGCGGCGGTGTCTGGCGGCTCCAGAACGCCCAGACCGGACGCTGCCTCGACGCCAACGGCATCGGCGGCGTCTATACCTCGTCCTGTTCGACCACCGCGGCGAGCCAGCGCTGGGAGTACCACGTCGTCAACGGGAAGATCCAGCTCAAGAACACGAGCTCGGCCCGGTGCCTGAAGCCGACGACGCCCTTCTCCCTCCTCCTGGAGACGCGCCCGTGCGACATCGACGCCAACGAACTCTGGGACGAGGTGTTCGTCTCCGGCAAGCTCCGCCTCATCAGCCCGGGAGGCAACGCGCTGGACTCGGACGCCAAGGGGAAGGCGTACCTGAACCAGTACGGCCCGGACAATCCGTACCAGCAGTGGTACCTGACGACGTCGATCCCCGGCTGACGAGGCGGCGGGCGTCCGCTCGCCGTGCCGTGCCGCCCCGGCTGGTCGCCCTCGGCCGGCCGGGGCTCCTCGATGCCCGGCGGCCTTCCGGGACCGTGTCCGGTGCCGCGCCGGACGGCCCGGTCAGGTGAGGGGCACGCGGGTGAAGCGGGTGTCCGTGCGGAGGTCGGCCTCGATGCGGGCGGCGGTGCGGCGCAGGGCGGGCAGGAGGACGGAGACGCATTCCTCGCGGGTGCGGTGGGCGGCGTGCAGGGCGATGTGCATGGCGGCCACGGGGCGGCCGGCGTTTCCGACCGAACAGCAAGGAGCCGTGAAAGCCATGGGAACCTGGAGCAACTGGAACGAGCTGGAGGGCCCCATCATCTCGGCGCCCAGCGCCGCCTCCCGCGTCCCGGAGAACATGGCCGTGGTGGGACGTGGAGCGAAGAACGAGATCAGGTTCCGGTCCTGGGACGAGACGGGCGGCTGGGGCGACTGGGAGGACCTCGGCGGCAGTTCGACCTACGACCCGGCCCTCGTCGCCATCCGCTCGACCTCCTACGCCCTCTACGCGGTGGGCGGCAAGCAGATCACCTACCGCAAGGACTTCACCGAGGGCTCCGGCTGGGGCGGCTGGACCAAGACGGTCGAGAACCTCGAGGCGTGGGGCGGCCTGGCCGCCGCCCCACCCAACGACGCCGGCAACAACAGCTACAGCCCTATCGACCTGTTCACCCTCGGCGCGACCAACAACGTTCTGCAGGCGACGTATCCGGGCAGCCGCTCTTGGGGTCCCTACGCCTCGATCGTGCCACGATGCAGGCCGGATGGGCGCCGCGTCCTGGGGCACCGACCGGCTCGACCTGGTCGCCCGCGGCGCCTCCTCCATCAAGCTCTTCCACCGCGTCCAGAACGGGAACACCTGGGAGAACTGGCGTGAGATCGGCTCCCGGTTCCTGTCCGGGCCCGCCGTCTCGACCTGGGGCCCCAACCGGCTCGACGTGTTCGCCAAGAGCTGGGACCACAACCTCCTGCACCGCTTCTGTAATGGGCAGGCATGGAGCGAGTGGCTCGACCTCGGCGTCATCGGCACCGACGACGCCCCCGCGGCCGTCTCCCGCAAGAGGGGCAACATCGAACTGTTCGTCCGGGACGAGGCAACAGGATCAGCCCCCGTACCTACACCGCCGACCCCGGCGAACTCAACGGCGACGACGGCATCAGCGACCCTTCCTGACACGGCACCCGACCGGAAAGAGGCCGCACCGGCCGGGCTCGGGTGCTGACGCGGCGGCCGCGCACCGGGAACCAAATCACGGGCCGCTCTTCCGGGTGGAACACCACCCGGAAGAGCGGCCCGCGGTACGTGCGGCGCGGCCGCCTGCCCATGCGCCGGTCCGCCGCCGTGGGGGCCGCCGGCCCCGCGGGTCTCTAGTGCCGTGTCAGGCAACGTTCGCCCTGTCGACGACGGCGCGTAGGCGCCGGTCGTCGGCGTGGTGGTTTCGCCAGATGATGTAGCGGCGGATCATGCTGCCTTGTTCTTTGTGGGTGGTGTGGTCGGTGCCGTCGAGGGTGAAGTAGCGCAGGGCGGTGAACTGGGCCTCGATCCGGTTGAGCCAGGAGCTGTTGGTAGGGGTGTAGGCGATCTCGACGTTGTTCGCGGTGGCCCAGTCACCGACGCGCTGGCATCGCTTCGTCGTCAGGTGCGGGGAGAAGTTGTCGGCCACGATCGCGATCCGCACCGAGGGCGGGTAGGGAGTGCGTATGGCGAACTCCGCCGTAGCGGTTGTAGGTGGCCCGGCGCCGGTGGCGTGGTTCGCGGTCGGGGTCCTTGTGCTTGCCGCCGTGTTCGGCCCACTGCCGGACGGGGTGGGGCATGAGATTGAGCGGGCCGAATTCGTCCATGCAGAAGATGACGTCGGGCTCGCCCTGTTCGGGTATGACCTCGCCGTCGGCGATCGCGTAGAGGTGCTCGACCCGTGCCTTCTTGGCCGCGTAGTCGGGGTCGCGGGAGGTCTTCCAGGTCTTCATGCGTTGAAACGAAACGCCTTCCTCGCGGAGCAGGATGCGCAGGCCCTCGTGGCTGATGTCGTCGACCACCCCCTCGGCGACCGGGAAGTCCGCGAGCTTGGTCAGGCTCCAGGTCGAGAACGGCAGGTCGTGCTCAGCTGGCTTGGACTTCGCGATCTTCTTGATCTCACGACGCTCGGGCAATGTGAACGTCTTCGGCCGGCCTCCGGAGTACTTCGGATACAACGAGGCGAAGTCGTCAGCGTTGAAGTTGTGGATCACGTCCCGGACCCGGTCGTCGCTAGTGAACGACACCTCAGCGATCCTCGTCACCGGCATATGCCCTGCGCGGACAGCAGCACCATCTGGGCCCGCCGCCAGGTCACCACCGACCCGGTGCCCCTGCGGATGACCTGCAACAGCTTTTGGCCCTCGGCATCATCGATCTCGCGTACGCGCACTCGTTCCGCCACCCTGACAGGATGACGGCAACGTGTCGTCCAGCACAGCTTCCGGACGGTGTGTCAGAACAGGGCGAAGGTTCGCTGCTACGGCGCTGTTGGCGAATTCGGCCCACTGAGTGCGAGCGGACACCGACGCCAAGCGACTCCCCAGCTACCTCGCGTATCCCGGGCGTTGGTTCGGGCGGGGCGCTGGGGAGTCGTTGGGCGGGGAGGACCTGACCCCGCTCGGCGGCCTGTTACGGCCGGGCGTATGGCCGAGTCATGATCTCCATGTTGTGGCCGTTCGGGTCGTCGAAGTAGGCGCCGCGACCGCCGAATAGGCGATTGATCTGGCCGGGCTCGGTGTGGTTGGGGTCGGCGTAGTAGGTGACCCCGACCGTTTCCAGGCGGGTGATCATGGTGCCGAATTGCTTGTCGGGCACGAGGAACGCGTAGTGCTGTGGCTGGACCGGCTCGTCGCGCTTCTCGTAGTAGTCGAGTGTCACGCCGTTGCCCAAGTCAACGGGCAAGAACGGCCCGAAAGGGGCGCCGACCTTCAGACCCAGGATTGTGGCGACGAACTCGGCCGACAACTGCCGGTCCGTAGCGTAGACCGCGGTGTGGTTCAGCTGGACGGTAGACAGCAGTTCGGGTTCATGCTGGTGCTGCTGGGAATGTGACATGTGTGGACGTGTCTCCGAGTTGTGGGATCCGCTGTGGAGCGCCGCGTGTGGGCGCTGGGAGGGAAGACAAGGAGAAGAGGCGGGGCTCTTGCCCGCCTCGTGCTCACGCCGAGGCCGGGTGCCTCACTGGTGTATGGTCTATGGCCGACCCGGCAGTCACATGATCAACGTTACTACCTCACTGTGCGTCACGGCAATGCCAAAAATACTGTTGCCCGACGGGCGGCCTGAGTTCTACCCGGCTGGCCGGAGGGCTGCCAGGCGGGACGTCCGAGTTCGGGCTCATCGTCCTCGGGTATGACCTCGCCGTCGGCGATGGTATGGAGGTGTTCCACTCGTGCCTGCTTGGCCGCGTAGTTAGGGCCGCGGGAGGTCTCCCAGGTCTTCAGGCGCTGAAAGGGACACCTTCCTCGCGGAGCGGGATGCGCAGGCCCTCATGGCTGATGTCGTCGACCACTCCCTCGGCGACCAGGAAGTCCGCCAGCTTGGTCAGGCTCCAGGTCGCGTGGTCCGCTGGCTCACGGCTGGGCGGACCAGCGATGGACGCCAAGCGCCGGTTGCCACCGAGTCCTCTCCGCGTGAGCGGAGGTGAGCCGGCCGATGCCAAGGATCTCTATCACGCGGTGACGTCCTCTCCGCGCGAGCGGAGGTGAGCCGGACCACGGGGACAGGCCCGCACGGGACAGCTTGTCCTCTCCGCGTCCGCGGGGAGCAGCTGTTCGTCGCGCTGCTCTTGGCCCTCGTCGGCCTGGCCCTGGCCGTCGGCTTCGGCTACGCCGTCCACCGCTGCCCGGCGCTCGCTGTGCCGGTCACCGTCGCCATCGGCGCCCCCGGCTTTTACGCCGCGGTCGTGTTCGGCATCACGAGGCGACCGCCTCGTGATGGTTGGGTTGTGGCCCCAGTCCCACGGTCGGCCTGCGCCGGTTCGTAGGGCGACCCCCGCGCGTCAGTAGATGGAGAGTGGGGGCACAACGATCGATGAACCGTTGTCTCGTAGTTTTGCCTGCCACTGGGCTTCGATGTCGGGACGTAGCTGCCGAATTTGCCGCCAGCCCTCAATCGAATCAGGCAGAGCGTCTCCCCTCGACCAAGCCCCCATCAGCATGCGGGTCTCGCTCCGGGACAGGAACGCAACTTCCGGCAGGGAGTATCCGGGCACACTGTCGGACAGGGCCATGTCCACGAGGTAGCAGATTTCCGCGATGCGGAGGCGTAGCTCTTTGTCCAACAAGAACGACTGCTCGAATCCCAGGGTGGCGCATATCTTGGTGGCGCTCTCCACAGTGTCGTCGGACGGCTGGTTGAGAAGCATGATGGGATGTTCCAAGTAGGCGCCCAGGATGTTCTCGACCGCGCTGCGCTCCCGGTCTGCCTTGGCGGCCCTGCTCTCGTCTTCGATGGCTCGTCGCCGGGCCGCCTCCGCGTCCTCCAAGTACTCCTGCCGGGCCCTCTGGGCCTGGCGACGGGCGCCGATCCTTCCGATGGTGTCGCCGCTGAGGCCTATAAGCCCGCCGACGGCAACGCTGACGACAGTTCCCCACTCCATGGGCTACCTCCGTGTAGTTGAAGCGCCGCCTGGGTGTTTGACGACCGGGGCGCAGAGCTAAGACGGCCACCATCTACTTGGCCGGACTCCATGTCGCAGACATCTTCCTCTGGTCCGCATGAACTCGCTCGCCCGCGACCAAGGCCCGCTGAGCACCTGCGCGCATCCAACGGGCATCCGCAACCATGCGTCGAGCTGTCTCACGCTGCTGCAGGGCACGCGCTCTCCCCACGCAGTTCCGCTCGTGCATCTCCCACCTCCAGGCCACGCTGCCCACTTCAAGCGTTCCTACCACAGCCCCCTCGGGGCCGAGCTCGCCGGGCCGGACATGGCGACAAGAGTCTGCGTGCAGAGCCGTGGGGCATCTGTTTCGGCGGGCGGTGCCGGGGCGGGTGGTGGTACGTCCGCAGGGCGACGGCGTCGGCGGGCCGGTGATCGTGAGGTGCCGGCGCCGATCGTGTTCGCGGCGGCGACTGGCTGTTCCTGGCGGCAGTTGCCGCACGTGCTCCGTCCGGCGTGGTCGACAGTCCACCGCAGGTTCGCCCAGTGGTCGCAGCTCCGCGTGCTGGCCCGGCTGCCTCGCGTGATCCTCGATGAACCCGCTGGGTGGTCGAGCGCACCATGTCCTGACTGGCAGGCAGCGGGCGACCGTCCCGACGCTACGAACGCAAGGCCGAGCGCTTCCTCGCCTTCACCGCGATCGCCACCAGCCTGATCAACCACCGCGGACTCGCTGAGTGACAGCGGCCTCTCCTGTCTGTCCCGTACGAGCGTCGTAGGCACCGCGTGCTGCATGCACGCGGGCTGCGTTTGCCCGGGACCAGTCTGCGATGGCTGTGGTGAGTGCTTCCGCTTCGTGGCCGAGGCCGGTGAGGGCGTACTCGACCCGTGGAGGGACGGTTGGGTAGACGGTGCGGCTGATCAGGCCGTCGCGTTCGAGGTTGCGGAGCGCCTGCGTGAGGGACTTCTGGGTCACGCCTTCGACATGTCGGCGCAGTTCGGTGAAACGGAGCGGACGGTCGTTCTGGCCCAGCACGCCCAGAACGTAGAGCGACCACTTGTTCGCCAGCACACTCAAAACCGTGCGCGACGGGCAGTCCTTCGAGTAGGTGATCTTCGAGTCGGTATCCATCAGGTACCTATATATCCAGACGGTGCCTACTTCACAAACGATACGGCACCTGGGCAGGCTGGAGGTGCTGTGACGCGTTGCGGCGTGGACCACCCCTTTGATGCTGATGACGGAGGTGCCATGATTTTGGTGACTGGAGCGACGGGCAAGATCGGTACCGAGGCGGTGCGGCTCCTGAATAGCGAGCGTCTCCCCGTGAGGGCGCTGGTGCGGGATGCGGCGCGTGCGCCGCAGGACGGTAGTTGGAGTGGTGTCGAGATCGCGGTGGGCGATTTCGACCGGCCCGACACACTCGACGCGGCGATGGCCGGTGTCGACACTCTTGTCTTGATCACCCCGTCGGTCCCCGCCCAGGAGATCGCGGCCATCGACAGTGCCGTCCGCCGGGCTGTAAAGCACGTCGTCAAGATCACGAACCACAAGGCGACGGACGACTCCCCCGTCGACCGCCGCCGAGATCACGCACGCATCGAGGCTCACCTCGCAGCGAGCGGCCTGACATACACACTGCTTGCCCCGAACCTGCTCATGCAGAACCTGTTCTCCGTGGCTCCGATGATCAAGCAGACACACGGGTTCGTGATGTCTGCCGGCGACGGCCAGTTCGGCATGATCGATTCACGTGACGTGTCCGCAGCCGCGGTGGCCGTCGCAGCCGACCCCGCGGGCCGTGAGGGGCGCACCTACTTGCTGACCGGGCCTGAACTTGTCACCTACGCCGACGTCGCCGCCGAGCTGACCCGCGCCCTGGGCGAGGAGATCGAGTACCGCCGACTCACGCCCGACCAGCATCGCGAGGTCATGGTCCGAGCTGGGCTTCCCGGGCCGGTCGCCGCCTCCAACGCCCAGGTCTTCGGACTGATCGCTGAAGGAGATGCCGCGTGGCTGTCCGATGACGTCACCACCCTCACCGGACGTAATCCCCGTAGCCTGCGAACCTTCATCACGGATCACGTAACGGCGTTCAAGTACATCATTGACGTGTGACCCGGCGGGCAGTCATGACGCGTTCCATGTGCCGCCCGTTTCGCCCCGATACGGGTAGTCGAACAGGACCCGCACGGCGATCACACAGGCCCGGGTGAGGTCGGCGCCGGAGGCGCCGGAGGTGTGGCGACCCTCCCCGGACAGGTCGTCACATGCCCCGCCTCATGCCGTGGGTCACTGGCGAACGCCGTCCCGGTGCCGCCTCGCGGCGATCCGTCCGCAAGACGCCGACCGGCGGCTCCCGTGCAGTCCGCGGAAGACTCCGTAGCCGAGTCGAACGGCTTCGGGCCGGCTCTGCCGCAGCGATGGCCAAGCGCAGCAGCCGCGGACAGCTCCGAACGATGGTCGGTCGCAGCGGCTGACCTCGGCATGCCGGTCATCACTCACCACGGAGCCCTGCTTCACCCATGCTCGGGAGAGCCCGCATACCGGCCATGCTCCTGTCGCCGGGCGAGTTCGGCTTGGCGAAGGCTGCGGAGCAACTCCGGGGCCGTCCATCTGTGCAGCGCGGCCTGGATCGTCGAGCGGAACGCGGCGTCGGCCGTGGTGGCGTCGAGGGCCCCGGCCAGTTCGAGAGCCACGAGCCCATGCAGGGTTCCCCGGATCGACAGGGCGATCGGCGTTGCGTCGCCGGCGAGGACGGATGAGACCACCTGGCCGCCGTCCCGCCGCAGGGCCTCGGCGCGCTGCGGGCACTCGGTGAGGAACGGCAGGAGGCACGCGCGACGGGCTCGGCCTGGACCGGACGCCGCTGTCCTGCGGCGGCGGATACTGGGGGCACAGCGGCGACGGATTCGGATACCTGGTGTGGCCCGCCACGACTGCGGACGGCAGGACCACCGTCACGGGCTCCTTGCACAGCCGGCCGGGGGAGGAAAGCAGCGCCGCGCGGCAGCTCCAGGACGTCACAGCCCTCTTCGATCGTGCACTGTGTGCCGGCCGCCGTTCTTCCGACGCTCACGTGGACAGCCGGCCACGGTGAACGTCAGTCGTGACACCGCACCCGCACAGCGTGCCCCGGCCCGCCGCCGGAGCCGAACCGCCGCACTCCGGCCGGGCCCCCCGACACGACCGCACGTGCGAAGGCAGCCGGATCACCTGAAGCAGCGGCCCACTGCAACCAGCACCAGGTGGTCGGGTGGCTGCGGCGCCACCGGGTGCTGCTGCCGGGCGTCTCGGTGCTGGCCAAGCAGGTCGCCGCGGTGCGCAAGGTCGCGCAGACGCGGCTGCACGCCACGGTGGCCAACGCGGCTCGGCGGGCGGACGGCGCGCTGCCTGGGGAGCTGGTGGCGCTGCTGGAGGTGCCGGAGGGCCGGCGGGTGTCGGAGCTGGAGCGGCTGCGCCGGCCGCCGACGCGCACGACCGGCACCAGCATGGCCAAGGCGCTGGAGCGGGTGGAGGAGATCTCCGCGTTCCGGCTGGGCCGGGTGAAGGTGGACAAGGTGCCGCCGAACCGGCTGGCGACGCTGGCCCGGGTTGGGCTGGGGTCGAAGGCGCCGATCCTTCAGCGCACCCCGGAGCCGAAGCGCACCGCGCTGCTGGCCTCGGTGGTGCGGCACCTGGAGGCGTCCGCGATCGACGACGCGCTGGACGTGTTCGTGCTGCTGATGCAGATCAAGCTGCTGAACGCGGCGAAGCGGGGCCACGGACAAGGACTGGCTGGCCTCCCGGCCCGGGCTGGCGAAGGCGTCGCGCACCGTGCGGGCGGCGTACCGGCTGTGGAGCGGGCAGCGGGACCTGGTCGCCGAGGCGGGCGCCGACCTGGACGCGGCGGTGATGTACCGGGCCCTGGAAGAGGAGGTGGGTCCGCGCGCGGAGGTCGAGGCCGCCGCGAGGCTGCTGGACGAGTTGCTGCCACCGGGCGACGACGAGGCCGAGGCGGAGATGCGCCGTGCGCTGGCCGGCCGCTACAACACGGTGCGCCCGTTCCTGTCGCTGCTCGGGGAGTCGAGCGCGCTCGGTGCGGCTTCCGGCGGGCGGCGGGTGCTGGAGGCGGTCAAGCGGCTGCCGGCGCTGGCCCGGCGCAAGGTGAAGGCCAAGCCGCTGCTGCCGCGCGAGATCGACCAGAAGCCGGTACCGCCGGCGTGGAAGAAGGCGGTCTTCTCCAACCCCGAGCTGCCGCAGGGGGCGGTGGACCGCGACGCCTACGTGGTGTGCGTGCTGGAGCAGCTCTACAAGGCGCTCGGGCGCCGGGACGTGTTCGCCTCCCTGTCCGTCCGCTGGCCCAACCCGCGGGCGCGGCTGCTGGACGGGCCGCAGTGGGAGGCGGTGCAGGCCGACGTGCTGCACGGCCTGAGCCTGGATCAGCCGGTGGCCGAGCACCTGGCCGAGCGGGTCGGCGCGCTGGACGCGGCCTGGCGGCTGATGGCCGAGCGGCTGGAGGAGGCCGGGCAGGACGCGAAGCTGTCCTTCGAGGTGCAGCGAACGGCCGGTTGAGGCTGAACGTGGACCGGCTCGGCGCACTCGGGGAGTCGAAGTCGCTGTGGTGGCTGCGCCGGACCACCGCGGCGATGCTGCCGCGGACCGAGCTGCCGGACCTGCTGTTCGAGGTGAACTCCTGGACCGGTTTCCTGGCCGCCTTCGTGCACCTGGACGGCGGCCGGCCCCGGATGGAGCGGGCGAAGACCTCGCTGGTGGCGCTGCTGGTCGCCGAGGCGTGCAACATCGGCTACACCCCGGTCATCGACGCGGACGACGAAGCGCTGACGAGGGCCCGGCTGGCGCACGTGGACCAGCACCACCTGCGGGCCGACACGATCGCCGCCGCGAACGCCGCGCTGATCACCGCCCAGGGCCGGGTGCCGATCTTCGCGCACTGGGGCGAGGGCCTGCTCGCCTCGGTGGACGGGCTGCGGTTCGTGGTGCCGAAGCGCACGATCAGCGCCGGGCCGTCGCCGCAGTACTACCACTTCAAGCTCGGGATCACCTGATTGAACGCGGTGAACGACCAGGTCGCCGGGATCGGGCAGATGGTGGTGCCCGGCACCCCGCGCGACTCGCTGTTCATCCTGGACACCCTGCTGAACCTGGACGCCAGCGCCCGCCCGGAGATGGTGGCCACCGACAACGCGTCCTACTCCGACATGGTTTTCGGGCTGTTCTCGATGCAGGGCCACAATTTCTCGCCGCGCTTTCGGGACCTGGCCGACCAGCGGTTCTGGCGGGCTGAGCTGCCTGGGGTGGCCACCAGTGATTACGGGCCGCTGGAGCCGCTGGCCCGCAACCGGGTCAACCTCGCCAAGGTAGTCACCCACTGGCCCGACATGCTGCGGGTGGCCGGCTCCCTGGCGACCGGTCAGGTCCGTGCCTACGACCTGCTGCGGATGTTCGGCCGCGAGGGTCGCCCCACCCCGCTGGGCACCGCATTCGCCGAGTACGGGCGGATCGCCAAGACGCTGCACCTGCTGCGGATGGTCGACCCGGTGGACGACACCTACCGGCGGCAGATGAACCGACAGCTCACCGTCCAGGAGTCCCGGCACAAGCTCGCCCGGGACATCTGCCACGGCAAGCGCGGGCAGATCATGCAGGCGTACAGGTCGGGGCAGGAGGACCAGCTTGGCGCGCTCGGCCTGGTGCTGAACGCCGCGGTGCTGTGGACCACCCGCTACCTGGACGCCGCCGTCGGGCAGCAGCGGGCCCTGCCCGCCGACCAGCGCGAGCACGACGTCCTGGACGAGGACGTCGCCCGGCTCTCCCCACTCAAGCACGCCAACCTGCATGTCCTGGGCCGCTACAGCTTCCGCGGCTCTGGCCCGGCCGGCGGAGCGCTGCGGCCCCTGCGCGACCCGGCGGAGGCCAAGGGGGAGGAGGACGGCGAGGACGAGTAGTCGCAGCGGTCCGCGACAACCGGACGGCGGCAGAGGTCCACTCGGCGCTCGACAGTGACCAGCATGCACTCGCCGCGCTCCGCATGCGTGTCGCGGCGTCGGCGTCACCCGGATGCCGAGCGTTCCGGCCTCACCTCGGCGCAGTCGGCTGCCGAGGAGGCTGAGGCGGCCGATGATGCCGTACTTGCGGGCGATGAGCTGCCGATAGCGGGCCGTGGTGGCGGCGTCGCAGGTCTCGGCGGTGGCGGAAACCTGGTCGCCCGTCAAAGTGCCGCGCAGATCGCAGGGGCCGACGAGGGCATCGGCGCGGGCCCGGATCCGCTTGATCTTCCAGGAGTCCGCGGCCGTCCAGACGCCGAGCGCGTCGCCGTCACGCACCACCCAGACGGGGGTGGCGACCGGGGTGCCGTTCCTGCGGTAGCTGATGACCAGCAGACACTTGCCCGTACCGAGCCGGTCCAGTGAGGCGTCGTCCATGCCCGCAGTCACAGGTTGTTCGCGTAGAAGCTGATGAGTCGTTCGACAGCGGCGTCGACGTATGCGGGTTCGTCGTACATCTCGTAGTGGCCGGCGCCGTCGATCACCATGAGGTCGACGGGGTTGGGGGCCAGCTTCCACAGCTGCATGCCCATGTCGTAGGAGCCGGTGTTGCCGATGCGTCCGGCGAGGATGACCTGCAGTGGCTGGGTCATGAGCTGATCGGCCAGGTGGAACGCGTCGTAGCCCAGCAGGAGGGAGTCGCTGCGCAGGAGGCGCCGGTTCGTGGAGTGTTCGTTGCCGCCGCGCTCGGTGCGGTAGTAGGTGACGGCCTGAGTGGTGTCGATGTCGGTCAGGCCCGCTGACGCGGCGTCCTCAAGAGTGTCGGGCAGCCAGTTCACGCGGGTCGTCTCGCCGGAGCGGGCCTCTTCGGTCCGTGCGTCCGCGAGGGCGTCGAGTGCTGCGGCCGGACCGTCGGGGGAGAAGCTGCGGAACGCGGCGCCGATGTTGACGGGGACGACCGTGCCGACCGCCTTGATGCGGTGGTCCGTGCGGGCGGTGTGCACGGCGTAGCCCCCGCCGGCGCAGATGCCGAGGACGCCGATGCGCTGCGGATCGATGCCGGGGATCGTCGCGAGCGCGTCGATGGCGTAGGAGATGTCCTCACCGCGGCGGTAGGGGTCTTCGAGGTCGCGGGGCTCGCCCTCGCTCTGGCCCTGATGGGCGGGGTCGAGGACGAGCGCCGCGATGCCGCGGGCGGCGAGACGGGAGGCGTAGTTGGTACCGATCTGCTCCTTCACGCTGCTGCCCGGGGTGGCGAGCACCACGGCGCGCAGCGGTGCGCTGCTGTCGGCGTTGTCGGGCAGGTGGAGGTCCGCAGCGAGGTTGATGGGACCGCGCGGGATCGTGAGGTGTTGAAGCACGCCTGGCTTCCTTCGTGGGATTGTTGTTCCACAGGAGTCCAGTACAAGGTGATATCTTGTACGATCTGGAACTAATACGAAACTGTACCACATGGATGGAGGATCGTAATGTCAGTCGACGGGGCGCAGCTGTGGACGCTGAACCAGCGGCTGCTGGGCGTCGTGATGGATGCCTGCACACGGGAGCTGGCCGAGCTCGGGTTGGAGACGAAGGAGTTCTTCGTCCTGGCCGAGGTGGAGACATCGCCGTACCCGGCCGAGATCGCGACAGCGCTGCTGCTGCCCAAAGCGAGCGTGACGGTCTACGTTCGCAACCTCGTCACCAAGGGCTTTGTCCGCCGCGAGATCGACGAGGCAGACTTGCGGCGCCATCGGCTCGTACTCACCGCTGAGGGCACGCAAGCACGCGATCGAGCACTTGCAGCCCTCGCGGCGGAGTACGACCGCAGGCTGGCGAGGGTCACCCCCCAGGACCGCGTTGAGCTGCAACGCATCCTCAAAGCGATGCTCGCCTCGCCCGCGTCAGGCAGTATGCGCGAGTGATTCGTCTGTCCGATGCTCTGCTGCTGCGATGCGCTTGTCCCAGTCGGCCCTGACCACGGCTGCGGCGGTCGCAGGATCCTTGCCCACCAGTCGCGCCTGGCCGTGCCAGGTGCACTGGCATTCCGCGCGCACATGCTGAGGCTCACCGGGATGGTTCGGGAACGTCACGAGCCCCGTTTCCTGCCAGGAGTCCCACTGCTGCCAACGGTGCCAGTTCCAGCCCCGACCGCCGGTGACTGGCCTCGCCAAGCCCCCGGGCGAGTCCCTCACGGATGCGCTGGCCGCCTCGCTCGTCATCCCGCATTGCGGCGCTCTGCGCTTCATCGACGGACTGGCAGGTATTTCTGGCAGGTGCCGCCGAGGGTGTTCCTGTCGAGGCACAGGTGCGTGACTACGGGTTTTCGCCAGCTCAGCAGGACGAGATCTGGAGACGCTGGCATGAGGGGCAGTCGTTCAGCTTGATCGGGCGGCCACTCGGGGCGCCAATGCAGCACGCCCGTCGCTTCCTGTACCAGAGCGGCGGGGTCCGCCTCACCCCGCAAACGCGGTCAGAGCGGCATCTAAGTGGCGGCGAGCGTGAGGAGATATCTCGCGGCATCGCCGCCGGGGAATCGGCTCGGCAGTTGGCCAAGCGGCTGGGCCGATCGCCTTCGACCGTCTCCCGCGAGATCGCCCGCAACGGCGGCCGTGACCGCTACCGAGCCGCCTCGGCCGATGCGGCCCCGCCTACGTGCGTGGGTGCCGGCCCAAGCGGGCCAAGCTCGCCCAACGGTCCGCTCTTCGCGCCCTGGTGGAAGCCAAGCTGGCCCTGTGCTGGTCACCCGAGCAGATTGCAGGATGGCTGCGACGGCAGTTCCCTGGTGACGCCTCCATGCAGATCTCGCACGAAGCGATCTACCTCTCGCTCTACGACCCTCGTCGGCGCCAGGCGATCGACCGCAGCCTCACCCAGCGCCTGCGGTCCGGTCGGCCCATGCGCCGTCCGAAGATCGCCCGCCGGCCCACCGGGCGAGGCATCATCCGCGGCATGGTGTCCATCACCGCATGCCCCGCCGAGGTCGAGGACCGCAAGGTTCCCGGTCACTGGGAGGGCGACCTCGTGATGGGCACCCGGCCCTCGGCCGTCGCCAAGTTCGTCGAGCGCACCAGTCGTTACACGGCCATCGTCGTGCTGCCCGACGGCGTCAAGGCTGAGCAGGTCACTCCGCACCTCACCAGGGGTCTCCTCGGCATCCCGCCCCAGCTACGACGAACACTCACCTGGGACCGGGGCCGGGAGATGG
Organism: Streptomyces sp. NRRL S-340; assembly: GCF_000720185.1. Classification (GTDB taxonomy): domain Bacteria; phylum Actinomycetota; class Actinomycetes; order Streptomycetales; family Streptomycetaceae; genus Streptomyces. The sequence goes on along the minus strand of NZ_JOIY01000003.1, from coordinate 18,247 downwards.
CCGAGCACCAGGCCATCACCGCCGACACCGGGATGCCGATCTATCTCTGCAAGCCGCGCGGCCCGTGGCAGCGCGGCACCAACGAGAACACCAACCGGCTGCCGACGCCTGCTTCGGCAGTACCTGCCCACAGGCGCGGACCTCAATCGTTTGACGACAGGCGGCCAGCGCGTCCAATGAACCCGGACATTTGGGGTATTGGGGCGACGTCGATCCAATCAGATCCGATGGTGATTGCTGACAGGGTTTGACGACAGATAGGGTCCGATCCTCCGTGCGGAGGGGGTACCCGGTGGCGAACCTGGTCTACAAGCGGGTCTCGACCGACCAGCAGTCGACCGCCCGGCAGAACCTCGTCCTGGACGAGGCCGACATCGAGGACCCGGTCGTCTTCGAGGAGGCCCCCGGCACCTCCAGCCGCCTCCATCCCCTCCAGCGGCCGAAGTTCGCCGAGCTGCTGGCGTACGCGCGGCCGGGCGACACCGTCCACATCTCCGAGATGTTCCGCCTCGTGCGCGGCACCGGGCACATCCTCGACGTGCTCGACGTCCTCCACCGCGACCGCCTCGCCTTGCGCATCCACGACGGCGCGTTCTCCGCGATGGACCTCACCGCCCGCCACCCGCGTACCGGAGAGCTGCTGTCCACCGTGAAGTTCATGGTGCAGACCCTCGCCGCCGCCGGCGAACTCCAACGCGACCTCCAGCGCGAGCTGACCTACGATGGCCTGCGCGCCGCCGAGGCCAAGGGCAGCAAGGGCGGCCGACGCCCCGCCGTCGCGGCCGACAAGACCAGCGCCGTCCGCACCGCGTACCTGGAAGGCCGCTCCATCGCTGCCCTCGCCCGCGACCACGGCGTCAGCCGCGGCGCCATCCGCACCGCCGTCGCAGACCTCCTGCCCGACCACACCGACGCCAACGAAGACGGCACCGCCCCCGAGCTGCCGGTCGCCCTCGACATGCCCGGCAAGGTCGCCGACTTCCTCCCCACCACCGACCTGGAGCCCGCCCACCGCGCCGCCCTCGACCAGGGCCTCGCGGTGCGGCGCGGCCAGGGCTACACCCTGCGCGTCACCGCCGCCCCCGCGGTGCACCGCCAGTTGCTCGATCGCTGCCAGCCGCTCGACGGCCCCCAGGGCGTCCCCGCCCAGCGCAAAGCCCGCCGCGAGTACGAGAACCGGGTCAGCGCGCTCGCGCCGACCGAATCATGATCGTTCTCATCGATAACCACGGTTCCATTGATCCCCGCGGCCGGAACACCATCGAGCCGACGCGTGCGCCGGGGCCGGTGGCCTTGCGGCGGGCCACGGCAAGGTCGAGTCTCGGACCCTTCGGGTGGGCCCAGTCGACGGGCACTGAAAGAGTGGCGCACTCGGCTCCCGGCTTCTCCGGGGCGTCACACGGTGCCCACCGCAGGGCCCCTGTCGGCAGACGGTGACGCATGGACCGCGGGAGCGGCGGCGAGGCCGGTGATGACGTCCATCGCTGCTCCCGTGATCATGGCCGTGCCCCGCGCGGCGATGCGCCCCAGCGCCGAACTGCCCCTTGACAGCATGGATCCTCCTCATGAAGAGAGGGGTTGTGTCAGGTGCGCGGTCCAGGCCGGGGCATCATCGCCACGTTAGGTGCACAGCCGCCCATGTGGTGCGTCTGTCCGGGGCTTTTCCGGGTCGGGTGAGGGACCGCTCAGGGGCGAGCGGGGCGCAGAGCGGACAACGGACAGGGTCGGGGCAGGGGAAGGGCCCTGTTGCACCGGCGCACCTCGGCGGGCCGCCGATCCAGCTCACTCGGCAGGAAGACGGCCGCCCCATGATGACGGGTGATGTCCGCCATCACGGCCTCACCGCGGCTCGTGTTCCTGCCCGCGACCAGGATGCGGATGCCGGCCGCGGCGAGAGCGCGCGCCACCGCCGATTCCGATACTGCAGAGGGCCACCCTGCCGAACAAGATCGTCCGTGACGGCAGTGGCAAGGCCATTGTCGCCGCCTCCCTCAAGAGCTGGCGCCTGCAGTGGCTCAAGAGTGGCTTCTGCTGCGGCGATCCGGCTTTCCGCACGCCATGGGCATCGTCTTCGACAGTCGATCATGCGCAGAGTGGTACGAGTGGCTCTCACCTGTCCGTCGCTCCGAGTGCGGACCTGTGGCTGCCGCTCGGTGCAGCACTGAGAGCCGGGCCGTCCAACGTCTGGGCGTGGGTGCACTCGGGTGGAGGGTTGCGCGTGGTGGCGATCACGCCGTCGAGCCGGTCACGCGCAGCGAGAAGTTCGTTGATCCGTCCGTCGATCCGCGCACGCTCGCTCTCCAGCCGATCCAGCAGGCCCGGCAACACCGTTCCGGACTGCACGCAGCGCAGCACCTCCCGCACAGACCTGCTCGGCAGCCCGGCTGCGAACAGTTGCTGGATCAGGTGGACCCGGTCGACGGCAGAGTCCGGATACTGACGCTGCCCGCCGGAGCTCCGCTCGGCCTGCAACAGGTCCTGCTCCTCGTAGTAGCGCAGAGCTCTCACGCTCACCCCGGCCTGGCGGGCCACCTCACCGATCCGCATGTGTCCTCCGCTTTCCCGGCTGACGCGTCGACTTGCACCTCACGTCAACGTCAGGTTTTAGCATAGTCGACGTCAAGGCATACCAGGCCAACCGGACAAACAAGGCAGGTCATCATGCGCGCAGCCCGTTACCACGAGTACGGCGGCACGGACACCCTCGTCATCGAGCAGGCCCCGGACCCGCTGCCCGGTCCCGGAGAGATCCGCGTCCGTGTCACGGCGGCCAGCGTCAACCCCGTCGACTGGAAGGTGCGCAATGGATCGGTGCGCGACTTCCTCCCGATCGATCTGCCGGCGATCCCGGGGCGCGACGTCGCAGGTCTGGTGGACAGGACGGGCGAGGGGGTCAGGTCGGTCGAGATCGGTGACCGCGTCTTCGGCCTGGGCGGAGTAACGGGTGCGACGGCCGAGCTGGCCGTCCTCTCGGCCTGGGCTCCCGCCCCCGCCAACTGGAGCGACACGGAGGCCGCTGCGGCCGGCCTGGCATCCGTGACGGCGCTGGGCGGACTCAAGGCACTCGGTCAGCTGGAGGGGCGCACCCTCCTGATCGAAGGGGCTGCCGGAGGAGTCGGCAGCGCGGCGGTCGAAATCGCCCGCGCCCTGGGGGCCACCGTGATCGGGACGGCCAGTGAGCGCAACCACGCGTTCCTCACCTCCCTGGGCGCCCTTCCCGTGACTTACGGCGCGGGCCTGGCGGAACGTCTCGCCAGCCTGACCCCGAGCGGAGTCGACCTCGTCCTCGATGCCGCCGCTTCCGGCTCCCTGGCCGATCTCGTTGACATCGTCGGTGACCCGGACCGCGTGGTGACGGTCGCCGACCACGTGAACGCACAGCGTCTGGGCGTCCGGGTGGCCAACGCGGTCAACGACGCCACGCTCCTGGCCGAAGCGGGCGCTCTCGGCGAGCAGGGCCGCTACGTGCCGCGTATCGAACAGACCTACCTGCTGGAGGAGATCGCAAAGGCGCATGCTCACTCCGAGTGGGGACACGTGCAGGGAAAGATCGTGGTCACCATCTGATCCACCTGCCGTACACAGGGAAGACGGAGACGGACTCAGACTTGGCGGGCAGCGGTAGCCACTCAAACCGGAAGATCGCTAGCACACGACCGTCGACAGCTACTGAAAGTCACCGCTTTTCGTGATCGCGTGGAAATGCTCGATCAGTGCCCAGGATCATGCGGAAGTGCTCACGAAGTTGCGGAAGCTCCAATATCCTGGCGATCGAGTCGAAGGCCGCGTCGATGACGGCGTGGGTGCCGCACTCGATCAAAGCCATCAGTCTGACCTGTGGGTTTCCGCCCTTGTTGGTGCCGCCGCGGCCGGTGAATCCGAACGTCGCGGCGTTCTCGGGGCTGTCCGGAACGTCCAGCGCGGTGCCATCCCAGCCGACCAGCCGCAAACCGAAGGCGAATGCTCCTGGGGTCATGGGTGTCGCCTGGGCGCCGCACCGGCGTTCGAAAAGGGCCTGCAACGGCTTGTCTCCCAAGCGCTGGCGGGCTCGGGTAGAGGGCCGAACTGGTGGGCAGGCGCTGAAGGACCCCGCCCGGCAGGTGCCGCAGTTTCTCGGTCAGGGCCCGCAGGACCGCCCGGTATCCCGGCGGCCCGGTGCTGTCAGAGCTGCTGAACAAGCACAGAGCCAGGACGAAGTAGACCACCGCGCGGGCCGGCAGAAGCCTGCGGCGGCGCTCGGCCCTGCCGGTCAACTCCAATACTTCGTCGACTACTTCGGGTGTGATCTCCTCGGTGAGTACACCGAGCCGGATCCGGTCGCCGAACTGCGGTTCCGACCGCCTTCGGGGACTTCGAGATGGCACCGGACGGACCGCCGTGGTGACGGCTGGGGCAACAGCGATGGCAGACTGAGCGCCCAACGGGGCTCCCTCCGAGGCAGTCGGATCTTGGTCGATCTCCTGTCCTACCGGGAGCCCCGTTGCCCTGTCCCGAGATCACCTGGCGCATCATCAGTTCGTGGCGACCACCTGTGCATCCCAGGGTTCTACTCACCAGAACAGTCGTCACACACGCTCTACCTGCACTGATGCCCTAAGTCACCGGCATTGACGTGAACAGGGTCCAATACGTCGTCGGTGAAGGAAGGGTCGAGACCCGCATCCTCGACGTGCCAGGCAACACCGCCACTGTCAGTAATGATCTGCAAGCCCTCAGGCGGAGAACGGAGGGTGCGCGCCGGACCACGGAGCGGCCCGCTCGAGCTGGGAGGCCAATCGGATCAGCACGTCCTCCCGGCCGTGCGCGGCGACGAGCTGCACGCCGATGGGAAGTCCGTCGGAGGTGCGGTGCAGGGGTAGGGAGACGGCGGGCTGGCCGGTGACGTTGAACGGCAAGGTGAAGGCGATACATCCTGCGACATCGGCCACCAGGTCCATCGGAGCTTTCGCGTTCGGGGCGAGCTCACCGAGGCGCGGCGGGGGAGTGGGCAGCGTCGGCGTGAGCAGGACGTCGACCTCGGTCTCCCACAAGCCGGCCACACCTCGTGCCCACTTCTGCCACGCCTGTATGCCGGAGAGCCACTGCGCGGCCGTGACCGAGCGGCCCGCCTCCGCGAGCGCCCCGTTCATCGGCTCCAGGTCGGCGGGTTCGAGCGGTTCGCCCAGACGCTGCGACCACTGCCCCAACTCCCAGGCCAATATGGCTGAGAAGAGGGTGGGCAGGGCCTGGAACAGCTCGGGTGCGTCCAGCGCCGCCGCCGGTGTCGGCTCGACGTGGTGGCCGAGGCGGTCGAGCAGCCGGGCCGCGTGCTCGACGGCTGCCACACATTCCTTGTGGGCCGGATCGGTCGCACCCGGCGGGGTCGTACGGAACCCGATCCGCAGTGTGCCCGGATCGACTCCGACCTCCTCGCGGTAGGGGCGCGTCGGGGGCGCCGCCGCGTACGGGTCACCGACTGCCGCACCGGCTGTCACGTCGAGCACGGCGGCGGTGTCACGCACCGACCGGGTCAGCACGTGCTCGTGTGTCACCCCGCCCCAGTACTCGCCGTACTGTGGGCCCAACGAGGACCGTGCCCGAGTGGGCTTCAGGCCGACGACGCCGCAGGCGCTGGCGGGCATCCGTATCGAGCCGGCCATGTCGTTGCCGTGCGCGACCGGGACCATGCCGGCGGCGACCGCCGCCGCCGACCCACCGCTCGAGCCGCCAGGCGATCGATCGAGGGCCCACGGGTTGCGCGTCGCCCCGTGGGCCAACGGCTCCGTGGTCACACTGGTGGCCAGCTCGGGAAGGTTCGTCCGGCCGCAGAAGACGAAACCAGCCGACCGGAACCGTGCCGCCAGGGTGGAGTCCTCACGAGCCCGCCAGCCGCGGTCCCGCAGCGCGCGCATCCCCCCGTAGTACGGATCACCCGCGGTCTGGCACAGGGCGTCCTTCAGCAGCATCGGCACGCCGCGGAACGGGCCATGGGGCAGCCCGGACGCCTCCGCATCGGCGAGGGCCTTCTCATACAAGGGGGTGATGACGGCGTTGAGTGTGCCGTTGAGCCGCTCTATCCGTTCGATGGCGGCCTCGACGAGTTCACGCGGCGTCAGCAGGCCGCGCCGCACCAGGTCGGCCTGCGCCGTCGCGTCCAGCCACGCGAGTTCCTCGCTCGACACGGGGCTCTCCGTCATATGCCCACCCTTTCCTCGGTTCTGCCTCTGCCAGGGAACGTCACGAAGCACCCTCGTGGCAACCGGCCAAGCCCCCAGGGCGTCGACTGCGTCACCCTCTACGCCTACACCTCGAGCCCAACGTCGCCGCCCGCGTCCGCGCCCCCTTCCCCATCCTGGGTAGCTCGGCCGGTCTCGCCGCCGAAGCAACCGTGTACGCCCAGCTGCTCCAGACCTCAGCCGCGGCGACAACCTCGTCCTCGAGGACCGGCTCCGGGAGTGGTGCGAGGTCCTCCGCCGCCGACAGCCCTGAGATCAGTCCGCCCACCCGATGTCACGGACCTCGTTCGCACCGGCGTGCGGCATGAACTGGATCCAGCACGCCGTCCGAACGCCTCCCGGATCTCCTCTACCGAACCGGGGTCACGGACCGGCCAGGTTCGCGGATCGAGTCGCGCGATCTCCACGAGCACCGTCACCTCCTGGCGCGGGCCTGATCGTTCGGCAGTTGCGCCATGACTTCCACCGCGAGTTCCTCCACCACCCCGCCGTACGCACAGTTCGGTGCCCCGGCTTCGTCGGCTGCCTGCTGTTCGGCTCGGGCGCGGGCCTCTGCCTGCGCCCGACCGCTCGCTGCGGCCCTGGCATAGCGGCGTCCTTGCAGGTCAGAGGTTGTCCCAGTAGTTCTCGCGTTCGGAGGGCGGTCCGAACCGCTTGATGGACGAGCAGGTGCAGTTTCCGCCCTCGTACAGCTCCTCGTCGCACTCCTCGTGGTGTTCCCGTACCCGCCGCTTCGCCGGGGCCGCTGGCGGCGCGGGCAGCGAGGCGGGCGGCTCCGGGGCGGCCTCGATGGCCGGCACCGCGCCCGCCCATTCCATGCCCAGCGCGGCGAGGGCGGCGCGCTGTTCCGCGGTGAGCTTGTCCCGTCGGCTCTTGGTGTTGGAGATCCACACCCCGAGTTTCACCGGCACTGGCTCCGCTTCGCCGTCGACCGTGATCTCCGCCACGTGCTGCGCGGGACGGACCGTTGCCCCTCCTTCTCCACCCACTGCGCCAGGGCTGCCAGACCCCGCTGGAACGCCGCCTCAGCCTTACTCCTCGCCTTCCCGGGGCCCATGGCCGCGCCGGCCGCCGCCACCGCGGGGGCGGGTGTCTCCGGCGGTTTGATGCCGAGCGCGGTGAGCCGCTTGCGCTGTTCGGGGAGGAGCTGTGTCCAGGTGTTGGGTTCCTGCTGTCGCCACCTCCAGCTGCCGATGTCGTCGCCGTCCATGTGGACGCCGGGTGTGATGTGGGGCAGGTGGCCGTCGGCGTCGACGAGGTCGGCGAGGACGCGGTAGTGGCGTTGCCAGTTCAGCGGCCACGGGCAGTTCCAGTCCGGGTCGATCTCGGCCAGCTGCTTCGCCCGCTCCTCCGCGCGCTTCGGGTCCTTCCCGAGCCCGCCTTTGCGGCGGAGGTTGCCCATGTGCTGTCCGATGGGCACCATCGCCTCGCCCTCGCCCCACACGGCGTCCTGGCGCGGTGCGAGGTGCCCGGTGGCTCGCCGGTAGGACCGGAGCGCGGCGAGTTTGTTCTCTTCCTCACCGGGCTCCCAGACCATCCCGGCCTCCGGCGCGTCCAGCAGCGTCTTGCGCCGCTCCTCCAGTTCCCCGGCCCGGAGCGCCTTCCTCTGCTGGTGGACCCATCGGCCAAGCGGAAAGGCCTTCGTCGCTCCGACTTCGACCTCGACGTCGTAGGGCACGGCGTGGACACCGGTGATCTGGTTCTCCTTCCGCCAGCGCAGCAGGGCCTGGTAGCCCTCCAGCCACACCAGGGATTCCGGCCGGTAGACACGGGTGCGCAGGAACGCGGCGATCGTCGCTGCGTCGCGCGGGCTGGAGAAGTGCAGGAGGGCCGACTCGGCAGCGGCGTCGGTGACGTCCTGCTCCTGGTCCTCGCCGTCGCTCTCGCCGCCGGCCCCGACGATCCGCCCGTTTTCGTCCCGCTGCACGTGGACTGTGCGCTTGCCGCTGGTGAGGGCGCGGGAGGCGAGTTGCTCGACCAGGCGCTCATCGTGGCTGCGCAGGCCCTGGAGCACAGCCACGAGCGGCTTGAAGTTCGCGGAGGCGACCATGTCCGTCGGGTCCTCGCCGGGCTCCAGGAACACCGGCACGATGATCCTGGCCACCTTCGTGCTGCCGTCCTTGTTGAGGCGGAGTGCGCGGCCGATGTTCTGCACGATCTCCACCTGGGAGCCGCGGGTGTCGGCGAAGCAGATCGAGTCGACTCCTCGCTCGCCGGTGATGTCCACGCCCTCTCCGAGCACCCGCACCGAGGCGAGGAACGCGCGGTGGACCCGGCGCCCGGCCGCGTCGATGCCGTTGGCGAACTGGCGCAGGGCCTCGCGCCGCTCGGCTACGAGGTGGTCGCCGCACAGCCACGCCGACCACACCCGGTCCGGGGTACGTGGCGGCCGGCCTCCAGCTCGTAGAACTCCGCGTCGATCGAGGACTTCGGCAGTTTGTCCGCGGCGGCCAGGTCCTCGTCGGAGGCGTCGTTCACGTAGAGCTCGGCTGCCGTCTCGGGCAGTTTCTCCGCGAAGGCGGCGGCTTCCTCGACCTTCTGGTGGAACGTCATGACCGTGCGGAGGTTCCACGCGGCGGCGTGCTCCAGGAGCGCGGTCTGCAACAGGGCCAGGCGCCGGCCGCGCCGGGCCTCCTCCGACTCCTCAAGGACGGGGGAGGGGTCGCGGATCTCCAGGACGTCGATCTCGAACCCGGCGAGGATTCCCCGCTCGATCGCCCCCGACAGACCCAGCTCGGCGCCGGGAAGCCACGCGCAGTACCTTCCGTCCGGGTCGTCGGTCATGGTCGCGATCTCCGCCTCCTGGCCGTCCGCGCCCCTGCGTGGCTGGGGAGCCGCCAGGATGCGCGGGGTCGCTGTCAGGTAGAGCCGGAAGTCCGCCGGGATCCGGGTGTTGTCGTGGATCGCCGCCCACGGACGGCCGAGATCACCGGCCGTTCCGTGGGCCTCATCCACGATGGCGAGGTCGAAGCCGTCCATGCGCTGCCCGTAGAGCCGGTCCCCGCGCGCCAGGGCAACCTCCAGCGGCCCGCGAACCTTCCGCGGTCCGGTCGGATCTTCGGCATCCTCGCGGTCCACCAGGGAGGCGTACGTGGCGAACACGATGACCGGCCCGGACCTGGCCCACAGGGCGAGCTGGATCGGGTTCGTGGTGGTCCGCACTTCCAGCGCGTTGAGGACCGCGTCGTTCTCCAGTGAGCACACGGCGACCATCGGGGCGCGGTGGCCCACCAGGCGCCACGCCTGGGCGGTCTGCACGAGCAGGTCCAGGGTGGGCACGGTGACAAGGAGCCGGCCTTCCCGGAAGCGCTCCAGCGCGCAGGCGGCGGCTGTGATCGTCTTGCCCGACCCGGTGGCGGAGACGATCGTGGCCCGGGCGCCCTGCGGGGGCACGGAGGACCTTGTAGGAAACCCCACCCATTTACGGATGTGCCTGGTGTTCTCGCAGGCTGATCACGTCAGGCTCCTTGCGGGGTATCGGCTCACGGCTGGGGTGCGCTGACCGTGGGGTGGGGCGCTGCGGGCGGGGACTGCTGCTTGCGGCGTCGTCGAAGTTCGCGCTGTGCCTGGGCGCGTGCGCATTCGCGGGTGCAGTATTTGATGCCGCTGGTGCGGTTCTGTCCGTATTCGGCGCGGCCGCGCTGGCGTACGAAGTTCCGCCGACAGGTCTCGTTGGCGCACTCGCGGATCGTGGCGCCTTCGGCGAGGTGGTTGTACAGCTGGAGGAAGACGACCGAGAGGATGCTGGGGTAGCGGTCGTCGAGACTGCCGATGCCGATGCTGAACGGTTTGAGCGCCGCGTTCAGCTCATGCACCAGGTCGCTGACCCTCATGTCCAGGGCGATCTCGCGCAGATGGTCCAGGTCGCGCGGCCACGCCTCGTCCCGGTGTGTGTTCTCGGACTGCAGCCGTGCCAGCTCTTCCTCGCTCACTTCGGCCTCGACGAGCGCGTCGAGGCCGCCCTCGCGCCGTAGGGCCAGCCAGGTGGTGATGGCCGCCTGCGCCTCAGTGACGTACAGCGTTGCCAGTTCGCCGCGCAGGGCGAACGGTCCGCTGCTCGGGTGCAGGCTTTCGGCGAGTTCCTTGAGGCGCTCGTACTCGTCTTCGTCCCAGCTGCCGGTGCCGATGCTGCCGCCGAGGTGTCCGTAGGCGCGCATCAGGGCGGCCGCAGCGTCGAGATCTGCGGGCTCCAGCTCCATGAACTCTCGCAGGTAGAAGTCCTCCGGCAGCGCAACGCCTTCCACCTCGGAGCGCAGATGCGGCTCCCAGACGATCCACTCGCCCTCTGCCCGCGCGCCGGTCAGCGGCCGTAACTGCGGTGCGGGCACGGGCGTCCCCGGCCAGAGCGTGGGACGAAAGTGTGGGTCAACGTATGCCGCCATGAGGGGCATCATAGTCATCGGATGGGTAGTACGAACAGTGAACACTTGGTACCACGCCGATGACTTGTGGAACGTAGCCGAGGGGGCCGCAGTGAGGCAGTGGCAGGACCGCCAGGCAGTGGGCGAGGCGCACGAACGGCGGGTGTCAGCCGCTTTACGGGCACGCGGCTGGACCGTCCACCCCTGCGGGCAGGGCACCTTCCCACCCGCCGTACAGGAAGCCCTGCGCCGAACCCGCTCCGCCCTGCGGCAGTTCCCTGACCTGATCGCGGCCCGGGGCGCCGACCTCGTCACCATCGATGCCAAGGACCGGATGCCCAGCACCGACTCCCACCGCTACGCGGTCAGCACCGACACGGTGAACGCCGGTCTCCTCTTCACCGCGATCCACGCCCCCACTCCGCTGTACTACGTCTTCGGCGACCTCAAAGTGCTCACCCCGGCCGAAGTGGTCCACTACACCGCCCACGCCCTCCGCCACCACAGCGGGGCCTTCCACCTCATCCGCACAGAGCAAGCACACCCATTCGACGACGTCTTCGGACCTGAAGCCACACTGGCTGCCGCATAGCGGTCGTCGAGCAAAGAGCCGCTGTGGTGGTGCCGCTCCGCCGTCGGCAGCGAAGATCCGCTCGCCCCCCGCTGCGCCGCTGTGAACTCCGCGATGCCGACCACTGGATGCGCCAGGCTCTCGACCTGGACTTCGACATCGTCGTCCACGCCCACCACCGCACCCGGCCGAACCGGCCGCGCGCCCCGCAGGCTGCCACTCTGCGGGGACCTGTAGAGCGTCTCAGAGTCGAGGAGGTCTGCGGCGAGTTCCACCATCCCGACCAGCGGCTGGCCGACCAGATCGAGGAACTCGCGGCCCCCTGCTGACCTTTTGCCGGAGGCCTGCCGTCGGCGGAGCGCCGCCAGAGCGCTCCCGCGGACACCTCTTTGGCGCCAAGTCACGGGGTAGCTGCAGCGTCAAGGGGGGGGTGCTACGCCGAAGGACCACGTGCCGCTTTCGTTGTACGAGGGGGGACGCGGTCCGTGTGCAGGTCAGCCGGTGGTGGGCATCGGGGTTCGATCAGCAGACGACGGTCTTCTGGTACGTCCCCCAGTTGATCACGTAGTAGAGCTGGTGCTTGTTCGTGATCGCCTTGCACCCCATGTCAGGGCCGTACTTCACCACGATGTTGACGTGCATGGTCTTGCCGCACGTGTTGTAGAGGTACACCTGTGTGTAACCCTCGGGGTGGGCGTACACGGTTCGCTGGATGCAGGCGGGAGCGGTGCCGCCAGAAGCTGCACTCGCGGCGGGGGCCACAGCAGCCCCGCCTCCGACCAGCGCTGCGGTTGCCGTCAGCGCAGCCAGGCTCTTACGCATTCCCATGATCGATCTCCCCTTTGGCGGTTGAGGGCGGCGCGGGGTGGGCCGCGCCGCCCGGCTTGCACCACCGAGACTGCAGGGGAGCCGATGCCGGCTGCCAGCGGTGGCGCGGAACTGAGGGCTTCATGGGACGTCCCGCTGGCTGACCTGCTATGACGGTTCTGTGTGTGAGACGCGATGGGATGCGGCTGACCTGACGGGAGCCTGTATTGGAGTCCGCCTGCACTGGATAATTCCAATGCTTCATCAGCTTGACTACTGGTATGGGGTGGAACATGCCACGTTGGCGCGAATTACCCGAATCTCTTGACGAGCGGGTGCGGAGCCTGGTCGTTCAACTGCGCAGGCTGAAGGACCACACCGGGCTGAGTCTGTCGTCGTTGCAGACCAAGACGGGTCACAGCCGCGCCTCCTGGGAGCGCTACCTCAACGGGAAGGCGCTTCCGCCGCGGCAGGCGGTGGAAGCGCTGGCGCGGGTCGGAGGTGTCGACCCGACACGGCTTCTGGCTCTCCACGAAGTGGCTGAGGAGGCATGGCGGCAGAAACCCAGCCATTCGGAAACGACAGAACCACCTCGGGCGCGGGGCGCGCGGCGCAGGGCGTCGATCGGCATCCTGCTGGCCGTTGTTCTCGGCGGGCTGGTCGCCGGGGTCCTGGTCGCCGCGCCGTGGGAGCACGGGCATCCGTCCTCCCCGGCTCACACAGCCTTCGCCTACAAGGCGGGCAAGACGTACACCTGTGTGGTCAAACGCCACAACGGACTGCTCTACGCGGGCTACAGCACCACCAGCACCGCGCTGCTCTCCGGACCGGACTGGGATGTCGTCGAGGCCCAATGCCTCCTGCGGCACCACGGGTTCGACCCAGGCGTCGTGGACGGTGTCTACGGGCCGAACACGATCCGCGCGGTCAAGCGCCTGCAGGACAATGCCGGCCTGCTTCCCGACGGACAAGTGGGCCCGCACACCTGGCAGGCACTGCGCAAATGACGGACACCGCACCGCCCAGTGCCAAGCCCGTCTGCGTACGGCTGGCAAAGGAACTGCGTGTGCTCAGGACCCGGACGGGCCTGAGCATGGCCACCCTGGCCGAGCGAACCAAGTACAGCAAGTCCTCCTGGGAGCGCTACCTCAACGGCAAGCAGCTTGCCCCGCGACAAGCCGTCGAAGCGCTGTGCACGATGGCGCAAGAACCCCCGGGGCGTCTGCTGGCACTGTGGGAACTGGCCGACCTGGAGTGGAGCGGACGCGCCCACAGGACAGTGCCCCCCACTGCCGAGAGAGCCGCGACATCCTCACACGGCAACCGACCGAGCGATCCCAGAACATCTCCTGACCATGCCACTCCTGGTCCGGCGCGCAGAGGGGGCATCCAGCGGCACCGGCGCGCCTTCGCCGCTGCGTGCATGGTCGGGATCACGGCCGCGATAGGTGTGGCAGCGCTGCTTCGTACAACCGCAGAGAAGCCCCCGCAGTCGGCGTCCTCGGCACCGGCTGCTCCCGGATGCCACGCCCGGACGTGTGCGGGGCACCAGCCAACAGCGATGGGCTGCGCCATGCCCAGCCAGGAAAAAATACTACGCGGTCAACAGATCTCTCCCGGAGTGCGCCTGGAAGTCGTATACAGCACGCAGTGCCGTGCGGCGTGGGCAGTGGTGGGGAGCGCGCATGTCGGAGACACACTCATCGTGTCCGTCCCCGGCAGAGCACCCCAGCAAGCCGAAGTCTCCGACAAGTACGACGCGGAGGGCCCCCTCATCACTCCCATGACGGACGGCAGTGACCTCACCGGACTTCAGGCGTGCTACAAACCGGCCGGCGGACACAACGAATGCTTCCTGCGGTGAGAGGTCGAAACGTCGCCAGGGCCTGCCGGCTCCGCAAGGCGGTCCCGCCCGCAGGCGGGGAGGTCAATCTCGACCCTTTTCGCCCCCTGCCATTGCAACACCCCGCAGTACCCGAAGCCGCCAAGGGCGGTATGCCCCTGGCGGCTTCAGGAATCGTGGGTCGCGATCAGCAGCTGGAACCCTCCATGTAGTAGGCGTCCAGCCAAGACCAGGTGTTCGGGCCGACGATGCCGTCGGTGGTGAGGCCCACGCAGGCCTGGAAGGCTTGCGCCGCAGCCCTGGTCTTGGAGCCGAACTTGCCGTCCTCGGCGATGGCCTGGTAACCGGAGTGGTATCGCATGTCGTAGTTGACCTCGCACTGGGCCCGCTCGACAGAGGATCCGGCGTTGCCGACCCCGATGGTGGACTCCTTGGCGTACAGGTTGCAGGTGTTGCTCGCAGCGGCCGGGGTAGCCCCCGCGACGCCGACCAGAGTGCCCCCTCCGACCAGCGCTGCGGTTGCCGTCAGCGCAGCCAGATACTTACGCATTCGCATGATCATTTTCCCCTTTGGCAATTGAGGGTGGGGCGGACCGTGCCGCCTGGCTTGCACCACCGAGACTGCCGGGGAGTCGATGTCGGATGCCAGGAATGGCGTGAGACTGAGGGCTTCAAGGGACGCCCCACTTGCTGACCTGCTGGGATGGTTCTGTGTGTGGGACGGGCTGGGATGCCGGGTGGACAGGCGGGTGACCTGAAGGCCAGCTGTGTCGGGCCCCGCGGGTACTGGATGATTCCAATGCTTCATCAGGTTGACTACTGGTATGGGGCGGAATATGCCACGTTGGGAGCAATGCTCAAGACCTGTGGATCGAACTCGGGAGGGGTGCCTCGCGGAACGCGGAGGGCGTACCTTCCCGAGTGATCGACTTCTGGTCATCGAGTAGGCCCGCGTTGCAGCGCGGGTCGGGAAGGCACGCCCGTGCTGAGCGTAGTCACCGAGGACGGCACCACTCAGAGCGGCTCCCTGATGGACGACATCGTCCGTGAGGGCGCCCGTCGGATGCTCGCCGCGGCTCTGGAGGCCGAGGTCAACCAGTACGTAGCTGAGTTGGTGGGCGAGCGGGACGAGGCCGGGCGGGCTGGGCACCATCGCCTCCTACGCAACCGAGGTGCCGCTGCCACCAACCGGGACGTGGACCGCGCCGGGTAAGGGCGGCGCGATCCCGGACATCGTGCTCACCGCACCCGGGTCCGGGGTGCCGCTGCTGTTCGTGGAGGTCGACAACTGCCACGAAGGCGCTACTCACGCCGGTAGTCCCGCAGGACTGCGTCACCGAAGGCACCGAAAGCTGGGCTGCTCGGTCAACGCAGATCCGCTGTCCGGCGCCGGTCGGCACCGGCGGACGCGATCGGTCCCCGGGCCGGCCTGCCGGTGCGACCGGGTCCGTGCGCCCGCGCTCGCACCACGGAGCGGAGCCCGCTGTGCTCCCACCGGCCCGGCCCGGTGCGCTGCCACTGGTTTTCGCCCGGACCTGCGGACGAGGGCCGGTACGGCGATCGTCCGGCGGGAGGTTCGTCCGGACGTGCTGAAGGAGGCCCGTTCTCAGGGTGATCAGTGCGCGGCCTGCTGAACCGTCCCGCCTCCGCCGTGGAGACGAGTGACCAGGCTCTCGGCGGCGTCCAGATCGGGCTCGCGCACAACGTACCGGGTGATGCCCCAGCGTCGCTCGTGGTCCGCCATCGCCGCCAGGATCTCGTCCTCGGTACCGACCCAGACGTACGGCGAGGACAGGACCTCGCGTTCGGTGCTGCCGAACCGCTCGGCGAGGTGGTGCGCGGCTGCCTGTGCGTCGTCGGTGATCTCCACCGCCTGGACGAGTGCCTCGCGAGGTGGCGAGGCCTTCCGGTCGACGGCGCCCTGCTCGATCAGCTCCACCTGCCAGTCGATGTCCTCACCCCGCCAGCGCGTCTCGTGGCTGTGTCCGTCCGCGAGCGTCCGGCCGAGGCCGCTCAGGGCGACGACGTCGGCGTGCCGGCCGGCCCACCGCAGCAGCGCGGAGTTGCCGCCCCCGAAGGTGAACGGCACCCGGGACTGCACGGGCCGGGGAGAGTCCAACCGCGCTGCCCGTGCGTACACGTACGGGCCGTCGACGGTCACCTCGTCACCCGCCAGCAGCGCACGGCACGCCTCCGCCACCGCCGTGAAGCGCTGCACGCGCCCGGCCACGTCCGGGCGGCTCGACCCAAGCATGTCCCACTCGGCCGGGGTGTGGCCGGCTCCCAGGGCCAGACGGGACCGCCCGTCCGACAGGACGTCGAGGGCCGCGACGTCGCTGGCGAGCAGCAGGGGCTCCCGGATGCCGGCGTGGGACACGTAGGACCCGAGCCCGATGCGTTCTGTGACGGATGCCGCCGCCGCGAGGGCGACGAACGGGGACGCCACCGTACCCGGGTGGTCAGGAGCGAGCAGTGCGTCGAAGCCCGCCGCCTCGCACCGCTGGGCGAGGGCGGTCCAAGACTTCGCATCTGTCAGGTTCGCCTGTATGGAGATCGTCACCATGGGCACAGCCTGCCTTCGCCGGGCTCCGCGCCGCCACTCGCCGAGCGGCAGTCGGCCGAAGTCGTGCGGCAGGTCAACTGGCGATTTCCTACGGGTTGTCACGTTGCCGGCGAAATGACCCGGACGGTGAGCGGGCCATGGGGGGCAAAGGTCCGCGGACCGGCCCCAGCGGCGCAGGCGCGCGGGGCGGGGCGATCGCTGCCACGGAAGCGGGCCGGGCCGGCCCGAAGCCTCTGTGCTGGCCTTTCGCCCGGGCCCCGGGACGGGCGCGGCCACCGCCTTCGCGGGCTCCGGCCGCCACGCCGCCCCCCGGCCGGGCCGCACCGAGTGCGCCGAACGGCCCCGCCGCGCACGGGCCGCCCGGAGGGCCGGTGGGGCGGGGCGCGCGGCGCGGGTCGTCAGCCGGCGGCCTTGCCGACGATGCGTTCCATCTTCACGCCGGCCTCCACGGGCAATCGATTTGGCTCCTGCTGACCAGCGGCCTCCGTCGCGGCGAGGTGTGGATGATCGCCTACGTCGGCGCCACCTTGGTGCCTGGCGACCAGGCATGGGGCTTCGAGGAGCGGGCGCGGCGCTGGCACACTGGCAACGAATGGTGGGACTGAGCAGTTGTCCTGTGGACCGTAGGTCGCGGACCGTTCGATTCTTTGGTGCCTCCCGAAGTGAGTCTCTGGCTCACTCTCCGTGAAGCGGACACGTTGAGTGCCGGATCAAGGTGCTCAAACGTCAGATGTTCGGCCTCGCTGGCTTCGCGCTCCTCCGCAAGCGAGTCCCCCTCCAGCAACACCGAACGCACCGACGCCCTGGCAGACTTCCTGCCCACCTGCAACCACCACCGCTGCCACACCGCATTCGGAGGCCAGCCACCGATCAACCGTGTGAACAACCCTGCGGGCCAATACAACTGGCCGGTCGTCCGGTCGCCAAGGGGCGGTCGCGGGCACGCGGACCCCGCGGCACACGCGCCCAACTCCTCCCACGTGTCCGGGCAGCGCAGGTCTGGGGCGAGTCGGCCGCCCCCTGGGGCGCCGGTACGTTTGCGCCGGCGATTCGCCCACCCCGATCAGGTATGCGTCCAGGCGGTGGGGCAGGAGGGGGGCGCGGTGCAGTGGCGTCCGCCCGCCGACCGCTGGGTCGGCGGGCGTGCCTCCGGCAGCAACTCGAGCGGCTACTTCTTGGTGCAGACCTGGTGGGGCTTGACCCAGACCCGCTTGGTCTTGCCGTGAGCGGTGACCGTCCGGTAGTGGCCCTTGACCGTGTGGCACTTCTTGTCGACGGTCAGCGCGGCGTGGCGTGGCGTCGTGGTCGACGGCGCCGCGGATGCGGTACCTGTCGCTACGGCACCTGCGCCCGTGACCAACATCGTCGCCGTGAGCCCGGCGGCGAGGTTGCGTGCGATGCGACTCGTCATGAGCAGCTCCTTTCCGGTCCAGCGCGCCCACCAGCGCCGGGGCCTCGGTCGGGAAGCCCAGGCCGGCAAGCGCACCATCGAGGATCACCTCAGGCACCCGAACGTGCATCCACAGAGCGAGATGTCACCCGTTCGGCGCAAGCGCTCGTGCGTTCCAGCTGCTCCGGCACCACCTTGGGGCCGCATTGACGGCTGGGATCGCCGCGGCTGGGCCGACGTCACGACCTGACCGTGATGGACCCCGACACCGGCGGCCCCCAGCCGCACGGCCACGGACTCCTGACAGCGGGCAAGGACTGGCTGCACATCGACGCCGGCAGCACCCTGGAGAACCCCGTCGTCACCCTCTACGCCGGAACCGATCCCGGAGCCGAGGACGGCTGGGACGAGGTCGAGGAGACCACCGTCATCTCCACGACCGGCTTCCTCGCCCTGTGCGACAGCGGATACGCACCCGTGCGCAAGGAGAACCTCGC
>NZ_JOIY01000002.1 GCF_000720185.1 Streptomyces sp. NRRL S-340 | reverse complement strand
CCCCCGGGAGTGGAGGGGGGTGGAGGGGGGTGGGATCAGACCGGCGGGGGGACGAAGACTCCGCGGTCGGGATCGTTGAACGACTCCTTGGCGACGAGTTCGTTCATGGGGTTGGCGGTGCCCCACTGGTCGGTGACCTCGGGCCGGGAGAAGTCGTAGACGTGCGGGTGCCAGGTGTCCTCGTCCAGGCACTCCAGCTCGGTGGTGTACTCGACGGTGTTGCCGTGCGGGTCGAGGAAGTAGGTGAAGGTGTTGTCGCCCGCCATGTGCCGGCCGGGGCCCCAGATCTTCCTGAACCCGGCGCGGGTCACGCGGCCGGAGCCGCGCATGTACTCGTCGATGCCGCGCATCTCGAAGGAGACATGGTGCAGCGAGGTGTGCGGACCCTTGGCCAGCGCCATCGAGTGGTGCTGGCTGGAGATCCGCATGAAGTGCATGACCTCGCCCATGTGCGGGGAGCTGAGGGTGTCGGAGAGGCGGAAGCCGAGGTGCCGCTCGTACCACTGCCGGGTCCGGCCCAGATCGGGGGAGTTGAGCACCACATGGCTCAGCTTGACCGGGATCGACTCCCTCTCCTCGATCTTGCGGTGCCGCCGCACCCCGACGTCCGCGGAGACCTCGATGGTGCGGCCGTCGACATCGAAGAAGCGGAAGCCGTAGCCGCCGCCGGGGGTGCCCACCTTGCCCGGCTGTGAGATCAACCGGACGCCTCCGGCGAGGAGCCGCTCGGCGAGGGTGTCCACGTCGGCGGCGGACGCGGCGCCGTAGGAGACCAGGTCGAGGCGCTTCTCCTCGGCCTTGCGCAGCCGGACGACGTACTGCTCCGGGGAGCCTTCGGCGGCCAGGAAGGAGATCCCGGAGTCCTCGGCGACCTTGGTCAGGCCCCAGACGCCCGCGTAGAAGTCGAGCTGCTTGTCGTAATCGGGCACGGCGAGATCGACGTGCCGCAGATGGGTGAGAAGACGCATGGGGTCATTCCTTGCAGAGGAGGGCGGAGGCGTTGCCGCCGCGTACGGCGTGGAAGTCGGCGTCGGGCAGACCGGCGGCGCGCAGCGCGCCGACGGGGTCCTCGGTGCCCATGTCGAAGGGGAAGTCGGAGCCGAGCAGCACCCGGCCCGCGCCCGCTGCCCGTACCAGCTCCCGCAGCGCGTGCGGGTCGTGGACGAGGGAGTCGAAGTACAGCCGCTCCAGATAGCTGCCGGGCGGGTGCGCGCAGCCGGCGCCCGCGTCGGGCCGGACGGACCAGGCGTGGTCGCAGCGGCCGATGTGGGTGGGCAGGTAGCCGCCCCCGTGCGCGGCGATCAGGGTCAGGTCCGGGTGCCGGTCCAGGACGCCGGAGAAGATCAGGTGGGAGAGGGCGACGGCGTTCTCCACCGGCTGGCCGACGGTGTTGGACAGGTACCAGCGGTCCAGCCGTTCGTCGAGCGTGCAGCCGAAGGGGTGCAGGAAGACGATCGCCCCGGTCTCCTCGGCCCGGGTCCAGAAGGGCTCGTAGGCCGGGTCGGAGAGTTCTCGCCCCGGTGCGTGGCTGGAGATCTCGACGCCCAGCAGGCCCTGGCCCAGCGCGTGATCGAGGGCGCGCACCGTGTGATCAGGATGCTGCAACGGCACCAGGCCGAGGCCCCGCAGCCGGCCGGGTGCGGCCGAACAGTGCGCGGCGGTCGCCTCGTTGGCGAGCCGGTACACCTTCTCCGCCGTCCCCTCGCCTGCCCAGTAGTGGTAGTGCGAGGGGGAGGGGCTGACCAGTTGCACGTCCACGCCCTGGGCGTCCATCGCGGCCAGCCGCACGGCGGGGTCGGTCAGTCGGGGAAGGCGTTCGCGCACCATGGGCCCGCTGACGGCCAGGGCCGCGGGACCGTTGCGCCGGGCGTCCAGTGCCTTCGCCTGCGCCAGCCCCGGCAGACCGGACACCAGGGCCTCCACCTCGGGCAGCAGCACATGGGCGTGGACGTCCACGGTGGGGGCCGTGCTCACGGCAGTTCCCGCAGCATCGTCATCATGCGGCCCATCAGGCCGGGCACGTCCGCGTCCCGGACGCCGTCCAACTGCCACTGCCCGATCTGCACGGACGCCTCCACGACCGGACGGACGCGGGCCACGCGCCGCTCGTAGTACGCCCGGAAGAGGGCGTCGTCCCAGGTGTCCGAGGCGGTCAGCAGGCGGGCGAGGACAAGTGCGTCCTCCAGGGACAGGGCCGCGCCCTGTGCCAGTGTGGGCGGGCAGCAGTGCGCGGCGTCGCCGATCAGCACGACCCGGCCGCGGTGCCAGGACCCCTCGACCAGCAGCCGGTCGAACCAGGTGTAGTTGACCTTCGCCGGGTCGGTGATGTGCTCGGTGATCTCCGGCCAGTGGCCCCCGTAGGCGCCGGCGAGGCGGCGCATCTCCTCGGCGTACGTCTTCGGCGGGATGGACGCACGGTCGCGGTTGGCCTCGACGACGTAGGCGTACAGGGTGGTGTCGCTGGTGGGGCAGTACCCGGCGATGTAGGCCGGGCCGCCGTAGGCGAGGTCGGTGCGGACCACGCCGGTCGGACGCGGGGCGGAGGCACGCCAGATGGCCATGCCGGTCGGCTCCGGCTTGTCGCCGATGCCGATCGCCGCCCGGGTCGAGGACCCGAGGCCGTCGGCGGCGATGACCAGGTCGTACCGGCCCTCGCTGCCGTCGGAGAACCGTATGGAGACCCCGTCCGCGTCCTGGCCGAGGATCTCGGCGGTCGTGCCGAGCCGCACGGTGGCGCCGCTGCCCCGTACGGCGTCGATCAGGATCTGCTGGAGCCTCGGGCGCTGCATGCCGACGGTGGCGGGCAGATCGTCGCCGCCGGTGCGCAGGTCCCGCGCGACGTGCAGGACGGTGCCGTCGGGGGCGGTGATGCCGACGGAGCCGAAACCGAAGCCGGACGCCTTCACCTGTTCCCAGACGCCGAGTTCGCGCAGGACACGCAGGGCGTTGCCCTGGAGGGTGATGCCGGAGCCGGCGGTGGCGTTCCAGTCGTCCTTCGCCTCGATCAGGTCCACCGTGAGGCCGGCGCGGCGCAGCAGGACCGTCGCGGCGTTGCCTGCGGCGCCACCACCGATCACCAGGACCGTGCGGGCTGTGCTCATGTGGGAACTCCTCTGTTCCGTGCGTTACTTGACGGCGATCGGGTTGACGGGGGAGCCGACCGCGCCGGTGATGCGGAGGGGCGCGGCGGTCAGCCAGAACTCGTACGTGCCGTCGCGGACACAGTCCTCGGCGAGCGCCTCCAGGTCCCACATCTCGCCGATCAGCAGCCCGATGTTCGGGATGGCGACCTGGTGCAGCGGCTGGAAGGCGTGCTCGAACTCGTTCGGGCGGACCTCGAAGCCCCAGGTGTCCGTGGCGATCGCGGCGATCTCGGTCGAGTGCAGCCAGCCGGCCGTGGTGAACGACAGACCGGGCGCCGGGCCGCCGGCGTAGTCCCCCCAGCCCTCGCGGCGTGCACGGGCCAGCTGCCCGGTGCGCACCAGCACGATGTCACCCCGGCCGACGGCCACCGCGTGCGCCTCGGCCGTCGCCGTCAGATGCTCCTCGGTGATCGCGAAACCGTCCGGCAGCTCCCCGTCGTCGCCGGCCACGCGGCCCACGTCCAGCAGCACACCCCGGCCCGCGACGTACGGCGCCATGTGCTCGATGCCGGTGACGAGGTCGCCGTCGGAGGTGACGACCCTCTCGGCGTCCCGCCCGTTCCACGCCTTGCCGTGGTCGAAGATGTGGCCGAGCCCGTCCCACTGGGTCGAGCACTGCAGCGGCATCGCGATCACGTCGTCCGCGCCGCCGAGGCCGTGCGGGAAGCCCTGGACGCCGAGGGCGGCGTCGGTGCCGGTGTCCAGCATCGTGTGCACCGGGTTGGTGCGCCGCCGCCAGCCCTTCTGCGGGCCGTTCATGTCGAACGCCTGGGACAGCGAGAAGCTGACGCCCCGCCGCACCAGGGCCGCGCCCGCGCGGCGCTTGTCCGCGCTCAGGAAGTTGAGGGTGCCGAGCCGGTCGTCCTCGCCCCAGCGGCCCCAGTTGGAGCACGCCTTGGCGGCCTCGGCGATCGCGCCCTCGGGGTCGTGGCGGTTCACGCGGCGCCCTCCGCGACACAACGGGTGCGCTGGATTCCGAGTCCGCTGACCGTGCCCTCCATGACATCGCCGTCGCGCAGCAGCCGGCCCCAGTGCATGCCGTTGCCGGCCGGGCTGCCGGTGAGCACCAGATCGCCGGGGAGCAGACGGGCGGTCCGCGAGGCGTACGCCACCATGCGCGCCACCTTGAAGATCATGTCCTTGGTGGACTCGTCCTGCATGGTCTCGCCGTTGAGCTTGAGCCGGACGCGGAGGTCGTCGGGGTCCGCGACCGACTCGGACGGGACGATCCAGGGGCCGAGCGGGGTGAACCCGGGCGCGTTCTTGCTGCGCAGCCAGTCGGTGCCGATCTGCGGCATGTCCCGGCGGAAGACGGTGGCCCGGTCGGTCAGGTCGTTGGCGATGGTGTAGCCGGCGATGTACTCCGGCGCTTCCTCCACCGGCACACGGTGGGCCGGTCTGCCGATGACGGCCGCCAGCTCCAGTTCCCAGTCGGGCTGTTCGGCCCAGGCCGGCAGGACGACGTCGTCGTACGGACCGGTGATCGCGCTCGGCAGGCCGATGAAGACGTACGGCAGGTCCTCCGCCGCCCGCCGGTCCATGAGCGCCGCCGCCTCCGCGCGCCGCTCGTCCTCCGGCCGCTCGTCACCGGGCGCACGGTGGGCGACGTGCAGATCGACCACGTGCTGCCGGTAGTTCGCGCCCGACTGGAACACCTGCCGGGGCGTCACAGGCGCGTGCACGCGCAGGTCCGCGACGGCCGTGCGAGCGAGTCCGGTGCCGGCCGCGAGTGCGCGCAGCCGCGGCAGGGCCGTCTCCCAGCGGTCCAGGACGTCCAGGGCGGTCAGCCGTTCGTCGCCGAAGGCGTCCCGCAGATCGAGGGCCTGGCCGTCGGGGGTGACGAGGGCGGGGAACTCGGGCCCGTCCGGGGCCGAGAGGGTGGCGAGGGCGAACGGCCCGGCGAAGAGCGCGGACGAGGGTTCGGGTTTCACGGACGTGTCCTCCTGATTGCGGTGGGACTAATCTGGACCCCCACCGGCGATCAGGGAAATAGATTCTGTGGATGGCTGGCATCCATGGCATCAATCGTCCCCGCTCATCGCTCCACCGCAAGGGACCGATCCGTGAACCTGGCCCGCCTCGATCTCAACCTCGTCGTCGCCCTGCGCGCCCTGCTGGAAGAGCGCAACGTCACCCGGGCCGGGCAGCGCGTCGGTCTCAGCCAGCCCGCCATGAGCGCGGCCCTCGCCCGCCTGCGCCGCCACTTCGACGACGACCTGCTCGCCCGCGTCGGCGGCCACTACGAGCTGACCGCACTCGGACAGGTCCTCCTGGACCGCACCTCCACCGCCTACGACGTGCTGGAACGCCTCTTCTCCAGCCAGGCCGACTTCGACCCGGCCCGGGAGAGCCGCGAGTTCAGGCTGGTGGCCTCCGACTACGCCGTCGCCGTCTTCGGTACCGAACTCGCCCGGGTGGTGCACGAGGAGGCTCCCGGCATCCGGCTCCGCTTCACCCAGACCCCGCCGACCGTCGTGGACGGCACGGCGACCCTGCTGAGCGCCACGGACGGCCTGCTCATGCCGCACGGCGTGATCAGCGGTTTCCCCGCCACCGACCTCTACGACGACCGCTGGGTGGTCCTCGTGTCGCGGGACCACCCCGGTGCCGGGGACCGGCTCACCCGGCGTGACCTGGCCCGGCTGCCGTGGGTGACCTACCAGCGCACCTACGACGCCCCCGCCGTACGGCAGTTGGGCATGCTCGGCATCGAGCCGCGCGTCGAGGTCTCCGTCGACAACTTCCAGCTCCTGCCCCTGATGATCGCCGGCACCCGGCGCATCGGCCTGATCCAGGCGCGGCTGGCACGCGTGCTGGCGCCCGTCGCCGCCGTCCGGGTGGTGGAGCCGCCCTACGAGGCCGTGCCGCTGCGCGAAGCCCTGTGGTGGCACCCGGTCCACACCCATGACGCGGCCCACATCTGGCTGCGCGAGACGGCGGCACGGGTCGGGGCCGGACTGCCCCGCGGGGACGGGGACCGTGGGTGAGGCAGGTGGAGGCGCGGGCCCGGTGCGACCACCGCCCTCGGCGGCGGCAGCGGCACCGTCGGCCCGTCAGGCGCCCTCCGCGGAAACCGGCCCGGGATACGGCGCCGCGTCCCCCGAGTCCGCCGGTGTCCGGTTGTCGCCCATCCGCGGTAAATGCCTGGACTGAGGGTCTTCCCCGGCGGGACACTGCCGACTTCCGAACCTCCGGGAGTGTGATGGGGAACACAGAAGAGCGAGGACCGGCTCCGGGCAGGAGTGCCGTCCTGCTGGCGGCGCGGTACTACGGCCGGGAACTGCTGCGACTGCACCGGCCGGCCCTGCCCGCGCTGCTGCTGCCGGCCGCGGGCAACATCGGCATCCGTTACGTCGCCCCCCTGCTGATCGCCAAACTGGCAGGACAGGCCGCCGGCCACAGCGGTCTCACGCTCGCCTCGGCGCTGCCGTACGTGCTGGGCTTCGGTGTGACGCTGCTGCTCGCCGAGGCGGTGTGGCGGGTCGGCCAGCACTGCCTGAACCGGGTGGACGCCCTCGGCTCGGAACACCTGTACGTCAGGGGCATGGACGAACTCCTCGCCCAGGACGCGGCGTTCTTCCACGACAACTTCGCCGGCTCCCTGACCAAGCGGGTGCTGAGCTTCGGCAGACGCTTCGAGGACTTCGTCGACACGGTGACGTACCGGGTCGTGGGCAGCCTCGTCCCCCTGGTGTTCGGTGCCGTGGTGCTGTGGAGCTACGAACCGATGCTCGTCGTCGGTCTCCTGGTGATGATCGCGCTGACCGTGGTGGCCGCGGCACCCCTGATCCGTCGCCGGCAAAGGCTCGTCGACGAGCGCGAGGCGGCGATCGCCCGGGTCTCCGGCCACGTCGCCGACAGCCTCATGAACATGGAGACCGTCCGGGCGTTCGCGGCCGAGCGGCGGGAGGCCGCGGAACACCGCGCCCGGGTCGCGGAGTCCCGGCGGCTGACGCTGAGGTCGTGGGACTACGGCAATCTGCGCGTGGACGTCCTGATCGCCCCCATGTCCGTGCTGACCAACGTGCTGGGACTGCTGGTCGCGGTCGCCTTAGGCGGTCCGGGCCAGGGAGTGGAGGAGGTCGTCGTCGCGTTCACCTACTACTCCAACGCGACCCAGATCATGTTCGAGTTCAACCAGATCTACCGGCGCCTGGAAAGCTCGATGACCGAGGCCGCGCAGTTCACCGAGCTGCTGCTGGACCCGCCCACCGTGCTCGACCCGACGGAACCCGAACCGCTCGCGCGGCGGGACACCGGCATCCGCTTCGAGGCGGTCACCTTCGCCCACGCGGGTGCCGAGCCGATCTTCCGGGGACTGACCCTGGAGGTGCCCGCAGGCGCACGGATCGGTCTGGTCGGCAGGTCCGGCGGCGGCAAGACCACGCTCACCCGGCTCCTGCTGCGGATGTCCGACATCGACGGCGGACGCATCCTGATCGGCGGTCAGGACATCAGCCGGCTGCGCCAGAGCGACCTGCGCTCACTGATCGCCTACGTCCCGCAGGAACCCGCCCTGTTCCACCGCAGCCTGCGGGACAACATCGCCTTCGCCCGGCCCGGCGCCACCGACGAGGAGATCCACGCGGCGGCCGAGGCCGCGCACGTCACGGAGTTCGCCTGCGGGCTCCCCGACGGCTTCGCCACCATGGTGGGGGAGCGGGGGGTGAAACTCTCGGGCGGCCAGCGCCAGCGTGTCGCCCTCGCCCGGGCCATCCTGCGAGACGCCCCGGTCCTGCTGCTCGACGAGGCGACCAGCGCGCTGGACTCGGAGAGCGAACTCCTCGTCCAGGACGCCCTGTGGCGGCTGATGGACGGGCGTACGGCCCTCGTGGTCGCCCACCGTCTGAGCACCGTCGCCGGCATGGACCGTCTCGTCGTCCTCGACCGGGGCGACGTCGTCGAGCAGGGCACCCACGAGCAACTGCTGGCGGCGGACGGGGCCTACGCCGGACTCTGGCAGCACCAGTCGGGCGGCTTCCTCGGCGAGAGCGCCGGGCCGGCCCTCGAAAGCCCGGCCCCGGGAGCGGGCCCCGGTGTGCTGCCGGGACCGGCCGACCCGGCACCGGACGGGGGCCGCGGAACGCCGTCACCCGCGCGCACGGGCACCGGGCCCGCCTGAGCGCACCGGTTCCCGGACGCTCCGGAGGGCGGGCGCCGTCGTCGTCCTGGTGGCCCTCGTCGTCCGGGCCGTCCTGGAACCCAGCCGGCCCGGGGGCGGCGAGGGGCGGCGGCTGACGCGCCGCCCCGGCCGCTCCCGGGGCCGTGTCTCAGGCGTCGATGATGACGGGGATGATGAGGGGCTTGCGGCGGTAGGTGCGGAACGCCCAGTTCGCCACGGCGCGGGCGATGAGCTGTTCGAGCTGTCGGGCGTCCCCGACGCCCTCCTCGGCCGCGGTGGCCAGGGTCTTCTCGATGACCGGGACGACCGGCTCGAAGGTGGCCTCGTCG
Organism: Streptomyces sp. NRRL S-340; assembly: GCF_000720185.1. Taxonomy (GTDB): domain Bacteria; phylum Actinomycetota; class Actinomycetes; order Streptomycetales; family Streptomycetaceae; genus Streptomyces. Next base: position 220,079 of record NZ_JOIY01000002.1, on the reverse strand, counting down.
TGGACGAAACCGCGGGCCAGGAAGTCGGGGGCCTCGGCGAGGGCACCGGTGTCCGCGTCGACGATCGCCACCACCGTGACCACGCCCTCGGCGGCGAGGGTGAGGCGGTCCTTGAGGGAGGCCTCGGTGGCGCCGCCGACCTCCATGCCGTCCACGTAGACGTTGCCGGCCGGGACCTTGCCGGTGATGGACGCGCGTCCGTCGACGAGGTCGACGACGACGCCGTCCTCGGCGATCACGACCCGGTCCGGGTCGACGCCGGTACGGATGGCGAGGTCGCCGTTGGCCCGCAGGTGGCGCCATTCGCCGTGCACGGGCATGACGTTGCGCGGCTTGACGATGTTGTAGCAGTAGACGAGTTCGCCGGCGCTGGCGTGCCCGGAGACGTGCACCTTGGCGTTGCCCTTGTGGACCACGTGGGCGCCCCACCGGGTGAGTCCGTTGATCACCCGGTAGATGGCGTTCTCGTTGCCGGGGATGAGGGAGCTGGCGAGCAGGACGGTGTCGCCCTTGCCGATGCGGATCATGTGGTCGCGGTTGGCCATCCGGGACAGCGCGGCCATCGGTTCGCCCTGGGAGCCGGTGCACACCAGGGTGACCTTGTGGTCCGGGAGCTTCTCCAGCTCCTTGGTGCTCACCACCAGACCGGAGGGGACCTTCAGGTAGCCCAGTTCACGGGCGATGCCCATGTTGCGGACCATCGACCGGCCGACGAAGGCGACCTTGCGGCCGTGCTGGTGGGCGGCGTCCAGGACCTGCTGGATGCGGTGGACGTGGCTGGCGAAGCTGGACACGATGACCCGGCGCGGCGCGGTGCGCATCACCTGCTCGATCGCCGGGTTCAGCTCACGCTCGGACGTGGTGAAGCCGGGCACTTCGGCGTTGGTGGAGTCGGTCAGGAACAGGTCCACGCCCTCCTCGCCGAGGCGGGCGAAGGCGCGCAGGTCGGTGATGCGGTCGTCCAGAGGGAACTGGTCCATCTTGAAGTCGCCGGTGTGCAGCACCGTCCCGGCGCCGGTCCGGATCGCGACCGCGAGGCTGTCGGGGATGGAGTGGTTGACCGCCACGAACTCGCAGTCGAAGGGCCCGAAGCCGCGCCGGTCGCCCTCCCGCACCCGCACCGGGCGCGGTCGGATGCCGTGTTCCTTGAGCTTGGCCTCCAGGAACGCCAGGGTCAGCTTGGAGCCGACGACCGGGATGTCGGACCGCTCCCGCAGCAGGTAGGGCACGCCGCCGATGTGGTCCTCGTGACCGTGGGTGAGCACCACGGCGACGACATCGTCCAGCCGGTCCCGGATGGAGGTGAAGTCCGGCAGGATGACGTCCACACCGGGCTGGGTCTCCTCGGGGAACAGCACGCCGCAGTCCACGATGAGCAGCTTGCCCGCGTACTCGAAGACGGTCATGTTGCGGCCGATCTCACCGAGGCCGCCCAGGGCGATGACCCTCAGCCCTCCGTCGGGAAGGGGCGGGGCGGCTTTGAGGTCGGGGTGGGGATGACTCATACCCTGACGGTACCCGCAGAGGGGGGCGGGGTGATCCATCGCCTGTGTGATCCGCTGTCCGCGTGGTCTCTTTTCCGGGGTGCCGCCTCCTTCGCGGACCACGCTCCCCGGCAACGGGGGGTGCCGCGTCCGCCGGCCCCCGGCTCCGGGACCGTCCGGGTACGGCGGCCCCGGTCGCCTTCGTCCGCGCGGTGCCCGGCGAGGGGCGCCCTGGCCGGCCCGGCGGCACGCCGGACACCGGCGCCGGTCTGGTTTACTCTCCCGATGAGCTCACGCACGTCCCCGGTCAGCCCGCCGGTCACTATACGCAGGGCCGTCGCGGGGGACGCCAGACGGCTCACGCGCATCGTGCGCGGCTCGGGTGCCTACCGGGGTGAGTACGCGGCGGCAGTCGCGGGCTACCGGGTGGGCCCCGACTACATCGAGGCCCACCGGGCCTTCGCAGCGGTCGGCGCCGACGGGCCCGGAGGCCGGGTCCTCGGGTTCTACTCGCTCGTCCTCGCTCCGCCGGAACTCGATCTGCTCTTCGTCGCCGACGACGCGCAAGGACGGGGAATCGGGCGACTGCTCGTCGCGCACATGCAGGGCGAGGCCCGTGCCGCCGGGATCGACCGGGTCAAGGTCGTGTCCCACCTGCCCGCCGCGGACTTCTACCACCGCGTCGGCGCCGTGCGGACCGGGACCGCGCTCGCGAACCCGCCCGCCGTGCCCTGGGACCGTCCCGAATTCGAGTTCCGCATCCCTCCGCGATGAACGACGACCGTCCGTGACGGGTGCCGCCGGGGCGGTGTCCGGGGGTCAGTCCGCCCGCCCCGGCCCCGGGATCCCGGGGCGGTCACGACGGCGGGCAGCCGTTCGGCCTCGCGGATGAGGCCGGCCGAGGGTCCTGAGCGGACGAGGCGCCGGTCCCTCCTCGCCGATCCTGGTGAGGCGCGGTCGCTGCCGGGCGCTCAGGGCGGCGGCGCCGAGGGCCTGCACGGCCTCCCAGGCGCCGGCGGCGTCCTCTCCGGTCTCGGCGGCGCGGAGGGCGGCCTCGGCGAGCCGGCCGAGGCCGACGGCGCCGGTGACGGCGAGCAGGGCGAGGACCGCGGCGGGAGCCTTCTCGGGGGCGGTGAGGAGTTGTGCCAGGCGGGGGACCAGGGGCCGGGCGGACGCATCGAGGAGGGCCGCCGCACCCCCCAGCGCACGCACCGCCGGCGTACGGGGAGGCCCCGCCCCGCTCTCGGCCAGGGGCGCCTTCCTCGTGACGGGGGGCGCGGTGTGCGCCCTCCCGGCCGCGGCGCCGGTACACCGGCGGGCCGGCCCGCGGCCGGAGGATGTGAACCGCCCGGACCGCGCAGCGCACCCCTTCATCGGCCCTGTGACCAGCAGATCCACCGACCTATTACAATCTTCAATATCCAAGGTGAAAGGGGCGGACGTGTCCGCACAAGAGGCGGCGTTCGGGACCCTGCTGCGAAAGATGCGTCAGACCAAGTCGCTGACCATCGAAGCGCTGGCGGAGGCCTCCGGCGTCAGTGTGCGCGGCATCGGGGACCTGGAACGCGGACGGCGGGCCGCGCCGCAACGGCGGACGGTGGCCGCGCTCGCGGACGGACTCGGCCTCCACGACATCGAGCGGGAACGGCTGCTGGCCGCAGCCCGTAACGGACGTGCTCCCGGGTACAGCCCCGTCGGTGTCCGTTCCTTCCCGCGCGGCATCGACGACTTCGTCGGCCGCGCCGGCGAACTGGCACGCCTGGAGGCACTCGCCGGACCGGCCGAGGACCAGGGCGCCGCGGACCGCGACGCCGGCCGGGGAGCCGGGGCCGCGCACACCCGGTCCGTCGTCGTCGCCGTCCACGGGGCGCCCGGCACGGGCAAGACGACCCTCGCCCTGCGCGCCGCCCGCCGGCTGGCCGACCGGTTCCCAGACGGTCAGCTCATGGTGGACCTGCGGGGGACCGACGACACCCCGCCCGCCCCCTCCGAGCTGATGCTCCAGGTGCTCAAGGCGCTCGGGGTGCCCGACCGGGACCTGGCCAAGGCCGGCCCCCAGGCCCACCCCGCCGTCTACCGGCAGGTCCTCGCCGACCGCCGCTGCCTGCTCGTCCTCGACAACGCCCGCGACGAGGCGCAGGTACGCCCCCTGCTGCCGGGCTCCGGCGGGACACTGGTCCTGGTGACCAGCCGCCGCATGCTCACCGGTCTGGACGACGTGGTCCGGCTGCCGCTCGGGACGCTCGAGCCCGCCGAGTCGGCCGCCTTCCTGACCGCGCTCGTCGGCGCCGAGCGGGCGAGCGCCGAACCGGACGCCCTGGCAGAGGTCGCCCGGCTCTGCGAACACCTGCCGCTGGCCCTTCGGGTGGCGGGCAACTGGCTGGCGACACGCACCGGTTGGAGCGTACGCCGGCTCGCGGACCGGCTGGCGCGCGAGGAGCGGCGGCTGGACGCGCTGGCCGCGGGGGACGTACGGGTGGCGAGCGCCTTCGACCTGTCGTACCGGCAGCTCACCCCCGCCGCCGCCCGGCTGTTCCGGCGCCTGTCCCTGGTCCCCGGCCCGGACGTCGGCGCCGCCGGCGCCGCCCGGCTCACCGGCCAGGACCTCTACGACACCGAGGACACCCTGGAGGAACTGGTCGAGGCGGGCCTCCTCGGCATCACCGGGCACCGCTACCGGCTCCACGACCTGCTCTGCCTGTACGGCCGCGACCGCCTCACCGCGGAGGAGAGCCCCGAGGACGCCGAGCGGGCCCGCCGGGCGATGTTCCGCTGGCTGCTGGAGACGGCCGTCGTCGCCGGCCGGTGGTACGAACCCGACCACGGCGCCCCGCCTCCCACCTGGCGGGGCACGGTGGACCTGTCCAGCGCCGACAAGGCCCGCGAGTGGCTCCAGGCCGAAGCGCCGAACTGGCTGGCGGCCCTGCGCGCGGCGGCGCAGGACGGCGACCACGCCACCGTCGTCGAGGTGGCCGAGTCCCTGCACTGGTTCTCCGACCAGTGGATCTTCTGGGGGCACTGGCCGGAGGTCTACGGGACCGCCGTGCGCTCCGCCGAGGCGCTCGGTGACCCCCTCGTCGAAGCGACCCAGCTCAACTACTACGCCTGGGCCCTCCTGCTGTGCGAGGGCAGACCCGCGGACAGCCTCCGGTACTGCGCCCGCGCGCTGGACGCGGCCCGGCGGGCCGGTGACCCCGCCCAGCAGGCATGGGCCCACCAGTACGCCGGCTGGGCCCACCGCCTCATGGGCGAGAACGACAAGGTCGCCGGGCACAACGCCCGGGCCGTCGCCCACTTCGACGCCGCCGGGGACGTGCACGGCATGCTCCAGGCCCTGCTCGGCCGTGCGTCGGTACTGCGGGCGACCGAGCGCCACGAGGAGGCGATCAAGGCCAGCCGGCAGGTCCTGGCCCGGCTGGACGCGGCCGGCGAGCGCGTCGAACCCCACATCGCCGCCTTCGCACGCGTCAACGCGCTGGCCGGGCTGGGCATCAGTCACAGCCGCCTGGGGCGCTGGGACGAAGCGGTGGAGAACCTGCGGGAATCGGTCGAACTCTGTCACGCGGACGGCAACACCGCCCTGGAGAGCCGCTACCTCGTCATGCTCGGCGACGCCCTCCTCGCCGCAGGCAGGACCGCCGAGGCGCACGAGGCTTTCGAGCGGTGCGTCGCGCTCGGCGCGGGCGCCGACCCGGAGCGGGTCGCCGTGGCCCGCTCCCGGCTCGCCGACCCCGACCTGTGGCACCCCATCTGAACCGACTCCGGCACACGCCCCGGACGACCGCACACCCCGGTGCCCGCCGGGACATCGCTCCCCGGGGAGACGCGGTCCTCACGATACGTGTGCCGCGGCGACCGTTTCCTTCCGTGCGCGCACAGCGCTGTTCCCTGCGCGCACGGACGCGCACCGGCACGGCGGGAACGGGGTGTGCCCTTGTGTCCGGTGCCGCGTTTTCTGCCTGGAGAGTGCCTGGTCAGGGGCCTGCCGGGCTGGTTGATTTCTCCTGTCGGAGAAAAAAAGAGGAGGAGAACCAGGTGGAGCTTGCCCCGTCGACGGACGCGGTGCCCGGCCGGGACCGGCTCGACCGCTGGCGGGCCGCGCTGGGCTCGGCCCTGCTCCCCGTGGCCGTGACACCCCGCGGCAGCCGCCCCCTCACCGGCCGGATCACCAGCGGCCGCCTCGGCCGCCTGCGCTTTTGCACCCTGGAGTCCGACGCCCAGCGGATCAGCCGGACGGCGGCGCACCAGCGGACGGCGGACGAGGCCACCGTGGGGGTCCTCGTCCTGACCGCGGGTACGGCGACCCTGCTCCAGGACGGCCGGCACGCCGTCGCGGGCGCCGGGGACCTCCTGGTCCACGACACCTCACGGCCGTACACCCTGGACTTCCCCGCGCGGTTCGCCTGCCACATCCTCCACCTGCCCCGCCGGGAACTGAACGTCTCGGACGGGGAACTGCGCGGGCTCGCGGTGACGGCCGTCGCGCCCACCGACGGGATCGGTGCCGTCCTCAGCCCCTTCCTCACCCGGCTGCTCGGCTCGGCCCACTCCTACGCACCGGCCGTCGGGGCGCGGCTCGCGGCCACCGTCGTGGACCTCTTCGGCACCCTCGCCGCCGAACGCCGCCCCTTCGGCGGCGCCGGAACCGGACGCGAGGAGCTGGTGCTGCGCATCCGCCACCACATCGACCGTCATCTGGAGGATCCCGGTCTGACGCCGGAGACCGTGGCCGCCGCCCACCACATCTCCGTGCGGTACCTGCACCGGCTGTTCGAGGACGAGAGGGTCACCGTGGCCCGGCTCATCCAGCGGCGCCGGTTGCAGGAGTGCGCGCGCGAACTGGCACGCGGCGGGCGGGCCGCGCCCGCCGTCGCCGCGGTCGCGCACCGCTGGGGTTTCGTGAACCCCGCCCACTTCAGCCGGGTCTTCCGCGGGATGTACGGGCACACGCCCAGCGAATGGCGCCGGCTCGCGACCTCGGGCACGCCCCCGCAGGACCCGTACGGCCGGGACGGCGACCAGGCCCGGGAAGCCGCGGCCGAACGGCTGCCGCACCCCGCCGAGCTGGTGCCGCACCCCGAGCTGGTGCCGCACCCCGAGGGAGTTCCGTACGCCGAGCGGGCACCGTACGCCGAGGGAGTGCCGCGCCCCGAGCGGGCGCCGCGCGCCGAGCGGGTGCCGCGCGCCGACGTGGGGCCGCGTGCCCGGCGGACGGTCCAGGGCGGCGACGGCCGGGGGGCTTCCCGTGCGGCCTGAATCCGTCACCGTGCGGCCTGAACCCGGCCCAGGGGCGTCCGAGCCCGTCACCGTTCGGCCCGAGTCCGTCGCCACGCCGCCCCGACCCGTCGCCGTAGGGCCCGAACCGGTCACCGTGCCGCCTGAGTCCCTCACCCCACCGTCCCGCCCCTTCACGGCAGGGCGGCCCGGGCCCGTCGCCGTGCCGCCCGGGCAGGTCGCCGTACGTCCCGAGCCCGCCGGGACCGGCCCCGCGCCCCGACGCGGCCCCGCGCCGTCCTCGCGGGGATCCGGCGCATCCGGCGAGCAGGGCACGCACGGCGAGCCCGACGCACCCGGCGAGCGCGGAGCACGCGGCGAGCGCGATGCCGCCGGCCCGCCCGGAGGCTCGGGTCCCCGGGAGGACCGCGTCGCGCTCGCCGGCCGTGGTCCGGAGCAGGAGCTGCTGCGCCGGGTGCTGCGCGAGGCACGGTCGGGGAGCGGGGGCACGGGGACCCTGCTGCAGGGCGAGGCCGGGATCGGCAAGACGGCCCTGCTGGACTGGGCGCACGCCGAAGCACGCGCCCTGGGGTTCACCGTGCTGCGCGCGGTGGGCTCCGAGGCCGAGGCCGGGGTGACGTTCGGCGCGCTGCACCAGTTGCTCTGGCCCCTCACGGACCGTATGCGGGCGCTGCCGGAACCGCAGCGCCGGGCGCTGGCCTTCGCCCTCGGCGAGGGCGCGGAACCGGCGCGGGGCGGTTTCCTGGTGGGCGCCGCGGTACTGGCCCTGCTCGCCGGGGAGGCGCGCATGCGCCCCGTCCTGGTCCTCGTGGACGACCTGCAGTGGGTGGACTCCTCCAGCGCGGCCGTCTTCGCCTTCCTGCAGCGCAGGACCGGTGAGGTGCCGCTGGCCTTCGTCGGCGCCGGCCGCCCCGAGGGGCCGGCGGCCGAGGGCAGGCCCGGCACGGTGGTCGGTCTGACCGCGCTGGGCGGCGAGGACGCCCGCACGCTGCTGCGGGCCCGGCACCCGCACCTGTCGGTCACCACGGCCGACCGCATCCTGCGGGAAGCGGCGGGCAACCCGCTGGCCCTGGTCGAGCTGCCCGTGCACCTCCATCCCGACCAGGCACGCGGCGTGATGCCCCTGCCGAGGCGGTTCCCGCTCGGCGGGCGGCTGGAGCGGCTGTTCGCACCCCGGCTGGACCGCTTGTCCGGCGAGGCCGCCCGCGTACTGCTGCACGCCGCTCTCGGCGGCACGGCGGCGATGTGGGCGATACCGGCCTGGCCGGCCGGGCTCGCCCCGGACCGGGCCGACGAGGTGCTCGACGAGATCGAGTCGAGCGGCCTGGCACGCCTGGAGCCGGACGGCCGGCTCACCTTCCGGCACCCGCTGGTGCGCGGTGCCGTCGTCGCCCGCGCCTCGGGCCCGCAACGGCGGGCCGCGCACCGCGCGCTCGCCGCCGCGCTGCCCTACGACGACCCCCGCCGGCTGGGGCACGAGGCCGACGCCACCCTGCTGCCCGACGACGACCTGGCCGGACGGCTCCAGGAGGCCGGCCGCCGCCTGGCGCTGCGCGGCGGCGACGCCGAAGGCGCGCTGCTGCTGCACCGCGCGGCCGTCCTGAGCACCGACGCCCAGGCCCGCGCCCGCCGCCTGACCTGGGCGGCGGCCATGGCGGCCCGCGGCGGGCGGCTCCCGTACGCCGCCAAGCTCGTGGAGGAGCTGCGCCGCGCGCCGGTACCCGCCGACAGCGCGCCGCTGCACGCCTACGCCGTCGTCTACGTCGACCAGAGCCACCACGTCGACTTCGCGTCGTCGTTCACCCTGCTTCCGCAGGCGCTCGACGCCCTGGCCCGGACGGGAGCCGGGGCCGGCCCCTTCGACGACCTCGCCGAACAGGTCTACTTCAAACTGCTGCTGGCGTCCGTCTACACCGGCGACCCCCGCGGCTGGGCCGTGCTGCGTGCCCACCGGCACCAGGTCTCGCCGCTGGCCGACCTGTGCCGCCGGGCCTGGTCCGACCCCGCCCGCACCGCCCACGGCGCGGGCGCCGAACTGCGCGCCACGGCCCGCACCATGAGCCAGGAGCAGCAGGCCGGAGCCGCCTGGCTGCTGCTGTGGACCGCCACCGCCCTCGACATGGCCGACGCGTCCCTGTGGCGCCGGTTCCTGGGCCAGCACGCCTACGCCACCCAGGGCAGCATCGCCAAGGCCGGCGTCCACCAGGACTACCTGCGGGGCGAGTGGGACCGGGCCGAGGTGTGCCTGCGCGAGGCCGAGGCGGCCGACGCCCTCGGGTACCACTGCAACGCCCTGCTCTTCCGCAACCACTACGCCAGTTTCCTGGCCGGCCGTGGCGACGAGGAGGGGCTGCTCGCGGTGGAGGAAGCCATCCGGCCGCCGGCCGCCCGGGCGCGTATGACGTTCGTGGAGGACCACCTCACGCACCTGCGCGCCCTGGCCGCCCTCGCGCACGGCCGGGACGAGGAGGCGTACTCCGCCCTGGCCGCTCTGACCCCGCCCGGCGTGCTGCCGGCCGCCCTGCCCTGGTTCCACCTGCCGTTCTTCGACTTCGTGGAGGCGGCCCTGCGCACCGGGCGGACGGCCGAGGCGCGGGCGCACGTGGCGGCGGGCGGCGCGGCACGGATGGAGGACATCTCCCCGCACCACGCGTTCCTGCTGGCCGCCGCCCGCGCCCTCGCCGCCGCCGACGAGGACGCCGACGCGCTCTACGAGGCCGCCTACGCCGTACCGGGTGCCGAGCAGTGGGCCTTCGAACTGGCCAGGCTGCGGCTGGCGCACGGCGCGTGGCTGCGCGACCGCAGGCGCCCGCGCGCGGGGGAGGTGCTGGAACAGGCGCTGGACACCTTCCGCGCGCTGGGCGCCCGGCCCTGGGCCGAGCGGACCGAACGGGAACTGCGGGCCGCCCGCACCCGGACCGAGGGCCCGGCCTCGCTCACCGCGCAGGAGCTGCGGATCGCCCGGCTCGCCGCGGACGGGCTGACCAACAAGGAGATCGGCACCCGGCTGGGCCTGTCCCCGCGGACCGTCGGCGGCCACCTGGCGAAGACCTTCCCCAAACTCGGCATCGCCTCGCGTGCCGCGCTCGCCCGGGCCCTGGAGGGGACGGGCGCGTGAACGCGCGCGGGGCGCACAGCCCGCGCTGACCGACGGGGGCGGCGCCGGTGAGGGGTGCGTCCGCGGGTCGGGACGGCTTCGCACGCTTCCGCGGCCAGGTCTTGTGTACGGGGGCGGCGCCGGTGAGTGGTGTGTCTGTGGTGGGGACGGCTTCGCAGCTCTTGCGTACCGGGACGGGACCGTCGAGTCGCGCCTGCGCTCCGGGGCCCGAGGGCCCCACCGGTCCCCTCGCGTCCCTCACCCTCCGGCGCACGGCGGCACACCCGGCGCGGTGATCGACCGAGCCTCCCCCACTCCTCGCGGGTCAAATGACCTACCGCCCTCGCGGCGCCGGCGCACAGGCTGGAGAGACGCACATGCACACGTGTCCGTCCCGCCGCCGGGACCGGGCCGAGAGGGGGAGTCACCATGCACGACGAGGTCAGTACGGCATCCGTGCCGCCGGCCGACCGTGCCGGACACTGGGAGAGCGCGGTCCGCCGCCGGCTGGCCCCCGTCGACGTGACGCCACGACAGGGGCCCGCGGGCTTCCGCGGCACGCTCACCACCGGCGACGTGGGCTGGCTGCGGCTGCTGTCGATGCGGGCCGCGCCGCTGCGGCTGAGCCGTACCGCCCGGCTGGTGTCGGCCGCCCGGGACGACCGGCTGGTCCTGCTCCTCCAGGAGGAGGGCACCGCCGCCGTACGGCAGGACGGACGTGAGGCGGTCGTCGGCGCCGGACAACTGGCACTCCTGGACCTGCGCCGGCCCTTCTGCCTCGACCAGCACACGCCGTTCCACCTGTACGCGCTGCGGATCCCCGAGCACGCCCTGGGTCCCTCCGCGGCACGCGCCCGGCAGGTCACGGGCCGAGCCATCCCCGCGACCGAGGGCGTGGCGGCGCTGCTGCAGCCCTTCGCCGCGGAGCTGGCCTCCGGCGCGGCGGCGTTCGCGGGCCACGTCAGGGACCGGCTCGCCGGCAGTCTCACGGACCTGCTGGCCACCCTCGTCGACGAGCAGGCCCGCCGGCCGGGCGGGGCGGCGCCGGTCACCCCCCGCGCGCGGACCGTCGGCGACATCCGCGCCCACATCGACGCCCATCTGCGCGATCCGAAGCTCTCCCCGGCGCTCGTCGCCAAGGCCCACGGCATCTCGCTGCGCTACCTGCACGTGCTGTTCGAGAGCGAGGACACCACCGTGCACCGGCTCATCCAGCGCAGGCGGATCGAGGAGTGCGCCCGCGAGCTGCTGCGTCCCGGAAACGAGGGCCGCACCCTCGCCGCCGTGGCCCGCGGCTGGGGATTTCGCAACGCGGCGCACTTCAGCCGCGCCTTCAAGTCCGTCCACGGCTGCTCGCCCAGCCGGTGGCGGGCGTCCGCCCCTCCGTCCGGTGCCCGCCCGGGGCCCACCAGGTGAGACGGCAACTGTGGTGCCCGATCCACAACTGCTAGGTTCATGCCGTTTCCGAAGCGGTGACATCCGGCCATGACAGGCGCGCCGGGCGGGTCGCCGGAGGTGGAGATGGACAAGGGCATGTTCGGCGGGCTGCTGCGCGAGGCACGGCAGCGATCCCTGCTCACCCTGGAGAGCCTCGCCGAGGCCTCCGGAGTCAGCGTCCGCGCGATCAGCGACATGGAGCGCGGACGGAGCCTGCCGCGCCAGGCCACCCTGGGCGATCTGCTGGACGCCCTGGAGCTGGAGGAGGACGAGCGGCGCCGTCTGGTGCGCGCGTCCGCCCGGCGCACCCGGCGGGTCCCGCGGCAACTGCCGCCGGACCTCACGGCCTTCCGCGGGCGCGCTCAGGCGCTGGCGGCCGTCCACGGGCTCACCGCGCGGGTGGCCGGACAGGGCGGCCACGTCGTCATCTCCGCGATCGGCGGCATGGCCGGAGTCGGCAAGACGGCGCTGGCCGTGCACTGGGCGCACCAGGTGGCGGACCGCTTCCCCGACGGCCAGCTGTACGTGAACCTGCGTGGTTTCGAGGCCGAGGCCCGCCCCCTGGACCCCGGGGAGGCGCTCGGCGGGTTCCTGCGGGCGCTGGAGGTGCCCAGCGGCGACATCCCGGCCGGCGTGCAGGAGCGCAGCGCCCTGTTCCGGGAACGGAGCGCGTCGCGGCGGTTGATCGTCGTCCTGGACAACGCGCGGGACGCCGACCAGGTCAGGCCGCTGCTGCCGGCCGCCCCGGGCTGCCTGACGATCATCACCTCCCGCAACCGGCTGTCCGGCCTCGCGGCGACGGAGGGGGCCTCGCTGGTCAGCCTGGACGTGTGGAGCCGTGAGGAGGCCATCGCGGCGCTCGCCGCCCGGATCGGAGAGGAGCGGTGCGCGGCGGAGCCGGCGGCCGCCGCCGAACTGGTCGCACTGTGCGGCTGCCTGCCGCTGGCGGTCGCCGTCGTCGGGGCGCAGCTGAACGCGGCGCCCGCGATGCCGCTGCGGACAGGCGTGCGGGAGCTGAGCGAGACGCGTTGGCGGCTGGACGCGCTGTCGGCCGCCGACGGGCGGGTCGACGTACGCGCCGTCTTCTCGTGGTCCTACCGGGCGCTCACACCCGCGACGGCACGCTTCTTCCGGTACCTCGCCGTCCACCCCGGTCCGGCGGTGTCCGCCGAGGCCGCCGCCTCGCTCGGTGGTGTCGAGACGGTCCAGGCCCGCCGTCATCTGCGCGAACTGACCGCGGCCAGCCTCCTCACCCGGGACACGGAGGGCCGCTACGTCCTGCACGACCTGGTACGGGCCTACGGCGCCGAACTCCTCGAACAGGAGAAGGAGGACCGTCTCGGAGCCGAGATGCGCCTGCTGGACTACCTGCGCCACAACGCCCGCGCCGCCAACCGGTTCGTCTGGCGCTTCCCGTCCGTCCCGGCCGGCGACCCGGCGCCCGGCGTGGCACGGGTCACGATCGACGACCGCGAGGAAGCACTGGAGTGGTACCGCCAGGAGGAGGCCACCGCCGCCGCCGCGCTGCGCACCCTGCACGACGCGCGGCTGCTGCGCCACCGCATCGACCTCACGCTGGAATGGGTGGCCTACAACTCGGTCACCGGGCGCTGGGCCGAGGAGATCTCCGCCTCGCGCATCGGGCTCGACGCGGCCCTCGCCCTCGACGACCCGGTGGCCGTCGCGCGGACCGCCGCCCACCTGTCGCGGGCGCTCGTCGAGACGGGGGGCATCGACGAGGCCGACGACCTGCTCGGCCTGATCATGCGCCAGATGCACCGGCTGCCCCCGCAGGAGCAGCTCCAGGCGGAGCGGCACGCCAGCCGGATCCGTCATCACCAGCAACGCCACGCGGAGGGGCTGCGGCACGCGCGCAACAGCCTGGCGCTCGCCCGGGCCCTCGCCGAGCCGTACGAGATCGCGCGGGCCCTCGCCATCGTCGCCTACTTCCTCTCCGTCCACGGTGACCCGAAGGAAGCCGTCGCCACCTGCGAGGAGGTGATCCCCCTGCTGCGCGAGACGGGGAACCGCCACGACGAGGCGGCGACCCGCAGGCACATGGGCTACGCCTGGCAGCGCGCGGGCGACCTCACCGCCGCGGTCGAGCACTACCGCGCGGCGCTGCGGCTCTACCAGGAGGTCCTGGACGACTACAACGTGGCCGACGTACTCGACCACCTCGCGGCCGCCCAGCTGGAACAGGGTGACACCGATCAGGCCCGGGTCAACTGGACCCGGTCGGCCGACCTGTTCGACGCCCTGCGCGTCGCCCGCGCCGGACAGATCCGGGCCAGGGCGGAAGCCCTGCCCCGGCCGGAAACCCGGCCGGCGGGGTGAGGGCGCCCGCGGCGCACGGCCTGCGGCCGGTACCGCGCCGCCCGGCCCCCACCAACTGCCGCGCGGTACCGCCGTGCTGCGCCACCCGGTCTCCGGTGGCCGCGGCGCGATGCGGTAAGGCACCGCACCGCGCCGCCCGGCGTCCTCCGGCCGGGGCCGGCACCGCGCCGCCGAGCCCCCTGTGACCCTGGCCGGCACCGCCCAGTAGAGTGCGCCCCTGCCCCCCGAGTGCGCCCCGGCGAAGCATCCCCGCACGCCGAAGTGCCCGCGTCCGCCGCCCGACCCCGAGGTACCAGCACGTGAAGCCCGCCCGACCAGGACGACCGACCCCCGCCGCCGGCCGCGAAGGCACCCAGGGCGCCGTGCCCCTGGGTGTCGTGCCGGGGCTGCCGGACGAGGCGTACGAGCACGACGGACAGCTCACCAAGCGGCACGTCCGGGCCGCCACCCTCGCCGCGCTCGCCCCCCGCCCCGGCGAACTGCTGTGGGACGTCGGCGGCGGATCGGGCTCCATCGCCGTCGAATGGCTGCGCGCCCACCCCGCCTGCCGGGCGGTCACCGTCGAACGGGACCCGGTGCGGGCCGCGCGCATCACCCGCAACGCCGAACGGCTCGCAGTGCCCCGCCTGCGCGTGGTCACCGGGACGGCCCCCCGGGCACTGGCCGAACTGCCGCCCCCCGACGCGGTGTTCGTCGGCGGCGGACTCACCGCCCCCGGCCTCCTCGACGCCTGCTGGACGGCGCTGCCCGTCGGCGGACGGCTGGTCGCCAACACGGTGACCCTGGAGTCCGAGGCGCTGCTCGCCGACGCCTACCGGCGCCACGGCGGCGAGCTGGTGCGGCTCGCGGTGGCGCACGCCGTGCCGGTGGGCGGCTTCACCGGGTGGCGGCAGGCGATGCCGGTGACCCAGTGGGCCGTGCGCAAGACCGTCGAAGAACCCACAGGAGCAGACAGATGACCGTGTACTTCATCGGCGCGGGCCCCGGCGCCGCGGACCTCATCACGGTGCGCGGCGCCCGCACCCTCGCCGCCTGCCGGGTCTGCCTGTACGCGGGCAGCCTCGTCCCCCGCGAACTCCTCGCCGAATGCCCGCCGGGAGCCCGTCTGGTCGACACCGCGCAGCTCGACCTGGACCGGATCACCGCCGAGCTGGTGCGCGCCCACGAGGAGGGCCACGACGTGGCCCGGCTGCACTCCGGCGACCCGTCCGTCTTCAGCGCCGTCGCCGAGCAGATGCGGCGGCTCGACGCGGCCGGGGTGCCCTACGAGATCGTCCCCGGCGTGCCCGCCTTCGCCGCCGCCGCGGCCGCCCTGAAGCGGGAACTGACCGTGCCGACCGTCGGCCAGACCGTCATCCTGACCCGGATCGCCCAGCGCGCCACCCCCATGCCGCCGGGGGAGGACCTGGCCACACTGGGCCGCAGCGGCGCCCTCATCGTGCTGCACCTGGCCACCCGGTACGTCGACCGTGTCGTGAGCGAACTGCTCCCGCACTACGGCGCCGACTGCCCCGCCGCGGTCGTCGCCTACGCCTCACGCCCCGACGAACTGGTCCTGCGGGGCACCCTCGACGACATCGCCCAGCAGGTGAAGGCCGCCGGGGTGCTGCGCACCGCCGTGATCATCGTGGGCCGCACACTGGGCGCGGAGCAGTTCGGCGACAGCCACCTGTACTCGCCCGAGCGGGAGCGGCACGTGTGCTGACCGGGCCCCGCGGTGGACCTCACGCCCCGTTTGTTAGGCTCCCCTTGCCTCCCGCGGGGGAAGTCCGGTGAGAGTCCGGCGCTGACCCGCAACGGTGTGCGCGAGGGCCTGACGGCCCCTCGCGCGAGCCCGATCGCCCGTGGGTGGTGCGACCCGTTGACTGCTCGCCGCGGACTGCGAGAGGGGACCGCGCGGCCCCGGCGGGCCGTACGGGCTGATCTCCTGCTTCCCGTCCGGCAGGCGGCCCAGCCGAAGGACGGCCCCCTCGTGCGCCGAAGGACGACCCCCAGCCGGACACCCCTGCCCCCGCTCGCCGCCGGCCTGGGACTGCTGCTCCTCGTCTCGCTCCTGTGCGGGGTCGGGCTCGGCGCCGCCCCCGTCGCCTGGCCGGACGTCCTCCGCCACCTGGGGGCAGGGCTCACCGGCGGCACCGTGACCGCCCGCGACGCCGCCGCGTACACCATCGTCTGGGAGATCCGCCTGCCGCGGGTCGCGCTCGGCGCCGTCGTCGGAGCCGGGCTCGCGACCGTCGGCGTCGCCGTCCAGGCCATGGTGCGCAACGCGCTGGCCGACCCGTTCGTCCTGGGCATCTCCTCGGGAGCGGCGGTCGGCGCCAACGCCGTCATCCTCATGGGGGCGTTCGCCGGTCTCGGCGTGTGGGCGCTGTCGGTGTCCGCGTTCACCTCGGGCCTGGCGGCCATGGTCCTCGTCTACGCCGTCGCCCGCTCGCCGCGCGGCCTGTCCCCGCTGCGGCTCGTCCTGACCGGAACCGCCCTGGCGTACGGTTTCGAGGCGCTCACCACCGTCATGGTGTTCGGCGCGGCCCGGGGCGAGGCGGCCCGGTCGGCGATGATGTGGCTGCTGGGCAGCCTGGGCGGCGCGACCTGGGCCCAGGTGCCGCTCGCCGCGGGCACCGTGGCGGCCGGCTGGGTGTGGCTGCGCCGGCGCGCCGAGGCGCTCAACGCCCTGGCCATGGGCGACGAGACCGCCGCGGCGCTCGGGGTGCCGCCCGCCCGGCTGCGCCGGGAGGTCTTCGTCGTCACCGCGGCAGTCACCGGGACCGTGGTCGCCGTCAGCGGCGCCATCGGGTTCGTCGGCCTGATGGTGCCGCACGTCGTGCGGATGGCGGTCGGTGCCGACCACCGCAGGGTCCTCGCCGTGGCACCGCTCGCCGGGGCCGTCCTGCTGGTCTGGGCCGACGTGGTGTCCCGGCTGCTGCTCGCCCCCGCCGAACTGCCCATCGGGGTCGTCACGGCGGTGGTCGGCGTGCCCGTGTTCCTGCTGTTGATGCGGCGCGGCGGCTACGCGTTCGCAGGCCGCTGAGATGCGCGTCGACATCGAGGACGTGACGGTCGAGGCGGCCGGCCGCAGACTGGTCGAGGACGTCCGGCTCACCGTGGAGCCGGGGGCGTTCGTCGGACTCGTCGGCCCCAACGGCAGCGGCAAGTCGACCCTGCTGCGCTGCGTCTACCGGGCGCTGCGCCCGGCCGCGGGCACGGTCCGGCTCGACGGCGAGGACCTGCACGCCAGGGACGCGCGCGGCGCCGCACGGGTGCTGGCCGCCCTGCCGCAGGAGTCGTCGGCCGGGTTCGACTACACGGTGGCCGAGACCGTCGCCATGGGCCGCACACCGCACCGCGGCCGGACGGCCGCCGCGGACCGGGAGATCTGCGAACGGGCCATGGCGCGCACCGGCGTCGCCCACCTCGCCGACCGCGGCCTGCTCACCCTGTCCGGCGGCGAGAAGCAGCGGGTCCTCATGGCCCGCGCCCTCGCCCAGCAGCCCCGGGTGCTGGTCCTGGACGAGCCCACCAACCACCTCGACATCGCCCACCAGCTGGACGTGCTGGCCCTGGTCCGCGACAGCGGCCCGACCGTGCTGGCCGCGCTGCACGACCTCAACCTCGCCGCCGCCCACTGCGACCTGCTCTACGTGATCCACGCCGGGCGGATCGCGGCCTGCGGGCCGCCGCACGACGTCCTGCGCCCGGAGCTGCTCGCCGAGGTGTTCGGGGTGCGCGCCCACCGGGTGCGGCACCCGGAGACCGGCGCGGTCCGGCTGCTGTTCGACCTGCTCCCGCCCACCACGTAAGGACACGCCCCCATGCGCCTCGCGCCCGCCGCCGCCCTCTGCCTGGCCGCCGCGCTGACCGCCGCCCTCACCGGTTGCGGAGCCCGCGTCGAGCCGGCCGGCGACGCCGCCTCCGCCACCGAGGTCACCCTCACCAACTGCGGCCGGAAGGTCACCTACGACAAGGTCCCCGAGCGCGTCGTCACCAACGACGTCGGCATCACCGAGCTGATGTTCGCCCTCGGCCTGGAGGACCGCATGGCGGGCTACGCCATGCCCGACGACAAGGGCGACCTGACCGGCGTGCCGTGGAAGGACGCCTACCGCAAGGTGAGACGGCTCTCCAAGGACCAGCTCACCCGGGAGAACGTCCTCGACGCCCGCGCCGACCTCGTCCTCGCCGGCTGGGGCTACGGCTTCCGCGAGGACGGCGGCCTCACCCCCGACGCGCTCGAGAAGCTGGGGATTTCCTCGTACGTCCTGACCGAGTCCTGCCGCAACGGCCGCACCACGACCTCCCGCGGCATCATGCCACCGCTCGACGCCCTGTACGCCGACCTCACCAACCTCGGCCGCCTCTTCGGCGTCGAGGAGCGCGCGGCGAAGCTGATCGCCGGCTTCCGCGAACAGGTCGCCGGCGTCCGGGCACGGGCCCCCAGGGGCGCCGGCCGCCCCAGGGTGTTCCTCTACGACAGCGGCCGGGACCAGCCCTTCACCTCCGGCCGCTACGCCGCGCCGCAGCAGATCATCACCGAGGCGGGCGGCGTCAACGTGATGGAGGACGCCGCGGACTCCTGGACCACGGTCGGCTGGGAGAGCGTCGTCGCACGCGATCCCGACGTCATCGTCGTCTGCGACTACGGCGACGTCGGCGCCGAGCAGAAGAAGCGGTTCCTGCTCTCCTACGCCCCGCTGCGTGACGTCTCCGCCGTGAGGCACCGCAGGATCTTCGTCCTCGACTACGCCGACCTGGTGGAGAGCCCGCGCAACCCGGCGGCGATCGCCCGGCTCGGTGCCTATCTGCGGACGGTGGCGGGGAAGCGGTGAGACGGCGGGGCGGTCACGGCGCGCCGCCACCGGGCCACCGGACGGCGGGGCGGTCCCGCCGTGGGGCACCGCGGCGGGACCGCCGGACGCGGGCACGGCTCCACCGGAGCGTGCCGGCGGTTCACCGGGAGGCGCCGCCGGGGCCGCCGACCGCGCTGCGGCCCACGATCCCGCCCGCCCGGTCGATGCAGATGACGTCGACCGCGACCGGCGCCCCGCGCAGCACGGCCAGCGCCTCGTCGCGGGCCGCCCCGGCGACGAGGTCGCCGAGCGGAACCCCGCGCGCCAGGCACGACTGGAGCGCGGCCAGACCGGTGTTGGCCGCCGCGACCTCCGCCGCCAGTGCCTCGTCGGCGCCGCCGCGCCGGGCCAGGGCGGCCAGGAACCCCTTGTCCACCTGGGACCGCGCGGAATGCAGGTCGAGATGGCCGGCCGCCAGTTTGGACAGTTTGGCGAAGCCGCCGCAGACGGTGAGCCGGGGGACCGGGTGACGGCGTACGTACTTGAGCACCGCGCCCGCGAAGTCGCCCATGTCGAGGAGTGCGTCCTCGGGGAGGCGGTACTCTGCGACGACCGTGTTCTCCGAGGTCGATCCGGTGCACCCGGCGACGTGCTCGCGCCCCGCCGCCCGCGCCACGTCCACACCCCGGCGGATGGAGTCGATCCAGGCCGAGCACGAGTACGGCACGACGATGCCCGTCGTGCCGAGGACGGACAGACCGCCGATGATGCCGAGCCGCGGGTTCCACGTGGAGCGGGCGATCTCCTCGCCGTCGTCCACGGAGACGGTGATCTCGACGTCCCCGCCGCCCCCGTGCCGGGCGGCGACCTCGGCGACATGATCACGCATCATCCGGCGCGGGACGGGATTGACGGCGGGCTCACCCACCGGCAGCGGCAGGCCGGGCCGGGTGACGGTGCCGACCCCGGGGCCGGCCCTGAACACCACCCCCGAACCGGCGGGCAGCGTCCGGACCGTGGCACGCACCAGCGCCCCGTGCGTGACGTCCGGATCGTCCCCGGCGTCCTTGACCACCCCCGCCATGGCGTACGCGCCGGTCAGCTCCTCCACCGCCAGCGCGAACGACGGCGTCTGCCCCTTGGGCAGGGTGACGGTCACCGGATCGGGGAACTCGCCGGTCAGCAGCGCGGTGTACGCGGCGGTCGTGGCCGCCGTCGCACAGGCACCCGTGGTCCAGCCGGGGCGCAGCCCGCTGTGCTCCAGCTGCCCGCGCCGTCCGCCCTTGACGGCCGGCGCCGGTGCGCCGCCCTGCGCCGGCGGCACCTCCCGGCCGTCCGTGTCCGCGGTGCTCCCGCCGCTCGCCCTGCCCACGTCGTCTTCCTCACTGCTCACTGCTACTCATGAACGGACCGGATCCCATGCACGTCCTGATCCTCGGCGGCACCACCGAGGCCCGCCGGCTCGCGGAACTGCTCCACGGCACGCCCGGAGTGAGAGCGACCAGCTCCCTCGCCGGACGGGTCGCCGGACCCCGGCTGCCGCCGGGGGAGGTCCGCGTCGGCGGCTTCGGCGGGACGGAGGGACTGACGGCGTGGCTGCGCGAGCACGCGGTCGACGCGCTCATCGACGCCACCCACCCCTTCGCCGGGACGATCAGTTTCCACGCGGCCAGGGCCGCGGCCACCGCCCATGTTCCCCTGCTCGCCCTGCGCCGCCCCGGCTGGGTCCCCGTCCCGGGCGACCGGTGGCACGAGGCGGCCTCGCTGGAGGAGGCGGCCCGGCTGCTGCCGGGGCTCGGGCGGCGGGTCTTCCTCACCACCGGGCGGACCGGTCTGGCCGCCTTCGCCGGCCTGGACGGCCTGTGGTTCCTCGTACGGTCCGTCGACGCGCCCGAGCCGCCGCACCCGGCGGCCATGGAGGTGCTGCTCGACCGTGGTCCCTTCGGCCTGGACGGGGAACGCGAACTGCTGCGCCGCCACCGGATCGACGTCGTCGTCACCAAGGACAGCGGGGGAGCGGCCACCGCGCCCAAGCTGACGGCGGCCCGGGAGGCCGGACTGCCGGTGGTCATGGTCCGGCGCCCGCCCGTGCCCGAGGGCGTCCCGTCCGTGGCCACCCCGCAGGAGGCGGCCCACTGGCTCGCCGGGCGGCTTCCCGGCCGGCCCGCGCCCGGGTCCACCGGCTGAACCCGCCGCCTCCGGCACGGACGCGGGGCCGTGGGGCCGTGGGCGGGACCCCGTCCCGCCCACGGCGTGCGCCGCCCGGCCCCGAGCCCCGTTCACGCCTCCGGGTACCGGCGGGGTGTCCAGACGATCTCCTGGCCGTCGCCGCGCCGGACCACCTGGGTCTGGGACGAGCCGACCAGCAGGATCGTGCGCATGTCGACCTCGGCCGGGTCCAGGCCGGCGAGCCGCACGATCCGCACCCGCTCGCCGGGGCCGCCCACGTCCCGTGCCACCACCACGGGCGTGTCCGGGGCCCGGTGCTCCAGCAGCACGTCCCGGGCCTTGGCCACCTGCCAGGTGCGGCTGCGCGAGCCCGGGTTGTACAGGGCCAGCACCAGGTCCGCCGAGGCCGCCGCGCGCAGCCGTGCCGCGATGACCTCCCAGGGCTTGAGCCGGTCGGAGAGGGAGAGCGTGGCGTAGTCGTGGCCGAGAGGGGCGCCGGCCCGGGCGGCGGCGGCGTTGGCGGCGGTCACGCCCGGCAGCACCCGCACCGCCACATCGGCGTAAGCGGGCTGCGAGGCGGCCTCCAGGACGGCGGTGGCCATCGCGAAGACCCCGGGGTCGCCGCCGGACACGACGGCCACCCGGCGACCGCGCCGGGCCAGTTGCAGGGCGAACTCCGCGCGCTCGGCCTCCACCCGGTTGTCCGAACCGTGCCGGAGCTGACCGGGGCGCACCGGCACCCGGTCCAGGTAGGTGGTGTAGCCGACCAGGTCGTCGGCCGCGGCCAGCGCGCCCCGCGTCTCGGGGGTCAGCCACTGCGGACCGGCCGGACCCGTGCCGACCACGACGACCTCGCCCCGCTCCCGCGCCGGGCGTCCGGCGTCGACGCGGCTGGGCAGCACGGCCACCGAGAAGTACGGCACGGACCCGGCGTCCACGTCCGCCAGCGCGCCGACCCGCTCCCCGGGCATCGTGGCCCGCTCGACGTACCGGGCCTCCGCCAGCCGGCCCGAAGCCTCCAGGGCGCCGCGCACCTTGGGGAACGTACGGCCCAGCTTCATGACGACCGCCGAGTCCGTCGCCGCCAGCCGCGCCGTCAGTTCTTCCTCGGGCAGGGTGCCGGGAAGGACGGTCAGCACCTCCTCGCCCTCGACGAGCGGGGCGCCCAGGCGGGCCGCGGCGGCCGACACGGACGTGACCCCGGGGATCACCTCCGTCTCGTAGCGGTCGGCGAGCCGCTTGTGCAGGTGCATGTAGGAGCCGTAGAAGAGCGGGTCGCCCTCGGCGAGGACGGCGACGCTGCGGCCGGCGTCGAGATGCGCGGCCAGCCGCGCCGACGCCTGCTCGTAGAACTCCTCCAGAGCACCCCGGTACCCGCCGGGGTGGTCGGTGGTCTCCGTGGTGACCGGGTAGACCAGCGCCTCCTCGACGTGGTCGGCGCGGATGTGCCGGGCCGCGATCGAGCGGGCGATGGACCGCCCGTGGCGTGCGCTGTGGTACGCGACCACGTCCGCCCCGGCGATGACCTCCACCGCCCGGAGGGTCATCAGGGACGGGTCACCGGGGCCGAGCCCCACGCCGTACAGCCGCCCGCTCATTCCGCCTCACTCGCGATCGCGTTGAGCGCGGCGGCGGCCAGGGCGCTGCCGCCCCGCCGTCCGCGCACCACCAGGTGCTCCAGCCCCGACGGGTGAGCGGCCAGCGCGTCCTTGGACTCGGCGGCCCCCACGAACCCGACGGGCACACCGAGGACGGCGGCGGGCCGGCCCGCGCCCTCCTCGATCATCTCCAGGAGACGGAACAGGGCGGTGGGCGCGTTGCCGACGGCGACCACGGAACCCTCCAGCCGGTCCCGCCACAGCTCCATGGCGGCGGCGCTGCGCGTGGTGCCCAGCTTCGCCGCCAGAGCGGGGACGGCCGGGTCGGAGAGGGTGCACAGCACCTCGTTGCCGGCGGGCAGCCGCTTGCGGGTGACACCGCTGGCCACCATCTGCACGTCGCACAGGACGGGCGCCCCGCCCCGCAGGGCCTCGCGCGCACGGGCCACCACGGCGGGCGTGTACACGAGGTCGCGGACGAGGTCGACCATCCCGCAGGCGTGGATCATCCGGACCGCCACCTGGCTGACGTCGGCGGGCAGACCCGCGAGGTCCGCCTCCGCGCGGATGGTGGCGAAGGACTGGCGGTAGATCGCCGCGCCGTCCTTCTCGTAGTCGTAGGGCGTCACGGTGTTCTCGCTGCTCTCGGGGGTCGTACGGATCATGAGGTGAACGCCGCCAGGGCGGCGGTGAGTCGGGAGGGGTCGTCGAGGAGGACGGTACGGGCGTGCGGCGACGGTGAGGAGGAGACGAGCGAGAGCCGGTAGCCGCCGCCCCCGGCCGCGACCAGGTCGACGTGGTCGCCGGCGGGCCGTCCGCAACGGCGGTCGCAGCCGGACCAGTACAGGGGCAGGCCGCGCGGGCCGAGCGCGCCGAGGGCGGCGGTCGCGTCCGCCCGCACGTCGGCGTGCGACTTGGCGCAGCCGGGCCGCCCGACGCAGGCGCCCACCCGGGGCCAGGCCGAACCGGGGCCGGTGACCAGTCCGGTGGCGGCGAGCGCGTCCCGTGCCGCGTGCCGCGCCGCGTCCTGCGGTACGGGGACGACGACCCCGCGCCACGGCGTCAGGCGCAGTTCCCCGCCGGTGCGGGCGGCCGTCCGGGTCAGCTCGCGCCACTGCGGCGGCGTCAGCCGGCCGAGCGGGACGTGCACCGACAGGGCGCGGCCGACGGGCCCGGGCGGCGGACCCGCGCTGTGCCCGGTCGTGCGCGGCTGCGGCGCGCACGCCAGGCCCTCGGCGGCCAGACGGGCGGCGACCAGACGCAGCAGGGAGCCGGCGGGCAGCGGCACGTCACTCACCCGCCAGGCCCGCGTGCCCTGCTCCCGCGCCGCCGCCACGACCGTCTCGGCGGCCGCCACCATCGCCCGGGGCACGTCCCCGGCGGACAGGCCCAGCGCCTCGCCCGCCGTTCCGAGGGCGAGCTGCGCGCCCTCGCCGGCCAGGGCCCGTACCGTCACGTCGGCGCCGAGCGAGGCCACGTCGCCGCGGCCGTCGTCGAGGGCGAACAGGAACCGCCCCGACAGCGCCCGCGCCGGCTCACTGGCACACAGCAGCGCGTCGAGGCCGGACAGCCACGGGCGCACGTCCCGCAGGCCGTTCGCGTCCAGACCGGACAGCGGGGAGGCGACGACGTTGCGCACCCGCTCGTGGCCGCGCGAGGGGAGCAGGCCCGCCTCGTCCAGCAGTCCGGCCAGGGCCGGGCCGTCCTCCTCGCGTAGGGCACGCAGTTGCACGTTGCCGCGTGAGGTCAGGTGGAGGTCGCCGTCGCCCAGGCGGCCCGCCGCCTCGGCCAGCGCGTCGGCCTGCCGCACGCTCAGCACACCGCCGGGGATCCGCACACGGGCCACCGCGCCGTCGTCCGCCGCGTGCAGCCGCAGCGTTCCCGGGCACGCGTCGTCACGGTCCCGCCCGGCCGGTGCGGGCCGGGACGGCGGGGGGAGGGCAGCCGAGGACATGGCGGCGAGCATACCTACCATCACATCGCACACATGTCCTGCCCTGCTGCGACGGCCCCTACTATGCTTCTCGGCGGATCATCCGGTCCGTCACCGCCACGACGGCGACAGGGGAGGAAGCCCGGTGCGAATCCGGCGCGGTCCCGCCACTGTGAGCCCGGTTCCCGAAGGAACCGGGTGAGTCAGGAACTCCCTTTCTCCGGCTCTCGGCCCGGCCGAGCAGCGGAGACCCCCATCTGGACACCACCCGGGGCGTGGACACCCCGAGGAAGGCAGGACGCCGTATGTCGCACCCAGCCGGAGACCGGCCGCCGTCCCCGCGGATCCTGCTCCTGTCGACCTCCGACACCGACCTGCTCAGCGCGCGGGCCGCGGGAGGCCCCGTCACGTACCGCTTCGCCAACCCGTCCCGCCTGGCCCTGGCCGACCTCCCGGCCCTCATGGCGCAGGCCGACCTCTTCGTCGTACGCCTGCTCGGCGGCGTCCGCGCCTGGCAGGAGGGCCTGGACCTGCTGCTCGCCGACGGGCGCCCGGTCGTCGTCCTCACCGGCGAACAGGCGCCCGACGCCCAGCTGATGGCCGCCTCCAACGTCCCCGTCGGCATCGCCGCCGAGGCCCACGCCTACCTCGCCCACGGCGGCCCCGCCAACCTGGAGCACCTCGCCCGCTTCCTCTCCGACACCGTCCTGCTCACCGGTCACGGGTTCGACGCGCCCGCGCCCGCCCCGACCTGGGGACCGCTGCCCCGTGAGAGCAGTCCGCCCGCGGACGGCCCCACCGTCGCCGTGCTCTACTACCGCGCCCACCACATGAGCGGCAACACCGCGTTCGTGCACGCGCTGTGCGACGCCGTCGAACAGGCGGGCGGGCGGCCCCTGCCGCTGTACGTCGCCTCCCTGCGCGCCCCGGAACCGGAACTGATCGAGGAACTGCGCGCCGCCGACGCCGTCGTCACCACCGTGCTGGCCGCCGGCGGCACCAGGCCCGCCACCGCCTCCGCGGGCGGCGACGACGAGTCCTGGGACGCGGGCGCGCCCGCCGCCCTGGACGTACCGGTCCTGCAGGCCCTGTGCCTGACCGGCGCACGTTCCGCCTGGGAGGAGAACGACGAGGGCGTCTCCCCGCTGGACGCGGCCGGCCAGATCGCCGTCCCCGAGTTCGACGGCCGGCTGATCACCGTCCCCTTCTCCTTCAAGGAGATCGACGCCGACGGCCTGCCCTCCTACGTCGCCGATCCCGAGCGCGCCGCCCGCGTCGCCGGGATCGCCGTACGCCACGCCCGGCTGCGTCACATCCCGCCCGCCGGCAAGCGCCTCGCCCTGGTCCTGTCCGCCTACCCCACCAAGCACTCCCGCATCGGCAACGCGGTCGGCCTGGACACCCCCGCCAGCGCGGTGGCCCTCCTGCGCCGCCTGCGCGCGGACGGCTACGACCTCGGGGACGGCGACGTCCCCGGGCTGGCCTCCGGCGACGGCGACGAACTGATCCGCGCGCTCATCGAGGCGGGCGGCCACGACCAGGACTGGCTCACCGAGGAACAACTGGCCCGCAACCCGGTGCGCATCCCGGCCGCCGACTACCGCCGCTGGTACGCCACCCTCCCCGGCGAACTGCGCACCGCCGTGGAGGAGCACTGGGGCCCGGCACCCGGCGAGATGTTCGTCGACCGCAGCCGCAACCCCGAGGGCGACATCGTCCTCGCGGCCCTGCGCTTCGGCAACGTGCTGATCCTCATCCAGCCGCCGCGCGGCTTCGGCGAGAACCCCGTCGCCATCTACCACGACCCGGACCTGCCGCCCTCCCACCACTACCTCGCCGCCTACCGCTGGATCGCCGCCGCCCGGGACGAGGGCGGCTTCGGCGCCGACGCGATGATCCACCTCGGCAAGCACGGCAACCTGGAGTGGCTGCCCGGCAAGAACGCCGGACTGTCGGCGTCCTGCGGACCCGACGCGGCCCTCGGCGACCTCCCCCTCATCTATCCCTTCCTGGTCAACGACCCCGGCGAGGGCACCCAGGCCAAGCGCCGCGCCCACGCCACCCTCGTCGACCACCTGGTCCCGCCGATGGCCCGCGCCGACTCCTACGGCGACATCGCCCGCCTGGAACAACTCCTCGACGAACACGCCCAGATCGCCGCCATGGACCCGGCCAAACTCCCGGCGATCCGCGCCCAGATCTGGACGCTCATCCAGGCCGCCCGGCTCGACCACGACCTCGGCCTCCAGGACCGCCCGGACGACGACGGCTTCGACGACTTCCTGCTGCACGTCGACGGCTGGCTCTGCGAGGTCAAGGACGCCCAGATCCGCGACGGCCTGCACGTGCTGGGCGCGGCCCCGCAGGGCGCCCAGCGGGTCGACCTCGTCCTCGCCGTGCTGCGCGCCCGGCAGATCTGGGGCGGCACCACCAGTCTGCCCGGACTGCGCGAGGCCCTGGGCCTGGACGAGTCCGCTCCCACCCGCACGGGCGCGGACGCGGCGGAGGAACAGGCCCGCGCCCTGGTCCAGGCGATGGAGGACGCCGGCTGGGACCCCTCGGCCGTCCCCGCCTCCCATGGCGAACAGGTCCGGGCCGTCCTGGAGTTCGCCGCCCGCGAGGTCGTGCCCCGCCTCGCCGGGACCACCGCCGAGATCGACCACGTCCTGCACGCGCTGGCCGGCGGCGCCGTCCCGGCGGGCCCCTCCGGGTCCCCGCTGCGCGGTCTGGTCAACGTCCTGCCGACCGGCCGCAAC
Organism: Streptomyces sp. NRRL S-340; assembly: GCF_000720185.1. Taxonomy (GTDB): domain Bacteria; phylum Actinomycetota; class Actinomycetes; order Streptomycetales; family Streptomycetaceae; genus Streptomyces. Next base: position 193,249 of record NZ_JOIY01000002.1, on the reverse strand, counting down.
TTCTACTCCGTCGACCCGAGGGCCATCCCCTCCCGCCTCGCCTGGGAGACCGGCCAGGCCCTCGCCGACTCCCTCCTGGAGCGCTACCGCACCGACAACGGCGAGTGGCCCGCCTCGGTCGGACTGTCCCTGTGGGGCACCAGCGCCATGCGCACCGCGGGCGACGACGTGGCCGAGGCGCTGGCCCTGCTGGGCGTCCGGCCGGTCTGGGACGACGCCTCCCGCCGCGTCACGGGGCTGGAACCCGTCCCAGCCGAGGAACTGGGCCGTCCCCGCATCGACGTCACCCTGCGCATCTCGGGCTTCTTCCGCGACGCCTTCCCGCACACCGTCGCCCTCCTCGACGACGCCGTACGGCTGGCCGCGAGCCTGGACGAACCGGAGGGGACCAACCACGTCCGGGCGCACGTCCAGGCCGACCTGGCGGCCCACGGCGACGAACGCCGCGCCACCACCCGCATCTTCGGCTCCCGGCCCGGCACCTACGGAGCCGGCCTGCTCCAGCTCATCGACTCACGCGACTGGCGCACGGACGCCGACCTGGCCGAGGTCTACACGGTCTGGGGCGGCTACGCCTACGGCCGAGGCCTGGAGGGCCGCCCGGCCCGCGAGGAGATGGAGACGGCCTACCGGCGCATCACGGTGGCGGCGAAGAACACCGACACCCGTGAGCACGACATCGCCGACTCCGACGACTACTTCCAGTACCACGGCGGCATGGTCGCCGCCGTCCGCGCCCTGCGCGGCACCGCCCCCGAGGCGTACATCGGCGACTCCACCCGCCCCGAGACGGTCCGCACCCGCACCCTGACCGAGGAGACCTCCCGGGTCTTCCGGGCCCGCGTCGTCAACCCCAAGTGGATCGAGGCGATGCGCCGCCACGGCTACAAGGGCGCCTTCGAACTCGCCGCCACGGTGGACTACCTGTTCGGCTACGACGCCACGACCGGCGTGATCGCCGACTGGATGTACGACCGGCTCACCGAGGCGTACGTCCTGGACCCGGTCAACCGCGAGTTCCTGAGCCAGGCCAACCCCTGGGCGCTGCACGGCATCGCCGAACGGCTGCTGGAGGCCGAGTCACGGGGGATGTGGGCGAAGCCCGACCCGGCCGTGCTGGAGCAGCTGCGGCAGGTGTACCTGGAGACGGAGGGACACCTGGAGGGCGAGGACTGACCCCGGCCCGCGACTGCGGTGGGGCGGCCCGATGGCGTGCCCCCGCCCCACCGCGCTCGGGTCCGCGCCGGTGACCGTGCTCCTCCGGGGCCCGGCACGCACCCCCGGGTGCCCGGCCTGGTCGAGGACCGCTCCGGATGTCCCCCGGGGCCACCGGGCCCACGGAACCGACGATCGCCGTCGGCAGGCCGTACGGCATGATCTGTGCGGTGAAAGTGCAGTGGGACCGGGGGAGTTGAGCGAATTGCGTGATCACGTGCCGTTGCCCGCCGGGCTGTCGCTGCGCACCTGGGTGCCCTCCGACGCCCGGGCCGTGCTGCGGGCGTTCGGGGAACCCCTGATGGAGCGGCAGTGCGACGCACCGGTCGCCACGCTCGCGGACGCCGAGCGGTGGATCGAACGGCGGCGCGGCCAGTGGCGCGCTCGGACCGCCTACGCCTTCGCCGTGACCGACGGCGCCGACCGGGCGCTGGGCGGTGTGGCGGTCGGGCGTCCGGACCCGGTCACGGCACCGGGTGGATCTCCTACTGGACCACCTGCGCGGCCCGCGGCCGGGGCGTGGCGACCCACGGCTGCCGGGGGCTCGCACAGTGGTGCTTCGCCGAACTCGGCCTGTTCCGCCTGGAACTGGGGCACCGCACCGACAACCCCGCCTCCTGCCGGGTGGCGTGCGCGGCGGGGTTCACCGCCGAGGGCCTGCAACGGCAGAAACTCGCCTGGGACGGCGTCCGGTACGACGTCGAGACGCACGCCCGGCTCGCGACCGACCCGTACCCGGCGTAGCCGCGAACGGCTCAGCCCGCGCCCGGCGCGGTGGGAGCCCTGCGCCGGAGCGCCCCGGGCACGTGGGCGGGCGGGATGGGGAGGAGCGAGGGCACAGGACGTGGACGGTGCGGCGCCCGGCATGCTCGTGTGAGCCCTGTACGCGCCCCCCGTCCGCGCGGCAAGAATGCGCCGTGCCGGACGGGCGGACGACCGAGGGCCCGGCCGCCCGGCACCCCACTTCCAGGAAGGCAGGTCGGCCGCGGTGCTCTTGCGTCTGCCCACATCCGTGTCCCAAGCGCGGCACTGCGTGGCCGAGGGGGCCGTCCCGGTAGGCGGGGCGACCTTGGTGTGGGCCACCTGGCAACGGGACGGGTTCCCCGAACAGGCCATGTCCCTGCGGGAGTTGCCCGAGGCCAACGTCATCGGCCCGGAGGCACTGGGTGCCGCGGTGGTGCTGCACCGGATCGACGAACGGGTCCCGCAGGTGCTGCGCCGGGCCGCAGCCGGCGTCGGCACCGGGGCCGTGCGCCGCACGGCCACCGTCGGCGGCAACCTCGTGGGCAGTTCGCTGCGCTGCCTGCTGCCCGCCGCCCTCGTCCTGCGGGCCCGTGCCACGGTGCTGGACGCGGAAGGCGTCCGGGAGGCCGGCCTGGCCGAGGTCACGGCCAAGGGGCCCCTCCTCCTCAGCCTCCACTGGCGTACCCCGCTCGCCGGCGCGTACCGCAAACTGCCGGGCGAGGCGGGCGGCCCGCCGCCCCTGGTCGTCGCGTCGGCCCTGCACGCCGAGGCGGGGGGAGGCCGCAGCCTTCACGTCGCCGTCCGCGACGGCTACGACGTACGCGACGACAGCGTCGTGTGCGACGGCGGCGCCGCACCCGCGCTCGACGCCCTGCGGACGACCGCCGCCTTCGGGGACCTGCCCGCCGCCGCCTGGGAGGCGGTCCGCGGCCAGACCACGGACCTCCTCGCCGCAGCCGAGGGCGCGTGACCGGAGGGGCCGACGGGCGCTGTGTGACTGACGGCCGGTGTGACCGACGGGGTGTGCCCCCGGATCCGCACCGGCCGCGCGCCCCCGCGTCCGGCGGCACCCCGCCGCCGGACGCGGGGGCGCGGGGCGCTACCGTCCCGGGGGACCTGTACCGACTCGTCCCCCGGTGGGCGAAGGAGACCGATACGCATGACGGCGGACGCGATGACCGGCATGTCGCTGCCGGCGGGGCACCTGGCGGAGCCGACGGTGGGCGGACTGCTCACCTCGTGGCAGCCGGACGTGCCCGCCCTGGTCCTGGTGGCCGTCCTCGGCGGGCTCTACGGGTGGGGCGTGCTGCGGCTGCGCCGGCGGGGCGGGTCCTGGCCGGTGGCCCGGCTCGCCGCGTTCGTGCTGCTGGGGCTCGGCTCGCTGGTGGTGGCGACGATGTCGGCGCTGGCCGTCTACGACCACGTCCTGTTCTGGCCGGCCGCCGTGCAGAACGTCCTGCTGGACCTGCTCGCGCCGCTCGGTCTCGCCCTCGGTGACCCGCTGCGGCTCGCCGTCGAGGCACTGCCCGAGCCGCGGGCGGCCCGGGTCCGGCGGGCCGTCACCGGCCGGGTCGTGCGCGTGCTGACCTTTCCGCTGGTCAGCACGGCGCTGGTGCTCACCACCGAACTGGTCGTCTACTTCACGCCGTACTTCGCCACCGCACTGCGGGTGGGCTGGCTGCACCAGCTGATGTACCTGCACCTGCTGGCGGCCGGGTGCCTGTTCGTCGTCCCGGTGCTGACCCGGGAGCAGACCCTGCCCGCCTGGTGCACGCACCCGGTCCGTGCCGCGCTCGTCTTCCTGGACGGCCTCGTCGACGCGGTGCCGGGCGTCGTGGTCATGACCCACGGCACGCTGATCGCCGGCGCCTGGTACCTCCACCACGCTCCCGCCTGGGCCCCCGACGTCCGCCACGACCAGCAGGTCGGCGGCGGGGCCATGCTCAGCATCGCGGAACTGGTCGCGCTGCCCTTCCTGCTGGCCGTCCTCGCGCAGTGGGCCCGCGCCGAACGCATCCAGAACGCGGCCCTCGACCGGCGCCTGGACCAGGAGCGGGGCACGGCGGTCGCGACGGCGGGCGTCTCGGCAGCCGGCTCGGCGGACGGTGCCCCGGCACCGCGACCGGCCGCACCGCCCGCGCCCGAGCGGGTGCGCCCCTGGTGGGAGACCGAGCACAACGAGGTGGCCGACCGGATCCGCCGCCAGCACGGCGACCGCTGAGCCGGTACGGCTCCCTCCGCGACGCCGCCGCGGCCGTGAACGACGGACCGCGCGGTCGCCGACCGCCGCGGCGCCGCCGTACGACCCGACCACCGCGGTGACCCCGCTCACGAACCCCTGAAGCTGCCGGATCCCGCGGCGGGGGGCGCCGCGCGCCGAGGGCGGTGAGGGCGCTGAGCGCGGTGCACGAGGGGGGCGACGATCTCCACCTCCGTCCCGGCGGCACCCCTCTCGGCGTCCGCTTCCCCCTCTCGGCGTCCGTCCCCCCTCTCGACGTGCGCCTCTCCTCCCCGTCCGTCCCCCCTCTCGGCGTCCGTCCCCCCTCTCGGTGTGCGCCTCCTCCTCCCGGTCCGTCCCCCGCCTCTCCTCGTCCGTCGCCCGCACAGGCCGTCGTCCTCGTGCCGTTCCCGCCTCGCGCCGTTCCCGCCCCGCCCCTCACCCGATCGGCCCAGCGTCGGCCGGTCGGCCGCGTCGCCGGTGTGCCCGGCTCGCCGGACCGGTGCGGTGGCGCAGCGCGCCGGGCCGGCGCGCGGCGCCGGGTGCGTGCCGGGGGGCGTGCGCCTTGCCCGCGCAGGGCCGTGAAGGCGTCCGGCGGCCCCGGTCCGGCGCGCGCCGGAAAAAGCACCCTTGCACACTGCAAGGGCGGGTACCCGGGGGAGCGTCGGCGGCACGGGCCCGCCACCCCGGCAGCGCCGGCGACCGGCCACGGAGCCGGCAGGCCCGGGTCGCCGGTACGCCCCCGCACGGTCCAGGAAGGCGGTTGCCGCTGATGAGTCGTACACCCCCGCTCGACGCCCCCGCGGTGGACGTCACCGCCCTGGAGGCGGCGCTGCGCGAGTCCGTGGACGCCGAGGTCCGGTTCGACGCCGGGAGCAGAGGCGCGTACGTCACGGACGGCTCCAACTACCGCCAGGTGCCGCTCGGCGTGGTCGTGCCCCGCACCGTGGAGGCGGGCGCGGAGGCGGTCGCGGTGTGCGCCCGGTTCGGCGCCCCGGTCCTCTCCCGCGGCGGCGGCACCAGCCTGGCCGGGCAGTCCACGAACACCGCCGTCGTCATCGACTGGACCAAGTACTGCCACGCGCTGATCTCCGTCGACCCCGACGCCCGCACCTGCGTGGTCGAACCCGGCATCGTCCTGGACGAGCTGAACCGGCGCCTTTCCGACCACCGTCTCCAGTTCGGCCCCAAGCCCTCCACCCACAGCCACTGCGCGCTCGGCGGCATGATCGGCAACAACTCGTGCGGCGCGTCCGCGCAGGCGTACGGGAAGACCGTCGACAACGTGCGCCGGCTGGAGATCCTCACCTACGACGGCCTGCGGACGTGGGTGGGTCCCACCTCCGAGGCCGAGCGGGCGCGGATCGCCGCCGAGGGCGGCCGCAAGGCCGAGATCTACGCCGGCCTCGACCGCATCGCCACCGAGTACCTGGCCGACATCCGGCGCGGCTACCCGAAGATCCCGCGCCGGGTCTCCGGCTACAACCTCGACTCGCTGCTGCCCGAGAACGGCTTCGACGTCGCCCGCGCGCTGGTGGGCAGCGAGGGCACCCTGGTGACGGTCCTGCGGGCCGAACTGGAACTCGTGCCGGTGCCGCCGTACCAGTCGATCCTGGTCCTCGGCTACGAGGACATCTGCCAGGCCGGGGACGACGTCTCCCGGGTGCTCGAACACTGCTCGCCCAGCCAGCTGGAGGCACTGGACGGACGGATGGCGCAGCTGATGCGCGAGGAGGGCGCCTACCTCGACTCCCTGCGCGTCCTGCCGAAGGGCGACAGCTGGCTGCTGGTGCAGTTCGGCGGGGACAGCCAGGAGGCCGTCGACGAGCAGGCGCACGCCCTGCTGCGCGCCCTCGGCCGCAGCGAGAAGGACCCGGACGTGGCCTTCTCCGACGATCCGGAGCGCGAGCAGGAGATGCTCAAGGCCCGCGAGGCGGGGCTCGGCGTGACCGCGCGGCCCCCGGACGACCGGGAGACCTGGGAGGGCTGGGAGGACTCCGCCGTGCCGCCCGAGCGCCTCGGCGACTACCTGCGCGACCTGAAGAAGCTGTTCGAGGAGTTCGACTACGACCACCCCTCGCTGTACGGGCACTTCGGGCAGGGCTGTGTGCACACCCGGATCCCCTTCGGGCTGAAGACGGCCGAGGGCGTCGCCGACTTCCGGCGCTTCCTGGAGCGCGCCGCCGACCTCGTCTCCTCCTACGGCGGCTCGCTGTCGGGCGAGCACGGCGACGGCCAGTCCCGGGGCGAGCTGCTGGTACGGATGTTCGGGCCGCGCCTGGTGACCGCGTTCGGCGAGCTGAAGAGGCTGTTCGACCCGGGCAACCGGATGAACCCGGGCAAGATCGTCGACCCGAACCCGGTCGACGGCCAGCTCCGCCTCGGCGCCGACTGGCGGCCCGCCACACCCGAGACGCACTTCGGGTACCCGGAGGACGACCACTCCTTCACCCGCGCGGTGATGCGCTGCGTCGGCATCGGCAACTGCCGCAGCCACGAGGGCGGCGTGATGTGCCCCTCCTACCGCGCCACCTGGGAGGAGGAGCACTCCACCCGGGGCCGGGCCCGGCTGCTGTTCGAGATGCTCGACGGCCACGCGGACTCCACGGTCACCGACGGCTGGCGCTCCACCGAGGTCAAGGACGCGCTCGACCTCTGCCTGGCCTGCAAGGGCTGCAAGTCGGACTGCCCGGTCAACGTCGACATGGCCACCTACAAGGCCGAGTTCCTCTCGCACCACTACGAGGGCAGGCTGCGCCCGCCCGCCCACTACTCCATGGGCTGGCTGCCGCTGTGGGCCCGCCTCTCCCGCCTCGCCCCCTCCCTGGTCAACACCCTCCTGCACGCCCCCGGCCTGTCCCGGGCGGGCAAGGCGCTGGCCGGGGTGGCCGAGGAGCGGCAGGCCCCCGTGTTCGCCCGGCAGTCCTTCCTCGAGTGGTGGCGGGACCAGGACGCCGAGGAACCCGACCCCGCCGACCCGCGGACCGTCGTGCTGTGGCCCGACACCTTCAGCACCTACTTCCACCCCTCCATCGCGATCTCGGCCGTACGGGTCCTGCGCGACGCGGGCTTCGAGGTCGCCGTCCCCACCGAACCGGTGTGCTGCGGCCTGACCTGGATCTCCACCGGGCAGCTCGACACCGCCAAGAAGGTGCTGCGCCGCTCCCTCGACGTGCTGCGCCCCTACCTGGACGCGAGCACGCCGATCATCGGCCTGGAACCCTCCTGCACGGCCGTCTTCCGCTCCGACGCGACCGAGCTGATGCCCGCCGACCTGGACGTCAAGCGGCTCGCCGGGCAGGTGCGCACCTTCGCCGAGCATCTGGTGCACCACGCGCCCGACGGCTGGCAGCCGCCGAAGCTGGCCCGGCAGGCCACCGTGCAGACCCACTGCCACCAGCACGCGATCATGAAGTTCGACGCGGACCGGGAACTGATGCGCCGCGCCCACCTCGACGCCGACGTCCTGGACGAGGGCTGCTGCGGCCTGGCCGGCAACTTCGGTTTCGAACGCGGCCACCACGAGGTCTCCATGGCCGTCGCGGAACAGGGCGTCCTGCCCGCCGTCCGCGGGGCCGCCCCCGACAGCCTGGTCCTCGCCGACGGCTTCAGCTGCCGCACCCAGATCGAACAGGGCGGCACCGGCCGCCGCGCCCTGCACCTGGCCGAGGTGCTTGCCCTCGGCCTGGACGGGAACCTGCCCCAGGAGCAGCCCGAACGGCTGGCCACCCGGCCCGCCGAACCGTCCCGCGCGGCCCGGTGGGCGGCCACCGCGGGCGCCGCGGCGCTGACCGCGGCGGCCGTCACCGCGGCCGGCCGGACAGCCGTCCGCTCCCTGCGCCGCCCCTGACCGGGCGCGCCCTGACCGAGCCCTGAGAACGCACTCTCCGGAAAGGTTTTCCGCACATGTCGAAGAAAGTCTCCGACCACCTCCTCGAGCGTCTGCGCGACTGGGGTGTGGAGTATGTCTTCGCCTACCCCGGCGACGGCATCAACGGGCTGCTCGCCGCCTGGGGCCGGGCCGACGACAACCCCCGGTTCATCCAGGCCCGGCACGAGGAGATGGCCGCGTTCGAGGCCGTCGGCTACGCCAAGTTCTCCGGCAAGGTCGGCGTGTGCGCGGCCACCTCCGGCCCCGGCGCCATCCACCTGCTCAACGGCCTCTACGACGCCAAGCTCGACCACGTCCCGGTCGTCGCGATCGTCGGCCAGACCAACCGCAGCGCCATGGGCGGCTCCTACCAGCAGGAGGTCGACCTGCTGAGCCTGTACAAGGACGTCGCCTCCGACTTCTGCGAGATGGTCACCGTCCCCGAGCAGCTGCCCAACGTGCTGGACCGGGCGATGCGCACCGCCATGGCCCGCCGCTCGGTGTGCGCCGTGATCATCCCCGCCGACGTGCAGGAACTCGACTACTCGCCGCCCGAGCACGCCTTCAAGATGGTCCCCTCCAGCCTCGGCATGCCGCACTACGCGCCGGTCCCCTCCGACGAGGACCTCACCCGCGCGGCCGAGGTGATCAACGCGGGCGAGAAGGTCGCGATCCTCGTCGGGCAGGGCGCGCGCGGAGCCCGGCAGGAGGTCATGGCGGTGGCCGACCGGCTCAACGCCGGCGTCGCCAAGGCGCTGCTCGGCAAGGACGTGCTGGACGACGAGCTGCCCTACGTCACCGGGTCGATCGGCCTGCTCGGCACCAGGCCGTCGTACGAGATGATGGAGAACTGCGACACGCTGCTCGTCATCGGCTCCTCCTTCCCGTACACCCAGTTCATGCCGGAGTTCGGGCAGGCGCGGGCCGTGCAGATCGACATCGACCCGCACATGGTCGGCCTGCGCTACCCGTTCGAGGTGAACCTCGTGGGCGACGCCCGCGAGACGCTGACCCGGCTGCTGCCGCTGCTCAAGACGAACAAGAACAAGAGCTGGCGCAAGACCATCGAGAAGGACGTCGCGCGGTGGTGGGAGGTGATGCAGCGGCGGGCCGCCGTCGACGCCGAACCCATCAACCCCGAGTACGTCGCGCACGCCCTGAGCGACCTCCTGCCCGACGACGTCATCCTCGCCTCCGACTCCGGCTCCGCCGCCAACTGGTACGCCCGCCACCTCAAGCTGCGCGGCGCCATGCGCGGCTCGCTCTCCGGCACGCTCGCCACGATGGGCCCCGGAGTGCCGTACGTCATCGGCGCCAAGTTCGCGCACGGCGACCGCCCGGCGATCGCCCTGGTCGGCGACGGTGCCATGCAGATGAACGGCATGGCCGAGCTGATCACCATCGCCAAGTACTGGCAGGAGTGGCAGGACCCGCGCCTGATCATCGCCGTCCTCAACAACCAGGACCTCAACCAGGTCACCTGGGAGATGCGCGCCATGGCCGGCGCCCCCCAGTTCCTGCCCTCCCAGTCGATCCCCGACGTCGCCTACGCCGACTTCGCCCGCTCACTGGGCCTGAACGGCATGCGCATCGAGGAACCGGACGGCGTCCGCGGCGCCTGGGAGACGGCGCTCAGCAGCGACAAGCCCTGCGTGCTGGACTTCGTCACCGACCCGGCCGTGCCGCCCATCCCGCCGCACGCCACCCTCGACCAGATCGAGGCCGCCGCGACCTCCGTCCTCAAGGGCGACAGCGACCGCGCCGGCATGGTCCGCCAGGGCTTCAAGGCCAAGGTGCAGGAGTTCCTGCCCGGCGGCCGGCACCGCTCGGACCGGCCGGGCGCCGAGGAGGGCCGGTGAGGCAGGGTCCGGTGACGGCGGGGGCGGGCGCCGCGGTGCCCGCCCCCGCCGCACAGCCCTCCGCGACACACGGTGAGGCCCCGCGGACATGAGCACCACATCCTTCCCCCCGCACGCGCTGCACGACTACGCGCTGCTCGCCGACGGCGAGCGCGGCGCCCTCATCGGCCAGGACGGCGCGGTCAACTGGCTGTGCGCGCCCACCTGGCACGACGACGCCGTCTTCGCCTCCCTCATCGGCGGCCGGGGCGTCTACGCCGTCACCCCGCGCGGCCGGTACGTCCCCGGCGGCTACTACGAGGAGGGCACCCTGATCCGGCGCAGCCGCTGGATCACCACCGACGGGGTGATCGAGTGCCGCGAGGCGCTCGCCTTCCCCGGCGAGCGGGACCGCCTCGTCCTGCTGCGCCGCCTGATGGCCGTCGACGGCACCGCGCACGTGCGCGTCGTCCTGGACGCGCACGCCGACTACGGCCGCGCCCCGTCCGCCGTCCCGCACCGGGACGACGACGGCGTCTGGCACGTCAACTCCGGCCGCCACCGGCTGCGCTGGCAGGGCGCCCCGGCGGCGACCGTCCGCGCCGAGGGCCTGACCGCCGACCTGGTCCTGGCACCCGGCGAGCACCACGACCTGGTCCTCGAGTGCTCCGACGCGCCGCTGCCCCGCACCCCGCCCCGGGCCGGCCACGCCTGGGCCGCCACCGAACAGGCCTGGCGGGGCAGCGTGCCCGCCCTGGACCGGACCGTCGCCCCGGGCGACGCCCGCCGCGCCTACGCCGTGCTGCGCGGGCTGACCACGCACGGCGGCGGCATGGTCGCCGCGGCCACCACCAGCCTGCCCGAACGCGCCGAGGCGGGCCGCAACTACGACTACCGGTACGTGTGGATCCGCGACCAGAGCCTGGCCGGGCAGGCGGCTGCCGCCGCGGACGCCCCCGAACTCCTGGACGCCGCCGTCCGCTTCGTGCGCGAACGGCTGCTGGACGACGGCCCCGGCCTCGCCCCCGCCTACACCGTGCACGGCCGGCCGGTCCCCGGCCAGCGCGAGCTGGACCTGCCCGGCTACCCCGGCGGCTCCAGCCGGATCGGCAACCACGTCGAGAAGCAGTTCCAGCTCGACTGCTTCGGCGAGGCGCTGCTGCTGTTCGCCGCCGCCGAACGCGCCGGCCGCCTCGACACCGACGGACAGCGGGCCGCCGAGGTCGCGGTCCGGGCGATCGCCGAACGCTGGCGGGAACCCGACGCCGGCATCTGGGAACTGGACCCCGAGCACTGGACCCACAGCCGGCTCACCTGCGTCGCCGGACTGCGCGCCCTGGCCGCGGCGGCACCGCGCACCGCGGCAACCGGCACCTGCGACCGGCTCGCCGACACCCTGCTCGCCCACACCGCCGCCACCAGCGTGCACCCCGACGGCCACTGGCAGCGCACCCCCGACGACCCCAAGGCCGACGCCGCGCTGCTGCTGCCCCCGCTGCGCGGCGCCCTGCCCGCCGACGACCCCCGCACCCGCGCCACCCTCGCCGCCTGCCGCGACCAGCTCGCCCAGGACCACTACATGTACCGCTTCCGGCACGACGACCGGCCCCTGGAGGAGGCCGAGGGAGCCTTCCTGCTGTGCGGGTTCGCCATGGCGCTCGCCGAGCACCAGCAGGGCAACGAGACCGACGCCTACCGCTGGTTCGAACGCAACCGCGGCGCCTGCGGATCGTCGGGACTGTACGCGGAGGAGTTCGACGTCGCCCAGCGGCAGCTGCGCGGCAATCTCCCCCAGGCCTTCGTCCACGCCCTGCTGCTGGAGGCCGCCGCCCGCCTCCCCAAGGAACCGAGTTCACCGGCACACACCGCCGGGTAAGGAGCCCACCCATGCCCCAGACCGTCGTCATCACCGGTGCCAGCGCCGGCATCGGCCGCGCCACCGCCCGCCTGTACGGCAGGCGCGGTGCCAACGTCGTGCTGCTGGCCCGCGGCCGGGCCGGCCTGGACGCCGCCGCCCAGGAGATCGAGGCGCTCGGCGGCCGGCCCCTCGTCCAGGTCACCGACACCTCCGACGCCGGGCAGGTCGAAGCCGCCGCCGACGCCGCCGAGGAGGCCTTCGGCCCCATCGACGTATGGATCAACTGCGCGTTCAGCAGCGTCTTCGCCCCGTTCGACGAGATCACCGCCGAGGAGTACGAGCGGGTGACCCGGGTGACGTACCTGGGCTTCGTCAACGGCACCCGGGCCGCGCTGAAACGGATGCTGCCCCGCGACCGCGGCACCATCGTGCAGGTCGGCTCCGCGCTCGGGGAGCGGGCCATCCCGCTGCAGTCGGCGTACTGCGGCGCCAAACACGCCATCAACGGCTTCACCTCCTCGCTGCGCACCGAACTCCTGCACCGCGGCAGCAAGGTCCGGGTGACCGTCGCCCAGATGCCGGCCGTCAACACCCCGCAGTTCTCCTGGGTCCGCTCCCGGCTGCCCAAGCACCCCATGCCGGTGCCGCCGATCTACCAGCCGGAGGTCGCCGCCCGCGGGGTCGTGCACGCCGCCGACCACCCCGGCCGCAAGCAGTACTACATCGGCGCCAGCACCGTGGCGACCGTCTGGGCCAACCGGCTCGCCCCCGCCCTCCTCGACCGCTACCTGGCCCGCACCGGCTTCGACTCCCAGCAGACCGACCAGGTGCCGCCGACCGGCGAGAGCAACCTCTTCGAACCGCTGGACCGGCCCGGGGGCGACGACCGCGGCGCCCACGGCGCCTTCGACGACTCGGCGCACAGCCGCTCCCTGGAAGCCGCCCTGGCCCGCCACCCCGCCGCCGTCGCCTCCGTGATCGCCGTCGGCGCCGTCGGTGCCGTGGCCGCGAGGGCGGCGCTGGGCAGGGGCGCCCGCTCCGCCGCCGCGTGAGGAGACCGCGATGACCCTGACCGAACGCCCGCACCGCCTCCTCGACGAGGCGACCGACATCGTGGCCATCGTGGGCGGGGTGACCCGCGACCGGGCCCGTGCCGTGCTGCACGCGATGGCAGCGCACACCCGCATCAAGGAGCAGCACGTGGCCGAACTCGTCGTCGAATGGGCGACGTCGGGACGGCTGCCGGCCGACCTGCTGCGCGAGCTGAGACACCAGCTCGACACCGGGCGCGGCGCCCCGGCCCCCGGAGCGGCCCGCTGACAGGAGGGCGGGGCGCGAGGGGACGGGACCTTGGGGCAATCCCTGCCGGGCGCCGTTGTCCTCTGCAATGATGCTCCGCGCCTGATCGTTTCCGCCCGTCCGGGCGGAGCGGCGGAAGGGGGACACCATGGCACAGCGTGACACCGACCGGGGACGGGCCCGATCCGGTGGCCGCTTCGGGCAGGCCGCGCTCGACCGTGAGGCCGAGGAGCTGAGCGTGGCCGTGATGGCCGCGTCCCGGCTGTTCGTGGCGATCTCCGCCCGCGCCCTGGCGTCCACCGCGGACTCGCTGACCCTGCCCCAGCTGCGGGCGCTGGTGGTGCTGGACACCTGCGGACCGGTCAAGCTGGTCGTGCTCGCCGCCACCCTCGGCGTCAACCCGTCCACCGCGCTGCGCATGGTGGAACGCCTGGAGGCGCTCGACCTCGTCGACCGCAGGACCAACCCGGCCAACCGGCGCGAGGTCGTGCTGAGCCTGACCGGCGGCGGCCACGAACTGGTCACCCGGGTCCTCGCCCAGCGCCGCGCCGAGATCCGCCGCCTGGTGCAGCGGCTGCCCGCCCAGGAACGCGCCGCGCTGATCCCCGCCCTGCACGCCCTGACGGCGGCGGCGGGGGAGACGGCGGTGGACGCCAAGGACGACGCGCGCAGGGACCGCGGCATCGTGGACGACACCCTGGACCCGGCCGCCCCGCCGGACACGTGAGCCCGGCTCACCGACGCGGACGTCCCGCGCTCCCGGCCGAGCCAGTCCCCTCCCGCGACCGCACGGCAACCGCCGCCGCTGCCGTGGAGTCCGGTCACCCGGTACCCGGCGCTACCCCCGGACGGGTCACCACAACGAGCCGACCCGGTGGAGCACCCGCTGCAATGGACGGGTGACCGCGCCCCCGGACGACTGCCTCGCGCGCAACGAATGGATCTGCGGTGCCTACCTGAGCACCCGGCGGCACGTGCTGCTCGACGCCGTGCTCCAGCACCTGCGCCTGACCGCCCTGGCCGTGCTCGTCGGGCTCGTCGTCGCTCTCCCGCTGGCCGTGCTCGCCCGCCGCCTGCGCTGGACGGCGGCCCCCGTGCTGGCCCTGACCACCGTCCTCTACACCATCCCCTCACTGGCCATGTTCTCCCTGCTCCTGCCCCTGTACGGCCTGTCGGCCGCCCTCGTCGTCGCGGGCCTGGCGCTGTACTCGCTCACCGTGCTCGTCCGCAACCTCCTCGCCGGACTGCGCGCGGTGCCCGAGGAGATCCGGCAGGCGGCCCGCGGCATGGGGTACGGTCCCGTCCGGCTGCTGCTCGCCGTCGAACTGCCGCTCGCCCTGCCCGCCGCGATGGCCGGGCTGCGCATCGCCACCGTGTCGGCGGTCTCCCTGGTCACCGTGGGCGCGATCGTCGGCTTCGGCGGCCTCGGCAACCTCATCTACGCCGGCATGAACACCTACTTCAGGGCCCAGGTGCTCACCGCCTCCGTGCTGTGCGTGGTGATCGCCGTCGCCGCCGACCTGCTCCTGCTCGGCGTCCAGCGGGCAATCACCCCCTGGACCCGGGCGGCGCGCCCGTGACCCGCGCGGCGGGGGAGGGGGCACCGCCCCCATGAGCACCCTCACCGACGCCTGGAGATGGCTCACCGACCCCGCGCACTGGACGGGCGAGGACGGCATCGCGCACCGCCTGCTCCAGCACCTGCTGCTCACCGTCGTCTGTCTGGCCGTCAGCTGCCTGATCGCCCTGCCGGTCGCGCTCGTCCTCGGCCACCTCGGCAAGGGCGGCGCCCTCGCCGTCAACATCTCCAACGCCGGCCGCGCCGTGCCCACCTTCGCCGTCCTCGTCCTGCTGCTGCTCACCCCGGTCGGCCGGTGGGGCGAGGGACCCACGGTCGTGGCCCTCGTCCTGTTCGCGGTGCCACCGCTGCTGACCAATGCCTACGTCGGCATGCGGGAGGTGGACCGCGACGTCGTGCGGGCGGCGCGCGGCATGGGGATGACCGGCGGCCAGACCCTGCTGCGCGTCGAACTGCCCCTGGCGCTCCCGATGGTCCTGAACGGGGTGCGCATCGCCGCCGTGCAACTCGTCGCCACGGCCACCATCGCCGCCCTGGCCGGCGGCGGCGGCCTCGGCCGGATCATCACGGCCGGCTTCAACCTGGCCGACACACCGCAGGTGGTGGCGGGCGCCGCCCTCGTCGCCGCGTTCGCCCTGGCCGTCGAGGCCGCCTTCGAGGCCGCCGGGCGGCTGGCTCCCCGACGCGGCCGGGGCGGCACCCGGTGACAGCCCCCGCCGTACGCCCGTCGGCCCTGCTGCTCCTGCTGCTCCTGCTCGGCCCGCTCGCCGCCTGCGCCACCGGCCCGTCCCTGGAGGACCGCGGCCGGGTCACCGCACCGCCCGGCGACAGCAGGCACCTGACCGTCGGGTCCGCCGGCTTCACCGAGAGCGACCTGCTCGCGCAGATGTACGCCCTGCTCCTGGACCAGGCCGGGTACACGACGTCCCTGATCACCGTCGCCAACCGCGAGCTGTACGAACCATCCCTGGAGTCCGGCCGGATCGACGTCGTCCCCGAGTACGCGGCCACCTTCGCGGACTGGCTGAACGCCAGGACCCACGGCGCCGACGCGCCCCCGGCCGGCTCGCCCGACCTCGCCGCCACCATGAAGGCCCTGCGCGCGCTGGCCGCCCCCCGCGGCCTGGCCGTCCTCGGCCCCGGCCGGGCCGTCGACCAGAACGCCTTCGCGGTGAGCCGCGCCTACGCCCGCGCGCACGGCCTGAAGACCCTCGGCGACCTCGGCGCCTCGGGCCTGAAGGTGCGGCTCGCCGCGGGCGACGAGTGCGTGCGGCGGCCGTACTGCGCACCGGGCCTGAAGAAGACGTACGGCATCGACGTCACCGGCGTCGACCCCAAGGGCGTCGGCACCGTCCCCGCGAAACAGGCGGTGGCGAGCGGACGCGACCAACTGGTGCTGACCACGACCACGGACGCCACCCTGGACGCCTTCGGTCTCGTCCTCCTCGCCGACGACAAGCACCTGCAGAACGCCGACTACGTCGTCCCCGTCGTGAACCGCGCCCGCGCCGGGGGCCGGGCGGTGACCGAGGTGCTCGGCAGGCTCAACGCCGTCCTCACCACCGCCGACCTCGCCGCGCTGAACCAGCGGGTCGACGGCTGGCGCCGCCTGTCCTCCGACGTGGCCCGCGCCTACCTGAAGGAGAAGGGCCTGCTGAAGTGACCCGCGCGGACGTCTTCGACGCGCCCGGCGTGACCGGTGCGCGCAGCCGCCCCGGCTCGCCGCCCGGCGCGCGGGTCAGGCGTCCGCCACCGAGTCGAAGCCGACCTGCCCGCGCGGCACCCCGCGCGCGTCCGCGTCCACCGAACGGCGCAGCGCCTCGTGCAGCTTCGCCGGAGTCAGCACGCCGAGGAAACGCGCACCGTCCAGCACGGCGACCCAGCCCGCGTCGTGCTGGAGCATCACCCCGAAGGCCTGTTTCAGCGGGGCGCCCACCGGCACCCACGCGTTCATCCGGTGCGCCAGGTCACCGACCGCGCCGCCCGCGCCCAGCGCCTCCAGACCCACCCAGCCGTGCAGGTCTCCGAAGGTGTCGAGGACCACCGCCCAGCGGGCGCCCGCGGCCCGCAGCCGCCCGGCCGCGCGCTCGGCCGGCTCGTCGAGCCGGGCGATCGGCGGCTGCTCCAGATCGCCTTGTTCGACCGCCGTCACCGACATCCTCTTCAGACCGCGGTCGGCGCCCACGAACGAGGCGACGTACCCGTTCGCCGGAGTGCCCAGCACCGCGGCGGGCGTGTCGAACTGCTCGATGCGCCCCTGCCCGTACACGGCAATGCGGTCGCCGAGCCGCACCGCCTCCTCGATGTCGTGCGTGACCAGGAGCACCGTCTTGCGCACCGCGGCCTGCATGCGCAGGAACTCGTCCTGCAACTGCTCGCGCACCACCGGGTCCACCGCCCCGAACGGCTCGTCCATCAGCAGCACCGGCGGGTCCGCGGCCAGCGCCCGCGCCACCCCGACCCGCTGGCGCTGCCCGCCCGAGAGCTGCTCCGGGTAGCGCGGCCCGTACGTAGCCGGGTCCAGTCCCACCAGCTCCAGCAGCTCGGCGGCCCGCGCCCGCGCCCTCGCCCGCTTCCAGCCCAGCAGCGCGGGCACGGTCGCGGTGTTGTCGAGGACCGTGCGGTGCGGGAAGAGACCGACCTGCTGGATGACGTAGCCGATCCGGCGGCGCAGCCGTACCGGGTCGACGGCGGCGACGTCCTCGCCGTCCACGAGGACGCGGCCCGAGGTCGGTTCGACGAGCCGGTTGACCATCATCATGGTGGTGGTCTTGCCGCACCCGGACGGCCCGACCAGGGTGACGAGTTCGCCCTCGGCCACCTCCAGGTCGAGGCCGTCCACGGCCGTGGTCCCGTCCGGGTACCGCTTGGTGACCTGCTCGAACCGGATCATGCTTTCACGCTAGCCGCGTCCTTCACTCGCTGCTCACCAGTACCACCTCCAGGGTGCGCGGTCCGTGCACCCCCTCCACCCGGTCCAGCTCGATGTCGCTGGTCGCGGAGGGACCGGAGATCCAGGTCAGCGGGCGCCGCGGATCCAGGCGGGCCAGGGCCTCGGGCACCGAGGAGACCACCTGGCCCGGAACGCGGACGACGCAGACGTGGTGGTCGGGGACGAGTGTGATCCGGCGGCGGCCCTGGTCGGCAGAGCCGTCCAGGACGATGGTGCCGGTCTCCGCGACGGCGACCGCGCAGCCGGTGACCACACTGTCCACGCGGTCCAGCTCGTGCGGCGAGCTGTCCGGCCGGTCCTCGACCCGACTCACCCGTGCCTGCGCCGTCCACGACTCCTCCAGGCCGGGCGGCACCAGGACGGTCGCCGAGCCCCGCTCGGCGAGCAGCCGGGCGATCAGGGCCGGCAGCCCGGCCGCGTCGGTGCGGTGCACCAGCGCCCGGTAGTCGGCCAGGTTCGCGGCCAGCAGCTCGACCGTCGCCGGGACGTCCAGGTCGCCGTGCCGGCGCAGATAGTCCCGGACGACCGCCTGCTCGTAGGGCGTGTCGTCGGGCGCTACGTCCGCCAGCGCGCGCCGCACCCGGCCCAGGATCCGTTCCCTGCTGCTCACTTCGTGCCCTCCTCGCCGCCGTGCGTACGCTGCCACCAGTCCCGGAACGGCTCCGCGGGCAGCGCCGGCAGGTCCCGGGTCCCCGTCCAGGCCCGGCCCGGACCGGGCAGGGTGCGGGGGTGGAGACGCCGGGTGCGCGACGCCAGCCGCTGGCCGCCGCGCAGCAGGGCCGGGTGGGTGAGGGCGAGGCGGGCCGCGCGCATCGCCGCCCGCTCGGCCCGGTGTCCCCGGGCGGGTCTGAGCACCACCTTGTTGCCCTCGCGGGTCGCCCCGCCGCCCTGTGCGACCCGTTCCCGCAGGTGCACCAGGACCTCGGGGATGTCGATGGCGACCGGGCACACCTCGTAACAGGCGCCGCACAGCGAGGACGCGTACGGCAGGGAGGCGTCGATCGCGCTGCCGGTGCCGCGCAGCTGCGGGCTGAGGATGGCGCCGATCGGTCCCGGGTAGACCGAGCCGTACGCGTGCCCGCCGGCCCGCTCGTAGACCGGGCACACGTTCAGGCAGGCCGAGCAGCGGATGCAGCGCAGGGCCTGCCGGCCGACCTCGTCGGCGAGGGTGTCGGTGCGCCCGTTGTCGAGCAGCACGAGGTGGAAGGTGCTCGGGCCGTCCCCGTCGGTGGTGCCGGTCCAGGTGGACGTGTACGGGTTCATCCGCTCGGCGGTGGAGGAGCGGGGCAGGGTCTGCAGGAAGACCTCCAGGTCCTGCCAGGTCGGCACGATCTTCTCGATGCCGACGACCGAGATCAGCGTCTCGGGCAGCGTCAGGCACATGCGTCCGTTGCCCTCGGACTCCACGACCACCAGCGTGCCGGTCTCGGCCACCACGAAGTTGGCGCCGGAGATGCCGACCTTGGCGCGCAGGAACTTCTCCCGCAGGTGCAGCCGGGCCGCCTCGGCGAGTTCGGCCGGCGTGTCGGTCAGGCCCTCGGGGGCCGGGCGTCCCCACTCCTTCATCTCGGAGCGGAAGATGTCGCGGATCTCCCCGCGGTTGCGGTGGATCGCGGGCACCAGGATGTGGGACGGCCGGTCCTTGCCCAACTGCACGATCAGCTCGGCGAGATCGGTCTCGTAGGCGCGGATGCCCTCCGCCTCCAGCGCCTCGTTGAGCCCGATCTCCTGGGTGGCCATCGACTTGACCTTGACGACCTCGCTCTCGCCGGTCGCCCGGACCAGGCCGGCGACGATCCGGTTCGCCTCGGCCGCGTCGACCGCCCAGTGGACGGTGCCGCCGGCCGCGGTGACCGCCTCCTCCACCTGTACCAGGTAGCGGTCCAGGTGGCGCAGCGTGTGGTCCTTGATGCGCCGTCCCGCCTCGCGCAGCCGCGCCCAGTCGGAGACCTCGGCCACCGCCTTGGCCCGCTTGGCGCGGATGGTGTGCGTGGCGTGGCGCAGGTTGCCGCGCAGCGTCGCGTCGCGCACGGCCTCGTGCGCGGCCGCCGGGAACGCCGGCATGCCGACGAACGTACCGCTCATGCCAGGGGCTCCTCTTCCGTGCTCGCCAGGATCTCCGCGATGTGCACCGGCCGCATCCGGCTGCGCAGCCGGGTCATCGTCCCGCCGATGTGCATCAGACAGGAGTTGTCGGCCGCGCACAGCACCTCGGCGCCGGTCGACTCGGCGCCGCGCACCTTGTCGGCGCCCATCGCCGCGGAGACGTCGGAGTTCTTCACCGCGAAGGTGCCGCCGAAGCCGCAGCACTCCTCGGCACCGGGCAGCTCCACCAGCTCCAGCCCCTTCACGGCCTCCAGCAGCCGCCGGGGACGGTCACCCAGACCCAGCGCGCGCAGCCCGTGGCAGGTCGGGTGGTAGGTGACCGTGTGCGGGTAGTACGCCCCCACGTCCGTCACGCCCAGCACGTCGACCAGGAACTCGGTCAGCTCGTACGTCTTGGGCACCACGGGTGCCAGCGCCCGGGCCAGCGAGTCCCCCCGCCCCTCCGCCCGCGCCCGTTCGCCCATGCGCGGATACAGCTCGCGCACCATCGCCCCGCAGGACCCGGACGGTGTGACGATCGCGTCGTAGTCCCGGAAGACATCGGAGAACTGCCGGGCCAGCGGCTCCGCCTCGTGCCGGTACCCGGTGTTGTAGTGGGCCTGCCCGCAACACGTCTGCCCCAGCGGGAAGTCCACCCGGACGCCCAGTCTGGTCAGCAGTTTCACCACCGCGCGGCCGGTGTCCGGATAGAGCGTGTCATTGACGCAGGTCAGGAACAGGGCGACACGCATCGCGGCTCCTTGTCGTCGGTCATCGGACGGGTGAAGCGTAGTCAGGCGGGCAGCGGGGCGGGAGACCCGGGACCGCTCCGGGCGTGGCGGTGCGGGCGCCCCGCTCCCGGCGGCGCGGCGGGCTGCCCCGCTCCCGGCCCGGCCCTGGCCGGGTGACCTCACGGTGCGGTGCCGAGCCGGGCCCCGGCCGCCCGCCACGCCGCCGCGTCGCCGCGCGGCTCGTACCGCGTCAGCGACCGGGTGCGGGCCAGCAGGCGCCGCATCCCCGCCCGGTCACCGACGAGCCCGTGCGCCCGGGCCTGCACCAGCACGTTGCCGAAGGCGGCGGCTTCGGTGGGCCCGGCCACCACCGGCAGCCCGCACGCGTCGGCGGTCAGCTGGCACAGCAGCGCGTTGCGGGTGCCGCCGCCGACGATGTGCACCACGTCGACGGCACGGCCGGCCAGGCGCTGCGCCTGCTCGACCGCCCCGCGGTGGGCGAGCGCGAGGGAGTCGAGGATGCACCGGGTGGTCTCGGCGGGCGTGCCGGGCACCGGCTGCCCCGACGCCCGGCACGCCTCGGCGATCCGCTCCGGCATCCGCCCGGGCGCCAGGAACGCCGCGTCCCCCGCGTCCACCACCGACCGCAGCCCGGGCACGCCCGCCGCCTGCCGCAGCAGCCCGCCCAGATCCGGCTCGCCCCAGGCCCGCACGCACTCCTGGAGCAGCCACAGGCCCATGATGTTGCGCAGATAGCGGACGGTGCCGTCGAGCCCGAGTTCGTTGGTGAAGTTCGCGGCGCGGCTCTCCTCGGTGAGGACCGGCGCGTCCAGCTCCAGACCCGCCAGCGACCAGGTTCCCGTGCAGATGTACGCGAACCGTTCGCCGGTGGCGGGCACCGCGGCCACCGCCGACGCCGTGTCGTGCGAGGCGACCGTGGTGACCGGCACCGGGCCGGTGAGCCCGGTCTCCTCCAGCACCCCGGGCCGCAGCAGCCCCGCCGGATCGCCCGGCAGGCGCAACGGCGCGAACAGGCCCAGGTCGATGCCGAGCCGGCCGGCGACCTCGTGCGACCACCGCCGGGTGCGCGGGTCGACGAGCTGCGTGGTGGAGGCGTTGGTCAGCTCGGTGCCCTCCTCACCCGTCAGCCAGTACGTCAGCAGGTCGGGGACGAGCAGCAGCCGCCGGGCCGCCGCCGCTCGCGCGCTCGAACGGGCCGCCGCCAACTGGTAGACGGTGTTGAACGGGGCGTACTGGATCCCGGTCGCCGCGTACAGCTCGGCGGCCGGCAGCGTCTCCCACACCCTCCGCGCGACACCCTCGGTGCGCGCGTCGCGGTAGTGCACCGGATTGCCGAGCAGCGCGCCGTCGGCGTCCAGCAGCCCGTAGTCCACGGCCCAGCTGTCGATGCCGACGGAATCCACCGCGCCGGCCGCCCGCAGCCCGTCCAGCACGCCCGCGTACAGGCCGAGCACGTCCCAGTGCAGGCCTTCGGGCAGCCGCACCGGCCGGTTGGGGAACCGGTGCGCCTCGGTCAGCTCCAGCATGTCCGGGCCGACGCGGCCGAGCATGACGCGCCCGCTGGACGCGCCGAGGTCGACCGCGGCGTACGTCCGCGTGTCCGTGCTCACCGCAGGAAGGCGGCGGCTACGCCGGCGTCGACCGGGACGTGCAGCCCGGTGGTGTGGGTGAGTTCGCCGCCGGTCAGCGCGAAGACCGCGTTCGCCACGTGCTCGGGCAGCACCTCGCGCTTGAGCAGGGTGCGCTGGGCGTAGAACTCGCCGAGCCTGTCCTCCGGGACTCCGTAGACGGCGGCGCGCCGGGCGCCCCAGCCGCCCGCGAAGATGCCGGAGCCGCGGACGACGCCGTCGGGGTTGACCCCGTTGACGCGGATGCCGTGCTCGCCCAGTTCGGCGGCGAGCAGACGGACCTGGTGGGCCTGGTCGGCCTTGGTGGCGGAGTAGGCGATGTTGTTGGGCCCGGCGAAGACCGCGTTCTTGGAGGCGATGTAGACGATGTCGCCGCCCAGCCGCTGCGCGATCATCACCCGGGCCGCCTCGCGGGAGACGAGGAAGGAGCCGCGCGCCATGATGTCGTGCTGGAGGTCCCAGTCCGCGGCGGAGGTCTCCAGCAGCGGCTTGGAGACCGAGATGCCGGCGTTGTTGACCACGAGGTCGACACCGCCGAAGGCGAGGACGGCGGCCCGGAAGGCGGCGGTGATCTGTGCCTCGTCGGTGACGTCGACGGTGACCGCGACGGCCCTGTCGTCGCCGCCCAGCTCCCCGGCGACGGTGGCGGCGTTCTCGGCGTTCAGGTCGGCGACGACGACGCAGGCGCCCTCGGCGGCGAGCCGGTGGGCGACGGCCCGGCCGATCCCGCTGCCCGCGCCGGTGACGAACGCGACGCGGGCGGCCAGGGCCTTCGGCTGCGGCATCCGCCGGAGCTTGGCCTCCTCCAGCGCCCAGTACTCGATGCGGAACTTCTCCGCTTCCTCGATCGGGGCGTAGGCGGAGACGGCCTCGGCACCGCGCATCACGTTGATCGCGTTGACGTAGAACTCGCCGGCCACGCGGGCGGTCTGCTTGTCCTTGCCGAAGGAGAACATGCCTACGCCCGGGACCAGGACGATCGCCGGGTCGGCGCCGCGCATGGCGGGGGAGCCGGGTCCGGCGTGGCGCTCGTAGTAGGCGGCGTACTCCTCCCGGTAGGCGGTGTGCAGTTGCGTCAGCCGGGCGACCGCCTCGTCGAGGGGGGCGGTGGCGGGCAGGTCGAGGACCAGCGGACGCACCTTGGTGCGCAGGAAGTGGTCCGGGCAGGAGGTGCCGAGCGCGGCGAGCCTGGGGTGCTCGGCGCGGGCGAGGAAGTCGAGTACGGCGTCGCAGTCGGTGAAGTGCCCGACCTGCGGCCGGTCCTGCGAGGCGAGGGCGCGCACGTGCGGTGCGAGGGCGGCGGCGCGTTCGTGGCGCTCCGCCCGCGGCAGCGCCTGGTGGCCCGCGGTCACCGGCCCGAACGGCTCGGGCCGGCCGCGCTCGTCCAGGAAGGCCTGGGCGGTGCGGATGATGTACAGGGAGTTCCGCTCGCACTCCTCGGAGGTGTCGCCCCAGGCGGTGATGCCGTGCCCGCCGAGGATGCAGCCGACGGCCTGCGGGTTGGCCGCCCTGACGGCGGCGATGTCCAGTCCCAGCTGGAACCCGGGCCGCCGCCAGGGCACCCACACCACGCGGTCGCCGAAGCACTCGGCGGTCAGTTCCTCCCCGTCGGCGGCGCAGGCCAGCGCGATGCCGGAGTCGGGATGCAGGTGGTCCACGTGCGGCGCGTCGACCAGTGCGTGCATCGCGGTGTCGATGGAGGGGGCGGCGCCGCCCTTGCCGTGCAGGCAGTAGTCGAACGCGGCGACCATCTCGTCCTCGCGCTCGACGCCCGGGTAGACGCCGGTGAGCGCCCGCAGCCGGTCCAGCCGGAGCACGGCGAGCCCGCCCTCGGTGAGGGTGCCGAGGTCACCGCCGGACCCCTTCACCCACATCAGCTCCACGTCACCCCCGGTCACCGGGTCGGTGGCGGTGCCCTTCGCGGACGCGTTGCCGCCGGCGTAGTTGGTGTTGCGGGGATCGGCGCCCAGCCGGTGGGAACGGTCGAGGAGGGCGGCGGCTTCGGGGTGGACTGCCATGTCATCGGTCCTTTCGAACGGGGGGAGTGAAGCGCCCCGGAAAGGGGCGCGGGGGACTGCGCGGTCAGCCACGAGCGACCCGCGCCCGGCAGCCGGCCGGAACCCGGCGCCCGCCGCACCGCGACCCGGCCCGCACGGCAGTGCTCACGCACCCCACCCCGCCTGCTGCCCGCCCACCCGTTCGGCGGCGATCTTCTCCGCCCATCCGGACCGCCGGTAGGCGTCCAGCGGCTCGGGATCCAGTCCCATCTCCTCGCGCACGTCACGGAGCAGGGGCCGCACATCGGTGTTGTACGCGTCCATGAGGACGGCGTTGGCCTCCAGCACGTCCCCCGCGGCCTGGGCGGCGGACAGGGCCGCACGGTCGACCAGGAGCGCCTTCGCCGTGGCCTCCTGGACGTTCATCACGGACCGGATGATCGCCGGGATCTTCGCCTCGATGTTGTGGCACTGGTCGAGCATGAAGGCGACCCCGGGCACCAGCCCGCCGCCGCGGACGACCTCGTACATGATCCGAAAGAGCTGGAAGGGGTCGGCGGCGCCGGCCATGAGGTCGTCGTCGGCGTAGAAGCGCGAGTTGAAGTCGAACCCGCCGAGCCTGCCCTCGCGCAGCAGCGTCGCCACGATGAACTCGATGTTGGTGCCCGGCGCGTGGTGCCCGGTGTCGACGACGACCTGAGCCCTGGGCCCGAGCTTGAGGCAGTGGGCGTAGGCGGTGCCCCAGTCAGGGACGTCGGTGCTGTAGAAGGCGGGCTCGAAGAGCTTGTACTCCAGCAGCATCCGCTGGTCCTCGCCGAGCCGTTCGTAGACCTCGGCGAGTCCCTCGGCGAGCCGGTCCTGCCGGCCGCGGATGTCGTCCTGGCCCGGGTAGTTGGTGCCGTCGGCGAACCACAGCTTGAGGTCGCGCGACCCGGTCGCGTCCATGATGCCGACGCACTCCAGCAGGTGGCCGACGGCCTTGCGGCGCACCGCCGCGTCCGGGTGGCAGATGCTGCCCAGCCGGTAGTCGTCGTCCTGGAAGGTGTTGGAGTTCACCGCGCCCAGCCGCACACCGCGCTGCTCGGCGTGCGCGGCGAGCGCCGCGTAGTCCTCGACCCGGTCCCAGGGGATGTGCAGGGCCACGGACGGGGCGACGCCGGTGAACTCGTGCACCTTTGCCGCGTCGTCGAGTTTCTCGAACGGGTCGCGCGGCACGCCGGCTTGGGCGAACACCTTGAAGCGCGTCCCCGAGTTCCCGTACGCCCACGACGGTGTCTCGACGGCCTGGGTCTTGAGCGCGGCCTTCACCGCGGCGAGCTCGGTCACTTCAGGGCTCCTGTGACGTCGGTCGGAAAGTCTCCTGGACGACTTCCGTGTGAAACGATTCAGAACGGGAAGCTAGGGGCCTCCGGCGGAGGTGTCAACCCTCCCCGCGCGGGCCGTTGACCGTGATGCTGCCGTGACCTTCAGGCGTCGGGAGATTTTCGACCCCTACCCATTGACGTGACGTGGGCTACATGCCTAACGTCCCGGCAACCCAGTTGAAACCTTTCACGGCGTGATGCGGCTCTTCGGCCCGCGCCGTCGAGGAGCCCCCAATGACCCACCCGTCCCACACGGGTCCGGCCCCGGTGCTGGCGCTGAAGGACGTCTCGAAGTCCTTCGGCGCGGTGCGCGCACTCAGGAACGTGTCCCTGCAACTGTTCCCCGGGGAGGTGCACGCCCTCGCCGGGGAGAACGGTGCCGGCAAGTCGACCCTCATCAAGACCCTCGCCGGGGTGCACCGGCCGGACGCCGGCCAGGTGCTGCTCGACGGCGCGCCCGTCACCTTCCAGGGCCCCGGCGACGCCCGTGACGCCGGCATCGCCGTCATCTACCAGGAACCGACCCTCTTCCCCGACCTGTCGATCGCCGAGAACATCTTCATGGGCCGCCGGCCCCGGCGCTCGCTGGGCCGCATCGACCACAAGGCCACCCGCGCGGCCACCGCCGCCCTGATGCGCCGCCTGGGCGTCGACCTCGACCCCGACCGCCCCGCCCGCGGCCTGTCCATCGCCGACCAGCAGATCGTCGAGATCGCCAAGGCGCTCTCCTTCGACGCCCGCGTCCTGATCATGGACGAGCCGACCGCCGCGCTGACCGGCAGCGAGGTCGCCCGCCTCTTCGGCGTCGTGCGCACCCTGCGCGACCAGGGCGCCGCCGTCCTGTTCATCTCGCACCGCCTGGAGGAGATCTTCGAGATCTGCCGAAGGGTGACCACCCTGCGCGACGGCGCCTGGGTCGCCAGTGAACCGCTGACGGGCATGAGCGAGGACGACCTGGTGCGCCGCATGGTCGGCCGCGACCTCGACGAGCTGTACCCCAAGCAGGACGTCACCCCGGGCGAGGTCGCCCTCAGCGTGCGCCGGCTCACCCGCGAGGGCGTCTTCACCGACATCTCCTTCGAGGTGCGGCGCGGCGAGATCGTCGGGCTCGCCGGACTGGTCGGCGCCGGCCGCACCGAGGTCGCCCGCGCCGTGTTCGGCGTCGACCGCTGGGACGCGGGCGAGGTCGAGGTCGACGGCCGCGCCCTCACCAACGGCGCTCCCTCCACAGCGATGGCCGCCGGACTCGCCCTCGTCCCCGAGGACCGGCGTGCGCAGGGCCTCGTGATGGACATGTCCATCGAACGCAACATCGGCCTGACCGGACTGCGCACCACCGCCAGGGCCGGTCTGGTGGACCGCGGCGCCGAGCGCAGCCGCTCCCTGGACTGGGCGGTCCGCCTCCAGGTCAAGTACGCCCGGATCGCCGACGCCGTCTCCACCCTCTCCGGCGGCAACCAGCAGAAGGTCGTGCTGGCCAAGTGGCTCGCCACCGACCCCAAGGTGCTCATCGTCGACGAACCCACCCGGGGCATCGACGTCGGCACCAAGGCCGAGGTGCACCGGCTGCTGAGCCGGCTGGCCGCCGACGGCGTCGCCGTGCTGATGATCTCCTCCGACCTGCCCGAGATCCTCGGCATGGCCGACCGCGTGCTCGTGATGCACGAGGGCCGGCTGACCGCCGAGATCCCCCGCTCCGACGCCACCGAGGAAACCGTGATGGCCGCAGCCACGGGGAGGGCCGCGTGACCGTGACCGCTCCCGAGCCCGCCCCCACCGCCGAGGCGGCCAGGTCCGGCGGCACCCGCCTGGCCGACCGCGTGTTCAAGATGCGCGAACTCGCCATCCTGGCCGTCTTCCTGGTGATGATCGCCGTCACCCAGGCCGGCAACAGCGAGTTCCTCTCCCAGCAGGGCATCAAGGACCTGCTGCTCAACGCGACCATCCTGGTGCTGGTCGCCACCGGCCAGTCGCTGGTCGTCATCACCCGCAACGTCGACCTGTCGGTCGGCTCCACGCTCGGCATCACCGCGTTCGCCGCCGGCACGTACCTGCACGGCGGCGGGAACCCGCTGGTGGCCGTCGTCCTCGCGGTGCTCCTCGGCGTGGGCTGCGGTCTGCTCAACGGCCTGCTCGTCAGCCTGGGCCAGGTGCCCGCCCTCGTCGTCACCCTCGGGATGCTGTACATCATCCGCGGTGCCGACTCCATCTGGGTGGGCTCCCGCCAGATCACCGCGGCCGACCTGCCCGGCGGCTTCGTCGACTTCGGCTCGGGCGGTGTGTGGGCGGTCCCCTACCTCGCGCTGATCGCCCTGGTTCTCCTGGCCGGCACCGCCTACTACCTCAAGCACTTCGGCAGCGGCCGCGAGCTGTACGCGCTCGGCTCCAACCCGGAGGCGGCACGGCTGGCCGGCATTCCGGTGCGCAGGCGGATCCTGGCCGCCTACACCTTCTGCGGCGCTCTCGCCGGCCTGGCGGGCGCCCTGTACCTCGCCCGGTTCGGCAACGTCGACTCCGGCACCGGCAACGGCTACGAACTCACCGTCGTCAGCGCGGTCGTGGTCGGCGGCGTCGTCTTCACCGGCGGATCGGGCAGCGTCTACGGCGCGGCCCTCGGCGCCCTGCTGCTGACCTCCGTCAACAGCGTGCTGCCCGCCCTCGGCGTCAGCTCCGTGTGGGTGCTCGCGATCAACGGCATCCTGCTCCTGCTCGCCATCGCGGTCGACCGGATCGTCGCGCTGCGCGTGGCCTCGGCCCTGAAGAAGAGGAACGCCCGCCATGGCTGACTTCTCCGCGTCCTCACTGACCCGTGCCGTGCGCTGGGACACCGTCGTCGGCGCCCTGCTCGTCGTGGTCCTGCTGTTCTCCTTCGGCTTCGTCGACGGCTTCGGCAACGCCCTCAACCTGTCCTTCCTCATCGGCAACACCCTGCCGATCGCGCTGATCGCGCTGCCGATGACCCTGCTGGTCGTCTCCGGCGAGATCGACCTGTCGGTCGCCTCCACCGCCGGTCTGTCCGGCGCGGTGATGGGCGCCCTGTGGAACCAGGGCCTGCCGATCGAGACGATCATCCCGCTGTGCCTGGTGCTCGGCGCGGTGTGCGGCCTGGTCAACGGCCTGCTGGTGACCCGGCTCGGGCTGCCCTCCCTCGCCGTGACCATCGGCACGCTGGCCGCCTACCGGGGCATCGCGCAGATCGTGCTCGGCTCCGACGCGGTCACCGACTTCCCCTCGCAGTACCTGGACTTCGCGGCCGGACGCCTGGGCGGCAGCTTCCTCCCGCAGGCCTTCCTGCCCTTCCTCGTCCTGCTGGCCGTCGCCGTCCTCACCCTGCACGCGACCCCGTTCGGCCGGTCGCTGTTCGCCATCGGCGCCGGCGAGGAGGCCGCCCGGTTCGCCGGCATCCGGGTCAAGCGGCACAGGCTGATCCTGTTCACCGCCACCGGTCTCATGTCCGCCCTGACCGGCGTCTTCTGGGCCTTGCACTACGCCAGCGCCCGCTACGACAACGCCACCGGTCTCGAACTCTCCGTCGTCGCCGCCGTGCTGCTCGGCGGCATCGACTTCGACGGCGGCAAGGGCACCCTCGGCGGCGCCGTCGCCGGTGTCTTCCTGCTCGGCGCGCTGCAGAACGTGATGAGCCTGCTGAACGTCTCCGCCCAGTCCCAGATCGTCGTCACCGGCGTCCTGCTGGTCGTCTCCGTGCTCGGCCCCCGGGTCGCCCGCCAGATCGCCCTCGCCCGAGCCGGGCGCCGTGCGGCGGAGCCGGGACCGCAGGCGCCCACCGCGGCCCCGTGACCGGCGCCACCACGACCTCGTCGAGCCCGTCCTCCCGTACCCGTAAGGAACCCTCATGCGCAGAGCCTCGATCCGCCGCACCGGCGCCGCCCTGGCCGCCGTCACCTCGCTCGCCCTCGCCCTGACCGCCTGCGGCGGCACCACCAAGAACGACGTGGGCAAGGACAGCGGCGCGGCAGCCGCCCCGGCCGGCAAGGCGGACCCGAACGCCGCCACCAAGAAGGGCCTGACCGTCGGCTTCCTGCCCAAGCAGGTCAACAACCCCTACTTCACCACCGCCGACGACGGCGGCAGGAAGGCCCTGGAGGAACTGGGCGAGAAGTACAAGGAGGTGGGCCCCTCCAGCGCCACCGACACCTCCGGCCAGGTCTCCTACGTCAACACCCTCACGCAGCAGCAGGTCGACGCGATGGCCGTGTCCGCCCAGGACCCCGGCGCCCTGTGCACCGCGCTCAAGCAGGCCATGAGCAACAAGATCAAGGTCGTCACCTACGACTCGGACACCAGGCCCGAGTGCCGCAACGCCTTCATCTCCCAGGCATCCGCCGACGACCTCGGCCGCACCGAGGTCCAGCTGCTCGCCCGGCAGATCGGCTACAAGGGCCGGATCGCGGTCCTGTCCGCCGCCCAGACCGCCACGAACCAGAACGCCTGGATCGACATCATGAAGGAGGAGCTGAAGGACCCCAAGTACAAGGACATCGAGCTGGTCAAGACCGCCTACGGCAACGACGACGCCCAGGCCTCCTTCCAGCAGACCCAGGGACTGCTCCAGGAGTACCCGGACCTGAAGGGGATCATCTCCCCGACCACCGTCGGCATCAAGGCCGCCGCCCAGTACCTGTCCGGCTCCAAGTACAAGGGCAAGGTCAAGCTGACCGGCCTCGGCACACCGGACGACATGCGCAAGTACGTCAAGAACGGCACCGTCGAGGCCTTCGAGCTGTGGGACCCGGCAAAGCTGGGCGAGCTGGCCGCGCGCACCGCCGTCGCCCTGGCCTCCGGGCAGATCACCGGCAAGGAGGGCGAGACCTTCAAGGCCGGCGGCATGGGCTCGTACACCATCGGCAAGGACGGCGTGATCAACCTCGGCAAGCCGACCGTCTTCGACGCCAAGAACATCGACCAGTACGACTTCTGACCCCCGGGCGGTACTTCATGCAGCGCGTCTGTTTCCTCCTCGAGGTCCGCGAGGACCGGATCGCCGAGTACCGCGCCCGCCACGCGGCCGTGTGGCCCGAGATGCGCGACGCGCTCTCGGCCACCGGCTGGCACAACTACTCGCTCTTCCTGCGCGAGGACGGCCTCCTCGTCGGCTACCTGGAGACCGAGGACTTCGAGGCGGCCAGGGCCGCCATGGAGGCCACCGACGTCAACACCCGCTGGCAGGCCGAGATGGCGCCGTTCTTCGTCTCCCCGGACGGCACCCGGCCCGACGAGGCCATGAAGCCCCTCACCGAGGTCTTCCACCTCGCCTGACCCCCGGAGCAGCGCATGAAACCACCGGTCACCCCACGCGGCCGCAGCCGGCTGCACGCTCCGTTCACCCGGCGCGAGGACGCCGGGGCACCGGCCGGAACCACCGGCGGCCCCCGCCGGGCCGCCGTCACCCGCCCCGGCCCGGCCCTCGGCCCGCTGGGAACCGACCGCTCCCTGACGAACCGGGAGAGCCGGTGGACCGGCTGCGCCGGGCTCGCGCACGCCGTCGTCCACCACGTCCCCGGCCGCCCCGGGCCCTGCCCCGCCCACTGGGCGGACGCCTGCCGCACCGCGCGCGGCCGCGCCGTCCACCACCGGCAGGGGCCCGGCGGCAGCACGCCGCCGTCGCCGCACGTCGCCGGCTTCGCGCTGCCCGCCTGATCCGCTCGGGCGCGCGGGGATGACGGTAACCTGATGGCCCGCCCGCCGCCCACATCCCTCATGGAGGTCCCGCTCCGATGTCCCAGTCGGTGGGTATCAAGGACGTCGCCCGTGCCGCCGGTGTCTCCGTGGGCACCGTCTCGAACGTCATCAACCGCCCCGAGACCGTCGCCACCGAGACCCGCGCCCGGGTGCTCTCGGCCATCGACCGGCTCGGCTACGTCCGCAGCGAGTCCGCGCGCCAACTGCGCGCGGGCCGCAGCCGGATCATGGGCCTGCTCGTGCTCGACATGGGCAACCCGTTCTTCGTCGACGTCGCCCGCGGCGCGGAGAGGGCCGCCCGCGACGCCGGGCTGGGCGTGATGGTCTGCAACAGCGCCCAGAGCATCGGCGAGGAGGCCGAGTACCTGGCGCTCTTCGCCGAACAGCGGGTCCGCGGCGTGCTGCTCACCCCCACCGACGCCACCGGCCGCAACATCGCGGCCTTCCGCCGCCACAACATCCCCTTCGTACTGGTCGACCGGGTCGCCGAGGGAGCCACCGAGTGCTCGGTCTCCGTCGACGACGTGACGGGCGGCGCCCTGGCCGTACGGCACCTCGTGGACGCCGGACACCGCTCCATCGCCTACGTCAGCGGGCCGCCCGGCCTCAACCAGGTCCGCGACCGCCGCACCGGCGCCCTGAACGCGCTCGCGGAGGCGGGACTCGGCCCCGGCGTGCTGCGCGAACTGCCCACCGAGCGCCTCGACGTCGCCGCCGGCCGGGACGCCGGCGCCCGGCTGCTCGGCCTCGCCGACCGGCCCACCGCCGTGTTCTGCGCCAACGACCTGCTCGCCCTGGGCGTCCTGCAGGCCATGTACGCGGCCGGCGTGGGCGTCCCCGACGACCTCGCCATCGTCGGCTACGACGACATCGAGTTCGCCGCCGCCGCGGCCGTCCCGCTCACCTCGGTCCGCCAGCCCGCCGTCACCCTGGGGGCCCTGGCGGCCGGGCTGCTGCTGGAGGAGACGGAGACCCGGGGCGGCCCCGAGGCGCACGAGCACCGGCGGGTGGTGCTCCAGCCCGAACTGGTGGTCCGCAGCTCCACCCTCCCCGGTCGCTGACCGGCCGTTCAGCACGTTTCCCCCTCCCACCGGCCCGGGGGCGCGGCGGCATGTGCTCCACTGGGACGCGGCCGTAGCACCTCCGTCCTGGGAGAACCGTTGACCGTCAGCTACCACCAGCCCGGCGTCGTCCTCACCGACCGCTTCTTCACCGTGCCGCTCGACCACGACGACCCGGCGGGGGAGACGATCCAGCTCTACGCGCGTGCGGTGGCCGCCCGCGACAAGGCCGACCGCGACCTGCCGTGGCTGCTCTACCTCCAGGGCGGCCCCGGCTTCGGGGCGAACCGGTTCATCGGCAGGCAGGCCTGGCTCGGCCGGGCCCTTCAGGAGTACCGCGTCCTCCTCCTCGACCAGCGCGGCACCGGCCGCTCCACCCCCGCCAACCGCCAGACCCTCCCGCTGCGCGGCGGCCCGGCGGCACAGGCCGACTACCTCACCCGCTTCCGCGCCGACTCCATCGTCCGCGACTGCGAGGCGATCCGCCCAGAGGTCACCGGCGGCGCACCCTGGACCGTCCTGGGCCAGAGCTTCGGCGGCTTCTGCACCGTCCACTACCTCTCCACCCACCCCGAAGGCCTCGACACCGCCCTGATCACCGGCGGCCTGCCCGCCCTGGACGCACACGCCGACGACGTCTACCGCGCCGCCTACCCGCGCATGGAGCGCAAGGTCGCCGCGCACTACGCCCGCTACCCGCAGGACGTCGCCCGCGCCCGCGAGATCGCCGAGCACCTCCTCACCCACGACGTGGTGCTCCCCGGCGGACACCGGCTGACCGCCGAGGCCTTCCAGTCCCTGGGCATCATGCTCGGCGGCGCGGACGGCAGCCACCGCCTCCACTTCCTCCTGGAGCAGGCGTTCGTACCCACCCCTGGCGGACCGGCCCTCTCCGACGCCTTCCAGGAGGAGGTCCGCGGCGCGCTGTCCTACGCCGCCCACCCGCTCTACGCCCTCGTCCACGAGGCCATCTACGCCCAGGACAGCCGGCCCACCGCCTGGTCGGCCGAGCGGGTGCGCGCCGAGTTCCCCCAGTTCGACGCGGCCAAGGCGCTCGCCGGGGACGGGCCGCTGCTGTTCACCGGCGAGACCGTGCACCCCTGGACGTTCGACTGCGACCCCGCGCTGCGCCCGCTGCGCGAGTGCGCCGACCTGCTCGCCGCCCGCACCGACTGGCGGCCCCTGTACGACCCGGCCCGGCTCGCCGCCAACGAGGTCCCGGTCGCCGCCGCCGTCTACCACGACGACATGTACGTCGACACCGGCCATGCCCTGGCCACCGCCCGCGCCGTGCGCGGCCTGCGCACCTGGGTCACCGACGAGTTCGAGCACGACGGGGTGCGGGCCGGCGGCCCCCGCGTCCTCGACCGGCTCCTCGCCCTCGCCCGCGACGACGCCTGACACCGGCCCGCCCCCGGGCGGGCCGGTGCCGCGAGGGGAACGCCGGGCGGAACGGGGTGCCGCGACGGGAACGCCGGGTGCCGAGGGGGCCGGCCGGCCCGGACCCCTCGGCACTGCGGGTCAGGGCTTGACGAGGACTTTGAGTGCCTTGCGGTCGGCCATGTCCTGGTAGCCGGCCGGGACGCCGTCGAGGCCGGTCGTGGCGTCGAAGACCCTCCCGGGCCGGATCGTGCCGTCGAGGATGTCGGGCATGAGTTCCTCCATGTAGGCGCGCACGGGCGCGGGGCCTCCGGCGAGGCGGACGTTGTGGCGGAAGAGGCTGCCGAAGCCGACGGGCGCGTCCTCGTACTGGGGGACGCCGACGCGGCTGATCACGCCGCCGGGGCGGACGACACCGAGAGACTGCTCGTAGGCGGGCATGTTGCCGACGCATTCGAGGACCACGTGCGTGCCGTGCCCGCCGGTCAGCTCGCGGACGGTCTCGATGCCTTCCTCGCCGCGGGCGGAGACCACGTCGGTGGCGCCGAACTCGCGGCCGAGGTCGGTGCGCGCCTGGTGGCGGCCCATGAGGATGATCTGCTCCGCCCCGAGCCGCTTGGCGGAGAGGACCGCGAGCAGGCCGACGGCGCCGTCGCCGATCACGGTGACGCGGGTGCGCTCGTCGACACCGCCCGCCACGGCGGCGTGGTGGCCGGTGCCGAAGACGTCCGAGAGGGTCAGCAGGGACGGGATGAGGGCGGAGTCCGCCGCGACGGGCAGCTTGACCAGGGTGCCGTCGGCCAGCGGGACGCGGACGGCCTCGGCCTGGCCGCCTTCTTCCGGCTCGCCGTCCCAGAAGCCGGCCTGCGGATGGGAGCAGGAGGTGTGCAGGCCCTCGCGGCAGAACTCGCAGGTGTTGTCGGAGATCGCGAACGGGGCGACGACGAGGTCGCCGCGCTCGACGGTGGTGACCTCCGATCCGGTGTCCTCGACGATGCCGATGAACTCGTGGCCCATGCGGGCCGGGCCGTCCTCGGGCTTCATCGAGCCGTAGGGCCACAGGTCGCTGCCGCAGATGCACGACGCGGTGATGCGGACCAGGGCGTCGGTGGGCAGCCTGACGGCGGAGTCGGGGACGTTCTCGACGCGGACGTCGCCGGCGCCGTACATGAGGGTTGCGCGCATGAGGTGCTCTCCAGTGCGGTCAATCGTGTGTTTCGAAGGTGCCGGCCTGCGGTTCATGTGTTCCGAAGGCGCCGGCCGGTGGTTCATGGGCGAGTGCGCGCCCCGGCCGTTCTCAACCCTGACGGGCACGGTCGGCGGGCGCACCCGGAAGCTCCCCCGAGCCGGACGCCGTGCCGCGGCGGCGGTCGAGGGCGAGGACGGTGGCGGGGATCAGGGTCAGGGCGGCGACGGCGGTGCCGACGACGGCGGGACCGGTGGGGCCCAGGCCGGAGCCGAGGGCCCGGCCCGCGATCCCGGAGCCGGCCGCGGTGCCGAGGTTGAACGCCGAGACGGTCAGGGCGGAGGCCAGGGTGGGCGCCCTGCCGGCGTACCGGACGGCCAGGGCCATCAGGACCGGGTTGGCGCCCAGGCCGAAGAAGCCGAGCAGGGCGACCAGGACGACCGTGACGGGGGCGGAGCCGGCCAGCAGGACGATCGCGAGCAGCAGGAGGGTGGCGCCCGCGGCGGCGGTGACGGTCACGGTGTGGGGGCGGCGGTCGCCCAGACGGCCGCCGGTGACCGAACCGACCAGGGCGCCGAGGCCGAAGCCCACCAGGACCAGCGGAACGAGACCGGCGGCCAGACCGGTGCGGACGGTCAGCAGCGGCGCGATGTAGGAGTACGCGGCCAGGACGCCTCCCGTGGTGGTGGCGCAGGCCGCCAGGACCAGCCACAGACGGCCGGAGCGCAGCGCGGTCAGCTCGGAGCGGACCGGTCCCCGCCGCTGGGCCGGGCCCTGGTGCGGGACGGTGCGGGCGATCAGCGGGACGGCCGCGGCGGCCAGGACCGCCAGGGCCCAGAACGGTCCGCGCCAGCCCGTCAGCCGGCCGGCGAACGCGCCCAGCGGTACACCGACGACGTTCGCGAGCATGGCGCCGGCCCCGACGAGACCGAGGGCACGGGCGCGTGCCCCCGGGCCCGCGGCCCGGGTGGCCGCCACGTTGGCCACGGCCCAGAAGGCACCGGTGGCGATCGCGGTCAGGAAGCGGGCCGCGAGCAGCAGGGTGAAACCGGAGCCGACGGCGACGGCGACGTGACCCGCGGCGAACACGCCCAGGGCGAGCATCAGGGTCAGTCGTGGGGGCAGCCGCAGCGTGAGCAGCGCCGTCAACGGCGCGCCGACGATCATCCCGAGGGCGAACACGGTGATCAGAAGACCGGTCCGGGCGACGCCGGCCCGCAGGTCTCCCGCCATCTCGGGCAGCAGGCCGGCCACGACGAACTCGGTGGTGCCCATCAGGAACGTGCCCAGCGCGAGCACGTGCACGACGAGCGGAAGCCGGGTGCGCGCTGCCTGCTGAGGCCGGCCGGCCCGTGCTTCGGCGGGGGCGTGGAGGGTTCCTCCTCGCGTACTCAAGGTTCATCTCCGTGGGGGGGGGATCGGGATACGTGTCCCAGGAGACCCGCTTCGGCGCAGGCGGAGAAGGTCGTGTCCATGGGGGGTACAGGCTCGACCTCCCTCGGCGCCGCCCGCTGGCTACCGTGGAGTGCATGGACGACCGAAGCGATCACCGTGCGGAGATCCGGGACTTCCTCGTCGGCCGGCGCGCGAGGATCACCCCGGAACAGGCGGGACTGCCCACCAGCGGCCGCCGCCGGGTCCCGGGGCTGCGGCGTGAGGAGGTCGCCGTGCTGGCCGGGGTGAGCACCGAGTGGTACACGCGGCTGGAGAAGGGCCACATCAGCGGAGTCTCCGAGGACGTGCTGGCCGCGGTCGCCCAGGCCCTGCACCTGGACGAGGACGAACGCACCTACCTGTTCGACCTGGCCCGCGCCGCCCGCCCCGCACGCCGCACGCCGTCCCGCCGCAGGGACGTCGAGGTCCCGCCCCGCACCCAGTGGCTGCTGGACACCATCGCGATGTCCGCCGCCTTCGTACGCAACGGCCGCCTGGACGTCGTCGCCACCAACCCGCTGGCCCGGGCCCTGCACGCGCCGATGTTCGACAGCCCCGCCACCGACGGGCGCGGCCGCGCCAACTTCGCCCGCTACCACTTCCTCGACGCCGGCTCACGGGACTTCTTCGCCGACTGGGAGAGCGGCGCGGCCGCCACCGTCGCGCTGCTGCGTGCCGAGGCCGGGCGCGAACCGCACGACCGGGCCCTGCGCGAGCTGATCGGGGAGCTGTCCACGCTCAGCCCCGACTTCCGCACCCTGTGGGCCGCGCACGACGTCCGCATCCGCCACGAGGGCACCAAGCGGCTGCGGCACCCCGAGGCCGGCCTCCTGGAGCTGACCTACCAGTCCCTGGACCTGCCCGTCTCCCACCGGGCCGTGCACGACCTGAGTCTCTACACCGCCGAACCCGGCAGCACCTCCGAAGAACGCCTCGGACTCCTCGCCTCCCTCGCGGCCACCGCCGCCCGGCCGGCGGAGTCCGGCCGGCTTCGCTGAGCAGCCGTCCACGGGCGCCCGCGACCCGGCCCGCGTCCGCCCCGGGCCGGTCCGCACCGACCGCCGTAATTCACTTGCCCCGGCCCCGGGCGGACGCTGCACTGTGGGCAGACACCGCACGTCGTGGCGTCGGCGACCCGGGGAGGCAGCGGCAACGATGGACATCCGTCCCACGACCGACAAGGATCTCGGTGTCTTCGTCGACACCGTCCACGCCGCGTTCGGGCGCTTCCCCGAAACCCCCGTCGAGGGCGGCGGACTGTGGTGGTCGGCGCTGGAGCCGGACCGCTGCCTGCTCGCGCTGACGGCGGACGGGCGGCCCGTCGGCACCGCCGCCGCGCACTCCTTCGAGCTGACCCTGCCCGGTGGGGCCCTCGTCCCGGCCGCCGGCGTGACCGCCGTCGGTGTCCTGCCTTCGCACCGGCGCCAGGGCGTGCTCAGCGCGCTGATGCGGCATCAGCTCGCCGAGCTGCGGGCCCGCGGGGAGTTCCTTTCCGTGCTGCTCGCCTCCGAGGCACCGATCTACGGCAGGTTCGGCTACGGACCGGCGACCTACACGGCGCGGCTGACGGTGCCGCGCCACGGGGCCGCCCTCGCCGTCCCCCGGGCGCGCGCGGTGGCCGGCGCACCACCGGCCGGCCCGGACCACGGCTCGGTCGAGATCCTGCGGCGCGCCGAGTGCGGAGCGATCCTGGAGGAGGTCTACGACCGCTACCGCCGCGCCCAGCCCGGCGCGCTGTCCCGGCCGCACCGCTGGTGGGTCCTGCGCGCGGGGCAGCCCCCGGTCTCGCCGGCGCCGCGCCACGTCGCCGTCCACCGGGACGCGGGCGGCGTCCCGGACGGGTACGCCAGCTACTCGGTCGAGTCCGGCACCCTGACGGTCGACGAGACCATCGCCGCCGACGACGCCGTCTTCACGTCCCTGGCCCGGTTCGCACTCGGACACGACCTGGTCTCCCAGGTCGTGTTCAGGCACGTCCCGCCCGGTCACCCGCTGCGCTGGCGGTTCGCGGACTTCCGCGCCGGCGAGGTGAGCGGCGACACCGACTGGCTCTGGGTGCGGCTGCTGGACGTGCCGCGCGCGCTGACCGCGCGCGGCTGGTTCACGGACGGCGAACTCGTCCTCGGCCTCCACGACCCGTTCCTCGGCGAACACGACCGCTACCTGCTGACCGTCCGGGACGGCAGGGCCGACTGCGTCCCGACGGACCGCGAGCCCGACCTGTCCCTGGACATCGGCGACCTGGGCGCCGTCTACCTCGGCGGCACGGCCCCGAGCACGCTCGTGCGTGCCGGACACGTCCGGGCCCACCACCCGGGCGCGGCCACCCTCGCCGACGCCCTCTTCCGCGCCGAGCGCGCCCCGCACTGCCTGCACTGGTTCTGACCGCGCTCGCGGACTCCGGACGGTCCCGCCCGCCGGACGGGCCCCGCCAGGCCCGCGTTTTCCTGACCGCGAGCGCGGAGACGTCGGCCGGCCCGGTCGGCGGGGAACCTGCGGTGACCTCCGAACCGTCCGGCCGGTGACGCCCTCCTCGGCCTAGGATGATCGACCGGAGGCCGCGGGACACCGCGCCGACGGACAGGGCGCAGGGGCGAGCCGGCCGCGGACAGGACGTCCGGGCCCGGGACGCGCGACGGGGAACGGGAATGGGACATGGTTGACGGCACGACCGGCACGACCGGCGCGACCGGCACGGCGGCCGGTGAGGAAGCCCTGGCGCGGCGGTTCGAGGAGCACCGGGGCCGGCTGCGCGCGGTCGCCTACCGGATGCTCGGCTCGCTGGCGGAGGCCGAGGACGCCGTCCAGGAGACCTGGCTCAAGCTCACCCGCACCGACACCGCCGGCATCGGGAACCTGGCGGCCTGGCTGACCACGGTGACCGGCCGGGTCTGCCTGGACCTGCTGCGCACGCGCGGCGCGCGGCGCGAGGAACCCATCGACGAGACGTTCGTCCCCGACCCGCTCGTGCGGCCCCTGACGACGGCCGACCCGGAACAGGAGGCGCTGCGGGGCGACTCGGTGGGGCTCGCCCTGCTCGTCGTGCTGGAGACCCTGGAGCCCGACGAGCGGCTCGCGTTCGTGCTGCACGACCTGTTCGCCGTGCCGTTCGACGACATCGCGCCGGTGGTGGACCGCACCGCGGCCGCGACCAGGCAGCTGGCCAGCCGGGCCCGCCGCCGGGTCCAGGGCGCCACCCCCTCCGCGGAGACCGACCTCAAACGGCAGCGAGAGGTGCTGGAGGCGTTCCTCGCCGCCTCGCGCGGCGGTGACTTCGAGGCACTGGTCGCCGTGCTGCACCCCGATGCGGTGCTGCGCGTCGACGCCGGCGCCCTGGTCCGCGGCGCCGCCGGGTCCAAGGTGGTCCACGGCGCGCGCACGGTGGCGGCGCAGGCGCTCACCTTCTCCCGCTACGCGCCGACCGCGCGCCTGGTGCTGGTCAACGGCGCGGTCGGGCTGGCCAACACCCCCGAGGACGGCCCGCACTCGGTCATGGGTGTCACCGTCGCGGAGGGCCGGATCACCCACCTCTACATCCTGTCCGACCCCGGCCGGCTGGCACACCTCGGTCTGCGCGAGGCCATGGCGGACTGAACTGGGGCCGCCGCAAACCCGGTTGCGCGGCCGGGGCGGCGCTGACATGGTCATCGCCATGCCTGTCTTCCCGGCCCACGACGGAACCCGCCTCGCCTGCCACGAGAGCGGTGAGGGCGCGCCGTTGATCTGCCTGCCCGGCGGGCCGATGCGCGCCTCGGCCTACCTCGGGGACCTCGGCGGGCTGTCCGCCCACCGCCGGCTGGTCCGCCTCGACCTGCGCGGCACCGGCGCCTCGCAGCCGCCCCGGGACCCGGCGACGTACCGCTGCGACCGGCTCGTCGGCGACATCGAGGCGCTGCGCGAGCACCTGGGCCTGGAGCGGGTGGACCTGCTCGCGCACTGCGCGGGCGCGAACCTGGCGGCGCTCTACGCGAGCCGCTTCCCCGAGCGGGTGGGACGGCTCGCGCTGATCACACCGAGCGTCGTGGCGGTCGGCATCACCGTCACGGCGGACGTCCGGCTCGCGACCGCACGCCTGCGCGCGGACGAACCGTGGTACCCGCAGGCGTACGCCGCCCTGGAGGACGTCGTGGCGGGCCGTGCCACGGACGTGCGCTGGGAGGCGATCGCCCCCTTCCTGCACGGCCGCTGGGACGACGCCGCGCGGGCGCTGGAGGCCGCGGACGCCGAGGAGAAGAACCCCGAGGCCGCCGCGGTGTACGGGGCCGAGGGCGCGTACGGCACGGAGGCCACCCGGGCGGCGCTCGGCCGGCTGTCCGCACCCGTGCTGGTGCTCGCGGGCGAGTGCGACCTGAACTCACCGCCGCCCGCGATGGCGGAGTACGCCGGGCTGTTCCCGCACGGCGACCTCGCCGTCCTGCCGGGCGCGGGGCACTTCCCGTGGCTCGACGACCCGGCCCGGTTCGTGGCGGCCACCGCCGGGTTCCTGCGCTGACCCGGCGGTCCGGGGCCTGCCGCGCGGGTCGGTAGGGTGGGGACATGCCAGATCAGACAGCCGAACGGCGCGAGCCGAACGCGCGGCCCGGACTGCGCGGTGACTGCGCGAACTGCTTCGGGCTGTGCTGCGTCGCCCTGCCCTTCACGGCCTCCGCGGACTTCGCGCGTGACAAGCCCGCGGGCAGGCCGTGCCCGAACCTGCGCGAGGACCACCGCTGCGGCATCCACGCCCGGCTGCGGGACGAGGGCTACTCCGGCTGCACGGTCTACGACTGCTTCGGCGCGGGTCAGAAGGTCTCCCAGGTCACCTTCGGCGGCCGCGACTGGCGTGGCGCGGACGCCGGCGCGCTGCGGCAGATGTCCGACGTGTTCCCGGTCGTACGGCAGCTGCACGAACTGCTCTGGTACCTGACCGAGGCGCTCACCCTGCCCGCCGCCCGGCCCGTCCACGCCGATGTGCGCCGGGCTCTGGAGCGGACCGAGCAGCTCACCCTGCTGTCGCCCGAGGGCCTGGCCGAGCTGGACGTCGCCGCCCACCGGCAGGAGGTCAACGTGCTGCTGCTGCGCACCAGCGAACTGGTCCGGGTCGCGGTGCGCGGCAGCAAGAAGGACCGGCGGGGCGCGGACCTGATGGGTGCCCGGCTCAGGGGCGCCGACCTGCGCGGGGCCAGCTTGCGCGGTGCCTACCTGATCGCGGCCGACCTCACCGGCGCGGACCTGCGCGGCGCCGATCTGATCGGGGCCGACCTGCGGGACGCCGACCTCACGGACGCCGACCTGACGGGCGCGTTCTTCCTGACCCAGCCGCAGGTCGCAGCGGCCCGGGGAAGCGCGGGCACCCGGCTGCCCGGGTCAGTCACCCGCCCCGCGCACTGGGCAGCGCGGGGCTGAGCCGCCCTCGTCGGGCACCGGCACGGTCCCGGTCCGGGCGGGCGCCGTGCGCCGCTCCAGGCGCAGTCGCAGCCCCTGCGGCATGAGGGTGAGCCGTTCGGTCACCTTCAGCCGGTGGTCGGGCCGCGCCCGCAGGTCGTAGCGGCGCAGCAGCAGACCGAGGACCAAGGTCGCCTCGTGCAGGGCGAACTGGCGGCCGATGCACGCCCGCGCTCCGGTGCCGAACGGTTTGAAGACGTGCGGCGGACGGCTCCGTACGGCTGCCGCGTCGAACCGGTCCGGGTCGAACCGCTCCGCGTCCGCGCCCCACACCTCGGGGTCGCGGTGCAGCATCGGTGTCAGCACCAGCGTCCACGCCCCCTGCCGCATGGGGTGTTCCCCGGCGAGCACCGTGTCCCGCAGGGCCTCGCGGGCGAAGGCGGGCGCGGTCGGCCACAGCCGCAGCGACTCGTCCAGCACCCGGCGCACGTACCGCAGCTTGGCGACCTGCTCGTAGCCGGGTGCCGCCGCCTCGCCCCACACCCGGTCCACCTCGGCCCGGGCGCGGGCGGCGACCTCGGGGTGCCGGGCCAGGTAGTACAGCGCGAAGGACAGCGCGCCCGAGGTGGTCTCGTGACCCGCGACCAGGAAGGTGATCACCTGGCGGCGTACGTTCTGGGCCGACAGGTGTTCGCCGGTCGCGGGGTGGGCGGTCTCCAGCATCCGGTCGAGCAGGTCCCCGCTCCCGGCGGCGCCGCCCGAGCGCCGGGCGCGCACGAGGTCGTCGACGGTGCGGTTGAGGTAGGCGATGTCGGCCGCGTTGCGGCGGGTCGCGCCGCGCAGCAGGTAGGGGGCGAGCGGGGCCGGGACGGTGTTGAGGCGCTGCGCGTAGGAGAGCGTGCCGACCATGGCGGTGACGAACGGGTGCGGGCGCGGGCGTTCGAAGGAACCGAAGTCGTGGCCGAAGCCGGTGCGGGCGATCGTCTCCAGGGTCAGCTTGGTCATGTCACCGGGCACGTCCACGGTGCGGCCCGCGGCCTCGGCGCGGTCCCAGTGGTCGGTGAGCCGCCCGGCCACGTCCAGCATCATCAGGTGGTAGCCCGCCATCGCCTCGCGGCTGAAGCCGGGGGCCAGGACGTCGTGCGCCAGCTGCCAGTTCGGCTCGTGGTTGTAAGCGGTGAACAGCCCGTCCCCGGCGACCGGCCGCAGGTTGGCCACGCCCAGGCCGACATGTTTGGCGAAGCGGGACTCGTCGGCGAGGTCGGCGACCAGGCGCGCGCCCCAGACGAAGACGAACTCCCTGCCGAACACCTTGCGGCGGAAGATCGGACCGAGCGAGCGGGCGGAGCGCATCGAGTCCTGCACCGGGGTGCTCCGGTCGACGCCCAGGACATCGCCGAGGAAGGGGACCCGGCGCGGTGGGTGGGGCAGCCGGTGCAGCTCGGGCCAGCCCAGCTCCGCGCTGCGGAATCCTTTCGGCAGTCCGGTTCCGGTCGTTGTCTCCGTCATGCCGCGCGCTCCCGGGTCTCCCTGGGTCCACCGGACCGCCGAGCGGGCGCCGTACCGGTCCGGCGGCACGTGTTGGATGTGGGTTCAATAGCGGTTCCAGTCTGGTCCCGTTGTTGAACCGGCGTCAAGTAGAGTGCGGGGATGGCCGCGAACCAGGGGCAGCAGCGCACGCGCCGCCGGCTCAGCACCGGGGAACGCAGGGAACAACTGCTCTCCGTCGGGGCCCGGCTGTTCTCGGAGAGCCCCTACGACGACGTGTGGATCGAGCAGGTGGCCGAGATCGCCGGCGTCTCGCGCGGACTGCTGTACCACTACTTCCCGACCAAACGGGACTTCTTCGCGGCGGTCGTGGAGCGCGAGAGCGCCCGCATGCTGCGGATGACCGCGGCCGTCCCCGGGGTGCCGCTGCGCGAGCAGCTCACGGCCGGCCTGGACGCCTATCTGGAGTACGTCAGCGCCCACGCGCACGGCTACCGGGCCTTCCACCGCGCCGACGCGGCGGGCGACCAGGCCGTGCGCCGGGTCTACCGGCGGGCCCTGGCCGCGCAGGAGCGGCAGATCCTGGCGGCGCTCGACGCCGACCCCGAGTTCGGACCGCTCGCCCGCCGCGCCGACGTGCGGCTCGCGGTCCGGGGCTGGCTGGCCTTCACCACCGCCGTCTGCCTGGAGTGGCTGCGCGGTTCCGAGCTGACACGCGCGCAGGTGCGGGAGCTGTGCGCGCGGGCGCTGCTGGGTGTCCTGACGCCGTAGGTTCCGGCTGTGGGTGGCCCCAGGGGCCGGCGGTGGTCCGCGCCCCTCGTGGCCTCCCGCGTGCCTCCGTACGCTCCCCGCGGGCTCCCGGCCCGCCGCCCGGCCCGGTTGGCGTGCGCTCCGGTCTCCGGTAAGTTAGGCAAGCCTTACCTAATGGACTGGCGAGGAGGTTCCTGATGGGCGGCGGTCACACATGGACGGCGGTGCCCGGGGCGGCGCAGCGGGCGCGGACGGTGCTGGCGCTCGCCTGGTCCTGCGCGGCGACCGCGCAGGGCGGCCGGGAGGAGTTCACCGGCGCGCACACCGTGACCGCGGACGGCCGGGTGCTCCTGCGGCCGCCCGCGGACAGCGCGCACGCCGCCGCCCTGTGCGCACCGCGCGGGGAACTGCCCGCCGTGCTGGAGTTCGCCGACCCCGCGCCCGTCCCCGTGCGCG
Source organism: Streptomyces sp. NRRL S-340 (assembly GCF_000720185.1). Lineage (GTDB taxonomy): Bacteria > Actinomycetota > Actinomycetes > Streptomycetales > Streptomycetaceae > Streptomyces. The sequence continues at coordinate 149,029 of NZ_JOIY01000002.1, read as the reverse complement.
ACCGGATCCGCGCCCGGCTGTGGCTCGCCGGACGCCTCACCCGCACCGGCGGCCACCTGGAGTTCCGGCCGGGGCGCGTGGTGCTGCGCCAGGCGTCGGGCTCCGTCGTCGTCGACCCGGACGAGTTCGCCGCCGCCGTGCCCGACCCGCTGGCCCCCGCCGAGGCCCGCCTGCTCACCCACCTCGCCGACGCCCACCCCGACGCGGTGCAACGGCTCACCCGGCTGGTCGCATCCGACGCCCTGCACGGCGCGGTGCGGGTCCGGCCGCTCGCCGTGGACCGGCACGGCCTCACCCTGCGCATCGAACGGGCGTGGGCCCACGGCGACGTACGGCTGCCCTTCCACACGCCCGCCGACGACGTCACCCAGCTCTCCGAACGCATGCGCGCACTGCTCGCCCAGGCGAACGCCGCCTCCTGCCCCCGCGCCCTACAGCGGCAGCGCGCAGACGGCGACGGGTGACGCGAACGGCTCACCCGCCCGGCGGAGCGCGCCACTCGCCCGGTCCACGTGGAAGACGCTGACCGTGCCCGACTTCTGGTTCGCGGCGAACAGCAGCCGCCCGTCGGGGGAGAGGGCGATCTGGCGCGGGAAGTCACCCGCTACCGGCACCGTGTCCAGCAGCCGCAGCCGGGCGCCGTCCGCCTCCACGGCGTACCGGGCGAGAGTGTTGTCACCCCGGTTGGCGAGGTAGGCGAACCGGCCGTCCGCCGTGACCGCGAACTGCGCCGGATAGTTCGTGCCCGCCCCCGAGCCGGTGGGCTGCTCCTTCCCGACGGTCAGCCGGCCGGTCGGCGGGTCGTAGGCGCAGACCGCCACGCTGTCGTCGACCTCGTTGGCCAGGTAGGCGTACCGGCCGCCCGGGTGGAAGGCCAGGTGGCGCGGCCCGGCGCCGGGCCGGGTACGGGCCCGGGAGACCTCGGTGAGCCTGCCCGCCCGTGGGTCCAGGCGATAGGTGTACACCGTGTCCGTACCGAGGTCGACGGCGAGCACATGGCCGCCGTCCGGGCTGGTGACGACCTGGTGCGCGTGCGGTCCCTGCTGCCCGGGTCCGGGCGGCGGACTGGTGTGCGTCACCAGGTCGGTGCGCTCGCCGAGCGCGCCCGAGGCGTCGATCGGGTGCACGGCCACGCTGCCGGACTGGTAGTTGGCGCTCAGCAGCCAGCGCCCTGACGGGTGCACGGACAGATGGCAGGGGCCTGCCCCGCCGGTGTCGCGGGAGCCGAGCGGTCGGCGGTCGGCGAGCCGCACGGCGCTCACCCGGCCCTCCTGGCGCTCCTCGACCGCGTACAGGGTGCGGCCGTCGGGGTGCACGGCCAGGTACGAGGGGTCCGCCACGCCGGTCAGCGTGCCCCGGCCCGCCACGGCGCCCGAGACCGGGTCGTACACCGCGAGGCCGATGCCCGTGCCGCCGCCCTCGGCGGAGGTGTACGTGCCGAGGTAGAGCGGCCGGGGCCGGGACGACGCGCCCGCGCCCTCCCGGCCGCCCGCGGCCGCCACCGGCGCGGGCGGTCCCGACGAAGCGGAAGCCGGAGGGGGTGACGGCAGGGAGGCGGGGGCCGGGACGGCCGCCACCGCGGCGGCTCCCGTGACGGCCCCGACGAACCGCCGCCTGCTCCACCTGCCGCCCGGTGCGCCGCCCGAAGCTCGCCCACCACTGTCCATGCCGGCACCCCAGATCGTCGTCGGGTCCGATTCGGTCGTCACGACGGTCCGATTCGGTCGTCACGATCACCTTGGCCCGGACCGCCCGCGGCGGGCAAGAGGGGGCGACGGCCGGTGCGCCTGCCGCCACGGCCGTCCGCCGTCGGGCGCGGTGCCCTCACAGAGAATGCCGTGCGGCGTCCTCGTGGTTGCGGCGGCTGCGCACCGGGGCCCCCAGCCGGTCGCCGATCCGGGTCAGGCGCGACCGGCGTTCGCGCTGCGCGCGCGTGTGCCGGTCCAGCTCCTCCAGGAGCCGCTTGGAGCGGTGCTCGGTGTCCATCTCGTCGATGATGCGGTCGACCTCGGTGAGCACCGCGCCCTGCAGCTGCCAGTGGCCCGCGTCCCGCTGCACCTCCGCCAGCAACTGCTGCGCCAGCTTGTCGCGGGTGGCCGAGGCCTGCCGCAGCTCGGCCGCCAGCCGGGACTCGGCCGACTCGGCGCTCACACTGACGTCGGTGGTCACCAGCACCGCGTAACTGACCACCGCGTCGGAGATCTCGCACAGCAACTGCTGCACCAGCGCTCCCGTCTGCGGTGAGAACAGCGGCTCCGGCTCCCGCGCCTTGGTCAGATCGGTGAAGGTGCGCGCCAGCACCCGCAGGACCACCGTGCAGATCTCCAGCGTGTCCAGACCGGTGCGCAGCACCACCCGGTGCAGCAGGCCCTCGCGGACGCGCGGGTTCAGCCGCAGGCTGTCCTCGGCCTGTCGCAGGGCCGCGTCCACGTCCGTGATGTCGTGGTCCAGCCGGCGCGCCTCGTGCAGCCGGGCCGCGGCGCGCTCCACCGGCGTGCCGTCGGCCACCTCCTCGCCCATGTGCAGCATCAGCTGCCGCATCCGGCGCGCCAGCCCCTCGATCGACTCGCCCGCGTGCTCGGTCCACACCGGGGGCGCGAGCAGCAGGTTGCAGCCCATGCCGACCACGGCGCCGATCAGGGTCTCCACGATCCGCGCCCAGGCGGTGCTGCCGACGGTGGTGACGCCGAGGACCAGCATCGCGCTGATCGCCACCTCGGCCACGAACTCGTCGACCCGCACCAGGTGGCCCACGCCGAGACCGGCCAGGATCACCAGGGCCAGACTCCACCAGGTCAGCCCCACCAGCAGGGAGAAGAGGATGGCGACGACCACGCCCGCCACCACCGCGTTCACCCGGCGCACGCTGGTCTTCAGCGTCGCGAACAGGGTCACCTGGACGACCAGCAGGGCCGTCAGGGGAGCGGTGAGCGGGGCGGGCTCCGGGCTCAGCCACTTCGCGATCACATACGCGATCGTCGCCGCGACCGTCGAACGCAGCGCCTGGACGACCACCGGGTCCCGGTGCCGCTTGACCAGCCGGACAAGGGACGACATCGACTCACTTACCTCGTGCATCCCTTGCGCTCTTCCCCGTTCACACGTGCATCGAACCCGGTCACGTCCGGTCGAAATAGCTCCGGACCGGTCACGCGCGAGCCGTGCGGGGCGTCGGCGTCGGGTGTCAGGCGTACAGCTTGTCCAGGAACGCGGTCAGGTTGGCGGTCGTCCGGGCGATCTGCTCCTGGAGGGTCAGGCTCTCCTCGAAGCGGGTCCCGGACGCGGGGACCTTCTTGCCGCGCACGTACAGGGAGCAGGCCAGGTCGGTGCACATGTACAGACCGACGGAGTTGCCCTCGCGTCCGGCCGTGCCCGTCTTGCGGGCCGTCATCAGGGAGACCCCGCCGCCGGGGTGCGTGGTCAGACACAGCGAGCACATGCTGCGGTGCAGGAAGCCGCGCTGGGAGGAGGGGAAGCGCAGGGCTATGCCCACCGGCCGGCCCTCCCGCTCGGTGACCAGATAGCTGCGGTCGGGCGCGCCGGGGTCGCGCCAGCCCAGGAAGTCGAGATCGCCCCAGGGGCGCTCCGTGAGGTCGCGGGGGACGGCCAGGCGCTTGGCCTCGCCCTTCGAGCAGTTCACGAAGGAGGCGCGGATCTCCTGTTCGGACAGTGGTCTCATGAAAGGCTCCGGGTGGATCACGGCGACCAGGACCCCGGGGGCCCGGTTGCCTAAAAGTGTTAGTTTCATGGCTAGGGTAAGCAGGTTCCGGGAGGGGATCCAATGGATTTCGGCGACGTACGGTCACCGCGGGCCAGGGCGGCGCTCGCCCACGTGACGGCACGCTCCAGGGGACCGGCCCTCGACGCAGGCCTGCGCATCACCCTCAACTTCCATCCCGACCGGCTCTGCGGGGGAGTGCCCGTCCTGCGGGCCCTGGCCCGTGACGGCGCGTACCACTCCCAGTTCGTCACCGGCACCAGCAACGGCGGACTCACCGCCCACCCCGGCGGCGACCGCTGGCGCTGGGAGAGCCGCATCTTCGGCGGCGCCTACGACGACGCCCCCGCGGCCGACCGGCCCGTCTACGGCGCGCTGGACTTCCGCCGGCAGGTGGTGGGCGCCGCCCCGAGATTCGGTTCCGCGCACTTCCGGCTCACGGCGGCCGCCCTCGCCCGCGCCACGTTCTGCTACCCCGACAGCGCGGCCGGGCCCACCGACTTCGGCACCGCCTCCGCCATGGCGCTGATCGCCCTCGCCGAGGCCGACGAGCGCGACGCGCTCGACGACTACATCGAGGCCCAGGTGCACGGCGGCGTCGACCTCGCCCGGGACGTCGAGGCGCTGGTCCTGGACGCGAGCCACCGCGGCACGCCCGTCGAGGCCGACGCCCGGGAGCTGCCGTGCCGCCTGGAGTGGCACCCGGGCTACCGTCTCACCGTCGGCGAACTGCGCCGCCACGGCGACTTCCGGGGCGAGGAGTACACCGCGCTGGGGGCGCGCCTCGCGCAGGACGGGCTCCTGGACCCGCGGATCATCGGCGACGCGGCCCGCACCGGCCGCCACGGGACGCAGGACCTGAAGATGGTGTGGCACGTCCTCGCCCGCCACGGAGCCCCCGAGGGCGCGGGGACGGCACGCGTCCCGCGCGGCCCCCGCTCGGGGGCAGCGTCCGGCGTCCCGGCCCCGGCGGTGCCCGGTCCGGCCCTGCCCGGTCCCGCCGCACCGGGCCCCGCCGCGGCCGGTCCCACCGCTCCCGAGCTGTCCACGCCTTAATTTATTGCCTGACCTAAGTGGGTGCGGAAGTCGCGCCCGGACGGGCGGCAGAGGTATGTTGCAGGTCGGACAGGGCGGGGCGGATCGCCGGGTGTCGGACGAGGGAGCCACATGGCGGGGCGGAACGGGCGCACGGTGCGCGATCTCAGGCGGGCCAACCGCACGGCCGTGCTGCAGCGGCTGTACTTCGACGGCCCCCTCAGCCGCTTCGAACTCGGTCCGGCGACCGGCCTCAGCTCGGGCTCGGTCAGCAACGTCGTCGCCGACCTGGTCGCCGACGGCCTGGTGGAGGAGGCCGGCAGCGTCGACTCCGACGGCGGCCGCCCGCGCACCCTGCTGCGGGTGGTCCCGGGCAGCGGGCACATGATCGGTGTGGACGTCGGCGAGACCCGCGTCCGCGTCGAACTGTTCGACCTGACCCTGACCGAACTGGCCCGCACCGAGCGGCCGCTCGCCGCCCAGCGCTACGACGTCGAGGTGATCACCGGTCACATCCGGGACGGCGTCGCGGAGGTCCTGGAGGCGACCGGACTCCTCCCGGAACGCCTTCTCGGCGTCGGTATCGGCGTCCCCGGCATCGTCGAGCACACCCCGGACCGCGGCGCCGTCGTGCACGGCCAGACCATCGGCTGGGACGCGGTGCCCCTGGAGACGCTGCTGCGCACCGCCTGCGGACTGCCCGACAGCGTGCCCTGCCTCATCGACAACGGCGCCAAGACCCTGGGGCAGGCCGAGATGTGGTTCGGCGCCGGGCGCGGCGCGGGCAACGCGGTCGTGGTGCTCTTCGGTTCCGGCGTCGGCGCCTGCCTGGTCACACCCGAGGTGGAGCGGGGACGCGCCGTCGAATGGGGGCACCTGACGGTACGCGTACGGGGGCGCCGCTGCCGGTGCGGCGCGCTCGGCTGCCTGGAGGCGTACGCGGGCGCGGAGTCGCTGCTGGCCCGCTGGCGCGAGGAGGGCGGGCAGCCGCCGCGCGGCACCGACGAGGAGACCGCGCTGACCGCGATGCTGGCCGCCGCCTACCCCGCGGACGGCGCCGCCGCCGACCCGGTCGCGCTCGCCGTCCTGGAGGAGACCGCCGAGTACCTCGGCGCGGGCCTGTCCGACCTCATCAACCTCTTCCAGCCGGAGCGCATCCTCATCGGCGGCTGGGCGGGCCTCCAGCTCGGCGCCCGCTTCCTGCCCGCCGTGCGCCGCCACGCCACGGCGTACGCGCTGCGTCACCCGGCCGAGAAGGTGACCGTCGAACTGGGCCGCCTCGGCCCCGACGCGGTCACCGTCGGCGCCGCGATCCTGCCGCTCGCCGGCTTCTTCGCCCGCGGTGGCCGCCGTGCCGAACCGGTGCCCGAGGCACGGCCCCCGGCCTGGCAGGCGGCCCTGGAGGAGCGCAGGTCCTAGCGGCCCGGGGGGAGGGGCGCAGGTCCCGCCGGCCCTGGAGGAGCGCGGGTCGTGGCGGGAGGGGCGGCCCGGCGGCCGTCGTCGCGGGCGCCGCACTGCACCCGGGCGGGATCGGGGGCCGGTCGGCTCACCGGGTCACGGCTTGCGGGCCACGCCGCCGTAGATGTCCGTCGGCTCCGGCGTGCTGCCGGGCTCCGGGCGCCACAGCGGGCAGGAGACGATGCCCGGCTCCAGCAGTTCCAGGCCCTCGTAGTACGCGGCCAACTGCTCCGGGCTGCGCAGCACGTACGGGACCGCGCCGGTGTCGTCGTAGCCCTGCTGGGCCTCCTTGAGCGCCTGGTCGGTGTCGGTGCTGTCGTAGTGGACGAAGCAGCTGCCGGAGGGCAGGGCGGCCTGGAGGCGGCGGACGATCGACTTCGCCTCCTCGTGGTCCTGGACGTGGCCCAGGATGCCCATGAGCATGAGGGCGACCGGCCGGCCGAAGTCCAGGGTCCTCGCGGCCCGTTCGAGGATCCGCTCGGGCTCGTGCAGGTCGGCGTCGATGTACTCGGTGACGCCCTCGGGGGTGCTGGTGAGCAGCGCCTGGGCGTGGCGGAGCACCAGCGGATCGTTGTCGACGTAGACGATGCGCGCCTCGGGGGCGATGCGCTGGGCGACCTGGTGGGTGTTGTCGTAGGTGGGCAGTCCGGTGCCGATGTCGAGGAACTGGCGGATGCCGAGTCCGGCCGTCACGTGGGTCACGGCGCGGATCAGGTACTGGCGGGAGGCGCGCGCCATCGTCTCGATGGTGGGCGCGTGCTCCCGGTAGGCGTCGCCCGCGATCCGGTCCACCTCGTAGTTGTCCTTCCCGCCCATCCAGTAGTTCCAGATGCGGGCCGAGTGGGGCACCGAGGTGTCGATCTTCGACAACGCGTCCTGGTCGGGGGTGGGCCGGCCGTCCGTCATAGAGGTCTCCTGCCGTGCGTCGCGCGGGGGGTTCAAAATACCGCCGACTTCCGTGCGCGCGCCCGCAGTTCGCGCCGTGCGACGGGCGCGGGCACGGCACCGGGCGCCGGTGCGCACGCGGGGCGTCCCGGGGCCGGGCCGCGCGCAGGCGCCCCGTGCGGCACATCACGCAGACGGGACCGCCCGCACGGCGGGAGGCGGCGTGCGGGCGGTCCCGGGGGTCGGGCCGGTCTGCGGCCCGGGTCCGGTCCGGCCGGGACCCGGACCGCCGCGGCCCGGGTCCGGTGGCGCCGGCCGGCGTGCCGGGGCGGTGCGGTGCGGACCGAGACCCGGTCAGTCGACCAGGAAGTCCGCCAGGCCGGCCTTGGCACCCTGGAGGAAGGTGAGCATCTCCTCCCGGGTGTAGATCAGCGCGGGCCCCCCGGGGTCGGTGGACTGGCGCACGGCGACCCGGCCGTCGGGCAGGCGTTTGGCCTCGACGCAGGAGCCGCCGTTGGTGCCGCTCCAGGGCTTGTGCCAGCCCTCGGTGCCCAATTCGCCCGCGGGCATGCCGTTGCGGACCGGTCCCTCGGGCGCCGGGCCTTCGGGGTTCCGTGACGCGGTGGGTGCCATGGGATCACAACTCCTTACGCAGTTCGGCCAAGATCTCCTCGGTCCGTGCGACCGGCTCCGCCTGGACCGCCATCCGGTCCAGTACTTCGAGATACGCGCCGACGTCCGGCCGCCGGTCGTAGTAGACGGAGCCCGTGAGGTTCTCGGCGTAGACGATGTCGGGCAGTTCGGAGAAACCGAAGCGGAAGTGGTGGAAGGGACCGTAGGCGCCCGGGTGGGCCCCCACGGAGTAACGCATGATCTGGATACTCACCTTGGGCCTGCGCACGGCCTCCAGCAGCCGGTCCACCTGGGCGCGCATCACCTCGGCGCCGCCGACGGGACGGCGCAGCACGGTCTCGTCCAGGATGGCCCACACGGCCGGGGCGTCCGGCTTGGCGAGCAGGTCCTGCCGTCTCAGGCGCAGGTCCACGCGGCGGGCGAGTTCCTCCTCGGACTCGTTGGGGAAACCGACGCGCAGCAGCGCGACGGCGTAGTCGAACGTCTGCAACAGGCCCGGAACGTAGTGCGGTTCGTACAGGCGGATGACGCTGGCCTCGCTCTCCAGGCTCACGTAGGCCTTGAACCACTCGGGCAGCACGTCGCGGTACGTGTACCACCATCCGGGCTGGTTGGCCTCCCGGGCCATGGCGGCGAAGTCGTCGATCTCCGGGGCCGGGACGCCGTAGGTGCGCAGCAACTCCTTGACGTACGGGATGCGGAGGCCGACCTCGGCCTTCTCCATGCGGCGGACGGTCAGCGGGGTCACCTCGATGGCCCGCGCGGCGTCCTCGAAGGACACCCCGGCCCGCTCCCGTAACTGCCGCAGGCGCTTGCCGAGAACCATCCGCAGGACAGTGGGTGCGCTGCCGCCGGAGCGGTTCTCACTCACCTCTGACCTCCCGGAGCGGCTGTCACAGCGTGCAGTGTGCCACGCTCCGGGCGACCCCGACAGGGTGATGCCGAGCTGGCTGAAATTATCAGAACGCAGGTTGCGAGCCGAGTGTGTGCCACATCATAGTGATCCGGGAAGCCCTCATCCGGAAGGCCTTCATCACGGCCAACTCCGGGCGCGGGCATGGGAACTGATGTTCCGACAGGTGCGGTACGGCTCTGCGGCCGTACGGGACTGCGAGGCGAGAGCTGGATGACCACCGTGACCGACGGACAGTCGGAGAGCCGCGACAGAACCTCGGTCGGGGCGGGTGGTGCGCACCGGCCCGGCCGCGGCGACGGCCATTGCCTGACACCGTGTCAGGAGCGGCGATGACCGGCTCCCGGGTCCCGCAGCGGGCTCCTTCGTCCGCCCCGGCACGCCACGAGGAGGACGCCGCGGCGTCCCTGGGCGAGGACGTCCCGCCGGGCGGCCCGCCCGGGCACGGCGGTGAGCCGGCCCGCCTGTGCTCCACGGTGCCCGCCGACCCCTCCTGGGCCTCGGCTGTCCGGCGCATGGTGACCCAGCACCTCGCCCGGCTGCGGCTGTCGGCCGACCAGTGCGACAGCGCGGTCCTGGCCACGGACGAGCTGTTCGCCAATGCCGTCCGGCACGCGAGCCGCGGCCCGCGCGACACCGTCACCCTCACCGTCGAGCGCACCGCGCGCACCCTGCGGGTGACGGTGGCCGACCGTTCGCCGCTGCTGCCCAGGCGCCGGGCGGCGGACGCCGCCGCCGAGTCGGGCCGCGGACTGGCCATCGTGGCCGCGCTCGCCGACGACTGGGGCCTCGCGCCGCCCGAACCCGGCACCCCCGGCAAGAGAGTCTGGTTCACCCTGAGCCTGCGAGGTGCCGCGTCATGACGGACAGCCCCCTGCGCACCGCGGGAGTGGACACCGTGGCCCGTCCCGGTCCGGCCCCCGGCGATCCGGGGAACGCCGGCGGCCCGGCGGCCGGTGAGCGGTGCCCGGGCCCGGCGGGTGACGCGTCGGCCGGCACGGCGTACGGCACGCAGCGCAACGCCCCGGGGGGCGAGGGGCTGCGGCAGGCGCTGACGGCCCTGTACGCCAGGCGCGCGGCCTCGGCGCGCGCCGTCCCGGCCGCCGGGCGTGGCCCCGGGACGGGCGACGCGCCCGCGGAGCGGCCGGAGCACGGCCGCACCGACCGCCGGCGGACCGGCAACGGGCAGGCGGAACACGGGACGCCGGCCGCCCGCACCGGAGGCGGGACACCGGACGGACACCTGTGGCGGGCCCTGTCGGCGATGTACGCGGCCGGCGGCGTCCCGGCCGGCACCGCCGAGAACGCCTCGCTGGCGGACGAACTGCTGCGCCGGGCCGACCAGGACCGCAGGCTGACCCGGGAGGCGGGCGCCGCGCCCACGCCGGAACGCCGGCACAAGGTCGCCCGCTGCCACCGCGACAACGCCGACGCGCTGGAGGAGATCGTGCGCCGCCACGGCTGGCCGGCCGCCGACACCGTGGGCATGCGGGCGTCGACCGCCGCGCTGATGATCCTGCTGCACGCTCCCGGGCTGGACCTGCGGCTGCGCTGCCGGGACCTGATCGCCCAGGCCACGGCGGACGGCCGCTGCCCGGCCGTCCACTTCGCCTACATCGCCGACCACTGCGCCGTCGATCTGGGCGAACCCCAGTTCTACGGAACCCGGATCGACCCCGCGACGCTGCGCCCGTATCCCGTCCGCCTGCCCGGGAGCCTCGACGAGCGCCGCCAGGACGTGGGGCTCGGCCCGATGGAGGAACAGATGAGGGCGCTGCGGCTGCCCGGCTGAGGGACCTGGGCACCGAAGGTTTCGCAGGTCACCGGGGAGGTACCCGCGCGTCGGCCGCACGCCGTGCGGCCGGCCGCAGTGCCACGCGCCGACCCGCGAAGGAGTACATCGTGACCGGACACCGCTCGCCCGTTCCGCGGGACATGCCGGACCAGCAGGCGGACGTGGACGAGGACCCCTGGGAGACGGCGCGGTCCTCCGCGTCCGAACCGGCCCGCGAGGAGCGGCCCGCCCACGGGACCGCCCGCGACGACGTCCCGGGCGCCGACGAGGAACACCCCGCACCGGACGAACCGTCCGCCTGACGCCCTCCGCCGGCCCCGCCTTCCACGGGCGCCTGTCCTACCCCGGTCGGTACCCCGTCGTCCCGGGGCGGGGCGAGCGCGACCCTCGGGGAGAGCCGATGAGCCGGCGGGCCGGTGGCTGACGAGCGGGCGGGTGCCCCCTCGCCGTCCCGCGCCCGCGCGGGTGCCCACCCACGCCTGCGCCCGCCCGCCGGACTCGCACCGCGCCCGCCCCGTTCACCCCGGCCCGGCGACCGGCTCATCCCACCTTGCGGCCGCGCAGCGGCTCCGTGTCCGCGCCCTCGCCGCGCCGCAGGCCCCGCAGGAACTCCTCCATGACCTCGGTCGCCGTGTGCTGCGGGCGCCAGCCGAGTTCCGTGCGGGCCCGGGTGCAGTCCATCAGGGGCAGCCGCAGCACCGCGTCGAACAGGTGCGGGGAGGCCGGCAGCAGATGCAGGCCCCAGGCCGCCGCGATCGCGGAGCGCGCGGCGGTGCGCGGCAGCCGCAGGGGCCGGGTGCCGAGCAGCTCGCCGAGCACCCGCGCGTCCAGCGGCGGGTCGGCGGCCAGATTGAAGGCACCGCGCACCTCGTGGCGCAGCGCCAGCAGGTAGGCGCGGGCGGCGTCGTCCGTGTGCAGGACCTGGGCGCGCAGGCCGGGGATGTCGGGCAGGAACGGCAGCAGCTCGGGCCGCGCCATCGGCCCCGGAAGGAACCGGCCGCCGAAGATGCGCCGCTGCTCGCTCGCGGACTCGGCCTTGAAGAGGAAGCCCGGCCGCATCCGGACCACCCGGACGCCGGGGTGGTCCCGTTCGAACGTGTCCAGGGCCCGTTCCAGGTACGCCTTCTCCCGGGTGTACGCGGCGTCCGGCCAGCCGTGGGTCGGCCACGACTCGTCGACGGCGCGGTCCTTGGGCCCCGGTGAGTACGCCCCGACCGAGGAGGCGTGCACCAGCACCGGTACCTCGGCGGCGGCCACGGCCTCCTGGACACGGATGCCGCCGAGGACGTTCGTGCGCCAGGTCGTCGCCGGATCGTGCGTCGGCTGGAACGCCCACGCCAGGTGCACCACCGCGTCCGCGCCCTCGAACTGCGCGGCCAGGGGCGCCTGCTCCGAGGCGATGTCGACCCGCGCCCACTCCGTCCTGGGCGGCGACCACCGCGGGATCCGGCGGGCCAGGCCCCGTACCGAGGCCACCTCCGGATCCTCGGAGAGCAGACGGACGACGCTCGTCCCGACATTGCCGGTGGCGCCCGTGACGACGATCCTGCTGCCCGACACGCTGCTCACGTTCGGCTCCTTCCGGGGACGGTCGAGTGCGGGGCCCGAGTACCCGCTCCCCGCGGGTCGACCCGGCATGACCCCGCGGGTAATCGACCCGGCCAGGGCGCGCCGCGACGATGGGGAACGACATCACCGCACGACGTCACCGAACGCCACCACCCGCCCCCGCAACCGCTTCTCCGGGAGGTCCGCCATGCCGTACTTCACCAGCCCCGCCGACGGCACCCGCCTGCACTTCGTCGACTACGGGCCGGCCGACGGCCCCGTGGCCGTCTTCGTGAACGGCGCCTATTTCGGCACCGGGATGTGGGAGTTCCAGATGCTGCCGCTGGCGCGCCGGGGCGTGCGCTGCGTCGGCCTGGACCGGCGCGGCCACGGCCGCTCGGACGACGTCTGGGGCGGGTTCGACCTGGACACCCTCGCCGACGATCTGCACGGCCTGCTCGACCGTCTGGACCTGCGGGCGGCGACGCTCGTCGGGCACTCCCTGGGCAGCGCGGAGATCGTGCGCTGCCTGACGCGGCACGGCACCGATCGGGTCGCCCGGGCCGCCTTCGTCGCCGGCATCGCACCGGGCGTCGTCCGCTCGGCCGGTCACCCCGACGGCTGGGACCCGGAGGTCATGCGGGCCTCCCACGAGGTCTTCCGCAGGGACCGGGCGGCGTTCTACGAGGAGGGGGCGGCCCCCTACTTCGCCCTCGGCCGGCCCGGCAACGAGGTGTCGCCGCAGTACGTCCGCCACGTCGTCGACCAGGCCCTGGTGTGCACGGCCCACGCGGCGGACGCCGTCAACGAGCTGGTCGCCACGGTGGACGTCGCCGCGGAGACGGCGAGGCTCGACCTGCCGGTCCTCGTCGTGCACGGCAGTCAGGACACGTCCGCCCCGCTCTCCGCCACGGGCCGCCGGACCGCCGCCCTGGTGACCGGCAGCACCCTGAAGGTGTACGACGGCGGCGGCCACGGCCTGTACGTCACGCACGCCGACCGCCTCACCGAGGACCTGTACTCCTTCATGACCGGTACGACGGGTACGACCGGCAGGACGGACGGGACGGAGACGGCCACCGGCGCGGAGACGGCGAGCACGACGGACCCGGCGAGTGCGACGGACCCGGCGAAGACCGGGGCAGTCGCGGTGGGCGTGGCGGGCGCTCCCCGGACGGCCTGACGGCGCCGGCCGGACGGTGACGGCCCGGCGGTGACGGCCCGGCGGTGGCCCGCCGGGCCGCCGTCACGGCGCGTGCGCGCTCAGGAGCGTCCGGCGAACGCGTCGACCCCCGTCAGCCGGGCCGACAGCGCCCACAGACGGGCCGCCTGCTCCGGGTCGGTCGCCCAGGGCTTGACGCCGCTGGGGTGGGCCCCCTCGTCCGGGACCGGCTCGGCGATGTCGCAGTCCTCCAGGTAGACGCCGCCGAGGCCGTCCAGCTGGGGGGAGGCCGCCGCCCAGACCTGGGTGGCCGCGCCCTGCTGGGGACTCTTGAAGCCCTCCGGGTTCAGCGGGACGCCCCGCTCGTCCACCCAGCCGCGCTCGAACATCTCCTGGTGGGACAGATGGCGCTGCAAGGGGGTGATGATGGCGCCGGGGTGCAGGGCGAAGGCGCGGACACCGGCGTCCCGGGCGAGCCGGTCGAGGTGGACGGCGAACAGGACGTTCGCGGTCTTGGCCTGGCCGTAGGCCATCCACTTGTCGTAGCCGCCGCGCCAGTGGACGTCGTCCCAGCGGATCCCGGAGAAGTGGTGGCCGCGGGAGGAGACCGAGACGACACGGCCGCCGCCCGCCTCGATCGCCGGCCACAGACGGTTGACCAGGGCGAAGTGACCGAGGTGGTTCGTCGCGAACTGGGCCTCCCAGCCGGGCCCGACCCGGGTCTCGGGGCACGCCATGATCCCGGCGCTGTCGATGACGAGGTCGACCGCGCGGCCGGAGGCCAGGAACCGCTCGGCGAACGCGCGGACACTGTCCAGGTCGCCCAGGTCGAGGGTGTCCGTCTCGGCACCCTCGATCCCGTGCAGCGCCTCCTGCGCGGCGGTGGGACGGCGGGCGGGGACGAGAACGCGGGCGCCCGCCTTCGTCAGTGCCCGGGTGGTCTCCAGACCGATGCCGGAGTAGCCGCCGGTGACGAGCGCCAGCTTGCCGGTGAGGTCGATGCCGCGCAGGACGTCGTCGGCGGTGCTGGCCGCCCCGAAGCCGGAGCCGATCTTGTGCTGTGGCGTAGTGCTCATGCGCGGAACGCTACGGATTGGAGTGCTCTCGAAGTCAAGGGCGCACCCGGCGAGCCGCGGCCGGCGGGGGCGGGCAGGGGAAAGCCCCGGCCGGACGGGGGAATCACGGCCGGGGCGGACCTGGTGTGGGCACGCATGGCGGTCGCCTCTCGGCGAGACGCTCCACAGGGCTTCAGCCGAACGATCGTCCCTGTGGGCAATAGGTGAGGCCCGGGGACACTGTCCCATCCGCACCCACGTGGGGTTCAACGGCGCAGGGGCGCCCGGTGTTCCTGGCTCTGCCGCATTTTGGGGTGATCCGGCTCACTCCGCGGCGGTACGCGACGCCGGGCCGGACAACGGTCCCGGTGCCGGGCCCGTTGCCGGGTCGGATGCCGGGCGCGATGCCCGCTCGGGTGCCGAGCCCGGTCCCGGGTCCGCCGGAGACGCGTCCCGCGCCGACGCGGGTTCCGCCTCCGCGTCCCGCGCCGGCCCGGCTTCCCCCTCCCGGCCCCGCGCCCGGCCGGGTGCCGCGCCGGACGCGGCGCCCGGGACGGTCTCCGCCCACAGGCTCTCCGCCTGCAGCAGCAGCGACCCCAGCACCGTGACCGGGGCCGCCGCCCGGCCCGCGTGCTCCCGCAGCCCGTCCTGCAGCCGCCGGTGCAGCTCCCCCCGCTTCGCCTCCGGCTCCCCGCCGCCGCTCTCGTCGGCGGTGTCCGCGCCGAGCAGCCGGCCGCTCTCCGCGTGACACGCCCGCGCGATCAGTTCCAGCAGGTCGGCGTAGGTCCGCAGCACCGCCGAATCCGGCCGCTCCGGAGCGCGGTCCTGGTCGGCCGCGACCGCGAGCGTACGGGTGAGCGCCCGTACGTGCCCGGTGACCCGGCTCCAGCGCTCGTCCTCCGTCTCGGGCGGCACGGGCGACGGCGGCCGGCGCAGCGCACGCAGCGGACCGGCGGTCAGGCGCAGGCTCTCCCGGCTCCAGCGCCGGGCCGAGTGCAGCGTCTCCAGGCGGCGTTCGAGCCGGGCCGAGCCACGGGACCACTCGGCCGCCGTCCCGCCGTCCCAGTCACCGCCGCGCAGACCGCCCGCGACCGCGCACAGCACGTCGCCCGCCTCCCGCGCGACCGCCGCGAGGTTCTCCCGCACGTCCCGCAGGTGGATGGGCGGCAGGACGAAGGCGTTGACGGCCAGGCCGATCACCGCGCCGA
The DNA here is from genome assembly GCF_000720185.1 of Streptomyces sp. NRRL S-340. Classification (GTDB taxonomy): domain Bacteria; phylum Actinomycetota; class Actinomycetes; order Streptomycetales; family Streptomycetaceae; genus Streptomyces. The sequence continues at coordinate 133,619 of NZ_JOIY01000002.1, read as the reverse complement.
GCGCCGTCTGCCACAGCCGGTGCCCCACCGAGGCGACGGAGACACTGCCCGTCGCCAGGGTGAACACGGCGGTGGTGGCACCGTAGATCCCCTGGTCGCCGAAGCGTGACCAGTTGGCCAGCAGCATCAGCACCGGCAGCGACAGCGCGAGCGCGGACAGGGTGCCACCGGTGACCGCCTGCGCGCCCGAGGCGAGCAGGGTCCCCGCGCCGATCGCCGCGCACTGCTGCCCCGCCCGCAGCAGCGAGCTGTACACCGTGGCCTGCACCATGACCAGCGCCACCCACGGTGCCATCAGGGCCATCGGGTCGCCCAGCCAGACCTTGGCCACCACCCAGGCCAGCAGCGCCGCCGCGGCGGCCTTGAGCGACTGCACGACCAGGTCGCGTTCCCGGCCGGGGCCGCGCACCACGGCCCGCAGGGAGCGGCCGACGCGGCGCGCCTCCTCGCCGACGGCGCGGCAGCAGCGGGCGCCGAGCCGCCCGCCGGGGGCACGGGCCGCGCGCCGCGCGCCGCGGCGCGGGGAGTGGCGGTCCGGCGGGGGAGTGGGTGCTGGGTTTTCCGGTACGCCCGTCATCGTGCCCGGGTATCCGCGCGGCGCGGTGTCTCATGCGGGGCGTGCGTCACATTCCCGGGCGGCGGCCCGCCGTGCCGTCGGGGCACGTCAGGCCAGCGGGCTGTCGGCGAGGGAGGCGAGCAGGTGCGCGGGGTCGTCGTAGACGGCCTGCGCACCGGCCTGCTCCAGATCGGCGCGCGGGATGCCGCCGCACAGCACGCCCACGCAGCGCACCCCGGCCCGGCTGCCGGCCCGCATGTCCCAGACGGTGTCGCCCACGAACACCGCGCGCTCCGCGGGCACACCGGCGAGTTCCAGGGCGTGCTGCACCGGTTCGGGCGCCGGTTTGCCCGCCTCGACGTCGTCGGCGCTCGCGGTGGCCGTGATGGCCTCGTCCGCGTCGATCGCCCGGCGCAGCGCGCCCAGTTCCGCACCGCTCGCCGAGGTGGCGAGGACCACCGTCCAGCCGGCCTTGTGCAGGTGGCGCAGGAGCCGGCCGGCGTCCTCGAGGGCCGGCAGCCGGTCGAAGTACTGGGCGTAGAGCGTGCTGTGGGCGTCGCTCAGGGCCGCGTCCTGCTCCTCGTCGCGGTCGTCGCCGAGCAGATGGGCGATCAGGTCGGTGGAGCCCAGGCCGACGGAGCGGTGGATGGCGTGCATGGGGACCCGGTGGCCCGCCTGCCGGAACGCCTCCCACCAGGTGGTGACGTGGAGGTGGTTGGTGTCGACGAGCGTTCCGTCGACATCGAAGACGGCGGCACGGTCCATCCGGTGTGTTCCCTTCTGGTGGAGAGGTCTCCTGGGAGATCTCCCGAGAGTCGGTGGTGCCGGCGGAGCCCGCGGGTCGGCGGGCCGGCGGCACCGGTGCGGGTACCACGTCAGCCGTCCCTCACTCCGGTCGGCGTCCGCCGCTCCCGGGCCCAGGCCAGCAGCTCGTCCAGGGACCAGGTGGTCACCACGCGTCCGGGCGGCACCCCGCACTCCTCGGCCCGCGCGCAGCCGTGGATCTGCCAGTCCAGTTGTCCGGGCGCGTGCGCGTCGGTGTCGACGGAGAACAGCGTTCCCGCCTCCACCGCGCGGCGCAGCAGCCGGCGTGGCGGGTCCAGCCGCTCCGGGCGGCTGTTGATCTCCACGGCGGTGCCGGTCTCGGCGCACGCGGCGAACACCTCGTCCGCGTCGAACTCCGACTCGGGCCGCCCCCGCCCCGTCACCAGCCGTCCGGTGCAGTGCCCCAGGACGTCGGAGTGCGGGTCGCGTACGGCGGCCACCATGCGGCGGGTCATCGCACGGGCGTCCATCCGTAGCTTGGAGTGCACCGAGACGACCACCACGTCCAGCCGTTCGAGCAGTTCCGGTTCCTGGTCGAGGGAGCCGTCGTCGAGGATGTCGCACTCGATGCCGGTGAGCAGCCGGAAGGGCGCCCAGGTCTCGTTCAGCCGGGCCACCACGTCGAGCTGCTCGCGCAGCCGGTCGGGCGACAGCCCGCGGGCCACCGTCAGCCGCGGCGAGTGGTCGGTCAGCACCGCCCACTCGTGTCCGAGGGCCGCGGCGGCCCGGCCCATCTCCTCGATGGGGCTGCCCCCGTCGGACCAGTCGGAGTGCAGGTGGCAGTCGCCCCGCAGCAGTGCCCGCAGCCGTTCGCCGCCCTCCGTGAGCGGCCGGTCCGCCTCGCCCTCCAGTTTCCGCAGATAGCCGGGCACCTCCCCGGTCAGCGCTTCGCGCACCACCTGGGCGGTCTTCGGGCCGACCCCCTTGAGCGACTCCAGCGACCCGTCCGAGGCCCGCCGCGCCACCTCCCCGGCGGGCAGCGAGGCCACCACCCGCGACGCCGTGCGGAAAGCGCGCACGCGGTAGGTCGGCTCCCGGGACCGCTCCAGCAGGAAGGCGATCCGGTCCAGCGCCTCGACGGGGTCCATCGCCACCTCCACCCCCAGGGTTGCCCGCCCCGGCCGCACCCGCACCCGCACCGGCACCGGCGGCCCCCTCCCGTTTGCCCCGGACGTCCCCGGGTACTGCGATGCCCCGTCCGCACGACGATCCCGTGCACGACGAAACCGCCCGTACGGCGTCCGGGTCCGTACGGCGATCCCGTACCGCAGGAGGTCTCATGTCCGCAGCTTCGTCGCAGGCCGCCCGGGTGGCCGTCGTCACCGGCGCCGACTCCGGCATCGGCCGCGCCACCGCCGTCCGTCTGGCCGAGGCGGGGCTGGACATCGGCATCACCTGGCACAGCGACGAGAAGGGGGCCGAGGAGACCGCCGAGGAGGTCCGCGCGCACGGGCGCCGGGCCGCCGTGGCCCGGATGGACCTCACCCGGCTGCCCGCCGCCGCGGACGCCCTGGACGAACTCGCCGGCGCGCTCGGCGACCGGATCGACGTACTGGTCAACAACGCGGGCACCGGCACCGCCACGCCCTTCGTCGACCTGCGTCTGGAGGACGTGCGCGAGGTGCTGGACGTGGACCTCGTCGGCCCGTTCCTGTGCGGGCAGAAGGCGGCCCGGCGGATGATCCGGCAGGGCGACGGCGGCCGCATCGTCAACGTGACCTCGGTGCACGAGCACCAGCCCCGGGTGGGCGCCGCCCCGTACTGCGCGGCCAAGGGCGGCCTCGGACTGCTCACCCAGGTGATGGCCCTGGAACTGGCCGAGCACGGCATCACCGTGAACGCGGTGGCGCCCGGTGAGATCGCCACGCCCATGACCGGCCAGGAGGACACGGACGTACGGACCGAGCACCGCCCGGGCGTGCCGCTCGGCCGCCCGGGCGACGCCCGTGAGGTCGCCGCCGTGATCGCGTTCCTCGCCGGTCCCGACGCCTCCTACGTCACCGGGGCGTCCTGGAGCGTGGACGGCGGGATGCTGCGCATGGGCCCGATGGCCGGCTCCCACCTGACCGGCGACGACTGGCGGCGCCCCTGAGACGGCCCGGGGCCGCCGCCGGCACCCGGCACGGCCCGGGCTCCGCCCGCACCCGGCACGATCTACGCTTGAAGACATGACCGAGAGCGCGAGTCCCTACATCTCCCGACCGCGGATCATGGTGCTCGGAGTCCAGCGGGCCGACCCGCCGTTCCGCATCATGGAGATCGACGGCGAGGTGATCGGCGAGGCGAAGAGCGTCACCGACGTCCTCCAGGCCGCGGCCGCGTTCGGCATCACCGTCCACGACCTGGACGACCCGGACGTGGTCCGCTGGGTGGGCGGCGACAAGTTCACCTGGCACTGACGAGGCCGCCCGGCGCCGGCCGCGCGCCTCCCGCCGCCCACCGCGTCCGGCCGCGCCGGACTCAGCCCACCGTCCACTTCTGGTTGGCGCCGCCCGTGCAGGTCCAGATCTGCAGGCGGGTGCCGTCGGCGGAGGAGTTGTTCGTGACGTCGAGGCACTTGTCGGCCTGCGGGTTGACGATGTCGTGGGCCGCCGAGACCGCCCACTTCTGGTTCGGGCCGCCGGTGCAGTCCCACAGCTGGACGGTGGCGCCGTCCGCGGTGCCGTTGCCCGTGACGTCGAGGCACTTGCCGAGGGCGCGCAGGCTGCCGTCGGAGCCCACCGTCCACTGCTGGGCGGCGGTGCCGTTGCAGCCGTAGAGCTGGACCGGGGTGCCGTTGGCGGAGTTGGCCCCGGCGACGTCCACGCACTTGCCGGCGAGCCCGCGGATGGCGCCGCCGGCGGACGTGCCGCCCGTGGTGACCGAGACGGAGTCCACGACGAGTTGCTGCGGGAAGCCGGTGGAGCCGTCCGGGTCGCCCGGCCAGTAGCCGCCCACCGCCAGGTTCAGGATGAGGAAGAACGGCTTGTCGAACACCCAGGTCTTCCCGCCCAGGTCGGCGGGTGTGCGCCGCTGGTAGACGGTGCCGTCGACCGACCAGGTGATCGAGCCGGGCGCCCAGTCCACGGCGAAGGTGTGGAAGGCGTCGGCGAAGGCCTGGCCGCCCGGCAGGGTGTAGGCGGCGCCTATGCCGCCCGAACCGGAGTAGCCGGGGCCGTGGATGGTCCCGTGCACGGTCGAGGGCTCGTACCCGACGTTCTCCATGACGTCGATCTCGCCCGAGTCCGGCCAGTTCACCGGGGTGCCGAGCATCCAGAACGCCGGCCACATGCCCTGCCCGCGCGGAATCTTCATCCGCGCCTCGACGTGCCCGTACTGCGCGGTGAACTTCCCCGAGGTGTTCAGCCGTGCCGAGGTGTACTGGCACGTTCCGTACCAGCACTGGTAGTTGGCCGGGTTCTCGCGCCGGGCGGTGATGACCAGGTGGCCCTGGCCGTCCAGGGCGGCGTTGCGCGTACCCGCCGTGTAGTACTGCCGTTCGTGGTTGTTGACGTTGTCACCGGTCTCCGTCTGCCACTTGGCGGGGTCGACGGCGGCGCCCGCGGGTCCGTCGAAGGTGTCGGAGAACGCGGTCACGGCGGCGGTCGAGGCGGCGGTGGCGGCCCCGGAGCGGGCCGAGGCGCCCGCCGCCTGCGCCCGCGCGGGGCCGACGGCGGCGGCGCCGGCGAGCACGGTGGACAGGGCGGCGAGGAGGCATCTGCGGAGCAGGCGTGGGGAGGTCACGGAACTCCCTTCCGTGCGGCGGCCCGTGCGCGGGCGCGCGGCAGTCGTGGGGGGACAAGGAGAGGGGGTGCCCCTTGATTCAAGTGGTGAATTAAGGGGGCGTCAATACTCCGTGCCGGAGTGGTCGGTACCTGGGGCGGAGCCCGCGCCGGGTCCTGCTGGCACCCGCACCCCGTCTCAGCCGTGTCGCGTGCCACCCGTGTCGCGTGTCACCCGTGTCGCCTGCGCGCGTGCACGGCCCGGCCCATGCGCCGCCCGAGCAGGAGGTGACCGGCCAGCGCACCGGTCGTGTTGAGGATGACGTCGTCGATGTCGAACGCCCGCCCGGTGATCAGCGCCCCCTGCGCGAACTCCACCAGGAGCATGACGAGCGCGGTGAGCAGCAGCACGCGCAACAGCCCGCGCGCCCGCGGCGCGACCACCGGTACCAGCACGCCGAACGGCACCCCGAGCAGCAGGTTCCCGCCGATCTGCTGGACCGCGTCCCGCAGCCCCGGCTCGTTCAGGTAGGCCCGCAGCGACCGGCCCGGGTGCAGGTTCGTGTGCACGAAGGACACCGACGAGGGCGACGGCTGGAGCGTCAGCCGGGCCAGGACCACGGCGAACGCCACCATGAACACGAAGGCGCACGCCATCGCGGGAAGGCGCAGCGGCCACGGCAGGGGCCTGCGGCCGTGCGGCTCGTCCCGCGCGTCCTGCGCCTTCGCGCTCTGAGCCTCCCCGCCTCGCGCGGCGGGCCGGGACCCGGCCGAGCGGGAACGGAACACGGTGAGCGGGTGGAAGGCGATCCTGCTCATGTCATCCTCCGTACGCCAAGTCGGCCTGCTGCTGGGCCGGTTACCCGCGAACGGCCCCGGGATGCAGGACCGGGCGGGCCGGCCGGGCCACCGGTTTCCGTTGCTGCTGTCGGGGCATCCGGGCACCGGACCCGCGCGCCGCCGCGCGCCCCGCGGCCGGGGCGGTGCTTGGATGCCGGGGAAACGGCGTCAGGGAACGTGACAGCACAGCGCAACAGCGCACGGCAAGGCAGAGCACGGCAAGGCAGCACACGGCAGCGGAACCAGCCCGGGGAGGTGCCGGTTGAACCCGCGTACGACACTCCTCGCGGTGGGCGAGGTGCTGGCCTGGTGGGCCGCGCTCGTCGTGCTGTGGCTCATGCTCATCAGCACCGTCTACACCCTGGAGTGGGTGGTCGGCGCCTGCGCCGCGGGCGTCGGCGCGCTGGTCGCACGGGCCGGACGGCGGGCGGTGAGCCGCAGGTGAACGGCTGGCTCGTCGCGGCGGCGGCCGTCCTGGCCGTCGGCCTCGGCACGACCCTGTGGGGCGTCGCCACCGGCCCGCTGGGACGCCGCGTCGTCGCGCAGAACCTCTCCACCGCCCTGGTCTGTCCCGGCCTGCTCCTGCTCTCCCAGGGCTACGGGCGCACCTCCTACGTCGACCTCGCCCTGCTCCTGGCCCTGCTGGGCCCCGTCGGCACCCTGGTCTTCGCCCGGCTGCTCGCCGACGAACTCGCCGAGGACCCCCCGCAGGCCTGGGCGGCGACCTGGGCCTGTGCCGGCGCCGGCGCGGCCGTCGTGCTGGTGCTGTGCGTGGTCGCCGGACCCGGCCGGGCCATGGTGAAGCTCCTGATCGTCGGGGCGCTGCTGGTCGGCGGGAACCTCCTCGCCTCGCGGGCCCTGTCCGGCGGTTTCCCGGGGGTGAGCCGTGGCTGACGCGCTCGTCGTCGTGGCCCTGCTCGCCGTCGCCGGCTGCGCCACCGCCGCCGTCGCCAACCGCGACCCCGCGCGCCAGGCGCTCGTCCTGTCCGTCCTCGGCACCGCCCTCGCCGTGCTCTTCACGGTCCTGCAGGCACCCGACGTCGGTCTGTCCCAGCTCGCCGTGGGCTCCGCCCTCACCCCGCTGCTCATCATGCTCTCGGTCCGCAAGGTCCGGCGGCGTTCCGCCCACGGCAAGAACGGCAGGCAGTGACCCCGCGCGCCCGCCTGTGGCTGGTGTTCCTCGGCGGCGGCGCTCTGGCCGCGCTGCTCGTCGCGGCCTGTCTGCGGCTGCCCGCGTTCGGCGGCCCGCGGCACCCCTACGGCGACCGTGCGGTCGGCGCCTCCCTGTCCCGGCACATCGCGAACACCATCGCCTCCGTCAACTTCGACCAGCGGGCCTTCGACACCATGGGCGAGATGACGATCCTCTTCGCGGCCGTCCTCGGCTGCGTCGTCCTGCTGCGCCAGGCCCGCGACGAACACCGCGATCCGCCCCTGCCCTCCGAGGTCGCCGCCCCCGTACGCCGCTGGGCCCTGGCCGTGCTGCCCGTCGCGCTGGTCACCGGCCTCTACGTCGTCGCCCACGGCCAGCTCAGCCCCGGCGGCGGCTTCCAGGGCGGGGTCGTCGCCGCGACCGCCCTGCACCTGATGTACCTGGGCGCCGACTACGCCGCCCTCGAACGCGTACGCCCCGTCGACGCGTACGAGATCGGCGACGCGCTGTCGGCCTCCGCCTACCTGGTCCTCGGCTTCGCCGGAGTCCTCACGGGCACCGCGTTCCTCGCCAACACCCTGCTGCCGTACGGGACGTTCAACACGCTGTCCTCCGGTGGCACCGTCCCGCTGCTGAACGCGGCCATCGGCATGGAGGTCGCCTGCGCCGTCGTCGTGCTGCTCGCCCGCTTCCTGGACCAGGCCGTCGAGATCGAGGAGGAGAAGGGGGAGTGAGCGCGCCGTGAGCGACGTCATGCACGTCCTTCCGTACCTGGTGGCCGCCTACGTGTTCCTGGTCGGCTGCTACGGGCTGGCCACCAGCCGGAACCTGATCCACGCCGTGGGCTGCCTGGCCGTGTGCCAGTCGGCGACGTACATCCTGCTGCTGGCGGTCGGGTACCGCGACGGCGGCACCGCGCCCGTCTTCTCCGACATCGCGCCCGGCTCGCGGCCCGTGGTGGACCCCCTGGTGCAGGCGCTCACGCTGACCGACATCGTCGTCGGCGCCACGGTCACCGCGCTGCTGCTCGCGCTGACGGTGCAGATCTCCAAGCGGCACGGCACGGTGGACCCCGACGAGCTGAGGGAGCTGCGCGGCTGATGCTCCGTCTGCTGCCGCTGCTGCCCGCCGTCCCGCTGCTGGGCGCGGCCCTCCTCGTCGCCGGCGGGCGCCGTCTGCCCCGCCCCGCCGCCGAGGCGTTCGCCTCCCTGGTCTGCGCCGGCACCGCCGCGCTGGCGATCTGGCTGCTCGCCGGCTCCTCGCCGCCGCTCACGGAGTGGGTGGGCGGCTGGTTCCCGGTGGGCGGCGAGAGCGTCGGCATCGTCGTGACCGGGGACGGCGCGAGCCTCGGCATGGCGGCACTCGTCTCGCTGCTCACGCTCGCCGCGCTGGCGTACTCCTGGCACTACTTCGACGAGCCGCCGCGCGGTCACGCCGGTTCCTTCCCCGCGCTGATGCTGCTCTTCCAGGGCGGCATGTGCGGGTTCGCGATCGCCGCCGACCTGTTCAACGCCTTCGTGTTCTTCGAGCTGATGAGCGTCGTCGCGTACGCGCTGACCGGATACCGCATCGACGAGGCCAAGGCCGTGCAGGGCGGCCTCACCTTCGGCGTCGTCAACTCGCTCGGCGCCTACTTCATGCTCATGGGCATCGCCCTGCTCTACGCCCGCACCGGCGAACTGGCCATGGCGAAGATCGGACGGGGACTGGACGCCGCCGCCGGGCACCACGGCCCCGACGCGCTGGCCCTGGCCGGTTTCGTGCTGTTCCTGACCGGCCTGCTGGTGAAGGCCGCCGCCGTGCCCTTCCAGTTCTGGCTGCCGGACGCGCACGCCGTCGCGCCCACCCCCGTGTGCATGCTGCTGTCGGGGGTGATGGTGGAACTCGGCGTCTACGGCGTCTGGCGGGTGTACGGCACCGTCTTCTCCGGGCCGGGCGGCGTCCCCGCCGCCGACGCGACGCGGGCGCTGGTGGTGCTCGGCGTGCTGACCGCGGCCGTCGGCTCGGTCATGTGCTGGTACCAGCGGCACATCAAGCGACTGCTCGCCTTCTCCACCATCTCCCACACCGGCCTGTTCCTGATCGGCATCGGCGTACTGAAGGCCGGGGCGGACGACGGCACCGCGCTGTACGTCCTCGCCCACGGCGGTGTGAAGGCCGCACTGTTCGCCTGCGCGGGCATCCTGCTCGACCGCTACGGCAGCGTCGACGAGTTCTACCTGCACGGCCGCGCCCGGCGCCTGCGCGGTGTCGGGATCATGTTCGCCGTGGGGGCGCTGGCCCTGGCCGGGCTGCCGCCGTTCGGCACCGGCCTCGGCAAGGCGGTGAGCGAGGAGGCCGTCGGCGGCCCGCTCACCGTGCTCTACGTCGCGGCCTCCGCCCTCACCGGGGGAGCGGTGCTGCGCGTCGCCGTCCGGGTCTTCCTCGGGCTCGGACCCCGGCCCGAGGGGCGGGACGGCGGTGAACGCGACGAGGACGAGACGTCCGGCTCCGGTGAGGAGCCGGAGACCAGGCAGCGGCTGGACGAGGTCCCGATGACCATGCGCACGGTCCCGGCCGTGCTGCTCGCCGCGGCGCTCGCCGTCGGCGCGGTCCCCGGCTTCGCCGGCCGGGTGGGGCACGCCGTCGACGAGGCCGGGACCTGGGGGGTGTTCTCCTCGGTGCGGTGGACGGCGAGCGGTGTCCTGCTGGACCTGCTGTCCACCCTGCTGGCGGTCGCGCTCGCCGCGGTGGCCGTGGCCCGCCCGGGGCTGCTGGCCGCACCGGACTGGGCGCTGCCGCTGCGGCGCCTGCAGTCGGGGCACGTCGGCGACTACGTGGCCTGGCTGCTGGTCGGGGCCGCGCTGCTCGGTGCGCTGGCCCTGCCCGGCGTCCTGGGGTGACCCCTCCCGCCCGGTCAGTAGCATGAGCCCCGGCAGTCCGGAATGATCATGCGAGGAGCGGATCGTGCGAGACATCGCGGTGTTCAGCGGCAGTGCCCATCCCGACCTGGCGGCGGAGGTCTGCGCGCACCTGGGTGTGCCGCTCAGCCCCACCCGGGTCAGCCGGTTCGCCAACGACTGCCTGGAGGTGCAGTTGCAGGCCAACTGCCGGGAACGGGACGTGTTCCTGATCCAGCCCCTGGTCAAACCGGTGCAGGAGCACCTGGTGGAGCTGCTGCTGATGTGCGACGCGGCGCGCGGCGCCTCCGCCGGGCGCATCACCGTCGTCATGCCGCACTACTCCTACGCCCGCTCCGACAAGAAGGACGCCCCGCGCATCTCCCTGGGCGGGCGGCTGGTGGCCGATCTGCTGGTCGCGGCGGGCGCGAGCCGGGTCCTGGCGATGACGCTGCACGCGCCGCAGGTGCACGGCTTCTTCACGGTGCCGGTCGACCACCTGCACGCCCTGCGCGAACTGGCCGCGCACTTCAGGCAGTACGACCTGACCCGCACCACGGTCGTCTCGCCCGACCTCGGCAACGCCAAGGAGGCCGCCGCCTTCGCCCGGATGATCGGTGCCCAGGTGGCCGCGGGCGCCAAGCAGCGCTACGCCGACGACCGGGTGACGATCAGCTCGGTCATCGGCGATGTCGCCGGGCGGGACGTGATCGTGCTGGACGACGAGATCGCCAAGGGCAGCACGGTGCTGGAACTCCTGGACCGGCTGCGCGAGTCGGGGCCGCGCTCGATCCGGATCGCCTGCACGCACGGCCTGTTCGCGGCCGGCGCCCTGAAACGGCTCACCGAGCAGAGCGACGTGCTGGAGATCGTGTGCACCAACACCGTCCCGGTGCCGCTGGAGGACCACGCGGAGTACCGGGCCCACGGGGACAAGCTGCGGGTGCTGTCCATCGCCCCCGCGCTCGCCGAGGCGGTGCGCCGGATCCACAACGGGGAGTCGGTCAGCGCGCTCTTCGACGCGCCGCGGGACGAGTAGAGCGGGCCTGCGGCCGGGCGGGGGCGGCGTCCACGGCGGCGTCCAGGGTCGGCCGCGGGGGCAGGTGCCGGGACAGGCCGGTGACGGCGAGCACCCGCAGGGTCAGCGGGTGCGTGCACACCAGCAGCAGTTCCCCGCCCTGGCCGAGGACGCGGATCCGGGCCCGGTGCAGCAGGCGCAGCCCGGAGCAGTCGAAGAACTCCACTGCGCTCAGGTCGATCACCACCCGCGCCCCCGGCCGGGCGGTGACCCGGTCCAGGCGCGGCAGGATCCGCATGGCGGAGGCGATGTCGATCTCCCCGTGGAGCTCCAGCACGGTGTACCCGCGGTGCCTGCGGAGGCGCAGCTGCCGGGCGGGTGGCGCGGGTGCGGGTGCGTTCGCCACGACGACTTCGCCTCCAACCGGTGGGTTCGCTGCGGCGGGGGCGCGCTCAGGGAGCGCACTGCCCGCCCTCGTCCTGCAAGTTACCCTCGTTGGAGTGAATTCCAGCATGTTCGATTGACATATGTCTGTGAATTGCCGTTGGCCTCCCGGCGGGGCTCCGCCTCACTCGGCGGCGAACACCCGCACCCCGCCCACGTACGTCTCCCGCACCTTCGTGTCCGCGATCTCCTCCGGCGCACCGGCGAACGGGTCACGGTCCAGCACCACCAGGTCCGCGAGCGCCCCCTCGCGCACCTCGCCCGTGTCGTCCAGGTGGTTCACCCGGGCCGAGCCCGCCGTGTAGGCCCTGACCGCCTCCGCCAGGCCGATGCGCTCGGCGGGCAGGAACACCGGCGCCCGGCTGCCGGGCTCCCGCCGGTTGACCGCCACGTGGATGCCCTGGAGCGGGTCGGGGCTGCTGACCGGCCAGTCACTGCCCGCGGCCAGCGCCGCCCCGGCCCGCAGCAGCGCCCCGAACGGGTACTGCCACGCGGCCCGTTCGGCGCCGAGGAAGGGGATCGTCAGCTCGTCCATCTGCGGTTCGTGCGCGGCCCACAGTGGCTGGATGTTGGCCGTCGCGCCCAGCCGGGCGAACCGGGGGACGTCGTCGGGGTGCACCACCTGAAGGTGCGCCAGGTGCGGGCGGGTGTCGCTCGGCCCGTTCGCCGCGCGCGCGGCCTCCACGGCGTCCAGCGCGTCCCGCACCGCCCCGTCGCCCAGCGCGTGGAAGTGGCACTGGAAACCGAGGGCGTCCAGCGCGGTGACGTACTCCGCAAGGCGGCCGGGGTCGATGAACCGGGTGCCCCGGTTGGCGGTGGCGCAGCCGCAGCGGTCCAGGTACGGCTCCAGGAGCGCCGCCGTCCCGTTCTCCGCGACCCCGTCCAGCATCAGCTTCACACTCCCGGCCCGGAACCGGCCGTGGCTCAGCGCGGCCCGCTTCTCGACCAGTTCGGGGATCTGCTCGGGACCGCGCCCCCGGTCCCACCACAGGGCGCCGCGCACACGCGCGGTGAGCGAGCCGTCCCGGGCGGCGGTCAGGTACGCCTGGGAGGGGTCCTCCATGCCCAGGAAGTCCCCGACGAGCGCGTCCTGCCAGGCGGTGATGCCGAGCGCGTGCAGACGGCGCTGCGCGTGCAGCAGGGCGGCCAGCCGGTCGGCGGGGCCGGCGGGCGGCACGTGGCGGCCGACCAGCTGCATCGCGCCCTCCTGGAGCGTGCCGCTCGGCTCGCCCCGGGCGTCGCGCTCGATCCGCCCGTCCGCCGGGTCCGGCGTGCCGCGGGTGAGCCCGGCCAGGGCGAGGGCACGGCTGTTGACCCAGGCGCCGTGGTGGTCGCGGTTGGGCAGGTAGACCGGCCGGTCGGGCACCACGGCGTCCAGCAGCTCCTTGGCCGGCGTGCCGCCCTCGAAGGCCTCCATCGACCAGCCGCCGCCCAGGATCCACTCCCGCTCCGGGTGGGCCTCGGCGTAGGCGCGCACGCGGGCCACGGTCTCCTCGGCGGTCAGTGCCCCCGTCAGGTCGCACTGGGCCAGTTCCCTCCCGGCCGGCACCGGATGGACGTGGGCGTCCTGGAAACCGGGCAGCAGCAGCCGCCCGGCCAGCTCGACGACCTCGGTGCGCGGCCCGGCCAGCTCCCGAACCTCGTCGTGCCCGACGGCGGTGATGCGGTCGCCGGTGACGGCCACCGCGCTCGCGGTGCGGCCGGCCGGGGTGAGGACGGGACCACCGGTGAAGAGGAGATCTGCGTGCATGGGTGCCTTTCCTTGAGCGCGGCCCGTAGGGAGGAGCCCTGCCGGCCCCGGTGCACGCACATGAAACTGCCGGCCCTCACGACAGGTCAACGGTGTTGTCATAAGGTGCCTCCCGAGCCCGCCCCGAAGGCACCGGAGGCCCCGGAGGCGGAGAAGGCACAGCGCACAGCACCACCGGAAGGCAGCGGAGGTCCCGATGAGCGAACGCGTCGTCCCGCCCGCCGCACGCCGGCGCAGACGCCCCACCAAGCAGGGTGTCGTCCTGTCCGAGGAACTCATCGTCGCCACCGCGCTGCGGCTGATCGAGGAACACGGCGCCGACGCCCTGTCGGTGCGCCGCCTCGGCCGCGCCCTGGGCGCGGACCCCAGCTCGCTGTACCGCTACTTCCGCCACACCGACGACCTGATGCTCGCCATCGCCGACGAACTCATCGGCCGCTCGCTGCGCGCCTGGCGTCCCACCGGCGAGTGGCGTCACGACCTGCGGGAACTCGGGCTGCGCATGCACGCCGGGGCCCTCGCCCACCCCCGGGCCGCCGTCCTCGGCTCCTACCGGGTCACCGGCCGGGTCCACGAGATCCGGACCGTGGAGTCCATCCTCGGCGTGCTGCGCGGCGCGGGCTTCCCCGACGAGGAGGCCGTCCGCGTCTACCACGCCTACGTCGACCAGGCGCTGGCCTTCGGCGCGCTGGACTCCGCGAGCAGCGCACTGCCCCGGGCCGCGCGCGAGGCGGAGGACACCGTGTGGCGGGCCACGTACGCCCGCCTGCCCGCCGGCACGCACCCGCACATCGCCGCCACCGCCCGCCACCTGGTCACCGACATGGGCCGCAGCGCGTACCCGGCCGCGCTGGACCTCCTGCTGGACGCGGCGGCGGCGCGCCTGGAGGAGATCCGCGCCGCAGGAGACGACTGAGCCCCCTGCGGGTCCGGGAGCGGGGCCCGGACCCGCAGGGGGCGGCAGGCGGGGGCGGCGGGCGAGACGGCGGGGCGCGGTGTCCCCGCCGTCCGCGTCGGACCCGGGTGTTCGGGTCAGCCACTGCCGCCCGGGCCCCGGTCCCGGCCGCTCGGGTCAGTCGCGGCCGTCCGCGCTCTTGGCGGGCCAGACCCCGGTCGAGCGTGCGATGGCCGCCGCGCCCGCGCGGTCCACCGCGCTGCGCACCACGGCGAACAGCGCGCCCTGCACGGCGGCGGCGAGCAGGATCTCGCCCCAGCGGCGGTCCTCGTCGAGCGCGTCCGGGGCGTCGTCCTCGTGCCGGAAGGCCTTCCACGTCGTGCGGAACGCCTTTCCGGCCAGCGCGCCGCCGGCCCAGCCGAGCACGAAACCGACGGGCTGGTAGACGAGCGGGAGCTTGTTCTTCTTCTTGGCCACCTGGGTCCTCCTTCGCAGGGACAGCGGATACGGCGGGTGCGGCAGGCAGTGCGGTCAAGGGGGGCAGGGCGGGTACGGCGGGTGGGACGCCCGCGGACGCCGCCGTCGTCGTCGCCGGGGTGTCAGGGCCTGCCCCGGGGCGGCACCCGTTCGGCGTCGCGCACAGGTCCCGGCGGAGTCCCCTCGCCGAAGGGCCGGCCGCCGAGTTCCTCGCGCCGGTGCGGCGTCAGCCAGCCGGACAGGTCCGGCCCGAGGGGCACGATGCCGGTGGGATTGATGCCGGTGTGCACCTGGTAGTAGTGCCGCTTGATGTGGTCGAAGTCGACGGTGTCCCCGAAGCCCGGCGTCTGGAAGAGGTCGCGGGCGTACGCCCACAGCACCGGGTTCTCCGTCAGCTTCCAGCGGTTGCACTTGAAGTGCCCGTGGTACACGGCGTCGAAGCGCACCAGCGTGGTGAACAGCCGGATGTCCGCCTCGGTGATCGTGTCGCCGACGAGGTAGCGCTGCCGCTCCAGCCGCTGAGCCAGCGCTTCCAGCCGGCGGAACACGCCCTCGCACGCGGTCTCGTACTCCTGCTGGCCGGTGGCGAAACCCGCCCGGTAGACGCCGTTGTTGACGTCCTCGTAGACCTGCGCCGCCACCGTGTCGATCTCGTCGCGCAGCGCCCGCGGATACAGGTCGGGCGCCCCGGGCCGGTGCAGCGCCGTCCACTCGGTGGCGAGGTCGAGGGTGATCTGCTGGTAGTCGTTGGTGACCAGCTCGCCGCTGGACACGTCGACGACCGCCGGGACGCTCACCCCGCCGGGGTAGCCGGTCTCCCGCCGGTCGTAGGCCTCGCTGAGGTAGCGGATGCCGAGCACCGGGTCCCGGCCGCCGGGGTCCAGGGTGAACCGCCAGCTGCGGTCGTCCTGGACCGGGTCGACCACGGCCAGCGACAGCGCGTCCTCCAGCCCGAGCAGTCGCCGTGACACCAGGGCCCGGCTCGCCCAGGGACACGCCCGGCTGACCACCAGCCGGTACCGCCCGGCCGCCACCGGGTGGCCGTCCCGTCCGTCCGCGGTGATCCGGTCGGCGAAATGGCTCTTCGAACGTTTGAATGACTTGTGGCCGTAGGAGCGGTTGCCGTCGTCCCGGTCGTCCCCGTCGTCCATGCCCGTTCCTCCCTGCCGTCGCGGCACACCGGTCAGGTGCGCTGGTGAACGCGTTCCCCGAAATCGGCCGGCGGCACGGTGTGATCCGCACCGACCGGGGCAGTCGGCGAACGTGGACGGGACACCCGACGAGCCGGCCGAGACGCCCGGCGCAGCCAGCAGAGTTGACACCGCCGAGACCGCCGACCCGGGCGGAAGTGCCGATACCGCCGACAGGGCCCAGCACGCCGAGGGGGCCGGGGCCTCCGGGACCTTCGAGGCGACTGGGACCACCGGGACCACCGGGATCCCCGAGGCCACCGGGACCACCGGGACCTCTGGGACTTCAGGGACTTCCGAGGCGACCGGCGCTGCCGGGACCTCCGAGGAGACCGGCGCCGCAGGGCCGGACCCGGGACCGGCCGCCGACCGGAAGACCCGGGTCACCGTCCTGGTGGCGCTCGCGGCCAATCTGGTCATCGCGGTCGCCAAGGCCGTGGGCGGTCTCGTCGCGCACTCGCCGGCCCTGCTGTCCGAGGCGGCCCACTCCGTCGCCGACAGCCTCAACGAGATCTTCCTGCTGGCCGCGCTGCGTCGCAGCCGCCGCCCCGCCGACCGGCGCCACCCCTTCGGCTACGGCAAGGAGCGGTTCTTCTGGTCGCTCCTCGCGGCCGTCGGCATCTTCGTCATGGGCGGCTGCTTCTCCTTCTTCCAGGGCGTCGAGGCCCTGCGCAACGGCGCGGAGGAGGACTTCACCGGCTACGTGGTCGGTCTCGTCGTCCTCGGTGTCTCGCTGCTGGCCGAGGGGACCTCGCTGCTGCGGGCCGTGCACCAGGTGTGCGGGCAGGGCGGCGCGGGCGGCCTGCGCGACCCCGCGCTGCGCACGGTCGTCGCCGAGGACGGCACCGCGGTGCTCGGTGTCACGCTCGCCCTCGCCGGCATGGCGCTGCACATGGCCACCGGGCAGGTCGTGTGGGAGGCGTCGGCCTCCCTCGCCATCGGCGCGCTGCTCGTCTACGTCGCCTACCGGCTGGGCCGCGACGCGCGCGACCAGCTGATCGGGGAGGCCGCGGACCCCGAACTCAGCGGCAGGATCCGCAGTCTGCTGCGGGCGCAGCCCGAGATCGACAGCGTGGAGGCGCTGCTCACCATGAAACTGGGCCTCGACTCCGTCCTGGTGGCCGCCCGGGTCGACCTGGCGCCGGGCATGGACAGCGAACGGGTCGAGGAGGTCGCGGTACGCATCAAGGAGTCGATCGCCCGCACCGTCCCCGTCGCGGACCAGATCTTCCTCGACGTGACCGACCGCCCGGCGGAGGAGGCACGGAAAAGCCCCGCCGCGACGGGGGAACGCGGCGGGGCCTGAGAGACGGGTGCCCGCCGCACGGCCGGTCCATGCCTGCCGGACCGGCATCCGCCCGGAACGGACGTACGCCTCCCACGGCCGCCCCGCCGGTTCCCCCGCCGTCCCGGACGGTCCCCGGCTGTCCCGGGCGGTCCCGGGCGGTCCCGGGCCGGGCTCAGTGGCCGCCGGTCGCCTCCAGCACGAAGACCGGGATCTCCCGCGAGGTCTTCTCCTGGTACTCGGCGTACGGCGGGAACGCGGCGACGGCCCGTTCCCACCACTCGGCCTTCTCCTCGCCGGTGACCTCACGGGCCGTCATGTCCTGCTTCACCGGGCCGTCCTGCAGCTCGACCCGCGGGTCGGCCAGCAGGTTGAAGTACCAGAACGGGTGCTTGGGCGCGCCGCCCTGCGAGGCCACCACGGCGTAACGTCCCTCGTGCTCCACCCGCATGAGCGGCGTCTTGCGGATCCGGCCACTGCGCGCACCGCGCGTGGTCAGCACGATGACGGGCAGCCCCGTCTCCCTCAGCGTGGTCCCCTCGGTACCGCCGGACTTCTCGTACAACTCCACCTGTTCCCGCACCCACGCGGCGGGGCTGGGCTCGTACTCGCCCTCCAGAGGCATGACGTCCGTCCTCTCCTGATCCGTCGGTCCTGATCCGCCGGCCGGTGATCCGCTGGTTCTGATCCGTCGGTCCTGATCCGTCTCCGGCAGGTCTCCGGCCGTCCACCGCGCTGCAACACCGGTGCACGGACGATTCATCCCTACCGCGTTCCCTCTCGCTCATGCCCGTCCCGTGCCGTCGTCTTCGGGGGCGGCGCGGAGATCCGGCCGACGGTGAGGGCGCCGTGGCGTTCGGCGGGATCCGGCAGGTGCCGGGGCCCGCCGGACGGCCGTATCGCGCCAGGTTCCGCGCCGCACCTCAGCGAGCGGGACGGCCGGGTCCCACGCCGCCACGTCCCCGCGGCCGGTTCGGTCACCGCGCGGGCCCTCGGTCCGGCCCGCCACCCCGGGCGCCCGCCGGCCAGGCCGTCCGCCCCGCCCGTGCCGGGATCACGGCGCCCGGCCGCTGCCGGCGCAGCGGCCCGGAGACGGCGGCGGACAGCGGCGGCGACCCGGTGCCGGGGACATGGCCGGATCGTGCGCCCGGGGCCGCCTCGGGGACAATCGGACTACGAAGCGGAAGAGGCGCTTCCCGGCCAGATCCGGCAGATCGCCGATGTGGCCGAACTTCGCGTCGCCCTATAGATGCCCCAGGCATCTAATGAAGATCGGCACGACGCACCCTTCGTCTGCGAGGTCTTCCATGCCGGACCCGACCATCGAAACCCCCCGCACCGTCGAGACCCCCCACTCCGCCGGGACCGCCCACGCCGTGGCCTTCCCGCAGGACCGCACCTGCCCCTACCACCCGCCCACCGGCTACGACCCCCTGCGCGAGACCCGCCCGCTCGCCCGCATCACCCTCTACGACGGCCGCCCGGCCTGGCTCGTCACCGGGCACGCCCTCGCCCGCGAACTGCTCGCCGACCCGCGCCTGTCCAGCGACCGCACGCGCGACGGATTCCCGGTGACCACCGCCCGTCTCGCGGGGGTGCGCGACCGCAGGACCGCCCTCCTCGGGGTCGACGACCCCGAGCACCGCACGCAGCGGCGCATGCTGATCCCGAGCTTCACCCTCAAGCGCGCCACCAGCATGCGGCCCCGGATCCAGGGGATCGTCGACGGCCTGCTCGACCGGATGACCGACCAGGGGCCGCCCGCCGAACTCGTGCGGGACTTCGCCCTCCCGGTGCCCTCCATGGTGATCTGCGAACTGCTCGGCGTCCCCTACGCCGACCACGAGTTCTTCGAGGAGCAGTCCCGCCGGCTGCTGCGCGGCCCGGACGTGGCCGACGTGCTGGACGCGCGCGACCGGCTGGAGGCGTACCTGGGCGACCTCGTCGACCGCAAGCGCAAGGAACCGGGCGACGGAGTCCTGGACGACCTGGTCCAGCAGCGGCTCGGCGAGGGCGAACTGGACCGCGCCGAGGTCGTCTCCCTGGCGATCATCCTGCTCATCGCGGGCCACGAGACCACCGCCAACATGATCTCGCTGGGCACCTACACCCTCCTGCAGCACCCCGACCGGCTGGCCGAGCTGCGCGCCGACCCCGCGCTGCTGCCCGTCGCGGTCGAGGAGCTGATGCGGATGCTCTCCATCGCCGACGGACTGCTGCGCCAGGCGGACCAGGACATCGAGGTGGCGGGCACCACCATCAGGGCGGGGGACGGCGTGATCTTCTCGACGTCCGTCATCAACCGCGACCGGACCCTCTACGAGGCCCCGGACGAGCTGGACTTCCACCGGCCCACCCGCCACCACGTCGCCTTCGGCTTCGGCATCCACCAGTGCCTCGGCCAGAACCTCGCCCGCACCGAACTGGAGATCGCCCTCGGCTCCCTGTTCGCCCGGCTGCCCGGACTCCGGCTGGCCGCCCCGCCGCAGGAGATCCCCTTCAAACCCGGCGACACGATCCAAGGAATGCTGGAACTCCCCGTGACCTGGTAAGAGGCTGCTCCCATGCGCATCGACATCGACAAGGACCGCTGTATCGGCGCCGGCCAGTGCGCCCTGGCCGCCCCGGGTGTGTTCACCCAGGACGACGACGGCTTCAGCACCCTGCTGCCCGGCCGGGAGGACGGCGGCGGCGACCCCATGGTCAGGGAGGCCGCGCGGGCCTGCCCCGTCGCAGCGATCACGGTGACCGAGAAGGACGGCGCCCAGTCCCTGGGGTGAGGGGGACGGCGGGGCCGGGGGAGCCGGACCGGGGCAGGCCGCGGCCCGCCCCGGCCGCGCGGCGGTAGGGTGCCGCGGGTGACCGAACCGGCCGGGGAAACACCCGCGAAACCCTTCCTCTACGTCGTCGTCTGCGCCGCCGGTGTCGCCGCGGGCGTCGGCACCCTGGTCGCCGCCGCCCAGGCGCGCGGCTGGGCGGTGGGCGTGATCGCGACGCCCACCGCCATGGGCGGCTTCTTCGACAGCGAGGACGTCCGGGAGCGCACCGGCCGCCCCGTCCGCTCCCGGTGGCGCACCCCGGCCGACCCGCGCCCCTTCCCGCCGCCGGACGCCGTGGCCGTCGCGCCCGCCACCTTCAACACGGTCAACAAGTGGGCGGCGGGCATCGCCGACACCCTCGCCGTGGCCACCCTGTGCGAGGCCCACGGCCTCGGCGTCCCGGTCGCCGCCCTGCCCTGCGTGGCCGACGCGCTGGCCGTCCACCCCGCCTACCGTGACAGTCTGGCCCGCCTGCGCGGCATGGGCGTGCGCATCGGCGACCGGTACACCGGCGCACCCCGCGAGGACGGCACCCGGCCGGACTTCCCCTGGGAACAGGCCCTCGACCTGCTCGACGCGGACCGGCCGCGGCCCTGACCCCCCGCGCCCCCGGCCCGGCCCATCACGTCCGCCGCCCGCGTCCGGCATCCGGTCCGGCCGACCGTCATGATCGAACGCGGCCTACGCTCTCCCTGGCAACCACCCCGAAGACGGGAGCAGCAACGATGCAGTACGTGAAGCTCGGTTCGACGGGCCTGGACGTGTCGCGGATCTGTCTGGGCTGCATGACGTACGGCGTGCCCGAGCGCGGCACGCACGAGTGGACCCTCGACGAGGAGACGTCCCGGCCGCTGATCCGGCAGGCGCTGGAGGCCGGGATCACCTTCTTCGACACGGCCAACGTCTACTCCGACGGCACCAGCGAGGAGATCGTCGGCCGGGCGCTGCGGGACTTCGCCCGCCGCGACGACATCGTGCTCGCCACCAAGGTGCACGGCCGGATGCGGCCCGGCCCCAACGGCGCCGGCCTGTCCCGCAAGGCGATCATGACGGAGATCGACCACAGCCTGCGCCGCCTCGGCACCGACTACGTCGACCTCTACCAGATCCACCGCTGGGACCCGTACACGCCGGTCGAGGAGACGATGGAGGCGCTGCACGACCTGGTCAGGGCGGGCAAGGTGCGCTACATCGGGGCGAGTTCGATGTACGCCTGGCAGTTCTCCAAGGCCCAGTACACCGCGCAGGCGCACGGCTGGACCCGCTTCGTCTCCATGCAGAACCACTACAACCTCCTCTACCGCGAGGAGGAGCGCGAGATGCTGCCGCTCTGCGCGGACCAGGGCGTCGGCGTCCTGCCCTGGAGCCCGCTCGCCCGCGGCCGCCTCACCCGGGACTGGGGTGTCGAGACCGGGCGCAGCGCCACCGACAACTTCGGCAGCACCCTCTACCCGGAGGGTGACCGGGCCATCGTGGAGGCCGTCACCCGCATCGCAGCCGAGCGCGGTGTCCCGCGTGCCCAGGTGGCCCTCGCCTGGCTGCTCCACCAGGACACGGTGACGGCGCCGATCGTCGGCGCGGCCCGGCCCGGGCACCTGGAGGACGCGGTCGCCGCGGTCGGACTCGAACTGAGCGACAAGGAACTCGACGAGCTGGCGCGCCCCTACACGCCGCACGAGGTCAGCGGCCACTGAGCGGCGCCGCCCGGCGAATTCAGCGGTGACGGGGCGGCCGGCCCGGGTGCGGGGGTTCGCCGTGCGACGGCTTGGAGGGCGGCGGTCCGGGGCGGCCCGGTCCGAGGTGGTCCGGCTCGTCGTGCGGCCGTCCCTCGTGCGGCGGCGGAGGCGGCGGCAGCGTCGTGAGGTCCGGTGCGGCTTCCGGCCACACCAGCAGCACCGGGCACGGGGCGTGGTCGACGACGAACCGCACGGCGGGCCCCAGGCTGCGCGGCCCGAGCCGGTCGCGGTCGCCGTCCCGGGCCAGCACCAGCAGGTCGGCGTCCCCGGCGGCGGCCACCACCTCGCGCTCGGCCCGCCCCGCCCGCTCCAGCAGGGTGCACGGCCGCCCCAGCCGGGCCGCCGCCGCCTCCAGCAGCCCGGCCGCCGACGCCCCGCCGAGGTCGGCCAGCCGGTCCCCCGGATCCCGCTCCGGATGCCCCCGGCCGAGCAGTCCGGCGAACGCGCCGTGCGCCACGGCCGGGACCTCGGCCCCGCTGACGTGCAGCAGCACCACCTCGGACGTGTCCGGAGCATGGCCGCGCACGGCGTCCACGCAGGCGGGCCAGGTGCCCTCGACGAGCCAGGCGATCACACGCATACGACGGCCTCCTCAGCCGCTCGGGTGTCTCACAGGATCTGCAGTGCCCCCCACAGTGCCACCACCGCGGGCACCAGCGTGGCCGGAACGGCCAGCACGCCCAGCCGGGTGAACTCCTTCAGGTCCACCTCGTGTTCGTGCTGGTGCACGATCCGCCGCCACAGCAGGGTCGCCAGCGAACCGGCGTACGTCAGGTTGGGACCGAGGTTGACGCCGAGGAGCACGGCGAGGACCGCGCCCGGCCCGGCCGGGGCGGTCAGCGGCAGCAGGACCAGGACCGCCGGGAGGTTGTTGATCAGGTTGGCCAGGAGCCCCGCGAGCGCGGCGATCCCGAGCAGCGCGGGCAGTCCCGTGCCGGCGGGCAGCAGGTGCCCGAGCGCGTCGGCGAGCCCGTTGTCGACCACCGCACGGACCACGATCCCGAGCGCCAGCACGAACGCCAGGAAGGCCGGTGCCGCCGCCCGCACCACGGTCAGCGGCGTGGCCCGGCGCCGCACCAGCGCCCGCCCGGCCAGCACCAGCGCCCCGGCCAGTGCCGCCCACGCCGGTTCGACGCCGAACGTGGACGTCACCACGAACCCGGCCAGCGTGCAGGCCACGGTGACCAGCGCGAACACCGGGAACGCCGGGGCCTCGCCGGTGTCCGGGGCGGGCGCCGAGGCCGCCAGGTCACGGGCGAAGAACCCGCGGAAGACCACGTACTCGGCGGCGATCGCCACCAGCCACGGCAGCGCCATCAGCACGGCGAACCGGGTGAAGCTCAGCCCGCTCGCCGCGAACGCCAGCAGGTTGGTCAGATTGGAGACCGGCAGCAGCAGCGAGGCCGTGTTGGACAGGTGGGTGCAGGCGTACACGTGTGGTTTCGGCCTCACGCCCGTGCGCGCCGCGGTGGCGAACACGACCGGGGTCAGCAGCACGATCGTGGCGTCCAGGCTGAGCACGGCCGTGATCGCCGACGCCAGCGCGAACACCGCCGTCAGCAGCCGCACCGGACGGCCCCGCGCCCGGCGGGCCATCCACGCCCCGCACGCCTGGAACAGCCCCTCGACGTCGCAGAAGTGGGCGAGGACCAGCACCGCGGCCAGGAACCCGACCACCGGACCCAGTTGCTGCGCCTCCGCGCGCGCATGGCCGAGCGAGATCGCCCCGGTGGCGACGGCGACGCAGGCCGCGGGGACGGCGAGCGCCGCCTCCGGCCATCCGAAGGGCCGCACGACGGCCCAGGCGAGGACGGCGACGAGCAGGACGACGGACAGTGTCTCTGCGAACGCGGTGTTCAGGGTTCGGTCCTCCGGACGCGGTCAGCGGTGCTCGCACATCAAAGCAAACCCGCCTGTCAGCTCCGCGCGCACGTGCGCGGTCCCGGGCGGGCCGGGGACCGCGGGCGGCGGCTCAGGGGCCGGTGCCGGGGCTGAGGACCGTCAGGAACACCGAGGACGAGTTCCCGCCCACCGGTACCTGGCCGGCCGTCCACCGCACCGTGAGGTGGTCGCGCTCGTCGGGCGGGGTGACGATCAGCGCCGCGGGCGACGCGGTCTTCGCCTCGCTCACCTCGGGGTTGGAGAACGTCAGGCCGGCCCACGCGCTCTGCCCGGGGCGCAGCGTCACGGTGGCGGGTGAACCCGTCTGCCGCCGGGGGTCCGGGCCCAGCTGCCGGCCGGCGGCGTCCACGAAGGCGGCGCCCGGATAGCCGTGCACCGTGCAGGTGCGGCCGGAGGTGTTGGTGAGCACGACGGGGAAGTTCTCCTGTCCGGCGCCCGGGTCGTTGCGGCCCACCGCCGCCCTCAGCTCGGAGGTGTGACAGCGGGTGCTCCGCGCCGTCGTGCCCGTCCCGGTCCCCTCGCGCGTGCCCGTGCCGCGGCCCGGGACGGTGGTGGCGGGGGAGGAGCCCGGCCGGGTGGCGGCGCTGCTGCCCGGGGCGGAGGCGGCGGTGCCGGGCGGGTCGCTCGTGACGGGTGCCGCGCCGGCCGTGCTGCCGCCGGTCGCGGGCGCGGCGGGGCCCGGTACCTTCTGCGGACCGGCCGACGTGCCGTCCGCGCTGCCGCAGGCAGTCAGCAGGCCCAGCACGGCCACCGAACCCGCGAGCAGGGCACCGCGGCGGTGGGCAGGGGACGTGTGCGCCATGTTCCACGCTCCTCGTCTTCGTCGCACGCGCTCGGGGCGTGCGTCCGGCGCCTGGTGCGCCGACATGAGGTCCGATGCGCGGACCGGGCGGAAAGTTCGCGGTTCCGGGGAATTCCTCCCGAAGCGTTCTTCCCGTTCCCGGCCCGCGCCACGTTCACTCGTACGGGGTCAGGTGACCCGCAGGGAGCGGAGTATGCGGTCGGTCGCGTCGTCGCCGTCGCGCTGCCGGATCTGCACGTACACCCGGGGCGGGCGGGCGGAGCCGGCCGGGGCCAGTGCCGCCTCGGTGAGCCGGCTCCCGCCGGGGCAGTCGCTCCAGGTGCGCATCCGGCCGTGCCACCGGTCACCCGTGTAGGCACGGCTCCCGTCGTAGTGGCAGCCCGGATGGTCCACGGCGTCCACCCGGGCGGTGACGTCGCCCGGCCCGCTCAGCCCGACGAACACGCCGCGCACCCCGGTGCCGAGATCCTGCCACCGCGCCAGGTCGTCGGCCACGGCGAGCCCCGGCTCGTGCCCGGCGGGCAGCCCCAGCGACCGCGGGTCCCAGCCGGAGTCCCGCAGCTGCCGCCCCCAGCCGTCCGGCACCCGCAGCTCGATGCGGCCGGTGGCGTCAGCCACCCGCACCCCGGACGGGGCCGGCGGCCGCAGCACCAGCGCCAGGGCGACACCCGCGGCGGCGAGGACAGCCACGGCGGCCGCCGCCGTCACGGCCGCCCGCCGCCCGCGCCACGCAAGGCGCCCGCGCGGCCGGGCGGCCGACGGCTCTGCCCGCTCCGCTTCCTTCGCCCCGGCAGCCCCGTCCGCCGCCCCGGCCGTCGTCGCAGCCGCCCGCTCCAGTTCCCGGGCGAACGCCTCGGCGCTCGGCCAGCGCCGCTCACGGTCCGCTTCCAGCGCGCGCAGGAGCGTGCGCGCCACGCCCGGATCCAGACCGGGGCGCAGCCGCCGCGGCGGCACGATCCTGCCCGGCGCGCCGGGAACCGCGCCCGTGACCAGCTCGTAGCCGACCGCGCCCAGACTGTAGACGTCGGCCCGCGCGTCGATGCCCGCGCCCGGCTCCGCCTGCTCGGGCGGCCGGTACCCGGCCGAACCGGCGGCCAGGGTCAGTCCCGAGGCCTCGGCCAGGCTCTTGGCGAGCCCCAGGTCGGCGAGCAGCACCCGCCGGGTGCCGTCCGGCGCGGTGCGCAGCAGCACGTTGCTCGGCTTGATGTCCCGGTGCACGATGCCCGCCTCGTGCAGGGCCTGCGCGCCCCGGGCGGCCAGCGCGGTCAGCCGCAGTGCCTCGGCGAGCGGCAGCGGACCCGCGGCGAGCAGGTCCGCGAGGGTGCCGGCGTCGGCGTACTCCATGACGAAGTACGGTCTGCCGTCGGGCAGTTCTCCGATGTCGTGGACCTGTACCACGCGCGGCGAGGCCGCCTTGCGCAGCAGCCGGGCCTCGGACAGGAACCGTTCCCGCACGTCCAGGCGGTGCGACCAGTTCTCGGCGAGGACCTTGACGGCGACCGGGGCGTCCAGTTCGTCGTCGTGGGCCAGCCACACCGTGCCGAAGGCGCCCGTACCCAGGCGCCGTTCGAGCCGGTAGCGGCCGATCCGTCCGACGGAGTGCATGGCACTATCATGCCTGCTGCGAGATCGACTCCGAGGAGGTCCGTCGTGCCCGATGCGGCGCCGACCGAAGAACTCGCCCGGCGTGCCGCGGCCGGCGACGGCGGGGCGCTGGAGGAACTGCTGCGGGAGATCCGCCCGGAAGTGGTGCGGCGCTGCGGGCGTTTCCTGCCCTGCCGGGAGGACGCGGAGGAGGCCGCGCAGGACGTGCTGCTCCAGCTCGCCCGGCGGATCACCACCTTCGAGGGCCGCAGCCGGTTCAGCACCTGGCTCTACACGGTCGTCGCCAACTGCTGCCGCCAGAAGTACCGCGAACTCAGGCGCCGCGCCGCCGAGCAGCCCGCCGCGATCGAACCGGCCCAGCACGTCGACCCGCGCACCACCAGTGTCATCGCGGGCTCCCGGATCGACCTGCTGGAGGCGCTGGAACGGCTGGAGCGGGAGCACCCCCATCTGGTGGCGCCGCTGGTGTACCGGGACATCTGCCGCCTGGAGTACGCCGAGGCCGCCGAACGGGCGGGGATCCCGCTGGGCACGCTGAAGTCGCGGCTGCACGCGGCGCGCCGCCAGGTCAGGCCCTGGCTGTCGGGCGACGTGCCGGACACGCCCTGACCCAGCACCGGCCACCCGCAGCCGCCACCCCGCACCGGCCACCCACGGCCGCACCCCCCCCACGGCCGTCTCCGGCCGCGCGGGCCGTCGCCGGTCTCGCTGGGCACCCGCGGTACCCGGTCACGTCCGCCGCCACGGTGGCCGGCCGCGTCCCACCGCGTCCCTCGGCCGCCGTCGCCCCCGGCCCACTCGTCACTCGTCGTCGAGCAGGCTCAGCTCGGCCCAGATCGTCTTGCCCTCGCTGGTGTGCCTGCTTCCCCAGCCCCGGGTGAGCTGGGCGACCAGCAGCAGTCCGCGTCCCCCCTCGTCCCACGTCTTGGCCCGGCGCAGGTGCGGGGCGGTGCTGCTGGTGTCGGAGACCTCGCAGATCAGGTGCGTGTCGTCATGGATGAGGCGCAGTCTGATCGGCGGGGTGCCGTACCGGATGGCGTTGGTGACCAGTTCGCTCACCACCAGCTCCGCGGTGAACGCCGCCACGCTCAGCCCCCAGACCTCCAGCTGGTCGAGGACCTTCTTGCGGACCGGCGCCACCAGCGACGGGTCCGCCGGGACGTCCCAGGTGGCCACCTGGGACGGGGGCAGTCCCCGCGTGCGGGCGAGCAGCAGGGCCACGTCGTCCGACGGGCTGCCCGCGGGCAGCAGCGCGTGCAGCACGCGGTCGCAGGTCTCCTCCAGGGAGTCCCCCCGCTCGGCCAGCGTCTCGCGCAGCAGCCGGTGACCGTCCTCCACGTCCCGCTCACGGCTCTCCACCAGTCCGTCGGTGAAGAACGCCAGCACGCTGCCCTCGGCCAGATCCAGCTCGGCCGACTCGAACGGCAGCCCGCCCAGGCCCAGCGGGGGGCCGGGCGGCAGCTCGATCCCGCGGGGCGGGCCGTCCGGCGGCACCAGCACCGGGGCGGGATGCCCCGCGCGGGCCAGCGTGCAGCGCCGCGAGACCGGGTCGTACACCGCGTACAGGCAGGTCGCGCCGACCTCGCCGAGGCGCCCCCGCTCCTCGCCGCCCGCCTCCGCGGACATCCGCGCGACCACGTCGTCGAGGTGGGTCAGCAGCTCGTCGGGGGCCAGGTCGATGTCCGCGAGGGTGCGCACGGCGGTGCGCAGCCGCCCCATGGTGGCCGAGGCGCCCACCCCGTGCCCGATGACGTCCCCGACGACCAGGGCGACGCGCATCCCGGACAGCGGGATCACGTCGAACCAGTCGCCGCCGACACCGGCCCGGGCCGCCGGGAGGTAGCGGGAGGCCGCCGTCACGGCGGCCGTGCGCGCCAGGGTGCGCGGCAGCAGACTGCGCTGCAGGGCGAGGGCCGTCTCGCGTTCGCGGGAGTAGCGGCGGGCGTTGTCGATGCAGACGGCGGCCCGTGCCGTGACGTCCTCGGCCAGCAGCACGTCGTCGGGCAGGAACCGGGCGGTCTGCGCGAACCGGGTGAAGACGGCGACCCCGAGCGTCATGCCCCGGGCACGGATCGGCACCGACATCGTGGAGTGGACGCCGAGCCGGCCGACGCGCCGGCTGCGCACCGGGTTCCAGGCCAGCCACTTCTCCAGGTCGCCCGAGTTCTCCGACACCACGATCGCGTGCCCCGACAGCAGGGAGGCACCCTGCGGCGAGGCGGCCGGGTAGACCTCGCTCTGCCCGATGGGGGTCACCGCCTCGGGCTCGCCGGGTGTGACCGAGCGGTGCGCGACGCGCCGCAGCGCGACCGGCACGCTCAGCGTGCCGATGGGCAGTTCACCGCCGTGCCCGGGCGGATCCACCAGGTCGACGCTGACGAAGTCGGCGAGCGCGGGGACGCAGACGTCGGCGAGTTCCTGCGCCGTCCGGGTGACGTCGAGGGTCGTGCCGATGCGCACGCTGGCCTCGTTCACCAGCTGCAGCCGCTCGCGGGCCCGGTACTGCTCGGTGAAGTCGTGGGCGGCGACGCACACGCCACGCACCCGGCCGGAGGGGTCGGTGACGGGGGACATGCGGGCCATCCAGGCGCCCACCCGCCCGTCGCCGCCGGCCGGGGCGTACGTCCGCACGTCGCGCCCGCGGCCGGTGTCGAGCACCTGGAGCATGTGCCGTTCGACGTCCTCGCTCTGCGGCCCGCCGCCGATCTCGGACAGCCGCAGTCCCCGCAGCCGCTCCCCGTGGACGCCGAGCACCTCGGCCATGGCGTCGTTGACCGCGCGCAGCCGCAGCCGCTCGTCGTAGATCGCGACGGCGCACGGGGACTGGACGAGCTCCACCCGGGCCAGCGGGTCGTCCGGTGCCTCGCCGCCGCCCTCCAGCGGGGTGACCACCAGCCAGTCGCCGCCGTCGCGCGCGTGCCGGTGGTGGGCCAGCACCCAGACGGACACGGCGTGTCCCTCGCGGTGGCGCAGGTGGAGCGTGCCGTTCCAGCGCCGTCCCGCGGGCAGGGCGGTCGGCACGCCGTCCGCGAGCAGGTTCGCGGCAGGCCTGGCCAGGACCTCGTCCGGGGCCCAGCCGAGCAGCCGGCGCGCGCCCTCGTTCCACTCGACGAGGTCGCCGTGCTCGTCGACGACGGCCCGCGCCGTGGCGGCGTCGTCGAACGGATAGACCGGACTCATCCTCGTCACTCCATCGCGCACACTCACAGTGATCAGGTGTGTCACTCGCGTTCCAGCGTAGTGCGTACCGGCTCCGTGCGGTCGGCCGCCCCCGGCAAGGACCGGGGAAGGATCCGGGAAGACGGGACCGGTGGGCGCGGGACGGCCGCCCCGGTCAGCCGTCCTCCTCGCCGGGCCGGTGACGATGTGCGCGCCGCGGACCCGGTCGCCCTCGGGGGTGAGGTCCATGACCATCACCGCGAAGGGCGCCCCGCCCCGGAACAGGACGGCCGCGTCGTCGCCGTCGACGCGGCGGTGACTCACGCGCGGGCCGCGGGGCCCGAGCCGGGCGGCGCGGGCGTGAGCGGCCTGGCGGCCTCGTCCCGCCCGTGCACCGGGCGCACCCCGGCGGCCCACCGCCGCAGCGGGTCCGGTGCGGGTGAGCGGCGGGCGGGCGCGGAGGGGTGCTCGGACCTGCGTGGGCCCCGGGGCGCGGTCGTCACTGTGAGGCCGGGCGGGGCCCCGGGCGGGACACGACGGCGGGGAATGTGAGGCACATCTCAAGGGGGCGCAGCGGCCCGCCGACTGGCGCGCTCCGGCCGCGGTACCGCCCGAAAGCCCCGTGACCTGGGGCTATTTACGCGCCAGTACCATCGCGGTACCGTATGGCCCATGCCAGCGCTCAATGTGGAGTTCAGCGACCGCGAGCTAGAGGACCTGCGGCAGATCGCCAAGGAACGCGGTACGTCGATGAAGGCGCTCGTGCGCGAGGCCGCCGCGGCCGACATAGCACGGCACCGCGCCCTGCAGGAGGGCGCCGAGGCCTTCCGCCGGTTCTTCTCCGCCCACGCCGAGGAATTCGCCGCCGCCTTCCCCGAGGACGAGCGGCCCGGCAGGAGCCAGGGACGGGCCGCCTGACCGATGACCCCCGTCCTCCACATCGACGTGCCCTGGCTGCTCCAGCGCCACGAGGAAGTGCTGCCGGACCAGCCCACCGTCAACGACTTCTCCGCCCTCGTGGCCGCCGTCGCCCGCCACCGCGTGGATCCGCCGCGCCTCGGCGTCGACTCCGACCCCGCCTGGCGGGCCGCCGCACTGCTGCACACCCTCGCGGTGCTCAAACCGCTGCCGTCGGCCAACGCCCGTTTCGCCTGCGCGACCGCCGTGGCCTACATGTACGTCAGCGGCGTCGGCATCGACCCGCCCTACGGCGCACTCGTCGACCTCGCCCGCGACCTGATGTCCGGCAAGACCGACGTCTACGGCGCCGCCGACCGGCTGCGCTCCTGGGAGATCTGACCCCGCCGCCCGCTCACCGGACGTCCTCCACCAGGTCGGCGGGACCGACGGAGCCCGGCGTGGCGTGTCCCGACAGGGCGAGGGTCAGGTCGAACTCGGCGAGCAGGCAGCGGATCACGTGCTCCACGCCGGCCCGGCCGTCCAGGCCGAGCCCGTAGACGTACGGCCGGCCCAGCAGCACCGCCCGCGCGCCGAGCGCGAGCGCCTTGAAGACGTCGTCGCCGGTGCGCACACCGCTGTCGAACAGGACCGTCAGCCGGTCGCCTACCGCCTCGGCCACCCGGGGCAGCGCGTCGGCGGCGGCGACCGAACCGGCCACCTGGCGCCCGCCGTGGTTGGACACCACCACGCCGTCCATCCCGGCCTCGGCGGCCAGGCGGGCGTCGTCCGGGTGCAGGACGCCCTTCAGGACGATCGGGCCGTCCCAGTTCTCCCGCAGGAACGCCAGGTCGGGCCACGTCTTGCCGGGGTCGGCGAACATGCCGACGAACCGCAGCACCGCCGCGTCGAGGTCCTCGTGGACCGGCCTGGCCAGACCGGACAGGAAGGCCGGGTCGGTGAAGTAGTTCGCGGTGCCCACCCCGCGCAGGAACGGCAGGTACGCCTGGTCGAGGTCGCGGGGGCGCCACGCCAGCAGCGGGGTGTCGAGGGTGACGACGAGGACGCTGAAGCCGCAGGCCTTCGCGCGCCGCAGGAAACTGCGGGTCACCTCGCGGTCCTTGGCCCAGTACAGCTGGAACCAGCGCTCGGCGTCGCCCATCGCCTGTGCGACCTCCTCCATGGGTGTGCTGGAGGCCGACGACAGGACGAACGGCACGCCCTGCGCCGCGGCCGCCAGGGCCGCGGCCGTCTCCGCGTCCGGGTGCATGATCGACAGCACCCCGACCGGTGCCAGCGCCACCGGCGCGGGCAGTGCGCGGCCCAGCACCTGAACCGACAGATCGCGCTCGCCCACGTCGCGCAGCATGCGGGGCACGATCCGGCGCCGCTCCAGGGCCGCCCGGTTGGCGCGCGCCGTGCTGCCGTCGCCCGCGCTGCCCGCCACATAGCCCACCGGGCCCGGACCGAGCCGCCGCTCCGTCAGGGCCTCCAGACGGCTCAGATCGGTGGGCAGCCGAGGCACCGCGCCCGTCATGCCGTTCAGATAGATCTCGTACTGGAGATCCGCCCAGTGCTTCGCCATCCGCGCGTCCCGCCTTCCTCGCCGCCCCACCGCGTGCACCCGCCGACCATACTGGCGAGTAGGGACGGGGTCGACCACGGGACGCGGTCCCCGCCGCGGGGACGGCGCCGGGCGCGCGGGTGAGCGCAGGGTGAACGGACGCGGTCACCGACGGGGTCACCCGGAATGTTTCCGGACGATTGCGCAGCGGGGGTGATCAGGCCATCCGGCCGGACCCGGTGATCGTCACCCCCGTGGTACGGGGGTCGTCCGGCCGGGACTTGGTGACTTCGCGCCACTGATTCAATACGCAAGGTTACCGAAACCGGTGGGTCCGATGTGAGTTTCGGCGGCGGACTCGGCAGACTCCCGCTCGCCGGTCCGGCACCGACCGTGTCGCGGCCGGCACCACCTTCGACCTCCTGCGGAAGGAAGCACACAATGCGGAACACCGCGCGCTGGGCCGTGACCCTCGGCCTGACGGCCACCGCCGTCTGCGGACCCCTCACCGGGGCCGCCCTCGCCACCCCGTCCACCGCCCCCGCCTCCCTCTACGCCCCCTCGGCCCTGGTGCTGACCGTGGGCCACGGCGACAGCGCCGCCACCGCCGTGCCGGAGCGCGCCGTCACCCTCACCTGCGCCCCGACGGCCTCCGGGACGCACCCGGCCGCCCCCGACGCCTGCGCCGAGCTGCGTGCGGCAGGAGGCGACATGGAGGCCCTGACGGGCAGCGGCGACGTGCTGTGCACCAGGGAGTACAACCCGGTGGTCGTCACCGCCGACGGCGTCTGGCAGGGCCGGCGCGTCTCCTTCCGGCACACCTTCGCCAACGAGTGCGCGAAGAACGCCTCGCTCACGAGCGTCTTCGCCTTCTGAGACCGGGATCGCGCGGCCCCCGCGCAGTACGAGGGTCCCGTGACTGGGGAGTGCGGGCCCGGCACGGGGACCGGGGCGATCCCGCCCAGGGGCCGGCGGGCGGAGTGGGGCCTCCCGCCGGCCCCTGCATCGCGGTGGGTCATCCGGACCCGTCCGGCGCGGCGCGGCCACGGCCTCCGGCCGCCCCGCCGGACGGGTCCGGAACCCGCTTGCGGTGACTGGTGTCGCACCACGGATAGCGGCGGCTGCGGCGGCAGGTGCACAGGGCGACCCGGAACCGGTCGGACACCACGGTGGTGCCGTCCTCCAGTTCCACCTCGACCGGGCCCTCCACGAGGATCGGGCCCTGCCGCTGCATCGTCACCCGGCGGGGCCGGCCGGGAGCCGGGACGCCGCCCGGCGCCTCGTCACACGGGTCGTTCGGCACGGATGACCACCAGCTCTTCCCTCTCGTCGGCGGGCCCCAGCAGACCGTGGGCGCGCAGCCAGTCCTGGCGCCTGCGCAGCACCGGTCCCAGGCCGATCCAGCGGCGGCGCACCACGGCCGCCTTGAGACCGGCCGTACGCAGCAGATCCAGGCTGCGGCCGGGATCACTGAGCGCGGACTGCACCATGAGCAGCACGCCCTCGGGCCGCAGCAGCGCGGGCGCGTCCCGGCAGATCCGGTCCAGCACCAGGCGCCCGTCGCGTCCGGCGTCCCAGGCGCGGGACCTGCCCCGCGGGGCGTGCCCGGCCTGCGGGGCAGGCACGTAGGGCGGATTGGCCAGGATGAGGTCGAAGGTCCGCTCGCGCACCGGACCGAACAGGTTCCCGCGCAGGGCGCGGACCGGCAGGCGGTTCAGCCGGGCGTTCAGGCGGGTGGTCCACACCGCCCGCCGTGACACGTCGACCGCGGTCACCCGGGCGCCGCGCCGGGCCGCCGCCAGCGCCAGGGCACCGCTGCCGGTGCCCACGTCGAGCACGGTGGCCGCCGGCCTCAGCGCCTCGCCGGCCAGGGCCTCGGCCAGCAGCGCGGTGTCGTCCTGGGGGGCGTACACGCCCGGTAGCAGAAGTCGGCTCACGCCACGCGAGTACCCTGTCGCCCCCTGAATAGTGCCGTCGGCCGGTCTGCCGGCTAAGAGCTGCGAACAAAAGTGGGCCCCGGCGGGCGGCGCCCGGCACGCGCCCTCGCCGCGTTGCCAAAAGGCCCTGGTAGCTCCGCTGCAAGAACCTTCCGGCGCCTTGCGATCGCACGCACCGGACACCGCCCGCTGACCGGAACCCACTTTTGTTCGCAGCTCTAACGCGGTTCACCGACGAGTACGCCGGGCACCGTGCCGAGCGGCACGCGCAGCGACGAGCGGCCGGCGCGCCAGTCGGCGAGCAGCCGGTCCCCGAGCCGGTCCTCCAGGTGGCCGGTGGCGTCGATGCCGAAGGCCACGTCGGCCGCCAGGTGCGGTTCCTCCTCCAGCAGACCGGCGATGACCTCGTGCCGTACGACCTGCTCGTGCACGGCGTCCGCCTCGACGTGCTCGTCGTAGAAGAACGCGGCGGCGGCCCCGGCGCCCGTGCGGCGCATCGCCTCGGCCAGCCGCCGCGAGCCCGGCGAGGAGGTGATCTCGACGGCGGCGAAGTGGCCCACCAGCGCGCCGCGCAGCTCCCGGTGCAGCCCGAGCAGGGACATCAGGTTCACGGTGGCCAGGGCCTCCGCAGGGGCCGCGTCCAGGTAGCGGCCGTACGTCGTGTCCAGCCCCAGGTCCCGCATCAGGTCCGCGAAGAGCCGGGCGTGCACGCGCTCGGCACGGCCGCCGCCGTACTCGTCGAACTCCACCGCCGCCATCGCCGCCTTGGCCCGGCCCCACAGCCGCGGCAGCACCCAGGCGTGCGGGTCGGCCTCCTTGAGGTGGTAGAGGGAGCGCTGGGCGGCGTACTCGCGCACCTGCCACAGCTCGCCCTCGTCGCGCAGGAAGTGGGAGACCCCGGTGCCGTCCACCGGCTCCACCAGCAGGTCCGCGAGCGCGTCGTCGAGACGGGTGTGCACCGTGGCGTCGGCCCGCAGCGCGCCCAGGAAGCGGCGCTCCAGCGCGGCCCGGACGCCGAGGAGGCCGGGGTCCCACTCCCGCTCGGGCGGGACCCCGGCGAAGCCGCGGTAGTGCAGTTCGTAGCAGAGGTACAGCGCGAGCTGCAGGTCGTCGCCGTACGCCGCCGCGGCCTCCGCGTCCTCGGCGCGGGGCAGCGGGCCCGTGCCCCGCAGGTACTCCCGTACGGCGGCGCTGACGGGTCCGCGGGCGGGGGGCAGGTCGGGTCCGAGGTGAACGTGATCCATGGGGCGCGGGTACCCGGCAGACCCCCGGCCACCCGCTCAGTCCCCGCCGGCCTCGTCCGCGGCGTCCTTCCCGGCCTCCTCCTGGGCCCGGGTGTTGGGGGTGACCGCCTCGCCGGCCTCGCCCCGGTGCCGGCGTTCGCGGCGGTCGCCGACGTCCGTCTCGGCCTTCTCGAACTCGCGCAGGACCTCGCCGAGCGCCGTGTCGGGCTTGTCCTGGTGCTGCTCGCGCTCCTTGTCCGGCATGGCCGGTACCTCCTTCTCGTCGTTTCCGGTCGTGTTCCGTGCCGCCCCCGCCGGGCCGTCGTCCTCCGTCGTGCGGTCCGCCGGGCACACCGTGTGCCCGGGATCCGGACCGCCGGGTCGGCCCCGCGCCGGCCGGCCGCTCAGCTCCGCGCCGTCCCCGCGGCCGTCGCCGCCGCCAGGCGCAGCGGTACGGGGTCCGGCGGCGCGGGGTCCTCGCCGAGCCGGGAGACCCGCTCCCACCAGGACGCCCCGGCCGCGCCCTCCTCGATCTGCCGCAGGAGCACCCCTTCGCGGATGGCCCAGGGGGAGACGGTGACCGTCTTCAGGTCCATCAGTTTCATGGCCGTGTGCCCGACCACGGCGCCGGCCAGACTCTGCGCGGCGCGCGGCGCGGAGATGCCCGGCAGGGCGGCGCGCTCGGCGGCGGGCAGCGCGGCCAGTTCCCCGACCGCCCGGCGCAGTGCCGCCCGGTGAACCCGGCGCTCCACGAACGGCCCGTGCCGGCCGGGCGCGGCCCCGCACAGCCGGCCCAGCTGCTGGAAGGTGCGGGAGGTCGCCACGGCGGTGCGCGGCCCCTCCCAGCGGATCCGGGCCGCCACGTCCCGCAGCTGGTGGCGGACATGGCGCCGCAGCTCCTTGAGCCGCTCGGGGGACGGCGGGTCCTGCTCCGCCAGGAACTCGTGGGTCAGCCGTCCCGCGCCGAGCGGCAGCGACGCCGCGAAGTCGGGCAGCCGGCCGCGGCCGAAGGCCACTTCGAGGGAGCCGCCGCCGATGTCGAGCAGCGCCAGCGGTCCCGAGCGCCAGCCCATCCACCGCCGGGCGCCCAGGAAGGTCAGCTCGGCCTCGACCTCGCCGGGCAGGGTGCACAGCGCGATGCCGGTGCGCGCCCGGACGGTGCGCAGGACGTCCAGCCGGTTCGGGGCGCCGCGCACCACGGCGGTCGCGAAGGCGGGCGGTCCGGCCGCGCCCCACCGGGCCGCCGTCCGGCCGGCCTCCGCGACCGCCTGGACGATGCGTTCCACGGCGTCCTGCGGAATCTCCTGGCCGGGCGCGACCTGCTCCGACAGGCGCAGCCGCCACTTGGCGGTGTGCACCGGCAGCGGCGCCCCGCCCACGGCGTCCGCCACGACCAGCCGTACCGTCTTCGACCCCACGTCCACCACGCTGATTCGCATGGGCCGGTGGGTACCCGGCCCGGTGATCCCCTACGCCTGTCACCGGCGGCCTCGGCGCACGAACAGCGGGACAACGGCCGGTTCACCCCGGGTTGCGCCCCGGTGGCGCGCGCCGAGCCGCGCCTTCGCGGCGGTTCCGTCGGCGCGTGCCCTGCCGGGGAGAACCGTGGCGGCGGGAAGAACCGCGGCGCCGGGGGAGGGGTGCGGTGTCAGGCCAGCTGGCGCCGCACCAGCTCGTGCAGCCGGCCCCCCGTGTCCGCGAGCAGTTCGGCGGGCGTGCCCTCCTGGGCGATCCTGCCCTCCTCCATGACGATCACCCGGTCGGCGTCCAGCACCGTCGAGAGCCGGTGGGCGATGACGACGCGCGTCGCGTTCAGCTTCCGGGTGCTCTCGATCACCGTGCGCTGCGTCTCGTTGTCCAGGGCGCTGGTGGCCTCGTCGAAGAAGAGGATCCGCGGCCTCCTGACCAGGGCCTGCGCGATCATCAGCCGCTGCCGCTGGCCGCCCGAGACGGTCCCGCCGCCCGAGACGATGGTGTGCAGCCCCATCGGCATCCGGCGGATGTCCTCCGCCAGGCCCGCCAGCTCCGCCGCCGCCATCGCCTCCTCGGGCGAGCACGGCTCGGTGCCCCGGATGACGTCCAGGACCGACCCGGTGAACGGCTGCGCGTGCTGCAGCACCACCCCGCACTGCCGGCGCACCGCCGACCGGTCGAGCGCGGCCAGGTCCTGACCGTCGTACAGGACGCTGCCCGACAGCGGCCGGTCGAAGCCGATCAGCAGCCGCAGCAGTGTCGACTTGCCGCAGCCGCTCGGCCCGACGACCGCCACGAACTCGCCCGGCCGCACCCGGAACGACACGTCGTCCAGGACCAGCGGCCCGTCCTCGGCGTACCGGAACGACAGCCGCCGCGCCTCGATCGCCCCCGACAGCGGGCCCGGCCGGGTACTGCCGGTGCGCACCTCCGGCGTGGCCCGCAGCACCGGCCCGATCTCCTCGAACAGCGGGAGCGCGGCCACCGCCGACACGAACGCCCCGGTCAGCTGGGTCACCGAGGTCAGCAGCATCGTCACCGACGTGCTGAACGTCAGGAACGCCGCCGCCGACATCGAGCCGCGCGCCGGTCCCGCCAGCAGCATGAACATCACCAGCGTGCACACCGGCAGGTACACGGCGCCGAGCACGGTGGTGAGGTTCTTGATCCGGCCCACCTTCTGCTGGAGTTCGCGGCTGCGCGCGAACTGCCGCGCCCACGCCGCGTACGCGTAGTTCTCCGCCGCCGCCACCCGCAGCTTGGGCAGCCCGCGCAGCGTCTGGAACGCCTGGTTGTTCAGCTTGTTGCCGAGCACCACGAGCCGCCGCTGCCAGCGCACCTGCCACAGCCCGAGCCCCAGGAACACGGCCGCGATCACCACGAGCATGCCGAGCGCCGCGCACGCCATCGAGGGGCTGTACCAGAACAGCAGCGCCAGGTTCATCGTGCCCACGGTCACCGACTGGGCGACCACCGGGCCGATCCCGGCCAGCAGCCGGCGCATCGCGCTGACGCCCATCGCGGCGCTCGCCAGTTCCCCGGTGGAGCGCGCGGCGAAGAACGCCGTGGGCAGCCTGAGCAGCCGGTCCCACACGGCCGGCTGGAGCGTCGCCTCGATCCGCCCCTCCAGGCGCAGCACGGTCAGGTTCTCCAGCAGCGTGAACGCCGCGGCCACCACGCCGGCGATCATCACCGCCAGACACACCCGGGCGATCGGCCCCTCCTGGGCCCTGGGGACGTACTGCCCGAGCACCTTGCCCGTGGCGATCGGCACCAGCGCCCCGACGGCGACCGTCACCAACCCGCTGACCAGCAGGTTCAACAGGTCTCCCGCGGTGCCGCGCAGGCTGAAGCGGAGCAGCCCGAGCGGGGAGAGGCGACGGTCGGGCAGCGGGCGGTAGAACATCACCGCACGCGGCTCGAACTCCCGGGCGTTGGCCTTCTCGACCGGTGTCCGGCGCCCGGTCGCCGGATGCACCGCGACATAGCCGCCGCGCCGCCACAGCAGCGCGACCGGCGCGCCCGACAGCGCCCGGTGACCCACCAGCGGGCCCGCGTCCTGCCGCCACCAGCGGCCTTCGAGGCGCACGGTGCGGGTGCGCACCCGGGAGGCCAGGGCGACCCGCTCCACCGGATCGAGCCGGTCGCCCTCGGTGCCGGGCCGCGGGGCCGCGGCGAGTGTGATCCCCGCGGCCCGGGCGACCAGCCGGCAGGCCGCGTACGTCGCGTCCGCGTCCGCGGCCGTGGCGCGCCGCGCCGAGGAGGGGCCCAGGGCGGCCAGCAGCGTCCGGTCGGCCTCGGCGCGCACCGCCTCACCGGCCTCGACACCAGCCGCCGTACGCATCTCGTGGCCGCGCTCCAGCTCCTCGATCCAGCGGTCCAGCGCCGTCAGCAGCCGGTACTGCTGGTCCACCACGCTCTGCCAGAGCGCCGGGTCCATCAGCAGGTCGGCCGCGGCCTCGGCGCCGTGGAGCGAGCCGTACCGCACACTGCCCGGCGGCACCTGCATCCAGAACACGTCGTCGTCGGCGGGCGCGGCGCCGCGCTGCCCGGCCGTCGGTGCCTGGAACAGCACGGACAGGCTGCGCCCGATCCCGAGCGCGAGCGCGTACTCCAGGGGGCCGGCGGCCGGCGGCACGTACTGCGGGTTGCCGTACTCGTCGTACGACCAGGTGCGGGTGTCCGCCTGCTGGTACAGCTCGCGCAGCCCGATCCGGTGCACCACGCAGTCGCGCAGCGGGCGCGCCACCAGGGTGTGCCGGGGGCCCGCCACCGGGCCGAGCAGCAGTGAACCCGCCTCCAGCCGCCCCAGGTGGTGCCACTGGCCCTCCTGCTGCGCGTCCACCGCGAACAGGTCCACCGCACCGGCCGCCACCAGCCACAGCACCTGCGGGCCCTCGAGGTCGAGCCGGGACAGCCCCGTGCAGTCCAGCGGCGTGCCCAGGGACGCGAGCGCCCCGACGACCGGGTCGCCTTCGCCGACGGCCGTCATCTCATCGCTCCCCGACCAGCGCGGCGTACGCGCCGCCGCGCGCCACCAGTTCCCCGTGCCGCCCGCGTTCGACGACCGTGCCGTGCTCCAGGACGACGATCTCGTCGCTGTCGCGCACGGTGGACAGCCGGTGGGCGATCACCACACAGGCGCAGCCGCGCCGGCGCAGGTTGTCCATGACGGTCTGCTCGGTCTCCGCGTCCAGCGCGCTCGTCACCTCGTCCAGGACGAGGATGCTCGGCCGGCGCACCAGCGCCCGCGCGATCTCCAGGCGCTGGCGCTGCCCGCCGGAGAAGTTCCGCCCGTCCTGCTCGACACGGCTGTGGATGCCCCCGGGGCGGCGGGCCACCACCTCGTACAGGCAGGCGTCGCGCAGCGCCTCCACCACGGCGTCGTCCGGGATCGAGGGGTCCCACAGGGCCACGTTGTCGCGGACCGTGCCCTCGAAGAGGAACACGTCCTGGTCGACGAAGGACACCGAGGCGGCCAGCGCGCCGCGCGGGATGTCCGCGAGGTGCCGGCCGTCGATGCGGATCACCCCCTCCCACGGCGTGTACAGCCCGGAGATCAGCCGGGACACCGTCGACTTGCCGCTGCCCGAGCCGCCGACCAGCGCCACCTGCTGCCCCGGTCCCACGGTGAGGTCGAAGCCGGTCAGCAGCGGCTTGTCCAGCGGGCTGTAGCCGAAGGAGATGTTCTGGA
This sequence comes from Streptomyces sp. NRRL S-340, assembly GCF_000720185.1. Taxonomy (GTDB): domain Bacteria; phylum Actinomycetota; class Actinomycetes; order Streptomycetales; family Streptomycetaceae; genus Streptomyces. The sequence goes on along the minus strand of NZ_JOIY01000002.1, from coordinate 93,795 downwards.
GTTCGACATGGCCGCGCAGCCGGCGCGTGGAGTCGCCGGTGCCGGGCCGGGAGTACAGCGGGTCGGTGCCGAAGGACTCGACGTCCTTGAGCCGGGCCACGTCGGCCGCGAAGTCCTGGATGCGGCCCGCCACCCCGTTGAGCCGGGTCAGCGGCGCGGTGAAACGGGTCACCAGCGCCTGGAAGGCGACCAGCAGCCCCACCGAGACGTGGCCCTCGACCGCCCGCATCCCGCCGATCCACAGGATCAGCGCGCTGTTCAGCGTGGCCAGCGCCGGAGCGACCACGCCCAGCCAGGCGCTCGGCACCCCGAGCCGCTGCTGCTCCTCCAGCGTGGTGGCGTGCTGTCCGGCCCAGGTGCGGAAGTAGCCGTCCTCACCACCGGTCGCCTTCATCGTCTCGATCAACTGCAGTCCGGTGTAAGCCGTGTTGGTCAGCCGTGCGGTGTCCGCGCGCAGCTTCGCGGTCCGCGTCGCGCGCAGCCGTACGACCACCCGCATCGCCACCACGTTCAGCAGCGCCACGCCGACGCCGACCACGGTCAGCTGCGGGTCGTAGGTGTAGAGCAGCACGGCGTACAGCACGACGACGATCGCGTCGACGCCCGCCGCGGACAGGTCGCGCGCCAGGGTCTCGGCGACGGCGTCGTTGGACTGGAGGCGCTGCACCAGGTCGGCGGGGCTGCGCTGGGCGAAGAACGTCACCGGCAGCCGCAGCAGATGGCGCAGGAAGCGGGCGCTCGACAGGGTGGAGGAGACGATGCGGCCGTGCAGCAGGTTCGTCTGCTGCAGCCAGGTCAGCACGACGGTGAGCAGCACGCACGCACCCATCGACGCGAACAGCACGCCCAGCAGCGAGGTCTGTCCGCCGATCAGGTACGAGTCGATGTAGGTGCGGCTGAGCGCGGGCACCGCCGCGCCGGCCACCACCAGCAGCAGGCTCGCGAGGACCGCCGCGGGCAGCGTGCCCGCGGTGCCGCGCAGCCGGGCCGGGAGCGCGCCCAGCACACCCGGCCTGCGTCCGCCGCGCGTGAAACCCTCGCCCGGCTCCAGCACCAGCACCACACCGGTGAAGCTGCTGTCGAAGTCCTCCATGGGCACGAAACGCCGGCCCTTGCCGGGGTCGTTGACGTACACCCCGCGCCGGCCCAGGCGGCGGCCCATGCCGTCGTAGACGACGTAGTGGTTGAACTCCCAGAACAGGACGGCCGGCGCCGCCACCTCGGCGAGGGCGGCGGTGTCCATCTGCATGCCCTTGGCCGTCAGGCCGTAACTGCGCGCCGCCTTCAGCAGGTTGCTCGCCCGCGAGCCGTCCCGCGAGACGCCGCACGCGATGCGCAGTTCCTCCAGCGGGACGTGGCGGCCGTGGTGGGCGAGGACCATGGCGAGCGAGGCGGCGCCGCACTCCACGGCCTCCATCTGGAGGACGGTGGGTGTACGGACCGTGCGGGTGCGGCCCCGGGGCACCGGGCGCCGGGGCGGGGCGGCGCGTCGCCGCCCGCGGGTCTGCGGTGCGGTGCTCACGGCAGCAGCCAATCGACGGGACGCTGGTCGGCAAGGCGGATCGAGGCCGTGGCCAGGGTCATGGACTCGATCCGGAACGGCGGGCCGTCCGCGGAGGACCAGCGGTACCCGCTCGGTGTGCCGGGTGCGGCGTCGAGCCGTACGCGCACGGCCACCGGCCGGCCTTTCCCGGCCATTTGTGCGCCCAGCCGGGCGTCCCCGAGGAACGCGCCGATCTGCTGGGCGGACTGCGCGGAGCGGTCCACCGACGCCACCCGGCCGCGCAGCACGCCGTACCGCTCGGCGGGCGCGGAGGAGACGGTCAGGTCGACGGGGGCCCCGGCGGGAACGGCGGCGGCGTTCTGAGCGGGCACGTAGACGGTCGCGTACAGCGGGTCGGAGGCGTGAGCCGCCTTCTCGACGGCGGCGACGTCCGTGCCGGGGGAGACGATCTGCCCGAGGGCGGCGGCCAGCGTGGTGATCCGGCCGGCGGCCACGGCCCGTACGAGCGTCGTCGTGCCGGAGCCGGTACGGACCTTGAGCACGGGCGAGCCGGCGGCGAGCCGTTCGCCCTCCTCGGCGAGGACCGCGGTGACCTGTCCGGAGACCGGGCTCTGCAGGACGTAACTGCCCTGCCCGTGGGTGAGGACGGCCTGCGCGGTGACCGTGGAGGCCACCGAACCGGTCACCGCCCACACGCAGGCGGCGGCCGTCGCGACGAGGGTGACGCAGAGCACGAGCCATCCCCGCGGGCGGGCCAGGCGTACCGGAAGGTCGAGTTCCTCGGGCGACTGGAGCTTGGCGAGGGCCTGTTGGCGGAACTGCACGGAACTTCCCTCACCTGTGGCTGAGGCCTGTGCGGGGCGGTCTTTCGGGGTACGGGGCCCGGCGGGGCCGGGGCGGGCGGGCATCCGGGCGTCCCGGAGCCGGCGTACGGCTCCGGGACGCCTCGGGGCGCGATGCGCTCAGAGACCGGCGACCAGGTTGGTGACCGGGGCGGTGTTCAGGCCGGTCACACCCTCGACGGTGCCGACGGCCGTGTCGACCAGGCCGGACACCGGGGCGACGCCGTCCACCAGGCCCGTGACGGTGCCGACGGCGTTCAGCGACAGACCGCCGGAGACGTTGTCGAGGTCGGCGTCGGAGATCTCGGCGGTCTCGACCTGGGGGGTGGAGTTCATGGTGGAACTTCCCTTCGTATGGGGTTTCTCAACGGGGAGCGGCCCCCTCTGGGGGGCAGAGGGAAGGCCGCGGGCGGGGCAGCCGGCCGTCGCTGTCGCAAGCGTCCGGCGGGCCCCGCGGTGCGATGGATCAAAGCACGGCACGAACCGGCTCCTCCACTCAAGCAGGCCTCTCACCAGGGAACTTCCCGCTCCAGGAGGCTCATCCGTGCATGCCCGGGCACGAGTTGTCGGCCACTTCTTCACAAGGCGCACGGCATCGGCTCGCCACGGCTCTTGCCGGGGCGCCGCGGAATCCGGCACTCCGCGCCAAACGCGCCGCCGGGGGCGCGCGGTTGTGCAGATCCGCGCCGTCCGGTGACCCCGCTGGGCAGCCGCTGTGCAGATTTGCTGAAGCAGGGGTTCCGCTTCCCGGCCGCGACGGTTCGCCGACTGTGCGTGACCGGCCGGTGGCGGACTGTTTGCGGCCGAGGATGAACGGCGGGCCCGCGCGCGGGTGCGCGGCGCACCACGGACGGGGAGCGGCGGGCGGCGGCCCCCCCCGCGCGGGTGGTGCCCGGTGCCGGCCGCCGTGTCAGCCGTCGCCCCGGGCGCGCAGCAGCAGGACCGCCACGTCGTCGATCCGCTCCCGCGCCGCCGCGCTGTGCTCCACCAGCAGGTCGGCCAGCCGGCCCAGCGGCACGTCCCCGGCCTCGCCGAGCTGCTGCCCCAGGCCGGCGAGCGCCTCCTCGATGTCGGTGCCGGGCGACTCGACGAGCCCGTCGGTGTAGAGGACCAGCACCGAGCCGGGGGCCAGGCCCACCCGCGTCGTCGGATACGTCGCCGCCGGGTCGATGCCCAGCAGCGGGCCCCCGGCCAGGTCGAGCACGCGCACCCGCCCGTCCGGGCGGCGCAGCAGCGGCGGCGGGTGCCCGGCCCGGGACATCACGGCACAGCCCTCGGCCGGGTCGAGCCGCAGGTACAGACAGCTGGCGAACAGCTCGACGCCCAGCTCCATCAACAGCCGGTTGGTGCTCGCCATGACCTCCTGCGGCTCCTGGCCGACCGTGGTGTACGCGCGGACCGCCGTACGCAACTGGCCCATCAGGCCGGCGGCGGTGACGTTGTGCCCCTGCACGTCCCCGATCACGGCCGCGGCCAGCGGGCGGGTGGGCACGAGGTCGTAGAAGTCGCCGCCGATGTCCATGCCCTGCGTGGCCGGAAGATAGCGCGCGGCCGTCTCGAAGCCCGGCAGCCGGGGCAGTGAGCGCGGCAGCAGCGCCTGCTGCAGGCCGTGGGCCAGCCGGTGCTTGGTGTCGTAGAGCCGGGCCCGTTCCAGCGCCTGCGCGATCAGGCCGCCCAGGCTCGTCAGGACGGCCCGCTCGTCCGCCGGGAAGGGGTGCGGACGGGCGTAGGAGAGGACGCAGGTGCCCACCGGCCGGCCCGACGCGATGAGCGGCAGGTACGCCCAGGCCGCGAAGCCGTCGCGCACCGCCTGCCGTACCGGGTACAGCCGCTCCAGCTGCTGCCGGGACTCGAAGAAGGCGGGCGCTCCGGTGGACAGCACCCGCGTGCTCGGGGTCGGCGCGCCGAGCGGCGTGCCGTGGAACTCCTCGACGGCCCGCGGGTCGGGGTATCCGCGGTGGCCGAGCACGTGCAGCCGCCCCGACTGGGAGCCGAGGATCATCAGGGCCCGGCTGCCGACGGCCGGCACGATCTCGTCCGCGACCAGCCGCACCACGTCCTGCACGCCCACCGCCTCGGTCAGCGCCCCGGCCAGCCCCAGCACCCGCGAGATGGTCACCAGGCCGGCCGGTGACGACGTTCCCCCGGGGTGCGGCGCCGCCCGTCCCAGCTCGGCGACCGCGCGGGCCCGGCTGATCCGCAGGCTCAGCCCGGTGGTGCTCGGGTACATCCGGAAGGACAGCCACTCGCCGGGCGGGCGCAGCGCCACGAAGGACGTGACGTGCTGGCTGAGCAGGGCGGCCCGGTAGCGGTCCTCGTACATCGGGTCGTTCAGCCACGGCACGGACGCCCACAGCCGGGTGCCCAGCAGTTCCGCGGCGGGCAGTCCGAGCAGGGCGGCCGCGGCCGCGTTGGCGAAGGAGACCCGGCCGTGCAGGTCGAGGGAGGCGAGCCCGTACGGCAGCCGGGCCGCCATGCGGGCGGCCTCGGCCGAGCCGAGCGTGCCGGCGACGCCGCCGGCCGGCGGCGCGGCTAGCAGGTCGGGCTCCGGGAGCACCGGGCGGCGCTCGGCCGCGGCCCGCTCCAGCCGCACCGCCAGCCGGCCGCAGGCCGCGGTCAGGTGCTCGCGCTCCCAGTCGGACAGCACCGGCGGGTGGGCGTCCGGCCAGGTCACGAAGACGGCCCCGTACACGGTGGCACCGGTGGCCAGCGGCAGCGCGGCGAGCGCGAAGGGGTACGGCAGCACGACGGCGATGCGCGGGTAGCGGCGGGCCATCTCCTCCTCGCCGCCGACCCATATCAGCCGCCGTTCCCGTACGGCCTGGGCGACCGGGATGGGGGCGCTCAGCCCGACCCGCTCCCAGGGCGCGGCGAACGCCCGGGGCATGCCCGCCATCACCGCCATCTCCAGGACCGGCTGGTCCGGCGCCAGCAGGTACACCGCGCCCGAGTGCGCGTGGACCTCGTCCAGCATGGCGGCGAGCGCCAGGGACAGCAGCGGGCGGCCGACGGGCCCGGGGGCGGTCGTCGGGGGCTGTCCGGACCTCGGCCGCTCCGACACGCCGACCACCTCCTCGCAGGGCCGCGCCACGGCTTCCGGGACCCGGGCTCGCCCTCGGCGGCCCGCCCCGCAGGGTGAGCGGCGGGGCGGCCCGCGCGGTGGGTGCGGCGCCTGCGGGCTCCCACGGGTGCCCCGGGCGGGCGCCTCGTGTACCCCGTCGGGCGTTGCCCATGCCCGGACGGGCGGGGCGTGTTGCGGTGGACGGCCGCCGCCCGTGCGCCCCCGCGCCTCCCCTTGGCCGATTCTCCGCGCTACGGGGCCGTACACGCACCCAAGAATGGGGCACGCGCACACCACCATCACAGAACCGGCGCGGGGACCGGCACGGTACCGGCGCGCGGGGCGAACCGAAGGGGCGGCAGTGATCCGGATACTTCTGGTGCACGACGCGTGTCTGGTGCGATCGGTCATGGCGGAGTGGCTGCGCCGGGAGCCCGACCTGGGGGTGCACGACACGCCGTGGCGCGGTGCGCCGGGGCAGGTGCGGAGGGTACGGCCGGACGTGTGCGCCGTCGACCTCGACCACCCGAGGGCGCGCAAGCAGGTCCCGCTGGACGAGCTGTGTCCGCGCGAACCGGGCCGGCGGGCGCCCCGCTTACTGGTGCTGGCCACGGCGGACCGGCCGGGACTGTTACGCCAGGCCATCGAGGCCGGGGTGCTCGGGTACGTCGACAAGAAGGGGTCGCCGGAGCGTCTGGTGCGCGGCATACGCCGTGTCGCCGAGGGGGAACGTTTCGTCGACGAGTCCCTGGGCCTCGGTTTCCTCAAGGCCGCCGAGATGCCGCTGACCCGGCGCGAACTGAGCGTGCTGTCACTGGCCGCCGAGGGCGCCTCCGTCGCCGAGATCGCCGGGAGCCTGCACCTGTCCCACGGAACCGTGCGCAACTACATGGCGGCCATCACCCGCAAGACCGGGGCCCGCAACCGGATCGACGCCATCCGCATCTCTCAGGGGGAGGGGTGGCTGTGAACCGGGCGGTGCCCAGCCGCCGAACAGCTCCCGGTAGAGCCCGCAGCCCCGCAGCAGTTCCTCGTGCGTCCCGTACGCGGTGTCCCGGCCGTCCATGACCAGGACGCGGTCGGCCCGGCGGGCGGAGGTGAGCCGGTGCGCCACCACCACCAGGGTTCCGCCGGGCCGGGCGGCGAAGGCGCGCTCCGCGCGGGCCTCGGCGTCCGGGTCCAGGTGACAGGTCGCCTCGTCGAGCAGGGCGAGCGGGGCGTGCGACAGGTACGCCCGGGTCAGCGCGATCAGCTGGCGCTCGCCCGCCGACAGCGCCGCCGGGTCCACCGGTGCGCCGGGGCCGCCGAGGCGGTGCAGCAGCGGAGCGAGTCCGACCGCTTCCGCCGCGGCGAGCAGTTCGTGCGGCGGCACCGGGTCGGGGCGCAGATGGGTGAGGTTCTCGCCGAGGGTCCCGGTGTGGACGTACGCCTCCTGCGGGATCAGGACCCGGCACGCGGCCGCACCGGGCCCCGGAACCGGCCGCCCGCACACCCTGATCTCTCCGGCCGCCGGTTCGAGCAGCCCCGCCACCAGCGCGGTGAGCGTCGACTTGCCGATCCCGCTCGGCCCGACGACGGCCAGGTGGCCGCCGCGCGGGACGACGAGGTCGAGATCCCGGACCACGGGTTCGCTGTGCGGACCGTAGGCGAAGGTGACGCCGGACAGGGCGAGGGCGGGGGCCGCGTCGGCAGCGGATGCGGGAGGGGGAGCGGGCGCGGCCCGGAAAGGGGGCGCGGCCTGGGTGGCGGGCGTGGACGGGGGCGTGGGCCGGGGGGCGGGTGCGGTGTCCCGGCCGGTCCGCAGGTCCTCGTCGCCGGCCGGGGCGATGCGGCGCAGCACCACCGTCAGGCGGGCGCCGCCGGCCCCCAGGCCGTGGATCAGGTTCTGCAGGGCCGGCAGGAGCGACTGGGTGACATAGGCGAGGGCGCCCACCAGCGCGCCGGGCGACACGTCGTGGTCCAGCAGCCACGGCGCGGCCACCAGCAGCAGGACGACCGGCGCGTGACCGCCCACGGCCAGGGCCGCCACCCGCAGGACACCCCAGCGGGCCAGCGCGCCCGCGGCCCGCCGCTCGGCCTCCACGCACTGCGCGACACCGGCCGCGACCCGCGCCTCGGCGCCGAAGGCCGTCACGTCCCGCAGGCCCGGGCCCACCCGGCCCAGCCGCTCCGCGAGGGCCTCGTCCGCGGCCAGGTACGCCTCCTGGCGCCGGGCCAGCGGCCGCAGCGTCACCGCGAACAGGGTGATCGCGGCGACCAGCGGCGCGACGACCACGAGCGCGAGCGGCGGGGCCAGCGAGAACAGGCCGATCAGAGCGCCGGCCGCGGCGACCACGAAGGACCGGGAGACCAGCACCAGCCCGGCGAAGGTGTCGCGGGCGATCTCCACCTGCTGGGTGAGCCGGGAGAGCGCGCCGTCGTCCGCCTCGCGCACCCCGCGCGCCACGACCCGCTCCACGAGCCGGTCCCGCAGCGGCTCGACCAGCGCGGCGACCGACCGGTACACCCGCCCGGTCCCGACGGCGCCCAGGAGGACTCCCGTCCCGGCGACCCCCAGCCAGGCCAGCCCGGCCGCTGCGCGTCCCGCCAGGAACCCCGAGTCCAGGGACCGCGCCAGGGCGTAACCGAGCAGGAACGTCTGCCCCGTCTCCAGCACGGACCACCCGCCCAGCCGCACCAGGACCCGCCACCGGGCACGCAGGAACCTCAGCCCCCGCCGCCCCGCACCGGGCGCGCCCCGCGGCCGTCCCGCACCGGGCGCCGGGTCCGCCTGCCGGCCCGCGCCGGGTGCCCCGTCCCTCCGCCGTCCCGCACCGGGTGCGTCCGCCACCCCGCCCGTCCCGCCCGCCCCATCTGCCCGCGCACCGCGCGTCCCCGTCCCGTGTCCGACGGCCGCCGCACCCTCCGCGCGCCCCTGCGCGGCGGGGCCGGGCGGCCGGACAGGGCCGGGCGCGGCCGGTGGCCGTCCTCGGTGGTCCCCGGCCGCGCCGGCGGTCCGCCCCTCGCCGGGCCCGTGCGTCCCGCTCCCGCTCGCCGCCGCCCGGCGCCGGTCCTCGCTCACGGCCGTGCCCCCTCCGCGGGACGGCCCGGGTCACCCGCCGGGCGCACGGCGCCCGCACCCGGACCAGGTCCCTCTCCTATTGCGCTGCCGTCCCCGTGGCCCTCGCCCGGAGCGGCCTCGCCCCCGCGGCCGTCCCCGCTCTCCTCCCCGAACACCTGGCGGTAACCCGCCTGCCGCCACAGCGAGGCGTGGGTGCCGACCGCTCGTACGCGGCCCCCGTCCAGCCAGGCGACCATGTCGGCGCGGGCCGCGGTCGCCGCGCGGTGGGCCACGACGACGCGGGTGGCGCGGGCGCCACCCTGGGCGAGGGCGTGGGTGATCCGGTGTTCCGTGACCGTGTCCAGGCTCGAGAGGGCGTCGTCGAGGACGAGCAGCCGGCCGCCGTGGGCGAACGCGCGCGCGAGCCCGAGCCGCTGGGACTCGCCGCCCGAGCGGGGCGCGGCGGCCAGCGGGGTCGCGTAGCCGTCGGGCAGCCGGCGCACGAAGTCGTCGGCGCGGGCCGTGCGGGCCGCCTCCCGGACGCGGTCGGGGCAGGGCGCGGCCGGGCCGAGGCCGATGGCGTCCTCGACGGTCGCCCCGATCAGGACGGGCCGCTCGAAGGCGTGACCGATCGCGCCGCGCAGTGCGTCGTGGGTCAGCTCGCGCAGCGGCACCCCGTCCAGCAGCACCTCTCCGGCGTCCGGGTCGCACAGGCGGCCGGCGACGGCCGCGAGCAGGGACTTGCCGGAACCGGAGCGTCCGACCACGGCCAGTGTCGTGCCGCCGGGCACGGTGAGGTCGACGCCGTGCAGCACCGTACGGCCACCGCGCCGCGCCGTGACGCCGCGCAGCTCAAGGCGCCCCCGCCCCGGCGGCAGCCGCAGGCCGCCGTGAGCCGGGGCCGGCTCGGCCAGGACCTCGGCGAGGCGTCCGGCCGCCGCGCGCGCTCGCACCAGGGCCGAGAGCTGCCCGACCAGCGCGCCGACCCCGCCGGCGAGGACCGCGTAGCGGGAGGCGGCCAGTACGTCGCCGACGGTCAGCCGGTGCCGGGCGAGCAGCATCCCGGCGACGGCGACGACCACCAGGTGCAGCAGCGGGGCCACGGCGACGGCCCGGGCGGCCGCCCGGGCCTGCGCGCGCCACATCCGGTGCCCCGCCCGGGACAGTTCGGGCAGCGGGCGCAGGATCCGTGCCGTCTCCCGGTCCGCCGTACCGGCCGCCCGGATCGTGCGGGCGCCGCCCACGGCCTCCGCGAGCGCCGAGGCGATCCGCCCCTGGGTCTCCTGGTAACGGGCGACGCACTGGGAGGCGTCCCGGGCGAACGCCCGCAGCAGCAGCGCGAGCAGGGGCGCCCCGGCCAGGAAGGCGACCGCGAGCCACACGTCGAGCAGCCCGAGTGCCACGACCGCGCCGGCCGGCCCGGCCACCGCCGCGACGGACGCGGCCACCGCGGCGGGCGCGCTGCCCGCCTGGGCGGCACTGCCCACCAGCCGGGCGACGAGTTCCCCCGGTCCGAAACGGGCCGTGGCACGCGGGCCGAGAGCCAGGACGTGCCCGGTCAGCCGCAGCCGCAGCCACGCGGTGGCACGGGCGCCGGTGGTGGTGTCGAGCACGGTCTCGGCCATGTCCAGGGCGGTGAGCAGCGCGAGCAGCGCGACCGAGTACCCGACCCAGCGGCCGGCCGGCGCCCGGTTCAGCAGCAGGTCGAGGGTGCGGCCCAGCACGGCGGGCAGCAGCAGCCCGGCACCGGTCGCCGCCGTGCTCACCAGGCACAGGGCCGCGCAGCGCACCGCCCCGTGCCGCACGGCGGCGCGCAGGAGCGAGCGGGCGGTCACCGGCGGGGTGCCGCGGGCCTGGTCGGAGAGGGTCGTCATACGGCTGCCGCCTCGCATCCTGTGCCGTGGTCTCGCGTCCGCGCGCGGAACGGGCCCCGGGCGGCCGCTCCCCGCGAGGGAGGCGGCCGCCCGGAGCCGTGGAACGGACGGTGCGGGTCAGAGGCAGAGCAGGACGCTCACCGCGCTGACACACGACAGCAGGCTGGCCGTGCTGGCGCCGCCGCCACCGCCGTGGTTCTCGTCGGACTCCATCGTCTGCAGGTCGAGCAGTGCCATGCCGTGTCCTTTCGGTCGGCCCCGGACGGTGCCGGGACTCAGGTCGTCTCCCACGTCGGGGACGGGGGTTGTGTCACGACTCCGCGGGTCGCGGAGCCGCGTCTGGGTGGGCCGCCGGGGCGGCGGCGGGGGGCGGCAGGAAGGGCAGCGCCGCGCCGGTCGCGCCGTCCAGCGCCGCCGCGAGGGCGAGCAGGCATCCGGCCGTACCGGTGGCGAGATCCATGGACAGTCGCATCATCTGGTGGCCGGGGAAGGCCAGTTGGCCCTCGTACGCCATCGCGTACCAGCCGAGCGCGCCGACCTGGCCGGCCAGTTTCTGAGGGGTCGCCCCGGGTGCCGTGCTGCGGCTGAGGTGCAGGATCATTCCGGCGCGGCCCTGGAAGAGGCCCGGCTGTGCGTAGAAGCGGGAGGTGGCGGCGGTGAGGACGGCGTCGCGGGCCCGGGCGAACTCCTCGTCGGGCGCGTGGGCGAGGTAGTCGTCCAGGACCATGCCGATCCCCGCGCTGCCGTCGCCCAGGTAGGGCAGGGTCCGCCAGCCCTCGTCGACCTCCAGGCCGCCGCCGCTCGGCTGGACGGCGCACTGCTCCAGGTCGCGGCGGAGCGCGGCGGCGGCGGCGTCCAGCAGCGCGCGTTCGCCGGTCCACTCGTACTGCCGCAGCAGGAACAGCGCCACTCCGCTCGCGCCGCGCAGCAGCCCGGCCCGCCTCCGGGGGGCGTCGGGGAGGGGCTCGGCGAGCCGGGCGGTGAGCAGGTGCGCCGCCTCGGCGGCCCGCTCGCGCAGCTCGCTCTCGCCCGTCGCACGGGCCAGCGACCCGAGGACCAGACCCAGCCCGGCGAGCCCGCCGCGCAGGTCGGAGGAGAGTTTCTGCCAGCGCTCCTTCAGGACGCTGTCGACCAGGTCCAGGGCGCGCTGCCGGTGGCCGAGCAGGTCGAGGACGTGGGCCACGCCCGCGAGACCGTCGTACAGGCCGAACGGCGTGCCCGGCGGCGCGCCCGCGGTGCGCGCGAGCAGCCAGCGTTCGCCTTCCTCGTACCGCCCGGCCCCCGAGGCGCGCAGCGCGTACAGGACACCGGCCGCGCCGTGCGCGAGGCCGAGGCCGCCGCCGTCGGTGAACTGCGCGATGTCGCCGGGGAAGAGCCGGTCGGCGCGGTCCGGCGTCGCCGAGGCCAGCAGCGCCTTGGTCATCGAGTCCCGGCTCGCCGGCCAGTCGGCCGGGTCCGGGTAGGCGGGGCCGCCGCGCCCGGTGAAGAGGGTGCCGTGGCCCGGGGCGGGCGTTCCGCCCCGCGGGCCGGCGTCGCGGGTGATCTCCGCGACGGCCTCGTCGAGGAACTCCCGGGGAACGCCGGGGAACTGCTCGGCGATCACCTCGGCCAGGTGGGCCGCCTTGCCCCGGTCGATCACGAAGAGCGTGGTCACCGGCAGGAACAGGGCGAGCCGCAGGCAGGCCAGGGCGTAGCGGTCCACGTCGGGGCCGGTGCGGTCGGGCGGCGCGAAGAAGCCGGGATGGGCGACGACCTGCCGGCCGCCCTCCTCGGCCGGCGCGGCGGCCTCGAAGTCCAGCAGGTGCACCGACTCGTCGTCCGGCCCGACGACGATGTTGAACACGTGCAGGTCGTTGAAGACGATCCCGCGGGCGTGCACCGCGGCCACCGCCCGCTCCACCGCCCGGTGCACGCGCAGCGCCCACGCCGTGTACGCGGCGACGGCCCGCGGGTCCGGGTCCGGGGTGAGCAGCGGGTGGCGGTCGCCGAAGTAGGAGTTGAGCGGCCGTCCCTCGACGAAGTCCATGACGAGGAAGCGGTGGTCGCCGAGGGTGAACCAGTCCCGCACCTCCGGCACGACCCCGGTCCCGGCGAGCCGTTCCAGGGCCGCTCTCTCGCGTTCCAGGCGGGTGACCGCGTCGGCGCCGTCCGCGGCCAGCCCCGCGTGCGGCCGGCCCTCCTTGAGCACCACCCGCCGGCCGTCGCGCGTGTCGGTGCCCGCGTAGACGCCGCCGCCGTTGGAGAAGTGCAGCGCCTTCTCGATGCGGTACGGCAGCTCGCCGACCGTGGTGGTGTTGCGCGCCGCCAGGTGCGGCTCCAGGAACGGGGGCAGCGTCACCCAGTCGGGCACCTGGAACGACGGCGCCCGCCGGTCCGGCACCAGGCGTCCCTCGCCGTCGCGCACCGCCGGCACCAGCGAGCCGCGCTCGTCGACGACGAAGGCGCGCGCGAACGCGCCGTAGCGGACGTAGAGCGGGCCCTTCCCCCAGCGCAGATCGGTCAGGATGTACGGCCCCTCGAAGCCCTCCAGCAGCCCGCCCAGCTCGCGCAGCACCTGGTGCAGCTGCTCCTCGCCGTCCGGGTAGACGGTGACGAACTTGCCGCTGGTGTCGCGGGCGGCGTACTTCGTGTTCCGCAGGTGCAGCAGGTGCGGGCCGGGAACGAACTTGAAGGGGATCCGGCGCGGCACGCAGTAGTCCCAGACGATCGCGGCGATCTCGTCCGCGTTGTCCCGGGTGGCCGAGGCGTGGATCTTCCAGCCCTGGGCCGGGCCCGCGGCCGCGGCGCCGTCCGCGCCGAGCGGGGTCAGCGTCAGCCAGTCGCCGGTGCGGGTCGCGTCCCACCCCTGCGGCACGGCGCGCCGGGCCGTCCCGAACAGCTGCGCGGCGGAGCGCCCGCCCTGGGACAGCCGGTCGGGTGTCTCGTAGAAGTGCGGATCGGCGAGCGCGTACACCTCGTAGCGCTGGTCCATGTCCGTCCCCCCTCCCTGGTCGGCACCGAGCCTTCCAGCCGGGCGGGGACCGCCGACAGTCACGTCTGTCACGAGACCACCGTGCGGAACGCACGCGTCAACAACCGTTCGAAGAGACCGCACAGACCTGTTCGAAAGATCCGGACGGCCTGCCGGGCCGCGGTGTTCGCACGGGTCCCGGGCGGCCGGCCGCGGGGGCGCGAAACCGTCCGGGGGCGCGCGAACCGTCACAGGGGCTGCGCGAACGGCTCATACGCGCTGTAATGGCCAACGTGGTCAGTGAGGGAGCTACGGCACGCAGATCGAGGACGCTGCAGGCCGAACTCGCCCTGAGCACCCTCACCGAGGACCGCGCCGCGCCCGACCGGCCGCGCCGCGTCCTGGAACAGGCCCTCGTCTTCACCCCGGCCGCGTTCGCCGGTGTCTACGTCCCCGGCGGTCCCGCGGGCGAGGCGCTCTGCCTGGCGGAGTCGGCGGGCGTGCCGCGGACGCTGTACGGGCTGCGCGACACCTACTCCCTGGCCGGGAACTCGCCAGCGGCCGAGGCCTGGCGCACCGGGCGGGCCGTGTGGCTGGGCCCCGACGAGGTGGCCGGCCACGCCGACTCCCGCCGGATGCCCGCCGGCGACGTGTCCCTGGCGGCGCTGCCGTTCGGCGGCGCCCGGGGCGGCTGCCTGCTCGCCGTCACCGACGCCCCCGGCGGCTTCGGCAGCGAGGACCGGGCCTGCCTGGAACTGGTCGCCGAGGCCTCGGCGTGTCCCGCGCCCGCCGCCTCGGCGCCCGGCGGGGAACTGCCGCCGGGCGCCTTCGCGCTCGCCATGGACAGCGGGCGCGTCGAGGCCGGCGACGACGTCCTCGCCCTGTTCGGCATCGACCCGGCAGGCTTCGACGGCAAGGTGGAGACCCTGCTCGCGCTGACCGTGCCCGAGGACCTGCCGTCCCTGATGTCCGTGGTCGAGGCCGACCACATGTCCATCGGCGAGCGCGAGCTGGAGTTCCGCGTCCTGCGGCCGACCGGGCGGCCCAGCTGGCTGCGGCTGCGCGGGCGCCTGCTGCCCGGCGGGGACGGCCGCCCGGCGCGCCTGGAGGGCACCGTCGCCGACGCCTCCGCCCTGCGCCCGGGCGTCACCGACGTCACCCGCGTCCAGCGGCTCGCCTCCGCCCTCGCGACCGCGGGCACCGTCCGGGACGTCAGCCACGCCGTGGTCGCCGCGCTGCGCGCACCCCTGCGGGCCGACCGGATCGCCTTGGCCGAACTGGAGAACGACCGGCTCGTCGTCACCGTGCTCGACCCGCCCGAGCCGGAGTCGTGGCCCGAACTGTGGCGCCTGGAGTGGCGCACCGAGTGGCCGGACGCGCCGGTACGGGCCATGCCCACCCTGGCCGCCGCCCTGCGCGAGGGCCGGGCCCGGATCTGGCCCGCCGGCACCCCCCTGGAACCCGCGCTCGCCGAGGTCGGCCCCGGCGGTCTCGCGGTGCTGCCGCTGTCCGCCGCCGGCCGCACGGCGGGCGCCTGCCTGATCGGCTGGGACAGCCCCCACGACTTCGGACCCGACGAGCGCGCCCTGCTCACCGCCTCGGCAGGACTGGCCGGGCAGGCACTCATGCGCGCCCACGCCTTCGACGCCGAACACGAACTCGTCGGCATGCTCCAGCGCACCCTGCTGCCCCGCAGGCTGCCCCGGCTCCCCGGCGCCGAGGCCGTCGCCCGCTACCTGCCCGCCACCGCGGGACTGGAGGTCGGCGGCGACTGGTACGACGTGATCCCCCTGCCCGACAACCACGTGGCCCTCGTGATCGGCGACGTCCAGGGCCACAGCACCGGCGCGGCCACCCTCATGGGGCAGATGCGCACCGCGCTGCGCGCCTACGCCGTCGAGGGCCACCCCCCGGACGTCGTCGTCTCCCATGCCAACCGGCTGCTGCTCGACATGGAGACCGACCTGTTCGCCACCTGCGCCTACGTCGACCTGGACCTGGAGGCCGGCACCGCCTGGTGCGTACGCGCCGGGCACCTGCCCCCGGTGCTGCGCCACCCGGACGGCACAGCGGAGATCACCGAGGTGGAAGGCGGTCCCCCGCTGGGCGTGCTGTCCCAGGCCGACTTCCCGATGACTCCGCTGCGGCTGCGGCCGGGGACCGTGCTCGCCCTGACCACCGACGGACTCGTGGAGTCGCCCGAGGCCGACATCGACACCGGCATGGACCGCCTCGCCCGCCGCCTGGCCGCCGTCGACCCGGGCCGTCTCGGCCCGGTCGCCGACGCGCTCCTGACCGGCGCCCGCCGCGAAGACGACATCGCCCTGCTGCTGGTGCGCTACGACGGCCTGGCGGTACGCCCGCTGAGGGAGAGCTGGACGGTGTGGCGGGTGCCCGAGGCGGTCCGGCACGCCCGCCGTTTCACCCGGCGCACCCTGCACTCCTGGGGCGTGAGCGAGGACGCCGACACCGCCCTCCTGGTCGTCTCCGAACTGGTCACCAACGCGCTCGTGCACACCGAGGGCCCGGTGCGCCTGGACCTGACCCTCGTCCACCACCGGCTGCGCATCGCCGTCGCCGACGCCTCCCCCCGTACGCCGGTCAAGCCGACGAACATCGGGTGGGAGGCCACCGGCGGACGCGGGATCCTCCTCGTCGAGGCCGTCTCGACGGCCTGGGGCGCGCTGCCCGTCAGCGGCGGCAAGCAGGTCTGGAGCGAACTGCTCCTGGGGCGGTGAGCGCACCGCCCGGCCGCCGACCCGCCACACGGGTGCGCCGCGCCGCCGGCACGGCAGGTCTGAGCCGCGCGCACGGTCGCCGTGCTTAGGGTCCTGGGCTGTGTCACACACCTTCGAAGAGCTCGTGGCGAAGCAGCGCGCCGCCGACGAGGCGCACACCCGGGTCGAACAGCTCCGGGCGGCCTACGGGCCGCCCGCACAGGAGCGGTGGACCGGGATGCAGAGCGAGACGTACGAGACCGCCCTGCGCGCCTGGCGCGACCTGGCCCGGGACCTGCAGACCGCCCTGAACGAGTACGCGAACCACGAGGCAAGGCCCCGCGCCGAGATCGAGGCCGAGGTGGAACGGGCGGCCCGCCCGGCGGGGCAGGACGGCACCTGAGCGTCGCCGCTCCGGGGCCGGGCGGCGGCCCCGGAACCCGCGACGGCGCAGGGCCGGGAGCGGGTCTCGGCACCCGCGACAGCGCCGGGACGGCCGTGACGGCGCCGGGCCGTCTGTGACGGCCCCGGGGACGGACGTACGGGGCGGTACGCGGGACCGGTGACGTATTCGCCGGGGGTGCGGGTACCCGCGCGCCATGGACACCTCCCGTTACGAAGCAGCTTCCGGTGCCGGGTCGGTCTTCGGGATCGTCGTCATCGTCGTGGGCGCCCTCGTCATCGTCGGCGCGCTGATCTGGGCCGTCCGGCTCGGCATCCGGGTCAAGCAGCGCGAGCCGAGAACCCCGCGGGCCGGTGAGCACCCGACGCTCCCGGACTCCGGGCCGGTCCACGAGACCCGGCAGCGACGCGAGCCCGACGAGGTGCCGCGCGCCGAGGAGACCGGCCGCCGCCTCACCCCGCACGAACTCGGCTCGTCCGGCAGCCGGCGCAGCGAGGACCAGTCCCGTCCGCGCTGGGACCCCGGTTCCGGCGGCTCCTTCGGCAGCGGCGGCGCCGGCGGCCGATGACCGCCGGGTTCCCGGCCGGCGGTTTGCGCCCGGGCCGCGCGGGGACCCGACCCGCCAGGACCGAGAAGACCGAGAAGGCCGCACCGGGCACCGCGGCCTGCGGCCGGGAACCGAAGCCCGGTGCGCCACCACCCGCCGACGCAGAAGGAAGATGAGGACCCGTGCTCGCGCACACCATGGAGAAACCGGCCGTCCAGCCCGCCGAGTCGGGCTGGGCCAGGGCCCGACGGCTCAGGGACAGGCACGTGCGCACGTGTCTGCCGGCGGTCGAGGACCGTGGCGGAACGCAGCGGGAGCGCGGGCGCGGCGACGGCGGCGAGTGGAACATCGTCCGGGGCGAGGACTGACCGGCCGACGCCCGGCCGGAAGAGTTTCCGGGAGCGCCCGTACCGGCAGGCGGGGGGGTCCGGCGTACAGACGCCGGACCCCCCCAACCTGTGTGCCGGCTCAGCCGTGCGTCTTGGCCAGGAGTTCGAGGACCTCGGCCGTGGTGCCCGTCTCGCCCAGCCGCGGGAAGATCCGCTGCACGCTGGAGCGGTGCGCCTCCGCGTCAAGGTCCGCCATGGCGTCCGTCGCCAGGGTGACGTGGTAGCCGTGCTCGTGGGCGGCGCGCGCGGTGGACTCCACACCGATGCTGGTGGCGATGCCGGTCAGCACGATCTGCGTCACCCCGCGGCGGCGCAGCTGCACATCGAGGTCCGTGCCGTGGAAGGCGCCCCAGTTGTGCTTGGTGACGGTGATGTCACCGGGGTGGCCGGCCAGTTCGGGCACGATCACGTCCCAGCCCTCGGGACGGCTGCCGCCGCCCGCGGCGGCCTCCGTACGACCGGGCACGGCGTCCGCGAAGTCGGCGGCGAAGGACACCCGGACGAGGACGACGGGCAGGTCACGGGCGCGGAACGCCTCGGCCAGCTCGACGCTGCGGGCGACCACCTCGGGACCCGTGTGGGGCACGGTCGGCGCGGCGGCGATGCCCGCCTGGAGGTCGATCACCACGAGGGCGGTACGGGGGTCGAGGGCGGTGAGTGCCATGGGACACGGGCCTTTCCGGGCTTTCGGAACTGTCAGGGCTTCGGGGATGGTCAGGGCTTCGGGGACGGTCAGGGCTTTCGGGGGGTCAGGCGGGACAGCGACCGGTCCGGCACGCTGCTCACCAGGAGCAGCACCGATCCGGCGACCATGAACAGGGCCAGGCCGTGCAGCCCGCCCGTGTCGGCGCGGCGCGGGAAGTACCCCGCGGTGGCCGCGGAGGCGGCCAGCGCGCCGAGGTACATGAAGGTGCGCAGCAGCCCGGCGGCGGAGGCGATCCGCGCGGGATCGGCCTGCCGGTAGAGCGCGTTCTGGTTGGCGAGGCCGATCAGGCCCTGGGGTATGCCCATCAACACCCCGGCGAGCAGCAGCAGCCACAGCGGGCTGCGGGCGCCGGTGAGCAGCAGGACGGCACAGGCGGCGACCTGCACGGCCGCGCCGACGACGAGCTTGGCGCGGACGGCCTCGCGGCGACCGGTCAGGGTGGAGACGACGAGCGCGGTACCGGACAGCGGCAGCAGCACCAGCCCGGCCGTGGAGGCGCCGAGTCCGCGTCCTTCCTCCAGCCACTGCGTGTAGCCGTACATGAAGGCGTACGTGGTGGTGTAACCGAGCAACTGGCGCACGTACGTGGCCAGCAGCGGCACGTTGCCGCCCAGCACCCGCAGGTCGACGAAGGGCTCGGCGGCCCGCAGCTCCCGCACCGCGAAGGCGGCGCCGGCCGCGACGGCGAGCACCGGCAGGTACCAGCGGTCCGCCCGCGGCTGCATCAGGAACAGCATCAGCGACACGAGCGTGCCGGCGAACAGGACCATGCCGGGCAGGTCGACGTCCCGCCGCGGCCGCCCGCCGTGCGTGTTCCGCGGGACGCTCGCCCCCGGCGCCCGGCTCGCCTCCCGCGTCCCGCCGGTCTCCGCCTGCCGGGCCGGCCCGGGTTCGCCGGGCAGGCGCAGGGCGCCGAGGACCAGGCAGGCCGCGGACAGCGGCACGTTGACGGTGAACACGGCCCGCCAGCCGCCGGCTCCGATGAGCAGACCGCCGAGGGCCGGGTCGATCACGGCCACCGTCTGGTTGGCGACGGCGAGCGCGGTCAGGACGCCCGCCGGGCTGTCCCGCCCGGTGCGCTCGGCCTCGCGACGGGTGAGCTGCATGGACGCCGGATACGCCGCGGAGGTGCCGAGACCGAGCAGCACCCGCGCCCCGACGAGCGCGCCGAGCGACGGCGCGAGCGCTCCCAGCAGGCCCGCGACCCCGACCAGGGCCGTACCGGCGAGGTAGAGGCGGCGGGGGCCGTACGTGTCCACCAGCCGGCCGATGACGGGCTGTCCGACGGCGGTCGCCAGATACAGCGCGGAGACCAGCCAGACGGTCTGCGCCGGGGGCGCCCCGAATGCGGTGCCGATCGGGACGAGGGCCACCGCGATCATCGACGAGTTGACCGGGTTCAGCACCGAACCCAGGATCATCGGGGCGATCAGCCGGCGGTCGAAGGCATCGGGGGCCGCGCCCACCGCCGCTCGGGCGCCGCCCGGCCGGCGGACGAGCCTGGACCTCACGACCGCGTCAGCCGTTCCATCAGCGTGAACGCCTCGACGAGGGTCTGCCGCTCGGACTCGGTGAACCGGTCCTCCAGCGCACGGGTGAGCCACTCCTCGCGGATCTGCCGGTCGCCCTCGATGCGCTCACGGCCGCCCTCCGTGAGGGTGACGAGCTGGCGGCGGCCGTCGTCGGGGTCGGGGCGGCGCCGGATGAGCCCGCGCTGCTCCAGAGCGGCCAGCGTCGTGGCCATCGACTGCGGCCGGACCCCCTCGGCGGAGGCGAGGGCGCTCGCCGTGGCGGCGCCGTGCTTGCCGACCAGGGTGAGCGCCGACACCTGGGACGGCGTCAGGTCCTCGTCCTGCGCGACCTCACGGATCCGCCGCCGCAGCCGGCTGAACACCACCCGCAGATCGCGTGCGGCCCGCGCGGCGGAGGCGGAGACACCCTCGGGCACTTCTTCGCTGCGCTGCTGCTCCATGCCGTCACCGTAGATCCGACAGGTGAAACTGTCCAGTCTGGACTGAACAGTTTCGCCTGCCGATCGGGCGGAGCAGCGCGGGCGGCCGGGGGCGGGGGCCGGGCCGCGCGCAGTACGCTGACGAGGTGCGTCTGCTGCTGATGTCGGACACCCACCTCCCCAAGCGCGCCCGGGAGCTGCCCGGCGAGCTGCTCGCCGAACTCCCGCGCGCCGACGTCGTCCTGCACGCCGGGGACTGGGTCGACATCGCCACCCTCGACCTGCTGGAGAGCCGCAGCCGCCGGCTGATCGGCGTGTACGGCAACAACGACGGCCCCGGCCTGCGCGCCAGGCTCCCCGAGGTGGCCCGCGCCGAGCTGGGCGGGCTGCGGTTCGGCGCCGTCCACGAGACCGGGCCCGCCCAGGGCCGCGAGGCCCGCTGCGCCGCCCGCTTCCCCGATCTGGACGTGCTGGTCTTCGGGCACAGCCACATCCCGTGGGACACCACGGCGCCCACCGGGCTGCGGCTGCTCAATCCGGGGTCCCCGACCGACCGGCGCCGCCAGCCCCACTGCACCTACATGACCGCGACGGTCGCCGACGGCCGCCTCGCCCAGGTCGAGCTGCACCGCCTGCCGCCGCGCCGGACCGGGTGACCGGGACGGCCGCGCGGGACGGCGAAGGCGCCGGGCCCGACGGCGGCAGCCGGGGTCGCCGACGGCGGTGACGGGGTGGCCCGTGCCGTCGCCGAACAGGCCCGCCGGCAGGAGGCGCTGGGCGACCGAGGTGTCCTGGTACCCGTCCAGGAGGACCACCCGGAACTCGTCGGGCAGCACCCGGCCGACCTCCGGGAGGCGGGCGAGCCGCGCGGCGAGGGCGATCTGGTCCGGACCGGGTGACACGGCCCGCCCGAACGGCCCGCGCCGGGCTCCGGCCTGAGCGGAACGGCCCGGTCCGGGTGGTACTGGTGACCCCATGTCCGACATTCCGCCCGCACCTCTGCGCCGAGCCGTGCGGCCCGCCCGCCGGACGGGCTCACCGCGCACCGTCCTCCTCGTCATGTGCGCCGGCTACTTCCTGGTGCTGCTCGACGTCACCGTCGTCAACGTGGCGCTGCCCCGGATCGGCGCGGCCCTGGGCACCGGCGTCGCCGGGCTCCAGTGGGTGGTGGACGGGTACGCGCTCGCGCTCGCCTGCCTGATGCTCACCAGCGGCACCGCGGGCGACCGCTACGGGCACCGGCGGGTCGTCCTCGCCGGGTTCGCCGTCTTCGGGGCCGGTTCACTGGCCTGCGGCCTCGCCCCCGACGTGCCGGTGCTCGTCGTGGCCCGGATCGTGCAGGGCGTGGGCGCCGCACTGCTGCTGCCCGGCACGCTGGCCGTCGTCGGCCGTGCCTTCCCCGAGGACGCCGCCCGCGCGCGGGCGATCGGACTGTGGGCGGGCGTCGGCAGCCTCGCCCTGCCCGCCGGGCCGCTGCTCGGCGGGGTGCTCGTCGACGGCCTCGGCTGGCGCGCCGTCTTCCTGGTCAACGTGCCGATCGTGCTCGTGGCCCTGGTCCGGTCCGCCGCGGTCCTGGACGAGAGCCGCGAGAGCGCGGCCCCGCCGCTCGACCTGCCCGGCATGCTGCTCGGCGGGCTGCTGCTGTGCGCGACGACGTACGCCTTCATCCAGGGCGGCCGCTCGGGCCCCGGCGCGCCGCGGGTTGTCGCGGCCGCGGTGACCGCCCTGCTCGCCCTGGCCGCCCTGGGCGTCGCCGAGACCCGGCGCGGCGAGAACGCCATGCTCCCGACCGCCCTGCTGCGGCGGCCCGCCTTCGCCGCGGCGAACACCGCCGCCGGAATCATGAACCTGGGCACACTCGGCACCCTGTTCGTGCTGACGCTCTTCCTCCAGACCGTCCAGGGCCGCTCCGCCCTCCAGGCCGGGCTGGTCCTGCTCCCGCTGTTCGCGCCGCTCGCGGTGATCGCCCCCTTCGGCGGACGGATCACCAGCCGGACGGGAGCACGGCTGCCCGCGGCGGCCGGTCTGCTCTGCGCCGCCGCGGGGCTCGCGCTGCTGGCCCGCGCCGCACCGCACTCGTCCTTCCCGGTGCTGCTGCCGGCGCTGCTGCTGTGGGGCGTGGGCCTGGGCGTACTGACCCCGGCCGTCGTGGCGGCGGCCGTCGCCGCCGTGCCGGGGGAGCGCTCCGGACTCGCCTCGGCCGTCAACAACACGGCCCGTCAGACCGGGGGCGCGATCGGTATCGCGGTGGCCGGGGCGGTCGCCGGACAGCCCGACGACCCGGACCGTTTCCTGTCCGGCCTCCACGCGGTGGCGCTCGGTTCGGCGTGCCTGTACGCGGCGGCCGTCATCCTGGTGCTGGCCCTGCTGCCCAGGGCGGCACGCAGGAGGGCGGCCCCTTGACAGGGGCCGCCCCGAGGTCACACTTCCCTTTCTCGTTTCCGACTTCTCGGCGAGATCCGGGCCGCTCCGTGCGCGAAAGCGGCCCGGCAGCTGCGAGTACGCGCTGTCACGGACCTCCTTCCAGAGGGGTGTGTGCAGCACATGTGCCACAGAGGCGTGCACGCCTCATCCGTTGTGAGCCGCCTACCCCGTTCGTCAGGGATGAACCCCGCTATCCAAAAAATTCTGCAGATGCCGTGAATGCGTGAATGACGGAGAAGAGGAGGCCGTGCGTCGGGTGTGGGTTGTGCGCGCGCTCGGTCAGCGGCCGCGCCCGCGCCGCAGCCGTCGTACGCCCAGGACGAGCAGCGCCACGGCCACGGCCGCCCCGGCGGCGACCGGAGCGGCACGCCTGGCGACCGGCAGGGCCGCGACGCGCAGCAGGTCGACCGGCTCGTCGCCCGCCGCGGCCCGCGCGGCGGCGGCCGGCTGGACGCCGTTGCCGGGGGCGGTGCCCCCGCCGCTGCCCGGGCCCGGGGCCGGGCCGGGACCGGGACTGGCGGCAGTGGCGGGAGTGGCGGGAGTGACGGGAGTGGGGCCGGGCAGGGTCCCGGCGCCCGCTGTCTCCTGCGGCGCCGCGGCGGCCAGCCGTCCCGCCAGGCAGTCGGCGAACTGGCCCACGAGCCGGTCACCCACCTCCGCGAGCACCCCGCGCCCGAACTGCGCGGGCCGCCCGGTCACGGTCAGCTCCGTCCGCACGGAGACCTCCGTGACGCCGTCGTGCTCGCGCAGCGTGCCCGTGACCGTGGCCCGCGCCGTTCCCTGCCCCCGTGTCTCCCGGCCGCCGGCGACCAGCACCAGGCGGTGGGCCCTCTCGTCCTGCTCCTCGAAGACCGCCGTCCCCTTGTACGTCACCGTGACCGGCCCCAGCCGCACCTTGACCGAGCCGGTGACGGTCCTGCCGTCGTACGCCTCCACCACCGCCCCCGGCAGGCACGGGGCGACCCGCTCGATGTCGAGGAGCGCCCGCCAGGCGTCGTCGACGGGGACGGGCACGGTGAACCCGTGGTGCAGTTCCATGTCTTCCTCCTCGCGTGCGGGTCCTGCGGGGCGCCTTCGGGCTCAGGCGGAACCGTTCGTGTGGATGGCTCCCGCCGTCGCGGTCAGCGGGGCCCCGGTGCCGCCCCAGCGCAGCGAGATGATCTCGGCCGCGACGGACACCGCCACCTCCTCGGGCGTACGGGCCCCGAGGTCGAGGCCGACCGGGGAGCGCAACCGGGACAGCTCGGCCTCGGTCACACCGGCCTCCAGCAGACGCTGCACCCGGTCGTGGTGGGTACGGCGGCTGCCCATGGCGCCGATGTAGGCGGCGGGCCGGCGCAGTGCCTCCTCCAGCAGCGGCACGTCGAACTTCGGGTCGTGCGTCAGGACGCAGATCACCGTGCGTTCGTCGGTGCCGGTCGCGTGCAGGTAGCGGTGCGGCCAGTCCGCGACCACCTCGACGGCGTCGGGGAACCGCTTCGGCGTGGCGAAGACCGGGCGGGCGTCGCACACCGTGACCCGGTAGCCGAGGAAGGCACCGATCCGGGCGACCGCGGCCGCGTAGTCGATCGCGCCGAAGACCAGCATCCGCGGGGGCGGCGCGAAGGAGTGCAGGAACACCGAGACCGCGTCCTCGCGGCGCTCGCCGCGCGGGCCGTAGTGGCGCGTCCCCGTGGCACCGAGGGCGAGTTCGCCGCGGGCGTCGGCGGTGACCGCCACGTCCAGACCGGGCTCGCCCAGCGTCCCCGCCACCGTGTCCGGCCACACGGCGAGGGTCGCCCCGCGCGGCGCGGGCCCGTCGGTCACGGTCGCCATGGTCACCGGCTCGCCGGAGGCGACCGACGCCGCCACGGCGCCGAAGGCCGGGTCCGACTCGACCGTCACGGGCCTGACCAGCACACCGATCTCACCCCCGCAGGTGAGCCCGACCGCGAACGCGTCCTCGTCGCTGTAACCGAACGTCGCCAGGCGCGCCTCACCGCTCGCCACGACCTCCTGGGCCAGGTCGAAGACCGCGCCCTCCACACAGCCGCCGGACACGCTGCCCACCACCTCGTCGTCCGGTCCCACGGCCATCGCCGCACCCGGGTCACGCGGTGCGCTGCGGCTCACCGTCACCACGGTGGCGAGCCCGAACGGCACGCGCGCCGCGTACCACCGTTCGAGCACCGGAAAGATGTCACGCACGCTTCCGTTCCTCCCTGTACCGGCGTTCCCCGCCGCCCTCCGGCCCCCGCGCGGGACTGTCCGGCGGCCGGCCCGGCGCGGGACGTGCCGCACGGCCCACGGTGTCCGCAGCGGGATGTTCCGCACGGCCCACGGCGTCCGCAGCGATCCGTGCACCAAAGGATCGCCGGCCGCCCGGCGGTGCCTGCGGGGCCGCCGGCGGGCAGGCACCGTCCGTGCCGTCCGGCCGCCCGCCCACCGTCGCGTCCGCGCCGCCCGTATCCGTCCCGCCCGCGTCCGCGCCGCGCACCACCGCGGCCAGCCGTTCCAGGGCGGCCAGGCTGTGGCCCTCGACGAAGGCGTCCACGCTCGGCAGCGCCGCCGCCATGCCGGCGGCCAGGGGCGCGTAACCGGGCCGGGCCTTGCGCGGGTTGGCCCACACCACCCGGTGGGCCAGCCGGTGCAGGCGGCACATCTGGTCGGCGAGCACATGCGGATCGCCCCGCTCCCAGCCGTCGGACAGGAGCACCACGACCGCCCCGCGGGCCATGCCGCGCCGGCCGAAGCGGTCCAGGAACTCCCGCAGCAGCTCGCCGAGCCGCGTGCCGCCGCGCCAGTCGGGCACCGCCTCGGCGACCGCCGCCATGGCCAGGTCCGGGTCGCGGTGGGACAGCTCCCGGGTCACCCTGGTCAGCCGGGTGCCGACGGTGAACACCTCCGTGCGCCGGCCCCGGACCGCCGCGTGCGCGAACCGCAGCAGCGCGTCCGCGTACGGCGCCATCGAGCCGCTGACGTCGACGAGCAGCACCACCCGCCGGGGCTGCTGCACCCGGGCGTACCGCCGCAGCAGAGCGGGCTCGCCGCCGCGCCGCAGCATCTCCCGCACGGTGCGGTGCGGATCGACCGCCCCGTGCCGGGCCGGCCGCCGCCGGGCGGTGCGCCGTGACCGGCCGCGCAGCGCGAACGCCGCCAGCAGCCGGCGCACCTGTGCGCGTTCGGCGGCGTCGAGCCCGGCGAAGTCACGGTGGCGCAGCACCTCCGCCGGACTGGCGAGCGAGGCGACGGGCGGTCCGTGCCGCCGCTCGTCCGTGGCGTCCTCGCGCCGCCCGGCGGGCGCCTGCCGCACCACGGGGCGGAGCCGGGGCGGCGGAGCGGTCCGTACGGGCTCGCGCGGCGGCTGCCCGGGGGCGGCGCCGAAGTACGCGCCGAACACCCGCTCGTACCGCTCCAGGTCGTCCAGGTCCCCGCACAGCGTCAGCCGGCCCGCCCAGTAGACGTCCGCCCGCACCCCCGGGCGCAGCGCGTCCACCGCCCGCAGGAAGGCGTGGACCCGTTCGCTGCTCACCGCCACCCCGGCCGCGCGCAGCGCCCGCGCGAAGCCGAGCAGCACCGCGTCCGCGCGCGGCGCCCCGGTCCCCTCGCCGGCGCGGTCACCACCGCGGGGACGGCCCTCCCCACCGGACCGGCTTCCGCCGCCCGGGCCGGCTCCGCCCGTCCCCGCGCCCCTTCCGTTCCCCGTCACGCCGGCCCCGCTCCCCGGGGCGCCAGGATCGCCGCGAAGTCCAGGCCGCGCGCGCGGGCCATGTCCTCGCGGTACTTCAGGACCGAACCCAGCGTGGCCACCGCCAGTTCCGCGTCGACCTCGTCCGCGCCCAGCACGTCCAGGGCACGCGCCCAGTCGAGGGTCTCCGCGACGCCCGGAGGCTTGAGCAGGTCCTCGGCGCGCAGCGCCTGCACCAGGGCGGTCACCTGCTCCGCAAGGCGCGCCGACACCCCGGGCAGCCGGCGGCGCACGATGGCCAGTTCACGGGCGAAGCCGGGATGGTCGAACCAGTGGTACAGGCAGCGCCGCTTGAGCGCGTCGTGCACCTCACGGGTGCGGTTGGACGTCAGGACCACCACCGGCGGCACCTCCGCCCGCAGCGTGCCCAGCTCGGGAATCGTCACCTGGAACTCCGACAGCACCTCCAGCAGGAACGCCTCGAACTCGTCGTCGGCCCGGTCGATCTCGTCGACCAGCAGCACCGACGGCTGGGTCTGCAGCGCCCGCAGCAGCGGCCGGGCGACCAGGAACCGCCGGTCGTACAGCTCGCGCTCCAGCCGGTCGGCGTCCCTGACACCGGCGGCCTCGGCCGCCCGCAGGTGCAGCAGCTGCCGGGGGAAGTCCCAGTCGTACAGGGCCTGCGAGGCGTCGATGCCCTCGTGGCACTGCAACCGGATCAGCGGCGCGTGGAGCGCTTCGGCGAGGGCGCCGGCGAGCGCGGTCTTGCCGACGCCCGCGTCCCCCTCGCAGAAGACCGGCCGGTGCAGGCGCAGCGCCAGGAAGCAGGCCACGGCGAGCCCGTCGTCGACGAGGTAGCCGGTCTGCTCCAGGCGGGCGCGCGCCTGCTCGGGGCTGTCGATGGGGGCGATCGGCGCTCACCTCGTCCCGGTGGCGGCCAGGACCGCCCGCTCGGTGAGGACCCGGGCCAGGTGCGCCCGGTACTCGGGTGAGGCGGAGGCGTCCCGTGAGGGCCGGGTGCCGTCGGCCGCCGACCGGGCCGCCCGCGCCACCGCGCCGGCGTCCCCGGCGCCGGCCAGCGCCTCCTCGGTGGCCGCGGCCCGCAGCGGGGTCGCGCCCATGTTGGTCAGGGCGATCCGTGCCTCGGCGATGTGGCCGCCGTCGCGGCGGACGAGCGCGGCCACGCCGACCATCGCCCAGGACTGGGCGACCCGGTGGAACTTCTCGTACCGGAAGCCCCAGCCCTCGCGCCCGGGCACCCGCACCTCGGCCAGCACCTCGTCGGGCGCGAGGGCGGTCTGCAGGTAGTCGGCGAAGAAGTCGCGCGCCGGGATCGTGCGCCGGCCGTCCGGCCGCACGGCGACGAGTTCGGCGTCCAGCGCCAGGGCCACCGCCGGCAGGTCGCCTGCCGGGTCGGCGTGGGCGAGGGAGCCGCCGAGGGTGCCCCGGTGGCGTACGGCGGGGTCGGCGACCGTCTCGGTGGCCTCGGCCAGCAGCCCGGCGTACCGGCGCACCAGCGGGTCGTGGATGACGTCGTGATGGGTGGTCAGCGCGCCGATGACGAGCGTGCCGCCCTCCTCGCGGACCCCGCGCAGTCCCGGGATCCGTCCGACGTCGACGACCAGTTCGGGGAAGGCCAGGCGCAGCCTGAGCAGCGGCAGCAGGCTCTGCCCGCCCGCCAGGACCTTGGCGTCCTCGCCCGCGTCGGAGAGGACGCGCACGGCCTCGTCGAGCGTGGCGGGCCGGACGTAGTCGAAAGCGGGGGGAATCATGCCGAGGCCTCCTCGTCCGCCGTCCCGGACGGCCGCGCGCCCCGGACCGCCTCCCAGACCCTCTCCGGTGTGCAGGGCATCGGCACGTCGTGCACGCCCAGCGGGCGCAGCGCGTCCACGATCGCGTTGACGACGGCCGGGGTGGACGCGATCGTGCCCGCCTCGCCGACGCCCTTGACGCCCAGCGGGTTGGAGGCCGCGGGCGTCTCGGTGCGGTCGGTCACGAAGTCGGGCAGGTCCGCCGCCGAGGGGATCAGGTAGTCGGCCATGGTGCCGGAGACCAGGTTGCCCTCGGTGTCGTACACCGCCTCCTCGTACAGCGCCTGCGCGATGCCCTGGGCGAGACCGCCGTGCACCTGCCCCTCGACGATCACCGGGTTGATCACCCGGCCGACGTCGTCGACGCAGACGTAGGACCGGATGCGGGTCCGCCCCGTCTCGGTGTCGACCTCGACCGCGCACAGGTGGGTGCCGTGCGGGTAGGAGAAGTTCTCCGGGTCCAGCACGTGTTCGGCGTTCAGGGTGGGTTCCATGCCTTCGGGCACGTCGTGCGAGGTGAACGTCTCGAAGGCGACCTCCTGGATGGTCCGGCGGGCGTCCGGTGAGCCCTTCACCGAGAACACGCCGCCCTTGAACTCCAGGTCGTCCTCGCTGGCCTCCAGCAGGTGGGCGGCGACCCTGCGCGCCTTCTCCACCACCTTCTCGGCCGCCCGGTGCACCGCCGACCCGCCCACGACCAGCGACCGCGAGCCGTAGGTGTCCATGCCCTGCGGGGCCACCAGCGTGTCGCCGTGCACCACCTCGACGTCCTCGAACGGCACGCCCAGCACGTCCGCGGCGATCTGGCTCCAGCAGGTCACGTGCCCCTGCCCGTGCGGGCTGGTCCCGGTGACCACCTCGACCTTGCCGGTGGGCAGCATCCGGATGCTCGCGGCCTCCCAGCCACCTGCCGAGTACCTCAGGTCGCGCAGGACCCGGCTCGGCGCCAGTCCGCACATCTCGGTGTACGTGGACACGCCGATGCCCAGGCGTACGGTGTCGCCGCGCCCGTTGCGCCCGGCCTGCTCGGCGCGCAGTTCCTCGTACCCGAACAGGGCGAGCGCCTTCTCGGTCGCCGCCTCGTAGTCGCCGCTGTCGTAGGTCAGGCCCGCGATCGAGGTGTACGGGAACTCCTCGTGCCGGATCCAGTTGCGCCGCCGCACCTCGATCGGGTCCAGGCCGACCTCGGCGGCGAGTTCGTCCATCGCCCGCTCGATGGCGTACGTGGCCTCCGGACGTCCGGCGCCGCGGTAGGCGTCGGTCGGGGTGCGGGTGGTGAACACGCCCGTGCAGTCGAACTCGTAGGAATCCATCTTGTAGATCGCCGGGTACATGAACGCGCCCAGGATGGGGATGCCGGGGGTGACCAGCATCAGGTAGGCGCCCATGTCGGCGAGGAGGCGGACCTTGAGGCCGAGCAGCTTTCCCTCACGGGTCGCTGCGATCTCGACGTCCTGGATCATGCCGCGGCCGTGGTGGGTGGCCAGGTAGCCCTCGGAGCGCGACTCGGTCCACTTCACCGGCCGGCCGAGCTCGCGGGCGACGGCCAGCGCGACGGCCTCCTCGCCGTACACCTGGAGCTTGGAGCCGAAGCCGCCGCCCACGTCCGGGGCGACCACCCGCAGTTTGTGCTCGGGGACGCCGGTGACCACGGAGAGCATGATGCGCAGGATGTGCGGGATCTGGGTCGCGGAGTACACCGTGTACTCGCCGGTGGCGGCGAGCGGGGTGACGACGACGGCGCGCGGTTCCATGGCGTTGGGGATCAGTCGCTGCTGCCGGTAGCGGCGTTTGAGGACCACCTCCGCGCGCTCGCGGACCGCCTCGAAGTCGTCGCCGGCGCGCAGCGGCCAGTCGTAGGCGCGGTTGGTGCCCTTGTCCGCGTGGACCAGCGGGGAGCCTTCGGCGAGCGCGGCCTCCAGGTCCAGGACGGGCGGCAGCGGCTCGTAGTCGACCTCGATCGCCTCCAGCGCGTCGGCGGCGGCGTACCGGTCGCGGGCCACCACGACCGCCACCGGGTCACCGGCGTGCCGGACCTCGTCCAGGGCGAGCGGCGGGTGGTCGGGCAGCACCATGTCCTCGGTGACCGGCCAGGCGCAGGGCAGCGAGCCCAGGCCGTCGGCGAGGTCGCGGCCGGTGAACACGGCGACCACGCCGGGGCGTTCGAGGGCGGCCGAGACGTCGACGCGTGCGATGCGCGCGTGGGCCATGGGGCTGCGCAGGAACGCCAGGTGCAGCAGCCCGGTGACGGAGATGTTGTCGGTCCAGGTGGTCTGGCCCGTGATCAGCCGCGCGTCCTCCTTGCGCAGCCGGGCCCGGCCGACCTCCCTCTCGACGGCCTGGCCGGTCATGCCGTCACCTCCTGCGCGCGGGCGGGGCCGGCGTCCCCGGCCTCGGCCGCGGCGAGCACCGCGCGGACGATGTTCTGGTAACCGGTGCACCGGCACAGGTTGCCCTCCAGCGCCTTGCGCACCTGCTCGCCCGTCGGGTGCGGGTTCTCGCGCAGCAGATCACGCGCCGCCATGATCATTCCCGGGGTGCAGTAGCCGCACTGGAGGGCGTGCCGCTCGTGGAAGGCGCGCTGCAACGGCGTCCACTCGCCGTCCTTCGCCAGCCCCTGGACGGTGGTGACCTCGCCGCCGTCCGCCTGGACGGCCAGCACCGTGCAGCTCTTCACGCTCATACCGTCCAGCTCCACCGTGCAGGCACCGCAGTTCGAGGTGTCGCAGCCGATCGGCGTACCGGTCAGGCCGAGCCGGTCACGCAGGTAATGGACCAGCAGCAGACGGGGTTCGACCTCGTCCTCGTACGTCGTGCCGTCCACCGTGACCGAGATGTGGGTCATGGGCCCTCCAGAGACCGAATGGGCGTACGTGAGGGAAATCAGCGACCAGCGTGATGTACGTCACTCTATGGCCGGGCTCCGGGCAGGGCGAGTGGTGCGACGCGGTTCACCGGACACCGCGACGGCGCCCGGGTCCGCGGCAAGGCCTCCGAAGCCGCTGCCGCCGCGCGCCCGTCTCTGCCGCACCGCCTGGCTCACCGGCATCCGCTCGGCGACGCCGTCGGCGAACCTCGCGCCGCGCCCCACGGCCTTCGCGCCCCGGCCCTGGAGACCGTCCTCGTCCCGGCCCCCGGAACCGACCGAGGCGCCCTGCACCTCGCGCTCACCCGGCCCGCAGAGCAGATCCCGTTGGTCGGGCTGCGCCACGGCCCCGGCAGAGCCGCCGGCCACCAGGGCCTCGACAAGAGCATGTCGAGCACCGGCGCCGGCTTCCGCGGCCTGACCCCGCTGGTGCTCGTGGCGGCACCGCGCCGCGCCCGCACGCTCGTGCACGAACCCGTGCACCGCGCCCGCGCTCGTGCACGAACCCGTGCACCGCTTCCGCACCGAGGCACCCGCGGACACCCTCGGCGCCCTCCTGCCGGCACCGGCCGCACTGCGCCCGGTGCCGCGCACCACCCGCACCCACGGCCCGCTCCGCGCCCTGGAGGGCGAGGCGCCCGCCGCCCGGGTGCACACGCCGGAGCAGCGGCTGACCGGCCTGACCCGAGGCGAAGGCGAACCGGAGAGCGCCTTCGACCACGACGCGCCGGTGCGCGGGGACACCGTTCGCGAGGGCCGCGCACCGGCCACAACCCCCCGGACCGCAAGGAGCGCCTGCTGAACCTGGCCCGCCGCGTCGGCGGCCGGGACCGCAGCTGACCCGCTCGGCCGGCCGGGCGCCGGGCGGCGATGCGGCCTTGCGGCGGACACCGGGCGGCGGACCGCCCTTGCGCAGAGACACGGGGCAGCCCTCGCGCGCGGACACGGGGGGCCTGCCCTTGCGCGAGGTACGGGAGTGGAGGGTCCGCCGTCGCGTGGGGACACGGAGCGGCGGGCCCGCCCGTGCGGCGGACACGGGACGGCGGCCCGCTCTTGCGCCGGGCGAGGGGCGGTTGACCCTGCCCCCACGTCAGGCTTCAGTCTGTACGCCGACGAAAGGGCAGGTGAATGAGCTACTCCGTGGGCCAGGTGTCGGCGTTCGCCGGGGTGACGGTGCGCACGCTGCACCACTACGACCGGGCGGGGCTGCTGTCGCCGGGCGGCCGCAGCCACGCCGGGTACCGGCTGTACGACGACGCAGACCTGGCACGACTCCAGCAGATCCTCTTCTACCGGGAACTCGGCTTCTCCCTCGACGAGATCGCCGACATCCTCAAGGACCCGCAGGCCAACGCGCTGGAACACCTGCGGGCACGGCAGCGCGCGCTGGGCGAGGAGATCGCCCGGCTGCGGCGGCTGGCCGAGGTGGCCGAGCGCGCCATCGAGGTCCAGCAGACCGGCGTGTCCCTCACCCCCGAGGAACGCTTCGACGTCTTCGGCGAGATCACCTTCGACCTCAGCTACGCCACCGAGGCCCGGCTGAAGTGGGCCGGCTCGGACGGACAGCGGGAGTCGATGGCCCGGGCCGCCGCGCACAGCAAGGAGGACTGGCGGCAGCTCATGCGCGAGGCCGCCGCCTGGCGCGCGGAACTGCTCGCCGCCTTCGACGACGGCGAGAGCGCCGACGGGGAACGGACCATGGACCTCGCCGAGGAGCACCGCCTGCACATCTCCCGCTGGTTCACCTCGTGTCCGCCCGCCATGCACCGGCGCATCGCGGACGACATCGTCGCCGACCCGCGCGCCTTCGCGCTCGTCGTCCCGCCCTCCCAGCAGCGTCCCGGCCTCGCCGCCTACCTGGGCAAGGCCGTGCACGCCAACGCGGCCCGCCGCACCGGACCCGGGGAGAACCGATGAGGATCCTGATCGCCGCGGCCGGATCGAGGGGCGACGTCGACCCCTACACGGGCCTGGGCGCCGGACTGCGCCGGGCCGGGCACGAGGTCGCCCTGGCCGCGCCGGACGCGTTCGCACCGCTGGTCCGCCGCGCCGGCCTGGAGTTCCGCGGCCTGCCCGCCCGGCCCGAGGCCCGGGGCGACGTCGCCGGCCGGCGGGGACTGATGCGCAGCGCCGCCGCGTTCGTCACCGGGCTCGCGCGGGGCTTCGCCGACGTGCTGGACGACGACACCGACCTGCTGGTGCTGTCCACCACCACCGCCCCGCTCGGCCGGCACCTCGCGGAAGCCGCGGGCATCCCGAGCCTCGACACGCACCTCCAGCCCACCACGCCGACCGGCGACTTCCCGCCCGTCGTCGGCGGCACCCGCTCCCTGGGGCGCCTCGGCAACCGCGCCGCGGGACGCCTCGGGCTGCGGATGGCCGACCGCCTCTACACCGAGGCGGTCGCCGGGCTGCGACGTGACCTCGGCCTGCCCCCGCTCCGCCCCGCCGCCGCGCGCCGCCGTCAGGAGGCCGCGGGCCGTCCGGTCCTGCACGGCTTCAGCGAGCACGTCGTACCCCGCCCGGCCGACTGGCGCGCGGGCCTGGAGGTCGTCGGCAACTGGTGGCCGTACGCCGACCCGGAGGCGCGGCTGCCCGCGGAGCTGGAGGACTTCCTCACGGCCGGGCCGCGACCGGTGTTCGTCGGGTTCGGCTCCATGGCGGGCGGTGACGGCCGGCGGCTGACCGAGCTGACCGTACGAGCGCTGCGCCGAGCGGGGCTGCGCGGCGTCCTCCAGTCCGGCAGCGCGGGGCTCGACGCCGCCGGGGACGACGTCCTGACCGTCGGGGAGGTGCCGCACGCCCTGCTCTTCCCGCGCGTCGCCGCCGTCGTGCACCACGCGGGCGCGGGCACCTCGGCGGCGGCACTGCGCGCCGGGGTGCCCTCCGTGCCCGTGCCGGTGGCGGCCGACCAGCCCTTCTGGGCCGCCCGGCTGGCCGCGCTCGGCGCCGCCACCCGGCCCGTGCCGTACGCGGCGCTGACCGCCGAACGGCTGGCCGGCGCCCTCGACCGCGCCGTAGGGGACCCGGGGCACGCGCGCGCCGCGGCCACCGCCGCCCGCCACCTCGCGGCCGAGGACGCGGTGTCCCGCACCCTCCGGACGATCGAACACCTGGCCGACCGTGCGGGGCGGTGACCAGGCGGCACCGCGCCACGGCGCACGGGCTGCCGCCTGTGCCGGTCCGGCGGCCGGACGCTGCCCGCCCGTGCCCCCGGCGGCCGCCGCCCGTCCCGGCGTGCGCGGCGACGCCGCCGGCCGTCGGGTGGGCCGCGTCAGTGTGCCGGCCGGTCGTCGGGCGGGGCCGCGTCAGCGTGCCAGCCGGTCGACCGCCTCCAGGACCGGGCCGACGCCGTCCTCCGCGCGGATCCGGGCGCCCAGGCGCTCCGCCCGCCGCCGGTGCGCGGTCTCCCGGGTGGCCCGGGTGAGGGCCGCCGCGAGGCCGTCCGCGGTGACGCCGCGCAGCGGTACCGCGCACGGGGCCACCCCGAGGGAGACGAGGCGCTCGGCCCAGAAGCCCTCGTCGAACTGGACCGGCAGCGGCACCGCCGGAACCCCGGCGCGCAGCCCGGCCGCGGTCGTGCCCGCTCCCGCGTGGTGCACCACGGCAGCCGTCCGCGGGAACAGCGCCGCGTGCGGCACCTCACCGATCGTCAGCATGTCCTCGCCCGCCGCCGCGAGCCCGCCCCAGCCCCGCTGCACCACCCCGCGCAGCCCGGCCAGGCGCAGCGCCCGCACGATGGTCCCGCTGAGCCGGGCGGGGTCGGGCACGGTGGCGCTGCCCAGCCCGACGAAGACCGGCGGCGGCCCCGCGTCCAGGAACTCCCGCACCCGCGCCGGAAGCCGGTCGTCGCGGTCGTACGGCCACCAGTAGCCGCACACCCGCAGCCCGGGCCGCCAGTCACGCGGCCGGGGCACCACCAGCGGGCTGAACCCGTGGAACACCGGCAGCCGCAGCCCCGCCCGGATCCGGCGGGTGGTGCCGAGACGGGCGGGCGGCAGCCCCAGGCGGGCCCGGACGGTCGGCACGGCCGCCGAGAAGACCCGCTCCATCGCGAGGTTCACCCCGTGGCCCGCGAGGCGGTTCGCCGCCGCCCCCCAGTGGCCGCCGCCGAGCAGCGGCGGCGCGAACTCGCGGGTCGGGGAGAGCGGTTGCAGGTGCGTGCCCATGCTGGGCAGGCCCAGCGCCTCGGCGATGGCGTGCCCGACCGGCCCCAGCGAGCCCGACAGCAGCAGGACGTCGCTCTTCTCGGCCGCTGCGACCAGGTCGTCCGTCATCCGGGCGAGCGCCGCCCGGACCAGACCCACGGCCCGCAGCATCTTGCCCGCGTCCGTCGCA
Organism: Streptomyces sp. NRRL S-340; assembly: GCF_000720185.1. Taxonomy (GTDB): domain Bacteria; phylum Actinomycetota; class Actinomycetes; order Streptomycetales; family Streptomycetaceae; genus Streptomyces. The sequence continues at coordinate 58,705 of NZ_JOIY01000002.1, read as the reverse complement.
CTGCGGTGCAGCCCCCGCCCGCGCGTGGACTCCAGTTCGGCCCGCGGGTCCACCGGAAGCGGGTGGAAACCGAGGCCCGAGCCGGCGACCAGCGGCTCGAAGCACGCGTGGGTGACCACGGTGACCGCGTGGCCCGCGCGAGCCAGGCCGTGTCCCAGCCCGGTGAAGGGGGCCACGTCTCCCCGGGAACCCGCCGTCATGATCGTTACGCGCACGTCGGCCAGTATGGCCGTGCCGCCGCCCGCCACCGGCGAACGACCCGTCCATGTCGGCGCGCCCACCCGCGCAGCCGCAGGGGGACCGCCGGCGCGCACGGGCGCCCGGCCGTCCCCGTCAGGCCCCGGGCCGCCGGGCGGCCCGGAGCCCGGACGAGCGCTCAGAGCCCGAGTTGCCGGGCGGCGGCGTCCACGGTCTGCTCCAGGAGCGTCGCGATGGTCATCGGGCCGACCCCGCCAGGCACCGGCGTGATCAGCGAGGCACGCTCCACCGCGGAGTCGAAGTCCACGTCCCCGACGTTGCCCGCGTTGTAGCCCGCGTCGATCACCACCGCGCCCGGCTTGACGTCCTCGCCGCGCACCAGCCGCGGCCTGCCCACCGCCGCCACGACGATGTCCGCCTCACGCACCACCGACGGCAGTTCCCGGGTCCGCGAGTGGCAGTACGTCACCGTCGCGTCCCGGGCCAGCAGCAGCATGCCCACCGGCTTGCCGAGGATCGCGCTGCGCCCGACCACCACCGCCCGCTTCCCGGCCGGGTCCACCTCGTAGGCGTCCAGCAGCCGCAGGATCCCGCCGGGAGTGCAGGAGACGAACCCGGGCAGCCCGAAGCTCATCGTGGCGAACGAGGCGAAGGTGACGCCGTCGACGTCCTTCTCGGGCGCGATGGCCTCGAACGCGGCCCGCTCGTCGATGTGGTCGCCGACGGGGTGCTGCAGCAGGATGCCGTGCACCGACGGGTCCGCGGACAGCGACCTCAGCGTGCCGACCAGCTCGTCGGTGCCGGTCGTCGCGGGCAGCTCCACGTGCCGGGAGGCGATGCCCGCCGTACGGCACCGGTTCTGCTTCATCCGGACGTAGGTGACGGAGGCGGGGTCCTCGCCCACCAGCACCGTCGCCAGACACGGCGGGGTGCCCGTGCGGGCGGTGATCTCGGCGGCCTTCCGCGCGGTCTCGCCGACGATGCGCCGGGCGAGCGCGGTGCCGTCCATGAGGCGGGCCTGGGACATGTCCACTCCTGAGCGTGCGACGGATCGCCCAGGCGCGCGGCTGTGACTTCGGCTGGGGCCGCTCCCCGGTGGTGCTCCACCTCAGCGCCAGTCACGGCCCGGCCCCACCCTATGCCAGGAGGGACCGGGAGATGCCGGGGGAGGCAGGCCGGGGACGCGCCGCCGACCGCGCCCGGGGAGGACCCTCACCGGCGGCGGCCGTGGCGGGCGCCCGGGGTGCGCGCCACCGGCGTACGGGCACGGTGCCGGGCCGCGCGCAGCAGCGACCGCAGCAGGACCGCCGGCAGGGACCTGGCCGCCGTGCCGGCCGGCCCGGCCCGGCGCAGCAGCGGGGAGCGAGCCTGCCCCAGCCCGGCCCGGGCCGAAAAGGACCAGGTCAGCCGGGAGCTGACCTGGAACCTCGCGGTCCTCCTCGTCACTCGTCCCATGCCTGGATCATGATCTGGTCGGTGATCTTGCCGTCGCGCAGCGAGACCATGGACTCGGCGAGCACCCGGACGCCGTCCGGATACGCGCAGGACTCGGCGTACGCCGCGCGGTCGCCCTGGACGACGCACTGCTCCAGCCGGTGCGTCATGTCGCGGCCGTAGACGTCCTCCAGCATCGAGCCGATCTCCGCACGTCCTCTGAGGACCTTGGGGTGGCTCGGCTGGGAGTCGCGGTCCACGATGCGGATCTCGGCGTCGTCCGCGTAGAGCGACAGCAGAGTGGACGCCGTGTGCTCCTCGATGCCCCGGCGCAGCGCACCGGTGTCGAAGACGGGACCTGCCGTGGTCGCCATGGTGGCCTCCTAGGAGGAGCCCCGGGGCCCCGGGGCCCCGAACAGCGGCCCTTCACGGGCCTCTCCTTCGAGCGTCCTCCGGCCCGCCGCCCCCGGCAAGCGCGGCCGCCCACGCGATGCCCGTCACCCCGCCCGCCCCGGCATCACCGCGCGCGGACGGCCGCTCGCCCTGACGGGTGAGCGGCGGCCGGGGCCCGTGTCCGGCCGGGGCCCGGCGGCGTTGCTGAGGGCATGATCTCCACTCGACGTATCGTCGCCGTCGCCTCCCTCGCCGTCTCGGTCGCGGGACTCGCCGCCCTGCCCGCGAACGCGGCCGACTCGGCCGTCCCGGTGATCGGCCGGGCGGTCCCCACCGGCCTGCTCGACTCCCTCGGCCGTACCGGCATCCCCGCCGGCCGGCAGGACGAGGTGCCCCCGGTCTCCGAGCAGCTGTCCTCGCTCCACCACGTCCAGGACCTCAACCAGCTCAGCCGGCTGAACGCGGTCACCGGGCTCGTCTCCCCGCTGTTCGGACTGGTCCCCGCGGTCCAGTACTGAGCCGCGCGTCCGGTGTGCGGCGACCGGGTGGCGGCGGCACCGGACCGTGTGCCGCCGCCACCCGCTCACGGCGTAGGGTCGCAGCGACGGACAACGGCCGACGGAAGGGACCACCACCATGGCGCAGGAAGTGCGCGGCGTGATCGCACCCGGGAAGAACGAACCCGTACGGGTCGAGACGATCGTCGTGCCGGACCCGGGGCCCCAGGAGGCCGTCGTACGGGTCCAGGCCTGCGGCGTGTGCCACACCGACCTGCACTACAAACAGGGCGGCATCAACGACGAGTTCCCCTTCCTGCTCGGCCACGAGGCCGCGGGCATCGTCGAGTCGGTGGGCGAGGGCGTCACGGATGTCGCACCCGGCGACTTCGTCGTCCTCAACTGGCGTGCCGTGTGCGGCGCCTGCCGCGCCTGTCTGCGCGGGCGGCCCTGGTACTGCTTCGACACCCACAACGCGCGGCAGCGGATGACCCTCACCGACGGCACCGAACTCTCCCCGGCCCTCGGCATCGGCGCCTTCGCGGAGAAGACGCTGGTGGCGGCAGGACAGTGCACCAAGGTGGACCCGGCCGTCTCCCCGGCGGTGGCCGGACTGCTCGGCTGCGGGGTGATGGCCGGCATCGGCGCCGCCATCAACACCGGCGACGTCGGCCGCGGCGACTCGGTGGCCGTGATCGGCTGCGGCGGCGTCGGGGACGCGGCCGTCGCCGGGGCGCGCCTGGCGGGCGCCGCGAAGGTGATCGCCGTCGACATCGACGACCGCAAGCTGGAGACCGCCCGCGCCATGGGCGCCACGCACACCGTCAACTCCAAGGACCACGACCCGGTCGCCGCCATCCGTGACCTCACCGGCGGTTTCGGCGCCGACGTCGTCATCGAGGCGGTCGGCCGCCCGGAGACCTACCGGCAGGCGTTCTACGCCCGCGACCTGGCCGGCACCGTCGTCCTGGTCGGCGTGCCCACCCCGGAGATGAAGCTGGAGCTGCCGCTGCTCGACGTCTTCGGGCGCGGCGGCGCGCTGAAGTCGAGCTGGTACGGCGACTGCCTGCCCTCCCGAGACTTCCCGATGCTCATCGACCTGCACCTGCAAGGGCGCCTGCCGCTGGACAAGTTCGTGTCCGAGACCATCCGGCTCGACGAGGTGGAGCAGGCGTTCGAGCGGATGCACCGCGGCGACGTGCTGCGCTCGGTGGTGGTGTTCTGATGGCGGCCCGTGTCGAACGCCTCGTCACCAGCGGGCAGTTCACCCTCGACGGCGGTACCTGGGACGTCGAGAACAACGTGTGGATCGTCGGCGACGACCACGAGGCGATCGTCATCGACGCCGCCCACGACGCCGAGGCCATCGCCGCCGCCCTCGGCGAGCGCCGGCTCACCGCCATCGTCTGCACCCACGCCCACAACGACCACGTGAACGCCGCCCCGGCCCTGGCGGACCTCACCGGCGCGATGATCTGGCTGCACCGCGACGACCTGCCGCTGTGGAAGATGACCCACCCCGGCCGGGAGCCCGACCAGCACCTGCTCGACGGGCAGGTCATCGAGACGGCCGGAGCCGACCTGAAGGTCCTGCACACGCCCGGCCACGCGCCGGGCGCGGTCTGCCTCCACGACCCGGGCCTCGGCGTCGTCTTCACCGGCGACACCCTCTTCCAGGGCGGCCCGGGCGCCACCGGCCGGTCCTACTCCCACTTCCCGACGATCATCGACTCCATCCGCGACCGCCTCCTCACGCTGCCGCCCGGGACGAAGGTCCTCACCGGCCACGGCGAGGCCACCACCATCGGCGCGGAGGCCCCGCACCTGCAGGAGTGGATCGACCGCGGACACTGACACACCCGGCACCGCCCCCGGGTGAACCCGCGCCGAAAGGCGACAGGAGATGTCCGGCTTCCACGCGACCCTCGACGAGCACACCGCACACGAGAGTCACGAGAACCACAGGAGGCCGGACATGTCACGTCCACTGGAGGGCAGGGTCGCGCTCGTCGCGGGCGCCACCCGGGGAGCGGGCCGCGGCATCGCGGTGGAACTCGGCGCCGCCGGGGCCACCGTCTACGTCAGCGGGCGCACCACCCGCGCCCGCCGCTCGGAGTACGACCGCCCCGAGACCGTCGAGGACACCGCCGACCTGGTCACCGAGGCCGGTGGGCACGGCATCGCCGTCCCCACCGACCACCTGGACCCCGGCCGGGTGCGCGCCCTCGTCGACCGCATCGCCCGCGAACAGGGCCGCCTCGACGTCCTCGTCAACGACATCTGGGGCGGCGAGAAACTCTTCGAGTGGGACACCCCCGTGTGGGAGCACGACCTGGACAACGGCCTCAGACTGCTCCGGCTCGCCGTGGAGACGCACGCCGTCACCAGCCACCACGCCCTGCCGCTGCTGCTGCGCCGGCCCGGCGGCCTCGTCGTCGAGATGACCGACGGCACCGCCGATTACAACCGGGACACCTACCGGGTCAACTTCTTCTACGACCTCGCCAAGGCGTCCGTCCTGCGGATGGCCTTCGCCCTCGGTCACGAACTCGGTCCGCGCGGCGCCACCGCGCTCGCGCTGACGCCCGGCTGGATGCGCTCGGAACTGATGCTCGACCAGTTCAAGGTGTCCGAGGAGAACTGGCGCGACGCCCTGGAGCACGTGCCGCACTTCGCCATCTCCGAGACGCCGCGTTACGTGGGCCGCGCCGTCGCCGCCCTCGCCGCCGATCCCGGTGTGGCCCGCTGGAACGGACGGTCCCTGTCCAGCGGGGGCCTGGCCCGGGAGTACGGCTTCACCGACCTGGACGGCAGCCGTCCCGACGCCTGGCGCTACCTCGCGGAGGTCCAGGACGCGGGCAGACCGGCGGACACGACGGGCTACCGCTGACCTGCGGCGGGCCGCCCCGTCACCGGTCGCCGGCCGTCGCCGGCGGCCGCGCCGCGGTCACCGGCCAGCGGGCCGGGTGACCCGGCGGCAGCGCGAGATCGGCCCGTACGGCCGCGTAGTACTCCTGGCGCGCGGCCCGCTGGCGCTCCAGCAGTTCCTGCCACGCCTCGGGTTCGCGCCGCTCCTCGCGCAGGAACCGTTCCATCTCCATCACCACCAGGACCCACCCCCGGGCCTTCTCCACGACCTGCGGGCTGCCCAGCATGATCAGTGCCTCACCGGCGGGGTCGCGCGCCAGGACGGCCTCCGTCAGCAGCGGCTCGGCGTCGCAGAGGGGAAGCGGATGCGGGTGCGGGTCGTTGCCGAGGTGGGAGGCCACCCGGTAGGTCAGCGTGACCGACGTCTTCAGCGACCGGGCGTAGTCCGAGTACACCGCCAGGCGCCGCTCCTCCCAGCGCGTCGCGCGCTCCCGTTCGGACCGGACGCGGTCGCTGCGCACGACCGCCAGGTACGAGCCGAGCGCGCCGATCACGACGCCTATGAGTGCGGGGAGTTGCTGCATGAACGCCGACATGCGGTGCACGCTATCTGCCGGGCCGGACGTGAGCGCAGTAGGTTCTGGCCCATGACGGACACGAGGCGTTTCGAGGGACACGGGGTGCTCGTCACCGGTGCGGCGCGCGGCATCGGCGCCGCCGTCGCACGGCGGCTGGCCGAGGAGGGGGCGCGGGTCCTGGTCACCGACGCGGACGGGGCCGGGGCGGAGAGGACCGCGGCGGCCCTGGGCGAACGGGGGCTCACCGTCCGGGCGTCGGCGTGCGACGTGACGGACCGGGCCGCGGTGGAGGCGGCCGTGGCCCACGCGGTGGACGCGTTCGGAACGCTCGACGTCCTCGTCACCTGCGCGGCCCGCTGCACGCCCGACACCCCGCTCTTCGAGGACGGCACGGACGAGGCGTGGGAGCGCGACCTCGACGTGACCCTGACCGGCGTCCACCGCTGCTGGCGCGCCGCGCTGCCCCACCTGGCCGCCTCCGGCCGGGGCGCGATCGTGGGCATCGGCTCGGTCAACGGCCTCCAGGACTTCGGCAATCACGCCTACAGCGCGGCCAAGGCGGGCCTGGTCTCGCTCACCCGCACCCTCGCCGGGCACGCCGCCGGGCGCGGGGTCCGCGTCAACCTGGTGGTGCCCGGCACCGTCCGCACCTCGGCCTGGGAGGGCCGGGAGGACGACCTGGAGCAGGTCCGCGGCCTGTACCCGCTGGGCCGGGTCGGTGAACCGGAGGACATCGCCGCCGCCGTCGCCTTCCTCGCCTCGCGCGACGCGGCCTGGATCACCGGCACCGCCCTGACCGTCGACGGCGGCCTCACCGCGGTCAACACCGGCTTCCACACGGCGCTGCACGCACCCCGCCGCACCGGCTGAGTCCCGGCCGAGTGTCACCGTTCCGTCTCGAAGTGAGCCGCTTTACAACCGGAACGTCCGCCCGGCGGTCTAGTTGTCCGACACCACGGACACCTGAACCAACCGAGGGGGAAGCCCGCCATGAGGCACATGGCCAGACGAGGAGCCGTCGTGCTCGGCGTCACCGGACTGGTGGCGCCGCTCGCGCTCGCGCTCGGCACGGCTCCGGCACAGGCGGCGACGAGCTGCACGACGTCGACCGGGCCCTACCAGAAGAAGGTCGAGAAGTTCCTCGGCCGTCCCGTCGACGGGCGGCAGTCGGCCGCCGACTGCAAGGCGATCAAGGCCTTCCAGAGCAAGCACGGCATCACGCCCACCATCGGGTACGCGGGCCCTGTCACGTGGGGCGTGATGGATCTCATGAACAAGCAGAAGGCCGTCGGGAAGAACCCCAACAAGGACGGCCGGTGCCCGACCGACAAGGGCCGCATAGCCTGCGTGAACCTCACGCTCCAGCTCAGCTGGATCCAGGACGGCAAGCGGCTCGTGTACGGTCCCGTGCCGGTGCGCACCGGGCGCGACAAGTACGAGACCCGCACCGGCCTGAAGAAGATCTACTGGCGGCACATCGACCACGTCTCGACGCTGTACCACGTGAAGATGCCCTACAGCCAGTTCTTCGACGGCGGCCAGGCGTTCCACTCCGTGGGCGTGAGCATGTGGAACCCGCCGGGCTCGCACGGCTGCGTCAACATGACGTCGAAGGACGCCAAGAAGTACTGGTCGCTGCTGCGCAAGGGCGACGACGTCTTCGTCTACGGCCGCAAGCCCGGCACCTGAGAAACGCAGGGGACGGGCGGGCCGGCTCCGGTCGACGTGATGAGCAACACGGTCCGGTATGTCCGAATCGGTCCTGCTTACTCACAACGCCTTCACCTCCGGCGGCATATGCTTCACAGCATGTCCACCACTGTTGAAGCCGCCTCCGAGCGATCGGCCGCGGAGGTCAACGAGGAGATCCGTGCCCTGTGGCGCCGGTCGGGCGGGACACTGACCACCGAGCAGCGCGAGGAGTACCAGCGCCTCGTGATGGAGTGGGCCATGGCCGCTCCGGACTCGGACCAGGCGGCCTGACCCGCCGCCCGTCCCGGTCGGTGCCCTCGGGCCCGCCGGGCACCGGCCCCTCCGCGGTCCTCCGTGACCTGCCCCTCCGTCCCTCCCCGCCCCGGCCGTCCGTGCCGGGGCGCCTCTGTCTCACCACCCGGCCTAGGATGCCGCGCATGGACGAGAACCTGGTGGCGCGGCTCGGGGCCGGCAAGTACGTGCTGATCACCAGCTACCGCCGGAACGGAACGCCCGTGGCCACCCCGGTGTGGGTCGTGCGGGACGGGGCCGCGCTCGGCGTGTGGACGGCCGCCGGCTCCTGGAAGGTCAAGCGGATCCGCAACCGCGCCGACGTGCTGGTCGGGCCGTGCGACGTGCGCGGCAACCCGACCGGTGACCAGGTGCCGGCGACCGCCGAGATCTGCGACCGGGCCACCACCGCGCGCTACCGGGGCCTCATCGCCCGCAAGTACGGCCTGATCGGCCGGCTCACCCTGTTCGGCAGCCGGCTGCGCCGGGGCGAGCGGGGGACCGTCGGGATCCGGGTGACCCCCACGCGCTGACCCGCGCGCGGGAGCCACCCGGTGGTGGACCCGGCGGTCCCCCGGAGACGCCGGGGAGCGCCCTACGAGGCGTCGAGGACCGTGCCCGTCAGCACCGGGGCGCCCTCGTGCACCTCCCCGGCGTCGTCGGTCAGCTGGAAGCGGACCTTCTCGGGCTGCTCCTTCACCTGGTCCCCGACCGTGGGCATGCTCACCTCGGCGCTTTGTTCGCCCGCCGGTACGGCGACCCACAGGTACAGATTCTCCAGGGCGGACAGCGGACGCTCCGGATCGGCCGCCTCACCCGTGGTCTCCTCCAGCCACTTGGGGTCGACGTCCTTGGTGGACAGTTCCGGGCCGTCCGTCACGGGGCGGACGACGAACACGGCCCCGATGTCGGAGTCGGCCACCGCGGACAGGTTCACCCGCCACCGCAGCGGCTCGCCCTCGGTGACCCGGTCGGCCACCGGCGTCACCGTGACCGTCGGCTGCGGGTCGTCGTTCTCGACCGTCACCCCGCCCCGGTGGGCACCGACCACCGCGCCGCGCACCGCCTTGACGACGATGTCGTTCGGCAGGTCCTGGCCGTAGCGGGTGTTGCCCCGCACCCGGACCGGTACGTCGATGTCGTGGCCGCCGGGCCGCACCGTCACCAGCCGGTCCGTCGCCTTGTACGTCACCGGGTCGATGACGTACACCCGGACCTGCCCGCTGCCGTGCCCGGACACGCGCACCGGCACCCGGTAGGTGCGCACGCCCGAGTCGCCCTCCTTGACGGCGAGCCGGCCGATGTCGACGCGGGGCAGCGTGGCCGGGCGGACCGGTGCCGTGCCCGGCCGCCAGGCCCACGCGTCCATGAGCCAGGCCTGCCCCGCACGGGTGCGCGGGGTCAGTTCCAGCGTCGTGATCCGCCGCAGGTCCAGCTTGCCCCGGACGGCCGCGGTCAGCGGGACACGCACCTCGCGCGCCCAGAAGGAGGCCGTGCGGTCGGTGCCGGGCAGACCGTCGACGCGGACCCGGCCGAGCGCCGCCCGGTGCCCGGAGGCGTCGGTCACGGCCACGTCCAGCTGGGTGCCGGTGGTGTTCGGCGGCACGAACACGCGCAGCGCGAGCTGCTCGGCGTCCTTCAGCGACACGGGTGAGCCGGGCCGGATCCGCACGGCCGAACCGGCGGCGGACCAGCGCAGCGCCACCGCGCGGCGACCGCTCTCGCGCTCGGTCTCCCACTGCGCGAAGTGCGGGGAGCCACCGGGCGTGTTCTCGGGGAGACAGGCGGCGGACGGGGAGGGGTCCACCGCGGAGCACAGCCGGCCGGCGCCGGTCACCGTGACCGGGCCGTCGGGCAGCACACCGCCGGCGCGGCGGGCGCCCACGGCGTGCGTGAGCACTCGCGCCGGGTCGGCGGAGGGCGCCCGGACGCCGGTGCCGTCCAGCAGCGGACGCACCCGGTCGTCCCCGGCGACGAACAGCCGGGCCACCGCGGCGATGTAGGTCGCGCCGGCCCGGTGCTGCTGGTCCGCGGTCAGGCGGGTGGCGGTACCGGGGGAGCAGACCGCGTCACGCTGGTCGGGATCGTCGTAGAAGTCGTCCTCGGCGGGCGCCTGCGCCTTGCCCGGGGTCCACTCGGTGTTGAAGAAGTTGTGGTCGGCGCCGACCACGTACACGGCGCTGTGCAGGGCGGTGCCGCGGCTGACACCGCGGGTGCCGTCGACGTACACCTCGCCCTGCAGGTCGGAGACGTCACCGTCGCAACCGGGCAGGATCGTCGTGGACGGGACGTCGGCGACCGGATTCTGGCCGAAGACCGTCGGGCCGATCAGCACGGTGCCGCTGATGTGCCACCGGGTCCTGCCGTGGTAGCCGTCCTGGTCGGCGGGCGGCGGGTACAGGCTGTCCATCGCGGCGCGGTTGACGCCCTCGCCGCCGCGCGAGTGCCCGACGAGCAGTACGCGCGACAGGTCGGCACGCGGCCCACGGCGTACGGCGTCCGGGGCCGAGGCCGGCTGAGCGGCCCACTCCGCCCAGCGCGCCAGGTGCTGCCGGACCAGCGAGGAACGGGCCTGGGCGCCACCGTCCTCGGCCGCCCAGTCCTGCCCGTTGATGCCGTTGGCCGAGATCGACACGGTGACATAGCCCTGGGAGGCCAGCAGCTTCTGGTCCTGGAGATAGCCGCGGTGGCTCGGGATGGGCAGCATGCCGGCCGGGCAGGGCCACTCACCGCCGACCTCGTCGCTGTGCGGCTTGTAGCACGGCGCGTGACGGCCGTGCAGGAACAGCGCCAGCGGGCGGCGGCCGGTGGCCCCCTGGGGCGAGACCACCACGGCCCGCATCTCCACGGGGGCGGCGAAGCCGGGCAGCCGGACCGGCTTGAGCTGGTACTCACCGCTCGTGGTGCGGTACGGCCCCGGCTTGCCCGGGTCCACCTTGCCGGCGGGGAGCGGGGCGGGGGGCCGCGCCGCGGTCAGGGCGCCGCGCCCGGGCGCGTGCGCGGCGCCCGAGGAGCCCTGGGCGTCCAGCCTGCGTCCGGCCGCGCGTACCTGAAGGTCCTTCAGGCCTCGGGCCGGCACGTCGTCCAGGCCGAGACGGAACGTACGGCCGTCGCCGCCGGGCCGCGGGTGGCCGAGCAGCCGGTCGCCCGCGTAGAACTCGACGCGCGCGTCCCCCATGGGCACCGCGCTCTCCGAGTGCCACTCCAACTGCCGTGCCGCGCCGGAGCCGGTGACGCGCCATCCGGGCGGGAGCCCGGTGTCGCTGTCACCGGCGGCCGTGAACGGCCGTGCGGCGGACGGCTGCCGGGCCGGTGCCGCTCCGGCCGCCGCGGGCGCGGCCCCCGCCATGGCGAGCAACGCCACGGCGGTGATTCCTATTCGCCGGGCACGGATCAATGGTCCCCTCCTCGGAACACGGACTTCCTCCGGTACATGAACTCGGGCGCCCCGTCGGTCCCGGGCGCCACTGGTGTCCCGGAGGACGGCGCCGGCCGGCTGTGGGTTGCCTGTGCGGCGCGGCCGGGCCGGCGGCAGCGACGTGATCACGCCAGTCGGGGCTCCGCGCGGTGACGTCCGCGCCAGCCGGTCGTTCCTGAGAGGGGACGGAAGAGCGGAGCCGGGACGGGGCTGATGCCGTGAAGGAACTGGCGGGCCGGGCGGCGGGGAAGAGGTGCGCGGAGCGCGGCCGGGCGGCGGGGGAGTGGCTGTCCGCCCGCGCGGGCCGCTGCCTGGCCGGTTCGCTGGCGCTGTACGTGCTCACCGCCCTCGCGCGTCCGGCCGAGCCGCTGGACCTGAGCGTCTACCGGCGGCTCGCACCGTACGTGCTCTCGGGCGGGCTCTACGACCACGTGGTGCGCACCGGACCGCCCATCCCGGAACTGCCCTTCACCTACCCGCCGTTCGCCGCGCTGGTCCTGCTGCCGCTGGCGCACCTGCCCTGGACGGCGGCGATCGTGCTCTGGCGGGCTGCGTCCCTGGCCGCCGTGCCCGTCATCACGGCGGGCGCCCTGCGCCTGCTGTTCCCGCGCCCCGGGGGCCGTGTCCGCGAGCGCGCACTGCTGTGGGCGGCCGCCGCACCCTGGCTGGAACCGGTGCGCCACACCCTGGACCAGGGCCAGATCAACCTGCTGCTGGGCGCGGTCGTCGTCGGCGGACTCGTGCACTGCCGCCGAACGGCGGTCCGGGGAGGCGCCGTCGCCCTGGCGGCGTCGCTCAAACTGACCCCGGCCGTCGGCGGCCTGTACCTGCTGGCGACCCGGCAGTGGCGGGCCGCCGCGTGGGCGGTCGCCACCGGGGCCGCGGCCGCCGCGCTCGCCTGGTGCCTCGCCCCGGGCGAGTCGGTGCGCTACTGGTCGACGCTCGTGACGGACACCCGGCGCGTCGGACCGGTGTGGTCGGTGCGCAACCAGTCCCTGCGGGGCGCGCTCACCAGGCTGCTCGGACCGGACGTGACCGCTTCGGCGCTGTGGTGGGCGGCGCTCGCCCTCGTCAGTCTGGCCGCGGCCGGCGCCCTGCGCGCCGCCCTGCGGCGGGACGATCCGCTCGGCGTCCTCGTCACGGTGGAGCTGTACGGGCTGCTGGTGTGTCCCGTCTCCTGGAGCCACCACTGGATCTGGTGCCTGCCCGCCATGATCTGGCTGGCGCACGGACCGCACCGCAGACGCACGCTGAGCCGGCTCGCGCTCGTCCTGTGGGCGGCCGCCACCGGCGCTCGCCTGGTACCGCGCCTGACCGGCGTCGAGGACCGGCTGGCCCTGCCCGGCCCGTACCCCTGGCCGCTGGCCTGGCCCGGATGCGTCTACGTCGTCTGCGCGCTGCTCACGCTCCTCGCGCTCGCCCGCGCGGCCCGGGTCACCGGACCCCCAAAGCGGCCCGAGCCCGTCCGTGCCGGCGGGCGGCCCCCGGCCCGGGCCGACGGCTCACCGCTGCCCTGACGGGGGCGGGAGGGAAGCCGCTGCCCTGACTGGGGGCGGAGGGCGGGAGGGGGGAGGTGCGGCAGGGCGCGGCGGGGCCGCAGGCGCGGAGGAGGCGCCGGGTCTGCGGCGGCGGTCAGCTCCAGGCCCGGAACGGCTCGTCCAGCAGCTGGAACACCGGCTCGCCGCGGACCGGATCCTGCGCGGTGGTCAGCCGGACCCGGTCGCCGCCGTGGATGCCGATGAGCGGGCCCATGACCCTGCCGCGCACGACGAACCCCTCACTCATCTCTATCAGCGACACATTGCGCGCGGCGGGTGTGTTGCGGTGCACCACCGTGGCGTGCCGTACCGTCCCGGTGCCCGCACTGCGCTCGGTGCGCAGGTCGCTGCCCCGGCACACCGGACACAGCAGCCGCTGGTACATGGCCGTGCCGCACCAGGTGCAGCGCTGGAAGCAGAGCGCTTCCCGGTCCCCGCCCCCCGGTTCCAGGAGGCCGGTCGCGGAACCGGCTGCCGGACGCGTCGCGTTTCCTGAAGCGTGGTACACGCTGGTCAACTCCCTGCACTGGGCCGGAATCCGGCGCGCGCGGGGAACCCGTGCACGCCCGTGCGCGGTCCGCGGTGCCACCGTGCACGGCGACAGGTTATGGCACTCAGTGCCAGACGTAAAGGCACTGCGTACCATCATCTCGTGCCGGTCCGGCCCGGGGGGTCTTCGGCGAACGCCGTCTCGATCTCCCGCACCACCTGCCACAGGGGAGCCCCCCGCCGTGCCGCGACGACGACCACCTCCCCTTCCCGCGCCGCCCGCCCGTCGGCCCCGGCCGAGACCCCGTCCCCGTCCGTCTCCTCGCCCTGCGCCCCTCCCGGGCCGGCGGCCGGGGCGGGGCCGCCGGGTGCGGCGGGCGGCGCCGGGGTGAAGGAGGCGGGCCCGAACACCTCCCGCACATGGTCCAGTGCCCGGTCCACCGCCGCGCGCGCGTCACCGCGTCCGTCCGCACGCAGCCAGGAGCGCAGGGCGTTGTTGTGCGCGGCGACCACCGCCGCGGCGATCACGTCCGCCCGCAGCGTCCCGTCGTCCCGCCCGGCGAACCGGCCGCGCAGATACCCGGCGAGGGCCCGCTCGTAGCGCCACACCACCGACAGTTCGTAGGCCCGCAACCCGGGCACCTGCTTGGTCAGCCGGTACCGCTGGACCGAGAAGAGGGGGTTCTCCGCGTACATCAGCAGCACCAGCCGGGCCGCGTCGCAGACCCGGCGGACCGGGTCGCCGTGCTGGTCCGGGGCGGCGAGGAAGGCGGTCATGTCGGCCAGGCACCGCTCGTGGTCGGGGAAGACCACGTCCTCCTTGGACGGGAAGTAGCGGAAGAAGGACCGGCGCCCGACCCCGGCGAGGGCCACGATGTCGTCGACGGTGGTCTGCTCGTACCCCCGCTCCAGGAACAGGTGGAACGCCGCCGCCACCAGGGCGTCCCGCATGGGCGTCCTGGCGCCCGCCGCCGAGGCCTTCTCGCCGCGGCCGGCCGCCGCGCTCCTGGAGGTCATGGAGGGGAACGTAGCACCCGCGACCGGCGGAAAGGCACTCGGTGCAGTGACGGGAGGGAACTGAGTACCCTTCTGCTGCTCCCGTCTGCCCGTCTGCCCGTCTGCCCGTCTGCCCGTCTGCCCGTCTGCCCGTCTGCCCGTCTGCCCGTCTGCCCGTCTGCCCGTCTGCCCGTCCGTCCGCCCGTCCGTCCGCGCGCGTTGCGCCCGGGCGCGCGGACCGGGGCTGTGCTGAGCTGGTGTCCTCGCGGGCGAGGACGGACGCGCGGTAGGCGGTGGCTGCGCGGGGAAGGGGTGAGGGATGAAGGGATTGGACGCGTTCACCGGCCGGCTGGACCCCGACATGTACGTGGTGACGGCCGCCGCGGACGGAGACCGGGCGGGCTGCCTGGTCGGCTTCGCCTCGCAGTGTTCCATCGCCCCGCCCCGGTTCGTGGTGTGGCTGTCCAAGGAGAACCGGACCTTCCGGGTGGCGCAGCGGGCGGACCGGCTCGCCGTGCACGTGCTGACCCGCGAACAGCACCCGCTGGCCGAGCTGTTCGGCGGGAGCACGGGCGACGACGGCGTGGACAAGTTCGCCCACGTCCGCTGCACGGTGCGGCCGGACGGCGCCGTCGTTCTGGACGAGGCGCCCGCCTGGTTCGTCGGACGAGTCCTCCTGCGCGCCGACGGGGGAGACCACGTGGGCTTCGTGCTCGACCCGGTGGACTCCGGCGGCCGGGGCGGCCCGGGCGGCGGGCCGCTGCTGCGCCTGTCGGACGCGCTGGACATCTCCCCGGGCCACCCGGCCGACTGAGCCCCGGCGGACGACCCGCCACCGCGCCGAAGGGGCCGTCAGCGGATGCCTGGAGTCGCCAGCGGACGCTCGGAGCCGTCAGCCGTCAGCCGTCAGCCGTCGGCGCACGCCTGCGCCGAACGGCCCGCGAAAGCAGGCGCCTGCGCCTGCGCCTGCGCCGGGTCCGCGGAAGCGGCGGTGGCGGTCACGCCGGATCTCCCGGCGCGCGGATGTCCAGGACGCAGACGTCGTCGCGCCGTTCGGTCTCCAGCATCTCGGTCAGCAGCGGCACGAGGGAGCCGGGCCCGTCGCAGGGGAGGGTGCCTGCGGTACGGGCGAGGCGCTCCAGGCCCCGGTGGATGTCCTCGCCGGGCCGCTCGACGAGGCCGTCGGTGTAGAACAGCAGCCGGTCGCCGGGCTCCAGCACGATCTCGGCCTCCTCGTACACCGGTGATTCCGTGGCGCCGAGCAGCACCCCGAACGGACGCTGCAGGTAACGCGGTTCGCCACCGCGCAGCAGCAGCGGCGGCAGATGGCCCGCCTGTGCCCACACGAGCCGGCGATCGGCCGCCCGGTAGCGCGCCAGGACGACGGTGGCGGTGCCCTTGGTGTCCCGGGAGTGCAGCAGCAGCGTGTTGAGGCGTTCCAGCGCACCGGTCAGGGACGATCCGGTGAAGATCATGCCCTTGGCGGTGAACCGGAGCTGCGCCATGGTGGCCACCGCGTCGATGCCGTGCCCGGCGACGTCACCGACCACGAACAGCGCGTCACCGTCCGGCAGTTCGATCGCGCTGAACCAGTCGCCGCCGACATGGGTCCCCGACTCGGCGGGCAGGTAGGCGACGTCGACCCGCAGCCCGGCCAGGCGCACCGGGCGGCGCGGCAGCGGCAGCAGCGCGTGCTGCAGCCGTCCCGCCAGCGTCCGCTCGGCGCGCAGGACACCGTCCTGGGCGAGCATCGTCCGCTCGCTCTCCACCAGGGCCAGCTCCGCGCTGCGCTGCGCGGTGAGGTCCTGGAGGAAACCGTGGACCTCGACCGGCGCGCCTCTCGTGTCCAGGACGGCCTCGGCCACCGCCCGCACATGCCGTGGTCCGGCCGTCGCCACGGTCCGGAACGTCACGTCGAACGGGGTGCCCCGGGCGACCAGTTCGCGCACGGCCTGCCCGAGCACGGGCCTGTCCTCGGGCAGGGCGAGGTCCGCCAGCCGCTCCAGCGGGACGGGTCCGAGCCCCGGGTCGCGGTCGCACAGCTGGTAGGCCTGGGGGGACCAGGCCGCCTCGTGGGTGACCAGGTTCCAGGTGGCCCAGCCCAGGCGGCCGAGGCGCTGCAGATCGGCGAGACGCTGTTCCTGCCGGTTCGAGGTGTCGTGCCGCAGCCAGGACACCACCAGGCCGTCGCCCAGCCGGGCGGCCCGCACCGCGTACGTGGACGGCCCCTGACCGAGCGGCCCCGCCTCCTGCTGCGCGAACGGTTCGCTCTCGTACGGCTCCCCGGTCTCCAGCACGCTCAGCCAGCCGCGTCGCAGCGGCTCCTCCGCGGCGGCCGGCCAGCACTCCAGGAGCCGCCGCCCGACCAGATCGCTCCGGTCGAGGCCGAGGACGCCGGCGCTCTGCATGGTGGCGGCGTCGACGCGGTAGTCCTCGACGTCGCCCGCGGGCGAGCGCAGCGGGGTGAGCAGCAGCGTCGCGCCGGGCAGCGCCTCCAGCAGGGCGCGCACCGCTTCGGGCGCCCGGTCCGGCGCCGGCTGCGGCCGGGGGGTGACAGCGCGCAGCCGGGCCGCGCAGAGCCAGGAGACGTCGTGCAGGAGTTCGCGGTCGTGCCGGGTGAACGGGCCCGGCCGGGCGCGCAGGACGCCGATGGCGGCGTCCGCGGGGCCCGCGCCGGTCACCGGCAGCCAGGCGCGGGAGGGCCAGCGCCCGGCGGGTTCACCGGTCAGCGGGTGCCGCTTGCCGTCCTCGTCGGTGTTCTCCAGCCAGCGGGGTTCCCGGGCCGTGAGGGCGTCCAGTGCCGCGCTCCGGCTTCCCGGGGGCACGTGCCGCCAGGAGGGGTCGGCCGGGGTCCCGTCGGAGCCGGCGTACCCGGCCAGCGTGAGCCCGCCCGCAGGCAGCGGCCGGTAGATCAGCACGGCGTCGGCGCCGACGGGAGCCGCGAGGTGTTCCAGCAGGCACACGGCGAGGTCCTGCGGGGACTCCACCTGGACGAGGGCCCGGCCGAGCGCGGCGAGGACGGTGACGCCGTCCGCCTCGCCGGCGCCCGTGGCGTGGCTCAGCGGGGGCACCAGCGTGCCCAGGGTGATCCGGCACTCCTCCACCAGCGTGCGGCGCGCTGCCTTGGCGCGGCGCACCAGATCCTCGTGCGCGGCCTGGGGGGAACAGCCGGTCAGTGCCATCAGGGCGCCCTTGGCCCGCTCGACGACGGCCGCGTCCTCCGCCGCCTCCTGCCGCCGGGCGGGCTCGCCCTGCCGCCGGGACGCACCACCGGCCGGCGCCGCCGTGCCGGGTACGGCGCCGGGGTCCCTGGGGCAAACGGAATCGCCGGTCACGCGACGAGCATCGCACATGTGGCCCAGTCCGATCCCGGTCCGATCAAGAACTTGACGGACTTCCCGGCATCCGCCGCCGTGCCGCTCCGGCCCTCGGAGCTGCGAACAGAAGGAGGCCCCGGCGGACGGTGTCCGGCACGCGCCGTCGCCGCGTTGCCAAAAGGTCCTGGCAGCTCCGCCACCAGGACCTTCCGGCGCCTTGCGACCGCACGCACCGGACACCGTCCGCCCACCGGGACCCACTTTCGTCCGCGGCTCTCAGCGGCCCGTGCCACGCTCCATCAGGGCCTCGGTCACGGCCCGCACGCTGCGCGCGATGTGCTGGAGCTGGAGCACCTCCGCGGCGTACAGCTTGATCGTGTGTTCGATGACCGACTCGGGCAGTCCCAGCCGGGGCAGGTCGGCGCGCGCGGTCTGCAGGGCGGTGCGGGCCACCCGGACCTCCTGCTGGACCTGGATCTGCGCGTGCCGGGCGAGCAGCACGGGGTGGCGCAGCAGCACGGGGTAACTGGCGTAGCGGGAGGGCACCAGTTCGCGCAGCCACCTGGCCGCCGAACGCTCCCAGTCGTAGCTGCCGGGGGGCTTGACCTGGCAGGGCCAGTCCGGGCTGACGCGCGTGGTCGTCACAGGCATGGATCATCGCTTCCGGGTGTGCGGCGTCGTGGAGGGCGGGCGACGGAGGAGCCGCCGGGCCGCGATCCGTGAAGCAGTATTTATATATGCCATCCGCTTGGCAAGACGTATGAAAACATTCATGTCCGGATTGCGCTGCCTGGTCCGCTTGCGTTCCGACCACTTCGTGCGGGTGCCGCGCAGGTGGCCGCCGGGTCACTCCTTGAGGAAGAACTGGTGCTGGTCGGCGATCTGCTCGTACTCCTCCAGGCGGGCCTGGGTCCGCTCCGGGTCGGCGTCCGTCATGGCCTGCAGCAGGGCGGCGCAGACGATGCCGGGCGCGGCGTAGGAGTCGAAGACCAGCCGGGAGCCGGTGCCGGTGGCGAAGGTGACGTCGGCCTCGTCGGCGACCGGGCCGAGCGCCAGGTCGGTGATCAGGGCGACCTTGAGCCCGGCGCTGCGGGCGACCCGGACGGCGGTCAGGGTCTCCTGCGCGTGCCGGGGCATGGAGAAGGCCAGCACCCAGGTACCGCCGGCCTCACGGGACTGCAGGAGGGCGTCGTAGGCGACGCTGCCGCCGAGGGTCACCAGTCGTACGTCGGGGTGGATGCGCCGGGCCGCGTAGGCGAAGTACTCGGCGAGCGAGACCGAGATGCGCAGTCCGAGCACGGTCAGCGGCGCCGAGCGCGACAGCTCGCGCCCGACCTCGATCACCTGTCCGGGGTCGGCGAGGTCCCGGCGCAGGTTCTCCAGGTTCTCGATCTCGGCGTCGACCGCGGCCTGGAGTTCGTTGCCCCGGTCCTCCTCGACCGTGCCGGGGCCGCCCGCGAGGGTCCTGAGTGCGATGGACTGGAGCTTCTCCCGCAGCGCCGGGTAGCCGCTGAAGCCGACCGCGCCGGCGAACCGCGTCACCGAGGGCTGGCTGACCCCCACCCGGCCGGCCAGTTCGGTGATCGGCAGGAACGCCGCCTCCGCGAGGTTCTCGATCAGGTACTGGGCGATGCGGCGCTGCCCGGGAGACAGCTGGGGCCGGTCGAAGAGCGTCCTGAGCTGCGAGGCCGGAGCGGCCTCGGTCCCCGTGGCCGGCCTGCCCGAGGTGATGGCGGACGCCTGGGCGCGAGCCTGCTGCGGCGATGGCACCGAGGCGCCTGCTTTGTCTCCCACAGCGTTTCAACATAGCTCACTCACTGTCATGAGCAGGGTGTGCGGGAGAGGATCCGGACACGGCGCGACCCGCGCCCGGCGGCGGGGCGGAGGGCGGCGGCAGGAGCGGGGAGCGGACGGGCGGGACGGTCGCCGGGACGATCAGGTCCGCGCGGTGCCGGGTCCCCGCCACCAGGTCCGCGTTGCGCTGATCGGTGCCCAGAGCCCAGGCGACGGCCTGGTCGTGGCCCTTGCCGAACTCCTCGTGCCGGGCGACGAGACGGCGCACGCGCTCCGGTTCGGCCAGGTCGCAGAACCACACCTCGTCCAGGTGCGGGCGTACCCGCGCCCAGGCGCCGGTGTCCAGCAGCAGGTAGTTGCCCTCCGTCACGACCAGCCGGGCCGACGGCGGCACCGGGACCGCGCCCGCCAGCGGCTGTTCGAGGACACGTTCGAAGCCGGGGGCGTAGACCGTCTCCTCGCTGCCGGCCGCGTACTCCTCGCGCAGCCGGCGCAGCAGGGCCGCGTACCCCGCCGCGTCGAATGTGTCCGGCGCGCCCTTGCGGGCGCGGCGGCCGAGGCGGTCGAGTTCGGCGTCGGCGAGGTGGAAGCCGTCCATCGGGACGTGGGCGACCCACGGGTCGCCTGCGCCGTTCAGGGCCCGCACCAGGTGCTCGGCCAGCGTGGACTTGCCGGCGCCGGGGCTGCCCGCGATGCCGAGGATCGCGCGGTGTCCGTCGCGGGCCAGGGCCCGGGCACGGTCGAGGAGGTCGTCGAAGGTCGGCGGCACACGCGCCAGTGTGCCACCCGGCCGACGGCGCCGGCCGGGTGGCCGGAAGGACTCCGCCGCCCCGGCCCGGACGGGCGCGGGGAGGGAAAGGCGTACGGAGATCCGGCGAAGTACGCCCGATGTGGCGTGCGCCACCCCCTCAACGCCCCGTCGTGGGGAAGGGTGCCTGTATGACACAGCTCGGTCTGCCCGAAGAAATCCTGGCCTGCCTCTTCGATCTCGACGGGGTCGTCACCAAGACGGCGGTGGTGCACGCGGCCGCCTGGAAGGAGACGTTCGACGCGTTCCTGCGCGAGCGGGACGGCGCCGGCTACCGTCCGTTCGACGCGGTCGCAGACTACGACGAGTACGTCGACGGGCGGCCCCGCGCCGACGGGGTGCGCACCTTCCTCGCCTCGCGGGGCATCGAACTGCCCGAGGGCACCCCGGACGACCCGCCGGACGCGCCGACGGTCAACGGGGTGGGCAACCGCAAGAATGAACTCGTCCTGGAGAAAATCCGTACAGACGGCGTGGAAGCCTACGACGGCACCCTGCGCTACATCGCGGCGGTCCGGGCGGCGGGCCTGAAGACCGCGATCGTGTCCTCCAGCGCCAACACCCTCGACGTGCTGCGCTCCATCGACGCCGAGCAGTTGTTCGACGTGCGCGTGGACGGCGTGGTCGCCCGCGAGCGCGGGCTGCCCGGCAAACCGCGCCCGGACACCTTCCTCGCCGCCGCCCGCGACCTCGGGGTGGAACCCGGGCGGGCCACCGTCTTCGAGGACGCCCTGGCCGGCATGGACGCGGGCCGCTCGGGCCGTTTCGGCTACGTCGTCGGCGTCGACCGCGTCGGGCAGCAGGACGCCCTGTACGCGCACGGGGCCGACGTCGTCGTCAAGGACCTCGCCGAACTCCTCACCGGGACCGGCCCCGGACCCAGCCGACAGGGAGGCGCCGCGTGATCACCCACCGTTCCTACGCCGTCGAGCCGTGGACCGTGCGCGAGACGGAGCTGAGCCTGGACGTGCTCGCCCAGAGCGAGTCGGTCTTCGCGCTCTCCAACGGCCACGTCGGCTGGCGCGGCAACCTCGACGAGGGGGAACCGCACGGCCTGCCCGGTTCCTACCTCAACGGCGTGTACGAGGTGCACCCGCTGCCGTACGCGGAGGCGGGCTACGGATACCCCGAGTCCGGACAGACCGTCATCAACATCACCAACGGCAAGGTGCTGCGGCTGCTCGTCGACGACGAACCGTTCGACCTGCGCTACGGCAGGCTCGTCTCCCACGAGCGCGTACTGGACCTGCGCCGGGGCGTGATGGAGCGGACCTGCGAGTGGATCTCGCCGGCCGGCACCCGGGTCCGCGTGCGCGCCACCCGGATGGTCTCCCTCACCCAGCGCTCCATCGGTGCCGTCGCCTACGAGGTGGAACCGGTCGAGTGCCAGGCACGTGTCGTCATCCAGTCGGAACTCGTCGCCAACGAGCAGCTGCCGCAGGCGAACGGCGACCCGCGCGCGGCGATGGCGCTGCAGGCCCCGCTGGAACCGGAGGAGGACTTCGCCTCCGGCCACCGGCTGCGCCTGGTGCACCGCACCCGGCGCAGCGGTCTGCGCGTGGCCGTCGCCGCCGACCACGTCGTGACGGGCCCCGAGCGGACCACCACCAGCAGCGAGAGCCACCCGGACCTGGCCCGGCTGACGGTCGCCGCCGTCCTGGAGGCGGGGCAGAAGCTGCGCGTGGAGAAGCTCGTCGCGCACGGCTGGTCAGGGGCCCGCTCGCTGCCCGCGATGAGCGACCAGGTCGACGCCGCCCTGGCGGCCGCGGCGCACGGCGGCTGGTCGGGCCTGGTCCGCGAGCAGCGGTCCTACCTCGACGACTTCTGGGCCCGCGCCGACGTGGAGGTGGACGGCGACGAGGAGATCCAGCAGGCCGTCCGCTTCGCGCTGTTCCACGTGCTGCAGGCCGGGGCCCGCGCCGAGGAGCGGGCCATCCCGGCCAAGGGGCTGACCGGCTCGGGCTACGACGGGCACGCCTTCTGGGACACCGAGATGTTCGTGCTGCCCGTGCTGACCTACACCTCGCCCGACGCGGTCGCCGAGGCGCTGCGCTGGCGGCAGAACACCCTGCCCGCGGCCCGCGAGCGGGCGGCCCAGCTGGGGCTCGGCGGTGCCGCGTTCCCGTGGCGGACCATCGAGGGCCAGGAGGGTTCGGCGTACTGGCCCGCCGGTACGGCCGCCTTCCACGTCAACGCCGACATCGCGCACGCGGTGGTGCGGTACGTGGCGGCCACCGGCGACGAGGACTTCGAACGCGACACCGGGATGGAACTGCTGGTGGAGACGGCCCGGCTGTGGCGTTCGCTCGGCCACCACGACCACCGCGGCACCTTCCACATCGACGGCGTCACCGGCCCCGACGAGTACAGCGCCATCGCCGACGACAACACGTACACCAACCTGATGGCCCGTGCGAACCTGCTGGCCGCCGCCGACGTCGTGGAACGCCATCCCAAGGAGGCGGAACTGCTCGGCGCCGACGACGAGGAGAGCGCCGCGTGGCGGGACGCCGCCGAGGCCATGAACATCCCGTACAACGGCGACCTGCGCGTGCACGAGCAGCACGCGGGCTTCACCCGCTACCAGCGCTGGGACTTCGCCGGCACCCGGGCCGACCAGTACCCGCTGCTGCTGCACTTCCCCTACTTCGACCTGTACCGCAAGCAGGTGGTCAAGCAGGCCGACCTGGTGCTGGCGATGTACACCTGCGGCGCCGAGTTCGACGAGGAGCACATCGCCCGCAACTTCGCCTACTACGAACCGCTGACCGTGCGGGACTCCTCGCTCTCGGCGTGCGTCCAGGCGGTCATCGCCGCGCAGGCGGGCCATCTGCGGCTGGCCTACGACTACGCGGCCGAGGCGGCCCTGATGGACCTGGAGGACCTGGAGCACAACACCCGCGACGGACTGCACATCGCCTCGCTGGCCGGTACGTGGATGGCGCTGGTGGCGGGCTTCGGCGGCACCCGCAGGTCCGGCGACACCCTGGAGTTCGCGCCGCGCCTGCCCGAGAAGTTCAGCCGTCTGGCCTTCACCCTCCAGTTCCGCGGCCGGCGGCTGCGCGTGGAGATCACCCAGCAGAGCGCCACGTACACCCTGGCGTCCGGGCCCGCCCTGACGGTCGGTCACCACGGTGAGGAGGTCCCGCTGCGGCCCGGCACGCCCGAGGTCCGCCCGGTGCCGCCGCCGCGGCACCTGCCGGCCCCGGAGCAGCCCCCGCACCGCAGGCCGGGTGTGCGCTGACCCGGTCCGCTCCTCCCGCCGGGCTCAGGGCATCCGCAGGACGGCGTCCGACAGGAGGTGGAGCAGGTCGCCGGTGGCGTCGGCGGCGCCCAGCACCGGAAGGACGCCGAGGGCGAGCACGGCGGCGGCCACCGGCCGCAGGGGCGGCAGCGGAGCCGACCGCAGGGCCGCGACCCGGCGGGTGACGGCACGGTCGGTGAGGGGCAGTGTGCCGGCCGGTCCGAGAGCGGGCCCGGCGGTGAGAGCCGCCCGGGCCAGCGCCCGCGCGGCCGCCGTGCGGTCGCCGACCGCCGCCGCGGCCCGCTCGTCCGCCCAGCGCTCGACGAGGAAGGCGACGGTGGGACGCACCCCGAACAGCAGCGGGTCGGCCGCCACGGCCAGCGTCGCGGCGGTCACCACGAGCGCGTGCCGGTGGGTGAGGTGGGCGCGTTCGTGGGCGAGCAGCACCCGGCGCTCCTGCGGCCGCAGCGCGCCGAGCAGCGCGGCCGTCACCAGGATCCGGCCGGGGGAGCCGGGGATGGCGAACGCGCGCGGCACCGGCGAGGCGGCGACGATCAGTTCGGTGTCGCCCGGATGCGCCGCGCACAGCCGCCGCAGCGCCCGCCGGGTGCCGCAGACGGCGCGCACGGCCCGCCACAGCCGGTGGGCGACGGCCCCGAGGGCCACCGCGGCCAGCACCCCGACCGCCTCCGGCACCGGCTCCGGCAGACGCCGGCCGCCTGCCGGGGCCGCGAGGAGGGCGGCGGGCGCGTCGTCGGCGAGGGTGAGGGCGAGCAGGGTGAGCGACCACACGGTGGCACAGGCCGTCACGACGGCGGCGGCCGTCAGCACGCGCGCGGCGAGCGCGGGCGCCACCCGGCGGCCGACGGCGGGGCTGATCGCGGAGAGCAGCAGGGAGAGCACCAGAGGGGTGTAGACGTCGATCCTCACGCCGCCCCTCCCGCGAGCAGCTCGCGCAGGGCCCGTTCCTCCTCGGCGCTCAGCCCGGTCACGAACTGCTGCAGCGCGGCGATCGGATCGGGGCCGCGGTCCAGCGCCTCGTGCATGGCCTGGGCGGTCAGCTCGGCGGCGTTCTTCGCGGGCCGGTAGGCGCCCCTTCGTCCGTCCACCTCCCGCAGCACCAGGCCCTTGTCGTAGAGCCGTTTGAGGATGGTGTGCACGGTGTTGTAGGCCAGGTCGCCACCGAGTTCCAGCTGGATCTCGGCCGGGGTCAGGGGGCGTTCCGTGGACCACAGCGCGGCGAGGACCTCGCTCTCCAACTCGCCCGGACTGCGCCGTTCCGTCCTGCCGTGAGGCCCTCTGCCAGCCATGCCCTCAACCTTACAGCGCGTAGGGATGCCCCGTGTCCGGCGGTGTCCCGCCCGGCGGAACGCCCCGAGACGGGGTAACTTGTCCGTGATCCGCCGCTCGTGCCTCTCTCCTGTCCCGGCCGCCGGTGCGTTCCTGCCGGTGACGTCCCGTGGGTCCGCCGGATTTTCCGCGATGTTTCCCCCGCGGTTCCCCGGCGCCCTGCCCGATTCCCGCACCGCTCCCGCACACTGTGAAGTCAGAAACCCTACAGTGCGTAGGGACGAGGGGTGGAGATGGCCGACCGCACGCACGCCGTACTCGCCGGCATCGGGCGACCCGCACCGGCGCCCGGCCCCGGCAGGGCGGGGCGCCGCACCGGCGCTCTGCCGGTCGCGGCCGTGGCCGCCGCGTTCACCCTGGCGCAAGTCCTCCTCGTACACCCCGGCATGGGCCTCGGCTGGGACGAGACCGTCTACGTCAGCCAGGTCAGCCCGCACGCCCCCGCCGCCTTCTTCAGCGCCCCCCGCGCCCGCGGCGTCCCGCTCCTGGTCGCCCCCGTCGCCTCCTGGTCGTCCTCCACGGCACTGCTGCGGATCTGCCTCGCCCTGCTGTCGGGCCTCGCGCTGTACCTGGCCCTGCGGGTGTGGCGCCGGCTCTTCCCCGCCCGCGTCCTCGCCCTCGCGGGCGCCCTGTACGCCTCCTTGTGGGTCACCCTCTTCTACGGCCCGC
This sequence comes from Streptomyces sp. NRRL S-340, assembly GCF_000720185.1. Classification (GTDB taxonomy): domain Bacteria; phylum Actinomycetota; class Actinomycetes; order Streptomycetales; family Streptomycetaceae; genus Streptomyces. The sequence continues at coordinate 33,131 of NZ_JOIY01000002.1, read as the reverse complement.
AGGCCATGCCCAACTACTGGGTGGCCGTCGGCGCGCTCGCCTGCGCGGGCTGCTTCGTGCGCGCCCGCGCGGATCCCCGCGACCGCGCCGCCCACGCCGGACTGGCGGGCACCGCCGCCCTGATGGCCCTGATGCGCCCGGTGGACGCGGTCTGGATCGCGCTCCCGCTGCTCGTCCTCGCCGTCCCCGGACGCCGCTGGAGACCGTTCGCCGCACTCCTGGCCGGTCTGGCCGCCGGCTGCGGCGAATGGGCCGCCGAGGCCTACGCCGGCCACGGCGGCCCGCTGCGGCGGCTCGCCGACGCCTCCGCCATCCAGGACGGCCTCGGCCTGCACTTCGCCGTCACCGACCAACTGCGCAGCCTGGGCGGGCGGACCCTGTGCCGCCCGTGCACCGGGGCGCTGCCCGCCCCCCTGGTCACCGCATGGTGGTACGTCCTGCCCGTGCTCGCCCTGCTGGGCCTGCTCCTCGCCCGCCGCGCCCGGCGCGCCGCCCCCACCCGGACCGCGCTCGTCTGCGCCGCCGCGGCGGCCTTCCCGTACCTGTTCCTGATCGGCTACGCCGCCCCCCGCTTCCTCCTGCCCGCCTACGCCCTGCTCGCCGTCCCCGCCGCCGACGCCGTCCTCCACCTCGTCATCACCCCCCGGGGCACCTGGCGGCCGGCCGCCCTGAGCCTCGCCGTCCTCGCGCTCGCCGTGCACCTGGCGGTCCAGTACGCCGTCCTCGACCGCACCGTCACCCGCACCACCGCCGACCGCCGCGCCTGGCACCGCACCGCCGGGGCGCTGCACGCCCTCGGGGTGCGCCCGCCCTGCCTGCTGACCGGTCAGGACGCCATCCCCGTCGCGTTCTACGCCGGCTGCGGCTCCGCCGCGACGGACGGCCACAACGCCAACTCCACCCGCGCCGCCATCGAGGAGACCGCACGACGGATCCCGGTCGCCACACTCACCCCGGCGGGCGGCACCCCGCCCGCGTACGCCCGCGGCTGGCCGGCCCACCGACTCGGCGGCCTCCTCCTGTACGTCGCGCCGACGGCGCAGAAGGGCCCCGCCACATGACCTCACCGCTGCTCACCCGCCCCGCCGCACTGCGCCGCCGTACCTGGTGGCACACCGGCGTCATGCTCGCGGTGCTGCTGTGCGCCGTGTACCTCGGGCAGCGGCACTGGCCCGTCCTCGAGTCCGGTGCCGACCGGCTCGCCGTCGCCGACCAGGGATGGCTGCTGGTGGGTGCGAGCGCCGCCCTGGCCACCTGGGGGTGCGCGGCCCTGGCACAGCAGGGAGCCGTGGCCGAACGGCTGCCCCGGGCCCGGCTGCTGGCCGCGCAGTTCGCCGCCTCGGCCGCCAACCACGTGCTGCCCGCGGGACTGGGCGCGGGGGCGGTCAACCTGCGGTTCCTGATGCGCTGCGGGCTGCCCGCCTCGCGCTCGGCGAGCGCCCTCGCGGTCAAGGCCGCGGCCGGTGCCCTGGCCCGCGCGGCGCTGATCGCCGTGCTCGCCGCTGCCTGCCCCGGCGTCCTGCGGTTCCCGCACGTCCCGGTCACCGCGGTGGCCGGGGCCCTGGCCGCCGTCGTCCTGGTGACGGTGGTGCTGCGCGGCCCGCTCAGGTCCCGGTGCGCACGCGCCGTCGCGACGCTGGGGACGGACGTCCGGGCCGTGCACCGCCGGCCGCAGCGGGCCGCCGCCCTGTGGGGAGGCTCGCTCGCCTTCGCGGCGGCGCACTGCCTGGTCCTCGTCTCCGTCGTGCAGGCCGTCGGGCTGCCCCTGCCGCCGGTCCGGGTGGCGCTCCTCTATCTCGCCGCCAGCAGTGCCGCCGCCCTGCTGCCCACGCCCGGCGGGCTCGGCTCCCTGGACGCGGCGCTCGCCTTCGCCCTGACCACTTCCGGCGCACCGGCCGCCACCGCGGCCTCCGCCGTCCTCGGCTACCGCCTGCTGACGGTCTGGCTGCCGCTGGTGCCGGGCCTGCTGGTGCTGGGCGTCCTGATCCGCCGCAGGGCGGTGTGAGACAGGGGTGTGCAGTCCGCCGGGCTGAGCGGGGCGGGCGGAGGCGGACGAGGGCGGTCCCGGGACGGAGCGGTGCGGTCCGGGGCGTCAGGCCGAGCGGGACCGTTCCGGCCGGCCCGGAGGGTCCTGGCCCGGTCCGGCGGAAGGGGCCTGGTCCGGCGGCAGGGCGGCGTCCGCCGGGCCGGGCGCGTGACTCGTCAGCGCGGTGACGAACCGCGGCGGCAGCCACTTGACGGCCGCGCACAGGCACACCCCGAACCAGCCCGCGGCGAACAGCCAGCCGCCGACGACGTCGGTGAACCAGTGCACCCCGAGGTACACCCGGGTCAGCCCCACCAGCGCGCCCCAGCAGCCCGTCACCAGGCACAGCGCCGCCCGGCCGCGCGGAGCGCGCAGGACCACCGCGAGGATCACCACCGCGGCGGTCACCGCCGACGTGGTCGTGTGACCGGACGGGAACGACCAGCCCGTGGCGTGCGTCGCCCAGTCCTGCCGCGGCGGACGCGGGCGGGTGATCAGCTCCATCACCCCCTGGCGCGCCGCCTGCCCCAGGGCCAGGCAGGCCACGCACACGGCCGCCGCGGCCGTACGCTGCCGTGCCGTGCGGCCGAGGACCGCCCCGGCCAGCGCGACCAGCAGGTACGGCACGGCACCCGTCCCCGTGGCGGTCAGCGCCCGGGCCACGGCCACCGCCACCTCGGGACGGTGGCCGGCCGACCAGGACAGCAGCGTCCGGTCCACCCGCAACGGAGCGCCGTGCCCGCCCACGACGACCAGGGCGATCACGGTGAAGGCGGCCCAGGCGCCCAGCGCCGTACTGCCCGCCAGATCGGCCGTGTCCCGGCGCCTCATGAGACGAGCAGCGGGCGCAGCCGGGTCGCCGCGATCCGCCGGGCCAGGCCTTCGGGACTGCGCAGCACCACCCGCATCACCGCGAAGGCCACCAGCGCGCCGGCCACGAGCCCCACCGCCACGTCGTGCGGGTAGTGCGCGCCGACCCAGACCCGGGAGACCGCCATCGCCACGGCGGCGACGGCGGCGATCGCCCCGAGGCGCCGCGACACGAAGAAGAGGGCCACCGCCGCGGCCGCGGCGATCGCCGCGTGATTGCTCGGGAAGGACCAGTCGGTGCGCGCCGGGCAGGCCTCCAGGGTCACCGCGTGCAGGGTCCGGCAGGGCCGCACCTCGTGCACGGCCGCCTTCACCAGCGAGTTCACGAGGTAGGCGAGGACCACGGCCACCGGCACCGCCAGCGCGGTCACGGCCGCCGCCGCGTCCACCCGCCGCGCCCGCCACCAGCCCGCGAGCATCAGCACGGCGAACAGGGCCAGGCCGTATGCCGACCACGCCGACACCGTGTCGTCGAACCAGGCCGGGGACCGGCGGGCGAGGTCCACCACGTCCGTGTAGAGGGACCCGTCGACCGACGCGCCCGACAGGGCGAGCATCATCCGCGTGCCTCCTTCGCCTTCGCGGCGCGCCGGGAGCGCAGCACCTCTGCGGCGAGCGGGATCAGCGACACGACCACGATGAGCGCGATCACCGGCAGCAGGTACTTGTCGACGTCCGGCACCGAGGAGCCGAGCGCGTACCCCGCGAGGGTCAGGCCCATGCTCCACACGAGGCCGCCCGCCACCTGCCAGAGGGTGAACGTCCGCACCGGCACGCCCAGCGCGCCCGCCATCGGGTTGAGCACGGTCCGTACCACCGGCACGAAGCGGGCCAGCACGATCGCCTTGGCGAACCCGTACCGCTCCAGGAGTTCCTCGGCGCGCCGCGCGCCCTCGTGCAGCCGCGGCGAGCGGCTGCGGGCCAGCAGGGCGCCCCCGGCCTTGCGGCCCAGCAGGTATCCGCACTGGGACCCGGCGAGCGCGCCCACGGCGGCGGCGAGCAGCAGCGGCGCCAGCGACAGCCGCACCCCCCGGTCGGCCGAGCCCGTGCACAGCAGTCCCGCGGTGAACAGCAGCGAGTCGCCCGGCAGGAAGAAGCCGACGAGCAGTCCCGTCTCGGCGAACAGCACCACGCCGACGCCCAGCACGCCGAAGGCGGCCAGCAGCGACTGGGCGTCCAGCACATTGACCGCGAGCTGTGAGGACAGGAGCGAGGGTGTGATCATCGGCGCGGGCTCTTTCCGTCGGGGGAGGGCGGGGGACGCGCGGAACGACAGTCCGGAGTGACTACATCCCTGTAGACCGTCTACTGCACTGTAGACGAAAACGACTCGTGCGGTGTTCCCGTGATCGGCCCAACGGGTGAACCGGCGGGTGAATCGGTGCGGGCGGCGGCGCGGGCCGCGTCGTCGGGACCGGTCCGTGCGCCGGACCGCTGCGGGTTTTGCCCGCGCATTGCCGCTTCGTGACCGATCGACTACATGCGTGTAGTCATGATGGGTGCCGAAGTAAGGCATGCCTTCTCTAAGTCGGTCCCAGCGAGGCCGGGGCGGTGTGCCGGGAGGGCCGCACGGCATGTGGGACGACGCGTTTCCGAGTTTCCTGATCGGGCTGCGGGAAGGACTCGAAGGCGGGCTGATCGTCTCCATCCTGGTGGCGACCCTGGTCAGGGCGGGGGCCAGGTCCCGGCTGCCGCAGGTGTGGACCGGCGTCCTGGCGGCCGTCGCGCTGGCGCTCAGCTTCGGCGCGGTCCTCACCTTCACCGCGGCCTCCCTCTCGGCGACGGCGCAGGAGGCGTTCGGCGGCGCGCTCAGCGTGGTCGCCGTGGCGTTCGTCACCGCCATGGTCTTCTGGATGCGCCGCTCGGCCCGCAGCCTCTCCGGCGAGATCAGGCAGAAGGTGACCGGCGCGCTCGCCATGGGCGCGGGCATGCTGATCCTGACCTCCTTCCTCGCCGTGGGCCGCGAGGGCCTGGAGACCGCCCTGTTCCTGTGGACCACCGCCCGGGCGGCCGGGGAGTCCGCAGGCCCGCTGGCCGGCGCAGGGTTCGGGCTGGTCCTGGCCGCCGGGCTGTGCTGGGGTCTGTACCGGCGGGTCCTGAAGATCAACCTCACCAAGTTCTTCACCGCCACCGGAGCCGTGCTCATCGTGATCGCGGCGGGCGTCCTCGGCTACGGCCTGCGCGACCTCCAGGAAGGAGGCGTCCTGCCCGGGGGCACGGCCTACGCCGTCGACCTCAGCGGCAGCGTCGACGCCGGCTCCTGGTACAGCACCCTGGTCCAGGGTGTCCTCAACCTGACCCCGGCGATGACGTGGGTCCAGGTCGTCGCCTACGCCGGCTACCTCGCCGTGGTGATGACCCTGTTCGTGCGCGGCGTCCGGGCGGGGGGCGCGAGCGCGGGTGCGAGCAGTGCCGCGCCCGCCCCGAAGCCTGTCGCGACGGCCGCCGCGGCAGGCTCGGCCGAGCCCGCCGCCCCGTCCGGGTCCGGTGCCCCGTTCGGGGCCGGTACTCCCTCCGGGTCCGGTACGCCGTCCGAGGCCGGTGCCCGCTCCGAGTCCCCTGCCGCGCCGCCCACCGGTTCCGGGCCCTGTCCGGAGCCGTCCGCCGCGCCGGACCCGCGTCCGGCGCGGGCCGCCGAGCCGCAGTCCCCGTCGGCCGACTCCGCCGCCCCGGGCCCCGCCGAGCCGGCGCCGCTGCCGGAGCCCGCCGCCGAGGCCGGTCCTCTGTCCGAGGCCGGGCCCACGCCCGCCCCCGAGCCCACGGCGGCCCGCGAGCCCAGGCCCGGCTCCGACCCAACGCCCGGCTCCGACCCAACGCCCGGCGCCGACTCCAGCTCCGGCGCCGGCGCGCCCGCCACCCCGGGTGCCGACGCGCCCGTCGCGCACGGCGCGGGTGGCCGGACCCGTCGCCGGCGTCCCGCCTGGGTCGTTCCCGTCGCCGTCGTGGCCGTGCCCGCGGTGGTGGCCGGGCTCGTCGTCGCCCTCGGCCGGTCCGAGCCCGCCGGTGCCCAGACCGTCGCCGTGTCCGAGAAGGACTGCGGCAAGGGTTTCACCGCGCCCCGGACGGGCCGGCAGACCTTCCGGATGCACAACACCGGCTCGAAGACCTCCGAGGTCTATCTGATCGACCCGGCGAGCAACGCGGTCTACGGCGAGATCGAGGGCCTGGCCCCCGGCACCACCCGCGACCTCGTCGCCACCGTCGCGGGCGGCAGCTACGCCTGGCGCTGCGTACCGACCGGCGGCAAGGCGGTCACCTCCGAAACCGTGCGGGTGAGCGGCGGTGCGGGGGCGAGGGCGGTCGTCCCCGTCTCCGCGCAGGACCTGGCCGGACCGCTCGCGCAGTACCGGCGGTACGTCGGCAAGGGCCTGGCCGCCCTGGTCGCCCAGACCGCCAGGCTCGACGACGACATCCAGGGCGGTCACCTCGGCGCGGCCCGCGCCGACTGGCTCACCGCCCACCGCACCTACTCCTCCCTGGGCGCCGCCTACGGCACCTTCGAGGACTTCGACAAGAAGATCGACGGAAGGCCGGACGGGCTCCCGGACGGCGTCGAGGACAAGGACTTCACCGGGTTCCACCGCATCGAGTACGGCCTGTGGCACGGACAGGACGCCGACCGGCTCAAGGCGCCGGCCCGGCGGCTCGCCGCCGACGCGGCCGGTCTGCGCGAGGCCTTCCCCCGCCAGGAGTTCGACCCGGGCGACCTGCCGCTGCGCGCCCACGAGATCCTGGAGAACACCCTCCAGTTCGAGCTGACCGGCGACGCCGACCAGGGCAGCGGCACCGAGCTGGCCACGGCCGACGCGAACCTCGACGGCACCCGCGAGCTGCTCACCGTACTGAAACCGCTGCTGACCAGCCGCGCCCCACACCTGCTGCCCACCGTGGACAGCGACGTCGCCCGGCTGCGCGCACTGCTCGACGCGGCCCGCCACGGCACCGCCTGGACACCGGTCGACCGGCTCGACGCGCACACCCGGGCCCGCCTGGACGGCGCCACCGGACAGCTCCTGGAAGACCTCGCCCCCGTGCCGGACCTGCTGGAGATCAGGAAGTCCGCCTGATGTCCGCACCCCGCGCGGACCGCGCGGCAGCCCCCGTCAGCCCCGCCACCACCGCCGACCCCGAAGGGAACCCCTCCATGCCGTCCGCCGCCACGCCCGCCCCCTCGGGCGGCTGCCCCGCCGGTCACGGCCGCCGGACCTTCGTCCGTACGGCCCTCGGGGCCGGGGCCGCAGGCGCGGTCCTGGCCGGCGGAGGACTCGCGCTGGGCCGGACCGGCACCGCCGAGGCGCACGCCGCCGACTCCTCCGAGCCGACGGAGATCCCCTTCCACGGCGTCCACCAGGCGGGCGTCGTCACCCCGGCCCAGGCCGCCGCCGCGTTCGTCTCCTTCGACGTCATCGCCGACGGCCGCCGGGAACTGGCCGACCTGCTGAGGACGCTCACCGAGCGGGCCCGCCTCCTCACCGCCGGCGGCACCCCCGCCGACCTGGGTGTCGGCGCCCCGCCGTCCGACAGCGGCATCCTCGGCCCGGAGGTCCCCGCCGACGCCCTCACCGTCACCGTGGGCGTCGGCGCCTCCCTCTTCGACGACCGCTACGGCCTCGCCGGGGCCAGGCCGCGCCGGCTCACCCCGATGCGCACCTTCCCCAACGACAGCCTCCGGGCCGCCGAGTGCCACGGGGACCTGTCCCTGCAGATCTGCGCGAACCGCCGGGACACCGTGCTGCACGCCCTGCGCGACATCGCCCGGCACACCCGCGGCGCCCTGCAGGTCAAGTGGCGCATCGACGGATTCCAGAACACCCCGCGCCCCACCGGAACACAGCGCAACCTGCTCGGCTTCAAGGACGGCATCGCCAACCCGGACGTCACCTCCGCGCGGGAGACCGACCGCCTGATCTGGGTGGGCGCGGGCCAGGGCGAGCCCGCCTGGGCGACCGGGGGCAGCTACCAGGTCATCCGGATCATCCGCATGCTGGTGGAGTTCTGGGACCGGGTCTCCCTGACCGAGCAGGAGAAGATGTTCGGCCGCCGCAAGGACACCGGCGCCCCGCTGGACGGCGTCCGGGAGACCGACGTCCCCCAGTACGCCAAGGACCCGCACGGCACCGCGATCCCGCTGGACTCCCACATCCGGCTCGCCAACCCGCGCACCGCCGCCACCGACGCCTCCCGTCTGCTGCGCCGCGGCTACAACTACGACCGGGGCGTCGACAACGTCGGCAACCTCGACATGGGCCTCGTCTTCTGCTGCTACCAGCAGGACGTCGTCCGCCAGTTCGAGGCGACCCAGACCCGGCTGATCGACGAGCCGCTCGTCGACTACATCTCGCCGACCGGCGGCGGTTACTTCTTCGTCCTGCCCGGAGTGCGGGACTCCGCCGACTGGCTCGGCCGCGGCCTGCTGGCGGCCTGAAACGGCCGGTCACGGCGCCTGAGCGGCACGACCGTGTCGTGGCGCACCGCGGCCAGGGGCGCGGCGGACTCTCCCCTCCCATGGTCAAGATCCATCACGGGCTTTACTGCACATCATTCGCAGATGGGTGAATGACAAGAAGCCGCCCGGTGCGGCCTCGGGCACCCTCCACCGAAGGAAAGCTCCCCATGACGGCCGCCCCTGGTCCCACTCCGCTCCTCCCCGCCAGGGCCGAGGCCCAGCGCTCGGCCTGGCACCGCGTCCGCACCTCCATGACGCGGCAGGAGTGGACCAGGGCCGGCGCGATGGCCGCGTTCGTGCTCGCCCCGCACGTCCCTGACCGGGGGAATCCGCGGCCCGGGGGATTGGAGCGCCCGCGGCGGGAAACGCGGAGCACGACACCGCGACCGCAAGCCGCCGCGAGGGAGGCACCCGTGAGCACCGATCCGATGGCCGACGACGCCTACCAGCCCACCGGGAACAACGAGGAGCAGGAGGACGCCGCGCCGCTGGACATGCAGGACGCGATCGGCGAGCGGACCTACGACGACACCCTCGACGAGGGCTACTCACCGCCCGAGAAGCCGCTCGGCGTCGACAAGTACGGCACCACGGCCGCCGAACAGCACGAGGGCGAGAGCCTCGACCAGCGGCTGGCCCAGGAGCAGCCCGACACGGGCGAGCCGGAGGGCGACGGCACGGGCGACCTCCCCGGCGGCGAGGGCGAGCCGGTCGACCCCGAGGCGGGGGACGAGCGCGCCGGGCGCCTGGTCGCCCCGGACGAGGGCGCGCACGCCGACACCACCAAGGAGGAGGTCGCCTTCGACGCAGGCATCGACGGGGGAGCCGCGGGCGCCGAGGAGGCCGCCGTGCACGTCGTCGAGGACAACAGCACCCTGCCCGGCGAGGACACCGGGCGCTGACGGCACCGCCGCTTACGGCTCCGGCACCGGCCTACGGCTCGGGCACCGGCCTACGGCTCCGGCACCGCCGCGTACGGCTCGGGCACCGGCCTACGGCTCCGGCACCGCCGCGTACGGCTCGGGCACCGGCCTACGGCTCCGGCACCGCCGGGCTGTACTACCGCCGCAGACGGGTCCGCTCCGTCCTGCCGGGGCGGGCGCGGCCCCGCTGCGGTTCTCGCCGGCCCGGCGGCCCCCCGGCCGCGCAACGGTTCTCCCGCCCCGCCCGGGCGGGCCCGCGGACTCGCGGTAGGCGACTCGCGGTAGGCGCGCGGCGGAAGGCACCCGGCACGGACGGGGACCGCAGCCCACGGCTCCGGTCCCCGTCACGCCGGCGGACCCCGCGGTCCGCCCTCAGCTAGGGCAGCAGTTTGTCCAGGGCGGCAGGCCCCTCGGTCTCGATCTTGCGCTTGGCCCACTCCAGGTTGCGCGGGGTGATGTCACGCCCCGCGGCCAGCACGACGTCCTCGGGCGAGACGTCGGTGCCGGTACGGGCGTGGAGCACGCTGTCCGGCGTGCAGCGGTTGCCTGGCGAACGGGACGCTTCGGGCGAACGGGATGCGTCGGGCTCTGACATCGACATGTGTCCTCCTCGGGTCCGGCCGGGTACCCGCCCGGGTCCGGACTGCGCCGCCCGTGCCGCGGGACCGGGACCTCCTCCTACGATTGCCCGCCGCGCCGCACCCTGCATCCGGAAGGGCCGCCGCACCGTGCGGGCCGGCCCCGGCCCGCTTCAGGAGTACCGGACCGTCCCGTCCGGAAACCTCCGTTCTACCGGCCCGCTCCGTAAGCTGGAAGGACCCGGCCAAGGCGCCGGGGCGGCAGACGCGGGGGCCGCGCGACCCGGCAGGGAGGCCGCAGCGATGACCGACAGCTCAGGCCCGCCGCCGGCGGGCGCACGCCGGTACGTGCCGATCGCCGACCACGGTCTGATCGGCGACCTGCGCACGGTCGCCCTGGTCGGCACCGACGGCACCATCGACTGGTACTGCTGCCCCGCCTTCGACGCCCCTAGCGTCTTCGCCGCCGTGCTGGACGCCGAGCGGGGCGGCTGCTTCGAACTCGCCGCGGCCCAGGGAGCACGCACCAAGCAGTTCTACTTCCCCGACACCAATGTGCTGATCACCCGGTTCTTCACCGAGGACGGCGTCGGGGAGGTGCAGGACTTCATGCCGGTCTCGGGCGACCTGGGCGAGGCCGAACGTCACCGGCTGATCCGGCGCGTGGTGTGCGTGCGGGGCACCGTCCCGTTCCGCGTGCGCGTGGCCCCGCGCTTCGGCTACGGCGCCGACCCGCACACGGTGCGCACGGAGGGCTGCATGACCCTGTTCGAGTCCGCGGGCCTGGCCCTCGCCCTCACGGCCACCGTGCCGCTGGAGACCGAGGGACCCGACGTCCGGGCCGACTTCAAGCTCACCGAGGGCGAGTCCGCCGTCTTCGCCCTCGACCAGGTCGGCGGCGAGGTGGCCCCGCGCCGGTGCGCGCGGACCGAGGCGGAGGAGCAGTTCGCGGCCACCGTGGCGTACTGGCGGCGCTGGATCGCGCAGTCCCGCTACCGGGGCCGCTGGCGGGAGATGGTGCACCGCTCCGCCCTCACCCTCAAACTCCTCACCTACGCCCCCACCGGCGCCATCGTCGCCGCGCCCACCACCAGCCTGCCCGAGCGCGTCGGCGGCGAGCGCAACTGGGACTACCGCTACGTCTGGGTGCGCGACGCCGCCTTCGCCGTCTACGCCCTGCTGCGCCTCGGCTTCAGCGGCGAGGCCGCGGCCTTCATGCGGTTCGTCACCCGGCACATCAGCCCGGGCGACGGCAGGGCGACCGGCCCGCTGCAGATCATGTACGGCATCGACGGCCGCACCGACCTCCCCGAGCGCGAGCTGCCCCACCTGGAGGGGCACCAGGGCTCCGCCCCGGTCCGGGTCGGCAACGCCGCCGCCGACCAGCTCCAGCTCGACATCTACGGCGCCCTGATCGACTCCATCTACCTCTACGACAAGTGGGCCGAGCCGATCTCCAGCGCCCAGTGGGACGACGTGTGCGCGCTGGTCGACTGGGTCTGCGAGCACTGGGACCAGCCCGACGAAGGCGTGTGGGAGACCCGCGGTGGGCGCCGGAACTTCCTGTACTCGCGCCTGATGTGCTGGGTGGCCGTCGAACGCGCGATCCGGCTGGCCAACCGCCGCGGCCTGCCCGCCGACCTGGCCCGCTGGCAGCGCGGCCGGGACGCGATCTACCGCCGCATCATGGACCGCGGCTGGTCGCGGCGGCGGCAGGCGTTCGTCCAGTACGAGGGCGGCGACGTGCTGGACGCCGCCGTCCTGATGATGCCGCTCGCCAAGTTCATCGCCCCCACCGACCCCAAGTGGCTGGCCACCCTCGACGCGCTCACCGAGGACCTGGTCTCCGACTCCCTCGTCTACCGCTACGACCCGCGCACCAGCCCCGACGGGGTGAGCGGCGACGAGGGCACCTTCTCGATCTGCTCCTTCTGGTACGTCGAGGCACTGACCCGCGCCGGGCGCCTGGACGAGGCCCGCCTCGCGTTCGAGAAGATGCTCACCTACGCCAACCACCTGGGCCTGTACGCGGAGGAGATCGGCCGCACCGGCGAACAGCAGGGCAACTTCCCGCAGGCCTTCACCCACCTGTCCCTGATCAGCGCCGCCTACAACCTGGACCGTGCCCTCGGCTGACCCCGGGAGCCGTCCGCCGGCCCCGGGGCCCGCCCGGCGGTCAGCCGATGTGGTACGAGTCGCCGTACACCTTCCAGTCCAGCGGCGTCTTCAGGTCCAGGTTGCCCTTGCGCAGGAAGACCCGCTGCGCGGTGTCGACCCTGCTGGTGTCGCTGTGCGCCTCCTCCTGCTTCATGGCCCACACCCGCGCGTCCAGGAACGCGTTCAGGTACGCCGTCTCGTCGCCGCCCTGCGCCGGCGGCTCGGCGCTGCGCAGCGCCCGCTTGCGGATGTTGCGGAAGCTGGTGGAGTCGTCGCCGTCGCCGTGCATGACGATGGCGTCGTAGTAGGCGAACTGGCCGAGCGCGCGCAGCCCGTCGGTCTTGCCCTGGGAGACCGCCGGGTTGAAGTACACCCGGTCCCGCTCGTCGTTCTGGGCCTGCTGGAAGGCGCTGTCCTTGGCCGCGGTGCGCCAGGCCGAGACGAACGCCGAGCCGAGGCCGGAGTGCGAGTCGCTGCCGTTGACCTTGCGCAGCGCGGGCAGGTACTTGGCCAGGACGTTGCCCGGCTTGCGGTCGGTGTAGAGCTGGACCAGGTCGAGCATGTCGCCGGTGCCGGAGCAGAAGCCGATGATGCCGGCGGTGTAGCCGCGGCCGTCGCCGATGTCCTCGATGTACTTGTACTGCGCCTTCCAGTCGAGCGAGGAGTTCTCCGCGCTCGACACCAGCTTCATGGCGATCTCCTTCTTCGCCGGGTCGTCCAGGCCGGGCGCCGCCGCCGGGGCGGCCACCGCCCGCGGAACGGCGCCGAGCAGCGGGACGGCGACCGCGCCGGCGCCGAGGAGGGCGAGGACGGTACGGCGGGAGGCACCGGCCGGGCGGGCCGTGTCGGGGTTCGGATGCACGTTGGGCTCCAAGGGGGAGTGGGGGGTGCGGAGTCGGCCCGGAGGACCAACTGATAGGAAGGTTTCCTACCAGAGGCTCGAACAGGTGGGCACCCGTCGTGCACGAATTCGTAGGAACGAACGAGGGGAGCAGGGAGGGAACACGAGAGGGCGGACGCCGGGTTCAGGACAGGGACTGCTCCGCCCAGATCACCTTCCCGGTGGGCGTGTAGCGGGTGCCCCAGCGGTCCGCGAGCTGCGCCACCAGGAACAGACCCCGGCCGCCCTCGTCGGTGGAGGCCGCGTACCGCAGGTGCGGCGAGGTGCTGCTGCTGTCGAAGACCTCGCAGATCAGGGCGGTGTCGCGCAGCATCCGCACCCGGATGGGCGTGCTGCCGTAGCGGATGGCGTTGGTCACCAGCTCACTGAGGATCAGCTCCGTGGTGAAGGCCGCCTCCTCCAGCCCCCACCGCGCGAGGCAGCGGCTCACCGAGGCCCGTACGTCGCCGACGGCCGCCGGGTCCGCGGGCACCTCCCACTCGGCCGTCCGGTCGGCGCCCAGCGCCCGCGTCCGGGCGACGAGCAGCGCGATGTCGTCGCCCGGCCGGAACGGCAGCCGCGAGTCCAGCACGGCGCGGCACGTCTCCTCGGGCGACGGGCCCGCCGAGGAGAGCGCGCCGCGCAGTTCCTCCAGGCCCACGTCGATGTCGAGCGCCCGGTCCTCGACGAGCCCGTCGGTGTACAGCACCAGACGGCTGCCCTCGGCGAGTTCCAGCTCGGCCGTCTCGAACGGCAGACCGCCCAGCCCGAGCGGGGGCCCGGCGGGCACGTCGGCGAACGTCACCTCGCCGCCGGGGGCGATCACGGCCGGCGGCGGGTGGCCGGCGCGGGCGATCGAGCAGCGCCGGGAGACGGGATCGTAGACCGCGTAGAGGCAGGTCGCGCCGATCACGGGCGCGCCGGCACCGTCGGTGGCCCCGGTCCTCTCGTCCTGGTCGATCCGGTCCACCATCTCGTCCAGCAGACCCAGCAGTTCGTCCGGCGGCAGGTCCAGGGCGGAGAAGTTGTGCACGGCCGTGCGCAGCCGGCCCATCGTGGCCGCCGCGTGCAGCCCGTGACCGACCACGTCCCCGACGACCAGCGCCACCCGCGCCCCGGACAGCGGCAGCACGTCGAACCAGTCCCCGCCCACCCCCGCCTGCGCGGGCAGGTAGCGGTAGGCGATCTCGAGGGCACCCTGCTCGGGCAGGCTGCGCGGCAGCAGACTGCGCTGGAGGGTGACCGCCATGCCGTGCTCGCGCGTGTAGCGCCGGGCGTTGTCGATGGAGACCGCGGCCCGCGCCACCAGCTCCTCGGCCAGGGCCAGTTCCTCGGCGTCGAACGGTTCGTCCTCCTGCGAGCGCCAGAAGTCGACGACACCGAGGATCACGTTGCCCGCCCGCACCGGGACGGTGATCAGCGAGTGGATGCCGTGCCGGGCCATCTGTCCGGTGCCGTCCGCCTCCTGCGCCGGCCCGCCGGGGGCGGCCTCGACACGCGGTTCCAGGACCGGCCGGCGGGTGCCGAGGCTGCGCGCCTGCGGGGAGGACGGCGCCAAGCGGATCTGTGAGCCCACCGGGAGCAGCGGCGCGTCGTCGCGGATGCCGCCGGCCGCCGCACGGCGCAGCGCGGCACCCTGCTCCGGCTCCTCGCCGCGCAGCACGGCGTCGTACAGGTCCACCGTGGCGAAGTCCGCGAAGCGGGGTACGGCCACCCGCACCAGTTCCTCCGCGGTCCGGGTCACGTCCAGGGTGGTGCCCACGCCCACCCCGGCGTCGTAGAGCAGGCTGAGGCGCTCGCGAGCCTCCTCCGCGCGTCCGGACAGCGCGCGCAGCTCCGTGGAGTCGCGCAGGGTGGCCACGCTGCCCGAGGGACCGCCCTCCAGGTCGGTGGCCCGCTGGTTGATCGCCAGCAACCGGTCGCCGACCAGGTGCACCTCGTCGGTGGCGATCCGCCCGGAGGCGAGCAGTGCCGCCGTGCCCGGATCCAGCCCCAGGCCGAGCACCCGGCGGCCCTCGGCGTCCTCGGGCAGGCCGAGCAGGCGGTGCGCCTCGTCGTTGGCCAGGAGCAGCCGGCCGTCGTCGCCGACGATGATCACGCCCTCCCTCACCGAGTGGAGCACCGCGTCGTGGTGCTCGTACATCCGGGTCATCTCGCCCGGCCCCAGGCCGTGCGTCTGACGCAGCAGCCGCCTGCTGACCAGGGCGGTCCCCGCGGTGGCCAGGGCGAGGCCGACGGCAGCCGCGCCCAGCACGACGGGCAGCTGCCGGTCCGCGAGACCCCCCGCGTTGCGCGTGGTGATGCCGGCCGCCACCAGCCCCACCACCGTGCCGTCGGGTGCCTTGACCGGCACCACCGCCTGCACCAGGCGCCCGATGGTCCCGTTGATCTCCTCCACCACGGGTCTGCCGTGCACCGCGGGGGCGATGGTGCCCACGAACTTCTTGCCGATCCGGTCCGGCACGGGGTGGGTGTAGCGGATCCCGGCGGTGTTCATCACGACGATGAAGTCGACGTGCGCCGCCGCGCGGGACGCCTCGGCGCGTGGTTGCAGCACGGCCGTCGGATCGGGCCCGGTGAGTGCCGCGGCGGTCCCCGGCGCGTTGGCGAACGTCTCGGCGACCGCCAGCGACCGGTCGCGGGCCTCCTGCGTGCTGTCGTGCTGTACCTGCAGCACCAGGGCGACGACCGCGGCCAGGACCAGCAGCAGCACCACGACGACCTGGAGCACGAACACCTGTCCGGCGACGGTGCGGCCGCGCAGGGCCGCCCACCGCCGCGCGAACCAGCCGCCCGCGGCCCGGTTCCGCTCGGCGCGCTCACGCGCTCGACGAGCGGAACCGGGCGCCGGCTGAAGACGCTGACCGCCAGAACGGCGGGTCGACCGGGTACCGGCTCGACCCGGGAGTCGGACCATGTGCCATGTCTACACTGCCGGGCCCCTCGTGGCGAGGCCCGTCACACCTGTGCGCCGGGCCGCTGCACCGGCGGCGGCAGGACCCCTTTCCCACGGCCGCACACCCGCCGAGCGGCTACCGCTCCGGGCGCGGGCGCAGGCGCGGGACGGCGCACGGCGAACACCGGGGCGGTGGCGTCCGCCGTCCGGCCATCCGGGCGTCCGTCCAGGCCATCCGGGCGTCCGGGCCGGCGGCGCCGCCCGGAGGGGGAGTGCGGCCGTCGGCGTCCCCCCTGCGGCGGCATCCGGGGGGACGCGCGGCCCGCCCCACCGGCCCCACGGTCCCACCGGTCCCGTCGGGGCCACCGGCAGCCCCCGGCGTCGCAGCCGGGGCCGGTTCGTGCGCGGGCTCCGGAGGCCCGCCCGTTCGCCGAACGCGGTCCGGGGGCCGACGGCACGTCCGGGCCACCCGGCCCGACGCCGGGCGGCGTCGGCCCGGTGGCGGGCGCGCCGGCGTCCGGCGCGCGAGGGCGGCGCCCGCAGGAGAGGCCGCGGATCCGGGTACGGCCGTCCGGGTGGCGCGGCCGTACCGCCGTCAGGTCTTGTGGGGGCCCTGCCCGCGGATGTTCTGGGCGACGTCGCGGAGCTTGACGTTGTGGTGCTGGGAGATGCGGCGCAGCACCGCGAAGGCGTCCTCCTCGCTGAGCCGGTGCCGCTCGCGCAGCATGCCCATCGCCTCGCCGATCGCGTGCCGGGTCTCCAGCGCGTGTTCCAGCTGGTCGACGGTGCTGGCACCGGCCAGGGCGACGGCGGCGTGCGAGGCGAGCAGCCAGCCGGCCGTCTCGCTGTCCTGGCTGAAGGCACCAGGACGGCTGGAGTAGCAGTCCAGCGCGCCGAAGTCCTGGTCGTCGGTGTACAGCAGGAAGCCCATCATGCTGCCGATGCCGAGGTCCCGGGCCGCCGGGGCGTACCGCGGCCACTCGGGCTGCGGCCGGGTCAGGTCGGTGATGCGGAACACCCGGTCGCCGTTGACCCGGCGGGCGGCGTCGAAGCAGGGGCCCTCGCCCAGCTCGCCCTGGAGGCGGTCGGACTCCTCGACCATGCCGGCGGTCACGGCCAGACTCACGGCGCGTCCCTTGCGCACGGCCAGGATCCCCGCGGCCTCGCACCCGTCGATGAGTTCCACCGCCGCGGACGCGATCTCCTCCAGCGTCGCCGCCGGTGACGGCTGGGCCAGCAGACGCCGGGCGAGATCGGCCATCTTCTCGGCGAAGTCGCGCCAGTCCATCCCGCACACCACCCTTCCTCCGGCCACGTGTGCCGCTCCGGGGGTGTCGTCGCCCGCGGACTGCGGTGCTCGCAGCGTACCCCCCGACCGCTGTGGCACCGGGTAAGGCGATCATGGCATGCCGGTGCCCCGGCCGGGGGCCGGGGCACCGGGTGGACGGGGCAGGAGCGGCAGGCCGCGGCCGGGGTCAGGACCCCCAGGTGCCCTGACCGACGGCGCAGCGCCAGCCGGAACCGTGCAGGGTGAACTTCAGCTTGTAGTTGCGGGTGTTGAGCAGGTGGGTGCGGACCTTGAAGCCGAGGCTCGCCCTTCCCTTGAAGGTCCGGGTGGAGACGGACACGGTCTTCGACGTCTTGTGGCTGATCCGGCCGCCCTTGGCCGTCGCCGAGCCGAACCGGAGGTTCCTGACGTCGGTGACGGTGAAGGTGACGTTCTTGTAGCTCCGGCTGGTCTTGCTCCTGATGCCGAAGTACAGGCCGCCGCCCGTCACCCAGCCGTTGTGGTCCACGTAGAACCGGGTCGGGTAGACGATGTCGAGCGGGCAGCCCGCACTCTTCTGGGTGACGGTCGCCGCCGAGGCGGCACCCGCCAGTCCCAACTGGGCGGTGGTGAGGACGCCGGTGGCCACCAGGGCCGCGACGGCCGTGCGTGTGCGGTTCATTGCGGTGTTACCTCTTCCCCCTGCGGCCCTCGCGGGCCGGTACGACATGACCCGCGAAGTTCCGCCGAGGCGGCCCGCCGGTCAGTGACGCCGTATTTCGTAACACGGACGAGAGCCGCGAAAGCAACTACTGTGACGGCAGTGCCACTTGGTGACCAAACCGGAACATTTGCGGGGCAACCCGGACGGTGCCCCGGAGGTCGGGACGGGTGGGCCATGAGCGGACGGGGCACCGCGGCGGCAGGTGGACGGCGCGCCCGGGCGGCGGGCGCGAGAGGGCAACGCCCCGGGGGCGCAGTGCGCAGGAGGTGACGCGACGGGGCGGCGGGTGACAGGGGGCGCGGCAGGGCCGCGGTGCGCGGAAAGGTGAGGCGCCGCAGCCGTACGCGCAGGGCGATGACGCGCCGGGACCGGGGGGCACGAGCGGACGGCGCGCCGGGCCGCGGGTCGGCCAACCTCCTCCCGGATGTCGGCCACTTCTTCACTCGCCACCCCTGACACCCCCACCGCGGTGGGCAGGAAGGGGGCGGCGGCCGTGCCGCTTCCGGTCCGACCGTGACGCGTGAGAGCTTCACCCGCACAAGAAGGAGCACAGATGGCCGAGTTGACACGCCGCAGACTCCTGGGTTCGGCCGCCGGCGCGCTGGGCGGCGCCGCGGCGCTCTCCCTCCTCCCGCCGAGCGTCCAGAAGGCCGTCGCCGCCGAGCCGCCCCGGCACAGCTCGCTGCGTGACATCGAGCACGTCGTCCTGCTGATGCAGGAGAACCGGTCCTTCGACCACTACTTCGGAACCCTCAAGGGAGTCCGCGGCTTCGCCGACCCCGACGCCCTCACGCTCGACGGCGGACGGTCGGTCTTCTACCAGCCGGACGCCGAGAACCCCAGGGGCTACCTGCTCCCCTTCCACCTCGACACCCGCACCTCCAGCGCCCAGGCCATCCCTTCCACGAGCCACGCCTGGTCGGTGCAGCACGAGGCGTGCAACGGCGGCAGAATGGACCGCTGGCTGCCCGCGCACCGCAAGGCGGACGGCGCCAACGGCCCCTACGTCATGGGCTATTACACGCGCGAGGACATACCGTTCCAGTTCGCGCTCGCCGAGACCTTCACCCTCTGCGACAACTACTTCAGCTCGGTCCTCGGACCGACCTGGCCGAACCGGCTGATGTGGATGACCGGGACGATCGACCCGGGCGGCACCCGCGGCGGCCCGGTCACGAACAACACCGCTCCCGAGCCCTACCGCTGGACGACGTACGCCGAGCGGTTGCAGGCCGCCGGGGTGAGCTGGAAGGTGTACCAGCAGGACGACGACTACGGCTGCAACCTGCTGGAGCAGTTCGCCGCCTTCAAGGACGCCCAGCCGGGCTCGGAGCTGTACGAGCGCGGGGTGCGCCCGCAGCCGGAGGGCACCTTCGAGGACGACGCGCGGGGCGACCGGCTGCCCGCCGTCTCGTGGATCCTGCCGACCAGCCACCAGTCCGAGCACCCCGACCACCTGCCGGCCGCCGGCGCCGACTTCGTCGCCTCCAAGATCGAGGCCGTCGCCGCCGACCCGAAGGTGTGGCGCAAGACCGCCTTCATCCTCAACTACGACGAGAACGACGGCCTGTTCGACCACGTGCCGCCGCCGACCCCGCCCGCGGGCACCCCCGACGAGTTCATCAGGGGCCTGCCGATCGGCGGCGGCTTCCGCGTCCCGGCCATCGTCGTCTCGCCCTGGACGGTGGGCGGGTGGGTGGCCACGGAGGCCTTCGACCACACCTCGGCCCTCCGGTTCCTGGAGCGCTTCACCGGCGTGGAGGAGCCCAACATCGGCGCGTGGCGGCGCGAGACGTTCGGCGACTTCACCTCCCCCTTCCGGTTCTCCCACAGCAGGCCGCGCCCGCCCCGGCTGCCGGACGACACGGCGGAGCAACTGGAGAAGGCGAAGCAGGAGGTGGCGACGCTGCCGAAGCCGGCGCTGCCCGGCGCCGAGCAGACCTTCCCGCACCAGGAGCGGGGCCACCGGCCGCACCTGTGAGCCGGGGACCGTCCCGGACCCGCGCGCCGACGGGTCCGGGACGGTCGGCGCCCGGCGGGACGCGGCGGTGCACGGCGGTGCGAAGGCCGGCCCGGGGGGCCGGTCCGCCGCCCCGCGGTGACCGGGCGGTGGCTCAGAACTTCGGCGCGGGCGCCTGGCTCTCCACCATCCGTGCCGCTTCCTCAGCGGTCGCCACGGAGGGCGGGGAGCCCGCCAGCGGCCTGCGCGCGGTCTCCTTCATGCACGCCACGGAGACCACGCCGACCAGTGCGGCCGCCATGGCGTAGTACGCGGGCATGAGTTCGCTGCCGGTGGCCGAGATCAGCGCGGTGATCACCAGCGGGGTCGTTCCGCCGAAGAGCGAGGTGGCGAGGTTGTACCCGATGGACAGGGAGCCGTAGCGCACCTCGGTCGGGAACAGGGCGGGCAGCGCCGCGGACATCGTCCCGAGCATGCACACCAGGGACAGCCCCAGCATCAGCATCCCCGCGGCCACCGCGACCGCACCGCCCTGGCCGACCAGCAGGAAGGCGGGCACCGACAGCAGCAGGAAGCCCAGCATGCCGGTCATCAGGACGGGCTTGCGGCCGATCCGGTCGGACAGCCTGCCGACCTGGTTGATCAGCAGCATCAGGACCACCATGGTGCCGATCAGGATCAGCAGGCCGTTCGTCTCGCTGTAGCCCAGCTCGTCGGACAGATAGGTGGGCATGTACGACAGGAGCATGTAGTCGGTGATGTTGTACGCGCCGACCAGGCAGACGCACAGCACCAGGGACGGCCAGTACTGGCGGAAGATCTTCGCGATGTCCCCCTTGGCGGTCGTCTCCACCGCGGACGCCGCCTCGGACGCCCGGTGCACCGAGGCGTCCTCCAGCTTCTGGAAGGCGGGCGTCTCGTCCAGCCGCAGCCGCAGGTACAGACCGACCAGTCCGATGGGCCCGGCCACCAGGAACGGCACGCGCCACCCCCAGGACTCCATCCCGCCGCTGCCGAGGACCGTGGTCAGCAGTGTCACCAGCCCCGCCGCGCCGACGTACCCGGCGAGCGTGCCCAGCTCCAGGAAGCTCCCGAAGAAGCCCCGGCGCCGGTCGGGCGCGTACTCGGCGATGAACGTGGAGGCACCGCCGTACTCACCGCCCGTGGAGAAGCCCTGCACCAGCCGGAAGAAGATCAGCAGGGCCGGGGCCCAGAAACCGATGGCGGAGTACGACGGGATCAGACCGATCGCGAACGTCCCGATCGCCATCATGATCATGGTCATCGCCAGGACGGTCTTGCGGCCGATCTTGTCGCCCATCGGTCCGAACACCATGCCGCCGAGCGGACGCACCAGGAAGGACACGGCGAACGTCGCGAACGACGCCAGCAGCTCGACCGTGCCGTTCCCGGACGGGAAGAAGACGTGTCCGATGGTGACGGCCAGATAGCTGTAGATGCCGAAGTCGAACCACTCCATGGCGTTGCCCAGCGAGGCGGCCTTCACCGCGCGCCGTACGGCACGCTCGTCGGTGACGGTGATGTCGGTCCGGCGCAACGGAGGGTTCCTGCGGCGCTCAGCCGCGCGGAACAGCGCGCGGTGGCGTCTGACGGCACCCCGATCGGCGTCGTTCTCCCGAAGACCGTCTCCGTTGCCCGCCATGAGGGCTCCTCTCTGCCGACGCACAGACATCCAGGAGACCGCCTGCTCACACGTGGCGAGCGCAAACGGGCCGTCGGCACAGAGCGAGATTCGCCACGTCGGCGGAACCGGCACCCGGGTCACCGGTCACCCTTCTTCCTGCGGGCCGCGGGGCGGGCCGGTCCGCCGGGCGACGCCGTTCGTCGCGGCGGCACCGGCCGGGCGGGCGGTCACGGCGCCAGGCGGTCCCGTACCCAGGCGAGCAGGCCCGGCATCGTGGCCTCGATCATGGCCAGCACCTCTTCGAAGCCCTCCGGGCCGCCGTAGTACGGGTCGGGGACGTCGAGACCCGCGCCGGCGTCCGCCTCCGGGTCGAACGAGCGCAGCATGCGGACCAGGGACGGGTCCTCGACGAGACGGCGCAGCGCTTTCTCGTGACCTAGGTCCATGGCCAGGAACAGGTCGGCGTCCAGATGCTCGGCACCGACCTGCGCGGCCACGTGCTCCACGGGATAGCCGTGCCGGACCAGCACGTCACCGGCCCGCTCGTCGATGGGCTCCCCGGCGTGCCAGGGGCCGATCCCCGCACTGGTGACCCGCACCCGGTCGGCGAGCCCCGCCCGGCGCAGATGCTCGGCGAACACCAGGGCGGCGACCGGCGACCGGCAGATGTTCCCGCTGCAGACGAAACAGATGTGCACGGACACCAGGGTACGGAACGGGGGGCGCGCGCCCCGCCCCGGATGCGCGCGGCCCCGCACGCGGCGGCCCTCGGACGCACGGTCACCGCCCCGCTGCCGGGCCCACGGTCACCGCCCCGCTTCTTCTCCCGCCCCTCCGCCGGCGCCGTCGTGCAGGTGGTACACGTGGAACGCGCGCCCGATGACCGGCTGGGCGACGTTGCGCACGCGCACCCCGCCGCTCGTCATCCCGTTCTCCGTGCCGGCGTGCGCATGTCCGTGCACGGCGAGGTCGGCGCCCGCCGTGTCGACGGCCTCGGCCAGCAGGTAGCTGCCGAGGAACGGGTAGATCTCCAGAGGCTCACCGGCGAGCGTCTCCGGTACGGGGGAGTAGTGCGTGAGCGCGATGCGCGCGTCGCAGCCCTGCTCGGCCAGGTGCTCCAGGGAGGCGCGCAGGCCCTCGGCGCAGCGGCGGCTGCACCGCACGAACTCCTTCATCAGCGGTTCGCCGAACTCGCCCGCGCTGCGGCCGAGGAAGCCGCCGCCGAAGCCCTTGGTCCCCGCGACTCCGACCCGCGCCTCACCGCACCGGATGACGACCCCGCGCCCCTCCAGCACCTGCGCGCCCGCGTCCTCCAGGACGGCGGCGACCTCCTCGGGCCGTTCGTCGTGGTGGTCGTGGTTGCCGAGGACGGCCACGACCGGCACCCCCAGACCCTCGATCTCCCGCGCCACCACCCGTGCCTCCTCCGGTGTGCCGTGCCGGGTGAGGTCGCCCGCCAGCAGCAGGAGGTCGGCGCACTCGGGCAGCGTCTCGAAGGCGGGCCGCAGGGTGCCCTGGGTCTCGGGGGCCATGTGGATGTCCCCGACCGCTGCGATCCGGATCATGCGAGGTCCTCCGCGTGGTCGGGGGAGGAGGCGTCGGTGACGACGACGTCGCAGTGGACGCGGTGGCCGGCGAGTTCGGCGCCGACGAGGCCGCAGATCTCGTCCCGGCAGTGCGCCGACGGGACCGTTCCGGTCAGCAGCACCGCCTCGCCGCGCACTTCGAGCCGGACCCCCAGCTCGCCCAGCGGGCCGCCGGCGATCCGCTCCCTGAGATGGGCCACGCGGTACTCCAGGTTGTCTCCGGAGGCAGGGGGGCCGGATGCCCGCTCTCCGAGGTGGTGGTTCATGACGGCTCCTTCGGCGGGGCGATGACGTTCAGGCGTTCGAGGAGGAAGAAGAAGGAGGCCGGCATGGGGTCGTCCCCGCAGGCACGCCGGACCCGGTCCCAGTCGACCTTCTCGCGCAGGGCGCGGGCGATGGGGAGCACGGCGCCGAAGTCGCAGTGGTGCTCGGAGAACGCGGCGATCAGACTCCACAGCAGGTCGGTCGGGGCCAGGACGGGCATGCGCACGGAGTCGACCGACAGTTCCTCGGCGCGGCCCAGCATCTCCCGGGAGACGGGCTGGTGAGCGAGGACGAAGATGACGTCGATGTCCTGGTCGAAGCACTTGGCCTTGATGAGCCAGTCCTCCGGCGGCTCGTAGACCGTGAGGCCGCTCTCGCGCAGGGTGGCCGCCACCGCCCGGGCGTCGTCGGGCAGGACGCAGAAGTCGGCGTCGTGCTGCAGGTTCTCGCTGCCGCCGTGCGCGTACACCGCCACGCTCCCCGCGAGGGCGAAAGGGTGCCCTTTCCGCTTGAGCAGGGCCCCGACCTGTTTGGTCGCCTCGAGGATCGCCTGGTTGCGGTCCCGGGGCAGTTGCTGCGGCTCCTGGGGCGGGTGCTCCCGCGGCGCCCGGGCTGTGAGGCCCCCTTCGGCCTGGGGCGCGGGGTCCTGCGGAGCCTGGGGTGTCAGGTCCTGTGCGGCCTGCGGAGTCGGAGGCGCCGGCCGCTCGGCTGCGCCCGCCGCCAGGCGAAGACCCGCCGGTCCGCCCCGCCGTGCGGGCGCAGCGCCCCCTCCGTCCCCTGCCATGCCCGCTCCCTCCGTCTTCGTCGCCGAAGCGCCGGACCGCCTCGGCCGCCGGCCTGCCGGGCCGGTCGGGCCGTCGCCGGCGCACCGGACGGTTTCCGCTGTTCTCCGCCCGGACGGGTACCCGCCGTGCCCGCGCCGACACGACGCGGCTCGGATCCGGCCGCCGTGCGGCCCGGTCCCTCCTCTCCCCGGGTGCCGGTCACCGCGGCCGACGGGTTTTCCGCAGGGCTTGACCGGCGCGACGGGGGTACGCGGGGTGACAGCCGGCCGGGGTGGCGGCGACCGCGGAGGGAAGGGGGCGGGGCGGCACGGCACCCGGGGGTTCACCCCGTCGTGGCGGGCCCCGTGCGCCGCCTTCCGGGCCGTGAGAGATTGACAGGGCCGATGTCCGTAAAGGGCTGTTTGCCCATGTTTTTCGATCGCTCGGACCGAACGGCAGGACCGGTGGCAGCCGCAGGCGAGGGGCCCCGTCGGGGCGACCGGCAATCGGACAGTGACGGCCGCCGCACACGCACGTGGTGGCGGCCAGGAGTGGAGGAACGGTACGCATGAGCGAGGCCAACCCCATCAAGCAGGCGGCCCACAAGGTGGCCGACGCGCTCCAGGGCGACGGTGCGGGGCCGGAGGAGGGCATCCCGGGGAAGCCGGGTTCCGAGTCCCCCTCCGTCGCCGAGCCCACACAGCCGCGTGACCCGCTGCCGCCCAAGCCCGACCAGAGCGGACCGGACACCGTCTCGCCCACCGGGCAGCCGACCGGCGCGGACCGGGCCCGTATGGCGCAGAGCGGGAGCTACCTGACCACCGCGCAGGGGGCGCGGCTGTACGACACCGACCACTCGCTCAAGGCGGGGCCGCGCGGTCCCGTACTGCTGCAGGACCATCATCTGCGCGAGAAGGTGATGCACTTCGACCACGAGCGGATCCCGGAGCGCGTGGTCCACGCCCGCGGCGCCGCCGCGCACGGCGTCTTCACCAGCTACGGCACCGCGTCCTCGGTGACCAAGGCCGCCTTCCTCGGCAAGGACGTCGAGACCCCGGTCTTCGTACGGTTCTCCACGGTGCTCGGGTCACGCGGATCCGCCGACACCGTGCGGGACACCCGCGGGTTCGCGACCAAGTTCTACACCAGCGAGGGCGTCTTCGACCTGGTCGGGAACAACATCCCGGTGTTCTTCATCCAGGACGCCATCAAGTTCCCCGACATCGTGCACGCCGCCAAGCCGCACCCCGACCGGGAGATCCCGCAGGCGCAGAGCGCCCACGACACGCACTGGGACTTCGTCACCCTGCACACCGAGGCCACCCACCACGTCCTGTGGAACATGTCGGACCGGGGCATCCCGCGCTCGTTCCGCATGATGGAGGGCTTCGGCATCCACACCTTCCGCCTGGTCGACGCCGAGGGCCGGACCACGCTGGTGAAGTGGCACTGGAAGCCGAAACTGGGCGTCCACTCGCTGGTGTGGGAGGAGGCGCAGATCGTGGGCGGCGTCGACCCCGACTTCCACCGGCGGGACCTGGCCGACGCCATCGAGGCGGGCGCCTACCCCGAGTGGGAGCTGGGCATCCAGACCTTCCCCGACACCCCCGAGCAGACCTTCGAGGGCATCGACCTGCTGGACCCGACGAACATCGTCCCCGAGGAACTCGCCCCCGTGCAGCCCGTCGGACGGCTCGTCCTCAACCGCAACCCGTCGAACTTCTTCGCCGAGACCGAACAGGTCGCCTTCCACCCCGGCCACCTCGTGCCCGGCATCGACATCACCGACGACCCCCTGCTGTCCGGGCGGCTGTTCTCCTACCTGGACACCCAGATCACCCGGCTCGGCGGCCCCAACTTCGCGCAGATCCCGATCAACCGCCCGCACGCCCCCGTCAACGACATGCTGCGCGACGGCTTCCACCAGACGGCCGTGCACCGGGGCGTGGCCCCCTACCGGCCGAACTCCCTCGACGGCGGCTGCCCGTTCACCGCGGGGGCGGACACGGGAGCGTTCATCGAGGCACCCGTGCGCATCCCGGAGGCGAAGAAGGTCCGGGAGGCTCCCGAGACGTTCGCGGACCACTTCAGCCAGCCCCGCCGGTTCTGGCTCAGCATGAGCCCCGTCGAGCGCGAGCACATCATCGGCGCCTACACCTTCGAACTGGGCAAGTGCTACGAGCAGGCCGTCAAGGAGCGAGGTCTGCAGGTGCTGGCCAACATCGACCCCGAGCTGTGCGCCGAGGTCGCCGCCGGGCTCGGCCTGCCCGCGCCGGAGGCGACCGTGCCGCTGGCCGACGTGCAGCCCAGCCCCGCGCTGTCCCAGGTCGGCCACACGTGGCCCACGGACGGCAGGGTGATCGGGATCGTCGCGGGTCCGGACGGCGACCTGGACGGCGTACGGGCCGTGCGGGAGGCCGTGCTCGCCGGCGGCATGGTGCCCCTCGTCGTCGCGCCCGTCGGCGGCACGCTCGGGGACGGCGCCGACCCGCTGTCCGTGCAGCGCACCTACGCCACCGCCCGGTCCGTGGAGTTCGACGCCGTGCTGGTGTCGGGAACGCCTGGCGTGGGCGCCGACGCCTACGGCGCCCGGGACGCGAAGTCCGGCCTGGCCTCCCCGCGGCAGGCGAGCCACGATCCGCGCGTCAGCCTGCTGCTGTCCGAGGCGTTCCGGCACGGCAAGGCGATCGGCGCGTGGAAGGGAGCCGAAGCCGCGCTGGAGGCGGCGGGTGTCCCGGCCGACGCGCCCGGCGTGGTCCTCGGGGACAGCGGCACCGCCACCCTGGAGCAGATCACCCGCCTCCTGGGCGCGCACCGCGTCTGGGAGCGGTTCCCCGCGGAGGCCTGACCCGCCCCCGTCCCGTCGGCTCCCCACCTCCTCCGGGCCGGCCCGCCGCAGCGCTCGCGCTGTGGCCAAGGCCACGCCCCGGAGGAGGTCCGCGCCATAGGCGGGGCGCGGGCCGCGCACTACGGTTCCAGGTAGTCCCTGTGTCCGTGAACCAGTGCGAACGGCCCGGCAGTGCTCGAAGATCTCTCCCCCCTCATCGCGGCGACCGCCCAGTGGCTGACCGCCGCGTACCCGGCATCCGGCGGTGCCCTGGCCTCCGCCCTGTGCGAGGTGCAGGCACGCCAGCCGGTGGCGCTCGCGGCCTGGCTCCGCTATCCGACGCCCATGGACGCGGCGCTGGTCGGCATGGCCGGCCCCGGCGGTTCCGCCCGCCTGGACTGGGTCGCCGGCGCGGACGGCGCCGGGGCCGGGGACCCGGACACGTACGCCTGGCGCACCTGGGTGGACGAGGTCGTGGCGAGCTGGGCGGCCTGTCTGCTCACCGATCCCGCCCTGGCCGGCCGCGCAGTGGCCGCGCTCACCGAGGACGGCCGCACGGCCCGCACTCCGGTCGAGTTCCGGCGCCTGCTCACCCCCGACGAGCGGGACAGCTCGGCGGCGGCCCTGCTGCGCCACCCCGACCTCCTCGCCCCCGTGGCCGCCCTGCACCGCGCCCAGCTCCTGGAGCGCCTGGAACCGGACGAGACCCTGGCGGCCTGACCCTCCGCCGTGCGGCTGCCGCAGGGCGGAGGCGCCGCCGCGCGGTCACCGCCGCCGAGGCCCCGCCCCTGCGAGGCCCTGCTCCGTGACAGCCGAGCCCCCCGCACAGGCCCGTTGTCGGTACCGGACCGTCGTCTCACCGGGATCCCAGCGCCTGGCCCACCGCGTTCCTGGCGGCGGGCAGCGCCGCCGCCCGGTCGGCCGGGACGAGGCCGATCCGCGTACGCCGGTCGAGCAGATCGCTCTCGTCGAGCGCCCCCTCGTGCCGTACGGCCCACACCAGTTCGGCGCGGGTGACGGGGTGCCCCTCCAGCGCGGGTTCGCGCAGCTCCGGATCGGCGGCGCCGAGCGCGTGCACCGCCGGTGCCTCGGTGCCGTAGCGGCGCACCAGACGGCGGGGCGCCGGCAGCGCGGCCAGGGTCCTGGGCGAGGCGGCACCGACCAGGGGCAGCGCGGCCGTCGGGGAGGGCCCCGCGGCCAGGCGGCGCGTGCGCACGGCGGCGTCCACGGCGTCCTCGGCCATCCGGCGGTAGGTGGTGAGCTTGCCGCCGACCACGGTGACCACTCCCTCCGGCGAGGTGAGCACCGCGTGCCTGCGGGAGATGTCGGCGGTGCGGGAAGCCGCGCGGGACGGACCGCCGGACCCGGTGCCGAGGAGCGGTCGCAGGCCCGCGAAGGCCCCCACCACGTCCTCGCGGCGGACCGGCGTCTCCAGGGCGGACCCGAGGACGTCCAGCAGGAAGCCGATGTCCGCCTCGGGCACCTCGGGAACGTCCGGGATCCCGCCGTCGACGGGTTCGTCGGTGAGTCCGACGTACACCCGGCCGTCCCCCTGGGGCAGCACGAGGACGAAACGGTTGGTCTCACCCGGCACGGGGATGTGCAGCCCGGCGGGCAGCGGCCCGAGACGGGCGGCGCGCAGCACGAGGTGGGTGCCGCGTGAGGGCCGGATCCGCACGCCGTCGACCAGACCGCCCGCCCACACCCCGGAGGCGTTGATCACCGAGCGGGCGCGGATCTCCCCTTCCTCCCCGGTGAGTTCGTCGCGTATCCGGGCGCCGGAGGCGGTCAGTTCCAGGGCCCGTACCCGCGTCAGGATCCGCGCTCCGTGGGCCGCGGCCGTCCGCGCGACGGCGGTGACCAGGCGGGCGTCGTCGCTGAGCCGTCCGTCCCACGACAGCAGGCCGCCGCGCAGCCCGGCCCCGCGGAGCGCGGGGGCGAGATGGCGGGTCTCCACGGCGGACGTCCGGCGCGGCGCGGGCAGGGTGGCGCGGGCGGTGCGCGCGGCCAGGCGCAGCCCGTCGCCCGCCCGGAAGCCGGCCCAGGCGAGGGCCGCCTGACTCCGGGAGACCAAGGGGGTCAGCGGCAGGACGAACGGCTGCGCGCCGACCAGATGGGGCGCGGTGCGTTCCATCAGCACCCCGCGTTCCACCGCGCTCTCGTGGGCGACGTCGAGCTGTGCGGAGGCCAGGTAGCGCAGGCCGCCGTGGACGAGCTTGGAACTCCAGCGGGAGGTGCCGAAGGCCAGGTCGTGGGCGTCGACCGCGGCGACGGACAGCCCGCGGGCCGCGGCGTCCAGCGCCACGCCGGCGCCGGTGGCGCCCAGCCCGACCACCAGGACGTCCACGGCGGGACCGCCCACGGTCAGCGCCAGTTCGCGCGAGCGCCGGGCGGCGCTCAGCGACGAGCGGGCAGGGGAGCCGGACGGCCCGGCGCAGTCCGCCGGGCCGGGACGGGAGGGGGCGGGGCTCATGGCGTCAGGGTCCTCTCCAGAAGGGTCCGCAGTTCCCCGAGGAACGCCTGCGCGGTCAGCTCGGGGTCGTCCTCGTCGGCCATCGTGCGCAGCGACAGCGTGAAGGACTGGACGACCAGCAGCAGCGAGCGCGCCTGCCGCGCGGGATGGCCGGGGCGCACCGAGCCGTCGGCGTGGCCCTCGTGCAGGGCGTCGGTGACCAGTTCGAGCAGGGCGTCCTGGCTGGCTCCCCGCCGGTCGAGCACGTAAGGGAGCAGCAGCTCGGGATCCACGTCGACGATCTTCCGGAACAGGGGGTGCGCGCGGAAGGCCGCCACCCCCGCCACCAGGCCGTCCACGATCAGGGTGCGGGTGGCGGTACCGGGCCGCCGCTCGGGCATCGCGCCGGTGGCCACCCCGATCCACTCCCGGGTCATCAGATCGCCCACCAGGGAACGGACGTCCGGCCAGCGCCGGTAGAGCGTCATCCGGGAGACGCCCGCCCGCCGGGCCACGTCCGTCAGGGTCGTACGGCGGACCCCCACGGCCAGGACGCAGTCGCGCACGGCGTCGAGCACGGGATCGCCGGACGGCGAGGCGGAACCCGCCGCTCCGGCGCCCGTGCCCTTCCCGCCGCCCGCTGCGCGGGTGCCGTGCGCGTCGTCCGGGCCGTGCGCGCCGCGTACGGCCTCCGCGCCGCTCGAGGCGTCCCCGCTGCCTTCGCTCCCGCTCCCGCTTCCGCGGTCCGAACCGTTGTGACGAATAGGCGTCATGTGTAACAGTGTAACGCCCCTTCGACGCGACCGGTGAGGAACGACCCATGGACATGCTGTGGAGCGGCTGGGGCGACCCGGCCGAGGCGGCACCGCTGCCCGCCCCGGTGACCGGGCTGCTGCGCGACCTGCTCGGTGTCAGGCCCGCGGGTGCGCCACCGGTCGGCTGGGAAGAACTGCGCGTCCCCGAGTCCCCGCTGACCGCCGCCGCCCGCCGGTCCCTCGAGGAGGCGGTCGGCGGCGAGAAGCACGTCCGGACCGACGCCGACGCGCGAATCCGCCACACCCGCGGCAAGTCCACCCCCGACCTGCTCCGCATACGGGGCGGCGACCTCACCGACCTGCCCGCGGCCGTGGTGCTCCCCGCCGGGCACGACGAGGTGCTCGCCGTGCTGCGCGCCTGCGCCGCCCACGACGTGGCCCTCGTGCCGTTCGGCGGCGGCACGTCCGTCGTCGGCGGCCTCGCTCCCGAGCACCGGACGCCCGGCCGGCGCCCCTTCGTCGCGCTGGACCTGCGCCGCATGGACCGGCTGCTCGCCCTCGACCCGGTCTCGCGGACCGCCACCCTCCAGCCCGGCCTGCGCGCCCCGCACGCCGAAGCGCTGCTCGCCGACCACGGCTTCACCCTCGGTCACTTCCCGCAGTCCTACGAGTGGGCCACCATCGGCGGGTTCGCCGCCGCCCGCTCCAGCGGCCAGGCGTCCGCGGGATACGGCCGCTTCGACGAGATGGTGCTAGGCCTCACGCTCGCAACCCCCGAAGGCACCCTGGAGGCGGGCCGGGCCCCGCGCTCGGCCGCCGGTCCCGACCTTCGCCAGCTCGTCCTCGGTTCCGAGGGGGCGTTCGGCGTCATCACGGCGGTGACCGTGCGGCTGCGCCCGCTGCCGCGGACCCGCGTCTACGAGGGCTGGCGGTTCGCCTCGTTCGAGGAGGGCACGAACGCGGTGCGCCGGCTCGCCCAGGACGGACCGCTGCCGACCGTGCTGCGCCTGTCCGACGAGACGGAGACCCTGATCGGACTGGCCCAGCCCGACGCCATCGGCGCATCGCTCGCCGACGGGTCCGCCGGCTGCCAGGCGATCACCGGCTACGAGGGCACCGCCGAGGACGTCGCCCACCGCAGGGAACGGGCCGCGGCCGTCCTGCGGGCGTGCGGCGGGACCCCCCTCGGCGAGGAACCCGGCGAACGCTGGGCCCACGGCCGCTACTCGGCCCCGTACCTGCGGGACGCGCTCCTGGACGTGGGCGCGTTCGCCGAGACCCTGGAGACCGCCGCCTTCTGGTCGCGCGTGCCCGGCCTGTACGCCGCCGTCCGCGACGCGCTCACCGTCACCCTCACCGAGGCGGGCACTCCGCCGCTCGTCATGTGCCACATCTCGCACGTCTACGAGAACGGCGCCTCCCTGTACTTCACCGTGGTCAGCGCGCAGGGCGAGGATCCCGTGGCGCACTGGGCGCCCGCCAAGCAGGCCGCGAGCGAGGCGGTCCTCGCCGCGGGCGGCACCATCAGCCACCACCACGGCGTGGGGACCGACCACCGCGACGCGTACGTCCGGGAGGCCGGACCGCTCGGTGTGGAGGCACTGCGGGCGGTCAAGCGGCGCCTGGACCCGGCCGGTCTGCTCAACCCAGGCGTGCTGCTGCCCCGGGATCCGGCCGACGGCTGACACCCCGCACTGCCCGGCCACAGGGCGGCCTGCGCCGCACGGCGGGCGGAGTGCGGCGAGCGGTGGGCGGCGCACGGCACGGTGCCGCCCGCCCGAGGCCCGCGCACTCGTCCGCGTCCACCCGCGCCGGACGGGCAGCCGGCCCGGCCGGCATCCAACGGCCCGCCTCCCCCCGTCCCGGTCCGCCGGACGCCCGGCACCCCCGCTCCCGGCCCTCTGCCTCCCGCCCCGCGCCGTCAACCCCCTCGCCGCCCCCTCCGCCCCGCCCCTCACCCCGTCCACGTCCTCACTCCGCCCGGAGGCCCACCGATGCGTCAGTTCACCGCCATCGTCAACCCGACCGCGGGCGGAGCCCTGGGCGCCGCCGCGCTGCTGCAGGTGGGCAGGGAGCTGAGGGAGGCGGGCGCCGGGCTGGAGACCGAGTACAGCCGCAGCCTCGACCACGCCAGGGAACTGGCCCGGCGGGCCGGGGAAGGCGGCCGGGCCGTGCTCGCCGTCGGCGGCGACGGCATCGCGGGCGGCGTCGGCGGCGCCCTCAGCGGCACCGGCACCCTTTTCGGCCTGGTGCCGGCCGGCCGCGGCAACGACTTCGCCCGGGCCCTCGGCCTGCCCGCCGACCCCGCCGCCCTGGCGCGCGTGCTGCTCCACCACGCCCCGCGCCGTGTCGACACCATCGAGGTGGAGTCGGCGGTCCACCCCCGCACCGTCGTCCTCGGCAGCGTGTACGCGGGCGTCGACGCACTCGCCAACCGGCACGCCAACCGGGCCCGGCTGCTGCGTGGTGCCGCCTCGTACTACGCCGGCGGGCTGCGGGCCGTCGCCACCTGGCGCACCGCGACCTACCGCGTCACCGTCGACGGCCAGGAGCACGTCCACCGCGGCTACACCGTGGTGGCCGCCAACTCCGCCTACTACGGCTCCGGCCGGATGATCGCCCCCGCCGCCCGCGTCGACGACGGCCTGCTCGACGTGGTGCTGATCCGCGCCGCCCCGCGCCGGCTCTTCTTCACGCTCATGAACGAGCTGAAGTCGGGCGGCCACGTCCGCCGGCCCGAGGTGCGGATCCTGCGCGGCAGGGAGGTCCGGGTCGAGGCCGACCGCGACATCCCCTACGGCGCCGACGGCGAGGTCGACGCGGCGCTGCCCGTCACGGCCCGCGTCCTGCCGGGCGCCCTCGCCGTGCTGTGCTGACCGCCCCCACCCCCGCCCCGCCGGCCTGTCCAGCCCGCCGACCGGCCGGACCGATCCGGAACGGCCGGCCACCCCGGCCGATCTAGGGCGCGTTTCGAAAGTCCCGCCTGCGCCGCGGCGCCTGGCACGCGCGCTGGCCGCGTTGTCGGGATCGTCCACGTACGCCCGGTACGAGGACGACCCTCCGCCTTGCGATCACACGCACCAGGCACCGCGGGGCCCGCCCTTCGGGCGG
>NZ_JOIY01000001.1 GCF_000720185.1 Streptomyces sp. NRRL S-340 | reverse complement strand
CGGTGGTGCGGGCCAGGACGGCCAGGCCGAAGGCGAGGGTTTTGCCGGAGCCGGTGCGGCCGCGGCCCAGGACGTCGCGTCCGGCCAGGGAGTTGGGCAAGGTCGCCGCCTGGATCGGGAAGGGGGTGCGGACGCCTTCCCGATCCAGGGTGGCCAGCAACGGCGCGGGCAGGGCGAGATCGGCGAACGACTCCACCGCCGGCAACGCGGGCGTCACCGTCTTCGGCAACGCGAACTCCCCCTGAGGAGCGGCGGCCTGCTTGCGCTCGCTCGACGGGGAGCGGCGCGGGCCGCGCGGAGCGGTGGAGCGGCCGGCGGCGAAGTCGC
This sequence comes from Streptomyces sp. NRRL S-340, assembly GCF_000720185.1. GTDB lineage: Bacteria > Actinomycetota > Actinomycetes > Streptomycetales > Streptomycetaceae > Streptomyces. The sequence continues at coordinate 301,919 of NZ_JOIY01000001.1, read as the reverse complement.
CGGAGCGGCCGTGGGCGCGGGGGGTGCGGGCACGGTCACGATTCATGCGGATCCTTCCTTGATGCGACGCGTATCAAGGAATTCCCGCAGTGATCGAACAGCGCAGAGAATCGCGAGAACGAGCCGGAGAGTCCTGTTCGGTCGGCAATTCCGGCCTGGCCGGGGCCCTGAAAAGCGGCGAGCTGGAGCCAGCAGCTCACGGAAGCCCTGGGTGGCGATGTTCGAGTAGTGGGCGAAGACGTCGGGGCCGCCGCCGTCCTGCTCGATGAAGCCGAAGCCCTTTTCCGAGTTGAACCACTTCACGGTGCCGGTAGCCATTTTCTTCTCCTTCGGGACGGTGCACGGAGGCCGCCCTGTGCGGACTCCGGTCGCCGCGATGATCACCCCGACGGAAAAAATCCCAGGCAACCACAACTGCAACTGACGTCGACCCTAGCACGCCGGGATCGGAGCTGCGGGGCGAACAATTTCCGTACCGGCCCAGGTCAGGGAATATTCCCGCGGGGCCGCATGAATTTTCCCCGCTGCATCACAGAAATTCTCCCCCGCGCGCAGGCGCAAGGCGCGCGTGCGGGCAGCCGGACAGGCGTGCGGGGCAGGCGTGCGGGGCAGGCGGGCGGGGACGGGCCCGCCTGCCGGGGTGGAACGGGGGCGGCAGGGCCTAGGATCCGGGCCATGGCCCTGACCATGAAGGACGTGGAACGGTTCGAGGCTTCCAGGCCGCGCCTGGAAGCCATCGCCTACCGCCTCCTCGGCTCCGCGAGCGAGGCCGAGGACGCCGTGCAGGACACGTTCCTGCGCTGGCAGGCGGCCGACGTCACTCAGGTCGAGGTGCCCGAGGCCTGGTTGACGAAGGTCCTCACCAACCTGTGCCTGAACCAGCTCGCCTCGGCCCGCGCCCGGCGGGAGACCTACGTCGGCCAGTGGCTCCCCGAGCCGCTGCTCGCCGGGGACCCGATGCTCGGCCCGGCCGACACCGCCGAACAGCGCGAGTCCGTCTCGTACGCGGTCCTCGCCGTGCTGGAGCGGCTCACCCCGGCCGAGCGGGCGGTGTACGTCCTGCGGGAGGCCTTCGGCTATCCGCACCGGGAGATCGCCCGGATCCTCGGCATCACCGAGGCCGCGGGCCAGCAGCTCCACCACCGCGCCAGGAAACACGTCGCGGACGGCAGGGCCCGTAGGGAGGTCGACGAGGCCGCCGCCCGGCGGGTGGTCGAGGAGTTCCTCGCCGCCGCCACCAGCGGCCGGACCGAGCCGCTGGTGCGGCTGCTCACGCAGGACGCCGTCGCGGTCGGCGACGGCGGCGGGAAGGTCCCCGCCCGCACCAAGGCGTTCGAAGGCGCCCTCGCGGTCGCGACGTTCATGCGCGGGCTGTTCAAGCCCGGCAGGAGCAGGCGCGCCCTGGTCGGCGGCTCGCCCGGGATCTACGCGGCGACCGCCAACGGCGGACCCGCCGTCGTGGCGGTCCTCGACGGCCGCGTCGTCGGCATCCTGTGCCTGGAGGTCACGGACGAGGGCATCGCCGCGTTCCGCGCCCAGGCCAACCCCGACAAGCTCGTCCGCGCGAGCCGGCGGTGGGCGTCCGAGGACCACGGAGAGCCGCTGTTCCACGCCTTCTGAGGCGAGGCGGGCGAGGCGGCGGGGTACGGCAACCCGGGTGTGAGGTGCTTCACACCCGGGTTCTGTCAGGAAACGGCGGGCCGTCCGGTTCAAGGGGCGAACCCGCTCAAGACAGGAGCCAGGAGATGCAGCACCGCATCATCGTCCTCGGAGCCGGATACACCGGAGCCGTCGCCGCCGGACGCCTCGCCAGGCGGCTGCACCGCGAAGACGCCACCATCACCCTCGTCAACGCCGAACCCGACTTCGTCGAGCGCGTCCGCCTGCACCAGCTCGCGGCCGGCGGACACCTCGCGCCCCGCCTCTTCAGCGAGATGTTCGCGGGGACCGGCGTCCTCCTCAAGCACGCCCGGGTCACCGGCGTCGACGCCGACCGCAGGACCGTCACCGTCCGCACCGCCGACGGCACGCGCCGCACGGACCGCACCACCGGCACCGGCGGCACGGACCGCACCGACGGCACGGACCGCTCCGGCGGCACCGAGGAGCTGGAGTACGACACCCTCGTCTACGCCCTCGGCAGCGGCTGGGACACCCAGGGCGTCCCCGGTGCCGCCGAGCACGCCCACGAGATCGCGAGCCGTTCCGGGGCGCTCCGGCTGCGCGAGCGCCTGGCCCGCCTGGACGCCGGAGCGCACGTGCTCGTGGTGGGTGGCGGCCTCACCGGCCTCGAGGCCTCCACCGAGATCGCCGAGTCCCGCCCGGACCTCGATGTCGCCCTCGCCGTCCGCGGTGACCTCGGCGAACGGCTCTCGCCCAAGGGCCGCGCGCACCTGCGGAAGGTCCTCGGGCGGCTCGGCGTGACCGTGCACGAGCACACCGCCGTCACCGGTGTCGGGGCCGACCGCGTCACCACCGCCGACGGCACGCACATCGCGGCGGACGTCACCGTGTGGACCACCGGTTTCGCGGTGCACCCGATCGCGCGGGCCACCACGCTGGAGGTCACCGGCACGGGCCGGATCGTGGTCGACCGCACCATGCGCTCGCTCTCGCACCCCGACGTGTACGCCATCGGCGACGCGGCCATGGCGGCGGGCCCCGGCGGCAAGCCGCTGCGCATGTCGTGCGCCTCGGGCATCCCGACCGCCTGGCAGGCCGCCGACGCCCTCGCGGCCCGTCTGACCGGCGCGAAGATCCCGACCGTCCCGCTGCGCTACTTCAACCAGTGCGTCTCGCTGGGCCGCAGGGACGGCCTGATCCAGTACGTCACCGCCGACGACCGCGCGGTCCGGGCGGCCCTGACGGGCCGGTTCGCCGCGCTCTACAAGGAGGTCGTCTGCAAGGGCGCGGCCTGGGGCGTCGCGAATCCGACGTTCAAGATCCCGTCCCGGCGCCGCCGCATCGTGCGGGAGCAGTCCCGTCCGAGCGAGACGGTCGCGACCGCCTGACCGCACGGTGGCCGCGCCCCGGGCGGGACCGGTTCCCCGGCCGTCCGCCGGCCCGGCCGGTCCCGGGGGCGGTCCACCGTGAGCGCGTCCCGGGCTCCGGCCCGGCCGGCCCCGGGCGGTGGCCGCCGGCCCGGCCCGGGATGTGCCCGGCAGCGGTCCAACGCGCCCCGGCGGACCGGCACATGACGTGGCCGCGGGCCGCTGGTACGCTCCGTCGATCACGCGCGAGGCGCGGCTCCGGTTGGGGGGTTCCATCCGGCCGCCTGGGCGCGGCCGACCGCGCGTGCCTCTCGCCGCAGCGGTCCTCTTCAGGGGAGGGACCCGACTTTGCAGCGTTCTCGTACCCGCCGGCTGTGGCTCACCGCGGCGACCGGCTCGGTCCTTGCGACAGGACTGGCCGGCGCCCAGGCCATGGCGGTGCCCGCGACCGCACCCGCGACGCACGTGTCCGCGCCACGGACGGCGGTGCCCCCGACCGTGCCCCTTGCCGTGTCCGCGCCCGGGGCGGCGGGGGCACCGGCCCTTCGGGCGGCGGTGCCGTACCCGGCGGGCCGGACCCGGCTGGTGAGCGTCGGCAGCACCGGCTTCCTGACGTGGAACGAGAACCTGGTCCGCACCTGGACGTCCTTCGCCGACGGTGCGACCACCGACCTGACCGACAGCCAGTCGGTGCCCATCGGCTCCCAGGCGTCCGACATCGTCCTGGTCAACAGGGTCGACGGCTTCGTCGAGGTCCGCGACATGGCGGCGAAGAGCACCGTCATGTCCCTCGGTCCCAGTGAGCTGGGCCCGCAGAGCGTGTGCGTCGGCGGTGTCGGCACCACGGTCTTCGTCAGGACCCCCAACTCCGCCGGTGGCCAGGACGTCCACCTGGTCGCCATGAAGGATCACGAGGTGACCAGGCGGGCGGTGACCGGTCTGCCGCAGGACGCGAAGGGGCCGTACGTCGCGGCGGCCACCCGCGACCACGCCGTCCTCGTCTACGAGACGTCGCACACCTGGCAGTGGGCCGTGGTCGACGTGGCCGCCGGCGCCGTCGTCCAGCGTCATGACATGGCGTCCTCCCCGGCGTCCGTAGCCGTCTCTCCCACCCACGTCGCCTGGTCGGAGACCGACAGCGGCGGAAAGAGCCAGGTGGTCACCGCCCCCCGCGGCACCGGCAAGGACATGCGCCTCGCGCTGGGCCGGACCGGCGGAAAGGTCGTGGTCGGGCTGGTGGGCGGCTGGGTGACGTACGGGATGGGCGGCGCCATGGAGGCGTCCGAGCCGAACGCCCTGTACGCCCTGACCGCGCGCAGCCTCACCACCAACGCCTCCCGCCGCCTGCTCGACCACGTGGAGCAGACGGCGGCGGGTCCCGACGGCACGCTGTACGCGAGCGGCGGCACCGTGGCCTCGGGCGAGGGCCTGTACCGGATCGTGCCCGGCGCGGACAAGGCGCCGGTCGTCACCAGGGCGGCAGGCAGCGGGGAGCCGACGAAGGTGACGCTGCTCGGCCACTCCGTCCCCGCGGTGGTCGATCTCGACAGGTCCGCCGGCCGGGCCAGGCTGCAGTGGCGGCTGTCCCGCAACGACGTGGCGGTGACCGTCACCCTGCGCAACACACGCACCGGCGAGACGAAGCGGGACACCGTCTACCCGCGCGCGACGGGTTCCACGGACCCGCACCGCGTCACCTTCGACTGGGACGGCGACGTGCAGTGGCACGGCGCGCCCGACGCGTTCACGGGAGCCGGGGCCGGCCCGTACACCTGGCGGATCGACGCCGAGCCCCTCAACGGCATCGGCCCGCACCTGGTGGCCTCGGGCCCGTTCACGGTCGCCCGCAAGCCCGGTCTGCACGACTACGACGCCGACGGGTCCCCGGACGTCCTCGCCCGGGACACCTCCGGCCGACTGTGGATCATGGACACCTACGACGTGCGGGAGTACGGCGACTACCAGCAGAACTCCGAGACGCTCGTCGGCCGCGGCTGGAACGTCTACGACCGGATCGAGGCGGCCGGCGACCTCGGCGGCGCACGGGTCAGCGACCTGGTGGCCCGTGACCGTTCGGGCGTGCTCTGGCTCTACCCGGGCACGGGCGACGCCAAGGCCCCCTTCGCCCGGCGCGTCGAGGTCGGCGGCGGCTGGAACGCCTACACACGGCTCACCGGCGGCAGCGACCTGAACGGTGACGGCCGGTCCGACCTCGTCGCCGTGGACGCCTCGGGCGCCCTGTGGCTCTACAAGGGCACCGGGAAGTCCGCGGCCCCGTTCGCGCGGCGGGTGCGCGTCGGCACCGGCGGCTGGGGGGCGTACACACAGGTCACGGCCGTGGGCGACATCGCCGGCGGATCCGCCGGAGACCTCGTCGCCCGCGACCGTGCCGGTGTGCTCTGGCTCTACCTCGGCCGGGGCGACGGCACGCTGGCACCGCGCACCCGGATCGGCGGCGGCTGGAACACGTACGCCCGGCTCCTCGGCATCGGCGACGCCGACTTCGACGGCCGCCCCGACCTGTACGCGACCAGGGCCGGCAACGGCCAGGACGCCTACGTGTACCGGTCGTCGGGCAGGGCGGGCAGCCCCTTCGCCGCTCGTGCCCGGGTCGTCGTGTTCTTCATGCAGCCCCGCACCTACGACCTCTTCTCCTGAGCCGGCTCCCCTCCTTGCGGTCCACGGCCGGAAGGAGGGGAGCCACCGTCCCGTCCGCGTTCTCAGGCCAGGTACGCGTGCGTCTGGGCGGCCTTGACCGTCGCCCATGCCGTGGCCCCGGGGTGGAGTCCGAGTTCGGCGGCGGCGATCGTGGTCAGGTCGGCGGTCAGGGGGAGTTCGCCGGTGAGGTCGGCGCGGACCAGGTCGCCGTGGGTCTCCAGGCCGGCCACCTCGCAGCGCCAGAGGTTGCGGGCGCTGGAGCCGGTGGGGCGGTCCCGGTGCAGGGTGACCGCGCTGGGCGGGAAGGCCACGAAGGCCGGGCCGGTGAGGTCCTCGGCGGTCGTGATGCCGACGCCGCCCCGGACGTGCACCGTGTGGCCCTCGGCCCGCCCCTGGTAGAGGTTGAGACCGACCAGCCGGGCGATGTAGTCGGTCCGCGGATGGCGGGCGATGTCGGCGGGCGTGCCCTCCTGCACGATGCGGCCCTCCTCGACGACGACGAGCCGGTCGGCCAGGACCATCGCGTCCAGCGGGTCGTGCGTGACGAGTACGGCGACCGCCTCGAAGCCGGCCAGGTGGTGGCGGAGCTGGGCGCGGACGTCGAGGCGGGTGCGCGCGTCCAGGGCGGCGAGCGGCTCGTCCAGGAGCAGCAGCCGCGGCCGGGTGGCCAGGGCGCGGGCGAGGGCGACGCGCTGTGCCTGCCCGCCGGACAGCCGGCGGGGCTTGGCGGACGCGTGCGCGGCCAGGCCCATGCGCTCCAGCAGGGCACCGGCCTGGGCGCGGGCCTCCGCCTTGCCGGCGCCGTGGCAGCGCGGCCCGAACGCGACGTTGTCCAGGGCGGACAGGTGCGGGAAGAGCAGGTAGTCCTGGAAGACGACTCCGATCGGGCGGGACTCGGGCGGCGTACGGTCCAACTCGGCCCCGTCCAGCCGCAGATGGCCCTCGGAGAGGGGGACGAGTCCGGCGAGTGCGCGCAGGGCGGTGGTCTTGCCGGCGCCGTTGGGGCCGAGGAGCGCGACCACCTCGCCGGGTTCGGCGGTCAGCGCCACGTCCAGGCGGAAGGCGCCGCGGTCGACCACCAGGCGGGCGTCGAGGCCTTCCCCGGTGGCGGCGGGGCGCGCGGTGCCGGTCATGAGGCGGTCATCCAGCGGTCCCGCAGCCCCGCCAGTACGGCGACCGACACGGCCAGCAGGACCAGGCTGAGGGCGATGGCCGACTCCGGGTCGTTCTGGAGGGCGAGGTAGACGGCCAGCGGCATGGTCTGGGTGCGGCCGGGGAAGTTCCCGGCGAAGGTGATCGTCGCGCCGAACTCGCCGAGCGCACGGGCCCAGGCCAGTACGGCACCGGCGGCGATGCCCGGGGCGATCAGCGGCAGGGTGACCCGGCGGAACGCGGTGAAGCGGGAGGCGCCCAGGGTCTGGGCGGCCTCCTCGTAGCGCGGGTCGGCGGCCCGCAGCGTGCCCTCGACGCTGATGACGAGGAACGGCGTCGCCACGAACGCCTCGGCCAGGATCACGCCCGGGGTGGTGAACGGCAGCGTGATCCCGAACCAGGAGTCCAGCCACTGCCCGACGACGCCGTTGCGCCCCAGTGCCATGAGCAGGGCCACGCCGCCCACCACCGGCGGCAGGACCAGCGGCAGCGTCACCAGGGCGCGCACGAGAGCGCGCCCCGGGAACTCGACCCGGGCCAGCAGCCAGGCCAGCGGCACCCCGACCACCAGGCTGACCGCGGTCGCCGCGGTGGCGCACACCAGGGACAGCTGGAGCGCCTGCCATACCTCGGTGCTGGTGAGCAGGCCGGGCATGCCCCGCCAGGGAGCCCGGAGCAGCAGGGCGAGCAGCGGAAGGACCAGGAAGGCCAGGCCGGCCACGGCGGGCAGCAGGAGCGGCAGGGGCGCGCCGCCGCGGACACGGCGGCGCCGCGGCCCACCCGTGCGGGGGCGGGCCGCGGCGCCGGGCTCGTCGTGCGCGGTCACGGTTCGAGGAACCCGGCCCGGGTGAGGACCTGCCGCCCTTCGGCGGACCGCACCAGTTCGATGAACGCCTGGGCGGCGCCGGTGTTCTTCGAGCCCTTGAGCAGGGTGATCGGGTAGTCGTTGACGGCCTTGGCCGATTCGGGGAACTCCACGCCGTCCACCTTGCCACCGGCGGCCTTCACATCGGTCTCGTAGACGACCGCGGCGTCGGCCTCCTTCAGGACCACCTTGTTCAGGGCGGACTTGACGTCCTGTTCGTAGGAGACGGGAGTGAGGCTGAGACCGCTGGCGTCCAGCGCCTTCTGCGCGGCGGCGCCGCACGGCACCGTCTTCGCGCACAGGACGACCTTCAGGCCGGACTTGGTGAGGTCCTTCAGGGAGGCGACCTTGTCCGGGTTGCCCGGCAGGGTGGCGATCTCCAGCTGGTTGCGCACGAAGGTGACGGGCGTGCCGGCCGCGTCGCCGTGGTCCGTGACGACCTTCATCGTCCTGGGGCTGGCGGAGGCGAACACGTCGGCCGGGGCGCCGCTGGTGATGCCGGCCGCGAGGGAGTCGCTGCCGCCGAAGCTGAAGGTCACCTTCGTGCCGGGGTGCTCCTTCTCGAACTGCCTGCCCAGCGTCGTGAACGACTCCTTCAGCGAGGCCGCGGCGAAGACGGTCACGTCACCGGACACCTTGCCCGGGGCGTCCGGCTTCCCCGAGGAGCCGGAGCCGGAGGAGTCCGAGCCGGAGGACGAACAGGCGCTCAGGGCCAGCAGCGCGGCGGCGCCCGCACCGGTCACCTGAAGCGTCCGGCGGGTCCGGCGCGCGGAACGGGTCATCACGGGGCTACTCCCTCAAGGTCCTGAACGGACGCGTCCACGGCCTCGCGGCCACCGGCCGCTCGACCGGCGGTCTCCCGGCCACCGGTCTGCCGACGGCCACGCCGTTCGATGTACCCGGGGAAGCTGGGATGCTCCGGCGGCCCGTCCCCGGTGGGTGCGCAACGCCGATGATACTTCCGCAGATGCAAGCCATACGTCACTAGTCACATCGCATCAGCCGGATCACGGATCCGTAAGGCTGGTATGTGCGTTTGTACGGAGGTGCTGTGCGGGTACGGTCCCGGTGGAGGTGGTGGACCGTGAGCCAGGCCCTCGCAGCCACCGGCCCGGCCGCGGGCCCGCAGGCGGAACTCGTCCTCGACGGCGACCTGGAGCGCCCGGCCCGGCTGACCGTGTCCGACCTTCTCGCCTGGCCGCAGCACGCGGCACAGGTCACCTTCGAATGCGCCACCAGCGGCGTCCGGCACCACCGCTTCACCGGACCGCTGCTGCACGACGTCCTCACGGACGCGGGTCCCGCCTTCGACCCGGCCCGCCGCAAGGACCGGCTGCGCTTCCTGATCGCCGTGCGCGGCACCGACGGACACCACACGCTGCTGTCCTGGGCGGAGATCGACCCCGACTTCGGCCGCGCCCCCGTCCTGCTCGCGGTCGCCCTCGACGGCACCCCGCTCGGCAGCACCGGAACCCAGCTGGTCCTTCCGCAGGACCGCTGCGGGGGCCGCTACGTCAGCGGCGTCGAGGCGATCCGGGTGCACGGCGGCTACAGGGCGTGGTGAGACGGGCCGGTCGCCGTGTACGGCGAGGAGGCGCTGACGGTCTTCCCGCACCCCGCCGGTGCGCCCGCCGCTGGTCGCCCCCCCCGTACGGGCACATCGGCGCACCGGTCCCCGTCCACGTCCGTCCACGTCCCCGAAGGGCACGAGCACGGAGCCGGAGCGGACTCGTCACCGGACCCGGGGATCCGAGTGGTCCGGACCCGGGGATCCGAGCGGTTGAGGATGCCGTGGCCCAGCGAGATGCCGGCCGGCTCGGCCTCCCGGTCCTCGATGTCCGCGAGGCGCGCGCGGGTGACGGTCCGGTCCGCGGCGGGGGTGAAGAGGCAGTACCCCCAGTCGAGTGCGCCGTAGTCGGTGGACTTCTCCGCGCCGGCCACCAGGAGCGAACCCTCGGGCGGGCGCTGACGGACGGGGAGGCGCCGGCCGGCAGGGACTTCCGCTTCACCCTCCGCCCGCCGCGAAGGTTCGGCGGGATTGCGCCCTTACGGCCGCGGCTGGTTCGGCAGGGTGAGGATCTCAGCGCCGTCGTCGGTGATGGCGATGGTGTGCTCGGTGTGGGCCGTCCGGCAGCCCGTCGCACTGCGCAGCGTCCACCCGTCGGCGTCCGTGACGAGGCGGGCGGTGTCCGCCATGACCCACGGCTCCAGCGCCAGCAGCAGCCCGGGGCGCAGCTTGTAGCCACGGCCGGGGCGGCCGGTGTTCGGGACGTGCGGGTCCTGGTGCATCGTCGAACCGATGCCATGGCCCCCGAACTCGGTGTTGACCGCGTACCCCGCTTCACCGAGGACCGTGCCGATGGCGTGGGCGATGTCGCCGATGCGCGCACCGGGCCGGGCGGCGGCGATCCCCGCGGCCAGCGCGCGTTCGGTCGCACCGATCAGCGCGACGCTCTCCGGGGGCCGCGACTCGCCCACGATGAAGCTGATGGCGGCGTCCGCGGCGACCCCGCCCAGCAGGACGGCGAGGTCGAGCGTCAGCAGATCGCCGTCGGCGAGCGTGTAGTCGTGCGGCCGTCCGTGGAGCACGGCGTCGTTGACGGCCGTGCAGATGTAGTGGCCGAACGGGCCGCGTCCGAAGGACGGCGCGTAGTCGACGTAGCAGGACGTGGCCCCCGCCTCGACGATCAGGTCCTTGGCCCAGCGGTCGATGTCCAGAAGGTTCGTGCCGACCGTACTGCGGTTCCTCAGCTCCTGGAGGATGCCGCCGACCAGGGCGCCCGTGTCCCTTGCCCGGGCCAGCAGCGTGGGGTTCAGGATCTCGATCATGCGACGCCCTTCTCATGCGACCAATAACTATACCGTCAATACTGTACCGGTACTAGAATCGGAGCCATGGTCAGGTTGCCGCTCACTCCCGAAGAGGTCGAACGCGGACAGCGCCTCGGTGCCCTCCTGCGCCGGGCCAGAGGGGAGCGCTCGATGCTCGACGTCGCGCTCGCCGCGTGCGTCTCACCGGAGACCCTCCGGAAGATCGAGACGGGCCGCGTGGCCACCCCCGCCTTCCCCACCATCGCGGCGATCGCCGACGTCCTGGGGCTCTCCCTCGACGCGGTCTGGGCGGAGATCAGCCGCCCGGAACCGGCCACCGCCCCGGCACGCCCCGGCGCTCTCGCACCGGAGCGGCTGGCGTCGTAGGCCCCGGGCGGGGCGGAGGCGGGTGCGGGAGGCACGGGCGGGCACACCGGAGGAGACGAGACGGGAGCCCGCGGCGGCGGCCCGGCGCACGGGCCGAGGCCTCAGTCCGCGGCGACCCGGGCCGACGGGCCGCCTCACCGCACTCCCGGAGACGGCAGGCGGCCGGAGGAAGGCGGCAGGCGGCGGCGCAGGGCGGGCCGCCGGCCTCACCGTCGTCAGCAGCGGAACGGGGCAGCCTCATGATCGGCGGAGCAGGGCGGCCTCATCCGCGGAACGGTCCTATCCGCGGGACCGGGCACCCTTGCGCCGCGCCGTACGTACGTCCGTGACGGGCTCCTGCACGTCTTCGAGCAGCGCGGTCTCGTCCTCCCCGAAGTCAGGTGCCTGGAAGGGTTGCGTGGCCGGAGGCGGCGATGCCGCCGCGGAACGGCGGGGTTGCCCTTCCGGCGCGGAGAACAGCGACGTCAGATCGATGAGAGAACTCTTTTCCGTGACAGGCCCCTGAACGGGGCCTGGGGTGCCATCACCGGGCACAGCGGTCCTGTCGGCCCTGGTGGCCCTACAGCTTGGTCATCTTGGCGTACGGGCTGAGGACCCGCACTTGCTCCGAGCCGAAATCCACGAGCGCCGCGATCCCGTCCTCGACACCGACGACGCGACCGAGGCCGTACATGTCGTGCGTGACCTGGTCGCCCACGGCGAAGTGCTTGGGGACCGGTGTGACCGGGGCCTTGAAGGGGCTGGTGGGCAGATGACGCTTCGGCGCAGCAGGCTTTGTCATGACTCAGTATGCGCCTTCGCAGGCCCGCCCCGCTGTGGCCATCGGCACAGATCCGGCCCGCCCGGCACACGCGCTGGCACATCCGGCGAGCCCGTCTTCCAGGTCTCACCAGGTGAGAGCCCCTGTGAGGCGCCCTCCGCCGCCCGGCCGAACTCTCGCCGGGCCCCGGAGGGATCAGCAAAAAGTGCTCCGGTCCCGATGCGCGGCCAAGGCCGTCCCCGGACCGTTTCGCGTACGCGCGGCCTTCGCCGGCAGGCGGTCACTCCGGGGCCGGCAGGTCCGTGAGCGCGAGTTCCGCCGGCTGGGCCACAGCGGTGATCTCGGTGAGGCGGCCCGCGGCCCCGTCGGGGACGGTGAGGACGAGGAGGGCGAGCAGGGCGCCGTCCTCGTTCCAGGAGACGACGCCGGGGCGGCCAACGGCGATCGCCGCGTGTCCGCGTGCGGATCCGGTCTGGTGGCGGATCTGTCCAGGCTCGCGGGTCATGTCGCCGGTCAGCACGGACCCGGCCTGGCCGTCTACGCGGCATCGGCCTTTCGGTACGGAGGTGAGCCTCCACGTCATCCGTATGGGACGGGCCGGTGCGGGACGACGCCGCCGGCCGCACTGTGCCCCGGTGAAGGCAGGTCCGGTGCGGCCGGACGGCGGGTGTGGCGTGGGGCGCCGGCGCGGGTCACCAGTAGAGGGCGTCCGCCGCGTTGTCCTGCCAGTACGTGACGGCGGCGGCGCTGTTGAAGAAGACGCCGCCGTGAGGCAGCGTCAGGGTCTTCTCCTTGCCGGTGGCGCCGCCCTTCCTGTCGGTGAAGTACACGCCCAGAGTCTTCTCCTTGCCACCGCCCTCGCCGTCGGGGGAGGACGTCAGGATCCCCGCGTAGGCGGACTGACCGGGCTTGAGCGTCACCACGGCCTGCGGCGTGGTCTCCCGAGCCCACGGCAGCGGGGCCTGGGCGTCGGCGCCGGCCCGCAGGAAGGGGGCGCTGTACGCGTAGCAGGGCTTGGTCCCGGTGTTGGTGGCCTTGAGCAGCAGGTGGTTGATCGGACGCGACACCTCGGTGACGGTCAGCTTCGTGTTCGCCGCGGTGCAGGTGACGGCCGAGGGCGCCTGCCTCGGCGCGGCGGAGGCGGCCTGCCCGGCGGCCTGGACGCCGACGAGCGCGAGGGCGGCGGCGACGACCGCGGAGGAGGCGGCCGGACGGGAGAGGAGACGAGTGGCGATACGCATGACGGGCTGCTTTCTCTGAGTACCAGGAAGACGACTTCTCACTGGTGAACCGTGTCGGTCCGTGCGGTCCCGACCGTGCTGTCCGGGGCGCGGGCGGGCGCACCGAAGCACGGTCATGAGAGGGGGGCCGAGCGGGGCGGGGCACCGTGTCCGGCGAGCCGCCGTGCTGCGACGACCCAAGCCTGTGCCGGCCGGCGTCCCATCCGCCACTCCTTCGGAAAGCGCGGGACGCTGGGATGCGGGAACGGCCTGTCACCTGCGAGGACGTGCCCTTCCTGGGACGCCGGATGGAATGGCGGGCGGAGGGCGGGGCCGGGGGAGAGCGCTGGTGCGGCAGGGGTGCAGCGCCCGGGGGCGGGAAGGTCGCCGCCCGCGACGTGCTGCGCGCGGCCGTCGGCGAGGGATCAGTCCTCGGAGCCGTTCCCGAAGCAGCTGACGGACAGGTCCTTGCCGTCGGCGCCGGCTGCGGCGAGTTGTCCGGCGAGCGGGCGGCGCACGCCCTGCTCGTCCTCGGTGCTGCGGCCCAGCTGGGTGAAGATGTGGACGACGACCGCACCGGGGGAGCACTGGAAGCCCAGACCGGCGTCCAGGGCGATGATCTCGGCGGGGTCGTGCTGGGTGACGATCTGGAACCGGTCCCGCTCGGGAATCTTCAGACATCGATGAGCTACTGCCGGACGGCGTCGGCCGCAGCCCGGATGTTCTCCGGGCTGCGGCCGCGGATCATGCCGATGCGCCCGAAGGGCATGGTGGACCTTCGGGTGAGTGTGACGGCCGGTCAGGGCTTCAGGGGGAGCCAGGTGCCGTGTTCGGCGATGCGCAGGACGCCGGTCAGGCCCGCGTCGTCGAAGGCGCGCTCGATGTCCGCGCGGCCTTCGGTGAAGTGGGTCCAACCGCTGTAGTGGGCGGGGATGTTGACGGGGGCGCCGAGGATCGCGGCGGCCGCGGCGGCACGGACGCTGTCGAGGCTGACCGGGCGTTCGCGGAACTTGCCCGGAACGCGGGCGGCGCCGGCGTGGAGAACGGCCGCGTCGATCCGCGGGACGCGGCGGCCGATCTCGGTGACGGTGCGAAGGGAGGCGTTGTCGCCGCTGACGTACACGGTGGGCAGCCCGTCTCCGGTGAGGACGAAGCCGACGACCTGGCAGTTGACCTCGCCGTCCGGGCCGCGCTCGCCGTCCTCGGGGCCGTGGACGGCGGGCACGGCGGTGACAGTCAGCTCGCCGCCGTCCGGGCGGGTGAGCGTGTGGGTGTCCCAGGCGGCCAGGCCCTGCGCGGGAGCGCCGAGCCGGCCGGCGCCGCTGGTGGTGGTGAGCAGCAGCGGGGCGGCCAGCGCGAAGGCGCGGCCCCGGTCGTCGAGGTTGTCGGCGTGGTTGTCGTGACTGACCAGGACCAGGTCGACGTCGGCGAGCCGGTCCTCGGTGAGAGCCGGCCCCTCGGTCTTGGTCAGGTAGCCGTACGGACCCGGGTCGTCGAACGTCGGGTCGGAGACGATGCGCAACCCTCCGAGGTCGAGGACGGTCGTGGGCCCGCCGACCACCAGGGCCGAGCCGTCGTGGCGGGGAAGAAGAGGGGAGGGCGACGCCATGCTGCTTCAGCTCCTTGGTCGGGGCAGGAAAGGGAGGGCGCTGGGGTGCCGGGTGACCCCGGGCCGCCCCGTCCCCCGCGATCAACGTTAGGGAGCCGGCCGGGCGCGGCAACCCCCCGGGGCCCCCCCGGCGGGGAGGGGGGGGGGGGGGGGGGGGGGGCTGAACGGCTCATGTGCTCGGCCTAAGAGGTGCGCTCGGCCGACCCTCGGCAACGGGAAAATGGGCGCATACATCGGTCTGGTACATGGACTACCCTTAGTACATGTCCATGAAGCGCACGAACGTCTACGCGGACCCCGAGGACCTGGCGATCATCAAGGAGGCCGCCAAGCGCCGAGGTATAAGCGAGGCCGAGATCATCCGCCAGGGCATCCACCTCGCGGCCATGGCGAACCGGGTCTGGGACGAGCCGCTGTTCTCCCGCACGTTCGAGGGGCCGGGGCGCACGCTGTCCAAGGCGGAGGTCCGCGACACGGTCGCCGAGGCCGCCCGGCGTGAGACCGGCTCGGACTCCGGATCCGCCGCGTGATCATCGTCATCGCCGATACGTCCGGCCTTCTGGCGGCCCTGGACTCGGCTCATCCGGAACACCAGGCGGCGAACGAGGCCATCATGGCGGCCGGCCTGCTGGTCATGTCCCCGCTCCTGCTGGCCGAACTGGATCACGTGGCGACGCGTGAGCTGGGCGGGGAGGCTGCCGTCAGCGCGGTCGACGACCTGCGGCGCTGGATGAGCCGGGGCCGTGTCGTCCTGCCGGAGATCACGGAGCAACACCTGGGCGCGGCCCAGTCCGTGCGCGTCCGCTACCGCGCGCTGGACCTCGACCTCGCCGACGCGGTGAACGTGGCGCTCGCCGCCGACTACGACACGGACGCGATCCTCACCCTCGACCGGCGAGACTTCCGGGCCGTACGCCCATTGGGCCGCTACAAGGCGTTTCGGGTACTCCCCGACGACCTCCCGCTCTGACGCGGGGACTCTGGCGGTCAAGTGCCCGCCACCACAAGGGCATTGTGCACTGCCCACGGCGAAGGCGTGCGGGCCGGTGTTCGCCATCACCCAGGACGCGAGGCTGCGAGCTCGCTTCCGGCTCAACTATGCGAAAACGCAGGTCAGCGCCACGCTGCGACGTGACAAGCGCGCCCCGTCAAGACGCGCGTGCCCTCTGCGTCCCCGATCTCGGGTCACCGAAGTACTCGCAAACGCAGCAACAGCGCTCCCATAAAACAAGCCCCAGGCCGCTGACCTGGGGCTTCAAGAAGAGCGGGTGACGAGAATCGAACTCGCGCTCTCAGCTTGGGAAGCGACGGCGCCTGTGCACCCCTATGGCTGCTGACCTGCGCTTTCATGCTTCTGCCCGCGTCTCGGAGGGGCGGCATCGCACCCCTGCTGACCGTGGTTGTCCGCTCTGAAGGGCACGCTTTGGGCACGGCGTCGCGAGAGGACGGAGTGTCGTGTCTACGGTGCCTTCTCTTCGTCCGGGAGCCGTCGACACGTAGTCCGACTGCGGCAACTCATTACGACTGCGCACGGATGCTGATCCGCTGCGCCTGGTTTGGTAGATCACAAAAAGCCTCTTTTGGGATGCAGCCTTCGATCTCCATGACGGGCAGCCTGGTAATCGGACTGGTGAACGCGGCACAGAGCCGTGACGAGGGATCTAGAGATTTACCCGCCCCTGGTAAAGACCTGATCCCTGATGGCAGGGAGCCTGGTGCCTAAAGGCGAGGAGGCAACCCGATGGGGTGGAGCGTCATGGGGTGGGGCACGGTCGTAGGGCTGTTCGTGATACGCCTGCTGCTGCGCCAGGTGCGAGGGCTCTTGGTGGACGTGGGCACTGTTATTCGTGCGTGGCGTGAGCTTCTCCATGTGGTGAGGGGCACAGGTCCTCCCACTGGTGGTGGTGTCAGATGCGGGACGCGGCGATCAGGCTGCGGACCGGCCCCCAAGGCCGAGCACCAGCGCAGGCTGGCCCAGTACATCGATGCCGAGGGGCGGCGGCAGATGAGCGCGTCGGGCGAGCGGAGGGTGCGCGAGGCGTGAACCGCCGCGCCATCGGAAGTGACGGGGCTGCGGCAAGGCGCGAGGCCCGGAAGCTCCGCACCCTGCTTGCCCGGGAAGGCGGGCATCACGTTCACCGCAATGCCAGACTCGCCGTGCTGGCGCCGGTGACGAGGCTTGCTCACCTTGCTGCTGCCGGGCGTTGCCCGTCCCTTTGAGGACGTCGTGGGCCCGGCTTCGGCACACTGCACGTGGCGCTGGCGCCCGCTTCCGCCGGTAAACAGTCCCGCTTCACCGCATGCTGGTAACTGAGGCCAGCCACGTCAGGATCGCTGCTTCGTCCGTCGCATCTGCGGACGGCCGTTGCCTTCTCGTCTCAACTCGTCCACAGCGCGTTCAGGTGGGAGAGAGTGGGGTTCTGGTCGGGCACCCTCGGCCGACCGTACCGAGACGGGAGACCTGTCATGCCTCGACGCCCCCTGAGTCGTCGTGAGTGGCTGACCCTGGTGGGGATCATCCTGGGTAGCCTCGTTTCAGCCATTGTCGGAGCGGCAGCCGATGAGAGCTTCAAAGCGTTGCTGTCCTGAAAAGACTGAATCGGATGCCCCTCCTACGCGGACATGCCTCCGGCTGTTCGGCGCAATGCCGCACACCGTTGCGAGTCTGCGAAGTTTTGGACAGCACGCGATCCCATAAGCAAGGATGCTTCGATGACCAGTCACAAGAGTGATTCGCGGCAAGGGAGCCAGCGACGAATTTCGCAACCCCTGGGCGTTACCCCAGCCCCGCTGCGGGACTTGAAGGGCTATGTCTACCAGTTGTACGTCGAGGCCGGGGCGCCGCAGACACACCGAATGGCGGCTGAAATCGGGATCGACGATAGTCTTCCCGGTAGTCCTTCGAGGACCATTGTCCATCGGATCATCGCCTCCAAGGAACTTCCGACAGGACAAGACGACGTCGTCTCAGTCGCCCTGCTGTTGGCCAGAAAAGCGGGTAGGGACCCGGGCGAAGTAGAAACCCGTGTACGGCGAATGTGGGTGGCCGCCCACCTTGCTCAGCCATTGGGCAGCCCTGTCAGGGAACTCGACCCCTTTGCGCTGGAGGTGCATCGCGCGATCAGTGTGTCGGGCGAGGAGCTCTCCATGCTGCCCGCCTATGTCTTGAGGGATCACGACATGACGCTAGGTACGCTTGTAGATCGGGCGGTTGGAGGCGAGAGCCTCATGGTCACGTTGGTTGGCGAATCCTCGACGGGTAAGACGCGTGCCTGTTGGGAGGCTTTGCGTCGGCTTCCCGGCGAATGGAGGGTTTGGCATCCATTCGATCCGACGCGCCCGGACGCCGCTCTACACCATCTCAGAGACGTTGGACCGCGGACGGTGATCTGGCTGAATGAGGCACAGCACTATCTTCTTGCCCCGGACGCCAGGACCGCTGAGGGCATCACTGCGGCGCTGCGCTCTGTGCTCACCGATCGGCACCGCAAACCGGTGTTGATCCTCGCCACCATCTGGCCGCGTTTTTGGGACCCCTTGACTACTCCCTCGGCCACAGGAGCCGAAGATCGCTTCGACCAACAGCGCAAGCTCCTCACCGAACTCGGCCAGTGCATCGTAGTACCCAAGGCGTTCACTGACAGTGACTTGCGCGAGGCACGCCGAAAGGCCCACGGTGATCCGCGGCTCGCTAGTGCCCTGGAAGGAGCGATCGACGGGGAGGTCACACAGTTCCTTGCCGGTGTTCCGGAACTCATGAGGCGCTATCAATGCGCGTCTCCTCCTGAGAAGGCGCTGATCCACGCTGCCATGGACTCTCGTCGGCTTGGGCATGGCCCCCTGCTCCCTCATTCGCTTCTGGTTGTAGCCGCCAAGGGCTATCTCCAGGACCAAGAGCTCGGCCTGCGAGGAGACAACTGGCTGGAGGAAGCCCTGGCGTACTGTGCCGCGCCGTGCCACGGAGTGCCTGGCCCGCTGACGCCGGTCCCTTTTGGTAGCGACGCACGGTTCGGAGGGACGTACCGACTTGCGGATTACCTGGAGCAACATGGTCGTATGGAGCGACGACTTATGTGTCCGCCAGCCTCCTTCTGGGAGGCGGCAATCCACCACTGCCTCGGCGCTGATGACAGCGTCGCGTTGGCGCGTGCGGCGCAGCGAAGGGGGCGACTTCGAGTCGCCGCGTCCTTGTACGGAAAGGCGTTGGCGGCCGGAAATACGGGAATTCGGAGAGAATTGGGTTGTCTCGCCGAAGGTGTTGGTGACGTCGCCAAGGCGAAAGAATTTTACGAGGCTGCATGGAGGGCTGATCAACGGGCGTACTGGGAGCTGGTACGGCTGCGTCAGCTCGCGGGCGAACCAGGCAAAGCCGAGGAGTTGGCCCACGTGGCCGCCAACCAAGGCGACAGTTCCGCACTGACCCGTCTGGCTCGGCTTCGTCAAGAGTTCGGTGACGAAGAGGGGGCACAGCGGCTGACGAGGAACGCCGCTGCGAGAGGAAACATCAGGTCGTATGCGGGTCTGGCCCGGTCCAGGGAAGAGGCGGGAGACAGCGGCGGCGCCGAGTCGCTCGCCTTTCTGGCCCTGGGCAGGACGGGCAGCACCTACGCACTGTCGGATCTGGTGGGGATGCGAGAGCAGGCCGGCGACGGCGAGGCTGCGGAGCGCCTGGTCCTGGCAGCGGCTTGTCGCGGCAAATTGCGTCCCGCTATCAGACTGGCCAATATGCGACGGCAATCCGGGGACAGAAAGGGCGCGGTACGTGTCTTCAGCCTGGCTGCCGATATGGGCAGCATTTTTGCCCGCACCGAGGTTGCTCGTCTGAAACGGAGATGGGGGGACAACGAAGGGGCGGAAGATGCTCTGCTTTCCGCTGTGCGACAGGGCAGTACGTTTGCCCTGACCGAGTTAGCCCGGCTGCGAGCGAAGGCCGGGGACAAGCAGGCCGCGCTTCGGCTGTATCGTACCGCGGCTGAGCAGGGTAGTACCGCTGCGCTGGCCCACCTCGCCCTGCTGAAGGAACAGGAGGGAGCCGGCGAGGAAGCCGAACGCATGGCATGCAGAGCTGCGGACGGGGGCAGCACCTTCGCGCTGCTGGAGTTGGCGTACAGGCGAGAGCAGACCAGTGACCGCCAAGGCGCTGAACGACTCGCACAGACCGCATATCATGCGGGAAATTCGGGTGCACTGGTCCTGTTGGCCCGCATACGTGAGAAGAGAGGCGATATGTCCGGGGCCGAAGTGCTGGTCCTCCAAGCGGCCGCCGCAGGTGACAGGCAGGTCCTCAATGAATTCGTGCTGCGTAGAGAAAGGAGCGGTGACAGTGAAGGAGCCGAACGTCTAGCGTGTACCGGAGATGGCCAGGTGTTGCTGCTGTTGGCTCGTTTGTGGGAGTCGGACGGTAGGAAGCCGGAGGCGGAGCGGCTCTATCGGCGCGCGGCCAATCTGGGGCGGACGGAGGCGCTGGGGGAGTTGGCTCGCCTGAAGCAGCAGGCCGGTGACCACGCGGCGGCGGAAGACCACGCCCGTGCTGCGGCTAGCGCAGGGCACGTGGAGGTGCTTGCGGACCTTGCGCGTATGTGTGCCGAGGAGGGACTTTCGGGCGACGCCGAGCGCTTGCTCAAAGTCGCAGTCGACTCGGGTTATGGCGGCGCCCTGGCTCACTGGGCAGAGCTGCGCAGTCAAGCGGATGCACAGTGGACGCGCCTTACGCGCTACGGTCTCACCGCGGGCGGAGATCTTTCGGAGCCCTGGAGCTTCGGGTCCTTGGGGGAAGCCTGACCCTGCCGTACGGACAAGACCTGAGCCGTGGCGTCTGCGGAACACCTGGCGCGAGTCGGAGCACATGGCCACGGCGATCGTCGCGGCCATGGCAGCTGCAGCGGGTGCCGTGCACGTACTGCCGTCGATCGGGGTGCCCGATGCTTCCGTCAGTGGTCGCTGGCGGCAGCGGTTCTCGCCGCGACGCTAGTGGCCGGCCGCGGGCGAGTCACACGGGTCATCGGACTGCCCCCTGCCTGGCGCAGTTCTCGCCCGATGTGGTCCACGTGGCTCTGGCGAATATCCACGGTGGTGGGCGCCAGGGCGAGTGGTAGGACCGGTGATCGTTGTGCTCGGGGGGGGCTCGCGTATCGTCCGTGGGGTGATTGATGCCACCGTGGCGGACCGGGGCGATATCGCCGAGAGCGTGCTCGGCGAATTGATCGATGTCTTCGGTCTCGGAGAGGTGCGGGAGCGCCGCTATCTCGCTGACGGGCTGATGAACGCGAACTGGAGGCTGGACACCCCAGCCGGGCAGTTCGCCTTGAAGCGGGTCACGGATGTCTCGCTGGAGCGGTTGCAGCGCAATCTGGGCGTGCTGGCCGCCCTCGGCGCCGACGGCGTCCCGGTGAGTGCTCCCGTTCCCACGGTCTCGGGGTCGCTGGTGGCGCAGGCCGGCGGTGGCGCCTGGTGCCTGTTTCCGTGGGTGGTCGGGGCCCATGTCCGGGGTGTTGATCTCGCCCTGCCCCAGGTGGGCGCACTGGGCGCGGAGCTGGGGCGTCTGCACCTGAGTCTGGGCAGGGCTTGCGGTCGAGGGCTGCTGCCCGGGGTTCCGGACACGATCACCGCGGACGTCACGTCGCCGGAGCGGGCGGTACGGAAGGCCGAGCGGCTTTCCGCAGCCGTACGCGACAAGGGCACGGACAGCGACTTCGACAAGGAAGTCACTGTCGCCTTGGAGCGCCGGCGGGCCCTCGTCTTCAAGCACGCCGATCAACGTCCGCGATCCGTGACGCCTGAGGGTGGTCACGAGTGGACGCACGGTGACGTGCAGTACCGCAATCTGCTCTGGGAAGGCGGGGAACTTGCCGCCGTCCTGGACTGGGACCGGGTCGCGGTGCGTCCGTACGCGGAAGAGGTTGCCCGGACGGCGCAGGTGCAGTTCGGGGTGGGCGGGGTGTTCGACCTCGCGCGGGTCTCGGCGTTCGTTGAGGGTTATCGGTCGGTGGTGCCGCTGGAGCCGTCTGCGCTGGTGGATGGTGTTCGTCGGCTGTGGTGGAAGCGGATGACGGACTTCTGGCAGCTGGAGTTCCACTACGACTGCGGTGACCTCTCCTTCGATGAGCTGTTCACCGCTGACGAGGCGCTTCTGCACTGGTGGACGGACCGGCTGGATCAGGTCGAGGACGCCTTCGCCGCGGGCTAGATGCCGAGGCGTTCGAGGTCCGGCAGGCGGGGGCGGGTGAAGGCGGTCGCACGTTGCCGGGCCTGTTCGCCCAGGGTGTGGTGGTCGGCGGTGCGGATGGCCTCCGCCCACCCTTCCGCGCCGGCCTCGGCGGGAAGCACGATGCCCGCGTTGCCTATGGCTTCGGGGATGCCGCCCCGGTCGGTGCCGATGCTCGGGGTCCCGTGCAGTGCGGCTTCGATGATCACGCGGGGGAAGGCGTCCTCCACCGTGGACGGCACGAGCAGGAGGCGGTGGCTGCGGTAGAGGGGGCTCATGTCGTAGACCCGCGGCACCCAGGTGACGTTGGGGTAGCCGGCGAACTCCTCCGCGGTGTTCCACCAGCCTTCCACCAGGGTGAAGCGCTGTTCGGGCATGCGGCGGATGAGCTGGTGCAGCAGCTCGGAGCCTTTCGCCGGGATGGGGTTGACCATGAGCACGGCCCTGGTCCGCTCGCTGCGGTGTTGCTCCGGCTTCGGTGGGGTGAAGGACGGATACAGGACGGACAGCCGGGTGCCATCGGTCCGGGGCGCCCGTCGGATGACGAACTCGGACACGGCCAGTCCATGGTGCGGACGACCGTCGAGGACGCCCAGTCCCGTCCTGGACACCGAGTGCAGAATGCCTGCGACGAGAGAGGTGGGCCGGGCTCGGGCGGCAATGTCGGCCGCACCTTCCTGGGAAGTGAACACCACGTCCGGCCGCACGTGGGACAGCATGCTCCGCAGGGCTGAGGTGATCCGCTGCTGCGGTACGGCTATGCAGTCCACTCCGTTCCACCTGTAGCGCAGACCCTCCTCGGTCTCCTCGTACTCGGTGTCGTTTGCGCCGAGGTAGGTCCGCATCTGGGTGACCTGTGGGGACTGGTCCCAGGGTGCTTGGTGGGAGCCGAGGTAGACGGTGTGCCATCCGATTGCCGAGAGTTCTTCGGCGAGGAGTTGCTGGGTGACCTCCGCTCCGCCGATGAGGAACGGAGGCGGGGTACGCCGCCAGACGAAGAGGGCTGTGGGCATCGGCCGGTCACCTGGTCCAGTACGTGACGAGGGCCTCCACCGCGTGCGCGACCGCGTCCGGGCCGGTGTCGGCGGGGATGACGGTCACCTCCCGTGACACGGGTGGCTGTGCTGCGGAGACGAAATAGTCCCGCGCGTGTGCCAGGAACGTCGGCTCGTGGAGGAAGTACCCGGACTCGGCCGCCGTGTGCCCGGCCGCCTTGCGGCGCAGGGCCAGCTCCTCGGCCGGCACGTCCAGGTAGAGGGTGTGGTGGGGGCGGAGGAACGGCAGCTCCTGGAGGCGGTCGCACAGGCGGTGGTGGACGGCGTAGCCGAACAGGGCGTCGAGCGCGTGGGCGTGGGCCAGGAGGGTGTCCACCGAGCGGTCCAGGAGGACGACGGGCTTGGCGCTGGCGAGCGCCCGGCGCACGCGAGTGCCTTCGATGCCCATGAACGTTTCGAACGCGGCGAGCTGTTCGGCGGCGGACGCGGTCCGGACGGGCGGGATGTCGGCGCGATGAGCGATGTGCTGGACGTAGCAGTCCGAGACGAAGGCCCGGTTCTCGATGCCGCGCGTGCGCAGGTGGTGAATCACGGTGGACTTGCCGGCGTACGAGGGCCTTCGAGCGCGATGATCTTCACGGCGACTCCGTCCGGTAGAAGCGCTCGGCAAAGGCTCCGGTGCGGCTCAGGAGGCTGGCCGCTGTCGTCCACGCGTGCCGGATCGGCCGGTACATCTTGCGGACCGGGTGCATCTGCGAGCCGTGCATGTGCAGCACCGTGACCTTGTCGAGCACGACGTCAGTGATGTCGGTCGCCTCGGCTACCAGGGCGTGGCCGATGCGTGCTTGGAAGAGGTGTTGGTCGCAGTTGGCCAGGGCGTAGGTGGGCCAGAAGGCGAGGTCTTCCCAGAACCAGCGGCATCCGAGTCGTACTGCTGCCGTGTGTACGAGGAGGTGGTCGGGGTGGCGGGTGACGGCTGCAGGGGCGAGGAGTTCGGCATCGGGGTGGGCTTCGTTGATCTCTCGGAGCTCGTCCGTGATCCGGTCCAGGCGTTGTGGATCGAAGGGTCGGTACGGGGGTGCTGCGTCCTGGTGGCCGAGGGCGATCCGATGGGCGGCGAAAGGGGCCAGCGCGGCGGCGCCTTCCCGGCTGCGCAGGTCGGATACGGCGGCTTCGGTGACGTAGGTGTCCTCCAGGGCCGGGTGGACGCTGGTGGAGCGGGTGAACACCGTGGCCACGGTGAGCGGCCGGGGATGGGCCAGGAAGGTGCCGGAGGCGGACAGGACGAAGTCGTCGTGGTGGGGTTCGATGGCGAGCACCGGGCGGCCGGTCGGGCGCCGTTTCTCGATGAAGTAGCGATCTCCGCTGTGTGGGGACCTGAGTGCGATCACCCGGTGGTCGTGAGCCCGGTGGCGCTCGGCCAGGTGCTCGGTCCACCGCTGGTGGGCGTGCATGAGGTCGTTGGGGAAGGTGTAGATCCCTTCCGCGTCCGGCACGGGCAGCGTCGTGGTCATGGTGGGCTCCGGGGTCATCGGACGGTGCTCTGGTACCAGTGGCGCCACATGCGAGGGGAGCTGAGCCGCAACCGTGCGGTGACGGGGTTCTGCCACCACAGCATCCGGAGGCTGGACCACTGGTCGTAGCGGCGGGTGGAGGGGCGTACGCGCAGCTCGTCGAGGATCACGACCGGGGCGTTCACGCTACGGCCGTGGGCCGCCAGCCGGTGGAAGAACTCCACGTCCTCGCTCATGAAAAGGTCGTCGCGGTATCCGCCGATCTCCTGGAAGGCGACCGCGGTGGCGAACTGGGCGACGCCTTGGGCGCCGCCGCGCGTGTCTCGGTAGTGGTCCCAGTACGCGCAGAGCAGCCGTGTGCCGAGCCGCTTGGGGGTGTACAGGGGCGGGATGGCGCCGCCGACAGCGCCGCCGTCCATGGCGGTGGCCGCGGCAGTGATCGCCTCCATGGGCAGGGCGACGTCGGCGTCCGTGAAGAACAGCCTGCGGCCGTGGGCGGCAGCCGCGCCAGCAAAGAGGAGGCCGACGAGCGCCCCACCGCGACCGTGGAGCAGGTCTTCGACCTCGCCGACGCCATGGGTCCCCGCTGGAGGCTCATGGTCCTGCTCGGCGCCTTCGCCTCCCTCCGCCCCGAGGAACTGGCCGAACTGCGCCGGCATAGCGTCGATCTCGACGAGTGCTCCCTGCGGATCACGCAAGCGGCACCGGAGTTGACGAACGGCAGGCGGGTCACCGGCGCCCCCAAGACCCGCGCGGGCAAGCGCACCGTGTACCTGCCCGACTTCCTGCTGCCGGAGCTGCGCCGGCACCTTCGGTGGTTCGCGGAGAAGGAGCCGGACGGCCTCCTTTTCGTAGGCGAGAAGGGCGCCCCGTTCCGCCGCTCGACCTTCGGCCGCAAGTGGCGCAAGGCCAGGACGAAGGCCGGCATGCCCGCCAACTTCCGCTTCTACGACCTCCGCCACACCGGCAACACCCTCGCCGCCGACACGGGCGCCAAGCTCAAGGACCTCATGGTCCGCGCCGGCCAGTCCTCGGAACGGGCCCAGCTGATCTACCAGCACTCGACGGTGAAGCATCAGCGGCGGCTGGCACGGGGGATCGATGCCGAGGTGCGGCAGCGAATGCGAGAGTCCGCTGCCGAACAGACGGGAGCCAAGGAGGCGTAAAGGCATCCTGATAGTCCCTGGGGTTCCGTGCGCCCCTTGTGCCCCCTTGATGGACGGCCATGAATGAGATCAGCTTCTCCCGCGTATGCGAACAGGGGGTTGTGGTCGGCGATGTACGGCCCAACAGGAGGGGGAGCGATGACGATCAAGTTGGTGCCCGTTTCGCCAGCGCAGGACGAGCTGATCGACAAGGCTATAGCCCTGGGTGATCGCTACACGAAGACGCTGGGGCTTCTCAAACCCCCGGCTTACCGGAAGGCAGCGGAAGAGGGCGGCCTTCTGGCTGCGGTTGAAGCCGATGAGGTGCTCGGCTACGCGCTGTTCGGACTGCCGAAGAGGAGCGCGCGTATTCGGCTCGCGCACCTGTGCGTGGCGGAGGAACAGCGCGGCCGGGGAATCGCCCGTCGGCTGGTGGAGGGCATCAAAGAGCGGTACCCACAGCGACTCGGGATCAAGGCAAAGTGCCGGCGGGATTACAACCTGAGCGGGATGTGGAGGAGCCTCGGCTTCGTCCCGGATGGCGAGGTGCGAGGGCGGGGCCGTGACGGCGAGATCCTTGACGGCTGGTGGCTGGACCTCGGCCATCCGGACCTGTTCACGGAGATGGAGAGCGACGCTCTCCTAGTGGTCACGGTTGATCACGGAGTCTTCGCCGATCTCCGTGGACTCGCTGATACGGCCGGCGCTGAGGAGTCCCGCGCGCTGGACGCCGGCTGGATGGCGGATCTCGTGGAGCTCGCTTACACGCCCCAGCTGGTCCATGAGATCAGGGACCTTCCGAATACCGCAGAACGGCAGCACCAACAAGCGGCGCTGACTGGCTTGCGCAAGCTCTCCCCGGACTCGGCGGCCGTGGCTGAGCGAAGCCGTGAACTGCTCCAGGCCGCTAGCAAAGCCATGCCCGCCTTGACCGTCGACGCTGAGCTTCGGCTCCGCCTGCGATACGTGGCCGAGACGTCCTGTGCCGGTCTGCAAGTCCTGGCCACCCGTGATCCACTGCTGTCCCGCCTGGGCGACGTGGCCTGGGAGGTGGCCCGCGTCCGAGTCGTCTCGCCCTCCACCGTGACGTTGCACGTGGACGAACTGCGGCAGGCACAGGTGTACCGACCGGCCGATCTGATGGGGACGGAGTTCCGGTCCGGAGAGGTGGCAACGGGTGCGGAGGATGAACTGGTCGCCTTCTTCCACCAGTCGGGTGGCGACGACGGATCGGCCTTCGCCGAACGGCTGCGGTCACTGAACGGAGGCTCGGTCGCCTGGCACCGCGAGCTGCTCCGGGACGGCCAGGGACGCCCGGTCGCCCTCTATGCGTGGGCACTGGACGGACGAACCCTCATCGTCCCCGTTCTCCGCACAGCCGGCCGCCCACTGGAACAGACTCTTGCCCGGCAGCTCCTCTTCCTGATCAAGCGACTCGGCCGGGACTGCGGTGCGGAGATCATCCGTATCAGCGATCCGCATCCCTCCGAGGCGGCCAGATCCGCAGCTGGCGACGACGGGTTCTTCGAGCATGACGGCAGGCTCGTCGCTCTCCTTGTGAACGTGTGCGGGACAGCAGCCGAGGTGGAGGCTGTGGCCGGCGGGCTCGCCCGCGAGCTGACTGTCGATACGACCTCGCTCCGTGCTGGCATGCCCGCCGAGGTGGCAGCCGTGGTGGAGCGTGCGTGGTGGCCGACGAAGATCATCGATTCGGAGCTGCCGTCCTTCCTGGTGCCCATCAAGCCGCGCTGGTCGACTGAGCTGTTCAACGTGCCTGCCATGCTCATGCCGCGCAGTGACGTCCTGGGCATCAGTAGAGAGCACGTCTATTACCGCTCCTCGGGCCGCCGCGGGGAGAGCATCCCGGCTCGCTTGCTCTGGTACGTCAGCGATGGCAACTCCCAAGGTGAAGGCCAGATGGTGGTGGGTAGTTCACGGCTCGACGAGGTGCTCATCGACACACCCGACGCCCTCTTCTCGAAATTCGAACACCTGGGCGTATACGGTCGGGGCGAGGTTCAAGAAGCCGCCGACGCCTCCGGTCGCGCCATGGCGCTGAGGTTCTCGGACACCGAGATCTTCCCGAAGCCCGTGACGCTGCGGCGATTGACCTCGCTGGCCAGGGGGCTGGGACTACCGTGGTCGTCGAACTTGTTGATCTCGCTGTCGAAGATCAATAGCGAGCTGTTCCAGGCGGTCTACCAAGAGGGGCACCGAACGACGTGAACGATCCGGAACGCGCGATGCTGCTGTCCGTCCACCCGCGCTTCGCCACCGCGATCCTGGCCGGCAGCAAGACGGTGGAGGTCCGCCGCCAGCGCGTCGCCGCGCCACCCGGAACCCCGGTTCTGCTGTATGCGACCGCGCCCACCATGGCTCTGGTGGGCATGGCGCGCATTGCATCGGTCCGTGTGGGCTCTCCCAAGGAGGTCTGGTCGGCGCATCGGACTCAGACGGGGATCACTCGTCGAGAGTACGACGCCTACATGGACGGTGCCACCCAGGCAAGCGGTCTGACCTTGGAGGATCCCGTGTCCTTCGACGAGCCGGTGTCCCTCAGCGCACTGCGTGCTGCGGGGGCCTTCCATCCGCCGCAGAGCTATCGCTACCTGCGAAGCGCTGATCTTCGTCAGGTGTCAGAGGCTGGCCCCGCAGTGGGCAGCGCGCTTCGGAAGGTGTTGCCGGACGCGGTCCACGCGTAGCGGGCCGGGGCTCCGAGCGGCTTAGTCCTCGGAGCCCGTGCGTTGGTTTAGCCGCCGAACGCGGCTTGGTACGCCGTCTGCCCCTGCTGCGCCAACACGGTGAGGCCGGCTGTCGTGGTCGTGATCGCGCCCAGCGCCTCCTGCACGCGCAGGTACGCGGCCCTGATGCGTCCGGGCTCCGGCTGCTCGGCAGAGGCGGCTTGCTCCAGCACCTCGGCGTCCTGGATGAGGGCTTCCTCGTGTTCCGGCGAGGCTTTGAGCGTTGGGGGCGAGCTGGCGTGCCAGGGCCGCGAACTCGGCGAGGGCGGAGGCGTCGAAGCCGAAGCTGTTGTTTTGCACCACGCTCTGCTGGGAGCCGGCCACGATGCCGGAGGATTGTTGAAGGTGTAGGTGCCGCCGACGCGCTGCTGGCGGCTCAGGCAGTCGCTCACGGTTCCTCCGGACAGTACGCAGTCAGTGCCCGAGCCGGTGACTGTGGCCTTGATCGAACTTGCGGCGCTCGGGTCCTCGGAGGCGCGGCGGACGAGCCCTCGCTGGTTGAGGTGCTCCAGCTCGCCGAGGATCTCGTCCACGGACAGGGATTCGCCCGCGAAGTACGAACCTGGTGCTTCAACGAAGGCCATGACCTCGACGACGTCTCGGCCGTGCCCCGTCTGGAACAGCCAGTGCAGCATGCCGTCGCAGGCATGGACGAAGCGTGCTACTGGGTCGGCCTGCAATGCTCTCAACCCGCAGCTCGGCAACGTCCGGGAGGTGGACGCCGGGCAGGGTGTCGATCAAGTCGGCTTGGGCGGCACGGATGGTGTGCGCGACCTGGGGGCCGGAACCAAGGGCGCGGCGGGCTGTCACGCGGTCATCGTACAGCTGGCGTCACAGCCGACCGCGCTCGATCCAGGCCACGTACCGACACGCGCTCCCACCTCACACAGAGAGCCGGTACCAGAGGCGGTACCGGCTCCCGGCGGCGTCGCGCTGCAACGCGAGGCCGTAAGGTCCCTGTTCGGCTTTGGTTGGAGTCAGCAGCAATCAGGGCAGGGCCCGCCCCAGTCGGTGCAAGCCCAAGTGCGCGGATCGTCGCAGTGCCTCGAATCTGACGCAAGCCCGATTGGGGCATGGATGCATCAACTCGTTCACTACCACGAGGGGCTGACGCCTTCTGCGGTCTTGGTTGCGACGGCGGACCCGCAGGTCACCGTTGCCCATGGGGCGGAACGCTGACTCTGCGTCGCAGTTTTCGCAGTCACGCATCTATAGATGCGTTGGGGCGCCCGTGCATCAAACCCCGCCGAAAGACCGGGGAGAGGGGCTTCCGGCCTCTTGAGGCTGCCACCATCTTGTCCACGCACCACGCTGCGGGCGGCTGCAACCGCCCCTGTGGTTCGCCTAGTTGGAGTCAGTAGCAGGTATCCGGCGGCCGCGGGTCGCCGGACCCGAACAGCAGGGAGACCCTTGTGCCCAAGCCCCGTTTCGCCGTTTCCTGTGTGGAGAGCGGCACCCCGCCCCAGCGGCGCCTCGGCGGTGCCGAGGCCGTCGTCATCATCGTGGTCATCACCATGGCCGCCGCCCTGGTCACCTTCGCCGGCATGGCGCTGCCCGTCGTGCTGCAGCTCCTTCTCGGCGCCGGTCTGATCGCCGTCCTCCTGGTCGCTTTGGTCACCGGGACGACCACCCGGGGCCTGCGCGCCGCTCTGCGCGCCCTGCTGGCCCCGGCTGCGTGAGGTGATGGTGCATGTGCCGTCCCGAGAGACCGCTCACCACGAGCAATAAGGCGCTGCGCGAGCTGCAGGAGTGGTTGCGCGAACAGCGGAGGCGCACCCGGCAGGGCTACCGGGCCCTGTCGGTGCGGGCCGGCTGCCACGCCACGACGCTGCAGCGGGCCGCGTCCGGGGAGATCGTTCCGAAGCTGCAGACCGTGCTGAACTACGCCCGGGCGTGCGACGCCTCACCCGAGGAAGCACGACTTCTGTGGAAGCGGGCCCGGTATGAGGCGACCCGCCTTACGCGGGCTGGCCGGGACCGGCCCGCTCCGCGTCCGGAGTTCGTCCGCGACTTCGTCGATCTGGGCGCGGCCCTGGTGGAGCTGTACCGGAAGGCTGGCTCGCCGCCGTATCGCACCATGGAGCAGCGAGCCGGCGGCTACGGCGCCCTGCCGCGCAGCAGTGCGCACCGCATCGTGAACAAGCAGGCGA
The DNA here is from genome assembly GCF_000720185.1 of Streptomyces sp. NRRL S-340. Lineage (GTDB taxonomy): Bacteria > Actinomycetota > Actinomycetes > Streptomycetales > Streptomycetaceae > Streptomyces. Next base: position 271,718 of record NZ_JOIY01000001.1, on the reverse strand, counting down.
TGCCACACGGCCTTCAGCAGTTCCAGGCGTATCTGAGGGCCTGCGAGGTGCCGGAGCTGGAATGGCCGGACTGGGAGGCTGCCTGGACACGCGCGTGGCGGCACGAGAAGCAGGACGACCTCTCCACCCTGAGTACCGCCACTGCTCAGTATGTGCCCGGGTCAGCCACCGTGCGTGCCCTGGTGGCGCTGGGGGAGTACGCGGAGCCGCCCGGTTTGGATGAGCGGAGGTACATACGGAACCTCCGGGATCCCCATGGGGCCGACGGCCACATGTACGTGTCGAGCAACGGCATGCTCCAGCGAGTCGCGGTGGAAGTGAAACGTACGGATATGGCCCTGGACCGTAATCGGTGGCGGCCGAGGCAGTCACGCAACGTCCCCGAACGGCCCGAGCAGGGGCAGCTGGCCTTCACCCTCCCGGACCCGGAGCCGGAGCCCGGCGCGCTCTTCTGACAGATGGAGAGCAGTCCTTGCACAGAGAAGCCCCGGGGGAAGGTCTTCGGAGCTTCTCTGTGCGCCCTTCAGTGCCGACTGTCGCTGGAGGCGAGCAAGCTGGTGGCCTCGGCGAGGACGGCCGCGCCGGGCTTGAAGTATTTCCGGGCGCCGAACCTTGTTCAGGCATGGAACATGACCAGCGCCACACTGGATATCTCATGCGGCGTTCACCCTTCCCGCCCCGCGGTGCCTGTAGTGGGCAGAGTCGGGGCGCTGGGTTTCGGCCGGTCACGAATAGGAGTGCTGGTGGGTCCGGAGGTGTTGAATGCGGTGGGCGGGTCAGTGGCGGTCGTCCTGCTTGGCCTGATCTTGCGGCCCCGGAAGACGGCGAAGGCGTTCGCGCCGTGCCCGTACAGCAGGCTCACCTCGCTGGTGAGCCCCTGCTGGCGGCGACGGTCATGGCGTAGCCGAGGGAGAGGGCGCCGGAGCTGATGGCCTGCGGGCCGAATCACGCCGACAGGTGCCCGCCTGTTTTCGTGTCGCGCCAGGTGATCTCGACGCGGTGGTCCTCGCTGATCGCGGTGACCACGGCCCGGTAGCCGTTCGTCGGGGCCCTCGCCGCGGCGGGAGCGGTAGTCGTTCTGGCGCACGCGCACCAGGTCGCCCACGGCGAGGTTCAGGTCGGCGCCGCCGGACAGGGCGACCTGGACAGGAACACGGATGGGATGGGGTCTGCACAGGCTGCCCTGAACTGCTGATTTACGTACGCGATTTCGTGGGCATGACCCGTGATAGTGACGCAAACCACACGAAGTGTCTCGTCACTTGAGACGGCTGGACTTTTGAGTTGTCCTGAGCGGCCCATGTGCGTCGCAGGGTGACCGCTCTGCCTGACTTAGGGCACGCGGAGGGCACGCCAGCCTTGAATTGGACTAGACAGCAAACGAGGCCCAGGTCGCTGACCTGGGCCTTCTTTATGGAGCGGGTGACGAGAATCGAACTCGCGCTCTCAGCTTGGGAAGCTGATGTTCTACCATTAAACTACACCCGCGTAAGACGCCGACGGAGTCGGTGTCCAGTGCTCGCTCACTGTACCTCATCCCTGGCCCCCGGTGCTCGAGCCCCGGGGGCCAGGGATGTCTGCGGGGTGGGGAGGAGGGCTGTGGGGGGCCGGAGTTGGGCGTACGGTGGAGAGGGCGGGGAGGGTCCCGGCGGGGCCGGAGTGCCGCCTGGAGGGTCGTCTCTTTGATCCCGTAGTGTGGCTTTTGTCGTCAGGCGGCAGAAGGCCAGGCGGGGTTCTGGGGAAGGGACTTGAGGGCTTGATGGAGCGCACCGTCGTCCGTTGTGCCGAGGGGCACGTGTTCAGCACCGCTTCGTTCCCGATGCAGCAGGCCGAGCGGCTCGGCCCCGGTCGGCTCGTACGGTGTCCCCGGTGTGCCCGGCTCCGCAGTGCGGTGCCGGTGGTGCTGGAGAAGCGGTAGGTCCGCGAAGCGGCACAGGCGCGCGGGGTCCGTCCTGATTGTGGGGGCTCCGCGCGTCTTGCGTATCCTCGGGGCGTGCTTCTCTCAGACAAGGACATCCGGGCCGAGATCGACGCCGGCCGGGTGCGGATCGATCCGTACGACGAATCCATGGTGCAGCCGTCGAGCATCGACGTGCGGCTCGACCGCTACTTCCGGGTGTTCGAGAACCACCGCTACCCCCACATCGACCCCTCGGTCGAGCAGCCGGACCTCACCCGGCTCGTGGAACCGGAGGGGGAGGAGCCGTTCATCCTCCACCCCGGGGAGTTCGTCCTCGCCAGTACGTACGAGGTCATCAGCCTGCCCGACGACCTCGCCTCCCGGCTGGAGGGGAAGAGCTCGCTGGGGCGGCTCGGGCTCGTCACCCACTCCACCGCCGGGTTCATCGACCCCGGATTCTCCGGGCACGTGACGCTGGAGCTGTCGAATCTCGCCACCCTGCCGATCAAGCTGTGGCCCGGGATGAAGATCGGGCAGCTGTGCATGTTCCGGCTCACCTCGCCCGCCGAGGCCCCGTACGGCAGTGAACGCTACGGGTCCCGTTACCAGGGGCAGCGTGGGCCCACGGCCTCCCGCTCCTACCTCAACTTCCACCGGACCCAGGTCTGACCGAGGGGCACCACCACATGAGCGACGTACGAGAAAACCTCACCTACGAACTGTTCGGCACAGCCGTCCGCGAACTCGCGCAGACCATCGCCGACGACGGGTTCGAGCCGGACATAGTGCTGAGCATCGCGCGCGGCGGTGTCTTCGTCGCCGGCGGCCTCGCCTACGCCCTCGACTGCAAGAACATCCACCTGGTGAACGTCGAGTTCTACACCGGCGTGGGGACGACCCTCGAGATGCCCGTCATGCTCGCGCCCGTGCCCAACGTGATCGACTTCTCCGACAAGAAGGTCCTGATCACCGACGACGTGGCCGACACCGGCAAGACGCTGAAGCTGGTCCGCGACTTCTGCCTGGACACCGTCGCCGAGGTGCGCAGCGCGGTCGTCTATGAGAAGTCCCACTCGCTCGTGAAGTGCGAGTACGTCTGGAAGCGCACCGACGACTGGATCAACTTCCCGTGGAGTGTCCTGCCCCCGGTGCACAAGTCGGGCGAGGCGCCGAAGGAGAACAAGGAAGCGCTCTGACCCGCGGCCGCTTCGCGGCCGGTGCCCGTGCGAGAGCCCCCCGATGGTCGTCGGGGGGCTCTCGCACGTACGGGAGTTCCGGCGCCCGGGTCGATCCGCCTAGGAGGCGACGGCGTCCTCGATCGTCGCCCGGACCTCCAGGACGGTGTCGGTTCCGGTGATCTCGAGGAGCCGCCGCAGCTGCCGCGCCGGTGAGGCCACCCGCAAAGTGGTCGCCTGGTGGGTGCGCACCAGCAGGTTCAGCATCGAGGAGTCCGCGAAGGTGATGCCCGAGGCGTCCAGGACCACCTTCTGCCGTCTGGCGGCCGCGGCGCCCAGCGCGTTCGCCAGCGGGGTGATCGACTGCATGTCGTAGGCGCCGCGTGCGACGACGACCCACGCGCCGTCGCACTCACGCCCCATGACCTTCGGCCCGTCGGGCACGGCCGACCCTTCGCGTGGGCCGGCCCCGCCGGAGGGGGCGGGCCCGCCGAGTGGGCCGGTCCCGTCGGACGGGGCGGATCCGGCGAGCGGGGCGGGCGCCTGTTCGCCGGATCCGGCGGCCTCGCGTGTGCGCCCTGGCGTGACCGCGTTGTCCCCAGACACCCCTGTGCCCCTCCTGCATCCGCCGCCATACGTCTTCTGTTACGCGAAAAGTATGTCACGTATCTGGGGTCGGGCAAGCGTGTCCCCTAAAATGCGGGGCATGGTCGGAGTGCCCGAATCCCACACCGGATGGACGTTCATCACCAACCACGCGCGTGTCCTGGCAGCCATTGCCGACAATCCGAACGTCCGGATCCGCGACATCGCCGCGCATTGCCGGCTGACGGAACGCGCCGTCCAGCGGATCATCTCCGACCTGGAGCAGGACGGTTACCTGTCGCACACCCGCGAGGGGCGTACGAACACCTACCGCATCGAGGCGGACAAGGTGCTGCGCCACCCGGCGGAGGCCGGGCTCTCGGTCGCCTCCCTGCTCTCCCTGCTGGTGCAGGACGAGACCGACCGGGTCAGGAAGCCGGTCGCCCGGTAGCCGCGCCGGCGCGTCCGGCCGGGACACGCGGAAGGGCCCGGCTCGACGGCCGGGCCCCTGCGACGCGCGGTGCGTTCGCCTTCCCTAGAAAGTGCCCAGCTTCACGATCGACAGCAGGGCGATCAGCTGGATCGCCGAGGCGCCCAGTGCCTTCGGCCAGGGCAGGTCGTGGGAGCGGCTGACCATGAGGGTCAGCAGCGCGCCGCCGGCCACCCAGGTGGCCCAGCCCAGGATCTGGACGAAGCCGGCATCGCCGCCCAGGAACATGGCGAAGACCAGGCGCGGCGCGTCCGTGAGGGACATGATCAGCATGGACAGGCCGACCGTGGGCTGCCAGGCGCCGTCGCCGCCGAGCTGGCGGGCCAGGGTGTGGGTGACCACGCCCAGGACGAACGCGCTGATCACCATGGCCACGGCCGTGATCAGCACGATCGGGACCGCGTTGGAGAGGGTGGCGTGGATCGCGTCCTTGCGGGCGCCGTCGAAGCCGAAGACCGCCAGCAGACCGTAGAGGAACGTCACGACGAGGGCGGGGCCCCACATCGTGTAGTCGCGCATCTGGAGGAACGTCTGGTTCGGCGCGAGGACGATGCCGCGCAGCAGGTCCTTCCAGTGCAGGCGGGGGCCGATGGGACCGGCCGGGGCCGCGCCCGCGCGGTAGGTCTCGCCCTGCGAGTACGGGTCCTCGCCGATCGCGAAGGCCTGGGTGTGGCCCGGGTTGTCGGCCGCGTACCGGTCGGGGCCGCCCTGCGGGTGGGCGGCGCCGTCACCGAAGTACTCGGGCTCGCCGTGTCCGCCGTAGCCGCCGTCCGCCGCCTGGGGCCACTGGGCCGCTCCCGCCGGACCGGCCCCGTACTGCGGCCGGCCGGCCTGGGGACGCCCCTGCGGCGGCCGGCCCTGCGGCGGGCGGCCGTACTGCGGTTGCTGCTGCGGGTACGGCTGTGGCGCCGACGGGTAGCCGTGCGACGGCGCCCGGGGCGGCGTCTGCTGTCCGTACGGGGGTTGTTGGGGGCGCGCTTGCGGGGCACGGTTGTCCCGGCCGCCGCGTCCGATCCTGAATCCAGCCACGTCGTCGAACGTACCCGCTCCCGCTGGGTGACGTGCGGGCCCCGGGCGTCCCGGCCCGGCTTTGCGGCCGAGCTGTGACATCCCCTAGGGGAGGCGCCGGAGGGATCTCAGGGGCGGTCCGCGGGCCGTGCTCCCCGCGGGATTTCCAGCGTCTTGCGGCGTTCGGTGAGCGCATCGGGGGGTGCTCCCGGCGGTTGCGGCGGTCCGGGGGCAGGATGGATCCATGAGCGTAGTCAAGATCAACGTACTGACCGTGCCCGCCGAGCAGCGGGAGACGCTGGAGAAGCGGTTCGCCTCGCGGGCGCACGCCGTCGAGAACTCCGACGGGTTCGAGTGGTTCGAGCTGCTGCGTCCCGTCGAGGGGACCGACACGTACCTGGTGTACACCCGCTGGCGGGACGAGGCGGCGTTCCAGGCCTGGATGGAGGGGCCGATGAAGTCCGCCCACCGGGGCACCGGCGCCGGTGAGGGAGAGGGCGGGCAGCAGCCGAAGCCCGCGGCCACCGGCTCCACCCTGTGGTCCTTCGAGGTCGTGCAGCAGGCCGAGCCGAAGAACGCGTAGGCACCCACGACGCCCGGGCGCCCGGGAACGCGTGGGCCCTGGACCGCCCGGCGCCCACGAACGCCCGGGCGTCCGGGGACGAGCAGGGCCGCACACGAGCGGTGACACCCCCGTGTCCGATGACGACCCCGTGTCCGACGACCCCCGCGTACGACGACGCCCCCAGCTCCGTACGTACGGAGCTGGGGGCGTCGTCGTCAGGTGCGGGGCGCCGCGGCGGCTACTTCACCGGTTCCGGCTCCGGCGCGTTCTCGCTCTCCGACGCGCCCGCCGGGGGCTCCTCCGCCGGGGTCTTGACGGAGTCCAGCAGGAGCTGGGCGACGTCGACGACCTGGATCGACTCCTTGGCCGCGCCCTCGTTCTTCTTGCCGTTGACCGAGTCGGTCAGCATGACCAGGCAGAACGGGCAGGCCGTGGACACGATGTCCGGGTTGAGGGACAGGGCCTCGTCGACGCGCTCGTTGTTGATGCGCTTGCCGATCCGCTCCTCCATCCACATCCGCGCGCCGCCCGCGCCGCAGCAGAAGCCGCGCTCCTTGTGGCGGTGCATCTCCTCGTTCCGGAGACCGGGGACCTTGCCGATGATCTCGCGCGGGGGCGTGTAGATCTTGTTGTGGCGGCCCAGGTAGCAGGGGTCGTGGTAGGTGATGATGCCCTCGACCGGGGTGACCGGGACCAGCTTGCCCTCGTCGACGAGGTGCTGGAGCAGCTGGGTGTGGTGGATGACCTCGTAGTCGCCGCCGAGCTGCGGGTACTCGTTGCCGAGGGTGTTGAGGCAGTGCGGGCAGGTGGCGACGATCTTCTTCGCCGACTTCGGCTTCGCCGACTCGGGCGTGACCTTGCCGTCGTCGTCCATCTCCTCGCCGAAGGCGGCGTTGAGGGACATGACGTTCTCCATGCCCAGTTCCTGGAACAGCGGCTCGTTGCCGAGGCGGCGGGCCGAGTCACCGGTGCACTTCTCGTCGCCGCCCATGATCGCGAACTTCACGCCCGCGATGTGGAGGAGTTCGGCGAAGGCCTTCGTCGTCTTCTTGGCGCGGTCTTCCAGCGCGCCCGCGCAGCCGACCCAGTACAGGTACTCGACCTCGGAGAGGTCCTCGATGTCCTTGCCGACGACCGGAACCTCGAAGTCGACCTCCTTGGTCCACTCCAGGCGCTGCTTCTTCGCCAGGCCCCAGGGGTTGCCCTTCTTCTCCAGGTTCTTGAGCATCGTGCCCGCCTCGGACGGGAACGCGGACTCGATCATCACCTGGTAGCGGCGCATGTCGACGATGTGGTCGACGTGCTCGATGTCGACCGGGCACTGCTCGACGCAGGCGCCGCAGGTGGTGCAGGACCACAGGACGTCCGGGTCGATGACGCCGTTCTCCTCGGCCGTGCCGATCAGCGGGCGCCCGGCCTCCGCGAGGGCGGACGCCGGGACACCGGCGAGCTGCTCCTCGGACGCCTTCTCCTCGCCCTCCATGTTCTTGCCGCCGCCGGCCAGCAGGTAGGGGGCCTTGGCGTGCGCGTGGTCGCGCAGCGACATGATCAGCAGCTTGGGGGAGAGCGGCTTGCCGGTGTTCCAGGCCGGGCACTGCGACTGGCAGCGGCCGCACTCGGTGCAGGTGGAGAAGTCCAGCAGGCCCTTCCAGGAGAAGTGCTCGACCTGGGAGACGCCGAAGACGTCGTCGTCACCCGGGTCGGTGAAGTCGATCGCCTTGCCGCCGGAGGTCATCGGCTGGAGCGCGCCCAGCGCCGTGGAGCCGTCGGCCTCCCGCTTGAACCAGATGTTCGGGAACGCCAGGAAGCGGTGCCAGGCCACACCCATGTCGGTCTTCAGCGCGACCGTGATCATCCAGATGAAGGAGGTCGCGATCTTCAGGCCGGCGAAGAAGTAGGTGAGGTTCTGCAGCGTGGAGACGTCCATGCCGCGCAGCCAGGAGACCACCGGGTACGAGACGAAGAACGAGGCCTCGTAGCCGTCCACGTGGTGCTGGGCGCCCTCCAGGGCGTGCAGCATGAAGATGCAGACGCCGACGATGAGGATGACGGCCTCGACGAAGTACGCCTGGCCGAAGTTGGAGCCGGCGAAGCGGGACTTGCGGCCCGGCTTGTTCGGCTTGCTCAGCTGGCGGACGGCGATCAGGACGAGGATGCCGAGCGTCGTCATCGTGCCGAGGAACTCGACGAAGACGTTGTACGGCGCCCAGTCGCCGATGACCGGCAGGATCCAGTCGGCCTTGAAGAGCTGGCCGATCGCGTTGACGATCGTCAGCAGCAGGGAGAAGAAGCCCACCGCCACGAACCAGTGCGCCACGCCCACGATGCCCCAGCGGTTCATCCGGGTGTGGCCCAGGAACTCCTTGACCACGGTGGCGGTACGCTGCACGGGCTCGTCGGTCCGGGTACCGGCGGGTACGGGCTGGCCGAGCCGCATGTGGGCGTAGAGCTGCAGGACGGCGCGGCCGAACAGTGCCACGCCGACCACGATCAGGACCAGCGACACGATGATCGCGGCGAGTTGCATTGGGGCTCCTGTGAGGCGGCCTCGAAATTACTAAGCGGTAACTTATGCAGTCCGTCTGAGACTACCCTCATCCTCCTTCGCAATGTAGCCGGGCGTGGGGTGATCTGGGTCGCTGAGGGTTGCCTGAGAGGGGCCGGGGGCCCGGCTCCGGGGCATCCCTCCGCGGGGTGTCCGGGGTGGCCGTTCCGCCGGGCGGGGGCGGTTCCGTGCGGCCGGGGCCGGGGGTCCGGGCGGGGGCGGCGAGGGCTCCGGCAGGGATCCGCGCGGGGGCGGCGAGGGCCCCGGCAGGGATCCGATTCTGTTCTGATCGTGTTATTCACACCCGATCGACCGATATGCACCTAATTTAAGAACCGTGCTCTACGGGATCGCCACCGCCACCGCCGCCCTGTTCCTCGCCGCCGTGCTCTCGGCCCTGCTGCGGGTGCCCGCGCTGCGGCTCGGGCTGGTCGACCGGCGGCGGGTGCGGCCGGTGCCGCTGCTGGGCGGGGCCGCGGTGGTGGGCAGCACCTGCCTGGTCGCGGCGGCGGGCGGCTGGACGGGCGCGGCTCCGCTGAGCGACGGCGTGGGCAGGCTGCTGGCGGCGGGCGCCGGGGTCGCCGTGCTCGGGCTGGTCGCGGACGTGTGGCGGCTGAAGACGTGGCTGCTGCTGGTGGGGTCGGTCGTCGCGGCGGCGTTCGTGGTGCCCTACGACGAGACCGGGGTGCCCGCCGGGATCGCCGCCGTGGTCTGGATCGCCTGCGCCGCGGTCGCCTTCCGGGGGCTCGACCACGTCGACGGCCTGGCCGGCACGGTGGGCGTGCTCGTCGCGTTCGGCGCGGGCGTCTGCGCGGCGGCCGAGGTGATGGACGACCTGGCGGTGCTGCTGAGCGTGCTCGCCGCCGCCCTCACCGGCTTCCTCATGCACAACTGGCATCCCGCGCGGATCGCGTTCGGCGCCTGCGGCTCCCTGTTCACGGGGTTCGTGCTCGCCGCGTCCGCCGTACTGGTCCGTACGGGGTACGACGCCGGGTCGACGGCCGCCGTCCTGTTCGCGCTCACCGCCACGGCGACCGCCGACGCGGTGCTCGTCGTGCTCTCCCGGCGGCTGGCCGGGCGGTCGGTGGTGCGCCGGGGCCCCGACCACCTCGCCCACCGGCTGCGCAAGCTGGGTCTCACCCCGCCGGGCGCGACGGTCCTGCTCGGCACCGTCACCTTCGCCACCGTGCTCGTCGGCGTCCTGGTGCACACGGGGTGGCTCGCGCCGGTGAGTGCGCTGTGGACGGCCGGGGTGCTGCTGCCGGCCGTCCTCGGGCTGCTGCGCGTCCGGGTGTACGGCCCGCGCCGCCCGGCGGGGCATGCCGGGCACACCGGCCGGCACGGCGGCCACACCAGCCGTACCCGGACGTACGTCACCGGCACGCGGACCTCGCCGGCCCTCGCGGCCGCGCCGGCCGCGTCGCTCTCCCCGAGCGCGTCCGCCGGTGTCTGCGCCCCCCGGGCGCGGGCCGAGGCGGGCGCGGACGGGGGCGGCGGAAGGAAGAAGGGGAGCGCGGCCGCCGGCCGGAGCGGGGGTGCGCGCCGGAGCGGGCGTGCGGCGACGGGCGCGAAGGGGGCGGGCGCGGCCCTGGGAGCCCTTCGCGCCCTGGGCGGCGGTGTGCGGCGGCTGCCGCTGCGGGCACCCGGAGCCGATCCCGGGACCCGCGCCCCGTCGGCCGGCGTGCGCGGCCCCCGCACCGAGGCGCCGTTCGCCGGTGACCTGCGCGGCCCCCGCACCGAGGCGCCCTCCGCCGGCGGCCCGCGCCCCGCACCCCGCTCCCGGGGGCGGTACGAAGAGGGGTACGGGGAGGGGTACGGGGAGGAGTACGGAGCGGGGGCCGTGCCCGGGTTCGGATACGGGTACGGCCCCGAGGGAGCCCGGCGTTCCCCCTTCGGGTACCCCTCTCCTCCTCCTCAGCAGATGACATCACCGCAGGTCAGAGAGGCCTTGCGTGTAAGGGATGGATAAGAGTTGAGCCCGCTTGACTCAGGTCTGTTGACCCCGGCGCCGCCGTCGTGCACACTTGAGTCCGTTGCACTCAAGTCAGCTGGAGGAACTCACCATGGCACGTGCGGTCGGCATCGACCTGGGCACGACTAACTCCGTCGTCAGCGTTCTGGAGGGCGGCGAGCCCACCGTCATCACCAACGCAGAGGGCGCCAGGACCACGCCGTCCGTCGTCGCCTTCGCCAAGAACGGCGAGGTGCTGGTCGGCGAGGTGGCCAAGCGCCAGGCGGTCACCAACGTCGACAGGACCATCCGGTCGGTCAAGCGCCACATGGGCACCGACTGGAAGATCAACCTGGACGGCAAGGACTTCAACCCGCAGCAGATCAGCGCCTTCGTGCTGCAGAAGCTGAAGCGGGACGCCGAGGCCTACCTGGGCGAGAAGGTGACCGACGCGGTCATCACCGTCCCGGCGTACTTCAACGACGCCGAGCGCCAGGCCACCAAGGAGGCCGGTGAGATCGCCGGTCTGAACGTCCTGCGCATCGTCAACGAGCCGACCGCCGCCGCCCTGGCGTACGGCCTCGACAAGGACGACCAGACGATCCTCGTCTTCGACCTCGGTGGCGGCACGTTCGACGTCTCGCTGCTGGAGATCGGCGACGGCGTCGTCGAGGTGAAGGCCACCAACGGTGACAACCACCTCGGCGGTGACGACTGGGACCAGCGCGTCGTCGACTACCTGGTCAAGCAGTTCCAGTCCGGCCACGGCGTGGACCTGTCCAAGGACAAGATGGCCCTCCAGCGCCTGCGCGAGGCGGCGGAGAAGGCCAAGATCGAGCTGTCCTCGTCCACCGAGACCTCGATCAACCTGCCCTACATCACCGCGTCCGCCGAGGGCCCGCTGCACCTGGACGAGAAGCTCACCCGCGCCCAGTTCCAGCAGCTGACCGCGGACCTGCTGGAGCGCTGCAAGACGCCGTTCCACAACGTCATCAAGGACGCCGGCATCTCGATCAACGAGATCGACCACGTCGTCCTCGTCGGCGGCTCCACCCGTATGCCCGCCGTCGCCGAACTGGTCAAGGAGCTGACCGGCGGCAAGGAGGCCAACAAGGGTGTGAACCCGGACGAGGTCGTCGCCATCGGCGCCTCGCTCCAGGCCGGTGTCCTCAAGGGCGAGGTCAAGGACGTCCTGCTCCTCGACGTGACCCCGCTGTCCCTCGGCATCGAGACCAAGGGCGGCATCATGACCAAGCTGATCGAGCGCAACACCACGATCCCGACCAAGCGTTCGGAGATCTTCACGACGGCCGAGGACAACCAGCCGTCGGTGCAGATCCAGGTCTACCAGGGCGAGCGCGAGATCGCGGCGTACAACAAGAAGCTCGGCATGTTCGAGCTGACCGGTCTGCCGCCGGCGCCGCGCGGCGTCCCGCAGATCGAGGTGTCCTTCGACATCGACGCCAACGGCATCATGCACGTGACCGCCAAGGACCTGGGCACGGGCAAGGAGCAGAAGATGACCGTCACCGGCGGCTCCTCGCTGCCGAAGGACGAGGTCGACCGCATGCGCCAGGAGGCCGAGCAGTACGCGGAGGAGGACCACCGCCGCCGCGAGGCCGCCGAGACCCGCAACCAGGGCGAGCAGCTCGTCTACCAGACCGAGAAGTTCCTCAAGGACAACGAGGACAAGGTCCCGGGCGAGGTCAAGACCGAGGTCGAGGAGGCCGTCGCCGAGCTGAAGGAGAAGCTCAAGGGCGAGGACACCGCCGAGATCCGCACCGCCACGGAGAAGGTCGCCGCCGTCTCCCAGAAGCTCGGCCAGGCGATGTACGCCGACGCCCAGGGCGCTCAGGCCGCGGGCGGTGCCGGTGAGGCCGGTGCCTCCCAGGCGAAGGCCGACGACGACGTGGTGGACGCCGAGATCGTCGACGACGAGCGCAAGGACGGTGCCGCGTGACGGAGGAGACCCCGGGCTTCGACGAGCAGCAGCCCGACGTCCCCTCCGGCGCCACCTCCGACGACGCCGAGCCGAAGGCCGCCTCCTCCGCCAAGGAGGAGGGGGCGGCCCCGGCCGGGGACGCCGCTCAGTCGGCCGGTCTGACGGCCCAGCTGGACCAGGTGCGCACCGCGCTCGGCGAGCGCACGGCGGACCTCCAGCGGCTGCAGGCCGAGTACCAGAACTACCGGCGCCGGGTCGAGCGGGACCGGGTCGCGGTCAAGGAGATCGCCATCGCGAACCTCCTGACCGAGCTGCTGCCCGTGCTCGACGACATCGGGCGCGCGCGGGAACACGGCGAACTGGTGGGCGGTTTCAAGTCCGTCGCCGAGTCGCTGGAGACCGTGGCGGCCAAGATGGGGCTGCAGCAGTTCGGCAAGGAGGGCGAGCCCTTCGACCCGACGATCCACGAAGCCCTGATGCACAGTTACGCGCCGGACGTCACCGAGACGACCTGCGTGGCGATCCTGCAGCCCGGGTACCGGATCGGCGAGCGCACCATCCGCCCCGCGCGGGTGGCGGTGGCCGAGCCCCAGCCCGGCGCGCAGACGGTCAAGGCGGCCGACGAGTCCGGCAAGGACAAGGGCGCCGAGCAGGCCGACGACAAGGACAGCGGTGGCCCGGAGGAGGGCTGACGTAATAGGCATCGACGCAGGAGAGGAGGGACGTCGGGGATGAGCACCAAGGACTTCATCGAGAAGGACTTCTACAAGGTCCTCGGCGTCCCCAAGGACGCCACCGAGGCCGAGATCAAGAAGGCGTACCGCAAGCTCGCCCGCGAGTACCACCCGGACGCCAACAAGGGCAACGCCAAGGCCGAGGAGCGCTTCAAGGAGATCTCCGAGGCGAACGACGTCCTCGGCGACCCCAAGAAGCGCAAGGAGTACGACGACGCCCGCGCCCTGTTCGGGGGCGGCGGCTTCCGTCCCGGTCCCGGGGCGGGCGGCGGCTCGTTCAACTTCGACCTGGGCGACCTCTTCGGAGGGGGCGCCCAGGGGGGCGGCGCATCCGGCGGCTTCGGCGGCGGGATCGGTGACGTCTTCGGGGGCCTGTTCAACCGGGGCGGCGCCGGAGCGGGCACGCGGACGCAGCCGCGGCGCGGCCAGGACATCGAGTCCGAGGTCACGCTGAGCTTCACGGAGGCCATCGAGGGCGCCACGGTCCCGCTGCGGATGTCCTCGCAGGCGCCGTGCAAGGCCTGTTCGGGCACCGGCGACAAGAACGGCACGCCGCGGGTGTGCCCGACCTGTGTCGGCACCGGGCAGGTGGCGCGCGGCTCCGGCGGCGGTTTCTCGCTGACCGACCCGTGCCCCGACTGCAAGGGCCGCGGGCTGATCGCGGAGAACCCGTGCGAGGTCTGCGCCGGCTCCGGGCGTGCCAAGTCGTCCCGGACGATGCAGGTCCGCATCCCGGCCGGGGTCTCGGACGGGCAGCGGATCCGGCTGCGCGGCAAGGGCACCCCGGGCGAGCGCGGCGGTCCGGCGGGCGACCTGTACGTGGTGGTGCACGTCGGTGACCACCCGGTCTTCGGGCGCAAGGGCGACAACCTCACCGTCACCGTGCCGGTCACCTTCGACGAGGCCGCGCTCGGCGGCGAGGTGCGGGTGCCCACGCTCGGCGGGCCGCCGGTGACGCTCAAGCTGCCCCCGGGCACGCCCAACGGGCGGACCATGCGGGCCCGCGGCAAGGGCGCGGTCCGCAAGGACGGCACCCGCGGGGACCTGCTGGTCACCGTCGAGGTGAGTGTTCCCAAGGACGTGTCGGGGAAGGCTCGTGACGCGCTGGAGGCGTATCGCGAGGCGAGAGCGGGCGAGGACCCGCGGGCCGAGCTGTTCGAGGCCGCGAAGGGAGCATGAGGGAGATGGACGGCCGCCGCCGCAACCCGTACGAACTGACGGAAGACACACCGGTGTACGTCATCTCCGTGGCGGCGCAGCTGTCCGGACTGCACCCGCAGACGCTCCGTCAGTACGACCGGCTGGGCCTGGTGTCCCCGGACCGCACCGCGGGCCGGGGCCGCCGCTACTCGGCCCGCGACATCGAACTGCTCCGTCAGGTGCAGCAGTTGTCGCAGGACGAGGGCATCAACCTGGCAGGCATCAAGCGGATCATCGAACTGGAGAACCAGGTCGCCGCGCTGCAGTCCCGTGTCGCGGAGCTGCAGTCGGCCCTGGAGGGCGCCGCGGCCACGATGCGCCAGCGCGAGGCCGCCGTCCACGCCTCCTACCGCCGGGACCTCGTCCCGTACCAGGAGGTGCAGCAGACCAGCGCGCTGGTGGTGTGGCGGCCCAAACGGCAGCAGTCCCCGGACTGACGCCCGCCGCCACGGCGGACCGTCCCGCGCACGCGCCCGGCCGACGCGTGCGCTGCCCGGACACACGCACGGCTGAGAGGGGCCCGGAGCGATCCGGGCCCCTCTCGGCTCGTCAGCGGCGGGTGAGCCGCGGGCCGCACGGCGGCGGGCCGGAGCGTACGGCACGACGAGCGGCGGTGAGCCGGATGAGAGAGCGAAGAGAGACGAGAGACGTGCCGCCGGCCCGGCCGGTCCTGCGTTCCCCCGGCGGCTCGCGGCGTGTTCATCCTCCCTCTTCGTCCGTTCGTGACCGATCTTCACTTCGGCACCGCTTCGCCGCAGCGGTGGAGGGTCACCCGCCGCACTCGGGCCGCCCTGCGACGGCTCCCGGCTCCCCTCACCGCTCCCCACCGGCCGCCCGGACGGCCGCTGGAATCTTTGCCCTTCGATGGCCCGTCGATGGGCCGTTCCTGAACCGCCCTGCGGCGCACACCGGGTGGAGGGTCGGTAAAGGGTGTTTGGAGAAGATTCCGCAAGTGTCCGCAAAGCCGCCACACAGGAAGCGGAGCGTGGTGTTGTCATCTCGTTAAGTGGTTCCGCTTGACGCCGGTAGGGGCTGACGCGTTGGCTTTTCAGGCACCTGGGCCGCAATGCTGCGCCCACGTCCGGAAGGCACCAGAAGTGAGCACCTCGATGCGTCGTATCGCCATGGCCGTGGCCGCCACCACGCTGACCTTCCCGCTGGCCGCCTGCGGGGCGCTCGGGGGGTCGGGGAGCAGCAGCAAGGCGAGCCCGACCAAGGGCAACGACCTGACGGTGGGTCTGCTCCTGCCGGAGACGGCGAACACGCGCTACGACCGGTTCGACGCGCCCGCCGTCAAGGACAAGGTCGCCGAACTGACCCGCCGCCAGGGCAGGGTCGAGTACGCCAACGCGGGCGCCAGCGCGAGCAGGCAGGCGAGTCAGATGGAGAAGATGATCGGCGACAAGGTCGACGTCATCCTGCTCGACGCCGTCGACGCGCACCGGATCGCCGTCCAGGTGAAGAAGGCCAAGGCGGCCGGCATTCCGGTCATCGCCTACGACCGGCTCGCCGAGGGCCCCATCGACGCGTACATCTCCTTCGACAACGAACTGGTCGGCGAGGTGCAGGGCCGTTCGCTGCTGGAGGCGCTGGGTTCGCAGGCGTCCAGCTCGGCCCAGGTCGTCATGATCAACGGCTCGCCGACCGACCCGAACGCCAGGCAGTTCAAGGCGGGCGCACTCGCCCAGCTGAACGGCAAGGTGACGATCGCCAGGTCCTACGACATCAAGGACTGGAAGGCGGAGATAGCCCGCAGCCAGATGGCCAAGGCGATCAGCGCGCTCGGCAAGAACGGCGTCGCCGCCGTCTACTCCGCCAACGACGGCATGGCGGGCGGGGCCATCGAGGCGCTGAAGGCGGCGGGTGTGACCAAGCTGCCGCCGGTCACCGGCCAGGACGCCGAACTCGCCGCCGTGCAGCGGATCGTGAGCGGTGACCAGTACATGAGCGTGTACAAGCCCTACCCGACCGAGGCCGAGAACGCCGCCGAGATGGCGGTCGCCAAGGTCCAGGGCAAGGACATCCAGTTCGACTCGCTCACCCGCGACAAGGTCGACAGCCCGACCACGAAGAACATCCCGTCGCAGATGGTCTCCGTCGTCGCGATGACCAGGAGCAACATCAAGGACACGGTCATCGCCGACGGCATCTACAAGGTGTCCGACATCTGCACGGCCAAGTACAGCGCCGACTGCGCGGAGGCCGGCCTCAAGTAGCCGGGGGGCCACGGCGGCCGGGGGTCCCCCGTACGGGTCGGGCCGAGGCCGTGAGGCTGCCGCCGGCTTGGCGCACAGGGCGGGGCAAGGGCCGTACATACCGGGCGGGAACAGTGTTTTCCGGTGTCCGGGCCGTCGGGAGCCGTGTTGCACAGCCGGTCCGGGCCGCGCATAGTTGCGCTGCGGAACCACGCGGAAACCGGGGGTGTGATGGGCCATGGCCGGGCACGGGGCGCAGGAGCATCCTCACGGCGCCGACCGACTGTGCGAAGCCGGGGATCGGGTGTATTCCCGGGCCGTACGGCGCGGTCGGGTGCCGCGCGGCGACGCCGATCCGGTGCCCTGTCTGCTTGAACTGGCCCTGCTGCACCCGGACCCCGACGACATGGACTTCCTGGTGCCCACCGCGCCGCAGGAGGTCATGACGCGTCTGCTGCGCGGGATGTACGACGAGGTCAGCGAGAGCCACCGGCGGGTGGGTTCGGCGGTGGCGGCCTTCGAGCGGTACGCGGGCCTGGGCCGCCAGGTGCGGGTGCCCGCCGCCGGCGCCGAGGGCAGCGCCATCCGGGTCCTGGACGGCCTGAACCGCATCCAGGCGGCGATGGACGAGGCGACCCAGGTGTGCACGCGGGAGGTGCTGACCGTGCAGCCCGGCGGGATCCGCCGCGAGCACGAGCTGTCGGAGGGGCTGCCCCGGGCGCTGGCGCTGCGCGCCCGCGGGGTGCGCATGCGCGACCTGTACACGCACGTGGCCCGGCACGGCCAGGGCCTGCTCAACTACATGGAGCTGATGGGCGACGCGGCCGAGGCGCGCACGCTGGACGAGGTGATCGACCGGCTGATCCTCTTCGACCGCACGGTGGCCTTCATCCCCGCCAACGCCGACCACACGATGGCGCTGGAACTGCGCCACCCGGCGCTCGTGGAGTACCTGGTGACGGTCTTCGAGCGGCAGTGGCGGCTGGCGATCCCGCTCACCGCGCCGCTGCCGGACACCGGCATCGAGGGCATCTCCCACCGCGAGCAGTCGATCGCGGCGCTGCTGGCCGAGGGCCACCAGGACGCGGTGATCGCCGAGCGGCTGGGCATCAGCGTGCGCACCTGCCGCGCGCACATCGCCCGGCTGTCGGAGACGCTGGGCGCGGCCAGCCGTACGCAGCTGGGGGTGCGGATCGCGCAGGCGGGGCTGGACGGGCCGCCGCGCAGGGGCGGTGTCCCCGCGGCTCCCGGCCGGGGAGCCGCGGCCGCCCGGTGAGCTGCCCGGCTCCGCCCGCGGGGCTCAGGGCGCCTGCCGGCGAGGGGCGGGGCTCCGGGTGGCGGTCCGCGGGTTCAGGGCTCCTGCTTGAGGATGCCGGACTGGGCGATGAGGTAGCCGAGCTGGGCGCGGCTGCCGCTGCCCAGGGCGGTGGCCAGCTTGGCGATGTGGGCGCGGCAGGTGCGGACGTTCATGCCGAGGCGGCGGGCTATGGCCTCGTCCACGTGCCCCTCGACGAGGAGTTTGGCGATGGAGTGCTGGATCTCGGTGATGCCGTCGGGCGCGGTCTCGTAGGGTGTGCCGGCGCTCAGCGGGACGGCGCGGCTCCACATGAACTCGAAGACCTTGATCAGGTAGCGGACCAGGCCGGGGTGGCGCAGTTCCAGCGCGACCTGCTGGTCGTCCCTGGTGGGGATGAAGGCGACCGTCTCGTCGCAGACGATGAGGCGCTCCACCAGTTCGTCGATGGAGCGGTACTCCACCTTCCCGTCGGCGAGATGGGCGGCGTAGGCGAGCTTCTCCTGGCTGTACCGTGCGGTGTGCTGGTACAGGGTGCGGATCCGGACGCCGCGCTCGATCAGCGGGCGGTCGCGTTCCAGGCCGCGCAGTACGCTGCGCTCGGAGACCCGGTCGCTGGGCTGGACGGTGAGCATCTCGGTACGGCACTGGGCCGTGGCGAGGTTGAGCGCGGTGTTGATCCGCTCGCCGCCCTCCAGGACGGTGATCGAGTCGCCGCCGGAGGTGGACTGGGCGCTCAGGGCCATGAACGGCTCAAAGATGTCTGCGAGGTCGGTGGCCGCCCGGCGGCGTTCGGTGATCTCCCGCTCGATGGGGTTGAGCCGCTGGGCGAGGGCGAGGGCGGGAGAGACGGGACGCAGCCAGTCCGGGTCGTCCGGATCGGGATGGAGCAGGGCGAACTCCATCAGACAGGGTGCCGGTTCCACCTCCGTGCGGGCGATACGTCCCGCACGCAGGGCCGCCGCGTACAGGCGGCTGCCGTCCCCGCACAGCTCGCTCATCGCATGGGGATGTGTCGGATTTATGTGATTCGTACTCAAATCTCCACCCCCCAGGGTCCTGAACATGCAGGAACATGATGCACCGATTGTGTGGCCATGACGTGCCCGAATGAGCCATCGTCGTACGTGACGGGGGAAAAGGGGACCTTCAAGTGAGGACGAAGCCGATTATGGGTAACAGACTGCTTCGCTCGGTGCTTGTCGCCGCCTTCTCCGCCGTTGTGGCCCTCGGCGCGCTGAGTGGCATCCACGGTGCGAAGAGTGATGTTCAGGCGAACAGCACCTGGCCGGCCGTGGCCGTGAACTCCACCACCTCGGGCAATGGCACCGCTGCGACAGATGGAGCCGGGAGTTGATGTGACCACACCACCCGACGACCGTTCCTTCCGCCGTGAAATGGCCACCGCCTACCGCTCCGGCTGGCACTTCATCGACCTGGTCACCGCCATCCCCCACAGTGGTGACTCGCTGATGGTGACCGTCTTCGGAGAGCCGGTCGTCGTGACGCGGGACGAGGACGGTGACGTACGGGCGTACCGGTGCCTGCGACGTCCTCGGGGGGCGCCGCAGCCCGTACGGTGTGCCATCCGATACGGAATGATCTTCGTGAACCTGGACCAGCGGGACCACCGGCAGGTGGCGCCGGAGCCCGCCGACATCAGGACCATCTCAGCCACCCCCCGCAGTGCCTGACGCGATTCCCCCGTCGTAACAGATCGCTCAGGTGCTTCCCCCCGCAGCGGCGTCACCGTGACCTGAACACGGTGACGCCGCTGCAGTTTCAGGTGGATTTCCACGGATACCACCCTGTTTCTGCTCTGGCTGGAAAAGGCCCTTGTCCACGCCCCGGCCACGACCGCGCCCCCCGCGCGCTCCGCCCGCGCTCAGCCGCGGCCCAGCGCCCGGGTCAGTTCGATCTCGATCACCACGCGCAGCGGGTTCTCCCGCGGGGCGCGCCGGTAGCGCTCGGTGTAGCGGCGCTCCGCCTCCGCGACCCGCTCCGGCTCCGTGCGGACGCGGGCGCGTCCCTCCAGCGTGGCCCACCGCCGGCCGTCCACCTGGCACACCGCCACGGGCATTCCCTCCTCGCCGGCCGCCAGCACGTTCTTCGCCTTGGTGCTCGTCCTGCTCGTGATCACCCGCGCCAGCCGCGCCTCGGGGTCGTAGGTCACGCCGACCGGTACGACGTGCGGGGTGCCGTCGGGGCGCAGGGTGGTCAGTGTGCACACGTGCCGCTCCCGCCAGAAGCTGAGGTACGGCGCGTCGGGAGCCCCCGGGTCGAGGGTGTATCTGGTGGTGGCCATGGCAAGAATGTAGGCGCCGAACGGCCTTGAGTGGAATAGACTCAACTTTGTGTACGTTGACTGAGTCAGTAGTGGGAGACGTGGCAGACCGCTGAGGCGAGGACCGCTGACGCCAAGGAGGAGAGAAGCGACCGTGGACGCCGAGCTGACCAACAGGAGCCGGGACGCCATTCAGGCGGCCGGCAACCGGGCCGTGACCGGGGGACACCCGGACCTGACCCCCGCCCACCTGCTCCTCGCGCTGCTCGAGGGCCAGGACAACGAGAACATCATCGACCTGCTGTCGGCCGTCGACGCCGACCAGGCGTCCGTCCGCGCGGGCGCCGAGCGTGTCCTCGCGTCGCTGCCGAGTGTGACCGGTTCCACCGTGGCGCCGCCGCAGCCCAATCGCGAGCTGCTGGCGGTGATCGCGGACGCCCAGAACCGCGCGAGGGAGCTGGGCGACGACTTCCTGTCCACCGAGCACCTGCTCGTCGGCATCGCCGCGAAGGGCGGCGCCGCCGGCGAGGTGCTGACCGGGCAGGGTGCGAGTGCGAAGAAGCTGCAAGAGGCGTTCCAGAAGGCGAGGGGAGGGCGCCGGGTGACCACACCCGACCCCGAGGGCCAGTACAAGGCCCTGGAGAAGTTCGGCACCGACTTCACGGCCGCGGCGCGTGAGGGCAAGCTGGACCCGGTCATCGGCCGGGACCAGGAGATCCGCCGTGTCGTGCAGGTGCTGTCACGGCGTACGAAGAACAACCCGGTCCTCATCGGTGAGCCCGGCGTCGGCAAGACCGCCGTCGTCGAGGGGCTCGCCCAGCGGATCGTCAAGGGTGACGTGCCCGAGTCCCTCAAGGACAAGCGGCTGGTCGCCCTGGACCTCGGGGCGATGGTCGCGGGCGCCAAGTACCGCGGCGAGTTCGAGGAGCGGCTGAAGACCGTCCTCGCCGAGATCAAGGACTCCGACGGGCAGATCATCACCTTCATCGACGAGCTGCACACCGTCGTCGGCGCGGGCGCCGGCGGCGACTCCGCCATGGACGCGGGCAACATGCTCAAGCCGATGCTGGCCCGCGGCGAGCTGCGCATGGTCGGCGCCACCACGCTCGACGAGTACCGCGAGCGGATCGAGAAGGACCCGGCGCTGGAGCGACGCTTCCAGCAGGTTTTGGTCGCCGAGCCCAGCGTCGAGGACTCCATCGCGATCCTGCGCGGACTCAAGGGCCGCTACGAGGCCCACCACAAGGTGCAGATCAACGACTCCGCGCTGGTGGCCGCCGCGACCCTGTCCGACCGCTACATCACCTCCCGCTTCCTGCCCGACAAGGCCATCGACCTCGTCGACGAGGCGGCCTCCCGGCTCCGCATGGAGATCGACTCCTCGCCCGTCGAGATCGACGAGCTCCAGCGCGCCGTCGACCGGCTGCGCATGGAGGAGCTGGCCCTGGACAAGGAGACCGACGCGGCCTCGCGCGAGCGGCTGGAGAAGCTGCGCCGCGACCTCGCCGACAAGGAGGAGGAACTGCGCGGCCTGACCGCCCGCTGGGAGAAGGAGAAGCAGTCCCTCAACCGGGTCGGTGAGCTGAAGGAGAAGCTGGACGACCTGCGCGGCCAGGCCGAGCGCGCCCAGCGCGACGGCGACTTCGACACCGCCTCCAAGCTGCTGTACGCCGAGATCCCGGAGCTGGAGAAGGAGCTGGAGGCCGCCTCGCGCGCCGAGGAGGAGGCCGCCAAGGACACCATGGTCAAGGAGGAGGTCGGCCCCGACGACATCGCCGACGTCGTCGCCTCCTGGACCGGCATCCCGGCCGGCCGCCTGCTGGAGGGCGAGACGCAGAAGCTGCTGCGCATGGAGGACGAGATCGGCAGGCGGCTGATCGGGCAGGGCGAGGCGGTGCGCGCCGTCTCGGACGCGGTGCGCCGCAGCCGCGCCGGCATCGCAGACCCGGACCGGCCCACCGGCTCCTTCCTCTTCCTCGGCCCCACCGGCGTCGGCAAGACCGAGCTGGCCAAGGCGCTCGCCGACTTCCTCTTCGACGACGAGCGGGCGATGGTCCGCATCGACATGTCCGAGTACAGCGAGAAGCACAGCGTGGCCCGGCTGGTCGGCGCCCCGCCCGGATACGTCGGCTACGAGGAGGGCGGCCAGCTCACCGAGGCGGTCCGCCGCCGCCCGTACAGCGTCGTCCTGCTGGACGAGGTGGAGAAGGCGCACCCGGAGGTCTTCGACATCCTGCTCCAGGTGCTGGACGACGGCCGCCTCACGGACGGCCAGGGACGCACGGTCGACTTCCGCAACGCCATCCTGGTGCTGACCTCGAACCTGGGCAGCCAGTTCCTGGTCGACCCCGTCACGAGCGAGGCGGAGAAGAAGGAACAGGTCCTGGAGGTGGTCCGGGCCTCCTTCAAGCCGGAGTTCCTCAACCGCCTGGACGACCTGGTGGTCTTCTCCGCGCTCACCAAGGACGAGCTGAGCCGGATCGCGAAGCTCGCCATCGACCGCCTGGCCAAGCGGCTCGCGGAGCGGCGCCTGACCCTGGACGTCACCCCGGAGGCATTGGCGTGGCTGGCCGAGGAGGGCATGGACCCGGCCTACGGGGCCCGGCCGCTGCGCCGTCTGGTGCAGACCGCCATCGGTGAGCCGGAAGGCCCTGGTAGCTCCGCTACAAGGGCCTTCCGGCGCCTTGCGATCGCACGCACCGGACGCCGCGAGCTGACCGGACTCCCCTTTTGTTCGCAACTCTCAGACGGTGAACGCCGTGAAGGTGACGAGGGCCTGGTCCGGGCCCTCGTACTTCACGGTGACCTGGACGGCCGACGCACCGAAACCCGGGTCGGTGCGGCCGGGGACGCGGCCGGCGTAGTTCCCGTCGCCCTCGGTGAGACCGAGGTCCAGGCAGATGTCCGCGGAGTCCGGGACGCAGGAGGGCGTCCCGGACGGCGGCGCGTCCGGATAGGCGGCGCCCAGCCAGCCGCGCACGTCCTCGCGGGGCATCCGGAAGCGGGCCTCGTACTCGGTGTCGAGCCACGCCCGTACCGTGCACCGGGCGTCGCGGGCGCCCGCCGGCAGCTTCGCCCCGCCGAACGCGAGGGCCTCCGCGCACACCGCCTTGCGGGGCCTGCCGGGCTCGTCCCCGGGCGCCCCGCCCGCCACCTGCGCGACGAGGACGCGCAGGGCGGCCACGGCCGCCGCCACCGGCACCGCGAAGACCGCCGCGACCGGCCACCACAGACGCCCCGGCGCCCCGCCCCGGCCCGCCGCCCCGCCTGCCCGCCGCGCCATTTCGGCCCCCGTTCCCCGTACGGTGTCACCCCGTGGGCCGGATCATGTCAGCCCACGGCTGACAGGCCCCGCCGGGGCTTGCCACCCCCCTCCCCGCATGGGGGAGGATGGCAGGATCCGTACGAAGGGAAAAACACGGTGAGCATCGACCCGTCCTCGATTCCGAACTTCGGGGGCCAGCCCGAGCCGCAGCCCCAAGGACCGGCGGGCCCCGTCGTCCCGGATCAGGATCTCGTGAAGCAGCTCCTGGACCAGATGGAACTCAAGCACCTCGTCGACGAGGAGGGTGACCTCGTCGCGCCGTGGGAGCAGTTCCGCACGTACTTCATGTTCCGCGGCGAGGACGACCAGCAGGTCTTCTCGGTGCGGACGTTCTACGACCGGCCGCACCAGATCGACGAGAAGCCGCAGCTCCTGGAGTCCATCGACGACTGGAACCGGCGCACCCTGTGGCCCAAGGTCTACACGCACACCCACGACGACGGCACCGTCCGCCTCATCGGCGAGGCGCAGATGCTGATCGGCATGGGCGTGAGCATCGAGCACTTCGTCTCCTCGACGGTCAGCTGGGTGCGGGCCGCCCTGGAGTTCGACCGCTGGCTCATCGAGCAGCTCGGCCTGGAGGGTGAGGTCGACGAGGCCGGCAAGCCGGAGGACGGCGACGGCGAGGCGTGAGCCCCGCGGCGTCCCGCCCGCCTACAGCGGCGTGTGTGTGACCGCGAGCAGGTACGCGCCGTAAGCGAACGAGAGCCCGGCCAGGGCGCAGGCCACCACGGCCGCGTGCCAGGGCCGGGCTCTCGCCGTGCGCACCAGCGCCCGCGCGAGCGGCAGCAGCAGCGGGAAGGCGGGCAGCAGGAAGCGCGGCTTGCACTGGAAGAAGCCCGCGCCGCCGCAGGCCAGGGCCAGGAGGACGCCGCTGTAGGCCACCAGCGGCAGCGGCGCGCGGTCCAGGACGAGCAGCGCGTACAGCAGCAGGCCCGCGGCCACGACGGTCAGCGCGCCGAAGAACAGGAACGCCTCCTTGTGCAGCAGGAGGTGCTTGACGAAGCGCAGGGCGCCCAGCCCGAAGTCGAAGCGGGAGCCCCACAGCCGCTGCAGCCGGAGGTACCCGCGCAGCGGGTCGCCGGTGCGGTGTCCCGCCCACAGCACGTAGCCGGTCCAGCCCAGCGGGGCGAGCGCGGCGCCCGTCCACAGCCTGTGGGAAACGTGGGCGCGGGCCCGCCCCGCCGCCACGGCCGCGGCGGCGAGCACGGCCACCGCGACGGCCACCCCGTTGGGCCGGGCCAGTCCGGCGAGCGCGGCGAGCGCGCCCGCCCGCACCCAGTGCCCGGCGAGCACCGCGTACAGCGCCCAGGCGGCGCACGCCGTGAGCACCGGTTCGCTGTATCCCATGGACAGCACGACCGAGTGCGGCAGCAGTCCCCACAGCACGGCGAGCGCGGTGCCGACGGCGCGGCCGTGCAGGTGCGCGCCCACCGCGTAGATCCCGCCGGCCGCCACCGCGGCGGCCGACCACGCCACGACCAGCCCCGCTGCGCCCCCGCTCACCGGGAGCAGCAGGTGCACGGCGCGGACGAGCGCGGGGTAGAGCGGGAAGAACGCCAGGTCGTCGTGGACGACACCGGGCCGGGGACGTTCGACGTAGCCGTAGCCGTGGGCGGCGATCCGCAGGTACCACAGGGAGTCCCAGGACCGCCCGAGCAGTGCGAGGGGATGCCTCCCGTGCGTCCACGCGACCCCGGCGGCCACCGCCACCCCGGCGGCGCGCACCGCGGCGAACAGAGCGGCTGCCGTGACGGCAGGGCGCAGCAGGACCTTCCGCGCGGCGCCCGGCTCGGCGACGGGCGGGGACGGTGGCAGAGCACTGACACTGGTCACATGGTCATATTGCGGGACGCATCACCCGTACCTCGTGATGACCCGTCCCCCCGGCGGAAGACACCGCCCTTCGGCCGTACCCGGGCGGTCAGGCCGCCAGGACGCGCAGGCGGTCGGCGGCCTCCAGGAGGAGTTCGTCCTTCTTGCAGAAGGCGAAACGGACCTGGGTGCGGCCCGCGTGGGGGTCGTCGTAGAAGACGGAGCTGGGGACGGCGACCACGCCGCAGCGTTCGGGCAGGGCGCGGCAGAAGGCGTAGGCGTCCTTCTCGCCGAAGGGGGAGATGTCGGTGGTGATGAAGTACGTGCCCTGGGGCTGGTGGACCTGGAACCCGGCGGCGCGCAGGCCGTCGCCGAGCAGGTCCCGCTTGCGGCGCAGGTCGGCGCGCAGGCCGTCGAAGTAGGAGTCCGGCAGCCGCAGCGCCTCGGCGATCGCGTACTGGAACGGGCCCGCGCTGACGTACGTGAGGAACTGCTTGGCGCTGCGCACGGCGGTGACGAGCGGGGCGGCGGCCGTGACCCAGCCGACCTTCCAGCCGGTGAACGAGAACGTCTTGCCGCTGGAGGAGATGGAGACGGTGCGCTCACGCATGCCGGGCAGGGCCGCGAGCGGATGGTGGGCGCCGTCGTAGACCAGGTGTTCGTACACCTCGTCGGTGACCACCAGCAGGTCGCGTTCGACGGCCAGTTCGGCGACGGCCGTCAGCTCCTCGCGGGTGAGGACCGTGCCGGTCGGGTTGTGCGGGGTGTTGATCAGCAGCAGCCGGGTGCGGTCCGTCACGGCGGCGCGCAGTTCGTCGAGGTCCAGCCGGAAGGCGCCCTCGTGCGGGCGCAGTGTCACCGGCACCCGGCGGCCGCCCGCCATCGCGATGCAGGCCGCGTAGGAGTCGTAGTACGGCTCCAGCGCGACCACCTCGTCCCCGGGCTCCAGCAGGGCCAGCAGCGTGGCCGCGATGGCCTCGGTGGCGCCCGCCGTGACCAGCACCTCCGTGTCCGGGTCCCAGTCGAGGCCGTAGCGCCGCACCTGGTGGTCGGCGACGGCCGCGCGCAGCTCGGGGACGCCCGGACCCGGCGGGTACTGGTTGCCCCGTCCCTCGCGCAGCGCCCGCACGGCGGCCTCGCGGATCTCCTCGGGACCGTCGGTGTCGGGGAAGCCCTGCCCCAGGTTGATGGATCCGGTCGAGACGGCCAGGGCGGACATCTCGGCGAAGATCGTCGTCCCGAACTCGGCGAGCCGGCGATTGAGGAACGGGCGTGCGCTGGAGGTCATGCCGGACATCCTGCGCTCAAGCTCTGGAGTTCCTCAAGTGCGCTTTGGCCGGTGCGGTGGCCGGGCATCTCCCGGTCACGCAGCGAACGAGACGCCCACGGGGGGCCGTTTCGGGGGACTTCCGGGGGCTGCCCCGGGGGGATCGGAAGGAGCGTGACGCCATGGTTTCCGCAGTTCTCATGGCGCTGGTCGTGCTGGCGGTGGCCGGCTGTCTGGTCTCGGCCGTGCGCGCGAAGCGCGGGGGCGGGGGCGGGGTCCGGCTGTCCAAGCGCCGGCGCGTGCGGTCGTACAGCGCGGGCGGCGGGGGCGCCGGCTGGTGGGCGTCGTCGGACGCGGGCCCGTCGGACAGCGGCTCGTCGGGGCACCACTCGGGGGGTCACCACTCCTGCGGGGGGCACTCGTGCGGCGGCCACTCGTCGTGCGGCGGTGGTTCCTCGTGCGGGGGCGGCTCGTCCTGCGGCGGCGGGTGCGGGGGCGGCTGACGGGGGCGGCCGACGGCGGTGGTCCAGGGGGCCGGTCGACGGCAGCGGCCGACGGCGGTGGTCCAGGGAGTGGAGGACGGTCGCCGGGGACGGCCGACGGCGATGCTCCAGGGGGACGGTCCCCGGGGGGCGGCGACGGCGATGGTCCGAAGAGGACGGTCCGCGGGGGACGGCCGACGGGGGCGGGCTGCCGGAGGGGGAGGGGGCTGAGCCGGGGGAGGCAGCTCAAGGCAGCCCAACTTCCGTCCGCCCGGCGGGCGTACGGCTTCCGCGGTGGCCGGCGCCTGCCGGGCGCACGGTTACCCGAGGCGCGATGCGCGCGCCTTTTGCGCGCCGTGGCGTACGCCGTGGTTGAACAGTTGAGCAGGTAGGCCCTCTGAGGGATGGAAACCCTCCGATGTTGGGTAAAAACGCTGTGGCGGCGCCGCCGTTCATGATTCGCTCTACCTCGCCGACGCAGCCCCCAGGACATCCCGCTCACACCTCTTCCGGACTGGTTCTGAACTGGGTTCCGAACCGGGGTGACCGGACCGTCCTCCCCATGCCGACCGGGGTGCGCCGGGGTCCCCAGCCCTTCTCTCTTCTGCGTGCTAGCGGAGCCGATCCATGCTCACCACCCTGAACACCTCCTACACCGACACGAGCGCGGCGGACCTCGCCTGGGCCCTGGGGCGTGAGCCGCTGCCCGCCCTGGCCGTGCTCGACCTCGAAATGGCCGGGGTGAACCTCCAGTTGAGACTGCTCGGCGCCTCCCACCAGGTCCTTCTGGAGGAGGAGCGGGGTGCCTGCTCGGAGACGGTCGCCTGCATCGCCGGATCCAGCACCCCGCTCCCCCTGGGCGTCGCCAAGCGGGTCGGCGACTGGGAGTACGAGTTCGCGGCGCGCGTCGAGGAACTCACGCCCGGCTCGTTCGCGGGCCGCGCCCAGGAGTTGCTCGCCCTCGTCGCCGACCACCCGCACGGTCTCGCCGGTGTCTTCCCGGGCAGCCCGCACGCCTTCACCGCGATGCTGGCGCAGCGCCAGGACGGTCAGGTGCACTGGCGCACCTGGCACGCCTACCCGCAGGACGGCCAGTTGGTGGCGACCCGCACCCGGGTCGGGGCGCGCAGGCCGGCCCCGGTCGCGGTCAACTGAACGCGCCCGGGCCCCGGCGCGGTGGCAACTGCCGTTTCCACACGTGTGGGTGACGCTGTGTGCCACACCCGTGACGTAACGTCGCAGTCGTGATCGAATCGCCCACCCCGGTCCCACCAGGCCCGGCTCCGCCCTGCCCGGTCCCGCCTTCCCCGGCGCACTCCTGGAGCCGCCCCGCGCGGCTGCCCGTCCGGCCGGGCACCGGCCGGTTCCTCGTCCTCGCGGGCGTCTTCGTCTGCGCGGCCTGCGGCCTGGTGTACGAACTCGAACTGGTCGCCCTGGCCTCGTACCTGATCGGCGACTCGGTCACCCAGGCGTCCGTCGTGCTCTCCGTCATGGTGTTCGCCATGGGCATCGGATCGCTCGCCGCGAAGCGGCTGCGCCGCCACGCCGCCATCGGCTTCGGCGCCATCGAGGCGACCCTCGCCCTCGTCGGCGGCCTGAGCGCCATGGCCCTGTACGCCGTCTTCGCCTGGACCGGTGCCTGGGGCGGCCCGTGGGCGAACGGCCCGCGCTGCCTGCTGGTCGCCTTCTCGCTCGCGATAGGGCTGCTGATCGGCGCCGAGGTGCCGCTGCTGATGGAGCTGATCCAGCGGATCCGCCGTCAGGACGCGGGCGGCGCGGTCGCCGACCTGTTCGCCGCGGACTACGTCGGCGCGCTCGTCGGCGGCCTCGCCTTCCCCTTCCTCCTGCTCCCGCTGCTGGGCCAGTTGACGGGCGCGCTGCTCACCGGCGCGGTCAACGTGGTGGCCGGCGGCGGCCTCGTCCTCGGGCTGTTCCGCCGCGACCTGACCCGGCGCGCCCGCTGGCTGCTGCTCCTCGTCAACCTCGCCGTGCTCGGTGTACTGGCGTCGGCCGCCGTCATGGTCGGCGACTTCGAACGGGCCGCCCGGCACGCGGTGTACGGCGGCGACGTGCGGGTGGCGCTGCGGACCGGCGTCCAGGAGGTCGTCCTCACCGGCGGCACCGGCGGTCGCCCGCTGGACCTGTTCCTCGACGGGCGGCTGCGGGTCAGCGGCCAGGACGAGCGCCGCTACCACGAGGCGCTCGTCCACCCGGCGATGGCCGGACGGCACGCCCGCGTGCTGGTCCTCGGCGGCGGCGACGGCCTCGCCGCCCGCGAGGTGCTGCGCCACCGAGGCGTCCAGCGGGTGGACGTCGTCGAACTCGACCCGGCGGTCGGCCGCCTCGCCCGCACCGACCCGGCGCTGTCCGCGCTGAACGGCCATGTGTACGCCGACCGGCGCGTCCACGTGGCCACGGGCGACGCCTTCGGCTGGCTGCGCCGGGCCCCCGCGTCGGCGTACGACGTCGTGATCGAGGACCTGCCCGATCCCGGCATCACCGCGAGCACCAAGCTGTACGCACGGGAGTTCTACGACCTGGCGCGGCGCGCCCTGGCGCCCGGCGGGCGGCTGGCGGTGCACGCGGGGCCGTTCTCCGCGCGCCCGCGCGTGTTCTGGACGGTGGAGGCGACGGTGCGCGCGGCCGGGCTGCGGACGGTGCCCTACCGGGTGAGCGGCCGCGAGTGCGGCTTCGCCGCGGGACCCGACCGGACCACCGGGGCGGCCCGCGCGCCCCGCGACTGGGGTTTCGTGCTGGCCTCGCGCACATCACCCGCCCTGACCCTGGACCCACGGGCCCCGCGCCCGCGCACCCTCACCACGGGCACCCTCGCGGCGGACGCGCGCGCCGCGTCCCGCGCCCGCGTCCCCGGGCTGGCACCCTCGACGCTCGTCCACCCGCGCTACGCGAACTGAGGCAGCAACGTTCCTGCGGCCCGTCCGTGGAAGAGGGAGGAAGAAGGAAGGGGAGGAGAGGAGAACGTGCGTGCTGGGCGGCCCGTCCCGCTCTCCCCCCGGGAGAGGGACGGGCCGCCGTACCCCCAAGCGTCCCCCCGTAGGGCGGCCCCGGCCGGCCCGGCACGTCCCCCGTTGCCGTCTCGCCGGTCCGGCCCCCCGTGCCGCCGTCGCCGCACGAACCTATGGGCACCCACGGGACGGCGGAATCCCGCGGCAGGTGGATCCGCCCGTCAACCTGTGCGGTACGCACCCGCCGGTCTACAACTTCCGCGGTACGGCGCAGGGGTGACGCGAGGGGCCGGGGGGGCGGACTAGGCTCCGCCGATGCGGATCCACCCCCGCGCGGTCGACGGCCTGACGGCCCTGGTGCCGACGGCCGTCGCGTGTCTGCTCGGCGCCGAGGCCGCCACACAGGGGTGGCCCCCGCTCGACCCCCTCGCCTGGACCCTCGTCGCCCTCGCGAACCTGCCGCTCGCCCTGCGCGGCCGGGCCCCCGTCGCCGTCCTCCTCCTCGTCCACCTGAGCTGGATCGTCTACGTCTCCCTCGGCCACTGGCCGGTGGTGGACTCGCCCGCCGCGATGGTCGCCCTCTACACGGTGGCCGCCACCCGGCCCGCCCGCACCACCGCCGCCTGCGCGGCCCTGCTGGGCGGGACGTGGATCTACGCGGGAGCGGTCAGCGGTGCCGAGACGATGCTGTCGGTCATCGGCCAGGCGATCGGCTACCCGCTCGTCCTGTGGTGGTTCGGCCACGGCGCCCGCAGGACCGCCGAGCTGACCGTGCAGCTCCGCGCCGAACAGGCCCGGCGGGCCCGGCGCGAGGTCGCCCTGGAACGGGTGCGCATCGCACGCGAGCTGCACGACGTCATCGCCCACCACATGGCCGTCATCAACATCCAGGCGGGCCTGGCCCGGTTCGTCTTCGACACCGACGCCCGCACGGCGCGCGAGGCGCTCACCGTGATCGGCTCCGCGGGCGGCGAGGCCCTGGCCGAACTCAGGCGCATGCTCGGCCTGCTGCGTGCGGACGGGCTGGACGAGACGGACGAGACGGACGACACGAACGGACCGGGCGCCCTCGACGGTCCCGGCGGTGCGGGCGGACCGGACGGTGCGCCGGCGGGCCGCGCCGCCACCGAGCCGGCGCCCGGGCTCGACCGGCTGGAGGAGATGGTGGAGCGGGTCAGAGCCGGCGGCGTCCCCGTCGAACTGCGGGTGCGCGGCACCGCGAGACCCCTCTCGCCCGGCGTGCAGCTGTGCGTCTACCGGGTGGTCCAGGAAGCCCTGACCAACGTGCTGAAGCACGCCCGTGGCGCGGACGCCGTCGTCGAACTCGTCTACCTTCCGGGCGAACTGGACGTATCGGTCACCGACGACGGAGCGGTTCCGGCCAGATTCCCCGGCTCCACGGGCCATGGCTTGATCGGCATGCGCGAGCGCGCCAAGCTCTACGGGGGGACGATCGTCGTCGGCCCGCGACGCGAGGGGGGATTCGGCGTGCATCTGACCCTTCCGGCGCCGGCGCAGGACCAGGCCGCACGCCGGGGAGACGCCGTCTCGGAATGATCGACGTGCTGGTGGTGGACGATCAGTTCCTCGTGCGGAGCGGACTGGCCGCGCTGCTGCGCGCCGCCCCCGGAATGCGGGTGGTCGGGGAGGCCGCCGACGGGGCGGAGGCGGT
Source organism: Streptomyces sp. NRRL S-340 (assembly GCF_000720185.1). Taxonomy (GTDB): domain Bacteria; phylum Actinomycetota; class Actinomycetes; order Streptomycetales; family Streptomycetaceae; genus Streptomyces. Next base: position 240,323 of record NZ_JOIY01000001.1, on the reverse strand, counting down.
GGCCCTGACCGCGAGCACCCGGCCGGACGTGATCCTCATGGACATCCGCATGCCCGGGATGACGGGCATCGAGGCGACCCGGCAGATCCTCGCCGAGGCCCCGGATCCCGCGCCGCGCATCCTGATCCTCACCACCTTCGACCTCGACGAGTACGTGTACGGGGCCCTGCGGGCCGGCGCGGCGGGTTTCCTGCTCAAGGACGCGGGCCCGGAGCGCCTGCTGGCGGCGGTGAACGCGGTGCACGGCGGTGACTCCCTGTTCGCACCCGTGGTCACCCGGCGGCTGGTCGAGGCGTTCACCGAGCGGCCGGACACCCCGGCCGCGCCCGCGGACTCCCCGGCCGCGCTGGGCGCGCTGACCTCCCGCGAGGTCGAGGTCCTCCGTCTGGTCGCCCGCGGCCTGACCAACGCCGAGGCCGCCGACCGCCTCTTCATCAGCGAGGCCACGGTCAAGACCCACCTCAACCGCACGATGACCAAGCTCAGCCTGGCCAGCCGCGCCCAGGCGGTGGTCCTGGCCTACGAGACGGGGCTGGTCCGCCCGGGAGGCGAGAGCTGACCGGGACGGAGGAGACCCACGGGAGGCGAGAGCCGGCGGGGGCGCGGGACGTCCGGGGGAGGCGGGAGCCGGCGGGGGCGGGAGACGCCCGGGGAGGGTAATCCGGCGCGCTACTGGGTAGTCTCGGCTGACATGGAGCACGAGGTGTTCGTTCCGGTTCCGGCCCGGCGGCTGCGGGCGGCGCTCGCCGACCCCGCGCAGGTGGCCCGGGCGGTCCCCGGGCTCCAGCAGGAGGCGGGTGCCGATCCCGTCGCCGGACGCCTGAAGATCCGCGTCGGCAGCCACTCCATCACCTACCGCGGCGCCCTGCGCGTCCTGGCCCGCGACGACGGCGGGTACGCCGTCGAGGGCGAGGCGGCCGAGTCCCGCGGCACCGGCTCGGTGAAACTCGCGCTCACCCTCCGCCTGCGGGACACCGACGAGGGCGCGGCCCTCACCTTCGGCGGCACCGCCTCGGCCGGCGGCCGGGTCGCCGAGCTGGACCCGCAGGCCGTACGGACCGCGGTGACGCGGCTGCTGAACCGCTTCGCGGAGAACCTGGCGGCCGGCGCCGCCGAGACCGCCCAGTCGCTCGCCACGGAGGACTTCGCCCCCCTGGCGTCGGGTGATTTCGAGGCCGCGCCCGACGCGGACGACACCCCGGCCCCGCCGCCCGGCCCCGCCGAGGCCCCGGCCGTCCCTCCCACCGACGACGCCCCGCCCTCCGCCCCGGGCGAGCAGCGCCCCGCCGACCCGTCCGAGCACGTCTCGGTCTTCGACACCGAGATCCCGCCCTCCTCCCTCGATCCGCTCGCCGACGACGACGCGGACGAGAAGGCGGCCGGGAACGCGGCCGGGGAAGGCGGGACCGGAACCACGGGCCTCCCGGCCGAGCCCGCCGACCTGCCCGCCGAACCAGCCGACCTGCCCGCCGAGCCCGCCGACGTGCCCGCCGAGCCCGCCGACCCGCCGGCCGAGGCCGCGCACGCCCGGCGGACGATGATCGGCCGCAGCGCGGAGGAGGTCGACCACGCGCCGCCCCGCGGCCGCTACGCCCCCGTGCCCGCCCCGCTCACCGTCTCCGCGGGGCCCACGCTGCGCTGGGCGGCCCCCGCCGCCGCACTGGTCGTGGCGTCGGCGATCGTCGTGGGCCGGGCCCTGCGCCGCCGCCGCTGAGCGCGCCCGCGCTCCCCACGACCGCGGGACGACCTGGGGCGGAGCACGGCCCGGGAAGGGCTCGCCCCCTTGATCGGCCCAGTAGCCTCGTTCCGTGAGCGACGAAGACATCACGCTGACCGCGGGCGACGCGGAAGCGACCGTACGGCCGGGCCACGGCGGCCGCATCGGGGGACTGCGGGTGGGCGGGCTCGAACTGCTCCGCCAGGGTGACCGGTTCGGCTGTTTCCCGATGGTCCCCTGGTGCGGCCGGATCCGCGAGGGCAGGTTCCGTGACGGCGCCGCGGTCCACCAGATGCCGCTCAACTCCCCGCCGCACGCCATCCACGGCACCGCCCGCGACGGCGCCTGGCGCACCGCCCGCACCTCGGCGGGCGAGGCCGTGATGACGTACGACCTCGTCGACCCCTGGCCCTACCCCGGCCGGGTCACCCAGGTGGTCGCCCTGACCGAGGACGCCCTGACGCTGTCGATGTCCGTGGAGACGTACGACTCCTCCTTCCCGGCGCAGATCGGCTGGCACCCCTGGTTCCACCGCAACCTGGGCGGGCAGGACGTGCGGCTCGCGTTCGAGCCCGGCTGGCAGGAGGAGCGCGGCGACGACCACCTGCCCACCGGCCGCCGCGTCGACCCGCGCCCGGGACCCTGGGACGACTGCTTCGGCATGCCGGGCGGCGTCGACGTCACCCTCACCTGGCCGGGGCAGCTGGAGCTGAAGGTGACCAGCCCCGAGGAGTGGGTCGTCGTCTACGACGAGCAGGAGAGCGCGGTGTGCGTGGAGCCGCAGACCGGGCCGCCCGACGGCCTCAACACCCACCCGCGCCTGGTCACGCCGCTGGAACCGCTGGAGGCCACGACCACCTGGACCTGGCGCCGCCCTTAAGCTGACTGCCATGAGCGACGTTCGCGGCGAGCTGCTGCAGCAGATCAAGGACAAGGCCGTGGTGCACGGCAAGGTGACCCTGTCGTCGGGCAAGGAAGCCGACTACTACGTCGACCTCCGCCGCATCACCCTCGACGGTGTGGCCGCCCCGCTGGTCGGTCAGGTCATGCTCGACCTGACCGCGGACCTGGACTACGAGGCGGTCGGCGGCCTCACCCTGGGCGCCGACCCGGTGGCCACCGCGATGCTGCACGCGTCCGCCGCGCGCGGGAAGACGCTCGACGCGTTCGTGGTGCGCAAGGCGGGCAAGGCGCACGGTCTGCAGCGCCGTGTCGAGGGCACCGAGGTCGCGGGCCGCCGGGTGCTCGCCGTCGAGGACACCTCCACCACCGGCGGCTCGGTGCTGACCGCCGTGGAGGCGCTGCGGGAGGCCGGCGCGGAGGTCGTCGCGGTCGCCACGATCGTCGACCGGGCCACGGGCGCGGCCGAGGCGATCGCCGAGCGGGCGGGCGTGCCGTACGTGTTCGCGTACTCGAAGGACGACCTGGGACTGGACTGATCCGGGGCGGGGTGCGGGCCGCGCGACCCGGTCATCCACAGGCTGGACAGGGTGTCCGAAGCATCGGGCTCCGTCTGCGAAGATGGGGCCGACGATGACGTCACTCCCTAGGTCAGGGCCGTAAGCACGCAGAACGCACCCCGCACATACAAGGAGCGGACAGATGCCCATCGCAACCCCCGAGGTCTACAACGAGATGCTCGACCGGGCGAAGGCAGGCAAGTTCGCCTACCCGGCCATCAACGTGACGTCCTCGCAGACCCTGAACGCGGCGCTGCGCGGCTTCGCCGAGGCGGAGAGCGACGGCATCGTCCAGATCTCCACGGGTGGTGCCGAGTTCCTCGGCGGCCAGTACAGCAAGGACATGGTCACCGGTGCCGTGGCCCTGGCCGAGTACGCGCACATCATCGCCGAGAAGTACCCGGTCAACATCGCGCTGCACACCGACCACTGCCCCAAGGACAAGCTCGACGGGTACGTGCGCCCGCTGCTCGCGCTCTCCAGGAAGCGCGTCGAGGCCGGCCTGAACCCGCTGTTCCAGTCCCACATGTGGGACGGCTCCGCGGAGACCCTCGCCGACAACCTCCGGATCGCGCAGGAGCTGCTGGAGCAGGCCCGCGCCGCCAAGATCGTCCTCGAGGTCGAGATCACCCCGACCGGCGGCGAGGAGGACGGCGTCTCCCACGAGATCAACGACTCCCTGTACACCACCGTCGAGGACGCGATCCGCACCGCCGAGGCGCTGGGCCTGGGCGACAAGGGCCGCTACCTGCTGGCCGCCTCCTTCGGCAACGTGCACGGCGTGTACAAGCCGGGCAACGTCGTCCTCCGCCCCGACCTGCTGAAGGACCTCAACGAGGGCGTCGCGGAGAAGTACGGCCGCCCGGCCGGCAGCCAGCCGTTCGACTTCGTCTTCCACGGCGGCTCCGGCTCCACGGAGGAGGAGATCCGCACCGCCCTGGAGAACGGGGTGGTCAAGATGAACATCGACACCGACACGCAGTACGCCTTCACGCGTCCGGTCGTCGACCACATGTTCAAGAACTACGACGGTGTCCTGAAGGTCGACGGCGAGGTCGGCTCCAAGAAGACCTACGACCCGCGCACCTGGGGCAAGCTGGCCGAGGCCGGCATGGCCGCGCGCGTGGTGGAGGCCTGCGGCAACCTGCGCTCGACGGGCACCAGGATCAAGTAGCGGCCGCGGACGCACGAGGGCCCGGCATCCCGCCCAGGGGTGCCGGGCCCTCGCACGTCCGCTCCCGGCATGGCGCAGACTGGTGCCCATGGCCATTCACGAGAACCTCCTCGGGGGACCGCCCCCGACCCACCTGCCCGACGACCCGGGGCCGCGCGAGCTGCTGGCCGGCGGCGCCTCCGCCACCGACGTCGCCGCGAAGTACCCGGCGTCCTCGCTGGCCTGGGCCCTGCTGGCCGACGAGGCGTACGAGCGGGGCGGCGTCGTGGAGTCGTACGCCTACGCCCGTACGGGCTACCACCGCGGTCTGGACGCCCTGCGCCGCAGCGGCTGGAAGGGCCACGGCCCGGTGCCCTGGGAGCACGAGCCCAACCGCGGCTTCCTGCGCGCCCTGCACGCCCTCGCCCGCGCCGCCCGCGCGATCGGCGAGAAGGAGGAGTACGAGCGCTGCTCGGAGTTCCTGAAGGACTCCTCGCCGACGGCGGCCGAGGTGCTGGGCTGATCCGTGGCACGTCCTGGCCCGTCTGTCGTGCGCAGGCGGGCCTTGCGGTTTCCTGGGAACATTGCGGAGGATGCCGTCGGGGACCGGGGCCCCGTGCCGGTAACGGCAGGGCGGACCGCTACCCGGAGTACATGCAGGAGACAGCGATGTCCCACCAGGCTCAACGGACGCCCAGTCCCGCCGAGGCAGCTGAGCCCGAGACCCCGCATCTCGACTTCGAAGGCACGACACCGTACGAGGACTACGTCAAGGCGGACGTGCTCACCCACCTCCAGCACACCCTCTCCGACGACCCCGGAGAGATGGTCTTCCTGGTCACCACCCAGGTCATGGAGCTGTGGTTCACCGTCATCGTCCACGAGTGGGAGACGGCGGCCCGTGCGCTGCGCGCCGACGACGTCCCCACCGCCAGGGCCGCGCTCAAGCGGTCCGTCCGGGAGCTGGAGGCGCTGAACGCCTCCTGGAAGCCGCTCGGGCAGCTCACGCCCGCCCAGTTCAACAGCTACCGGGGCGCCCTCGGCGAGGGCTCCGGCTTCCAGTCGGCGATGTACCGCCGCATGGAGTTCCTGCTCGGTGAGAAGTCAGCGTCGATGCTCGTCCCGCACCGCGGCGCGCCCCGCGTCCACGCCGAACTGGAGAAGGCGCTGCACGAGCCGAGCCTCTACGACGAGGTCCTGCGGCTGCTGGCCCGGCGCGGGCACCCCGTCCCGGACACCGTCCTGCGGCGCGACGTGTCGCTGCGCCACGAGCCCTCGCGGGAGGTGGAGGCCGTCTGGACGGCGCTGTACGAGGGCGACCCGGACGACGAACTCGCCCGGCTCGGCGAGGCGCTGACGGACGTGGCCGAGCTGGTGTGGCGATGGCGCAACGACCACCTGGTCGCGACCCGGCGCGCGATGGGCGCCAAGTCCGGCACGGGCGGCTCCGCCGGTGTGGCCTGGCTGGAGAAGCGGGCGCAGAAGAACGTGTTCCCCGAGCTGTGGACGGCGCGGTCGCATGTCTGAACTCCTGAGCAGGGCGGAGGCGCTGGACGCCGCCGACGAGCTGGGCGCGCTGCGCGACCGGTTCGTCCTGGACGAGGTGGTCTACCTCGACGGGAACTCGCTGGGCGCGCTCCCGGCGCACGTTCCGGACCGGGTCGCGGACGTGGTGCGCCGCCAGTGGGGTGAGCTGCGCATCCGCTCCTGGGACGAGAGCGGCTGGTGGACCGCGCCCGAACGGATCGGCGACCGGATCGCCCCGCTGGTCGGCGCGGCGCCCGGGCAGATCGTGGTGGGCGACTCGACCAGCGTCAACGTCTTCAAGGCGCTGGTGGCGGCGGTGCGGATGGCCCGTGAGGCGGGCGGTGCGCCGGCCGGTGGCCCGCGCGAGGAGATCCTCGTCGACGCGACGACCTTCCCCACGGACGGGTACATCGCGGCCTCCGCCGCCCGGATGACCGGCTGCACCCTGCGCCCGGTCGCGCCCGGGGACGTGCCCGCAGCGCTGTCCGGGCGCACCGCCGCGGTGCTGCTCAACCACGTCGACTACCGCACCGGCCGCCTGCACGACCTGCCGTACCTGACGGCGGCGGTGCACGCGGCGGGGGCGTACGCCGTGTGGGACCTGTGCCACAGCGCGGGCGCCCTGCCGGTCGGGCTGGACGAGCACGGCGTCGGCCTGGCGGTCGGCTGCACGTACAAGTACCTCAACGGAGGCCCGGGGTCACCGGCGTTCCTGTACGTCCGCCGAGACCTTCAGGACCGTTTCGACTCCCCGCTGCCCGGCTGGAACTCGCACGCCGAGCCCTTCGGGATGCGCCCGGAGTACGAGCCGGCGCGCGGCGCGCTGCGGGGCCGGGTCGGCACTCCGGACATCCTGTCCCTGCTCGCCCTGGAGGCGTCCCTGGAGGTCTGGGACGGAGTGCCGATCGAGGCGGTGCGGGCCAAGTCGCTGACGCTGACGGACTTCTTCCTGGAGTGCGTCGCCGCGTACGTGCCCGCAGGACGCGTGGAATCGGTGACTCCGGCGGCGCACGGGCAGCGGGGCAGCCAGGTGGCCCTGCGGTGCGCCGACGCCGGGACCGTGATGAAGCGGCTGATCGAACGCGGTGTGGTGGGCGACTTCCGCCACCCCGACGTCCTGCGCTTCGGCTTCACACCGCTCTACGTCGGGTTCGGTGACGCGGAACGGGCGGCGCGGGTGCTGGCGGCGGTGCTGGGCGAGGTGTAGACGGCCGGTGCGGCCCGGGGCGGGGCGTGCCGGTGCCTGCGCCCCCGGGCTCGGGGGCCGCCGGGTCCCCGGGCCGCCGTGCCCCCGGGTGCTGCGGCCGGGGTGTCGGGTTCCTGAACGTCCGGTCTCCGGGCCGGCGTGTCTCCGGGCCGCGGGGTGCTGCGGCCGGGGTGTCGGGTCCCCGGGCCGTCCGGCCTCACCGAGCGTGACATCCGCGTGTCGGCGCACGTCACCGGCCTGGTACCGTCCCGGCCAACGGCCGGACCCGCTCCTGATCGGTCCCGTCCGTCGTCTTCGTTCCGATCCGCCAATTCCGTTCCGTCGCTGAGAGGTTGGAGCATGCCGGACGCCGCCGCATCCCGCGCTGCCGCAGAACCGGAGAACACCGCCGGCGGTGGCGCCGCCGCGCGTGCCGCGGCGGAGGAGGAGGCCGTCCTGTCGCACCCGGCCGTCGACCCGGACAGCACCGCCGCGTACGGCGACCACCCCGACCAGGTGATCGACTTCTACGCCCCGCGCGCGACCTCGGCAAAGGCCGGGGGAGCGGCGGATCCCGGTTCCGTCCCGCTCGTCGTGGTGCTGCACGGCGGCGCCTGGCGGGCGCCGTACGACCGCCGTCACATCACCCCCTTCGCGGCCTTCCTCGCGCGCCGGGGCTTCGCCGTGGCCAACGTGGAGTACCGGCGCGGCGCCCCGCCGGCCGCGTCAGCCTCGTCCGCCGGGGCCGGGGGGCAGGAGGGCGGGGCGCTGGTGGCGGGCCGCTGGCCGGACACCTTCGACGACGTGGCGGCGGCGCTCGACGCGCTGCCCGCGCTGGCACGGGAGGCACTGCCGCAGGCGGACGCACGCCGCACCGTGCTCACCGGTCACTCGGCGGGCGGCCAGCTGGCCCTGTGGGCGGCGGCGCGGCACGTCCTGCCCGCCGGCGCCCCCTGGCGCACCGACCGCCCGGCGCTGCTGCGCGGCGTGGTCGCCCTCGCCCCGATCGCCGACTTCGAGGTCGCCGGGAAGCTGAACGTGTGCGGTCAGGCGGCACTGCAACTGCTCGGCGGGCCGGAGGAGTTCGCCACGCGCCGGGCGTACGCGGACCCTTCGCTGCTGCTGCCCACCGGTATCGCGACGACCGTGGTGCAGGGGCGTGCGGACGTGGACGTGCCGCACGTCGTGGCGGAGGCGTACACGGAGGCGGCGGCGAAGGCCGGCGAGGTGGTGGGCCTGACCCTGCTGGAGGAGGTCGGCCACTTCCCGCTGATCGACCCGGCGGCGGACGCGTGTGCGGTGGTGGTGGAGGAGATCGCCCAACTGGCCTGGTGAGCCGGGGAGATGAGGCCGCGTCACCGGTGCCGGTGACCCCCCGGTCCGGGCGGGGGCGGCCCCTGCGCGGGCGGGAGGGCTCCTGCGCGGGCGGGGGCCCCGGTCCGTCCGCGACTGCCGGGCCCGGCGCACCGTGACAGCGTCCGGTGGCGCGGGTCCCGGTCATACCCGTAGTACCTGAGAGCTACGGCCCGGAACAGCTCTGCGGCGGGACGCGAACGACGTCCCCGGATCCGTACTTTCCCTTCCATGCGAGCCCGGCGGACGGGCGCGGCGGAGGGGGATGCGGGTCATGGGGTCCGAACGGACGAAGGGCGCGACGGGAGCACGTCCCGAGGCGGCAGCACGCCCCGACAGGGGAGGACGCCCCGACAGGGGAGCACGCCCCGACAGGGGAGCACGTCCCGAGGCGGCAGCTCGCCCCGACAGGGAAGCACGTCCCGGGACGGGAGCACGCCGCGAGACGGCAGCACGCCCCGAGACGGGAGTACGCCGCGAGACGGCAGCACGCCCCGGCACGGCAGCGCGTCCCGGGGCAGGGCGCCGTCCCGCCCGCAGCTGGCGCCGGGCCTTCCTCGCGCTGCTCGTCATCGCGGCGGTGGTGGTGCCGCTGTCGGCGGCGGCCCGCCCCGGCATCCCCGCCCCGGCCCCGGCCGCCCTCGCCGCCCCGACGCGGGCGACACTGGCCACGGCCTACGCGGCCAACCGGGCCGACGCCGCACAGGCGGCCCGCATGGCCGCCGCGCACGGTGACGCGCACCGTGCGGCCGAGGACCGGCAACTGGCGGCCCCGTCCAGCCAGTTGCTCGGCTTCGACGGGCGCGGCCCCGGCCGGGTCACCGAGGTGCTCGGCGACCTGGCGCACGCGGACCGCGTGGCGGTCCTCGTCCCCGGCTCCGACACCTCCCTCGACACCTACGGCCGCTTCCGGGCGGGCGCGCTGGCCCTGTACCGCGAACTGACCCGCCAGGCCCCGCGGACCGCGCACCCGGCGGTCGTCGCCTGGCTCGGCTACGAGACGCCGGGCACCGTCAGCACCACCGTCCTCACCACCGGGCGCGCCGAGCGGGCGGCCCCGGAGCTGCGGCGGCTGGTGCGCGACCTGCGGGCCGTGGTGGGCGCGCCGGGCCGGCCACCGCGTCTCGCGCTGGTGTGCCACTCCTACGGTTCGGTCGTCTGCGGCCGCGCCGCCGCCGGCCTGGAGGTCAGCGACATCGCCCTGATCGGCAGCCCCGGCACGGGTGCCGCGTCCGTGGCCGAGCTGCACACCCCGGCCCGCGTGTGGGCGGCCCGCGGCGCCGGCGACTGGGTGGCGAACGTGCCGCACGTGCGGGCCGGCCTGTTCGGCACCACCGTCGGCTTCGGCACCGATCCCGTGGACCCGGCCTTCGGCGCCCGTGTCTTCCCGGCCGGAAAGGGCGGCCACAGCGCCTACTTCACCCCCGGGTCCCCGTCCCTGGCCAACCTGGCCCGGATCGTCCTGGGCGCCCCGAAGGAGCTGCGGTGACCGACCGAATCCGTGCCGCGCGAGAGGCCTCCGCCGCGCGCCGCCACCTCTCCGCGACCGCCCGGATACGGGCCGTGGCCCACCGGATCGACGCCGCCACCCCGTCCGGGAGGGACCGGTCGGTGGACGCGCTCCGCGCGTTCGCGATCCTCGGCGTGGTCCTGGGCCACTGGCTGGTCACGGCGCTGGTCGCCGACACCGGCACCCACCCCCACCCGAGGCTGCACACCGCGAGCCCCCTGCACTCCATGCCCTGGCTGGCGCCCATCTCCTGGGTCTTCCAGACCCTGGCCGTCTTCTTCCTGGTCGGCGGCCATGTGGCCACCCGGGGCTATGCGTCCGCCCGGGCCCGAGGCACCGGCTATCCGCGGTGGCTGCGCGGGCGGCTGTCCCGCCTGTTCAAGCCGGCTGCCGCCGTCCTGGCCCTCTGGACCATGGTGGCGGCCGCCCTCCTGCTGAACGGTGCGGACCCGGGCACGGTCCGCACCCTGGTCAAGCTGGCGCTGTCCCCCCTGTGGTTCCTGCTGGTCTTCGCGGCGCTGACGGCCGCGACCCCGCTGCTGACCCGGCTCAGCCCGCTGTGGCCGCTGGCCGTCGTCCTGCACGTGGACCTCCTCCGCTTCGGCCTCGGCGGGCCGGGCTGGCTCGGCTGGCTGAACCTGCCGGCCGGCTGGCTCGTGCCGTACACCCTCGGGGCGGCCTGGGCCCGCGGCGAACTGGACAGCCGCCGTGCGGGCCGGCTGCTGCTGGCCGGCGGTGCGGTGGCGACGGCCGCGCTGGTCGCCTGGGCCGGGTACCCGGCGTCGATGGTCGGCGTCCCCGGTGCGGCGGTCTCCAACCTCGATCCGCCGACCCTGGCCGCCGTCACCTTCGGTGTGGCCCAGTGCGGCCTGGCCCTGCTGCTGCGGGACCGGCTCGCCCGCCTGATGCGCCGCCCGCCGGCCTGGGCGGCCGTCGCCCTGGTCAACCTCTTTGCGATGACCGTCTTCCTGTGGCACCAGACCGCCCTGATGGTGACCACGGCCCTGGGCACCCTCGCGGGCCGCCTCCCCGGCCTGCACACCGCCCCCGACGGCCTGGGCTGGGTGGCGGCCCGCCTGGCCTGGCTCCCGGTCTTCGCGCTGGCCCTGGCGGTGTGCTGGGCGGCGTTCCGCGGCTGCGAGCACGGCCCGCGCCGCGCGGGGAACCGGCCGTCCAGGGTGGTCCGGGTGCACCGGGGCAAGAACCGGCCGGAACAGCGCAGGCCACACGGTGTCTAGGGTGGGCAGCGTGCTCCGACGCCTCCGTACGACCCTGGGTGACCGCCCCTCGCCGCTCTCCCCGCCCCTGTCGAAGTACCGCTGGCTGCGGGGCCTGGCCTACCTCGTCGTCCTCTGGCTCGCCCTGTTCCTGCCGCTGGCGGGCGGTCAGGACATCGCCCACAACTACGGGCTCACCGCGCAGGTGGGCCTCGCCACCGGACTCGTCCAGGCCACAGCTGTCGTCCTGGCGCTGTGGCGGCCGGTTCCGGCCTGGTTGCTGTCGCTGAGCGCGGTTGTGGTCACAGCGCTGCTCGGCCGCGAGTCCCTCATGGTGTCCCATTCGGGCCTCCCGCGGCCCGCCCCCCTGCCCGGGGACGTGCCGGGAGTGACGGACGGGCCCAGCTGGCCGTGGACAGTACCGGAGATGGCGGTGCACGTCGCCGTGCTGCTCCTGCTCGCACTGCGGGTGCCGGCCAGCCGCGCGGTCGCGGCTCTGCTGGTCACCGGCCTGACGACGTACGGCCTGGAAGGCGTCCTGGGTGCCGACCGCTTCACGGGGAGCGGGTTGTCCGCCTTCGCCCTGTCCGCGGTGGCCGTCCTCGTCGGCACAGCGTTGCGCGGCCTGCGCGAGGCTCGCAGCCAGCTCGTCGAGCAGACGACGATCACGGCCGAGGAGCGGGCCCGCCGCACCCTGCTGGAGGAGCGCAGCCGGATCGCCCGTGAGCTGCACGACGTGGTCGCCCACCACATGTCGGTCATCTCCATCCAGGCGCAGGTCGCCCCGCACCTGTCGGAGAACCCCTCCGACGAACTCAAGGAGAACCTCGCCGGCATCCGGCAGAACGCGCTGGAGGCGCTGGCCGAACTGCGCCGCGTGCTCGGTGTGCTGCGCTCGCCCAACCCCGAGGACCCTTACGGTCTGGGCGATCCGGGTGCCGGGGTGGCGCCGCAGGGCCCGCAGCCCACGCTCGACCGGCTCGGCGCCCTGGTCGAGAACACGCGCGCCGCGGGACTGGCGGTCGTCCTGGAGACGGAGGACTCCCGGAACCGGCCGCTGCCCTATCCGCCGGGCGTGGAGCTGTCGGCGTACCGCATCGTCCAGGAGGCCCTCAGCAACGCTCTCCGGCACGCACCCGGTTCGACGGTCCGTGTGGAGGTCACGCACATCCGCGACGGGTTGTGCCTGAGCGTGGTCAACTCCCGCCCGCGAAAGCCCGTCGTGCCCTCCCCGGGCGCCGGGCACGGGCTGCTGGGCATGCGGGAGCGGGCGGCCATGCTGGGCGGCCACGTCACCGCGGCCAGGACACTGCACGGCGGCTTCGCCGTCACGGCGTTCCTGCCCCGCGACGGCACGGCCCCCCTCGCGGACACCGGTCCGTTCGGCCTGGCCGTCGAGTACCCCGACCCCGCCGTCGCTCCCGTCTTCGTCCTCGATCCACCGGACACGTCCCGCGCCCCGCAGGAGACCGCCAGGCCGGGCCCACCGCCCCCGACAGGAGAAGAGACCCCATGAGCAGCGGCACCATCCGCGTCCTCATCGCCGACGACCAGCAGATGGTCCGGCAGGGCTTCACCGTGCTGCTCAACACCCAGCCGGACATCGAGGTGATCGGCCAGGCCGTGGACGGCGCCGACGCCGTCGCCAAGGTCACCGAACTCGCTCCGGACGTCGTCCTCATGGACATCCGCATGCCCGAGATGAGCGGCATCGAGGCGACCCGCCGGGTCACCGCCGAGACGCCGGGCACCAAGGTGCTGGTGCTGACCACCTTCGACCTCGACGAGTACGTGTACGAGGCGCTGTGCGCCGGCGCGTCCGGCTTCCTGCTGAAGGATGCCTCCGCCGACCAGCTGGCCGAGGCGGTCCGCGTGATCGCGGCCGGTGACGCGCTGCTGGCGCCGGGGATCACCCGCAGACTGATCGCCGAGTTCTCCCGGATGAACGGCAGACCCCGCACCCCCCTGAAGGCCCGCGTCGGCGACCTCACCGAACGCGAGACGGAAGTGCTCACCCTGATCGCCCAGGGCCTGTCCAACGCGGAGATCGCCGAGCACCTGGTCGTCGCCGAGCAGACGGTGAAGACCCACGTCGGCCGCATCCTGGTGAAACTGGGGCTGCGCGACCGCACGCAGGCGGCGGTGTTCGCCTACGAGTCGGGCCTGGTGCGGCCCTCGGGGTACTGACCGGCACTCCTGACAGTGGTCCGGGCCGTACCCGTAGTACCTGAGAGGGAGCCCGCAGGACCCCTCTCAAAGGGGACGACCGCGGCCCGCGCCGCCGCCTACCGTTCTCATCGTGACCGAGACGACTCAGACGCAGACGGCGCCGGACGGCGCGTTCAGCCCGTACAAGCCCCGCAGCCCCGAGTACCGGCTGGCGGCCAACGCGCTGCGCGGACTGCGCGAGGACCTGTTCCACGGCGCCTCCGCCTACCGCCCGCTGCCCCCGATGAACACCGGCGGCCCGCTGGCCGGCCGGCTGCCGGGCCGCATCCGGGGGTACGCGGCCTGGACACCGCACACCCTGGTGGCGGCCGTCGCCGTGGTGACCACGATCGCCGCGTGGCTGAACGCCCAGGGCAGCGTGACCGCCCCGCTCTACGCCCTGGCGGTCCTGGTCCCGCCGCTGATGACCCTGAGCCGCCCCGCCCTGGCCTTCTGGCTGGCCCTGGCCGCGACCGCGGGCACGTCGTTCGTCTCCGGCAGCTGGGGCCTGTGGCCCTGGCAGCCTCCCAACTTCATCTCCTACCTGACCGTGCTCACGGTCGTGGCCATACGCACCCGGCCGCGTACAGCGGCCTGGATGTGGCTGATCACCGCGCTCTACTGCTCCGCGGCCGAGGCCGTGCTCGGCTACCACTTCGAGAACAACTCCGGACCGATGCTGCTGGTGTCGGCCTTCGTCCTGCTGGGCGTCACCGTCTGGCACATACGCAGGGAGGCCGAGCAGACGGTCAGCGCCCAGCAGACGGTCACCGCGCACGAGCGGTCCCGCCGCACCCTGCTGGAGGAGCGCACCACCATCGCCCGCGAACTGCACGACGTGGTGGCGCACCACATGTCCGTGGTCGCCATCCAGGCCGAGGCCGCCCCCTACCGGGTCCAGGACCCGCCGCCCGAACTGGAGAAGGCCTTCGCCACGATCCGGGTGAACGCGGTCGCGGCCCTGACCGAGCTGCGCCGCGTCCTGGGCGTCGTCCGCGCCGAGGACTACGAGGCCCCGGAGGCTCCGCAGCCCACCCTCGCCGACCTGGACACGCTCCTGGCGAACGTGCGGGAGGCGGGTCTGAGCGTGGAGAAGGTGCGGACCGGCGCGGTGCGCGAACTCCCGCCGGGCGTGGAGCTGTCGGCGTACCGGATCGTGCAGGAGGCCCTGAGCAACAGTCTGCGGCACGCGCCGGGCGCGACGGCCCGCGTCGAGGTCTCCTACGTGCTGGGCGGTCTCGGCCTGCGGATCGTCAACGGTCCGATTCCGGAGGCGTCCCTGGTGAAGCCCTCGCCCGGCGCCGGGCACGGCATCACCGGCATGCGGGAGCGGGTGTCGATGCTGAACGGTGAGATGACGGCCGGCCCGGCGGACGGCGGCGGCTACGAGGTGGCGGTGTTCCTGCCCGTCACCGCACCTACCGAGGAAGGCGCATGACGGACAGCACGATCCGGGTACTGATCGCGGACGACCAGATGATGGTGCGCGAGGGCTTCTCGGTCCTGCTCAACGCGATGCCGGACATCGAGGTCGTCGGTGAGGCGGTCAACGGCCGGGAGGCGGTCGCGAAGGTGCGCGAGCTGTCCCCGGACGTCGTCCTGATGGACATCCGCATGCCCGAGCTGAACGGCATCGAGGCGACACGGGAGATCGTCGCCGGGGACGGCACGTCCAAGGTGCTGGTGCTGACCACCTTCGACCTCGACGAGTACGTGTACCAGGCGCTGCGGGCGGGGGCCGCCGGGTTCCTGCTCAAGGACGCCTCGGCGCGGCAGCTCGCCGAGGGCGTGCGGGTGGTGGCGGCCGGTGAGGCGCTGCTCGCCCCCTCGGTCACCCGGCGGCTGCTCAAGGAGTTCTCCCGGATGTCCGAGCCGCCGCGTCCGCCGGCCGCTGCGCAGGCCGCGTACGGGGACCTGACCGAGCGGGAGACGGAGGTGCTGGTCCTGATCGCGCAGGGCCTGTCCAACGCGGAGATGGCCGAGCGGCTGGTGGTGGCGGAGTCGACGATCAAGACCCACGTGAGCAGGGTTCTGGTGAAGCTGGGCCTGCGGGACCGTACGCAGGCCGCGGTGTTCGCCTACGAGGCGCGGCTGGTGACACCGGGCTGACCGGCGAGTTCGCACCACACGTACTTGCCCCGGTTGCCGAACCTGGAGAGGGGATGCCACCCCCACACGTCCGCGCAGGCCCGGACCAGTCCGAGCCCCCGGCCGGCCTCGTCGTCGGTCAGATCCGCCAACCGCTCGGGCGCCTGGGGTGGTTCCGGGTCGGCGTCCCAGGCCCCGATCCGCAAGGCGGTGCCCGACCAGCGCACCCGCAGCGCGGCAGGGCCCTTGGTGTGCAGCACGGCGTTGGTGACCAGCTCGGCGGCGAGCAGTTCGGCGACGTCGACGAGGCGGATCAGCCCGTGCATGGTGAGGATCAGACGGAGGGTGCGGCGGCTGATGGTGACGGCGCGTGGATCGTTGGGGATGTAGAGGGAGTACTCCCAGGGCTCGTTTCCGGGCATGCGGCGGCTCCGTTTTCGAAGAGGTGAGGAGAGAGGCGGCCTCCGGGCGGTGGCATTGCCGCACCCGCCATGGCAGGACGGAGCGGTGCGCTTCCGGTGCCCCGGGATTTCGCAGGGTGTGCGTCGCGTCACCGAAGGTAGGGCAATAAATATTGCCCGCGCAACCGGCTGTCGTATTCTGACGCTCGAACGAGGCACGCCTACTTGAGGAGGGCGGGTGCCGCTGAGGAGTCACGCCACCGCACGGCAAGTGCGCCTGGGTACCGAGCTGAGGCGCTTGCGGGAGGCGGCCGGGCTGAAGGCGCGCGAGGCGGCGCAGCTGCTGAACTCGACATCGGCCCAGATCAGTCAGATGGAACTGGGCTTTGCCGGCGTCAGCGAGGAGCGAGTGCGGCGGCTCGCGGCCCACTACGCGTGTACGGACGAGGCGTTGATCGACGCGCTCGTGGCGATGGCGACCGATCGCACGCGCGGCTGGTGGGAGGAGTACCGGGGAGTGCTTCCGCCAGCGTTCCTGGACACTGCCGAGGCTGAGTACCACGCGACCTTCCTCCGTGAGGTCGTGATCATGCTTGTCCCCGGCTTGTTGCAGACCGCCGACTATGCCCGCGCGATTTACACGTACATGCGCCCAGAGCTTCCCAAGGGCGAGGTTGAACTCCGAGTGGAGCACCGGCTGAACCGGCGGGTCATCCTTGAAGGCGACGAACCGACGCCGTATGAGACCGTCATCCACGAATTCGGGCTGCGTGTTCTCGTCTCGGACCGTCGGGTGTCTCGTGTGCAACTCGACTTCATCCTGCGGGAGATCGAGGCAGGGCACGCCGTCGTGCGAGTCATCCCGGTCGATTATGCGGGTTTCGCCGGTTCCGGAGCCTCGATGATGTACCTGGGCGGTCCGTTGCCCCGGCTGGACACGGGATTGCGGGACTCGCCCACCGGCGTCGCCTTCTGTGACGCGGAAGCGCAGCTGGAAAAATTGCGCAGACTGTACGACAAAGTGAAGAGCGCATCCTTGGACCCGGAGGCGTCGCGGGACTTCATCCACCGATTGGCAAAGGACCTGTAGTGAACTGGCGGAAGTCGACGTACTCCAGCGGCGGCGACGGCGACACCTGCGTCGAGATCGCCGCCCTCACCGCCCGCATAGCCATCCGCGACTCCAAAGCCCCCGCCCGCGGCGTCCTCTCCGTTCCCGCCCCCTCCTTCGCCGCGTTCGTCGAGGCCGTGAAGCGGAACCCCCGGCTCGCCGGGTGACGTGCGCCCCGGAGGCGGACTCAGCGGGGGCGGGACGCGAGGGTCAGGAGGTCGGCGGCCGGGCCGACCAGTGACCGGCCGGCCGGCCACACCGCGCGCAGGGCGCGGCGCAGTTCCACGCCCTCCACGCGCACGGCGACGAGGCGGCCGTCGGCGACATCGGTGCGTACCGCCAGTTCGCTGATGACCGCCGGACCGGTTCCGGCGATCACCGCGCCGCGCACGGCGGTGGCCGAGCCCAGTTCCAGGACCGGGCGGGCCTCCTCGGCCCCGGCCCGGCGCAGGGCCTGTTCCAGGGCGACCCGCGTCCCCGAACCGCGCTCGCGGACGACGAGCGGCGTGGCGGCCAGTTCGCGCGTGGTCAGGGCGGAGCGGCGCCGGGCCCACGGGTGGGTGGGCGCGACGACGACGAGCAGCCGGTCGGTGGCCACCGTCCTGCTGTGCAGGCCCCGGGGCACGCGCGGCGACTCGATGAACCCGATCTCGGCCTCGCCGCCGTGCAGCAGCTCGGGAACGTGCTCGCTGTTGGTCACGCGCAGGCCGACGTGCAGGTCCGGGTGGGTGGTGCAGAGTTCGCTGATCCACTCCGGGGCCAGGTGCTCGGCCACGGTCATGCTCGCGGCGATCCGCAGCGTCGCGTCGAGCCGGCCGCGCTGGGCCTCGACGCTGGTCATCAGCGCGTCCAGTTCGTCGAGGACGCGCTGGGCCCGCCCGGCGACCACCTGCCCGTCGGCCGTCAGCCGGGACCCGCGCCGGGTGCGGTCGACGAGCGGCAGGCCCAGCCTGCGTTCCAGCGCCGAGAGCCGCTTGCTGGCGGACGGCTGGGTGATGCCCAGCTCGCCGGCGGCGCGGCCGAGGCTGCCCAGCTCTCCGACGAGCACCAGCAGCCGCAGCGACTCGACGTCCGGGGGAGCACTCATGGTCTCAGCATACGGACGGGTCCGGTTTCAGTCAGTGGGCCCGGTCATTCCCACGGGCTATGACCTTCCGCTGAAGAGCGGGCTACCGGCCTGGTCAGCCGCTGTCCACAGTGAAGATCATGAGACAGGTCAAGAAAGTGCCCGGGTTGCTGCTCGCGGGGGTCGTGGCCGCGGTGGCGACCGTGGCGGGCGGGTGGTTCCCCGTCGTCGGGGGTCCGGTCTTCGGCGTGGTCATCGGCGTCCTGGTGGCCGCGGTGCGGCGTCCGGGCGCGCGGTTCCAGCCGGGGATCGCCACCGCGAGCCGGTTCGTCCTGCAGCTCGCGGTGGTCATCCTCGGATGCCAGTTGTCGCTGGCGCGGGTCGTGGAGGTCGGGGGCGGTTCCCTGCCGGTCATGGTGGGTTCGCTGGCCGCCTGCCTGGGAGCCGCGTACCTGGTGGGCCGCAGGCTGGGCATCGGCGGTGACCTGCGGACCCTCATCGGGGTGGGCACCGGGATCTGCGGGGCCTCCGCCATCGCGGCGGTCACCCCGGTCATCGGGGCCGCCGGCGCCGAGGTCGCCTACGCCATTTCGACGATCTTCCTCTTCAACATCGCGGCGGTGCTCCTCTTCCCGTTCCTGGGGCACCTGCTGGGGATGGGCCAGCACGCCTTCGGGCTGTTCGCGGGCACCGCGGTCAACGACATGTCGTCGGTGGTCGCCTCGGCCACCACGTACGGGGACGAGGCCGGACAGTACGCGGTCGTCGTCAAGCTCACGCGGACCCTGCTCATCATCCCCATCTGCCTGGGGCTGGCCGCGCTGGCCAGGCGCCGCGCCGCGGCCACGGCGGCGGCCCCGGCCCGGCCGGCCCGGGCGACTGCCGCGGCTCACCCGGCTCAGGCGACCGCCCCCGCCCACCCGGCTCCGGCGGCTGCCCCGGCTCCCCGGCCCCAGGCGGCCGCTTCGGCTCAGGAGGCTCGCTCGGCTCAGGCAACTCACCCGGCTCCCCCCGCTCACACGACTCACCGGTCCCGGCACACCCCTGGCACCGCGCGGGCGAACGTCTTCGCGCTCGTCCCCTGGTTCCTCGTCGGGTTCCTGCTGACCGCACTGGCCAACACCGTCGGGCTCGTCCCCGCCGCGGCGCACCACGGCCTGAACACGCTCTCCGTCTTCCTCATCACGGTGGCCCTCTCCGCGATCGGCCTGTCCACCGACCTCGGGGCGCTGCGCCGGGCAGGCCCCCGCCCGCTGCTCCTGGGCGCCGTCCTGTGGGGCGTGGTGACGGTCACCTCCCTCTGCCTGCAGTTCCTCACCGCCTCCTGGTGAGCCCCGGCGCCCCCCGGTTCCTCCCGGCGGGGGGTGGGCACGGGCCGGCCGGGCGACCTATCGTCCGTCCATGACGGCTGCATCCGACCTCGCGTTCGACCCGTGGGACCCGGCGTTCGTCGCCGACCCGTACCCCGCCTACGCCGAGCTGCGCGCCCGGGGCCGGGTGCTCTACTACGAGCCCAGCGACCAGTGGCTGGTCCCGCACCACGCGGACGTGTCGGCGCTGCTGCGGGACCGGCGGCTGGGCCGCACCTACCGGCACCGGTTCACGCACGAGGACTTCGGCCGGACCCCGCCCCCGCCGGAGCACGAACCGTTCCACGTCCTCAACGACCACGGCATGCTCGACCTGGAGCCGCCGGACCACACCCGGATCCGGCGCCTGGTCTCGAAGGCGTTCACCCCGCGGACGGTGGAGCGCCTGAAGCCGTACGTCCACCGCCTGGCGAACGAACTCGTCGCCGCGCTCGTGGCCCAGGGCGGCGGCGACCTGCTGGCGGACGTCGCCGAACCGCTGCCGGTGGCGGTGATCGCGGAGATGCTGGGCATCCCGGAGCAGGACCGGGACCGGTTGCGGCCCTGGTCGGCCGACATCTGCGGGATGTACGAGCTGAACCCGCCGCAGGAGACGGCGGCGAAGGCGGTGCGGGCGTCGGTGGAGTTCTCGCAGTACCTCCGGGAGCTGATCGCGATCCGCCGCGCCGAGCCGGGCGAGGACCTGATCTCCGGGCTGATCGCGGCCCACGACGAGGGCGACCGGCTCACCGAGCAGGAGATGATCTCCACGGCCGTACTGCTCCTGAACGCCGGCCACGAGGCCACCGTGAACGCGACGGCCAACGGCTGGTGGGCCCTGTTCCGCCATCCGGAGCAGTTGGCG
The DNA here is from genome assembly GCF_000720185.1 of Streptomyces sp. NRRL S-340. Lineage (GTDB taxonomy): Bacteria > Actinomycetota > Actinomycetes > Streptomycetales > Streptomycetaceae > Streptomyces. The sequence continues at coordinate 220,112 of NZ_JOIY01000001.1, read as the reverse complement.
GCCCTGCGTGCGGACCACTCCCTGGTTCCGTCCGCCGTCGAGGAGCTGATGCGCTACGACACCCCGTTGCAGCTCTTCGAACGGTGGGTGCTGGACGAGATCGAGATCGACGGCACGACGATCCCGAGGGGCGCGGAGATCGCCATGCTCTTCGGCTCGGCCAACCACGACCCGCAGGTCTTCACGGCGCCCGGCCGCCTGGACCTGGCCCGCCCCGACAACCCCCACATCTCCTTCAGCGCGGGCATCCACTACTGCATCGGCGCCCCCCTGGCCCGCATGGAGCTGGCCGCGTCGATGAGAGCCCTCCTGGAACAGGCCCCCGCCCTGCACCTGACGGCGGAACCGCTGCGCAGACCGAACTTCGTGATGCGCGGCTTGCAGGGGCTGAGCGTGCGGGTGGGGTGATCAGCCGCCGCACTCACCTCTGTGCGGGCACCACCAGCCCCCAGGCCCCCTCCCGCACCGTCCACGTGCGCGTCCGCACCGGTCCGGACACCACCGCGTCCGCCCGGTAGCGGAAGTGCGCCCCCGAAACGGTGACCGTGCGCCCCTCGGCCAGCAGCGGCGAGGCCTCCGCGCCGGGTCCCGACAGCGGACGGACCTCCACCTCGGCCATGCCCCGGGCGCCCGGGACGACCGACACCGCCTCCACCGGCTGGTCCAGGTCCACCACGGCCACCCCGTCGACCTCCACCCGCAGCCGCGAGGGCGCGGGCGCCGTGTCGGTCGCCGCCCGGGGAGGGCGGGCCACCAGGGTCCGTACCAGCGACTGGCAGGTCCGCAGCCAGTCGCGGCCCGCGCCCGCGCCGAGCGCCGTCGCGGACCCCGCTCCCGCCCCGGCGTCGAGCGCCGTGCCGTCCGGCGGAGCCTCCCGGAGGTCGAGGGGCGGGATGTGCAGCGCGCCCAGCACCACCCCGTCGCTGTCGTCGACGAGCAGGTCGAGCCGGCGTACGGCCCCGTCGAGCACCGCGCGCGCCGCCGCCACCGGCCCCGTCGGCACGCCCAGCGAGCGGGCCAGGTGCATGACATCCCCGACCGGTACGACGGACAGCACACATCCGGCCAGCTCCCGCCTGCGGTGCAGTACGGTCACCGCCCGCAGCAGCGCGCGGTCGTCACCGACCACCACCGGCCGCCGCGAGCCGCGCCGCGCCAGTGCGCGGGCGAATTCCTCCGGCCCGTCCGGCAGGCACACCTTCGTGGCCGCACCCGCGCTGAGCACGTCTTTCGCGATCCGTACGGACTCCCCGTCGGTCCGCCGGGCGCCCGGGTCGATGACCACCAGCAGCGGATCGGACGTCGGATAGGTCGCCACCTCGGTCCTGCCTCGCTTCCTCGGGTAGCATCTTTGTGCAAGAGCCCCTTGCGCTATTGCGCCAGGGGCTTCGTCTATTCCGGGGCATCCGGTCCGACGGGTGTGCGACCGACGAGGGTCGCACGGTGTACGCGGCGGTGAACCCGCGTACGCCCCTGACCTTGGACATGCCCCGCCCGGAAGGGGTGTACGCGCGTGCCCGCACTTGTGCTGCTCGGTGCTCAGTGGGGTGACGAGGGCAAGGGAAAGGCCACCGACCTGCTCGGTGGCTCCGTGGACTATGTGGTGCGTTACCAGGGCGGCAACAATGCCGGCCACACGGTCGTCGTCGGCGACCAGAAGTATGCACTGCACCTCCTCCCTTCCGGAATCCTGTCGCCCGGTTGTACGCCCGTCATCGGAAACGGCGTCGTCGTCGACCCGTCGGTCCTGCTCTCCGAGCTGAGCGGTCTGAACGAGCGCGGCGTCGACACGTCGAAGCTCCTGCTCAGCGGAAACGCGCACATCATCACGCCGTACAACGTGACCGTCGACAAGGTGACGGAACGCTTCCTCGGCAAGCGCAAGATCGGCACCACCGGCCGCGGCATCGGACCGACCTACGCGGACAAGATCAACCGCGTCGGCATCCGCGTCCAGGACCTCTACGACCAGTCGATCCTGACGCAGAAGGTCGAGGCGGCCCTCGACGTCAAGAACCAGATCCTCACCAAGCTCTACAACCGGCGCGCCATCGCCGTGGACCAGGTGGTCGAGGAGCTGCTGGGCTACGCCGAGCAGATCAAGCCGTACGTGGCCGACACGGTGCTGGTCCTCAACCAGGCGCTGGAGCAGGACAAGGTGGTCCTCTTCGAGGGCGGCCAGGGCACGCTGCTGGACATCGACCACGGCACCTACCCCTTCGTGACCTCCTCCAACCCGACCGCGGGCGGTGCCTGCACCGGCGCCGGCGTGGGCCCGACGAAGATCAGCCGGGTCATCGGCATCCTCAAGGCCTACACGACCCGCGTCGGCTCCGGCCCGTTCCCGACCGAGCTGTTCGACGAGGACGGCGAGGCGCTGCGGCGCATCGGCGGCGAGCGCGGCGTCACCACCGGCCGTGACCGCCGCTGCGGCTGGTTCGACGCGGTGATCGCCCGCTACGCCACCCGCGTCAACGGCCTCACCGACTTCTTCCTCACCAAGCTCGACGTCCTCACCGGCTGGGAGCGCATCCCGGTCTGCGTCGCCTACGAGATCGACGGCAAGCGCGTCGAGGAACTGCCCTACTCCCAGAGCGACTTCCACCACGCCAAGCCGGTCTACGAGTACCTCCCCGGCTGGCAGGAGGACATCACGAAGGCCAAGACCTTCGCCGACCTGCCGAAGAACGCCCAGGCGTACGTGAAGGCCCTGGAGGAGATGTCCGGCGCCCCGATCTCCGCGATCGGCGTGGGCCCGGGCCGGGACGAGACGATCGAGATCAACTCGTTCATCTGACCGTTCGTCCGGCCGTTCGTCCGGCGGCGGCCGTCGTCCTCGCGCGACGGCCGCCGCCGGCGTGAGTCCGGTCGCGGCCGTCCGGCACGAGCCGGACGAGGGGCCCTAGCTGAACACGATCATCGACCCCTGCGCCAGGCTCCGCGTCGCCGCCGCGTGCAGGCCCAGCCAGACGTGGCGTTCGCGGGCGAAGGGGCTCGGGTCGTAGGGGGCCGGGGCCGCGGGCTGTTCGAGTTCGGTGGGGCCCGGGGGCGGAGCCGGGGGCGCCGGGGGGTTGGCCGGGTCGATGCCGAGGGCCGGGGCCACCTGCTCCAGTTCCCGCAGCAGGGCCTGGGAGGAGCCCAGCGGGCCGCCGCCGGCGAGGAGTTCGTCGTTGGACAGGGGGTGCGGGAAGTCCACGGGGACGTAGGCACCCGCGTGGTCGTAGTGCCAGACCAGGTGGGACTGCTGGGCCGTCGACTCGAACATCTCCAGCAACTGCTCGTAGTCGCCGCCCAGTTCGTCGACCGGGGTGAGCGGCAGGCCGCAGAGCTGGAGCAGGTGGGCGCGGCGCAGGAAGTGCAGCGCGTCGTAGTCGAAGCCGGCCACCGGCGCGACGTCCCCGGACAGGCCCGGCATGTACTGGTACACCGGCACCGGCGGGAGCGCGTTGTCCGCCAGCACCTTGTTGTACTGCGCGAGTTCCTCGGCGAACGGGTTGTCGGGGGTGTGGCACAACACGTCCACGAGCGGTACCAGCCACAGGTCACAGGCCAAAGAGGACTCCTCACTCAGCGTGAAGCACACGGGAAGCACGGTGGTCAACGAGGGTAGTCGGTGCGGCGCGGGTCGGCTCCCCCCGTGCAGGTCCCATACCCACCCCCCGCCCGTCCACCGCCCGCTTCACCCGGCGGACAGTCGCTCCACCAGAGCCAGAGCGTGGAGGTTGTAGGCGGCGACGAGCGCGCGGGCCGCGGGGATGTCGCGTTGCACCAGGGCGTCGACGAGTTCGGTGTGGCCGCACCACAGCACACCGCGCAGGTCGCCGAGCCGGCGCAGGTGCTGCACCGCGCACACCCACGACTGCACCCGCAGCCGGTGCAGGAAGTCGGCGAGGTGCGCGTTGCCGTACAGGGCGCTCAGCTCCCGCCAGAACCGCAGGTCGTAGCCGATCAGCACCGTCAGGTCGCCCGCGGTGGCCGCGCGTTGGGCCTCCTCGCCGCGCCGGCGCACCCCGGCGAGCACGGCCGCCGTGCGCGGGCCCGGAACCTCCCGCAGGAACGCCTGCGCGCGGGCGCTCAGGCCGGACCCGGCACCCGCGCCGGTCCCGTCCCCCGCGCCGCCGTCACCGCCTCCCGCGCCCTCACCGTGCCGGGCGCCGCCCGCGGCGGCGAGGGCGCGGAACATGCTGTCGGTGACCAGGGCGCGGGCCTCGATCATCTCGCGGAAGTCGGCCGCGGAGTACTCGCGCACCCTGAAGCCGCGGTGCTGGTCGGCCTCCAGCAGGCCCTGCGCGGACAGGTCCACCAGCGCCTCGCGCACCGGGGTCGCGGAGACGCCGTACTGCTCGGCTATCTCCTTGACCGTGAACTCCCGCCCCGGCTGCAGCCGCCCGGCCAGCACCTCGTCCCGGAGCGCGTCCGCGATCTGCTGGCGCAGGGTGCTGCGCGTCACGGCGCCGGTGCCGCTGATGCCGGGCATGGTCGGGGCGTCTCCCTCACGCGGGCGGTGGCGTACGCGTACCTCTGCTCGTACGTCGGGCTCGTACGCCTGTCTGCTCATGCACTCGTACGAGTGGATGTGTACGAGCACGCCACCTTACGCGTTCGGGTTCCGCGGGTTCCTCACCGCTCCGTGTGCTCGTCGGCCACGGACAGCGCCGCGTCCAGGGCCGCCAGGCCCTCCTTCAGCTCGGCCTCGGTCACGGTGCACGGCGGGACGACGTGCGTCCGGTTCATGTTGATGAAGGGCCACAGGCCGTGCGCCTTGGCGGCGGCGCCGAAGGCCGCCATCGGCGCGTTCGCCTCGCCGGCCGCGTTGTACGGCACCAGCGGTTCGCGGGTCTCGCGGTTCCTGACCAGTTCCAGCGCCCAGAACATGCCGACACCGCGCACGTCGCCGACGCTCGGGTGCCGCTCGGCCAGCTCGCGCAGGCCCGGTTCCACGACCTCGGCCCCGAGCCGCTTGGCGTTCTCCACGATGCCCTCCTCGGCCATCACGCCGATCGTCGCGACGGCCGCCGCGCAGGCCAGCGGATGCCCGGAGTACGTCAGACCGCCGGGGTAGGGCCGCTTGGCGAACGTCTGCGCGATCTCGCCGGAGATCGCCACGCCGCCCAGCGGCACGTACCCCGAGTTCACGCCCTTGGCGAAGGTCATCAGGTCCGGCACGACGCCCGACAGGTCCGCCGCGAACCACTCACCGGTCCGCCCGAAACCGGCCATCACCTCGTCGAGGACGAACACGATCCCGTACTTGTCGCACAGCTCCCGCACCCCGGCGAGGTAGCCGGGCGGCGGCACCATGATCCCGGCCGTGCCCGGAATGGTCTCCAGGATGATCGCGGCGACGGTCGAGGGCCCCTCGAAGGCGATCGTCGTCTCCAGGTGCTCCAGGGCCCGTGCGCACTCCTGCTCCGGCGTCTCGGCGTAGAAGCGGGAACGGTAGAGGAAGGGCGCCCAGAAGTGCACGACCCCGGCCGCGCCGTCGTCGGAGGCCCAGCGGCGCGGGTCACCGGTGATGTTCACGGCCTGCTGGGTGCCGCCGTGGTACGACCGGTACGCCGACAGCACCTTCGGCCGCCCGGTGTGCAGCCGCGCCATCCGCACCGCGTGTTCGACCGCGTCGGCGCCGCCGTTGGTGAAGAAGATCTTGTCCAGGTCGCCGGGGGTCCGCTCGGCGATCAGCCGCGCCGCCTCCGAGCGGGCCTCGACGGCGAAGGCGGGAGCGAAGGTGGCCATGGTCGCGGCCTGCTCCTGGATCGCGGCGACGACCTTGGGGTGCTGGTAGCCGATGTTGGTGAAGACGAGCCCGCTGGCGAAGTCGAGGTAGCGCCTGCCGTCGTAGTCCCAGAAGTACGACCCTTCGGCACCGGCCACCGCCGGCGGGTCGATCAGGTCCTGCGCGGACCAGGAGTGGAACACGTGCGCGCGGTCGGCGGCCTTCACGGCGGCACCGGCCGCGGGGTCCGGCTGCGGGGTCCGGCGGGCGGGGGAGGGCTGAGGGGTCATACGGCGAGCGTAGAGGGGCGCGTGGCGGAGCCGGTATCGGCGCCCTGTCTGCGGGAGCGGGGAATTGACGACAGGTTGTCGACGCCGTGGGGCGGGCGGCGGGCGCCGGTGGACCGCGGCCGTCGCGCCGGCGGCTGTTACGGAACCGTAGACAGCGGCCCGCTGTCCGCCCCCGGCCGCCGCACTATCCTCGGGCTGACGTGCAGGGGCGCGGCGGGGGACATCGGGGAGGCGGTTGGGCCATGGACAGGCTCGGGCCCGGCGATCCGCGGGAGATCGGGGCGTACCGGCTGCTGGCGCGGCTCGGTGCCGGCGGCATGGGGCAGGTGTACCTGGCCCGCTCGGACCGGGGCCGTACGGCCGCCGTGAAGGTGGTGCGGCAGGACCTGGCGCAGCGGGAGGAGTTCCGGGCCCGCTTCCGCCAGGAGGTACGGGCCGCGCGCCGGGTCGGCGGGACCTGGACCGCACCCGTGCTGGACGCGGACACCGAGGCCGCCGTGCCGTGGGTCGCCACCGGGTACGTCGCCGGGCCCAGCCTCCAGCGGATCGTCGGCCACGACCACGGCCCGCTGCCCGAGCGGTCGGTGCGCGTCCTCGCCGCCGGTCTCGCCGCCGCGCTCAGGGACATCCACGCGGCCGGCCTCGTCCACCGCGACCTCAAGCCGTCCAACGTGCTCGTCACCATCGACGGGCCGCGCGTCATCGACTTCGGTATCGCACGGGCCCTGGAGACCGTCACGGACGGCGGGCTCACCCGGACCGGGGCCCTGGTCGGCTCGCCCGGTTTCATGGCGCCCGAGCAGGTGCGCGGCGACCGGCTCACGCCCGCGTGCGACGTCTTCTGCCTCGGTTCCGTGCTCGCCTACGCGGCGACCGGCACGCTCCCCTTCGGCACCGCCGACAGCGGGGGGCACGCGCTGATGTTCCGCATCGCCCAGGAGGAACCCGACCTGGAGGCCCTGCCGGAGGGCGTCGTCGACCTGGTCCGCGCCTGTCTGAGGAAGGACCCGGCGGCCCGGCCCTCGCCGGAGCAGATCATCCGGAGCACCGGTGCCGGGGACACGGTGGGCGACGGGCGGTTCCGCGACCCGTGGCTGCCGAGCGCCCTGGTGGCCCAGCTCGGACGGCACGCGGTGCGGCTGCTGGACGCGGAGCACCCCGAGGAACCGGGGGGTGCGGCCGGGACGGTGGCGGGGGCGGCGGAGGACGACGTCACCGTGCCCGCCGCCGCTGCGTCTCAGGGTCCCTCCCCGCAGCCGCCGGAGGGGCCCGGGCAGCCGGAGCAGCCCGAGCAGCCGGAGGGCCGGGAGGCCCCGGAGTACCCGGCGCACGCCGGGAACCGGCCGGGCCGGGCGAACCGCGGGCCCGCCCAGGTGGCAGGGCCCGCGACGGTCCCCGTGTCCGGCGCCGCCGCCTGCGCCCCGCCGCCGCCCCGGCAGCCCGGCGACCGGGACCGGACAGCGGCCGACCGCCCGCCGGCCGTGGCCGCCGGACGGACACCCCCGCCGGGGGCCGCCCCCGCACACCCGGCGCCCGAGCGGCCGACGCCCGGACCCCCGGGGCACGGGACCCGGCAGCACGGTCTGGCCGACGGCGGTCCGGCGCCCGCCGCGCCCGCCGCAGGGGCCCACCACCCGCCCGGCGCCCTCGGCGCGACCCCGCCACCCGGCGCCCTCGGCGCGACCCAGGCGCCCGGAGCCCTCGGCGCGACCCCGCCGTACGGGCACTCGTCGTACGGCTCGGGGTACGGGCACCCGCCGTCCCCTCCGTCGCCCTACGACCACGCGTCCCACGGGCACCCGCTCCCCGGCCCAGGCCCGCTTCAGGAGCAGCGCGCGCCGCGCGGCGGCGGTACGTCCACCGCGGCGCTCCTCGCCGTCGCGCTGGTGGTCGCGCTCGGCGCGGGCGGCTCGGTCTACGCCGTGATGCGGGGCGGCCACGACGACCGCGGCGGGGCCGGCCCGTCCCCGACGCTCACCGCGACCGGCCCCGGCCCGTCCCCCACGGCGTCCGGGTCCGGCTCGTCCGCCCCCTCGGACGGTGCGGTCCCGGCGGGGTTCCTCGGCACCTGGAGGTCGTCGATCGACAGCGCGCTCGGCGCGCACCCCCGGCGGCTCACCATCCGGCAGGGCCGGGTCGGGGACCCCGTGTTCACCCTCGTCGCCGACGGTCCCACCGAGTCCGGCGGCACGTACCACTGCGTGTTCGAGGCCCGGCTCACCGGGCAGCCGGGCGCCGGCGGCCCGCTGGAGATCGGCCCCTCGACGGTCGCGGCCGGGCCGGGCAGCGCGTGCAAGCCGGGCGCGGCCACCCAGATCGTCCTGCTGCCGGACGGCGGCCTCCAGCGCATCAACAAGGACAGCGGCGAACGGCTGACGTACGACAGGACGAGCGGCTGACGGACGGCACGACCAGGGCCGACGGCTGACGGCTGACGGCTGACGGCTGACGGTTGACGGCTGAGACGACGGCGAACGGCTGACGTACGACAAGGCGGGCGGCTGAGGTACGAGAGGGCGGGCGGCTGACGGGCGGCCACGCCGCTTGGCCGGCGTCCGTGTACGGCACCCCTTCTGGCGAACGTCCCCTCACCGCGGTTCCGGCGGCCGCTGCCTGGGCATGTTCGGCCGCGCCCCGCCCGGCGGCTGCGGGAGGCGGCCCGGCCCGGCGCCGCCCGTCTCGGGCCGTCCGCCGCCCGGCACCGCCGACTGGAGCCCCATCGGCGCCGCCCCGACGCGGAACTCCACCATCCAGCCGGCCGTCTCGGTGCGCACCAGCTCGGTCACGTCCTCCGAGAACCGCCGCAAGACCCCCAGGCACCGCTCGGCGGCCTCGCCCGCCGTGCCCTCGGCCGGGCCCAGCACCTCCCGCACGCTCTCGCAGGCCCAGTCGAACTGCAGCATCTGGAGGCGTCGCTGCACGGCCTGGGCGGTCGCCACGTCCCGCATCCATCCCGAGGTCACCCCGAAGTACCGGTCGGCCCCGACGCACGCCACCGACAGCAGCAGCGCCAGGTACCCCCACGGCGCGGCCCCGCCGAGCACCCCGGTCAGGTCCAGCAGCGGCAGTGCCGCCGCGGCCAGCGCCCCCGCCGCGGCCCCGCATCGCAGCACCCGGGCCCCGCGCCGCTTCCACACCCGCTCCGCGAGGTACCAGGCCGCGGTCTGCAGGGCGCCGCGTTCCACCCACCGGTACAGCTCGTCCAGCCGCTGGGCGGGATCGCCCCAGTCGCCGAGCGGCAGCGCCCGGCCGGTCAGGTCCCCCGGCCGCAGCCCGGCCGCACCGTCGCCCCGCCCGCCCCGAGGCGGACGCTCGGGCTGCATCTCCGGCTGACCCACCCGGCACTCCCTACTGATCACGTTCTGTGATGCTCCGCCGACCGCTTTCCGATCATTCCGATCACGGGCTGTGACGCCGGCTGACACGCCGGACCCCTTCCTACCCTCCAACGGGTGGCGGAGAGGAGGGATGCACCGCTTTTCCGCCCGGAAGAGGGGCTTGATCAGGTATAGGACTCACCCGGGACTCACCCGAAAGAGTGGCGGGGCGCCGCCCGCCCGGAGCACGTAGGCTCGTGCCAGCGGGGAATCGCCGGACGCGCCGGCGGACGGACCCCGCCCGGACGCCCGGAGACCCTCCGGGGCGCCCGGACATGCCGTACGAAAGCAGGAGCTGATCGTGATTCCCGGTGGTGGCCAGCCCAACATGCAGCAGCTGCTCCAGCAGGCCCAGAAGATGCAGCAGGACCTGGCGCGGGCCCAGGAGGAACTGGCGCAGACCGAGGTCGACGGGCAGGCGGGCGGCGGCCTGGTGAAGGCCACCGTCACCGGCGCCGGCGAGCTGCGCGCCCTGAAGATCGACCCGAAGGCCGTGGACCCCGAGGACACCGAGACCCTCGCGGACCTGGTCGTCGCCGCGGTCCAGGCGGCCAACGAGAACGCCCAGACCCTCCAGCAGCAGAAGCTCGGCCCGCTCGCCCAGGGTCTCGGCGGCGGCAGCGGCATCCCCGGACTGCCTTTCTAGGCGGCCCGCGGGCAACTACGGTACGTACCGAAGCACCACTCAGGAAGGACGGCTGTCCGGTGTACGAAGGCGTGGTCCAGGACCTCATCGACGAACTGGGGCGGCTGCCCGGCGTCGGTCCCAAGAGCGCGCAGCGGATCGCCTTCCACATCCTGCAGGCGGAGCCGGCCGACGTGCGGCGCCTGGCCCAGGCCCTGACGGAGGTGAAGGCGAAGGTCCGCTTCTGCGCCGTCTGCGGCAACGTGGCGCAGGAGGAGCTGTGCGGCATCTGCCGCGACAGCCGCCGCGACCCCGCCGTCATCTGCGTCGTCGAGGAGCCCAAGGACGTCGTCGCGATCGAGCGGACGCGTGAGTTCCGGGGCCGTTACCACGTCCTGGGCGGGGCGATCAGCCCGATCGAGGGCGTGGGCCCCGACGACCTGCGCATCCGGGAGCTGCTGGCCCGCCTCGCGGACGGCACGGTCACGGAACTCATCCTGGCCACGGACCCGAACCTGGAGGGCGAGGCGACGGCGACGTACCTCGCCCGCATGATCAAGCCCATGGGCCTGAAGGTCACCCGCCTGGCCAGCGGCCTCCCGGTGGGCGGCGACCTGGAATACGCGGACGAGGTCACCCTCGGCCGCGCCTTCGAGGGGAGACGACTCCTAGATGTCTGACGCCACGCTGCACGCGACCAGCCAGAACCCCGACGACTTCGCGGTCCAGATCGCCGACCAGATCGAGAGCTTCCTGGTCGCCGTCACCGAGGTCGCCAAGGGCGACGAACCGGACTCCGCGGTGCCCTTCCTCCTCCTGGAGGTGTCCCAGATCCTGCTGGCCGGCGGCCGGCTCGGCGCGCACGAGGACATCGTCCCCGACGAGCGCTACGAGCCCGACCCGGGCCCCGAGCAGGACGTGGACATCCTCCGCGAGAACCTGGCCCGCCTGCTGGAGCCCATCGACGTCTACTCGGAGGTCTTCGACCCCTACGAGCCGCGCCGCGCCCCGGTCCCCGCCCGGATCTCCGACGACCTCGCCGACGTCGTCACGGACCTGCGCCACGGCATGGCCCACTACCGGGCGGGCCGCACCACGGAAGCGCTGTGGTGGTGGCAGTTCTCCTACTTCTCCAACTGGGGAGGCACCGCGTCGGCGGCCCTGCGCGCCCTGCAGTCGCTGGTCGCCCACGTCCGCCTCAACCAGCCGCTGGAAGAACTCGACGGCCTCGACACCGACCAGGGCGTGGGCGACGAGACCCTGGAGTTCGAGGCGGGCCAGGTCATGGCGGAGGAGATCGGCGGACCGCTGGGGCTGGGCCGCGCTCAGTGACGCCCGCCGCAGGGCGGCCGGCGAGAGTCCGCCGGGCGGCTTCGCCCCGCCGCCCCTGGGGACGGGTGCGGCTGTGACGCCGCCCACGTTCCGCGTGCGGGTCCGCGCCCTGGGCATGAGCCGTCCTGGTAAGCGGGCGCCGGGGGTCTCAGCATGCGGTATCGCAGAGGGGAAATTCGGACGCTCGATAGACTGAGTCGACCGCACTGCACATGCGCAGGTGCGACAGACACGGACTGAGCGAGGAGCGCACGTGGGCCTTGTCGTGCAGAAGTACGGAGGCTCCTCCGTAGCCGATGCCGAGGGCATCAAGCGCGTCGCCAAGCGGATCGTGGAAGCCAAGAAGAACGGCAACCAGGTGGTTGTCGTGGTCTCCGCGATGGGCGACACGACGGACGAGCTGATCGATCTCGCCGAGCAGGTATCCCCGATGCCTGCCGGCCGGGAGTTCGACATGCTGCTGACCGCCGGGGAGCGGATCTCCATGGCGCTGCTGGCCATGGCGATCAAGAACCTGGGCCACGAGGCCCAGTCCTTCACGGGCAGCCAGGCAGGTGTCATCACCGACTCGGTCCACAACAAAGCCCGGATCATCGATGTCACCCCGGGCCGCATCCGGACCGCGCTGGACGAGGGCAACATCGCCATCGTGGCCGGTTTCCAGGGTGTGAGCCAGGACAAGAAGGACATCACCACGCTGGGGCGCGGCGGGTCCGACACCACGGCCGTGGCGCTGGCCGCCGCCCTCGACGCCGAGGTCTGCGAGATCTACACCGACGTGGACGGCGTGTTCACCGCCGACCCGCGCGTGGTGAAGAAGGCCCGGAAGATCGAGTGGATCTCGTTCGAGGACATGCTCGAACTGGCCGCCTCCGGGTCCAAGGTGCTGCTCCACCGCTGTGTGGAGTACGCCCGCCGGTACAACATCCCGATCCACGTCCGTTCCTCCTTCAGCGGGCTGCAGGGCACGTGGGTCAGCAGCGAGCCGATTCGGCAGCCGAGTGAGCAAGGGGAACAGCAGGTGGAGCAGGCCATCATCTCCGGTGTCGCGCACGACACCTCCGAGGCCAAGATCACGGTCGTCGGCGTCCCGGACAAGCCCGGCGAGGCCGCCTCCATCTTCCGTACGATCGCCGATGCCGAGATCAACATCGACATGGTCGTGCAGAACGTGTCCGCCGCCTCCACCGGCCTGACGGACATCTCCTTCACACTGCCCAAGGCCGAGGGCCGCAAGGCCATCGACGCGCTGGAGAAGAACCGTCCCGGCATCGGCTTCGACTCGCTGCGCTACGACGACCAGATCGGCAAGATCTCCCTGGTCGGCGCGGGGATGAAGACCAACCCGGGCGTCACGGCCGACTTCTTCACCGCGCTGTCCGACGCGGGCGTGAACATCGAGCTGATCTCGACGTCCGAGATCCGTATCTCGGTGGTCACCCGCAAGGACGACGTGGCGGAGGCCGTGCGCGCCGTGCACACCGCCTTCGGGCTCGACTCCGACAGCGACGAGGCCGTCGTCTACGGCGGCACCGGACGATGACCGTCCACCGCCGGGACCCCGGGCACGGAGGCGTACGACGATGACCGACCGACCGACGCTCGCGGTCGTGGGAGCGACCGGGGCCGTCGGCACGGTCCTGCTCCGGATCCTGTCCCAGCGCGCGGACGTCTGGGGCGAGATCCGCCTGATCGCCTCCCCGCGCTCGGCCGGCCGCAAGCTGGCCGTGCGCGGCGAGGAGGTCGAGGTCCTCGCGCTCACCGAGGACGCCTTCGACGGGGTGGACATCGCCCTGTTCGACGTCCCCGGCGAGATCGCCGCCCGGTGGGTGCCGGTGGCCGCCGCCCGCGGCGCGGTCGTCGTGGACAACTCCGGTGCCTTCCGCGCCGACCCCGAGGTGCCGCTCGTCGTTCCCGAGGTCAACGCGCACGCCGTACGGCGCCGCCCGCGCTCCGTCGTCGCCAGCCCCGACTGCACCACGCTGACCATGATCGTGGCGCTGGGCGCGCTGCACGCCGAGTTCGGGCTGCGCGAGCTGGTCGTCTCCTCGTACCAGGCGGTGAGCCAGGCCGGTCAGGAGGGCGTGCGGACGCTGCGCCGCCAGTTGTCCCTGGTCGCCGGCACGGAGCTGGGGACCGGCCCCGGCGACGTACGGCGGGCCGTCGGGGACGACACCGGGCCCTTCCCGGAACCGGTCGCGCTCAACGTGGTGCCGTGGGCCGGGGAGCTGTGCGACGACGGCTGGTCCTCCCAGGAGATGACGCTGCGCGACGAGTCCCGCAGGGTCCTCGGCCTGCCGCAGCTGCCGGTCGCCGTCACCTGCGTACGCGTCCCGGTGATCACCACCCACTCCCTCACCGTGCACGCCCGCTTCGAGGGCGAGGTCACCGTCGACAGGGCCCGCGAGATCATCGCCACCGCTCCCGGGGTGGTCCTCTGCGACGACCCCGCCGCGGGCGAGTTCCCCACGCCCGCCGACGTGGTCGGCACCGACCCCACCTGGGTCGGCCGGGTGCGGCGCGCGCTCGACGACCCCACGGCGCTCGAACTCTTCGTCTGCGGCGACAACCAGCGCAAGGGCGCCGCGCTCAACATGGCGCAGATCGCCGAACTGGTGGCCGCCGAGACGGAGGGGGCCGCGCCGGCCGGAAAGTGAACTCCGGGCGACATCCGTTCCTCACCCGGAGAAAAGCCCTGGCCAGAGGCGGGCTCCTTTGTAGGATCTGTGTAAGAGGTGTGGACCACGCGGTGATCCCGCCACTTGATCCGTGCTGCCTCGGCGTCCGAAGATTTCCCCTGCCGCCCTGCGCAACCGCGCGCAGGGCGGCAGGCGTCTTTGCGGGCGCCTGCCGGGGCGTGGGGACGCCGAGGGGCGTGGGGACGCCCCGGTCGCTTCGCGGGATGCCGCGACAAAGGGAAGAGCGGGACGCATGAGGGCATGTGGGGCACCGGCTGTTGTGCTGCCTGACGCGAGAACGTCGCCGGACGCGCCGCAGGGCCCGCCCGGCGCGAAAGTGACGTCCGGCGCGTACAACCCCCGAGGGGGCAGGCGTGTCCAACTGGCGTGGCAGAGGTTCTCGACTTCAGTGCGGCGACCCGCGGCGCCGCTCTGCGGCCGCCCCGCGCGGCGCTCCGACCGCGTAGGCCCGGGCTCCCCGGTGGGTCCGGGCCGTCCGGTGTGCCCGGCCCGGCCGGTGGCATGCCGGTGATCGCCCCCATGCCCGCCGCGCGGCCCGCCCGCATACCGAACCAGCGTGACGCCGCCGACGACACCGTGGCGGCCGGCACCACCGTCGATCTCCTCACCGAGACCTACCGCGCGCACTACCGCTCCCTGCTGGGCCTGGCGGCGCTCCTCCTCGACGACACGGCCTCCTGCGAGGACGTCGTCCAGGAGGCGTTCATCCGCGTCCACTCCGCGCGCAAACGCGTCCGCGACCCGCAGAAGACGCTCGCCTACCTGCGGCAGACGGTCGTCAACCTCTCCCGTTCGGCGCTGCGCCGCCGCATCCTCGGCCTGAAGCTGCTGTCCAAGCCGATGCCGGACATGGCCAGCGCGGAGGAGGGCGCCTACGACCAGCTGGAGCGCGACTCCCTGATCAAGGCGATGAAGGGCCTGCAGCGCCGGCAGCGCGAGGTGCTGGTGCTGCGCTACTTCGCGGACATGACCGAGGCACAGGTCGCCGAGACCCTCGGGATATCCCTCGGGTCGGTGAAGGCGTACGGCTCGCGCGGCATCGCCGCGCTCCGGATCGCCATGGAGGCACGGGCATGACCGCCAGAGGCGCACATGAGTGCCATGGAGGCGCAGGCATGATCGCCATGGAGGCGCGGGCATGAGGGAGAACGCCGAAGGGCGCGACTCGCACGAGCGCCACGAGCCCTACGCGTGGCACGAGCCGACGCGGCCGGAGCAGCACCACCACACGCCGACGCACGCTGGGAACGGAACCGTGAACGACAGCCCTGAGACAAAGGGCCCGGACCCCGAGGGCGAAGCGCCCGCACAGAGCCCCGAGAAGATCTCCGCCGAGAGCCCCGCGCCCCCGGCACCGCCCGCCGCGGAGCCCCCCGCGGACACCCCCGGCACGGCACGGGCCTCCGACACGGCCCCACCCTCCGGCACGGCAGGGGCCCCGGACGTGGCAGGGGCCGCCGAGACGGCCCGGGCGGCAGCTCCGGCGGCGAACCCGCGAACGCCTTCGGCGAGGACCCCCGCAGCGCTTTCCGGTACGGCTTCGGTGACGGACCCCGAAGCGGCTCCCGGTACGGCTTCCGCGGCGGACCCGGCAGGGGACGGCGAAGCTCCCGGCGGACTCGGCCCGGACGAACTGGCGCTGCGCCGGCTGCTGCACCGGGCGGTCGAGGACGTCGAGCCGAGCGAGGGCACGCTGGAGCACCTGCGGCGCGCGGTTCCCGCGCGGCGGGCCCGCAAGCGGCAGGCCGCGGTCGGCATGGCCGCCGCCGCCCTGTTCCTGGGCACCGCCGTCCCGGCCCTCGTCCACGTGTCCCACGCCACTGGATCCGACGCCGACCCGGCCATCGCGGGCCAGGCCTCACAGGCGCAGGGCGGCACCGGGCAGGGCAAGGCCGCGGGCGGCGCGTCGAGCATCGCCGGCGGATCGCCGGACCGCCCCGCCGGCAAGGAGACGGGCGGCACGAAGGACGGCGCGAAGGGCAGCAGGGCCCCCGCCCCCGGCACCGCGCCGGCCGGCACCCCTCAGGCCCCTTCCGCCTCGGCCCGTTCCGCCCCGGTGTGCACGGCGGGCCAACTGGGTTCCGCCACCGCCACCGTCAGCGCCCCCGACTCGGCGGGCGCCGTGTACGGCACCTTCCACGTCACCAACGTCTCGCCCGGCAGTTGCACCGTCGGCGGACCGGGCACCGTCACCACGCTCACCCAGGGCGTGGCCGACGCCTCCCGCGTCAGCGTGGTGCAGCACACGGCGGGCGACGCGGCGGCCGGGCTGCCCGACCCGTCCACGGAATCCGCCGCGCTGGTCCTGTCCCCCGGGTCCGGGTACGAGGTGAAGTTCGCCTGGGTGCCCTCCGACGCCTGTCCCACCAGCGGCGGCGGCAGCGGCACCGGGGGCACCGGCGGCACCGAGACCGGCAACCCCACGCCAGGCCCGTCCCCGAGCCAGGAGACGACCGCGGCGAGCGGCCCGGCCGCGGGCAGCGACTCGGGAACCGGCACCGGGACGACCACCCAGCTGGTCACGGAGGACGGCGGCAGGGCGGACGGCAGCGTCGTGGTCTCGCACACCCCGGAAGCCGGTTCACCGACCGTCTCGGCAACGGTCCCGGACGCCTGCGCGGGCACGGTCTACCGGACCGGACTGCTGGCGACGGCCCCGTAGACCGGCGGAAGCGGTACGGACGGGGTCAGACCGCGGCCGTGTGCTCCTCCTGGGGCCCGCCCGAGCCCGCTCCCACGGGCTCCCCGTCCCCGGGCGCCAGCCCGAGCGCGGCGTCCCGCGCGGCCTCCACCTCACGCCGGACCAGCCGGAACCACATGAAGACCACGAACCCCGCGAAGACGAACCACTCACCGGTGTACCCGAGGTTCTGGAACGCCTTCAGGTCCAGCCCGCTGCCCTCCGGCGCCTTCGCGGGCACCGCCTTCATCCCGGAGTCGGCCTTGTCGAGCGTCACCCACGCGTCGTACACGTCGTACGGCACCAGGTTGACCAGCGAGGCCGCGCTGATCGCCGCGGTCTGCCCGGACGGCAGACCGCCCCGCGTGCCGACCCCGTTGCCCCCCGGCGTCTCGGAAGCCTGGAGCGCACCGGTGACCGTGACCTCGCCGGCGGGCGGTGCCGGTGCCTTCGCCGCGTCCGCGTCGCCCGGCAGCCAGCCGCGGACGACGGGCAGCGCCTTGCCGGAGCCCGTGCGCAGCAGCGTCAGGACGTAGTACCCCTGCCGGCCGTCCAGTTCCCGGTCCGGGACCAGCAGCTGCTTGCCGTACCGGCCGGTCGCGGTGGCCCGCATACCGGAGGTCCGCTTGTCGACGGGGAGCAGCCCCGCCAGCGGGCGCGGCGCCTCGGTGCGGGCGGCGGCGGACTGCCTGGTCAGGTTCCGGTGGTCGTCCACGCGCGCGTCGAACCGGCTCAGCTGCCACGACCCCATGAAGACGCAGAACGGGATGGCGAGCAGCACGAAGACGTTGATGCCCCACCAGCGGGGCGTCAGAAGAAACCGGTACACGGCTCAACGGTACGGTGCCCGCCGGGCGGGGCAGGCCGCGGGGTCTGAGTTTTCCACAGGCGTGGGGGGCGGCTGGCGGGGCCGATCCTTATGTTTTCCACAGGCTGGGGAACGGGGCGGCACGTTGTCGGTCGGGCCAGGCACTATGGGGCCATGACTGAGAGCAACGGGTCCGGGGAGCAGACCGGCGTGCCGGAGACATCGGGGACATCGGGGGCGTCAGGGACGCCGTCAGCGGCGGGGGCGCCGGGGAAGCAGGACATGCCGGACTGGGAGAAGCGCTTCCGCGCACCCCGGGTGTCCCTGCCCGACTGGGCCGAGGACGCACCGGACCGCTCCCTGTTCGTGTCGAACGCGACGGGGACCTACGAGCTGTACGCCTGGGACCGGGCGAGCGGCGCCCAGCGCCAGGCCACCCACCGGCCCAACGGCACGACGGACGGCGTGCTCTCCCCGGACGGCGAGTGGATCTGGTGGTTCGACGACAAGGACGGCGACGAGTTCGGCGTCTGGCGCCGCCAGCCCTTCGGCGGCGGCCCCGACGAGGCCGCCGTACCGGGCCTCGCCCCCTCCTACCCGGCCGGCCTGGCCCTCGGCAGGGACGGGCGGACGGCGGTCGTGGGCCGTTCCACGGACGAGGACGGCACGACGATCCACCTGGCGCGGGTGGGCTCGGGCGAGGCCCCGGCGGAGATCTACCGCCACCGTGAGTCGGCGGGCGTCGGCGACCTCTCCCACGACGGCACGCTCATCGCGATCGAGCACACCGAACACGGCGACGCGATGCACTCGGCGCTGCGCGTGCTGCGCCCGGACGGCACCGCGGTCGCCGACCTGGACGACACCAAGGGCGGCACGGTCGAGCTGGGCCTGGAGGTGCTGGGCTTCGCCCCGGTCGACGGGGACACCCGGCTGCTCATCGGCCACCAGCGCCGTGGCCGCTGGGAGCCCCTGGTCTGGGACGTGGCGACGGGCGAGGAGACGGACCTCGCCCTGGACCTCCCCGGCGACGTGAGCGCCGAGTGGTACCCGGACGGCGGCGGCCTGCTCATCGCCCACAGCTTCGAGGCCCGCAGCGAGCTGTTCCGCTACGACCCGGCGACCCGCGAACTGACCAGGATCCCCACCCCGCCCGGCACGGTCTCGGGGGCGACAGCCCGCCCGGACGGCAGCGTGGAGTACCTGTGGTCGTCGGCGGCCGAGCCGTCGGCGGTCCGCTCGACGCACGGCCGGGTGGTCCTGGACCCGCCCGGCCTGAAGTCCCCCGGCTCGGTCCCGGTGGAGGACGTCTGGGTGGAGGGCCCCGTCGGCCGCATCCACGCCCTGGTCCAGAAACCGGCGGGCGCCACCGGCCCCCTGCCCACGGTCTTCGACATCCACGGCGGCCCCACCTGGCACGACAGCGACTCCTTCGCCGCCGGCCCGGCCGCCTGGGTCGACCACGGCTACGCGGTGGTCCGCGTCAACTACCGCGGCTCCACGGGCTACGGCCGTGCCTGGACGGACGCCCTGAAGCACCGGGTCGGCCTCATCGAGCTGGAGGACATCGCGGCGGTCCGCGAGTGGGCGATCACCTCGGGCCTCGCCGACCCGGACCGGCTGATCCTCACCGGCGGCTCCTGGGGCGGTTACCTCACCCTGCTGGGCATCGGCACCCAGCCCGACGCGTGGACCCTGGGCATCGCGGCGGTCCCGGTCGCCGACTACGTCACGGCGTACCACGACGAGATGGAAGCCCTGAAGGCCATGGACCGCACCCTGCTGGGCGGCACCCCGGAGGAGGTCCCCGAGCGTTTCGAGGCGTCCTCCCCGCTCACCTACGTGGACCAGGTCACGGCCCCCGTCTACATCTCCGCCGGGGTCAACGACCCCCGCTGCCCCATCCGCCAGATCGACAACTACGTCAAACGCCTCGAAGCCCGCGGCGCCGTCCACGAGGTCTACCGCTACGACGCGGGCCACGGCTCCCTGGTGGTCGACGAACGCATCAAGCAGGTCCGGCTCGAACTGGACTTCGCCGAACGGCACCTGCCGAAGTAGCGAGCAGCCGCACCCGCCCGCCGGGGCCCGGGGCCCGGGACCGGGGCGGGGCCCGTGGCGCCGGGGGGGGCGGTCGGGAAGGCGGCGTCCGGGGGCGGGCGCGGGAGCGCGGCGCCGGCGAGCGCTTGGGGCAGCGGTGCCGGCGAGCGGCCGGGCTCGCGGTGCCGGGGGCGGACGGGACAGCGGCGCCCGGGAGCGGTCGGGACCGCCGTGTCCGGGGCGGCCGGCGGGAGTGCGGCGGTGGAGGCGGGGAGACGCGGTCCGCTAGGCCGCCGTCCCCTCCCGCCCCCGCCGTCCCAGCAGCTCCGCGAGCCCGCGCCGGGTGGCCGCCAGGACCACCCGGTCCTCCTTGCGCAGGACGTAGCTGTCGGGCAGGTTCCATCGCGGCCCGGCCCCCGGCCCGGTCCCCGGCGCCGTGTCCTCCGCCGCCGCCTGGGCCGCGGGCTCGCGCCGCTCCCCGGCACCGGCCCCGCTCCCGGCACCGCCCCGCTCGCCCGCCTCCAGCGCCAGCACCCGCCAGTACCCCGCCCGGAACGCCTCGGCGACCGTCCTGCCCTCCAGCTGCGGATGCCCGTCCACGTCCACGGAGGCGAACAGCAGCACCCGCCGCTCCACCGGCACGGCCCCCAGGATCTGCCGCCCGAACATCGCCCCGGCGAACGCCGGCGCGGCCAGGTGCGTCACGCTCCGGCTGCGCGTCAGCGCCCGCGGGTGCGCCGCCCGCAGCGTCCGGTACACCGCCGTCGCGAAGTCGTCGTCGTACAGCCGCAGCACCACCCGCAGGTCGGGCCGTACCGAGCGCGCGTACAGCACGGCCTCCAGGTTGGTCGTGTCCGCACTGGTCACCGCGAGCAGGGCGTGCGCGCGGTGGATCTTCGCGGACTCGAGCACGCCTTCCTGCGTGACGTCCCCGAGCACCACCGGCACCCGCAGCCGCCGTGCCGTCGCCAGGCCCCGCGCCTCCGGATCCGACTCCACGCACACCACCGGCACCTGGAGTTCCCGCAGCCGTGTCAGCACCCGCGTGCCGACCTTGCCCAGCCCCAGCAGCACCACGTGCCCGCCGAGCCCGCGCGGCGGCTTGCGCAGCGCGGACGCCGACCGGAAGGTTCCCAGCGCCTCCAGGACAGCCGCGAGCAGCACCGGCAGCAGCAGCAACCCGACAAGGCCGGACAGCAGTTGGAGCACCTGCCGCCCCACCGTCTGCCCGATCGCCGGATCGTCGATGGCGAACAGGTCGAGCAGCGTCAGATAGAGCGCGCCCAGCGGATGCACCCCCGTCACCAGCCACAACGCGACCGCGAGCGCGAACACGCACGCCACCAGGCCCGCCACCGACCAGCGCAGGCGCCGGGAGAACAGCGAGGTGAGCGGCGGGACGACACCGACCCCGCGCCCGGCCGGCAGGTTGGGCCCGGCGGCGTACGACACCTGCTCCAGCACCACCGTGCCGCGTCCGGTGGCCTCCCGCACGGCCGCCGCGTCCGGCAGCAGCCGGGGCCGCTGCTCCCCGCTGGCCTCGGACCCGTCGGCACCGGCGGGATCGCTGCTGGTCGCCGAGAGCAGGGCCAGCGTGCACAGGCCGGGATCGGCGACCTGGCCGGGCGCGGGCGGCGGCCGTTCGACCGCGTGCAGCAGCAGCCCCTCGGTCTGGACGACCTTGCTGGTGCCGACCACCGCACCGGCGGCCAGCGCGGGTGCGGCGGTGTCGGCGTCGGACAGCACCGTCGTGGACGCGTCGGCGCCGAGCGGGGAGCCGCTGTCACCGGTCGCCAACGCGGCGGCCTGGTCGAGGAGTTCCTCGATGTGCTGCCCGAGCCGCCGGTTGTACAGGCGCAGGACGAGCCGCAGTCCCGGGTTGAGCCGCCGGACGGTGAGCGCGGCACGGATGTTGGTCTCGTCGTCGTCGTAGACGAGCGCCAGCGCGCTCGCCCGGTCCACGCCCGCGTCCAGGAGTACGGCTTCGGTCAGCTCGGCGGCCTCCACCACCCGGTCCGCGCCGCCGGCAGGGCCGCCGGCACCAGCGCTGCCCGCACCGCCCGTGCCCCCGGTGCTCCCGCCGGCGCCCGCCGCGTGCCCGTTCCCGCCGGCCCGGTTCACGGCGGCGCTCACCACCCGGTCCAGCAGCGCCGAGGCGGCGCGGGCGCGGCCGACCACCGGTGGCCGTACCGCGCGCTCGGAGGGCGGGACGACCAGCGTGACCTGCTCGCCGTAGACACCGCGCAACTCGGCGGCCAGACGGTGCGCGAGCCCGTCGTCCCCGCACACCACCATGTGCGCCCCCGTGCCGCCCGGCGCACCACCTTGATACGGAACGCTCCCCACGAGGGAGAAGACTGCCCCACGGGGACGGGTGGTTCCACCGGCCCGGGCGCCGGGAAAACCCGTTGCCCGGGGGCGTCGGCCGTCCTAGCCTGGGCCACTTCGAAGAGGCCTCCCCGGAAGTGCGCCGCAGAGCGGGAGCGTCCACCTCCCCGAGGTGCAGGAGAGGGCGGCAGCAAGCCCGGCGCCGGCCGCAGCAGCGGCCGGCCCTTCCTTCCCCCTGCCTTCACGGAGGTTCTTCATGCACGTCGGCATCGGCCTGCCCATCAGCGACCCCGCCACTCTGCTCACCTGGGCCAGGCGCGCCGAGGACGGCCCGTTCACCACCCTCGGCCTGCTCGACCGGCTCGTCTACGACAACCCCGAGCCGCTGACCGCGCTCGCCGTCCTGGCCGGCGCCACCGAACGGATCCGCGTCCAGACCGAGGTGCTGCTCGCCCCGCTGCGCGACACCGCCCTGCTCGCCAAGCAGACGGCCACCCTGGACCGGATGAGCGGCGGGCGCCTGGTCCTCGGCCTGGGCATCGGCGGCCGGCAGGACGACCACCAGGCCGCGGGTGTCGACCTGCGCACCCGCGGCCGCCGCCTGGACGAGCAGATGCCGCTGCTGCGACGGCTGTGGGCCGGTGAACCGTACGGCGACGGGGTGGGCCCCATCGGCCCGGCACCGGCCCGCCCCGGCGGACCCGAGGTCCTGTTCGGCGGGTTCAAGCCCGTGGCCCTGGAACGGGTGGCCCGCTGGGGCGACGGCTTCCTGGCCGCCGCGCCGCCGTCCTGGGCGGGCGACCTGTTCGAGACCGTGCGCGGCCAGTGGAAGGAGCACGGGCGCGAGGGCGCCCCACGGCTGGTCGCCCAGGCGAACGTCGCCCTGGGACCGGCCCAGGTGGTCGAGGACGCCCGCGCCGCCATGCACGCGTACTACACGTTCACCGGCATGCCCGACCGCATGATCTCCGGCATGCTCACCACCCCGGCCGCCGTCCGCGACGCCCTCACCGCCTACGCCGGCCTGGGCGCCGACGAGGTCATGCTGTACTGCTACGGATCCGACCCCGACCAGGTCGACCGCCTGGCCCACATTCTGTGACCGCCCGGCTGTGACGGCCCTGCTCCCGGCGTCCTCGGGGGCGGGACCCCTGCTCCCGGCGTCCTCCGCGGCGGGGCCGGAGCCCCGGCGCTGACGCGCGGGATCCGCGAGCCCTGCGCGGGAGAATCGAACGGACATGCGGGATCCGTGGCCCCGCGGGAGAATCGGACCGAGGGATTCCCGAACCCGTCGGCAATCCCTGGCCACGGACAGGCCGTATACACGGATATGTCAAGGTTCCGGTTCCCCGTGGGGCGGCTCCCGGACGAGGCTCTGCTCGCCGGGCTGGCCACCGGTGACCCGGAACTCGCGGTCAGTTTCGTCCGGCGGTTCCAGCACCGGGTCTTCGGCGTCGCACTCGCCGTCACCGGCGACCCGCAACTGGCCGAGGACATCGCCCAGCAGACCTTCGAGCGGGCCTGGCACCACGCCCAGATCTACGACTCGCGGCGCGGATCGGTCACCACCTGGCTGACCACCATCGCCCACAACCTCGCCATCGACGCCGTCCGGGCACGGCGCCCGGAGCCGGTGGCGCCCGAGGACCTCGACGCGATCCTGGGCGCCGTCGGCGAGACCCCCGAGCAGCACGCGCTGGCGGACGAGGCGTCGTCGCGGCTGCGGGCCGCCGTGGCGCAACTGCCGCCCGAACAGGGCCGGGCCCTGGTGATGGCGGGCATCTACGGCATGACCGCCCAGCAGATCGCCGACCGGGAGCGGATCCCGCTGGGCACCGCCAAGACCCGGGTCCGGGCCGCGATGGGAAAGCTGCGGACCACACTCGCGTCCGACCGGCGAGGCGACCATGACCAGTGACGTGACCTGCGAGAAGCTGCGCGAGATCGGCGCCGAGCTGGCCCTGTGCGTGCTGCCGGGCCGCGAGCGCGCCGGTGCCGTGGCGCACCTGGAGGGGTGCGCGGACTGCCGGGAGCACGTCCGGCAGCTGACAGAGGCCGGCGACCGGCTGATCGGACTGCTCCCGGGCAGCGAGCCACCGGTGGGGTTCGAGACCCGGGTGGCGCAGGCGCTGACCCAGGGCGCGCAGGGGCGCGAGGGGCGCGTACGCCCGCGCGTGGCCGGTCCGCTGGGCCGCCGGATCCGGCCACGGGTCGCCGCCGCGGCCACCGCGTTCGTCCTCGCCGTCGGCTTCGGCGGCTGGTCGGTCGGTACGGCGGTCGAGACCACCCTGGCCGGACCCGCGCCGTCCTCCGCCGACCGGGGGACGGACCTGCTCTGGGGCGGCCTGACCTCCGCCCACCCGGCGCCCGGGCGTCCGGCCGGCGAGGTCTACGCCCACCCCGGCTCACCCGGCTGGGTCTACATGACCGTCGACCTCACGGCGGCCGGCACCCCGTACACCGGCAAGGTCACCTGCGTGCTGGTGCGCCAGGACGGCGGCACCGTGCGGGTCGGCACCTTCGACCTGTACGACGGCAAGGGCGCGTGGGGGGCGCCCGCCCCGCCCCTGGACCACTCGGCGCTCGCCGGTGCCCGGCTGACCGCCGCCGACGGCACGGTACTGGCGAGCACCCACTTCACGCCCGCGACTCAGGAGAGCCGGTCCTGACGGCCCCGGGGCCCGGCTCCGGCCGCCCAGGGCCTCGGTCCTGGTCGCCCGGGGAGCCGGTTCCGACGGCCCGGGCGGTCGGTCCTGAGAGGCCGTCGGGGAGCAACGCGCGGAGGGCCGCCGCCAGCTCGGGGACCGTCGGCCGTGCCGCCGGGTCCTGCCGCAGACAGCCGTCGACGGCCTCGGCGAGCGCGCGCGGCAGGCGCCGCCGCGTCCCGATCGGCGGTGCGCTCGTCTCCAGCTGCGGGTACCAGTCCTGGCCCCCGCCGGTGGCGCGGACACTGCCGCCGTCACCCACACCGCTGTCACCGCCGGCGCCGTGGTGACTGCCGTTGCCGTCGCCGCCGTCACTGCCGCTGCCGCTGGGCACGGTCTCCCCGCGGTCGAAGGGAACGTCACCGGCGGCCGCCTCGTACAGCGTGACGCCGATGCCCCACACGTCGGCCGCGGCCGACAGCGGGCCGCCGCGCGCCTGCTCGGGCGCCAGGTAGGAGAAGGTGCCCATCCCGGGCGGGGCGTGGCCGGGCGGCCGGGCCACGCTCAGGTCGAGCACCTTCGCACGGCCGCAGTCCACGACGACGTTGGACGGCTTGAGGTCGAGGTGCAGCAGGCCGCGGCCGTGCAGATAGTGGACGGCGGAGCACAACTGCACCCCGAGGAGCGCCAGGTCGGTGGCGGCGGGACGCCGTCGCAGCCGGTGGAGGAGGCAGGACAGGGTCTCCCCGCTCAGCGTCTCCAGCACGACCAGCGGCTGCGGTGCCGTGCGGACCTCGTACCCGCGGACCAGGTGCGGATGGGTGAACTCGCAGAGCCACCGGCCCTCCCGCAGCAGCCGTTCGGCCGCCTTCTCCTCCGTCCGGCGGTCCGGGCGCAGCACCTTGACGACGCACCGGCAGGCGCGTTCCTCGCTCCAGGAGTCGTACAGGTCGAGCCAGCCGGTACGGGCCAGGTGCCCCAGGACCCGGTAGCCGGGGGCCGGGCGGGTCCCGGGGGCCAGCACCGGGTGCTCCCGGGCGCCGCTCATGACCGCACCGGCTGCGGGGGAGCGGTTGCGGCGCCCGTCTGGTGCAGCCCGTACAACCGGGCGTACGCCCCGCCGCGCCGGAGCAGTTCGTCATGGGTGCCGCTCTCGGCGATGCGGCCGTGGTCGAGCAGCACGATCCGGGAGGCGTCGCGGACGGTGAGCAGGTTGTGCGAGATGACGACGGTCGTCCGGCCCGACATGAGGCGGCGCAGCGGTGCCATGATCCTGCGCCCGGATCCGGCGTCGAGCCCGGTGGTGGGCTCGTCCAGCAGCAGCACGGGCGCGTCCCTGACCATGGCGCGGGCTATCGCCAGACGCTGGCGCTGCCCGCCGGAGAGCGTCCGGCCGCGCTGGCCCACCATCGTGTCGTATCCCTGCGGGAGCCGCCGGACGAACCCGTCGGCGTCCGCCGCCCGCGCCGCCGCCACGATCTCGGCCTCGGTGGCGTCGGGCCGGCCGTAGGCGATGTTCTCCCGCACGGTGCCGTGCAGGACGAGGGTCTCCTGGAGGACCACCGCGACGCTCTCGCGCAGATCGGCGAGGGCCAGGTCCCGCAGGTCGTACCCGTCCAGGCGCACGGCGCCCAGGTCGGGGTCGTAGAAGCGGAGTTGCAGCTTGGCCACGGTGGACTTGCCGGCTCCGCTGGGCCCCACCAGGGCCAGGGTCTCGCCGGGAGACACGTGGAAGGACACGTCGGCGAGCGCCCAGGGCGCGGAGCCGGCGGGGCCGTCGTCGGCGGCGCTCGCGCTGTCCCGGGGACGGACGCTGTCCCGGGCATGGGCGGCGGCCACGGGATCGCCGCCGCCGTCCGGACCGGACACCGCCCGTCCGTCCGGACCGGTCGCGGCAAAACCGTCCGGGCCGGTGGCGGAGGAGCCGTCCGGACCGGCCGCCGGATAGCGGAAGCAGACTCCGTCGAACTCGATCCCGCCGTGTGCCCGGCGGAGCCGCCGGGCGTGGGGTGCCTGGGTGACCTGGGGCCGCTGGTCGAGCAGTTCGACGATGCGTTCGGCGGAGGCGGAGGCGGCGTAGAAGGTGGTGCCGAGGCGGGACAGGTCGCGGACCGGGCCGTACAGCTTGCCGATCAGGGCCAGGAAGACCAGCAGCCCGCCCAGGGTGAGCTGGCCCTGCGCCAGTTTCCAGGTGCCGAGGCCCGTCACGGCGAGCGCCCCGCACATCTCGATCATCTCGACGAGCGGCCGGTACAGGGCCCGGATCTGGGTCGACGCCATGGTGGCGCGGAACGTCCCGAGGCTCTCGCGCTCGAAGCGGCGCGCCTCCCAGGCCTGCCGGTTGTACGCCTGGACGAGGGCCACGTTGCCCAGCGACTCCTCCGCGACCGCCGTGAGCGAACCGCTGCGGCGCCTGCGCTCGCGGGACGCCGCCTTGACCAGCCGGGAGAAGTGCCGCGCGGCCCCCCAGAACAGCGGCACGATGACGAGCGCGAGCAGGGTGAGGTCCCAGCGGAGGTAGAAGAGCAGCCCCAGGAAGACGCCCAGTTGGAGCGCGTAGGAGAGGACGTCGGCCACGCCCGACAGCAGGAACGTCTCGACGGCGTCCACGTCACCGGTGATCCGTGAGAGCACGTCCCCGAGCCGCCGCCGCTCGAAGAACCCGAGCGACAGCCCCTGGACATGCCGGAAGACGTCGGAACGCAGCGTCAGCAGGAAGCTCTCGCTGGTGTACGCCGACATCATGTCGTCGGCGAACCCGAGGACCCCGGAGACGACGACGAGCCCCAGGCAGGCCGGGGCGATCCAGAGGAACGGCGCCAGGTTCCGGGGGACGAGCACGTCGTCCACCAGGAGCTTGAAGAGCCACAGTTCGCCCGCGTCGACGAACGGCCAGGCCAGGCTGAACAGCGCCATCGGCACGAGCCGGCCCCGCCGCCCGCGGGTGTACGGCCAGAAGCGGCGGAACACCTCACGCGGGCTCAGCGGGGGAGCGGCGGCGACCACCGCGTCCGCCCCGCCGTCCACCGCCGGCAGCAGGAGCAGCCGGCGCAGCGTGGAGCGGCCGGGCGGAGCGGCACGCCGTGGTGTCGTTCCGCCCGGCTCTCCCGGACCACTGTCAGCCGTGGCGGCCAAAACCGCGGTCCTCGTCGTGCGAACCATGCCGGCGACCCCTCATCGAGGTCTCGTCGCGCCCGTGGTCCTCACCGTGCCGGCGGTCGTCACGATCACCGTGATCCCCGTGGTCTCCGTGACCACCGTGGCCGTGGCGATCGGCCGGGAAGAGATTCTTGAAGATCGCCATACCGTTGCCTCCTGCTCTGCTTCCGGAGTCGTACTGGCTCACTGGATACGTCCCGGAGGGCAGGAGGGATGGCTCCGCACGGAAAAATCTCGACGGCGGGACCGGTAATGGCGGCGGGACCGGTAAGGCGACGGGGGGTGCGGTAGCGGCGACCGGGCCGGTGATGCGGCCGGGTCCGGTGCCGGCTCCGGGTCCGGTGCCGACCCCGGACCCGGTGCTGCGCTCCGCTGCCGCGCTGTACTCCCTGCAGGCCGATCACCCCCGGGCGGGCATCCGGACGCCCGTAGGCGAGGACGCGCGGCAGCACCTCGCGCATGCGGGCCACGTCGGCCGCCGGTGCCCGCGGCACGGCCTCGACGACGGGACCGGACAGGCCGAGCGCGTCCAGCGACGAGGGGTCCAATGTCACCCGGAGCACATCCGCGCGGAGTTCCACCTGGCGTACACAGCCCTATGCGGTCCCCTGGTCCGGCGTGACGAGGCAGTGGGTGTCCAGCGCCAAGGACACCTCCTGTCCGTCAGGCTCCTCGGAGCCGCACATGAACAAGAGGGAGAACGCCTCCTCGTCGTCCGACCCGGCGACGCCCGCCATCACGCAGTCGTCCTGAGCCGGATCACCGAACCCGCAGGCAAGCTGCGCCGTGAATCCGTACGTCATGCGGATGTTTCCAGCACTCGGCCGCACGTCTGGATCAGGCCGAGGGAGCCCCGGACAACGCGACAGGGACGGCGCACTCTTGCCGGACACGCCCCGCCGACGAGGCCGGCACACAGCGGGGATTCCCTGACCCGGACCCCGCGCGGAAAACCGCTTGGCGGACCCCTGCGACCACTGCTACGTTTCCGGAGGCCGTGCGAGAGAACGAGGAGGTGGTACCCGTGAACGCAGTATCGACATGGGTGCTCCCCTCCGGGGTCACGGTCGGGCGGTAGGTCGTCCGGGAGCGCCGCTCAAGCGCACTCCCGAAAGGCACGACCATGCGTTTCACTTCTGAACAGCGTCTCGACGACGGTGTCCTCGAGCGCGAATTCACCCTCGGCGAGATTCCCGGCATCCTGTGGACGCCCGCGTCCGCCTCCGCGTCCGCACCGGCGCCGCTGATCCTGCTCGGCCACCCCGGCGGACTGCGCAAGATGTACCCCCGGCTGGCGGGGCGGGCCCGGCACTCCGCGGCGGAGGGCTTCGCCACGGCCACCATCGAACTCCCCGGCAGCGGTGAACGACCCCGTTGGGCGGCCGTCGAGCAGGCCCGCGCCGACCTGCGCCGGGCACTGGAGGCCGGGGAGCCGGCCGGTGAGGAGATCGTCGACGCCCTCATCCTCCCGCTCGTCGAAAAGGCGGTCCCGGAATGGCGGAGCACCCTGGACGCGCTCCTTTCCCTGCCCGAGATCGGCGGCCCGGTCGGGTACTCGGGGGGAGTGATCTCGATCGGGATCCGGCTGGCGGTGGTCGAGCCGCGTATCTCGGCCGCCGTCCTGTTCGCCGGGAGTTTCGTACCCCGCGCCATGTTCGAGGAGGCCCGCCAGGTCACCATTCCGCTCCACGTCCTGCTCCAGTGGGACGACGAAAGGAACGACCGGCAGACGGCCCTGGACCTGTTCGACGCCTTCGGCAGCAAGGAGAAGACCCTGCACGCCAATCTCGGCGGCCACACCGGCGTCCCGCAGTTCGCGGGGGACGCGGCGGCCCAGTTCTTCACCCGCCACTTGAAGTGAACCGGCCCACCACCAGACGGTAAGCCGCACAGCCAAGGACGCTGCCCCCGGGGCAAGGCCTCAGCGCCCCACCGCTGTGCGCACCGTGGACCCCTGCCACCTCACCTCGGCAGGGGCCCACGCGGCCCGAAGCCAGGAGCCCGGCCCGCGTGGAGTACCACTGCGGGGCCCCAGGTGCAGTGCACATCCCCGTCCGAGCGATGACCGGGTTGCGTCTGAGCACGCCTGCTCAGATGGGATGTCGGCGATCTTCGCGACCGCGCCGGACGGCTTCCAGGTCAGCCTGGAGTCCAGGTAGGGCGGCGGTCAGCGCGGAGGCGACGAAGTACTACGGCGGCACCTGATGGGCGCAGCAAGGGCCACGCCGACGGGAACGGGACGCAGCCGGGGCAGCCGTCGACGCCGACGCCGACGCCGGCGGGCGGCGACGCGGGCGGGTCGATCCGAGAATCCGGTGGAACGAACGGGGACGGGGAGTTCTGGTGCCTCACAAGGGATCCGGCGGCACGTCCAACTCCACTCTGCGACTTGGTGACTTCAGCGAAGACGCTGGGAAGTGGCTGAGGGAGGCTTCCGGGGCGATTGCGCAGGCGCACATCCATTCCGCGCGACACTAAGGGCGCGCAGGCGAACCTGGACGCGGCGAAGGCGCGCACCACGACCCGGACGCGGCGGCGGTCAGCGCCAAGTCCAGGAGTGAGCTGGCCGCACTGGCGGGGCACAAGGAGAAGGTCCGCCTGGAGGCGGCGGCGCAGATGCGGAAGCTGGGCCAGACCTACGAGTGTCGGCCACGCAGATGAACAGGCTGGAGCGGCCGAAGTTTCCGCCGCCGCCGAAAGCGATCGTGCCGTCGTCGGGATCCCTCACGGTGGGCCGGGACAGCAGCGTCGTCGGCCCGGCGAGAAGCGGCGCCACTCATGTTCCTACGGAGAGCGGCGTGCCCTCGCATGCAGCCGACCAGGGACCGGCAACGCACTCGAACTCCGGCTCGGTATCGCGGTCGGTGACTTCGCCCGATCACGACTTCGTCCGATCATGCGAGCTTGTCGCCGCATCCTCGTCTGACGGAGGCCGAGCCACCTTCCCGGATGGGTATCGACTCCGTGGGCACGTTGCCCCATGCGCCGCACACGCCGGTGGCCCGGCTGGTGGTGTCCCTGATCCCGGTCGGGCCGCCGCCCCGGCTCCAGCGCAGCCTGCGATCATCCCCCCTGCGTTCGGGGGCAGCACCAGAACACCTGCGGGACCGGTGGAGTCGGTCAGGCCGATAACCGGCTCGGTGACGCCGGGTAGAGACGTCACTGGTCCGCCGCCGCGAGGAGGAATGTCAGCAGGTCCGGCAGGGCCGGGGCGGGGCGCGATTCCCGGACGGATGCCCTTGACACCAGGCGAGGAATTCCCGACGCCGAATCCCGGACGAATGCCGAGCAGCGGCGGCAACGGCATTGTCGGGGGCCGCCCAACCGTGCCCTCCTACGTGACGGTCGACAGGGTCCATCCCCCGGGGAACGGTGCTGGGTGCGGAGGGCCCGACTGCGACTGCCCGCGGCCCAGTGGGGCGTCCCACGACTGTCAGCGGTGGCTCTGGCCCCAGCCAGTTGGTCGCGCGGCTGGGATCCCCGGCGGCCGCACCGCGTCTCCCAACAGAGGAGTCATCGGTGGCAGCACGCAGGAGTCGTCTCGCGCGGGGAGCTCGCCCGCGGTGGGAAAACACCAATGGATCGCTGAGCTCGGGAGCTCCTGTGCGAGGGGGCATCTCGCTGGGCGCCGGAGCTGTCGTACTCCTCGGAGCCGCGATCACGGTTGCCGCCGTCGCCCGCCGACGTCGGACAACCCCAGCATCACTCCCAACGCCCGGCTACTCGCACTACGGCGCCCCAGGGCCACGCCCCCGCTGCACACACCCCGGTGCCGCCGGACAGCTTCCCCCCCCCCGTCCGATCGATAACCGGGTGCCGTCTGAGTACGCGTACTCAGACGGGCTGGTGGCCGATACGGATGGGTCACCCGAGGCAGCGTTACTACTGTGCTTTTCGACTATCGCAGCCTTCCGGTCGCGTGTTCACGGCATCTCGGCGACGTACGACGAGAAACGGGGAGGGGCCACGCATGGCGTGGGACGAGTGGGAGCAGCTCAAGGCCGCCGCGGCAGAGCGGAGCACCGGTCGGAAACAACTTCACCGGGGACGAGGGGACGCGACCTTACCTGCTGGGATTCGACAACAAGAACATCGGTCATGCGGTTGTATCCATTGGAAATCCGGACACTGCCGATAATGTGGTGACGTACGTGCCGGGAACTACGGCGAATCTGAGTGGTGTCGACGGCCTCATTTCAAGGGCCGAAGCGATTCAGGGGAAAGCGGCGCGAACGGACTTCTCACATTCGACCGCGTCGATCCTTTGGCTTGGCTACGACGCACCGCAGAGTCTGGTACCTGATGCGACTTACAACACCAGTTGGGCCGACAACGCCCGCGAGCCGTTGAGTAACTTTCTTACTGGTCTTGAAACCGCCCATCACGGAGGGCACGCGAACTCGACTCTCCTGGGCCACAGCTACGGTTCCCTTGCGGCCGGCGAGACCATGCGCGACCACCCGAACCTGCCGGTGGACAACGCGATCCTGGTCGGAAGCCCGGGCACTGGAGTCAATCATGCCAAGGACCTGAACATCCCTGCAGACCACGTCTGGGCGGCAACCGCTCAGAACGACCTCGTGAATATGGCCCCGCCACAAGCAGGGGATCTCGCCCCCCTGAACCCGAACGAATACAGACGCCTCTTCGACGATCACTCGGCAATGTACGGGACCGACCCGACATCCGATGAGTACGGTGGACGTACCTTCAAAGTAGGCAATGGGCATCTTCCCGGATGGCACTTTAAGGCCATGCCTGCTCACTCCCAGTACTGGGAGGGTGATTCCCTGGACAATATGGCGGAGATCGTGACCGGAGGGACCCCGTGAAGCCGCGAAAACTGATGTCGATTGGGATACTGCTGACCGCACTGGTTGCTGTTACGGCGTGCGGGGCACACGAAGGTGGGAAAGGAGACGGCGCCGCAACGCCGAAGCGTGTCACGATGAACGAGCAGCAGGCAACCAAGCGCGCAGAGGAAATCATTCACCAGGCGGTGGACGGCATGTCACCGAAACCGAAACTCGAGCGTATCGGCCCCGCGCCGGTGGGGGCCTGTATTGCCCGGGACGACGGCGGTCCTGATGATCGTTTGCAGGTGCGTCTCGCATACAAGCTGACGGGAGTCCCGGGCAGCGAGGCCAAGTCGCTGGTGCGGCAGGCCAGAGACGCCTGGGTGAAACTGGGCTACAAGTTTCAGTCGTCGGACGCGGACTGGTCCAAATCGTTCCCCCATGTGAACATGCGCACCGAATCCGATGACTTCTGGATGGACGCCATCACCGGTGTGGTGAACCGAGCCACGGGTGAAGGGCTCGCCTCCATCGGCGTGACTTCACCATGCTTTGCGCGCGGCGCCAGTGATCAGTCCACGGCCGACTCCACGGCTTTTCACCGCACGCAGGTCGACGAGCACGCCGAGCATCTGGCTCTCGCCCACTCCAGCCGGATCTACGACGCACTCCACGTGCGGCACGCCCCAGCCCAGGAGGGAGACGGAGTGAGCGCCTACCAAGAATCCGAGGGCGCCTTCGTCCACCACACCTGGTCGACCCTGCCGCTCGGAGAAGAAGAAATGGCTCAGGCGATGGCGCGTGTGCAGGCCTACTTCGAGGCGGCGGGCTGGTCTGTGCGTCACGTCCCAACGGGAACCGGCGCTCCCGCGCTCATCGCCCGTAGCGCCAGGGACGGGAGTGTGGCTCAGGTCGCACCGTCGGCCACGGGCGCTGTGCACGTCGGAGTGACGACGCCGGTCCCGCCCGAGCAGTCCGCCGGCATCTGAATCACCAGCGCGCGACCTGGAACGGAAGGGATTTCTGTCTGCAGGATGACGGTGGCTGGAAGGGCGTCGTTCTCAGCTCGATCCGTGACGACGTGACGGTCTGCGGGGAGGTTCGGGAGGATCTGGCTACCAGGACTCCGGTCCGGGCGCAGCCCAGGCCGACGTCGTCTCGGGCACGGGAGTGGCGAAGCTGCCGCCGTGCCGCACGTCACTCTAGAGAGTGGACTCCGTGGGAGCTGCGGCACAGCTTCGTGTCTCTGTTCTCCGACCGGGGTGTCCCGCTGGAAGAGATCTCCCGGCTCGTCGGACACTCCGTGACCGCCGTGACCGAGGAGGTCTACCGGAAGCAGATCCAGCGGGTGATCCAGACCGGCGCCGTGGTCATGGACGGGATCTTCGGCACCGATCCGCAGCGGCGCGGCGTTAGACACGCGGGAACCGATAGTCACGCAGATAGACACGCAGACGAAGAAGGTCGCCAGCCTACTCACGTGAGTAGGCTGGCGACCTGGTGTTTCTCTGTCGGGGTGGCGGGATTTGAACCCACGACCTCTTCGTCCCGAATGAGGTTCGGTTGCTGAGGCTGCCAGCCTCGATGGCGTTTGCGCAGGTCACAGGTGTCGGATCGGTTGGTCTTGGTGGGCCTCGATGGGGCGTAGGGAGCGGGTTGGCTCCCAGATGGCTCCCAGCAGGGCCAACACTTCCCGTCTCAGGTACTGGTCGGACTGCGGCTTCTTTTCACGCTTCGAAGGGAGGGCGGTCAGCCCTCAAGCAGACGTTGGAGTGCCTCCAAGGACGGTCGGGCTTCCGCAATTGGGGCTCTGCCGTCGAACCGTCGCCTTCCTCGGCCGGGAGGACGTTCTCTGGTGCGTTGGTGCGTGTCCGGTCGGTCCACCGGAACCCTTACTGACGCGCCCTACCACCGTGAGCACTCGCCACGCATTGGGGCACTGGCCACTGGTCGCCAGGTAGGAACGGACCGGAACAACGTGCCGCCAGATTGACCATTTACCCTTCGCGCAGCATAGGAAAGCGAATACGGAACGTCGCGCCGCCCAGCTCGCCGTAAGCGTCAGCTGAGACGTCACCCTCCTCGACCACAGGTCGTCGACCGCACATATCGGATACCGCATCCCTTACTACAGTGAGCCCGAGGCCCGTACTCTTTCTCCCCTCACCTGTCACGCCAGGTCGCCACATATCGGCGAGATCAACGTCGATGATACCTGGGCCCGAGTCCGAAAATTCTAGCACTGCGCGATCTCCGGCAATGCCAGTTCGCACCAAAATATTTCGGACATCAAGGTCGTTTGCATGCGCTAAAGAAGTAAGGGAGTTGGCGGATAGGTTCCAGACGATCGAGGTCAGGTCTGAGGTGGAGCCCGCCACAAGAATCGACTCGTCTCGGATTTCATCGATTAGGATAATTTCTTGCTTTTCCAGTAGTGGACGTAGAGCGCTCAGCGAGCGCTTGACCGCCTCATTGAGATCCAGAGCTTCGACTCCAAAACTCTCGCTGTGGATCGCCGATGCTGCGGTGGTGAGTGCCTGACTCTCTGCTGCGCCTACTGCTTCGTCTACAGGGAGAGCCGCGAGCGCAGAGGAAAGGATGCCCCTGGTAGCGAGCCACCTGTAAAGAAGGCGTTCCAGTGGGACGACCGGCAATACTGGTTCGTGTCGCCGGACGAGGGGACTCGGCGCCAGGGGAAGAAGTTCTGTCTGTCCCTCATGCTCTGTAACTGTGCTGTGGTCCGTTGAAACCTTGTGCGGTGGCTTATGCCGAGCACTAGGGCCAGATTCGCTACGGTTTGTAGGTGCGGGCTTCCCTAGCCGTTCGCTATCCCGAATCCTCTTCCTTTCCCTGGCTGCCCAGTCTGTGGCGCTCCGGGCAAACTCTCGGAGTTCGATAAATGCAGAGTTCTCCTGGAACCCCATCCGGTCCGTTTTAGGGATGAGGAGTCCGTCCGGGTCTTCTACTGATACCCGTCCGACACTAGTGTTCGTTGATGGCCTCAGCTCAGGGCTGCGGGCGCGGAGTAGGTTGAGATCCAACCAGTCGAATCCCTGATCTCCATAAGGGTGCACGCGTAGCCCTCGGTGGAACAGGTGAACACCACCTACAACTCGAAGCCATGGCCGCAGGTCTGTATACCGTCGTTTTGATCCGCGAAGCTCGAAGGACCGCTTGTTCAACAGGAACATCCACAGCTCGAAGGATGCGGCTGGTGCCTGGTAGCGGAGAGGAGATTGCAGGCGTCCGCTGCTCGTGTCTGGTGCAACGTCGATGTGGTCGCCCCGAGTGATTACCTGACCTCGCCAATCATAAAGAACAGCACTCGCGTATCCATCTTCGTCGAGATGGGCCTCCAGCTTGTACTCGCATTCGTCGAAGAAGCTGTGGTTCACTGCGCTGGATACTTGCTCGAATTGTGGAGCGATAAGCGTTGCAGTGAAATTTGTGACCTCGTCGTTGAAGAAGCCAGTGAGGAGTCGCATGGCGCGTGCGAGACGCTCCATCTGCTCCTTGTCGAAGCCTTGCTTGAGACGGTGAACGGTGAGCGACGTGCCAGCAGCCTTCGATGTTGGGCGGCTCACGATCTCAAGCTCCACCTCCTCGACGGACCGGACCGCTTCGTAGTCAGACCAGTCAATGACCAGGGAGTGCTCCACGCCGGGCTCACTGCGGGGACGCGACACCAGCTCTACCCGGCGCCCAAGACGGAGTGCCGCCAGTCGGCCGAGGCCCTTCTCTCCAATCCGGCGTCGACTGGAGCGACTGTCTGGCGTTCCAGGCTTGGACGACCTCCCGATGAGCAGAAATCCTTCGCGGATCTCTTCGGCCGTCATGCCGTCACCGTCGTCGTCAACCACGAGGGTGCCGCCAGGTTGCGTGGCATTGTGAAGTTGGACGACGCTCCTCGTCGCGTCCGCGTCATACGCGTTACGGACCAGCTCGATCACGCCGAGGTCGGGATGCGGGATCAGCTCCTCACCCAGACGAATCAGAATTTCCGGCGCAAAGCGCAGGTGAGTACTCAAGCTTCCCCCTTCATGACAGATCCGCCTGGGTCACAAGATCTCTGGAAGCATGCAGCGTAGCTATCTGAAAGCACGAAGGCGGGCTCGTGGCCGGATAACTCACCTACTTACGGGCACAGTTGGCCAGTTTTCGACCATGACGCACCCTGCGGTATGGACACGACACAATGTGAGAGGTGCTTGCGCCGCCCGGTGCTGACCCGCAAGTCGGGGGCGTATGCCCCATGAGCGTCTTTTTGAGCAGTTCTTCCGTAAGGCGCCGCCTTTGGTGCCGATATCTGCGCCGGTACGGCAAGTGGGCTAGCGAGCGCTGTGACATCCACCCAACGTGCGCCCCAAGCAGACGAAGGAACGTGCGACCTCTACAAAGCTCCGCCTACACGTCGACTCATGGCGGCCCAGCGACGAGTAGGTGATCGCGGCGATGCGTTCGCTGATCACCGAGGCACTCGCCGGCACTCCTGTAGCGGATGGCGCGCGCCCTGTACCTGGCTCCAATCGCTGGGTGCGGGGCACCACGCGGCCATGCCGCTGACCTCATGCATACACCCTTTCCGGCATGCATGACACACGTGGTAGCTGGGACCCAGCCTGGCTACGGGCCAGGGCTTGCGCGTGGCTAGCCAAGGTCAAACTGGCCCACGCTCGCCGTCAGCACTTTCGAGCACCTGTATGATCGTGGCGTGAAGTCACCTGCTGAGAGCGGGTGTCAGCAAATTTTCGGTGACCACAGCGGTGGGGAAACGCCCGGCAACATTCCGAACCCGGAAGCTAAGCCTGCCAGCGCCGATGGTACTGCGAGGGGGACCTCGTGGGAGAGCAGGTCGTCGCCGATCTATCGTTGAGGGCCGTCCCGCCTACATGCGGGACGGCCCTCGCTATTCAGCCTAGTCGTCGTAGGGGCCCAGGAAGCGCTCCCCGTTGAAATGCACCATATGCGTGCTATCTTCTGCGACCCAGACCTCTGTCTCCCAAGCGATATCGGCAGCGAACTGCCGAAACTTCTTCTTGGTCTGGAATGCCGTGACGAACACGAGCCCCGGCCGGGCGCCGGCGAAGAGATCCTTGAGCTGTGCAACTCGGAGGCTGTTGACCGGTCCGGTCGAGGTGACGGCCTCGACCAGCACCAACCAATCCCTGTCCGTGTAGTGGATCACTACGTCTGGCATCTTGCCGTGGGGGTCTACGGTCACGCCTAGCTCGGCGAGGTACTCCGGTCTCTCGACGATCCACTTCGACCCAGTGTCTCCCAGATACACGACTTCGCCCCCAGGAGTGAATTGGGGTGCGAAGGATTCAACGACAGCTCGGATCAGTTCGCTATGATCACCGGGGCTCAGCGACTTCATGCTGCCGTCAGGAAGCACGACCGGGACACGATGAGCCTCTCGTTCGGCAGCCCACTTTTCACGCAGCTTGCCCCATTCTTTATGGAACTCTTGCAGGGCGTCATTCCACGAGGGCGTGCCAAAGGTGGCAAGCGCCTTTATAGCTAGCGGGCTAGGATGGTAGCGGTTATTCTTATCGTTCGTTGCCCTATCTGGGGCATCGGAGTTCTTGAAAAGGATTCCCGCAGAGACCAGTTGATGCACAGATTCTTTGCGGACTGACTCTCGACTGTTCGGCGCATACTTGGTCGGGTCTTTCGTGCCCTTTGGGATGTCAGGATAGTGCTCGGCCATCCAGTCCATGCATTCAGTGATTCCGAGAGTATTGACCTTAACCTCTGCCCAATCCTCTGTGGGGCTGAGGTCGAACATCGCGAGCAACACAAGGGCAGTCCGGGTGTTCTGCTGTTTTAGCGGCATCCCAAGAGCCGCCAAAATCTCCTTCGCTTCCCCCAGCTTTTTTTCCTGGTCTTCTCTCGTCACTTGCTCGCCCTCCCCAGGCAATCGAGTGCATAAGCCGGGGGTACCCTACAGGGCGCTTCAGGCGGGGCTGCCACGGGACCCGCCTGTCTGCATGTATCGGCCGATACGTTTTCGGCCAACTTGTCGGGAAACAGCCAGTGGCCACCAGGAGCGGGCGGCTCGATGCGGCGCTTGCCCCTTACTGCAGGTGGTGCTCCACCATGTCGTCGATCTTCTCTTGTTGCGGCAAGGCCCCATGCGGCCAGTCGCGACCGATGGCCTCTAGCTGGTTCTTGCTTGGGTAGCGAAGATTTCTGAGATCGGTTGCGTTCACCTGCGTGTGACCGTTGAACCGCCTGATGAAGCGATCCAGGAGGGTGGAATTCAACCAAAGGCATAGGCCGCGGGCGAAATCGCGAGCAAGTCCTGCGCCGTCGCTATGGAAGACATTTACGTGATTTTCGAACCCGATCCGCTCACATCGTGTGTTTTCTGCATCGAACACTGCGGCGACCACGCGACGCTTTTCCTCCTTGGAGGATAGGCGCTTCACAACGACGTAGTGGCCGGGCGGGAAGGTCAACTTCCTGGTCTCGTCGTTGAGCATGATGGCATTATTTTTCTTCGCCTCGGGAACGGGCCAAGCGATTTCACCGTCACGCATGTGGAGGGGGTAGATGAGGGGCACTGCTCCATCAACTGGATTAGGTCGCAGATGCTCCTTGCTGCGGAAATCTACTACGCGTCCTGTCGATACTTGGCAGCTAATCTCTGGCAGCGTAGCTTGAAGGCTCGCATGGGCTGCGGCGAGTTGGACGTCTTCCTCGTCGGCGCTGATGTGGATGAAATGCTCCGGATCTGACGGGTGCACCATGTCCTCGTAAAGGACTGTACGGCTGCGGACCTCACTTGAGTAGCTGCGGCTGCTCGAAATCGTGACCGGCCCTCGGTTGGGAGAGTCGGTGCGAGTAGCTGAAAAAATAACGTTCTCTTGAAGTACGTCCGTGTCGGCGAATACCTTATTTCGAGCCTCGAATACATGTACATGGTCGATGTGCATGCGATCAAGGAAGTATCGACGGAATGGCCGGAAGTAAGGGCCGTTGGCAAAGCTACGGGGCGTGATCGCCATCAGTTGCCCACCCGGCGCAAGCAGGTGAGTCCCGAGAGCCATGAACGCCGAGTACAGGTTGGACGTCTCTGTGCAGGCGGCTGTCACGGCCTTACGCTCGCGGGAGTTGGCGGCGAGCTTCTTGTACGGGGGGTTCATGATTACCAGGTCGAACGGGCCTCGGCGCTCACCGAAGATCCCTTCCGCTTCCGTCGCCCAGGTAATGAAGTCACCTCGCACGAGGTTCACCTCGATGTGGCTGTCGACTGCGTGTGCTGCATTGACG
This sequence comes from Streptomyces sp. NRRL S-340, assembly GCF_000720185.1. Lineage (GTDB taxonomy): Bacteria > Actinomycetota > Actinomycetes > Streptomycetales > Streptomycetaceae > Streptomyces. Next base: position 180,342 of record NZ_JOIY01000001.1, on the reverse strand, counting down.
CAGTCTTCCAGCGTGGCTACCAGGCTGTCGTGCAACTGAGGGTCGACTTCGCAGACGGTGACGTCGATCCGTGCGCCGGGCAGATCGCGAAGGATCCGTGTCACAAGGGACGCTGTGAGCGAGCCAACGCCAGCACCAGGATCCAGGATGCGAATCGTATCCGCAGCTTCTAGCCGGGCCAGTGAGGCAATGAATTCCGCAGCGGGTGCTGGTGTGAAGTACTGGCCCAGCTTCGCGCGCTGCTTGGCATCGAGCGCGGAAGACAGCTCCTGCCTGCGAGCTTCGGTGCGGAGTACAAGATCCGTTGCGACCTCTGGTGCTTCTGTTGCCATGCGGCACAGCCTAGCCATCGGAAACCAGCACCGATGGCCCTGTGGATAACCGCACCAAAGTGCTACCCCAGTCCTGCGGCTAAGACGTGTTACGTGCGGTCACGGTCTTCTCACCATCGGATGACCTCATGATCTCGCCGTTGTGGTGTCGCAAGGTCTCGTTAGTCGCGGCACGAGGTGGCACCGGGAGCGCTGAACAGATCCGAGCTGGCCACTGCCGTCAGGGACGAGACAGAGGTAGCTAGGACGGCCAAAAGACGTCGGTGCCGACGCACGTTGGGTGGTCCTAGGACTTGTCTGACAAATGATCTTTGCTCGGTTCGCGGAGCCAGAGGATGAGTGCTGTGAGGTGGAGTCCGGCCCGGTAGCGGGCGGCGAGTTTGTCGAAGCGGGTCGCGATGGCCCGGAACTGTTTGAGCCGGTTGAAGCAGCGTTCGACGACGTTGCGGGCCTTGTAGAGCTCACGGTCGAAGGCCGGTGGCCTGCCGCCGGCCCGGCCGCGCCGCATCCGGTTGGCCTTCTGGCCGGCCCTTTCCGGGATCACCGCCCGGATGCCCCGGCGCCGCAGCGTCTGGCGGATCGCTCGTGATGAATACGCCTTGTCGGCGATGACCGCGTCGGTTCTGCGACGCGGCCGCCCGGCGCCGGTCCGGGGCACTTTCACCGCGTCCAGGACCGCGTCGAAGGCAGTGGAGTCGTTGACGTTGCCGGGGGTGACGAGGACGGCCAGGGGCAGGCCCCGGCCGTCGCAGGCGAGGTGGGCCTTGGTGGTCAGCCCGCCGCGAGACCGACCGAGCGCCTGATCAGCCGCCGTGCGTTCCGGATCTTCCAGTTCGCCCCCCGCCGACACCCCTTTTTGCGGGCGCCGGCGGCGCGCTGGTGTGCCCGGTTGATCGTGGAGTCGACCGAGACCGTCCATTCCACGGCCCCGACGGAGTCGTCGCGGACCTGGACCTCTTCGAGCAGGCGGGCCCAGGTCCCGTCCGCCTCCCAGCGGGCGAACCGCTCATAGACCGTCTGCCACGGCCCGAAGCGCTCTGGCAGGTCACGCCACGGAGCACCCGTCCGCAACCGCCACAACACCCCGTTGATCACCTGCCGATGATCCCGCCACGGACGGCCCCGCCCGTCAACACCCGGCAACAGCGGCGCCATCCGCTCCCACGCCGCATCCGTCAGCTCACCACGACCCACCACAAGATCGATTATCAGACAGGTCCTAGGAAGAGGGCCCGCGTCGGTACCCTGGTGCGCATGTCTACTGCCCCGGTTCGCGTTCGTTTCGCCCCGTCCCCGACCGGCATGTTCCATGTCGGTGGTGCACGGTCCGCTCTCTACAACTGGGCGGTGGGGCGACAGTCTGGCGGCACGTTCGTCCTGCGGATTGAGGACACCGACGCAGCCCGGAACAAGCCGGAGTGGACCGAGGGCATCATCAGCGCGCTCGCGGCGATCGGCATCCATGGTGAGGACCCGGCCTTCGAGGGGCCGTACTTCCAGTCGCATAACGCCGACCGGCACCGAGAAGCGGCTCAGCAGCTCTTCGCGGCCGGCCGGGCGTACTACTGCGACTGCACCCGGGAGCAGCTGAAGGAGCGCACGGGGTCGGAGCACCTCGGGTACGACGGGTTCTGCCGGGACCGGGGGCTGGCCTTCGAGGAGGGGCGGGCGCTGCGGTTCCGGACGCCGGACGAGGGGGAGACCGTCGTGGTCGACCTGGTCCGCGGGGAGCCGGCGTTCCCGAACAGCGCGATCGAGGACTTCGTGATCGCCCGCGGCGATGGATCCCCGGTTTTTCTCATCGCTAACGTCGTGGACGACATGGACGAGGGAATCACGCAGGTCATCCGTGGTGAGGAGCACCTGTCGAACACGCCGAAGCAGCAGCTGCTGTGGGAGGCGCTCGGTGCCAGGCCGCCCGTGTGGGCGCATCTGCCGGTGATTGTGAACGAGAAGCGGCAGAAGCTGTCGAAGCGCCGGGACAAGGTGGCGCTGGAGGATTACCTCGCCGAGGGCTTCCTGCCCGAGGCGATGGTTAACTACCTCATGCTGCTCGGCTGGGGCCCGGGTGACGACCGGGAGATCAGACCGTACGAGGAGCTGGAGCAGCTCTTCCGGATCGAGGACGTCAACACCGCGCCGGCCTTCTTCGACGTGAAGAAGCTGACGGCGTTCAACGGCGAGTACATCCGGGCCCTGTCGCCGGAGCAGTTCGCCGCCGCCTGCGCGCCGTGGCTCGTTGCCCCGTACGCGCCGTGGCGGCCGGAAGCGTTCGACAAGGACGTCTTCGAGGCGGCGGCTTCCCTGGCCCAGACCCGGCTAGCGCTGCTTTCCGAGATCACCAGCTATGTGGACTTCCTGTTCCTCGACGAGCCGGTCGAGGACGAGGCGTCGTGGAACAAGGCGATGAAGGCAGGCGCCGACGACATCCTGTCGGACGCCCGCGCCGAGCTGGCCGGCGTCGTGGACTGGAGGGCGGACGACCTGAAGGCCGTCCTGCTCGCAGTCGGCGAGAAGCACGGGCTGAAGCTGGGCAAGGCCCAGGCGCCCATCCGGGTCGCGGTCACCGGCCGGACGATCGGACTACCGCTGTTCGAGTCCATGGAGCTGCTCGGCCGGGACCGCGTGCTGGCCCGTCTGGACGCCGCCAGCAAGAAGCTGGCCGCGCAGGCTTAGCCGCTGGTCAGGCGACCTGCGCTAGGAGGTTGCCCCAGGCGTCGCCGAAATAGGTCAGGTCGAACCGGGCCAGGGCCTCGTACGCCGCCTTGGCCTCGGTGTGGGGTGCCGCCGCGCGCTGCCGAACCTGTGCAGGGAGGCGGCGGAGGTCCGGGGCCGGCTGGACAGCCAGCGCGGCGAGGTCGCCCAGGCCGGCCACCGGGCGGATGAGGCAGGGCAGGCCGAGGAGTAAAGCCTCGGCGGCGCAGCGGCTCCAGCCCTCCCGCATCCGCGGGAGGAAGACACCGACGTCACAGGCGCGCAGCAGACGCAGGTACCGCTCGCGCTCGACGTCGTAGTGCGCGCTGTCGAGGCCGATGGTGTTGCTCCCGCTGGTGATCACCCGCAGTCCGGGAACGCCAGCCAGGGCTGCCGAGACCTCCTCGGTCCCCTTCCAGTGCACGGCCTTGCCCGCATAGACGCCGATCACGTCGGGTGGCAGGCCGAACTCGGCGCGGCACTCGGCCCGGTCGTAACCGCGTGCCTGCTCTACTTCGGCCATGTCGAAGGCGTTGTAGATCACCCGTACGTTGCGGACGCCGCGGGCGCGGAGCTGGTCGGCCCAGTACGGGGCGACGCACACGACGGCGGCGCACTGCGGCAGAACGCGGAACAGCCGCTCCCAGAGCATGGCCTCGATGGGGGCGGAGTCATGTTGCAACGGCTCGAAGTGGTGCAGGAGGAACACCGTGCGGGCGCGCATCTCGGGCGTGAACAGCAGCAGGCTCAGGTCGTCCCACACGAAGGTGCCGGTGGTGCCGTGCAGCGCCCGTATGGAAGGGGCCAGGCGGGCGAGGTGGCGGAGCTTGCGCCAGCGGCGGACCCGGTAGGTCCGCTTGTGGTCCGGGACGGTGCGCCATTCCACGTCGTCGGCCGTCACCTCGTGAAGCATCCGCAGGTAGACCCGGCCGCCGGTCCGGCCGACCGGCTCCATCGAGTAGACGACCCGTGTCACGGACGTACCTCCTGTATGTAGTGGACGTACTCGGCGTGGAGGAGCGCGTGCATGGTCTCCAGATGGGGGCCGAGGCCGCGGGCGGCGTCAGCGAGATGGAGGTGGAAATCGCCCAGGGTCTGGAGCAACCGTCGGCGCCGGTCGAGGTTCGGGGACGCGGCGAGGTCGCGCAGGTTGTGCAGGCGGTCGGCGAGCCGGACCGGGAGATCCTCGGGCGGGAGCGCGGCCTGCTTGGCGCGCCAGCGGGTCTCGTCGCCGACGGACTTGGGGCGCTGTTCGAGGCGGTGGTCGGCCGTCATGGCACGCAGGCGGGCGGTGAACGGGCCGCCGAGGTGATGGACGAGCAATGCCTCCGACTCAGGGGACACCTCCAAGGCGTCATGGAGGAGGGCGAGGATGAGGGTCTCGGGGCGCCGGACGCCGATCTCCGTTCGCAGGAGCCCGACGACGGCCAGCGGGTGCTCCAGGTATGGCGTGCCCTGGTCGCGGGTGTGGCCGTCGTAGACAGTGAGCGCGAGGCCGGCGGCCACGCGGGCGCGGGACTGCTCGTCCGGGCTCCATGCGGCGGCACCGAGCACGGTCAGGACGTGGTCGAGATCGATGGGGTCCATCCGCCTCACCTCGTACCAAGGGACGCGGCACGGGGATCGGGGACGTGGTCGGCGAGCAGCAGGGTGTCCCCGACGGCGAGGGCGTCGAGGCGCAGCTCCACCGCCGCCGCCAGGGCTTGCTCAGCGGTCCGCAGGATCGGAGTGCCTTTGCGGTTAAAGGATGTGTTCAGCAGCAGCGGCAGCCCGGTGAGGTCGCGGAACTGCTCAAGGAGAGCGCGCAGGCCCTGGTGGTCGGCGGCGACAGACTGGACGCGGGCGGTGCCGTCGTGGTGGGTGACCCCCGCGACGCGGTCGGCTCGGCACCGTCGGACGGTGGCGACACGGTTCATGAAGGGGTCGCCCGCCGACATGAACCATTCCGTGGCGTGCTCGGCGAGGACGGCCGGCGCGAATGGGCGGTACGCGGCTCGCTTCTTGATCGCGTTGAGTCGGTCCCGCGTGGCGGCGCGACCGGGGTGGGCGAGGATCGAGCGATGGCCGAGGGCACGCGGCCCGAATTCGAGCTGTCCCTGCACCCAGCCGACGACGCGGTGATCGGCGAGCAGTGCCGCGACTGTGGGCGCCAGCCCGAGCCCGAAGTGGGGCAATGCGTGGTAGCCAGACGGCACCGTTGTCGTCGGCAGCGCGCCCGGGTCGGGGCCCCAGGCCGCGTCGGTCGGCACCGGAACGCGCTGCTGCCCGAGTTGGTAGTGCCAGCTGTAGAGCGCGGCGCCCAGGGCTGTGCCGGCGTCGTGCGGGGCAGGTGCGACGAAGAGCGTGTCGAAGCCGCTGTCGGCGGCCAGCTGGCCGTTGAGGTGGGAGTTCAGCGCGCATCCGCCGGAGAACACCAACGTTGAGGCCCGAGTGAGTCGTTGCAGGTGGCGGGCGATGTGGACGACCGATTCGGCGAAGACCTCCTGGACGGCGGCGGCCAGGTCGGCACGCTTGTGTTCCGGCTGTTTCGCGACGTTGTCGGCGGTCCAGGCCCGGCCATCGAGCAACAGCGGTGTGCTGCTGTCCGCTGAACCCCACGGGTGATCGATGCGGATCTCGCCCTCGTCGCCGAGCCGGACCAGTTCGCGGACGTGTGCTCCGTAGCGCTGGGGATCGCCGAAGGCGGCGAGCGCCATCATGCTGCCCTCGGGCTCGTCGCCGGGTGGGATCACCCGTCGGGCGAGGTTCCGGTAGAAGTGCCCGAGGGAGGAGTGGACGCGCCGAGGCCCGACCGGGCCCGGCACGACGCCGGGCATGCCCTGGTAGAGGCGGTCGATGCGATCAGGCCACAGGTCGTACCCGGTGATGCGCTCCCGGCCCGGGCCGAAGTCGGAGCCCAGTGAGGAGCCGCCGGCGTCGATGACGAGGCCCGCGGCGTGCTCGTGCCCGGAGAGCAGGTAGCCGGAGAGCACGTGGGCCGTGTGGTGGGAGAGGAGGCGGAGGTGTTCGCCGAGCGGCGCGGGCAGGAGGGCGGCGAGTTCCTCCCGCTCCTCGGCCAGCCACCAGCCGGCCGCAGGGTTGGGACGCATGGAGGCGGCCCAGACGGCGTCCACGTCTTCCGGTTCGATGCCGGCGGCTTCCAGGCACCACTGGAGCGCGCGGGTCGGGGCGGTGAGCGTGCCCTTGCGGGTGGGGTGGTTGTGCTTGACGCCGCTCCAGCGCTCCTCTTCGGCCGCGTAGAGGCGGCCGTCTACGACTAACGCGGCGGCCGTGTCGTGGTGGAAGTTCAGTCCGAGGACTGCGGGCATGGTGGTGTACCTCCCAGTCAGACGGTGAGGGCGGGGACGAGTGCGGCGCCGGAGTCGGTGTACTCGTGGCAGCGCAGGCAGAACCGGAAGTGGTGCGCGCGAGGCGCGAACACCTTGGCCGCGAAGTCCTCGTCCCAGATGCTGAACTCGCTGTCGTCCTTCGCCATGGCGTTGAAGCAGCGGTAGCAGGACCCGTCCATCTCGATCATGAGGTGCTGGTCGAGGTAGCGGTCGCAGAGGCCGCGCAGCTCGTTCGCAGGCTGGCCGACGTCGACGTGGTGCACATGGTTGGTGACGTGGATGGCGCCGTACTTCTCACACAGCGTCCCGAGCTGCGTGAGCCGGGTGGAACTGATGCCTTCCAGGACGCTGTTGACGACCACGGTCTTGCCGACTTCGCGGAGGCGGGGGACGACGGCGTGCACCTCGTCGTAGTTCCCGTGTTCGTCGTCGCAGCCGATGAGTATCTGGTCGTAGGAGCGGAGGGTCGCGTCCATGATCGGCTGGTTGCGGGCCAGGGTGATGGCGTTCGTGCCCAGGACCATGATCTTGTCCGGCAGCCGCGTGCGGGCGGCGTCACTGAGCGCCGGGAAGTCCCGGTGCACGGTGGGTTCGCCGCCGTTGATGTGCAGCTGCTGGAAGGGGATGGTCTCCAGCCGGGTCAGGATGGTGGAGAACAGCTCCAGGGACATGTTGTCGCCCTGGGCGCCGTCGGCGAAGATGCAGAAGTCGCAGTGCCGGTTGCACTTCGTGGTGATCTTGACCTTCGCCGTTTTCAGGGTGCGGGGCACCGGCGCACGCGCGGTCATTCGCGAGACTCCTTGAGTCAGAGGTGGACGTCGTCGGGGGTGAAGCTGAGGAAGTCCTGGACGGTGGTCTTCTGCTGATGCCAGCGCGCGAGGGACGCGCGCAGCGTGTCGGCGGTGGTCGGTCCGGTGGGGATCAGCGCCGCCATCCGGGCGGCCAGCCGCTGGGCGGCCGTCGCCTCGTCCGCCGCGAGCACGGTCAGCGTTTGCGCGGCGGAGCGGAGTTCCTTCGCCTCCCGCCGGATCAGGTACTCGGTCGCCACACCGGACGGCGGATCGAGGTAGTACAACCAGCGCGCGACGCGTACGCGGAGCATCCCGGCGGTCATCACCCAGTCGGTACGGGCGTGCCTCTGGGCCGGGCCGTCAGGGCGACCCCCGTCAGGAACGCGGCGCATGGCCGCCTCCAGGGCGACATGGGCCGCGCGGAGCAGCTGGCGCGGACTTCGTGGGCGAGCGTCGGCGCGATGCTCCGAGTGCCGGAGGAACAGCTCCGCATATCCGTCCAGTCCCTCCGGCCGCCACTGAGTGAGGGCCGCCGTCTTTCCGGGGCAGCGGGTCCGGGTCGCCAGTGCCGCGGCGGCGAACCAGCACGGAGCGAGGTAGTGCCACGCCACGCAGTGGCGCCGGTAAGCGGCGACGTCCTTGGCCACGTTGTCCGTGCTGTCCGCAGCCAGCTGGTACCGGCCGCCCATCCGGGCGTGGAGGATCCCCCGGTAGAATCGCACATCGACCTCGCACCAGGGCGCCATCTGGGCCCGTGACTTCCAGCGCTGAAAGTCACGCGCGCTCCCGCTGATCAGTGACCAGGTCGCGAGTTCGGGCGCGGAGACGAGCCGCCCGTCCGCCTCGGCCACGGTGAACGCGAAGCCCGGCGGATGCTCCAGGAGACGTCGATGGGATACCTCCCGGCCGACCGCGGTGGCGTGTGCGGTGGCCAGGCGGTGGTTCCACTCTTCCCAGTCCGAAGGCGCCTGGCGCAGGAGGACGCGTACGTCGATGTCGGAGTGCGGAGCCAGCAGGTCGGCCGGCTGCCATTTGTGGGTGAGCATCACGGCCCCGACACCGTGAGCGTCCAGCTCGCGTTCGTACAGAGCGCCGAGTCCCTGATAGAGAGGCGGCGCGTCGACCACGACCATCACCGCTCCCCAGTGGAGGCGCGGGAGCAGGCGGGGCCAGCCGCTCCCGTGGGCAGGACGGGGAGCAGGGGCAGGACCGGAGTACCTTCGGGGCGCTCCATCCGGTCCCAGCGCAGGTCGTAGTCGACGTAGTGGAAGCCCTGCCAGGCGTCGTTGGTGTTGCGGTCGAGCATGGCCTGGAAGAGGTGAGCGAAGGCGTCGCAGAGGGTGCCGTCGGCGAGGTGGGGCTTCAGGGGGATGTCGCGGTTGTGCAGGATGCAAGGTCGCGCCACTCCGGTGGGCGTGATCTTGATCCGGTTGGCGTCGGAGCAGGTGGCGCAGCTGGAGTTGGAGATGAAGCCGATCGATCCTGCCCAGCCGTCGGGACGGAGGTACTGCCCGGGGCTGCGGACGCCCAGCTGGTCCCGAGGGACTTCGCCGGCGTTGGCGAACCACTCGTGGAGGCGGTCGCGGACCTCTGCCTCGGTGATGAACTCGGTGTCGAACAGCGCCTGGGCGGGGCCGATGTTCTGGAGTTCGATCAGGCGAACGGCGACGGGCAGGTCGCGGGCGAGTTCGGCCACGGCGAAGGCGTCGTCGAGGTAGGTGCGCTGAAGAACGCAGTTGATCTTCACTCGCAGGCCGAGGGAGAGGGCGGCGTCGAGGGTGTTCCGGGTGGTGTGCGGGTCGCCGCCGCCCATGATCGCGGCGGACCGCGCCGGGTCGAGGCTGTGGAGGCTGAGGTTGAGGTAGGTCAGGCCGGCGTGGTGGAGCTGTTCGACGCTCAGCCCCCGGCGCAGGTTGCCGTGGCTGGTCATGCCGATCGCGGCGTCGGACCCGAGGCCGTCGGCGAGGCCCGCGATGACGTCGAGGATGTCCGCTCGGAGGGTCGGTTCACCGCCGGAGCAGTGTGCCTTCCTGATCTTCCAGGCCCCGGCCTCGGTGGCGATGGACGCGTAGTCGGAGGCGGTCAGGGGGCGGTCCTTGTGCCCGTAGTCCGGCATGCACCGGGGCTTGCAGAACACGCAGTCGAGGTTGCACAGCGAGTTCAGGGTGAAGGCCAGGTAGGGGTGGTTGCGGCCTGCGGCGGCGAAGGCGGCGGCCAGGTCGTCGTGGTCTGCGGTGGGCATTGGTCAGCCTCCTACGAGCGGAGAGCGGGTGGCGGGCGCCTCGGCCAGGCCGTTGAGGGGCTGGCCCGAGAGGTAGCGGTGCAGGTTGTCGGCGAAGAACGCAACGGCCTCGTCCATGTACGCGCGGCAGAACACCGAGCTTTTCGGGGTGAGTACGACCCGGGGGTGGAGCCGAAGCGGATGACGTGCAGGCAGCGGTTTCGGATCGAACACGTCCAGGGCCGCGCCGCGCAGGTGGCCGGTGTCGAGGGAGGCCAGGAGGGCCGACTGGTCGACGGTTGCCGCACGGCCGAGGTTGAGGAAGAGAGAGCGGGGCTTGCACGCCGAGAAGAGGTCGTGGTCGAAGTAGCGGTCCGTCGCCGGGGTCGCGGGCAGCAGATTGACCACTACGTCGGCAACGGATACCGCCTGGTGCACCGCCGTCGTGTGCACCCACGTGATCCCGCCCTTGGAAGCCGCAGGTGGTGTCCGGCGCACTCCGACGACGTTCATGCCGAAGGCCCGAGCGGCCTGGGCGAGGTGGCGCCCGACGCTGCCGCAGCCGACGATGGTCATCGTCGCCCCCGCCAGGTCGAAGAACTCCTCGGCCAGGTCATCCTTCCACCAGGCACGATTCCGCTGGACTCGCTGGCTGATGAACAGCCCGCGGGAGAAGCTCAGGATCAGGCCCATGGCGTGCTCGGCCATGGGGCTGCCGTGGAAGCCGTACGAGCGGGTCAGCGCTACCCCGACGGAGTGCGCCTCGGCGACGGGCAGATGGTCCGTGCCGGCGGCCGGGGAAGCGATCCACTTCAGATGTGGCGCGGCGAACAGCCACGAGGGCGCGAATCGCCACCCGAAGTAGACGTGTGCGTCGGCCAGCTGGTGCGGCACGGCCTCCTCGGTCGCCCTGCGGAACTCGATGCCGGGGAATGAGGCGGACAGCGCACGCTCGTGCTCGGAGGACAGTCGCCAGAAGGAGTGCGGGGACTCCAGGCTGATCAGCACCACCGGCTGGTTCATCGCGCGCGGCCCTCCGCGGTGGCTGACTGCGCCAGCGCCCAAGGGGCGATGCGGTCCATGACGGAACCGACGCTGGCCTCGTAGTCGTGGCGGGAGCGCACGAGGGCCGCCCCTGCGCTCCGGAGTCGATCGCGTTCGCGGGGCAGGACGGTCAGGGCCCGGTGCAGGGCTGAGGCCAGCGACCTGGGGTCCTGCGGTGCGGCCGTGAAGCCGGTCTCGCCCTCGATGACGGTCTGAGCCAGGCCGCCGGCCGTGGTCGCGACCACCGGGCCCGCACCGGCTGCGAACGCCTCCAGGGGTATCCGGCCAAAGGGTTCCTCGCGAGAGGGAACGATGACCGCGCGCAGGGCCGGGCTGTGCAGCCAGGCACGGATCGCGGGGGTGAAGCGAGTGATCAGAGTCGCGTCCAGGTCGTGCGCGCGGATGTCTGCCGCCAGGTCCTGCTGGTACGAGGAGAGGTGCTTGTGTTCCTCCGAGGTCACGGCAGCCAGCAGCAGGTGAGGAACGGGGACACCGCGTTCCTTCAGCAGACGCAACGCCTCCAGGAGGTCTTCGAAGCCTTTCGTCGGGACTGCGCGGCCCATGGCGAGAAGGAATCCGGCGCGGGCCTTGAAAGGCAGGGGCAGAGCCGTGGCCGGCCTGACCATCTCCTCACGGATCAGCCCGTTCGGGATGTTCACGATGCTCGACCGAGGGACGGCGTAGTTGACGACGAGGTGGCCTCGCATGTGGGAGGAGATAGCCCCGACGCGCGCACCTCGTAGAGTCGCCGCTCGCAGGGCGTCGCGCTCCCAGCGGACGCGGGAGACATCCTTGGGCCGCGTCAGCGCGGTCGTGGAGCGGGGCACGAGCAGCAGGTCCGTGGTCGGCGATGTGTAGGGCGCGAGCCCGAGGAATGGGATGTCGAGGCCGACGATGAGGCACCGGCTCGCCCGCGCGGCGATGCGCATGGCCGCCTCTCCCGCCAGGTCGCACAGCTGAACCGAGCCGCGGACCGAGTCCGGCGGCGCGTTGACCTTCGGGATCGTGATGACCTCGGCCGCGGCCTGCCGCAGCATCTGCCGCACCTCGCCGGCCCACCGCTGATTGTGGGCTCCCGCGGTCTCGGGCACGTGCGGGGTGATCACCGAGAGGCGGCCTGTCGGCAGGAGCCGGGCCAGTGCCGTGAGGAAGGCGCGGTTGCTGAAGCCGGTGCCCGACTCCGCGCCGTAGAAGCCCTCGTGAAGAGCGACGACGACCCTGGGCTGACGAGCGGCCTCCGGCACAGCCGTGCGTGAGGGCGGGGAAGTCGCGTGGTCGATGCGCACTGTGTGGTGCCTCCTTGGAGGACGGGTTTGGGCAGGCGTGGACGTCAGGCGCCGGCGGACGAGGAGCACGGCCTGTGGGTGAGTCGGCACCAGGCACGAGAGCCGCCGGTGCCAGTCGTCAGCGACCAGGCATCGGCCAAGGCATCGACGATGGCCAGTCCCCGTCCTGATTCGGCCTGCTCGTCGGGAGCGGTAGGAGAAGCGGGTGCCGGGCGGGAACAGCCGCCGTCGGTGACGGTGATCTCGATCTCCAGGCCGCCGCTGGCCAGACTCCTGCGGTCGACGCACAGAACCAACGGCGGACTGCCCGAGACGAAGGCGTTCGTCGCGAGCTCCGACCCGATCAGGCGGGCGTCAGCGAGTACGTCCGTCTCAGTGCCACGCAGCGCCAGCGTCACGGCGCCCCGGGCGACCTCGGCCGCTTCCGGTCCGTACGGCAGATCCGTGATCAGGGTGGTCGTGCCGTCGCCAACGACGAGCCCGCGTCCGGGGGCGGAGGTTGGTCGTCCGGCGTCACGGTCCAGCACACCGCCCGGTCGGCCTGGGGAGGTGCTCGTGTGCTGTCTCAAGGCCCACCTCTTTCTCCGTCGGCTCGGAAGACGGGCGCCTCCGCCGGGATCCAAGAACACAGGAGGGGGACGGTCAGGCAGGACCCGATCAGTGGGTCAACTCGGTCAACTTCCATGCGGCGGTGGTGAATCGTCCGTTCAGGGGCATCACCATGGGGCTCGCGAAGTAATGGACGAACCACTGGAGCGAAGGGTGGTCGCACGTGGCACCGCAGACAGGCGAGCCCAACGCCGTACTGGCGGAGTGCCTCGACGAACTCGGGTGGAGCCCGAAGGCGCTCGCTCGCAAGCTCAACCGGGTCTTCGGCGCGGGGACGGTGGCCGAGTCGGCGCCGTACCACTGGCGGGACGCCGGCTCCCTGCCGCGCTCGCCGTTGCCGATGATGGCCGCCTACGTGCTCTCCCAGGAGCTGGGTAGGAATGTCTCGGTGGCCGAACTGTGGCAGGGCCGTGTGGGCGACTCGTCAGCGCTGGTCCCTGCGGACACGGATTTCGCGCGGCCTTGGACCGCGCAGGGCATGGAGGCGATCGTGGAAGACTGGGTGATGGGAGGGCTTGTCGACCGTCGCCGGTTCCTCGCGATCTCGGGCGCGGGACTCCTCGCGATCGTCGCCCAGTACCTCGACGGCACCGCGGGACGCGGTCAGTACACGCCTCGAATGACGTCGTCGCTCGGCACCGATCCGCTCGTGGACCAAGTCGAGCAGCACCTCCCCATGCTTCAGTTGCTCGATGACGAGCACGGAGGGGCACGCCATCTCCCCTACGTTGGAGCCCAGTTCCGGGCTGTCGGGCTGCTGATTCGCGAAGGCGGCCACCCTCCGGCTGTCGCGAGCCGTCTGATCCGCGCGCTCGCAGAGATCGGCCAGCTGGCCGGCTGGATGGCCTTTGACGCGGCCGACCACGGACTGGCGCAGCGCTACTTCGTCACGGCGCTTCGGGCCGCCCATCAGGTCAATGATCTTCCCCTGTGTGCCCACATCCTGGGCGACCTGTCCTTCCAGGCGGCGAGTCGAGGACACCGCGCAGACGCCATCGCCCTCGGTGAGGCCGCCCACCGTGCAAGTGACGCCGCCCCGCTGGCCGTCCGGGCATCCGTCCTGTCCCGGCTCGCCTACGCGTACGCCGCCGCTGGCCGTGACAACGACTTCGCCCACACTCGTGGCGCTGCCCGCGAACTGATCGCAAGCCGGGACGGCCGCCAAGAAGAGCCCCGCTGGATGTACTTCCTCACCGACAACCACCTGGACTGCCAGGCTGGTTACGGCCTCATCCAGATGGGTCGTGCACAGCAGAAGGCGGAGAGCGGAAAGAAGAGCCGTCGCTTCCTTGCCCAGGGGACCGAGATGCTCAGGTCCGGGGCGTACGACGTGCCTCGCGGCGACCCAAGCCAGCGCCGAGCCATGTTCGAGGGAGCCTGGCTGGCCCTGGGACACAGCGCGCATGGAGACCTGGAGGCAGCATGCGAGATCGGCCAGATCGCCGCCGACCGCCTCGATGTCGTCCGCTCGCCTCGCAGCGCGGCGCTGCTCCACCAGCTTGCCGCCGACCTCCGTCGCCGACAGCGCAACCCTCACGTGCGTGGCTTCCTGCCAGCTCTGGAGGACGCCCTCGCCCAACACGCCCCATCGACGCAACCCGGCCGTTAGGGTCAGGTTCATGACCGCAGGGGAGCGCGTTGTCGTTGTCGGAGCTGGGGTGGCTGGACTCACCACGGCCGTCGTTCTCGCCGAGGCCGGGGCTTCGGTGCACGTGGTCGCCGAGCAGGTGCCGGGGGTCACTTCGCTGGCGGCCGGGGCGATGTGGGGGCCTTACCTGGTCGAACCGAAGGGCAAGGTCGACCAGTGGGGACAACAGTCCCTGGAGATCTTCCGGGAGCTGGCCCAGGACCCGGCGACGGGCGTCCGGCTCACCAGTGGCATCGAAGCATCCCGCACGGCCGAAGCCGCGCCAGACTGGGCCACCACTTTGCCTGGTTTCCGACCGTGCGAGCGGGCCGAACTCCCGGCCGGGTTCACGGCGGGCTACCGGTTCACCGTGCCACTGATCGACATGCCCACCTACCTCGACTACCTCCTGCGCCGACTCCGCGATGCCGGCGGTGTGGTCGAGCAGCGACGGCTGACTTCGCTCTCGGACGCCGGTCCGGCTTCGGCGATCGTCAACTGCGCGGGCCTCGGGGCGCGCGACCTGGTTCCGGACCCTGACCTCCGGCCCATCCGCGGCCAGCACGTCGTCGTCCCCAACCCCGGGCTGACCGAGTTCTTCTCCGAGGACACCGGCCTCTCCCCGGACCTCCTGTGCTTCTACCCCCACGGCGACACCGTCGTCCTGGGCGGCACAGCGATCGACGGCGAAGGCGATCTGGCCCCCGACGACAAGGCGACGGCCGGAATCCTCGCCCGCTGTGCCGAGGTCGAGCCCCGCCTCGCCGAGGCCCGCGTCCTGGAGCACCGGATCGGCGCTCGACCGACCCGCGCCACGGTCCGTGTTGAGGAAGAGGTGGGGGAGGACGGCACCGTGGTCGTGCACAACTACGGGCACGGAGGCGCCGGCGTCACGCTGTCGTGGGGGTGCGCCGAGGAGGCTCGGACGTTGCTGGCCGCCAAGTGATCCGACCCCGGCGAGCAACATGGCACCGGTCTTGAGCACGGCGCACGACGTGCATAGCTACAGCAGCTCCTCTTCCAGCTCGCCGTCCCCTGCGTCGCCGTCACCCGGATCGTGGCTGCCGAAGTCGGGGTGGTCCCTGTCGGAGTGGTGGGCGAGGTGGAGCGGGGCGGAGCGAAGGGTGCGGTGGTCCCACGCGACGGCCTGGTCGCACTGGCGGGCGATGAAAGCCACGAGGTCGCCGGACTCCCAGCCACCCGGGCTGGGGATAGCGATCTCGATGCGGCTGGTGGCGTGGAGGTCCTTGTTCATGGGATTGAAGGGGAGAGTGTGGAAGTCCTCCCGAGTTCGCCGGTTGCCCTCGCGCAGCATGGGTGAGTTGCCGGCCTGCTGACGCGACTGCTGCGTGAGCATCCAGACCGTTTCGTGGGGGTGCCTCTTCTCGAAGATCAGGGTTCGCCGGTAGCTGGGGCTCATAGTGGCGAGGTCGTCGGAGCCGTCGCGGTAGACCGTGGCAGGCCGTGCTGCGTGGTGGCCGAAGGCGATCCGGACGACGGCCACGTCAACGCCGTCCTGGGCGAGGCCGCGACCGGGGAGCAGGCCACCGGCGAACGGGTTGTCGCCCATGCCGGGGTAGATGCTCCGGCTGCCCTCTTTGTCGAGCACGAGGACAACACGGTTGTGACCCTCCGGGAGGATGAGGCTGTCCAAGGCGGTCTCGATGTGGTCGCGGACCGCGCGGGCCCCGTTGCCGTTCCGGCCCCAGTTCTCGTTGCCGATCTCGCTGGCATGGTAGGCAGCCCGTCCCTCGGCGAAGCGCAGCCACTGGCCATTGTGGTACATCTCGGTGTACGGCGGGGTCTCGGCGTCGGGTGTGAAGTGCATCGCGACCAGGCAAGCGACGAGCTTGGGTCGCCGGGGTGCCTGGCCGCGTACACGCCGGTAGTTGTGCCGGCGCAGGTGGATACCGACCACGGTGACAGGTTCGGTGAGGGGCGCTTCCATGCGGACGTCCGGCGCGGCGCACGTCGCGCGCGCGAGCCGGTCATCGATGATGCCGGCGTTCTGGAAGATGTGGCGCAAGGCCGCGCTGGCGCGGAAGTCCGTCTCCTCGTCTTTCGTCGGGACGTCGGCCGCGGTGAGGAACTGGCTGACGACCCCGGCTGCGGCGAGTGCCTTGCGGGTGGGGGGCTTGCCGTCGTTGGGGATGGGCTTGCCGTCCCAGGTGGTTTCGCAGATGGTGGCGACGAGCCGGTCGGGGTCGTCAGAGTGGAAGAAGCCACTCGAGCGGACGATGCTCGTGCGGTCGTGGGAGCCGTGCATGGTCAGTTCGGGGATCTTGCGGAACTCCACTGTGATGGCTGGCGCGATGTCTACGATCTTCGCGTCGAACCTGGCGTCCGATCCGACGAGAGCTTCGGGGATCGGCACTCCGTAGTCTTGGCGGAGTTGGCGCATGACGCGGCGGGGGGTGGTGTCCGCAGCGTGGACGACGACCAGGCGCATGGACTTCCAGCCGGCGGCCTCCAGCGCCGGGGGCAGCTTCTTGGCTGGGATGGGGCCGCGGGTGATGGTGGCACCCGGGATTGTGTAGCGGGACTTGTCGTATGTGATCGGCTGGACGCCGAGGACATCGGCGATGTGGGTGGTCATGCGCAGGGTGAAGTACGCACCCACGCCCTTGCCGACGAGGTGACTGCCCTTGTTGCGAAAGACGGCGCGGACGCGTTCGAGGTCCCCGTCAGCCTTGTCGGGCAATGTCACGGGGGTGAGGCCGCATGCCTGGACGATGGCGGCGGTGTGGCCGCGGAACTCTGTCTTCCAGATGAGGCGGCCGTTGTTGTCTCGGAGCTTCTCGCCGTCAGGGCCGCGCTGGGGCACGTGGCGTACCGGGACGCGGAGGAGGGTGTCGAACTGCGGGTGGTTGAGGGTGACCGTCTTGACGTTGCTCCAGTGGTCGGCAACCCGCGTTACGTGGCAGTCGAAGCGGAGAACCGGGTCGGGCAGGCCGCGCTGGGTTTCTCCGGTGACGGAGACATAGGCCATCGCCCATCCCGTCCGTTCGTTCGACCTTCCCTGGTAGATGGTGCGGTAGTAGGGATAGTCCCAGGCCACCAGCCTTTTGGCGTCGTGTGCCAGCCCGACGCGGAAGGTCGTGGCGCGCTGGGCGGGATGGGCTTTGTCGACCATGGGATGTGCCGCCAGGCGTTGGATGACGGCCCAGCCGGCGGCGTCTTTCCACCACCAGGGCCCGGTGATGTACCCGGCTTCGTCCCGCTTGAGGACATCGGACAGGGGGCGGCACACGGCGCGCTCGAAGTCGATGTGGTGGCTGAGGAACTGCCCGTCCCTGACGCCGCGGAAGTGCAGCTTCTGCCAGACGTCGAAGCACCTCGTGGTGAGCCTGGGGTCCAGAGGACCATCGGCGACGATCAGGCTCCGTTCCTCGCCGGACCGGACGTCGCGCCTGCGGGCGACGGTGAAAACGATCATCCGGCCGGTGACCGTGCCGAGTGCGACGCGCAGGGCGCCGTGTGGAGTCCGGAACCCTTCCTCGGGATCCCACTGCCGTTCGCAGATCTCCCAGAGGTCCTCGAACTCCGGGGTGAGAGGGTAGAGCCACACCTGCCCCATCAGGTCCGGGTTGAGCGGGAAGTCGGCGGTGTAGAGGCGCGTGGGGGCGGCGGCCATCAGTTGCTGGTCCTTTCGTCGGCGAAGTCGAAGATCGCCCGGAGGGTGCTGCCGTAGATGTTCTGGAGAAGCTCCAGCTCGCCGCTCCGGCTCCATCCCTCCCGCAGTTCGCGGATCAGGCGTGGCAGGTCGCTGCCGCTGGAGGGGTTGTGGAAGGCGTAGTCAGCCAGGTAGAGGACGCCTCGGTCGCCGCCCCGGCGTACTCGGCCACCGAGCTGGATGATGCCGATGAGCATCTCGGCGACGATCGACAACCGAACCTTGTTCGGCAGGGACTGGAAGAAGTGGTGGCTGCGGAAAAGCTCCTCGTGAACGGAGCTGGAGGTGATGGCCAGGTGCCGGAGCGTCTCCGCGGGGTCGGCCGAGCGGGTGACGCTGCTGTAGGCACGGCTTGAGATCAGGGCGAGGAGCTGGGCGGGTTCGTCCATGAGCGGGATCGGGCGGACGGCGAGGATGACCTCACCCACCAAGGACCGGCCGCTGTGATCGACCATGTTCAATCCGCGCTCGGCGATGGCGAGCGGTGCGATGAGGACCTTGGCGGTCGGGTGGTGGGGAAAGCGCTCGAGCGCGTCCGAGGGGATCTCGTACCAGGCGGGGCGGCGCCGGTAGTGGGTTGGCACCGGGTTCTCGTCGCTCGCGCGAGTGGCGACCGCGATCATTTCCGGGTCCGCGCCGGCGGAGATCATTCCTTCGGCGAGTTGAGCGGCGCCGACATAGGAGGTGCAGGCGACGAGGATACGGGCGCGGTGCGCGGTTGCAGGGCGGCTGGCGAGCTTCTTCAAGTGCTGGACGATGTGCTGGGACCACAGTGCGCGGCCCATCTGTTGATGGGCCTGGTCCCGATGGATGTCGGAGGTTCCCGAGATCCGGATGGGGTTGTTCCGCTCGTCCCGCAAGGTGAGGGACCGCAGTACGAGGGAGCCGGTGATGTCGTCGGGGACGTACCAGGTGGGGGGCGTGATCAGGTGGTGCATGGTCCCGCCGGGCATGTGGGCGGTTGCGGACAGCCCGAGCACGATGCGGCGCTGACCGCACAGCGCCAGCGCGGTGGTGTCACCGAGTTGCGCGGTATACGCGTGCGGGTCGCCCGCGAAGGAGGTCAGGGCCAGTTCGGTGCGGTGCTTGTCCTCGATGTCGTGGATGGCCGTGAAGCCGAATACCGGCGCCCCCAGAGGACCGTAGGGGGCGGCATGCCATTGGTTGTTGTCCTCCAGCATTTCGGTCAGCTCGTTGGCCGCCGTGATACCGGAGGCTTTCAGTGAGGTGCCGGACCTGGTCACGTACTCGATCTGGGCACGGATCTGTTCCAGGTACGCCCTGCGCACGAGGAGATCGACGAGAAGTTCGCGGTCGTCATCGGCAAGGTGATCGTCCAGAAGGGGACGCGCGGCGGCGGCGATCCGCGCGTGCACGTTGTCGAAGACGGGATCGGTGCCTTCGCGCAGCGCGGTCGCGTCGAGCAACTCGGTGCGCAACTGGGTCAGGTGTTCGCGAGTGCTCTCGCCGACCCTTGGCACGACCGGGACGTTCGCGCCCGCGAGCTGTGCTTCCTCCTTCGGGTTGAACAGCTTGCGGAAGGTGTCGATCTGCTCGCGCGTGGGTGACTCGCCGTCAGCTGTCCGCCACAGGCGTGCGGTGCACCAGGCGTCCCAGCGGCGCGGGATGATCAGGCGACGGCGGGCCAGCTGCTGGCGGTTGCGTTCGTTGGGTCCCCTCTGGGCGATACGCCCGTGCGCGGCGTTGCTGACGTAGCTCTCGGCGAGGAAGCGCGCTTGGGTGATCTTGGGGTGGATGTAGCGCTCCAGCTCGTACATCAGGGCACCGGCGCGGACGCTGAACTGGTCGTGGAGCTCTTGCAGAGCGCTGGGTTGCCGGCTGCCGTAGCGGGCCAGCGTGACGTGGTGGGCGCTCTTGGCGAACCCAGTGGCCTGGAAGGCGTCCGCCTCATCGATGAGCAGAACGTGGGTGAGCCGAAGGAGCGCTTCCTCGACGGTCATGTGGTTGCGCACGTCGCCTTCGGCGAGGACGGGGATGTGCAGGCGGCCGGACATCAGGTTGATGTGGTTGGTGATGATGACGTCGGCCTTGTCGAGGTTCAGCTGATGACGATGCTTGCCGCAGTGCGCGAACCACGGGCAGCGGTGACGCCGGGTCTCACCGCTCTCGGGATCGGTGCCCTCGAAGTCGGAGCACCGCTCGTGGCCGGGCTGCCACAGGTCGACGTCCTGCGTGTTGGTGGACTTCGCCTGCATGGCGCATCCATAGGCGAACTCGCCGTACGCCTCATCCGCCTCCTGGGCTCGCCCTTCCTCAATGAGGCTGCGGGCGGCCTTCTCGGCCGCCTCCTGCATGCTGTTCGGGGAGATCAGCGGCACCACGACCGCGTCCTGGAGACCGAGTGCGTGCAGCTCTTCGCGGATCGCGCGGGTGAAGGAGAGCACGCTGTCGTTGCGCGGCACGACGATCCCGGTCACCAGGTTGTTCTTCACGCCCCACGCGGCGAGCAGCTTGGCCAGGACGCTCTTGCCTGAACCCGTGCAGGCGCTCAGCACGCGGATCAGGCCGGCGTCCAGGATGAGGAAGCCGTCGGCGAGCAGGGAGCCGTCGGCTCGACGGATGTGCTTGAAGAGCCGTTCCAGGCTCTTGCGCCGGTGGCTCTGCCCGAAGGCGCGGTCCTGCGCGTCCGCGATCGCGCGCAGCGCGTCGATCGGCACCTGCAGCCTGAGGCATTCCTTGGGCTTACCGAGGTCCGGCAGCGGCGCTTGGATCTGGGGCAAGTCGACTACGTAGTGGGCCTGGATTACGCCGTTGCCGGGGCGGCTCGGGTCGGGGATCTGGGTGCCAATGCGGAAGTGACCTTGGAGGGCCAGCTCCCGGCTTCGTCCCTCGTCGGCCGCTGCCCGGCGACCATCGAGCTCCTCCAACACCTGGTCCACCAGCGATGCAAGACGTTGCTGGACGGTCACCAAGTAGTGCTCGTCTTCAAGAGCCGCGAATCCCTCGGGCAGATCGGGCGAGTCGAAGAGGTCTTCGACTGCCCGGTGGAAGGCCGCGAGGATCGCCAGGCGAGCGGGGCGGTGCCACAGGAGTCGGGTGACTCGCCGCGTGTCCTCGCACGACAGCTCCCCGTAGCGGTTCCACAAGTGGGTATGCCCGGACAGGAGGAAATGCGCGTCGCGGATGGCCGAAGCGTGACGGAAGGGCTCCTCCGAGCGGTTCGGGAACAGTCGTGCCGCCAGAGCCAGCGCGGCCAGCGTGCTCAGACGCTGCACATTCATAGTGGCCAGGGAGCGACCGCTCACCGCGCCTCCTTCAGGGCATTCCGGATCGCGGTTTTGAACGCGCGCACCGTACGAACTTCGTAGCCCGCGGGCAGTGAGCGTCGCAGCTGGGCGACCTGCCAGGCCCGGTAGTCGGGCACCACGACGTGCCGGGCCCGGGGTGGCCTGGCGGAGATCTTCGACGGGGATCTGGTGTCCTTCAGGTCGACCTCGAAGACGGTGGCGCCGGCCCGCACGGTAATGTCCCACCTGTCCTTGTGCGGCCACTTCGTCACCGCGTCCCCGCCGATTCCAGGCTGATCCGCCAGCCACGTCATCAAGGCGACCTCGGTGACGCCGGGGACAGTGATGTAGCGCCAGACCGCCTCGTGCACGCACACCACGTTGGCGACGCTGAGCGCGGACGTCGCCACGGGACCGCGAACTCGCGGCGCGCCGCTGCCGTCACGCTCGCCCGTCACCTGAAACCGGCCGAAGTGTGGAGGATAACGACAGGCCAGCGACGCGCCTTGGACGTGCATGGGCCACTTGCACGTCGGACACGGCACGTACCAGGACTCGGACCCCGCCACGAACTGCCGGTCCGGTGGCAGCGGCTCATATGCCTCGGTGTGCAACGCGCCGCGCGCGTGCAGCTCGTCGCTGACGCGGTCCGCCGTGCCCGTTGGTACCTCGATCAGCATCTGCCTCGTGGCGACGTACTCCTCCTGCCCAGCTGACGACAACACCGTGTAGATAGAGCGCTCGACTCGTTCGAACGTCTGCCTGGCCCACCGAGGTACCCAATCGATGCCGGCCTCGTGGTCCTCGAAGAGAGCCTCGCTGTAGTCGGACCCATACTCAACGGCATCACCGGTCAGCAAGTCGTCCGCCCCAAGGATCTTGAAAGAGCCGACCTCGTCGGGTAGCGAGTCCCAGTCGAGCGGCACCCACTCCCTCATAGGGCGGTGGAGAAACTTGATCAGGTCGCGCGGCGTCGCCGGCCCGCAGCCGGGAGACAGCAGGCTGAGGAAGACCCCGTGCATGCGCGAGACCTCTCGCCATGCCTCTGGCTGCTCCCGGCGAACCGTCCATGCCTGCGCGGCACGCAGCCCGGCCGTCGTCAGGTCACCAACCAGCTTCACTGTGGCCGTTCGGGCGCCGACCGCGTCGGTCAGCGCCACATCCTTCTGTTCGCGCGCCATGGCTGATCAGGGTGACCCACGGCGCCGCAAGCGACCGCCAGGGTGCACGCTTTTCAGCCGATTAGGTACGGCACGAGCACGCTCTTGGTTCGGCTAGCACCTCGTCAAATGGGGCGTGCCGTAGAACACGCAATCGTCAAGGCACGTGATGAAGGGCCCGAAGGTGGCTTGAACTGATCGCAGTCACGGGAGCGATGTCAGTGCCCCTCGGTATAAGCGGCCCCGCCCGAAGATCGGCATGGTGTGGAACTGCCCCCACCGCGCGCACGCCGCTTTCCGCGGTTGAACCGCGAGGTCTGGCGCTCTGTGTCTCAGTTCGCCGGGGCAGACAGCAAAGATCCATGAATGACTGGCCAACGCCGCAAGGGCATGTGAACCTGGACGACCTTCTCGCAAAAAGCTCCAGGTCAAAGAGGTGATTGCCCGTGACTGCGGCACCCCAGGGCCCCGGATTCTCCACCACGGTCGAGGCCCTGCGGCTGCGTGAGTGGCTGCTCGGCCCGGGTCAGGCCACGCTCGTGATGGATCAGTTCTCCGCCGATGACTTCCACCTGGTCGTGGACGACCGCGCGGACGTGCACGTCAATTCGAAGGATGGTCGCTTCTACCTTGGATGGTTTCCGCTCGGGCGTCCTGGTACCGACGGCGAGGGGTGGAAGATCGCCGTCACCGGTACGGCCAAGGTGCGCGGCTACCAGATGTCCTTCGACACCGAGACGCCGGCGGATGTCGTCGCCGCCGCAGTCGCTCGTGTGCTGGAGACCTCCCAGCGGGTGTGACAGCCACAGGCTCGAGTCGGTGCTTGGGGAGCCCGTCGTCTGCCTGGTGAGGGCGGGGTGGGGTAGCCGGGCCGTCTGCCACCCGAGGCCGCCGCGAAGCCGGCCTGGCACCCCCATCCAACTGCACGCACCGCTGGCGGCATCAAGCCCCCCAGCCCCGCAACCCCTTGGAGACGCACCTGCATCCCGACGTACCGATCGATCCACCCGCTCCGGCCTGCGTCCCGTCCGCGTACTGGGTCGGACCTCGGCACCTGGCCGGTGACGACGGCCGCCTCTACGACGCCATCGCTGACACACTAGCCAGCCTGGGGTGGACGAGCCTGACGCTCGTCCGCGGGCGCCAGGAGCCTGATGAGGCTCCGGAGGACCGTCAGGTCCTGCGCAGCACCGTCCTGCACATCAGCCCCGACTCCCTGCGGTGGGCGCAGTGGGTCCTGCCGGACGAGCCATTCCACCTGGGGAACCTGCCGATCGCCTGGCAAGTGTCCGCCCGTACGGACCTGCGCAGCCCGCTCGCCCAGTGGTCGGCCTACTTCACCCCCGACGTCCCGGGAGAGATCCTCGCCGGCTTCCTTACCGCGCTCGACGCCCGCGATCAGCCCGCCCTGCCGTGTGGTGGCCCCGAGCTGGTCCTAGACGCGGTAACGGCACACGGCTGGCTGCGCGACGTCGACCAGCCCGGCACAGGCGCGGTGGATCCGACGTTCGCCTCCCACATCCACCTCGGAGAGGTGCCGCCCCTCATCCAGGATGGCGACACACTCGCGCTGGTGGCCGAGGCTGCCGAGGCGGCCCTGGCCGGGTGGCAGGCGTGGGCCGAGCCGGTGCTCGGCGCGGGCTACCTGTGGGCCGCGTCGTTCAGCAGCAGCGTGCCGCACGACCTCGTCGCCGCTTTCGCGGACTCCCTCAGCTCCAGCGCACCGGTCCTGCGCCGGGTGTTGCCGGAGAGCACACGCGACCGGCTCCTGCGGGCCCCAGCCAGCTGAGGGCCCGTCCAACGCAACGAAGCCGGGCCTCCCCGAGGGGAGGCCCGGCTTCGTGCTGCTGTGCCTTGGCCGGCGTCTGCGTGGCGTCACGGTCCGCGGTTACAGGGAGCGGTCCGTGCTTCATTCGCGGCGGCGCGTTGTACCGGCTACCGCCTGAACGCCCATGGCTACGTGTGTCAGAGGCCGGCTCCGTCTTGGGAGCGGGACACCGCCACGCTGGTCATCCCGGTTAGAAGGTGTACGGGGCGAAGGGACGGACTGGTTCGACGATGAGGCCGAGGAGGTGATCAAGCTCGGCTCGCTCGTCCTCGTTCATGAGCTCGACGGCGTTGCCGAGCTCCTTGTCGGCGAGCCGCTCCATGAATGGGGCCAGGAACTGCTCCAGGGCATCCGGAGCTTCGTCTACCGTGCGCCGGTACTCCCGGTATCGCTTGAACTGCTCCTGTATCTCTTCGAACTCGACGCGGGTGGCGCTGAGGACGAGGGCCCGTTCCTCCTTGCTGAACGGGCGCCCGTCGAGGTGGTTCCACGTGTTGGTTTCACGCTTGTGCTTGATGTCCGCGTCGCAGAGCAGGACGACGATCTCGGGCCGGGCTTGGGTTTTGGGCATACGGGTGCTCCTCACAGGAGTGGGGTGGGTGGAGGCATCAATGATCCGGAGGATCGGCGGTTTGCCCAACCGCCGATCGTCGGCTATGTTCCGCCCGGCTTTTCGCTGGTCAGCGCCGTCGGCTGGGGTCGTTCAGGCCGCCCTGCGACTGCCTCGCGCGGGGCGCCGAGGCCCCTTGGCGCCGACTGCCTCGCGCGGGTGTGTCGTGGGGGCGCTCGGGCAGGGCCGGCAGGTGGGCGCTGCGCCGCAAGCGCCATACCAGGACGTCGCTGATGGAGGTGGCGGTGTCGAGCTTGCGCCGTCCGGCGGCTTCGGTCAGCAGGGCGGCCGGGTCACGGCCGGCTTTCCGGGCGTCGTCGAGGGTGGCGGCCAGGGCGGGCCAGCCGGGCTCGGCCTGGACCCGTGCGGCCAGCTCCGGCAGCACCTCGTGCAGGAGGTCGGCTTGCCGCTGCCGAGCACGCGGGGCCAGGCGTTGGCCTCGCTGGCGGAGGACCGCCATGGACTCGGCCGCGGCGGCTTGGTAGGCGGCGCGCAGGTGTTCGGCGGCTTGCCGGGCTGCTGCGGCCTGCTGGGCGTGGTGCTTCTTGGCGTGCCAGTTCGCCGCGGCGATGGCGAGGAAGAAGGCCATGTCGATGAGCATGGCGGTGGTGGCGCCGTCTTCTCCTCGGCCCAGGGCGGGGCCGCTGTGGACGAGGTCGCGGGCGGCCTGGCGCAGGGCCCGGTCATGCCCGCGTACGGCCCTGACGTGGGAGCGGCTGGCCCGCTCGAACACGAACGCCGCCTCGCGCAGCTCGGCACGGGTGTGGGCGGCGGAGGTCTTGGCCAGCGCGTCCAGCACCTCACCCGCGGCAGCGATCTGCGCCGCTGCCGCGCCGTCATCACCGTGATCGATGACCAGGAGGGCCTGCCAGGTGGCTGCGGTGGCCCGGCGCCGCGCGAACGCGGGACCTGTCACGTCCGGCAGGTCCGGCTGTTCCCGCCCGGAGCTGTCCGCCGAGGCCACAGCCTCCACGGGCAGGGCCCAGCGTTCGCGGATGCGGGGCAGGGACAGATCTGGTGCGAGCGTCGAGCCCGCGTAGAAAACCGGCTCCTTCTCACCGTTGCGGTCATCGGGCAGTGCGACTTTGTAGCCGAGCAGGTCACCGGAGGGCGCGATGCGCTTACGGATCAGCAGACCGGCGGCGGCCAGCCGGTCGAAGAACTCCTCATCGCTGCCGGCGCCGGCGACCGCGCGCCGTACGGTCTCCCGCAGCTCCTCCCGCGCCGGACGCCCCCTGCCCGTGCGTTCGGCCTTGTGCCGCTCCGCACTGGTGGCCCGCTTGGCGGCGGTGCCGTCCCCGGGTGCGACCTGGTGCAGGCCGAGTTCCTTTTCGATCAGTCGGCACTCGGCCTGGGCGCGTTTGCCGGAGCGGTGGTGGTCGGGGCGGCGTCCGTCCTCGCGGACGAGGGTGGCGATGATGTGGATGTGGTCGTCGGCGTGCCGGACGGCGGCCCAGCGGCAGCCGGCGCCGTCGCCGGGGTCGATGCCGGTGCCGGCGACCATGCGACGGGCGATGTCGCCCCACTGTTCGTCGGACAGGACCGGGTCGTCGGGCGCGGCGCGCACCGAGCAGTGCCAGACGTGCTTGCCGGGACGATGGTCCGCGTCGAGCAGGGACAGGGGCTGGTCTAGGAGGTGCTGGAGGTCCCTCTTCGTGACCGAAGGGTCACGGCCGGGGTCGGGGGCCATGCCGTCGAAGGAAGCGACCAGGTGCGGGTCGATGTGCTCCTCGTGGGTGCCCTTGCCGTACAGGTAGTGCAGGAGCCCGAGGGTGTTGCTGCCCTGCTGGTGGATCCGGGGGATCAAGCCGCCTCGCTCTCCTGCCCGTTGGCGACCCTGTCGGCTGCCCGCTGGACGGCCTGTGCGGCACGCTGCAGGTCGGCGAGGGCAGCGGCGAAGTGCGGTACGGCGGCATCGGAGTTGAGTGCCTTGGCGATCTGGTTGACGTTGCTGCCCGCCCAGCCGAGCTGACGGCGTACACCGAACAGGGCCGTCAGAATGTCCCGCTCGGTGGCGATGGCCGCTGCGGTGCGGGACTGGTCGCGGGCAGCGGCCAGGGCAGAGTGGGCCAGGAACCCGGCCACGCTCATGCCGACGTGGTCGGCGCCGGACTGGATCAGAGCGAATTCCTGGTCGTTGAGGCGGACACTGTGAGCGGGGCGCTGCTTCTTGTCACGCGGACGCGACTTTCCCTTCCTGGCCTTGCCCTTCGGGCTGGCCTTGCCTGGCTGCGGTCCGCCCTCGGTCGCAGCCTTCCCGTCCGGTGTCCCCTGGTGCCGGACGGGACCCGCCACCTCCGGGGCGGGGCCGGGTCCGGACACTCCCCCGACGGGGGAGTGTCCGGACCTCCAACTTGCTCCGCCTGGGGCAGGGGTGATCAGCAGAGATTGCTTGTGAGGCACGGGGTCTTCGTGGTGCGGGGCGTGCATGGGGCCCTTCGGGTCGGGGTCTGGTCGGAAGTGCTGGTGCTGCGGGGATCAGCGGAGCGGATCGCCGGTTGCTGCCTTGAGCTGAGCCTTGAACTCGCGGACGACTCGTCCGACGCCGTCGCTGGAGACGGTGTAGCCGACGGCGCGCAGGGCGTCCTCAACCCGGTCGCGTCCGACGCTGCCGGTCTCCTCGTGGATGCGGCGAGCGTGCTTGAGGATGACCTCGTCGGAGGCACGGGCCTTGCCCACGTCGCGCTTCTTCCGGGCAGCCGCCTTCCGCTCCCGCCTGCCCGACACGCTGCCCGGGCTGTTGCCCGTCGGTGCGGGGCTGTCTTCGGCTTCTGCCCGTGCGGGCAGCCCGGGCCCCGGGCGGGCAGGCTGCGGGCGGGCAGCCGTAGGCACTTCGTCGTCACCCAGGTCTGATGGGTGTGGGCGGGCAGAGCCCTCTGCCCGCGGCAGTGCTTCCAAGCGGTCGGAGCGCGGGTGGCTACACCCGGACTCTCGGGTGGAGGACGAGGCCGGAATCTGCCAGCGTGGCGGCAATGTGATGACGGCGAGGTCAAGGGCCTGCTTGCGGGTGGCGAGCTTGCGCAGCAGCAGCTCGTCCTGGAGCGGGTCGCCGTCGACGCCGGCCCGCTCCAGCGCCTCGTGCAGGCGTTCCGTCAGGCGTCGTTGCCGCCGCTTGCCGCGCTGCTTGTCGGTCATCGACTCGGCGCGCAGGATCAGGGCGACGGCTTCGCTCAGCGCGCGCTCGCGGATGAGGCGGGCGGCATCGGCGTCCTGGTCGGCGATGCCGAGGCGAGCCAGGAGGCGTTCGCGTGCCTGGCGGACGAGGACGGCGGCCAGGCCGCGTGAGGCGGCGTCGGGGGCGCGGTGGCGCAGCTCGATGCCCATGGCCAGGTGCCACAGCATCGCGGCCATGACGGGGCCAACGAAGGCTCGCACGGTGCCACCGACCAGCCCGGACTCGGCGTAGGCGGGCAGAACCTGGACTGCGGTGATGACCCAGGTGAGGGTGCCGGGCAGGCCGGGTGCCTGCTTCGGGCCATTGAGGTTCTCCCGGGCCATCAGGGCGGTGGCGAATAGGGCCAGCTCGGCGGCGGCGAACATCGTGACGCGCTCGGCGGTGCCGACCATGTCGAGGTAGTCGGCGGCGAACCGCCAGCTGGTGTCCGCGCTGTATGCGGTGCAGCCGAGCGCGGCCACGGCCGCGACCGGCACTGCGACGGCTCCGTGTCGGCGCTTGGTGTGATGCGGTCGGCGGCGCTGCTGGCGGACAAGCCACCCGGCGAGCAGGCCAAGCAGCAAGGGCGGGATGAGGAGCGCCACGGTCATCACCGGGGAGGTCGCCCAGTCAGGGAGGAGCGGCGTGCCGCTGATCCGTATGGCGAGGGGGACGGGACTGAGAGGAGGCAGGAGGGAGCTCCAAGGCGTCGAGGAATGAGGGCGAAGGGTGAATCGACAGAACCGCTGAGCAACCGCCTACGCGAGTGGCTGGCGCGGGCAGGGCTGGTGTGAGCGCGGGTGATGCGGCGGGGCCGGCCAGGAGGGCGGGCGCTGGGGCGGCCAGTCAGGCGGCGGGCGCTGTGCGGCGTCGTCGGTCGGGGCCGTCGAGGATGACGCGCTCCGTCATCTCGGCGAGGCGGGAGGCGACGCGGTCACCGAGGGTGACGCGCAGCTGCTCCATCGGAAGGTTGGTGGTGATGAGGGTTGGCAGCAGGTGCTCGTACCGGTGATTGATGAGCCGGTAAGTCAGCTCCTCGGTCCATTCGCTGGTCTTGGCCGCGCCGAGGTCGTCCAGGAACAGCAGCGGGCAGCGCGCCAGGGTCTGCAGGTCACGTTCGGCGTCGTGGCCGGCGCGGGGGCGCAGGCGCGCGTGGAAGTCGGCGGTGGTGGTCGCTTCCCAGCGCAGACGGACCCCTCGGGCGAGCAGGGTGCGGATGGCGCCATACGCCTGGTACGTCTTGCCCGTGCCCATGGGGCCGGCGATCAGCAGCGACGGGCCTTCGGCGATGCCAGGCCCGCCGGGGCCGGGGCGTCCGGCGCGGGCGATCTCGTCGGCCCAGGCGGTGACCTTGGGGTGGTCGGCCAGGGCTCGACGGTAGCGGGCGGGGATCCTGGCGTCGGCGAGTTCCAGCGCGGTGACGGGCTCGACGTGCCCTTCCTCGACGGCGGCGGTGGCGAGGTCGATGCCGCGACTGGCAAGGATGCCGTTGAGCCGGTCGGCGAGTGGGCCGACCCGGTGAGGCTCGCGGGTGAGGGTGGCGGTCAGAGGTCACCTCCGTAGGCGGCTTCGACATCGGCGGGGTTTGTCCACGCCCTGTGGGCAACCGGCGCGGTGGAGGCCGCGTTCATGGCCTCGTGCACGAGGCTCGGCAGAGTGCTGGGATGCAGGCCCTTGGCACGGTGCCGTTCTAGGCCGGCCCGGATGTGGGCGGGGTCGATGCCCTCGCCGAGCAGCTTGCGCACTTCGCGAGCGAGATGGCCCAGGACGTCCTTGGGCGGACGGTGTGTGCAAGCGGCGGCGTACTCGGCGATGAGCTGGTTGGCCGAGACGGCGTGGGGTGCGGGGGCGCTCGCGCCCCCCGAAGGGGTATTTCCTAGATCCATGATCCTAGGTCCTAGATCCGGACCGTGGGGCGTCACCGCTCCCTCACTGAGCCCTCCCCGCTGTCTCACGGAGGGCGCACTGAAATCGCCCTGACCTGCTAGTTCATCATCGGTGACCGGATTCACCGCAGGCTCGCGTATTCGCCCGGAGTCCTCACGGAGGGCTCCGTGAGGCTGCGGTGCGGGCTCCGTGATACCGGCTCCCGCAGCCGGCGCGCCGACGCCGGGCGCGGTGCGAGTCTGCGTGTCGTGGTGCGGGCAGGCGGGAAGACGGCTCGCACTCGGGCGATTGATCTTCTGATGCTGCCGCCAGGTGACGATGTGCAGGTAGCGCTTGTCGCCCGGGCCCTTGTAGCGGCATATCAGCCCGGCGTCGGCGAGTTGGGCGAGGTCCTGTTCGACATCGCCAGGCGTGTGTTCCGGGCGCAGGACCCACAGCTGCCCGGTGATGATCGCGGCGTGGTCGCGGTGGCGCCCCTGGTCGTCGGCCTGGGTGAGCAGGCCGAAGAAGGTGCGCTCGGCGGTCAGGGAGACGGCGGCCAGGGACTCGGAGACGAAGGCTTCCGGCTTGATGGTGCGGATTCGTGCCAAGAGGGGCGGTCCTCACTCGGTGACCGGTGGGCTGGATGCCCACGGTTCACCGTCGGTCGGGGGCGGAGACGGGCGTGAAGGGCGGGGATGTCCGGCCGTGGTCGCGGGAGCGTTGATGGCCGCTCGCACTTTCCGGGTGTCGTCAACATAGCCACACCTACGGCGCGCAAGTCCAGCCCTATCCGGCGCAATCTCTCACGGCAGAAATGCCGCTGGAAATCGAGATGGAGAGGGCGGTGCGAAAACGGTAGGGCACGATCGGCGGTTGACCAAATAGTTGCCCCGCGTCCCGAGCCAGAAGGATCACATCGGCAAGCCGTTGACGTCCTGCGAGCATCGAAGCTACAACACAACACCCCACGTCAGAGAGGTCTTCTGATGTCGGGACGTGTTCGGGGATCCGGTCCTTCGCAGCATCCCGAACGCCTCGCTCACCGATTGAGCGCGGCGCAACATAGCCGACGATCGCCGGTTAACCAAACCGGCGAATGCACGCTACAAGTGGAGCCATGGCAGCACGATCTCTGGAAATAGGGTCCGCAGGAATGCTGGCGGCTCGAACCATCGAAACCCTCCGCACCGAACGCGGCCTTGGGCAACGCCAACTCGCCGCGCGATGCACAGCGTTGGGCCGCCCTATGTCCAACACGATGCTGTCCCGCATCGAACTAACCAAGCGGCGATGCGATATCGACGACCTCGTCGCCATCGCCGAAGCCCTGCAGGTATCACCCCTCGCCCTCCTGCAGGGCCCGGGCGCCACCTGAGCCGCTCACGCACCCGTCCCCGCCCTCGCGACCAGGAGCCGTCCCCTTGCACCGATCCACGCCCGCGTCCGTCCCCCACAGGCCGTCCGACGCCCCTCCGCCCCGCCTCTACCGCCCCGAAGAGATCGCCGACACCCTCGGCTGCTCGGCCTGGTGGGTCAAGGACCGAGCGCGACGGCGCCTGATACCGCACACCCGGGTCGGCCGCGCCTACCGCTTCACCGCCGAGCATCTCGCCGAGATCATCCGCCTCCACGAGGAGCGGCCGGCCCAGCTCGCGCAGACACCAGCACGGGCGACCGAGCCGCTCTCCGAGCCCGGTACGCAGACCGATTCCACGCAACGTCGCCGCCCTGCCGTGGCTCCGACTACCCGCCTACGGGCCCGCCCGCCGCGTCGACAGCAGCAGTACAGCACTGTCGCGTGACCCGATCGAACCTGCCGTAGACGAGGACAACCAAGAGGGGGACAGCGGAACTTGGGTTTCGCGGAGAAGCGCGGAAACTACTGGCGCGGCCGGTACAAGGTCGCGCCCGGCAAGCACAACACGGTCGTCGACGAGAACGGCAAGGCGATCAGGTTCGCCACCAAGGGCGAGGCCCAACGGGCAGCGGCCGAGGCCGAGAACAAGTACCGTCGCGGCGACTGGCGCGACCCGGCCCTCGGCCAGGAGACCTTCGGCGAGTACGCGAACCGCTGGTACGAGGCCCAGGACCTGGCGGCCTCGACCATGCAGAACTACAAGCGCCACATCGAGGAGCACATCCTCCCCGAGTTCGAGGACAAGGCGCTCGCCGGCATCCTGCGCACGGACGTCGACCTTTGGGAGAAGAAGGAGAAGGCCGTGTACGCGGCCTCCAGCGTCAAGACCTGGCGCTCGACGCTCCACCTGATCCTCGAGGACGCGATCGACGAGGGCCTGATCGCGTCCAACCCGGCTGCCCGGCGACGCGGACGCGGCAAGCGCGCCGGCCGCTCCCGAGACCGTGGTCCGGAGAAGGTGGTCACCGACGCGCTCGGCATCCTGCTGACCGCTGAGCGTGCCGCCCTGCTCTCCGGCCGCGACGACGAGTTCGTCGCCGTGGTCCTCAAGGGGTACACCGGCATGCGCTGGGGCGAGATCGTCGGCCTGGAGACCGCGTTCGTCCGCCCTGGAGCCGTCCGGGTCGAGTGGCAGCTGTACGAGCTCGACACGGGGGAGCTGGTGCGTTGCCCGCCGAAGGACGACAGCTACCGCACCATCGACTTGATGGACTGGCTGTCCGCGCTGGTCGCCAACCACATCGCCCGCACGAAGCCCGTGCCGTGCCCCTGTCACGGCAAGACCTACGTCTTCCGAGGGCAGGGCGCGGCGCGTTCCGGGGGCCACCAGGGCGCGAAGCTCGTCGACGTTGCCCGTCGTGCCGGCGTCTCGACCGGCACGGTGTCCAACGTCCTCAACCATCCCGAACGCGTCACCGAGGCCACGCGAGTGAAGGTCGAGCAGGCCATCGCGGACCTCCGGTTCGTGCGGGGCGGCGTCGTGCCGGAGCATGCCGCCCACTGGCGCAGGAACGGTTTCGCGACCTGGCTGTTCACGCCGGCGGTCTCCGGCTGGTACCCGAAGAAGGCACCACAGGAGCCACGGCCGGTGCCCTTGCTCGGCGAGCCTTGGCCCGGTGTCCCGGCACGGGGGCGGGGTGCCAGCGAACGGGCCGACGCCTGCTGGCTCCCGATAGCCAAGGGACTCACGCCCCACGGCCTTCGCCACACCCACCGGACGATGATGGAGGATCTGGGCACCGAGAAGGTGCTCATGGACGAACGCATGGGCCACATCGATGGCTCGGTCTCGGCGCGCTACGCACACGTCACCTCGGGCATGCGCAAGCGCCTCATGCTGGGGCTGACCGAGCAGTGGGAGGCAGCACTCGACGCACGTTTGACCATGAGCGCCACGTCACCGGTGCGGGTACTGAGTGATCTCCTGCAGGCACGCGAGGTGTCACGTGTGCCCGCCAAGTCGTAGCAGGCAAAGTGCTGTGCCCTCCGGCGACCACTCCCGGAGGGCACAGCCATGTTCTGATGCCTCCGCGAGGCCGCGTCAACTCCGCGCGGTCGTCTCACCCCAGCAGTTGCGACGATTGCCAAGTAGCGGGGCCAACGGACCTGGCTCAATAGGTACATGGAGATTGGCGAGCACTGGGCATACCGCGCGAGGCCGAAGGAGCTGGGCAGCCCTGTCAGGCAGGTGGAGATCGTCCGGGTGGGCGGCCGTGGCAGGTCTGACTGGATCCACGTCCGGTTTCTGGAAGGCGATGATGCCGGCCTGCAGGAATGGGCCAGTCCCGGCTGCCTCGTAGCACCGTGGCCAGACGTCGACGCGTTCCGCGCGGATGACGAGGCAGAGCTCAGACTGACCGAGGCGTCACGCTATGTACGGGGCAGCACGGGTTTCGAGGCGGCGCGCCTGATCCTCGGGTTCGTCCGGCCGAAGAACAGGCTGCGCCTCCGCCGAGGGGTCGCGGACGCGGGAGTTCTGGAACTGAGCCGACTCGACGAGACGGCGCCACTCATCGGCATGGACGCCACCGCGCTCCGCAGTGACCCGATAGTGCACGAGAACCGCGCCGGCATGTGCCTGGCCGGCTGGCCGGTCACGGAGCGGATCGCCCGCCAGGTAGCGGGCCGCCTCGCCGACGAGATTCTCCCGGAGGTGGACCGCAAGCAGCAGGACATCGAGCAGGAGCGCGCACAGCCCTCCTGGTACTCATACCGCCGCCGGGACGACCGCAAGTTGGACGCGGAGGCGGCCGTCCTGCGGACCGTCCGGTCCTGGTGCGGCCAGGACAAGGCCGACCGCTACGACGAGCTGGTCGCACTGCGCGCCGAGGTCATCAGGCTCGGCCAGCTGGTGGAGAAGGCGGTCAAGGCCCTACGCGACCGTGGGCACGGCGTCATCGCCTCCACCATTGAGCGCGACCTTGGCGTCCATATCGCCAGCCTTGATCCTGAAGTGCGTCGATAGAGCCGCGCCAAGGCTCCGGGCCCGGCTTCGGCGGCTCGGGCCGTACCGCAGGCTGCTCCCTCTCTGGCCGGTGCGGGTTCCAGCCGCCGAGAAAGGGCCGTAGCTGATCTCCCGTCGGCTCCGCGTGGAAGTCGAGAACGGCCAGGCCCCTGCCGTTCATGGTGGGGTCCAGTCGGTCGGCCTCCGCCTTCCCCCAAGCCGACCACTCTCGCAGCCTCTCGGCTTCGACGGCGTCGTCCGATGTGGCGGCGGCTTCGTCCAGGGCGACGCAGAACACCCGGATCTCTCCAGCCACCTTCCACTGCTCCAGGGCTGTGCCGAAGTGCTCCGCCCGTAGGGCGTGAACCGCCTTGATCGAGGCTGCACTGACGGCGGACTCCCACTCCCGCCTCTCGCGCTCCTCCCGCTCCGCCTCCAGACGCCGACGCTCCGCCTCCTGCCGCTCCCGCTCCTCTCGCAGGCGCCGCTGCTCCGCCTCCCGTTCCAGCCGAGCCCGCTCCTGCTCCTCCGCGCGCGCCTTCAGCGCCCGGAACACCGAACCGACCTGCTCCTCCAACGGCTTCTTGGCGGTGTCGGCCCATTCCTTCTTCCAGCCGTAGCTGTTGCCGTAGCCGTAGCCCGAGTGCTGGCTGATCAGCAGTTCCAGCTCGCCGGAGGGCTCGAACCTGTGCGCCGGCGTCACCCGCTGCCAGTCGTACGTACGTCGCCCCGGCTGCTTGGGCACGTACCGGACCTGCTTCTGCCGTTCGCGGAAGCCGACCTCGTACGTCCTGCCGTGAACGGTGAGCAGGGGCCTGGGCTGCTTGCGCTTCTTGGACACCGTGATCTCGCCGTGGCGGGCGAGTGCCTGCTCGGCGAGGAGCCGGAGAAGCGAGAGGACGCGCGGCAGGACCTCCTCCGAGATCTCGAAGGCGCTGTGGTCCGCAGTGACAGCGGCGATCACGTCCTCGACATTGCTGATCACCCGGCTGCGCGCCAGCCGGATCCGGTTCCACTCGGTGTCGTCCTCACCCGACACCCGGAGCAGACCGAGGAAGAAGTCCCCCTTCGCCCGGCCGCTGTACTTCAGGTGGTACCCCTCGGGCGCACACTGCCGGGCTGCGTCGAAGGCCCTGCGGTAGCGGGCTCGCTCCTGGTCGCTGGGGTTCGGGATCCGGAGGAACCGCCCAGCCTGCTGTACCTCCGTGATCAAGGCGGCTCCGATTTCCGCCGGCGACGCCTGCGGGGGCTTGGCGGTGTGTTGCGGCGCCGGCTTCGTCGTGGACGGAGCCGTGTCTTGCTTCTGCGGAGGAGGGGCCGGCCGTGTCCGTTGCCCGGAACCCGCCGACCGCTGCTTGCGCGGCGCCGGCTCCGGCCGCTCCGGGTGATGGCCGTGTTCCAGATAGAAGCGCCCCGCGTCAGTGATCTCCGCCCGCCACTTCCCATCCTGCTTGGGCATGGTGATCAGACGCCGCTCCTTGAGCGCGCGGGCGGTGAGGGCGAACTCGGGGCTGTCCGACGTGACGGGGTCGGCTCCGTCCTTGATGCGGGTGAGGAGTGCGAGCTGGCGGTCATTTAACGGAGACCATCGGTGCATGGCGATCGTCGTACCGTCTGTGCTCACCTCACCACAACCCGTATGAGAAGAGTTCATCCCCGGTTTGTGACGAGCTGACGCTGACCAGCCTGGCAGATGGAACGCGCACGGAATGGCATTTCATGATTTTACGTGCGCACAGTCTAGAAACGGGCGAAAACTGGGTGCTCCAAGTCGAGTAGGGGAAAGGAGCACCATGCAGAACCGAGCGCTCGGGCTCGTGCCCGAGAAGGGTCGTGACCAGGACTGGGCGCCCGGGATGATGCGCGCACATGACGCCTGGGCGCTGGAGCTGTCCGTTCTGATGGACACGATGAACGCACGGGCAGTCGCGATCGACCTGGGACAGCAAGGCATGCAGGCTGCACTGACCGTCGTCTCGGGGCGGCTCTGCGTGCTGTTGCGGCCCGGCCTGAGCGAGCAGGAGACGGCGGTCGCCATCAGGTCGCTGCTCGGCCGTTACATTCACCGGCCTGCCTCTCTCCTGACTCTTTGGCCGGAGACAGGTGGGCAAGGCGTGGTGGTGAAGGAACCAGATGACGCCTCGGACTGGGGGCGGGGGGACCCGCCAGAGGTGCCAGCTGACGTTCTGCCTCTGTACGAGGCCGGAAACTGGGCACCAAAGGACGGATGGCGGAGCGACGACGAGGTGTGGGAGAACCTGAAGCAGTTCACCGCCGACCACCTCAAGGGCGTCGTGGAGTACATTCCCGAGCACATGAATCCCCTGCCCGACGGGCTGGGCGCAGTTGTCGCCGCCGGGTACGACGGTGAGGGGCTGGCTCATCCGCTGGTGTTCCTCCGCGGCGATCTGCCCGCGGGTCTGCGCGTCGACCTCCTCGGCTTTTCCATCGCGCTGGCCGTCGGTGCCGATCGCGGCGGTCGGGAACCCGATGAGAACGGCATCTTCTACGTCGGTACGGACGCGGGGCCGGTGGGCGGCCCTGGGGTCGCACTTCTCGGAGCTCTGATGGTCCAGCGCTTGGGGCGCCGTCCGGGCGACTGCGACTTCAGGCTTCTCGATCCACCGGAGGAAGTCGGCCGGGGGCAGGAGTCGGCCGCTTGAACCTGAGTCGACTGCGCTCGGAGGTGTCGGGCTTCTGAGGAGCGTCACCAGCGCTCCCTTGGGAGCCGGATTCCGGGGTTGGCTCCCAAACGGCTCCCAAAAGATGCCCAGAAACGATCAGGGGCCCGACCCGCTAAGCGGATCAGGCCCCTGACCTGGTACTTCTCTGTCGGGGTGGCGGGATTTGAACCCACGACCTCTTCGTCCCGAACGAAGCGCGCTGCCAAGCTGCGCTACACCCCGATGTCACTGCTTGTCGCGGCGACGACGTTTACTTTAGCCCACCGGGGGCCTGAGACGAAATCCGGTTTTCGTGCGGCGGCGGACCGGGTTCGGGCGGGCGTGGTCGAGGGCGACCAGGAGGAGGGCGAGGGCGTAGAAGGAGAGGCCCAGGAGGAGGGCGTTGGCCAGGACGTGTTTGTAGCCGTGCCGGCCGACGTCCAGGAACGCGTACAGGTAGCGGTGCGCGGAGCCCGCCGGGAGCAGTTCGCCGCGGGTCAGGGAGAAGGCCAGGTAGGCCAGGGGGTAGAGCAGCCAGGGTGCGGCCTGGCGCAGGTGGAGGCGGGCCGGAGTGGTCAGTACGAGCCAGTCCAGGAGGACGGCGGCGGGGATCACCGTGTGGAGGAGCCGGCCGGCCACCGACTGCCAGAGCGGGTGGCTGCCGGGGGAGTCCGTGATCGAGAACGGCGGGGACGCCTCGGTCAGCAGCAGGTGGTAGACCAGTGCCGCCATGGTGACGTAGAGCACGGACGCGCCGGTCAGGGCCGCCGGTGCGGGGCGGCGGGCGGTCCAGGCCCTGCGGGCCGAGAGGACGAGGGCCAGGACGAGCACGAGGGTGCTCTGGATCGCGAAGTGGCTCAGGACGTGCAGCGGCGGGCCGACGATCATCTCGGCCGTCACCGCTGCCGCAGCCGCCGCGGCGACCAGGAGGCGGTAGACCGCGGTCCACGGGCGGCGTACGGGCGTCACGACAGCGGTCGCGGGGACGATGGAGGGCGCCAGTGCCGTGATGCCCGGGATCGCGGGGAGATCCGGCATGTCCCGGGGGATCGAGGGCGTCGCGGACGCCGCGGGTGTGGCGGGTGCCGAGTCCGGCGAGGGGGCCGGGGCGGCCGGAGGCGGCGACGGTATCGGGGGTATCGGCGCGGTCATGCCCTCACCGTAGGAAGTGAGGGCGTAATGGGCGATGCGGGTGGTCTATGTGGGTTACGGGCGGATTGTTCCTGTCGGTGGAGTGAGTCCGCGCGGGTTCGGTTCCTGGGTGGGTTCCCTGAGGTGGTCCCGGGCCCTGGGGGGCTCCTGGGGCGGGCTCCCTGGGCGGGTCTCCCGGGGGGAGCCTTGCGGGGGAGCCCCTGGGATTGAGTGTGCCCCTTGTTCGGGGTGCCCTCGGGAGGATCGGGGTGCCCTCGGCTGCCCTCGGGTGGAAGGGCGGCCGCAGGCGGGTGTCCGGCACCCCCGCGATCCCGCCCCCGGGTGCCACTCAGGGCGCCCCTCCAGGCGTCCCCGCCCCGGACATTCCATCCGAGGGCACCTCTCCAGGCGCCGCCTCCGTCCCCGGCGCCCCGCTCACCGCCGCCCCAGACGACCCGCCGCCCGCTCACCGCTCCCCCCCCAGGCGCTCCGCCCCCCAGCGCACGCCCTCCCGACTGCCCGGGCTTCCTCCAGCCCCCCGGCCCACCGCTGCCTCCAGGCGCTCCGCCCCACAGCGAGCACCCTCCCGACTGCCCGGGCTTCCCCCGCCCTCGCCCCCGCCCTCGGCCCCCCGGCCCCGTCAGTCCCGGCCCACCAGTGTCAGCAGCGTGGCCTCCGGTGGGCAGGCGAAGCGGACCGGGGTGTAGCGGTTGGTGCCGCAGCCGGCCGAGACGTGCAGGTAGGACGTGTGGCCCTCGGACGTGTGGGTGGACAGGCCCTTGACCCGGTCGGTGTCCAGGTCGCAGTTGGTGACCAGGGCGCCGTAGAAGGGGATGCAGAGCTGGCCGCCGTGGGTGTGGCCGGCCAGGATCAGGGGGTAGGCGTCGGCCGTGAAGGCGTCCAGGACGCGCAGGTAGGGCGCGTGCACCACGCCCATGGAGAAGTCCGCGTCGCCGGACGGGCCGCCGGCCACGCGGGCGTAGCGGTCCCGCTTGATGTGCGGGTCGTCCAGGCCGGTCAGTTCCACCGAGACGCCCTCGACCTTCAGGGTGCCGCGGGTGTTCGTCAGGTTGAGCCAGCCCGCCGCGTCGAAGCCGTCGCGCAGGTCCTCCCACGGGTTGTGGACGGCGCCGACCGCGGGCGCGTTGCCGTTGAGGCCGTGGCGTCCGCTCGCCTTCTCCAGCAGGTAGCGCGCCGGATTGCGCAGCTTGGGGCCGTAGTAGTCGTTGGAGCCGAAGACGTAGGCGCCCGGGAACTCCATCAGCGGGCCGAGCGCGTCCAGGACCTCCGGCACACCCTCCGGGTCGGAGAGGTTGTCCCCCGTGTTGATCACGAAGTCCGGGCGCAGACCGGCGAGCGAGCGCAGCCAGCGCTGCTTCTTGCGCTGGCCGCCGACCATGTGGATGTCCGAGACCTGCAGGACGCGCAGCGGGCGCATACCGGAGGGCAGGGCCGGGACCGTCACCCGCCGCAGGCGGAAGGAGCGGGCTTCGAATCCCGCCGAGTAGAGGAGACCGGCGGTCGCGACCGCCGTGATGCCCAGGGGTACTCCGTATCGCGCGCGCATGTGTCCATCGTCTCAAAACCCTGCCGTGCCGCGGAAATCAGCCGTGGGGCGGGGCGGATGGCGGCGTACGCCGGTGTGCGTGTGTACGTCCTCGTGAGCGGTCGTACGCCGCCGTCCTGCGTCGTGGCATCGGCACCCAGTCGGTGTGGTGGGACCCGCGTCCGGTCGGCGGGATGAGACCGCGCCCCGCCGATGGGGTGAGACCGCGCCCCGGTCGGTGGGGTGAGACCGCGCCCCGGTCGGTGGGGTGAGATCGCGTCCGGTCGGTGTACGAGACCGGCACCCACTCGCCGCGTGGGATCGGCACCGGCTCGCGGCGTGGGATCGGCGTCCCGTCGCCGCGTGGGATCGGCGCGCGCCGGTGTGTGGGGTCGGCGCGCAACGGTGTGTGGGATCGGCGCGCGCCGGTGCGTGAAATCGGCGCGCGTCGGGCCCGGCGTACCTGCGACAATCAACTTCATGACCACGCTCAAGTCGAAGCTGCACGAAGACCTCAACGCCTCGATCAAGGAGCGCGACGAGCTGCGCTCCTCGACGCTCCGGCTGACGCTCGCCGCGATCACCAAGGAGGAGGTCGCGGGCAAGGAGAAGCGTGAGCTGTCCGACGACGAGGTCCTCAAGGTGATCACCAAGGAGGCCAAGAAGCGTCGTGAGGCGGCCGAGGCCTTCGCGCAGGGCGGTCGTACGGAGTCGGCCGAGCGGGAGCGGGCGGAGGGTGAGGTGCTCGCGGCGTACCTGCCCAAGCAGCTCTCCGACGACGAGCTGAACACGATCGTCGCCCAGGCCGTCGAGGAGGCCAGGGCGTCCGGTGCGGAGGGGCCGCGGGCCATGGGCGCGGTCATGAAGATCGTGAACCCGAAGGTCGCGGGGCAGGCCGAGGGCGGCCGTGTCGCCGCCGTGGTCAAGAAGCTGCTGGCCGGCTGAGACCGGAAGGGGCAGAGACAGGGCCAGGGCTTCACCGGCCCGGAATCCCCCTGGATACGTCGCTGAATGCGAATGCGAAGAGGGGCGCCCGGCTGTCTGCCGGGCGCCCCTCTTCTGCCTTCTTCTGCCTTCTTCTTCCGTTCGCTCTACGTACGCCGGCGTGCGCCGGCGGCACCGTCAGCCGTGCTGTCCGCCGTTGCCGTTCCCGTGCGTGCCGCCGCCCTGGCCCTGGATGAAGCCGCCGGGGAATCCGGGGAGACCGGTGCCGCCGGGGAGGCCGCCGCCGTTGCCGCCGTCACCTCCGCCTCCCCGTCGGCCTTTTCCCTTGTCACGGCCTTTTCCCTGGTCGTGCTGCTTGCCCTTGTCCTGGTCCTGGTTCTTGCCCTTGTCGGCGTCCGGGATGTCGACGAGGTTGAAGGACGGGGCGGGCTTGCCCTGGAGGGCGCCCGTCATCGCGTCCCGCCAGATCGGCCCGGGCACGTCGGCGCCGTAGACCAGGCCGTGCAGCACACCGCCGATGCGGATGTCGGTCATCTTGACCTTCTGGGTGGCGCTGCCGACCCACACCGCACCCGCCAGGTTCGGCGTGTAGCCGACGAACCAGGCGTTCTTGCGTTCGTCCGTCGTACCCGTCTTACCGGCGTTGTCGCGGTCGGAGAGGCCGGCCTGCTGGCCGGTACCGGAGTCGATCACGCCTTGCAGCAGCGTGTTCACGGTGTCCGCGGTCTTCTCGCTCATCGCGCGCGTGCAGGTCGTCTTCGGGACGGCCAGCGGCTTCTCCTGGCCGCCGATCTTCTGCGTGATCGACTCGATGGCGACCGGGGTGCAGTAGGTGCCGCGCGAGGCGAACGTGGCGTAGGCGCCGGCCATCGTCAGCGGCGAGATGCCGACCGCGCCGAGCGCGATGGAGGGGGCCTGCGGCAGCTTCTTGCCGTCACCCTGCACCACGTGCAGCTTGTCGGTCATCGTGGTCACCGGGCAGAGGCCGATCTCGGAGATCATCTGCACGAAGTAGGTGTT
Organism: Streptomyces sp. NRRL S-340; assembly: GCF_000720185.1. GTDB lineage: Bacteria > Actinomycetota > Actinomycetes > Streptomycetales > Streptomycetaceae > Streptomyces. The sequence continues at coordinate 139,201 of NZ_JOIY01000001.1, read as the reverse complement.
GACCGACCTCGCCATGGCCTCCTTCATGGCGTACGGGCCGTGCTCGGAGGTGCTCTCGTTCTCCACGTTGTCGTGGTACGTGTTCACCCAGCGCTTGCCGTCGCACGCCTGGACCGGGCTCGGGTACGGCATCTTGTACGGCGACGAGTACTCCTGGGTGGGCGGTTTGCCGCCCTCGATCGCCGCCGCCGCCACGAACGGCTTGAACGTCGAACCGGTCGGGAAGCCGTAGTTCGAGCCGCCCGCGTCGCTGCCGACCGAGTAGTTGATCTCGGTCTCGTTCTTCCCGTAGCCGTACGGCTTGGACTGGCCCATCGCGATGATCTTGCCGGTGCCCGGCTGGACCAGCACGGCCGCCGACGCGACGGGGTCCGACTGGTAGATGTGCTGCTTGAGCGAGGCCTGCACCGACGCCTGGGCCTGCGGGTCCAGGGTGGTGCGGATGGTCAGGCCGCCCTGGTTCCAGATCTTGGCCCGCTCGGCGCGGGTCTTGCCGAAGACCGGCTCGTTCAGGAAGACCTTCTCGACGTACTTGCAGAAGAAGGCCGAGTCCTTGACCGCCGTGATGCAGCCGTTGCGCGGACGGGTGACCTTCAGTTCCAGCGGCGCCTTCTTGGCCTTGTCGGCCTCGGCCTGCGAGATGTCCCCGACCTCGGCCATGCGCTGCAGCACGGTGTTGCGCCGCTTGGTGGCCTCGGCCTCGTCGTTGACCGGGTCGTAGCGGCTCGGCGACTGGACGACGCCGGCCAGCAGCGCCGCCTCGGGGAGCGTGAGGTCCTTGGCGTGCTTGGAGAAGTAGCGCTGGGAGGCGGCCTCGATGCCGTAGGCCTGCTCACCGAAGAAGGTGATGTTCAGGTAGTTCTCGAGGATGCGCTGCTTGCCGAGATCCTGCTCGACCTGGATCGCGTACTTCAGTTCCTTGATCTTGCGGCCGAGGGTCTGCTGGGTGGCCTGCGCGACCTTCGTCGGGTCGTCGCCGGCCTCCTCCACGAAGACGTTCTTCACGTACTGCTGGGTGAGGGTGGAGGCGCCCTGGGCGACCCCGCCGCTCGTCGCGTTCTTGTTGAGCGCGCGCAGCACGCCCTTCAGGTCGATCGCGCCGTGCTGGTAGAAGCGCGAGTCCTCGATCGCGACGATCGCCTTCTGCATGTACGGCGAGATGTCCTTCAGCTCCACCACCGTGCGGTCACGGGAGTAGACCTGGGCGAGCTGGTTGCCCTCGGCGTCCAGGATGGTGGTGCGCTGACTGAGCGGCGGACGCTTGAGGTTGGCCGGGATGTCGTCGAACCCCTGGACCGACCCCTTGGCCGCGAGGCCCAGTGCGCCGGCCGCGGGCAACGCGATACCGGCCAGCACCGCTCCGGCGAGCACACTGACACCGAGGAACTTGGCGGCCTGCTGCGTTGGCGACTCGCCACCGCCCGAGCGCTTCTTTGGCATGGGGGCAGCCTACGTTCTCATTCGCCGGACACGCGTATATGCCTTGGCCTAAGCTGCTCTCGGCTGTCACAGCGGTACGTCCATGTATCCATACGTCCGGTGATCCCGAAACGTTCCGGACCCGTGCGGTTTTCTCCACGAGTTTCGCCATCAGGCCGGTTTTCGAGGCGTGTCGGTGCCTGTCGGGCGGTGGGGGGCGGTGGTGCCGGGGTGTACCGGGTGGTCCGGGCGGGTGCTGCCGTGCCGGCGGGCGGCGGAAAGTGCGGGGAACGCGTGCCCGGAATCGCCTTGTGTGTGACGCGACGTCCGGTGTGCCGCAAGGGAACTGCCCTGTTGTGCCAGGAAAAGTCGCGGATGTCGCCAGCTCACTCCCCCGGGTGATCTGCCGTTAACCCATAGTCCGTTCGGACCATTCAAGATTGGGCCCGCTGGGGGTGTTGCGCTGTGCCCACCTTCCGTAACGTCCTCAACTGGCGGCGGTGAATATGCCGCTGCCGCCGTGGGGGAGCCTCGATTCGGGAGAGGACGGCGCCGGTATGGGCTGGGTAACCGACTGGAGTGCGCAGGCGGCCTGCCGCACTACCGATCCGGATGAACTGTTCGTTCAAGGAGCAGCGCAGAACAGGGCCAAGGCGGTGTGCACGGGGTGCCCGGTGCGCACCGAGTGCCTCGCCGACGCGCTCGACAACCGTGTCGAGTTCGGCGTCTGGGGAGGCATGACGGAGCGGGAGCGCCGCGCACTGCTGCGCAGACGGCCGACCGTCACCTCCTGGCGGCGGCTGCTGGAGACCGCTCGCATGGAGTACGAGCGCGGTACGGGCCTCGTCTCCCTCGACGACGACGCGGTGTACGAGAGCTACGCGGCGGTGGGCTGAGGGCGTCCCGTGCACGCACGCGCCCTGTCGCGCCGCTTTCCCGGCCGCCGGACGGCCGGCCTCCACGGCCCCGGGTCCCGGGCCCCCTCGCTCCCTCCCTCAGCCACCGTCCCCGGTGCTCTCAGGCGCCCGGCTCGGGCAGTTCGCGGCGGTTGTCCGCGAGCCGTTCCCCGATGTCCCGCAGCCCCGTGAGGTCGTGCACGTCGCCGGGCAGCGCGGCCACCTCCGCGACCGCCACCTCGGGGTGCCGGGCGGCGAAGCGGTCCCGCGTGCGCTGCTCGCGCGCGAGCAACTGCATGCGCTCGGCGTGCAGCCGCAGCAGACCCGCGGTGACCTGGGCCACGGGATCGACCGGCTCGGCGGTATCGGCCCGCTCGGCGGGCGCGGAGGACTCCGCGTCCTCGGCGGACCCGGCGTGTCCGACGTGCTCGGTGGCCTCGGCGGAAGGGCCGGGCGCAGGACCGGAAGAGGCGGAACCTGAAGAAGCGGAACCTGACGAGGCAGAGCCGGAAGAGGCAGAACCGGGGGAGTCTGAACTTCCGTACGTTTCGGGAGAGTTACGAAGTCCAGCTTTCCCGTCGTCCTGATCCACAATGCGGGGCTCTTCAAGATTTTCCGCCGCTGCGAGCGCCCGTTCGGCCGACAACTGGCCGGCGCCGCTGCCGTGGACGCGGTTGAGCACCAGCCCCGCCAGCGGCATCTTCTCCGCGGCCAGCCGCTCCACGAAGTACGCCGCCTCGCGCAGCGCGTCCCGCTCCGGGGCGGCGACCACCAGGAACGCCGTCCCCGGCGCCTGGAGCAGCTTGTACGTGGCGTCCGCGCGCGTCCTGAACCCGCCGAAGGTGGTGTCCATCGCCGCCACGAACGTCTGGACGTCCTTGAGCAGCTGACCGCCGAGCAGCTTGCCGAGCGTGCCGGTCATCATCGACATGCCGACGTTCAGGAACTTCATGCCCGCGCGGCCGCCCAGCTTCGCCGGGGCGGTCAGCAGCCGGATCAGCCGGCCGTCGAGGAAGGAACCGAGCCGCTTGGGAGCGTCCAGGAAGTCCAGCGCCGAGCGCGAGGGCGGCGTGTCGACGACGATCAGGTCCCACTCGTCGCGCGCCCGCAGCTGGCCCAGCTTCTCCATCGCCATGTACTCCTGCGTGCCCGCGAAGCCCGCCGAGAGCGACTGGTAGAAGGGGTTGGCCAGGATCGCGGCGGCCCGGTCGGGGTCCGCGTGCGCCTCGACGACCTCGTCGAAGGTGCGCTTCATGTCGAGCATCATGGCGTGCAGCTCGCCGTCGCCCTCGGTGCCCTTCACCCGGCGCGGGACGTTGTCGAGGGAGTCGATGCCCATGGACTGGGCGAGCCGGCGGGCCGGGTCGATCGTGAGGACGACCACCTTGCGGCCCCGCTCGGCGGCCCGCAGTCCCAGGGCCGCCGCCGTCGTCGTCTTGCCGACCCCGCCCGAGCCGCAGCACACCACGATCCGGGTCTGCGGATCGTCGATCAGCGGGTCGACGTCCAGCACGCGCGTGTGGGCGAGGCGGCGCGCGCCGTCCTGGTGAGGGTGGCCGGAGGAACGTTCGGTCTCCCGCGCGCGGGCCGGGTCCGGGCTCATGACATCCCCTGCATTCCCTGCTTCCGCAGCTCGGTCGCCAGTTCGTACAGGCCCGCCAGGTCCATGCCCTCGGCGAGCAGCGGCAGTTCGTGCAGCGGCAGGCCCAGCTCCGTCAGGACCGACCGCTGCTCCTGCTCCAGCGCGTACCGCTCGGCGTACTCGTCGGCCTGGCCGAGCAGCGGGTCCACCAGCCGCTCGGCGTTGCCGCCGCGCCGGGCGCCGCCGAGGCCCGCGGAGGACAGCGAGCGGGCGAGCGCGGTCCGCGGCACGGTCCGTACGAGTTCCAGGTCGGCCGCGTCGAGCACCTGCGGCCGCACCATGTTCACGACGATGCGGCCCACCGGGAGCCGGGCGGCGCGCAGTTCCGCGATGCCGTCCACGGTCTCCTGGACCGGCATCTCCTCCAGCAGCGCCACCAGGTGCACGGCCGTCTCGGCCGACTTCAGCACCCGCATCACCGCCTGCGCCTGATTGTGTATCGGGCCGATCTTGGCCAGCCCGGCCACCTCGTCGTTGACGTTGAGGAAGCGGGTGATGCGGCCGGTCGGGGGCGCGTCCATCACGACGTAGTCGTAGGCGAACCGCCCGCTCCTGTCCTTGCGCCGCACCGCCTCGCACGCCTTGCCGGTCAGCAGGACGTCCCGGACGCCGGGCGCGATGGTGGTCGCGAAGTCGATGGCGCCGAGTTTCTTCAGGGCCCGCCCCGCGCTGCCCAGCTTGTAGAACATCTGGAGGTAGTCCAGCAGTGCCAGTTCGGGGTCTATGGCGAGTGCGTACACCTCCCCGCCCCCGGGGGCGACGGCGATCTTGCGTTCCTCATAGGGCAGCGCCTCCGTTTCGAAGAGCTGTGCGATGCCCTGGCGGCCCTCGACCTCGACGAGGAGCGTCCGCTTCCCCTTCGTGGCCAGGGCCAGCGCGAGGGCTGCGGCGACCGTGGTCTTTCCGGTCCCGCCCTTGCCGCTGACGACCTGGAGCCTGCTCACGCCTTCGAGCCTAACCAGTCCGCGCTCGGGTCACGCGGGAGGCTGTGGACAACCGCATCCGCTGTGGCGTCCCGGAGCCCGTCGCCCGTGCGTCCCGGAGCCCGTCACCCAGGCGTCGCGGTGGCCGTGACCCGGGCGCCGCAGGGGCCGTGGTGCCCCGCCCCTGGAGCCCCTGGCGTCGTCGTGGGCGGCCGTCTCTCCGGCGGGCGGCCCAGGGCGCACGGCGGGCGGGCGAGCGGCCCGGGCGGCGCGGTCGCGGCACCGGTGACGGCAGCGGCTACAGTCGGCCCATGACCAAGTGGGAATACGCAACCGTGCCGCTGCTCGTCCACGCCACGAAGCAGATTCTGGACAACTGGGGCGAGGACGGCTGGGAGCTGGTCCAGGTGGTGCCCGGGCCCAACCCGGAGCAGCTGGTGGCCTACCTGAAGCGGGAGAAGCAGGCATGAGCGCGGTCGAGGCGAAGCTGGCCGAACTGGGCCTGACGCTGCCGGAGGTCGTGCCGCCGCTGGCCGCCTACCAGCCGGCCGTGCAGTCCGGCCCGTACGTCTACACCGCCGGCCAGCTGCCGATGGTGGACGGCAAGCTCCCGGTCACCGGCAAGGTCGGCCTCGAGGTCACCCCCGAGGAGGCCAAGGACCTGGCACGCACCTGCGCGCTGAACGCGCTCGCGGCCGTCAAGTCCGTCGCGGGCGACCTGGACCGCATCGCGCGCGTGGTGAAGGTCGTGGGCTTCGTCGCCTCGGCGACGGACTTCACCGGCCAGCCCGGCGTCGTCAACGGCGCCAGCGAGCTGCTGGGCGAGGTCCTGGGCGACAAGGGCGTGCACGCGCGCAGCGCGGTCGGTGTCGCGGTGCTGCCGCTGGACGCGCCCGTCGAGGTCGAGATCCAGGTCGAACTGGCTCCCTGAGCCGGCACCGGCCGGCCGGCGGTTCCCTGACCTCGGGCATCTCTCCGGCACCTCTCGAACATTCGCGCGCCACGGGATAGCCTCCGGCCATGGCGAATGGGCAGTGGTTCCCCCCGGACTGGCCGGACCGCGTCCGCGCGCTCGCGGACGGCACCCTCACCCCGGTCGCGCCCAGGCGTGCGGCCACCGTCATGCTCCTGCGGGACACCGGTACCGGCCCCGCCGTGCACATGCTGCGCAGACGCGCCTCCATGGCCTTCGCCGGAGGCGCGTACGCGTATCCGGGCGGTGGTGTCGACCCGCGCGACGACGACCAGCAGGTGCGCTGGGCGGGTCCCACGCGCGCGTGGTGGGCCGGCCGGCTCGGTGTGGACGACGCGGCGGCCCAGGCGATCGTCTGCGCGGCCGTCCGCGAGACGTACGAGGAGGCGGGCGTCCTGCTCGCCGGGCCGGGCCCCGACTCGGTCGTCGGTGACACCACGGGCGCCGACTGGGAGACCGACCGCGCCGCCCTGGTCGCGCGGGAACTCTCCTTCGCCGAGTTCCTCGACCGCCGCGGCCTGACCCTGCGCTCGGACCTGCTGGGCGCCTGGACGCGGTGGATCACGCCCGAGTTCGAACCCCGCCGCTACGACACGTGGTTCTTCGTGGCCGCCCTCCCGGAGGGGCAGCGGACCCGCAACGCCTCCACGGAGGCCGACCGCACGGTGTGGATCCGGCCTGCGGACGCGCTCTCCGGATACGACGAGGGCGAGCTGCTGATGATGCCGCCGACCGTCGCCACCCTGCGTCAGCTCCTTCCCTTCGGCAGCCCCGCGCAGGTGCTGAAGGCGGCGGGGGAGCGGGACCTGACCCCCGTGCTCGCGCGGGCCCGCCCGGTGGACGGCGAGGTCGTCCTGTCCTGGCCGGGCCACGACGAGTTCACCTTGCGCATCCCGGTCGGCGGGGCGGCGTCCGCATGACCGCGCCCAGGCCCCGGCCCGCGTCCGGCCTCCGGCTCCGGCGCCCGTCGCGCCCGCGGCCCCGGTGCGCGTCCTGTCCGTGCCCCGGGCCGGGTCCCGGCCCCCGCCTCCGGCTCCGTACGGCCGACGCCCAGGAAGGTCCCCTCGCATGACGGACGCAGCAGCGCTCCCCGGCCGGCCCCGCGGCGGTGTCCTGTCCGGTCCCGCCACCCCACGGGCGGTCAACGTCCTCGCGCCCAACGCCTCCGCGATGACCCTGGACGGCACCAACACCTGGATCCTCTCCGAGCCCGACTCGGAACTGGCGGTGGTGGTCGACCCGGGCCCTCTCGACGAGGGCCACCTGCGCACCGTCGTCGGCACCGCAGAGGAGGCGGGCAAGCGCATCGCCCTGACCCTGCTGACCCACGGGCACCCCGACCACGCGGAGGGCGCCGCCCGCTTCGCCGAGCTGACCGGCACGCGCGTGCGCGCGCTGGATCCGGCCCTGCGGCTGGGCGACGAGGGTCTCGGGGCAGGGGAGGTGATCCGGGTCGGCGGCCTGGAGCTGAGGGTCGTACCGACGCCCGGCCACACCGCGGACTCCCTGTGCTTCCACCTCCCGGCCGACCGGGCGGTGCTCACCGGTGACACCGTCCTGGGCCGCGGTACGACGGTCGTGGCCCACCCCGACGGCCGGCTCGGCGACTACCTGGACTCGCTGCGGCGTCTGCGGTCCCTCACGGTCGACGACGGGGTGCACACGGTCCTGCCGGGCCACGGCCCGGTCCTGGAGGACGCCCAGGGCGCGGTCGAGTACTACCTGGCGCACCGCGCCCACCGGCTGGCCCAGGTCGAGACGGCCGTCGAGGACGGCCACCGCCGCCCGGCCGACGTCGTCGCGCACGTGTACGCCGACGTGGACCGCTCCCTGTGGCCGGCGGCCGAGCTGTCGGTACGGGCCCAGCTCGACTACCTGGAGGAGCACGGGCTCATCTAGGCCCGCTCGGCGGACGCGGCTCCCCTCCCGGCACTGGCTCATCCGGCGCCGGCTCCTCCGGAGCGGGCCCGGCTCCTGGCTCGGGGCCGGCTCAGGGGCGGGGTGCCTTGACGCCGTGCACGCGCGCGTACTCCCCGGCGAGCCAGGGGCCGAGGTCGTCGGCGTAGGCGCGCAGCAGGGCGAGGTCACCGACGGGCTCGTACCCGCGCACGGCCGCCGCGGTCATCTGCGCGGCCCGCGCCGGGTAGTACGTCCCGAAGGCGGCGGCCATCTCGTGCAGGTCGCTGGTCCAGCCCTGCCAGCGGCCCATCACCAGCGTGAAGCCGGTCCGGACGAGGTGGCGGGACATGAACCGGACCAGGGGCCTGCGGGCCTCCTCGGTTTCCCCGGCCGCGGCGATCCGTTCCCGCCACCGGGGCAGGATCAGGGCCAGGTCCCCGTTGGTCTCGCGGGCGAGCAGCGGGTCGTCCGGCCGGTAGCGGGGCAGACGGGCGGCGAGATCGTCCCCGAGCAGCGGCGTGCACAGGCAGGCGACGAACCAGCCCAGGTCGTGGCGCTCCAGGTCGCTCAGCAGCCGCTCCCGGCCGTGGAGGAGCGTGCCGACGCCGTCGATCTGCGGGAACTCCTGATCGAGGGCCGCGCCGAGGGCCCGCGCCTCCTGCCGGTCGGTGTCGCTCGGCTCGTCGTGCAGTGCGACCAGCAGGTCCAGGTCGCTGCGGCCCGCGCGCGCGGTGCCGCGGGGGATCGAGCCGTAGAGGTACGCGCTGTGCAACCGCGGCCCGTAGAGGCGGGGCAGCCGGTGGCGGGCCGCCTCGACGACGGGACGGAACACGGCGGGCACGCACGCGAGAGACCCTTCGCGCGCGATGTGCCCCTGCGGGGTGAGGCCCTTGCCCGGGGCGGCTCGCGGCCCCGGTCTGCTCAGCGCGACCTCTTGGCCAGCCGCTCCACGTCGAGCAGGATGACCGCACGCGCCTCCAGGCGGAGCCAGCCGCGCTGGGCGAAGTCGGCCAGGGCCTTGTTGACCGTCTCGCGGGACGCGCCGACCAGCTGGGCCAGCTCCTCCTGCGTCAGGTCGTGCACCACGTGGATGCCCTCCTCGGACTGCACCCCGAAGCGGCGGGACAGGTCCAGCAGGGCGCGGGCGACACGGCCCGGCACGTCGGAGAAGACCAGGTCGGACATCTGGTCGTTGGTCTTGCGCAGGCGGCGGGCGACGGCGCGCAGCAGGGCGCCGGCCACCTCCGGCCGTACGTTCAGCCAGGGCTGGAGGTCGCCGTGGCCCAGGGCGAGCAGCTTGACCTCGGTCAGCGCCGTCGCGGTGGCGGTGCGCGGGCCCGGGTCGAACAGCGACAGCTCACCGATCAGCTCACCGGGGCCCACGACGGCCAGCATGTTCTCGCGGCCGTCGGGGGACGTGCGGTGCAGCTTGACCTTGCCCTCGGTGACCACGTAGAGGCGGTCGCCCGGGTCGCCCTCGTGGAACAACGAGTCGCCACGGGCGAGAGTCACCTCCGTCATGGAGGCGCGAAGCTCCGCGGCCTGCTCGTCGTCGAGCGCCGCGAAGAGCGGATTGCGCCGCAGAACGTCGTCCACGAGTTCTCTCCTTGTCGACCTGCTCAGGGGATCTTGCTCCCCCGTCGCCAGGGGACCGTGTTCCCCATTTTGCCGGACGGTCCAAACAGTGTGATCTGTCACAAGGATGCCGTACAGGTGTCCCGGGGTACGCGGCAGGGGTCCAATCGGGCGCCGATCTTCGGGGCCCGGGGCGGATGTCGGTGCCGGGCCGTAGGCTGGCCGGGTGTCCGAATCGCCGGTGAGAGCACAGGCCTAGGGGGCTGGGCGGGTGGTTGTACGTAAGGATTCCGCTGTGGGCGAACAGGAGCCCGACGGCGGTGGGAACGCGGCGGAAGCGGCGCGGAAGGCGCCGTCGAAACCGGCGAGGAGGGCGGCCGGCGCGAAGAGGTCCGCCGTCGGCGCCGCCGGCGCGAAAAGGAGCGCGAAGAAGACCTCCGCGAAGGCCGCGGGCGGCACGAAGGGCACCCCCGCAGGGAAGCCCGCCGCCGTCCAGAAGGCCGCGCCCCCCAAGAAGGTGACCGCCGCCCCGGAGAAGGCCACCGCGGCCGTGCGCAAGGCGTCCCCCGTGAAGACCGTCGCCCCCGGGCCGCCGAAGGGCGAGTCCCGCACCGCCCTGGTGCGCCGGGCCCGCCGCATCAACCGCGAACTGGCCGAGGTGTACCCGTACGCCCACCCCGAACTGGACTTCGAGAACCCCTTCCAGCTGCTGGTCGCCACGGTCCTGTCCGCCCAGACCACCGACCTCCGGGTCAACCAGACGACCCCCGGCCTGTTCGCCAAGTACCCCACCCCCGAGGACCTGGCGGCCGCCGTCCCGGAGGAGGTCGAGGAGATCCTGCGCCCCACCGGTTTCTTCCGGGCCAAGACCAAGTCCGTCATGGGCCTGTCCAAGGCGCTGGTGGAGGAGTTCGGCGGCGAGGTCCCGGGCCGCCTGGAGGACCTGGTGAAGCTGCCCGGCGTCGGCCGCAAGACCGCCTTCGTCGTGCTCGGCAACGCCTTCGGCCGGCCGGGCATCACCGTCGACACCCACTTCCAGCGGCTGGTGCGGCGCTGGCGGTGGACCGAGGAGACCGACCCCGACAAGATCGAGGCGGCTGTCGGCGCGCTCTTCCCCCGCAGCGAGTGGACCATGCTCTCGCACCACGTCATCTTCCACGGCCGCCGTATCTGCCACGCCCGCAAGCCCGCCTGCGGCGCCTGCCCGATCGCCCCGCTCTGCCCGGCGTACGGGGAGGGGGAGACCGACCCGGAGAAGGCGAGGAAGCTGCTGAAGTACGAGAAGGGCGGCTTCCCGGGCCAGCGCCTCAATCCGCCGCAGGCGTACCTGGAGGCGGGCGGCAAGCCGGCACCGCCCCTGGCCGGGCGATGACCGGCGGAACGATCCCGGTGCCCTCGGGCGTTGGACACGGCAGGACGACGGCGAGGAAGGGCACGCGCACGGACGGCGACACGGGCACGGAGGCAGGTACGGACGCGGGCACAGGTCCTGGTACGGCCGCGGGTGCGGGCCGAGGGACGGGTGCGGGACCGGGGACGGGGTGGCGATGACGAGGGCGAGCGAGGCGGCGCACGGAATCCGGGCGGCCCGGCCGCAGGGCGGCCCGGTGGCGCTGAGCACGGAGGGACTACCCCCCTGGCTGGAACCGGTCGTGCGGGTCGTCGAGACGGTCCAGCCCGTGCAACTGAGCCGCTTCCTGCCCCCCGAGGACGGCGCGGGACGCCAGTCCGCCGTCCTCGTCCTCTTCGGGGAGGGCGAGCGCGGACCCGAACTGCTGCTCATGGAACGGGCGAGTTCGCTGCGCTCGCACGCCGGGCAGCCGTCCTTCCCCGGCGGCGCGCTCGACCCCGAGGACGGCGACCCGCACGGCGAGGGCCCGCTGCGGGCCGCGCTGCGCGAGGCCGAGGAGGAGACCGGACTCGACCCGGACGGCGTCCAGTTGTTCGGCGTGCTGCCCCGCCTCTACATCCCCGTCAGCGGCTTCGTCGTGACGCCCGTGCTCGGCTGGTGGCGCGAACCCAGCCCCGTGGGCGTCGTCGACCCGGCGGAGACCGCCCGCGTCTTCACGGTCCCCGTGGCGGATCTCACCAACCCCGCCAACCGGGCCACGACCGTGCACCCCAGCGGCCACCGGGGCCCGGCATTCCTGGTCGAATCGACCCTCGTGTGGGGCTTCACGGCCGGAATCATCGACCGTCTGCTCCACTACGCGGGCTGGGAGACGCCGTGGGACCGCGACAAGCAGGTCCCGCTCGACTGGCGGTCATGACAGGGTGGGCGGGTGCCGTTCGGGCCGGGACCCCCAGGACGCCGTGTCCTGGGGCCGCCGCGCGGCCGGCCGGACGACCCCGGCCGACCTGTGACCTGTGACTGTGGTGACCGGAAGACGATGAGGCGAGGCTCGACGCGGTGAACGTGCTGGACATCCTGCTGCTGGTCGCCGCCGTGTGGTTCGCGGTCGTCGGGTACCGCCAGGGATTCGTCGTCGGCATCCTGTCGGTGATCGGCTTCCTGGGCGGCGGCGTGGTCGCCGTGTACACGCTCCCGGTCATCTGGGACGCCCTGACGGACAACTCGCCCATCAGCACCACCACGGCCGTCGTCGCGGTCATCGTCGTCATCGTCTGCGCCTCGGTCGGCCAGGCGCTGACCACCCACCTCGGCAACAAGGTGCGGGTGCACATCACCTGGTCCCCGGCCCGGGCGCTGGACGCGACCGGCGGCGCCCTGGTCAACGTCCTCGCGATGCTGCTCGTCGCCTGGCTGATCGGCTCGGCCCTGGGCGGCACGACGATACCGACCCTCGGCAAGGAGGTCCGCAACTCCCGGGTGCTGCTCGGGGTCTCCCAGGTGATGCCCCAGCAGGCGGACACCTGGTTCACGGACTTCACCTCGGTCCTCGCGCAGAACGGCTTCCCGCAGGTCTTCAGCCCGTTCGCCGACGAGCCCATCACCGACGTACGGCCCCCCGACCCGGCCCTGCGGCACAGCGCGGTCGCCCACAGCGCCAAGCGCTCCGTCGTCAAGGTCGTCGGCACCGCGACCAGCTGCGGCAAGATACTGGAGGGCAGCGGCTTCGTCTTCGCCGAACGCCGCGTCATGACCAACGCGCACGTCGTCGGCGGCGTCGACGAACCCACCGTGCAGATAGGCGGCGAGGGCCGCAAGTACGACGCGAAGGTGGTGCTCTACGACTGGCACCGCGACATCGCCGTCCTCGACGTACCGGACCTGAAGGCGCCCGTGCTGCACTTCTCCGACACGGTCGCGCACAACCAGGACGGCGCGATCGTCGCCGGCTTCCCGGAGAACGGGTCGTACGACGTCCGCGCCGCGCGGGTGCGCGGGCGCATCACCGCCAACGGCCCGGACATCTACCACCGCGGCACCGTCCGCCGGGACGTCTACTCGCTCTACGCGACGGTCCGCCAGGGCAACTCCGGCGGCCCGCTGCTCACCACCGACGGCAGGGTCTACGGGGTGGTGTTCGCGAAGTCCCTCGACGACGCCGACACGGGCTACGCGCTCACGGCGCACGAGATCCAGCAGGACATCGCCAAGGGGCGCACGGCGAACCAGCAGGTGGACAGCGACCGCTGCGCGATGTGAGGCCGGCCCCGGTCGCCGGGCGGAGCCCGGTGGCAGGTCCCGGAGAGGTGCGAATCAGACGCCAAGACGGACCCGGCGACGGGTCAGCCGCGTGGATGCCGCAGGCGCACCGAGACCCAGCGGGCCCGGCGGCGCAGGATGCGCGGAATGCCGACCCTGGGGTCCGTGTCCGTCAGTTGCGGGGTCTCCCCGTGGAGGGAGCCCGGAACGCTCGCCGAACGGCGGGTGCGTGCTACGTCACTGTAGTCGTGCGTCCAGCCCATACCCCGACGTTTGCCCCGTCCAAAGGTCGATAACCGCCCGCGGGCGCCTCAATTGGCCTATGCGCCGGGCAATTGGCCGTTCGTTGGACAGGTGTTCACGTTCGGATACCGGGCGCACCGGAACCGTGACGGACCGGTCACGCAGCGAGCGGGACCGGTCACCGGTCGGGCTCGGGATCCTTCAGCCAGTTGATCAGCTCGGTCGAGAAGGCCACCGGGTCCTCCTCGTGCGGGAAGTGCCCGAGGCCGTCGAACAGCCGCCAGCGGTACGGCGCCTCCACGTACTCGCCGGAACCGGCCGCGCTGCGGGTGCGCTGCACCGGGTCCAGGGAGCCGTGCAGGTGCAGCGTGGGGACGAGCACCGGGCGCTTCATCCGGCGGTAGAACTGGATGCCGTCCGGGCGGGCCAGGGAACGCACCAGCCAGCGGTACGGCTCGACGGAGCAGTGGGCCGTCGACGGGATGCACATGGCCCTGCGGTAGGTGTCCACCACGTCCTCGTCCGGCAGCCGCGGTCCCGACCAGTCCCGTACGAGACGGGCCACCAGCGCGCCGTCGTCGGCCGTGAGCTGCCGCTCGGGGATCCACGGCCGCTGGAAGCCCCAGATGTAGGAACTCGCCGCGGTCTGCCGGGCGTCGGACAGCATCGCCGAACGCCAGCGCCGCGGATGGGGCATCGAGGCGACGGCGAGGCGCCGGACGAGCTTGGGCCGCATCGCCGCCGCCGTCCAGGCCAGGTAGCCGCCCAGGTCGTGGCCGACCAGCGCCGCGTCGGGCTCGCCGAGGGAGCGGATCACCCCGGTGATGTCCAGGGCGAGATTGGCGGGGTCGTAGCCGCGCGGTGTGCGGTCGCTGCCGCCCACGCCGCGCAGGTCCATCGCGACGGCCCTGAAGCCCGCGTCGGCGAGCGCGGTGAGCTGGTGCCGCCAGGCCCACCAGAACTGCGGGAAGCCGTGCAGCAGGAGCACCAGTGGTCCGTCACCCGCTTCGGCGATGTGGAAACGCGCGCCGTTGGCGGCGACGTCCCGGTGTGTCACCTCGCGGTCGCCGGGGATGCCGATCCGTACGACCGAGGTCGATTGCGCCGAAGGGGTGGCGGGGTCCGTCATGAGGACGAGCGTGCCACAGCTTCGATGGCCGGCGGGGTCCGGTCCTCCAGAGCGGAGGTCTCCGGGCGCTGGTGGGGCTTGGCGTTCTGGAGCACACCGGCGGTCTGCTTCATGGAGGCGGCCACCTTCTGCGGGCCCTTGCTCTTCTTGGCCTTCTTGGCGAAGACGACGCCGATCAGCCCGAGGAACCCGGCGACCAGGACGTTGGCGGCGAAGGAGAGCACGAAGCAGATCGCGAGGTTCCAGTGGCTCCAGGTCCGGATGCCGTACGCGAGCGCGAAGTTGAGCATCGGCAGCGAGAAGAGCAGAACCGCGCCGGCCACCGAGAACGCGCCGCCGCTCACCGCGCCGCGCTTGACGTCCTGCTTCAGCTGCGCCTTCGCCAACGCGATCTCGTCATGCACCAGCGCCGACATCTCCGCCGTCGCCGAGGCGAACAGCTGGCCGATGCTGCGTTCGGCGCCGACCGGGCTGCCGTCGGGTGCGCTCATCGCGGTCTCCCTCTTCTGCCTGACTCTGCGTTCCGGAACGGTCCGGGGTTTTGTACCGTCCCGTCAGATCATGCCGGACTGTCGTTCTGCTCGCCTGCCCCGCCCTCCACTTCCGCAAGCCGCCCTGCCCGTTCGGCCTCTTTGCGGGCGGCGATCCGGCGGTGTTCGACGGCCTTGCGTTCGAGGATGGCCGCCATGCGCAGGTGGTAGGCGGGGTCGTCCTCCTCGTAGACGTCCGGGATGCCGTCGAGGTCGTCGTCGCGCTCCTCGGCCTCGCACATCCTGCGGTACCGGGCGTTGCGGAGCTTGAGCAGCACGGTCGCGAGTGTCGCCGCGACGACCGAGCCGGTGAGGACGGCGGCCTTGACCTCGTCGGTCAGCGCCGCGTCGCCGGTGAAGGCCAGTTCGCCGATGAGCAGGGAGACGGTGAAACCGATCCCGGCGAGGGTGGCGAGGGCGAAGACGTCGGCCCAGGCCAGGTCGTCGCTGAGCGAGGCCCTGGTGAACCGGGAGGTGAGCCACGTCCCGCCGAAGATGCCGAGCGTCTTGCCGACGACCAGACCGAGCACGACACCGAGCGTCTCGGGCCGGGTGAACACGTCGGCCAGTGCCCCGCCGGAGACGGAGACGCCCGCGCTGAACAGCGCGAACAGCGGGACGGCCAGCCCGGCCGAGAGCGGCCGTACCAGGTGCTCGATGTGCTCGCCGGGCGAGTGCTCCTCGCCCTCGCGGGTCGTGCAGCGCAGCATCAGGCCCATCGCGACGCCCGCGATGGTGGCGTGCACGCCGCTGTTGTACATCAGCCCCCAGATGACGAGCGCGAGCGGCACGTACACGTACCAGCCGCGTACGCCCTTGCGCAGCAGCAGCCAGAACACGGCCAGGCCCACGAGGGCTCCGGCCAGGGCGGCGAAGTTCAGGTGGTCGGTGAAGAAGACCGCGATGATCAGGATGGCGAACAGGTCGTCGACGACGGCGAGGGTGAGCAGGAAGGCGCGCAGCGCGCTGGGCAGGTTCGTGCCGATGACCGCGAGCACGGCCAGCGCGAAGGCGATGTCGGTGGCGGTCGGCACCGCCCAGCCGCCGAGGGAACCGGCGCCGGTGAGGTTGGTGAGGGCGTACACCGCCGCCGGGGCCGCCATGCCGCACAGCGCGGCGACGACCGGCAGGGCGGCGGCTCTGGGATCTCTCAGGTCGCCCGCGACCAGTTCTCGCTTGAGTTCGATGCCGGCGACGAAGAAGAAGACCGCGAGGAGCCCGTCGGCGGCCCAGTGCTCGACGGAGAGGTCGAGGCCGAGGGCGGAGGGGCCGAAGCGGAAGTGGCTGAGGCTCTCGTAGCCGGCGCGCAGGGCGGGGATGTTCGCCCAGACGATCGCGGTGATCGCGGCGAGCAGCAGCAGGACACCGCCCACGGTCTCGGTGCGCAGGGCGTCCGCGACGAAGTTGCGCTCCGGCAGGGACAGACGCCCGAGGGCCTTGCGAGCGGCGCGGGAACGGGGGGTGGCCACGGGAACCTCCGGTCGGTGGGCAGAGCTGAGCACATGCCGACCAGACTTCCCGGCGCACCTGATGATCTTGCTGCGTAACTGTTGCTTTGCTTAGTTTACCTAACGTGCGACGGGAAGGGGTACGAGGCGGGCGCCCGGGGGCTTCCTCGGACGTCCCCGGGTGAGACACGGAACGCGCGAGAGGGCGCCCGGCGTCGCTCGCGCCGGGTGCCCTCTCGCGCTCTTCCCAGTCCTGGAACCGGCCCCGAGCCGGTCCTCGCGTCAGTCCTCGCTGGGCGCCGCCGGGAGCTTGGTCTGGATGAGGTCCATGACCGTGGAGTCCGTCAGGGTCGTGACGTCTCCGAGCTGCCGGTTCTCCGCCACGTCGCGCAGCAGACGACGCATGATCTTGCCGGAGCGGGTCTTCGGCAGCTCGGCCACCGGCAGGATCCGCTTCGGCTTCGCGATCGGGCCGAGCGTGCTGCCCACGTGGTTGCGCAGCTCGCTGACCAGGTCGTCGCTCTCGGCAGCCGTCCCGCGCAGGATGACGAAGGCCACGATCGCCTGCCCCGTCGTCTCGTCCGCCGCGCCGACGACCGCCGCCTCGGCGACCGAGGGGTGGGAGACGAGCGCGGACTCGACCTCGGTGGTGGAGATGTTGTGGCCGGACACCAGCATCACGTCGTCCACGCGGCCGAGCAGCCAGATGTCGCCGTCGTCGTCCTTCTTGGCGCCGTCACCGGCGAAGTAGCGGCCCTCGAAGCGGGACCAGTAGGTGTCGAGGAAGCGCTGGTCGTCGCCCCAGATGGTGCGCAGCATCGACGGCCACGGCTCGGTGAGCACCAGGTAGCCACCGCCGCCGTCGGGCACCTCGTTCGCCTCGTCGTCGACGACCGTCGCGCTGATGCCGGGCAGCGGGCGCTGCGCGGAGCCGGGCTTGGCGTCGGTCACGCCCGGCAGCGGGGAGATCATGATGCCGCCGGTCTCCGTCTGCCACCAGGTGTCGACGACCGGGGTCCGGTCGCCGCCGATGTTCTTGCGGTACCAGATCCAGGCCTCGGGGTTGATCGGCTCGCCGACCGAGCCGAGCACCCGCAGGGAGGACAGGTCGAACTTCGCGGGGATGTCGTCGCCCCACTTCATGAACGTGCGGATCGCGGTCGGCGCCGTGTACAGGATCGTGACCCCGTACTTCTGCACGATCTCCCAGAACCGGCCCTGGTGCGGCGTGTCGGGCGTGCCCTCGTACATGACCTGCGTACCGCCGTTGGCCAGCGGTCCGTAGACGATGTACGAGTGGCCGGTGACCCAGCCGACGTCGGCGGTGCACCAGTACACGTCCGTCTCCGGCTTCAGGTCGAAGACGGCCCAGTGCGTGTACGCGACCTGCGTGAGGTAACCGCCGGACGTGTGCAGGATGCCCTTCGGCTTCCCGGTGGTGCCCGAGGTGTAGAGGATGAACAGCGGGTGCTCGGCCTCGAACGCCTCCGGGGTGTGCTCGGCGGACTGCCGGCCGACCGTCTCGTGCCACCACAGGTCGCGGCTGTCGTCCCAGGCGACCTCCTGGCCGGTGCGGCGGACCACGAGCACGTTGCGGACGCTGTCCACGCGCCCGACCGCCTCGTCGACGGCCGGCTTGAGCGCGGACGGCTTGCCGCGGCGGTAGCCGCCGTCGGCCGTGATCACGACCTTGGCGTCGGCGTCCTGGATCCGGGTGGCGAGCGCGTCCGAGGAGAAACCGCCGAAGACGACGGAGTGCGCCGCACCGATGCGGGCGCAGGCCAGCATCGCGACGGCGGTCTCCGGGATCATCGGCATGTAGATCGCGACCCGGTCGCCCTTCTGGACCCCCAGTTCGAGCAGCGCGTTCGCCGCCCTGGACACCTCGTCCTTGAGTTCGGCGTAGGTGATGGCGCGGCTGTCGCCGGGCTCGCCCTCGAAGTGGATCGCGACGCGGTCCCCGTGTCCGGCCTCGACATGCCGGTCCACGCAGTTGTACGCCACGTTGAGCGTGCCGTCCTTGAACCACTTGGCGAACGGCGGGTTCGACCAGTCCAGGGTCTCGGTCGGCTCCTTGGCCCAGGTCAGCCGGCGGGCCTGCTCGGCCCAGAAGCCGAGCCTGTCAGCCTTGGCCTGTTCGTACGCCTCGGCCGTGACGTTGGCGTTCGCGGCCAGGTCAGCGGGCGGCGCGAAGCGTCGCTCCTCCTTCAGAAGGTTGGCCAGGCTTTCGTTGCTCACGACATCTCCCTTTCCCAGGGTGTCCGTTGTGTCCCAGGCCACAGCTCATCAGACCCGGGGGCCGGATGACAAGGGCCGACGGGCAATTGGTTTAGACCTGTTGCGGAGTGCTTGCGCAGCTCCGGCGCCCGGACGGCGGGTTGCCGTCCGTGTTCAGCATGGCCCCCGGAAGCGGAGGGGGCCATGCCGGGGGGCATGCGTGTCGCCGGCCGCTCGGTCACCCCCCGCTGGACAGGCCCTTCGCCGGTGCCGCCCCTTCTGCCCCTCTTGTGTCTTCTGTCTGTTCTGCCTCGGAAATCTCTTCCGCCGCTGTGGCCGGCCGCGGTGTCGCTGTCCCCGCGGGGAGGAACACCTCGCCGCCGGTCCCGTCCCCGGCGGTGACGGTGAGCAGGTACGTCTGCGCCTCGGCCGCGTGGACGTACAGGCCGTGCAGCTCCAGCGTGCCGTCGCGCAGGGCCCGGGCCACCGCGTCGTGGGCGCGCAGGTGCTCCAGTTGCTGGACGATGTTGGTGAGGCACAGCAGTTCGACCGGGTCCGCAGGTCTCCGGCCGTCCAGCGAAGGGCCGCCACCGGTGCCGCCCTCGCCGGCCATCCGCTCCAGGCTGGGGGCCCCGTGCCGCAGCCACCGTCCAAGGGGCGTGCTGCCGTCCCCGAAGCCGGGGCGAGGGCCGGGGCCGGGGCCCGAGCCGGGGCCGGCGTCCGGGGCGGACCGGTGGACCGAGCCGGGGCTGGATGTGGCGTCCGGGCCGGATCGGGGCCCCGCGCCGGAGTCGAGGAGGGCCTGCATGGCGCCGCATCCCGAGTGGCCGCACACCGTGATGGAGCGGACCCCGAGCACGTCCACCGCGTACTCGATCCCGGCGGCCACCGAATCGTCCCCGCGCTCCTGCCCGGGAAGCGGGACGAGGTTGCCCACGTTCCGCACGACGAAGAGGTCACCGGGGCCGCCCGCGGTCAGCACGGCCGGGGAGGGGCGGGAGTCGGCGCAGGTGATCAGGAGCCGGGCGGCCTGCTCCCCGCTCGGGCCGGGCGGAGGTGCCGCACCGGCCGGCCCGGCGCCGCGGACCGCGCTGCGGCGGCCGGTGAGCCGGACGGAGCCGCCCTGCGCGGTGTGCGTGCGCTGCCAGTCCCGCAGCGACTCGTAGGCCGCGTGGTCCATGAAGGAGCCGTCCCACTCGACGGTGACGTCCGCTCCGTGGGGGACCAGATGCAGGGTCCGGCTGAGCCGGGGCACCGCGAGGAACGTCAACTGCCCTCGCACGCGGACGTGATGGACTCCCTTCTGCTCGGCGTGGGTGATACGGGTGCGGGTGAGGCGGTGCAGGGCGAGGGCGACGGCCACGGCGACTCCGAGCGCCACCCCCTGCAGGACGCCGAGAGTCACCACGCCGAGGGTGGTGACGGCGTACACCGGCACCTCCCGGTGGCGCGTCACCGTACGGATGTGGTGCACGGAGACCATCTGGATGCCGACGGCCATCACCAGGGCGGCGAGTGAGGCGAGCGGGATGAACTCCAGGACCGGGACCATCCAGAGCGCGGCGATCACTACGAGAACGCCGTGCAGCATCGTGGAGTTCCGGCTCACGGCGCCCGCGCGGACATTCGCCGAACTCCGCACGGCCACCCCCGCCACCGGAAGGCCGCCGAGCGCCCCGGAGACGACGTTGGCGGCGCCCTGGCCCAGCAGTTCCCGGTCGAGGTCGCAGCGGGCGGGGCGGCCGGCCGGACCCGGGCGGCCGGCCACCAGCTTGTCCACGGCGACGGCGCCGAGCAGCGACTGAACGCTGCACACCAGCGTCGTGCTGAGGACCGCGGCGGCGAGGCCGAGGGCCGGGCCCTCGGGCAGCCCGGCCAGGGCGTGGCTGCGCCAGGACGGCAGGTCGACCCGGGGCAGGGCCAGGCCGGTGAGGCACACGGTCGCGGTGGCCCCGGCGACGGCCACGAGCGCGGCGGGCACCGTGCGCAGCAGGCGGCCCGCCCGGCCGGGGAGCCGGGGCCAGGACAGCAGCAGGGCGAGGGTCAGCGCGCCCGCGGCGAGCGCGGCGGGATCCGGTGCGGCCAGCTGGGAGGGCAGCGCGAGCAGGTTCGCGAGCACGGAACTCTGGGGGCTGCCGCCCAGGACGATGTGCAGCTGGGCCACGGCGATGGTGATGCCGATGCCGGCGAGCATGCCGTGCACGACGGCGGGGCTGACGGCGAGGGCGCCGCGGGCCACCCGCAGGCAGCCGAGGGCGAGTTGGGCGAGCCCGGCGAGGACGGTGATGGCGCACGTCGTCCGCCAGCCGTAGCGGTGGATGAGGTCGGCGGTGACGACGGTGAGCCCGGCGGCGGGCCCGCTGACCTGCAGCGGGGAGCCGCCCAGGCGTCCGGCGACCAGCCCGCCCACGGCCGCGGCCACGAGCCCCGCCTGGAGCGGGGCGCCGGTGGCGAGGGCGATCCCGAGGGAGAGCGGCAGCGCGATCAGGAAGACCGCGACGGCGGCGGAGAGATCGGCACCCGCGATGTGGAGGCGGCGCCTGGGCGGCGGCGGACTGTGGGGTGGATGGGAGCGCTCGGTGCGCGCGGAGTCGGGGTGGGTGGGCACGCAGGCTGACATGTCTCTGCTCCTTGTGACGGGAGGCGCGAAATACAACGCTGAGTAAAGCAAAGGTAATGCAACGTAAAGTTCAAGCATGGATATTCTGCGCAAATGGGCCATTGAATCA
Source organism: Streptomyces sp. NRRL S-340 (assembly GCF_000720185.1). Taxonomy (GTDB): domain Bacteria; phylum Actinomycetota; class Actinomycetes; order Streptomycetales; family Streptomycetaceae; genus Streptomyces. The sequence goes on along the minus strand of NZ_JOIY01000001.1, from coordinate 117,968 downwards.
CCTTGAAGGGTGAAGTGGTCTTTTCATCGGCTTGTCGTACTAATTCCTTCTCGCTTTCGTGCGACCTTGACGGCGCTGTCGGCACGGCCGGCACAGCACCAGCACACGCCGTCTCGGCGTTGGACGAGAGAAGGAAGAAGGTGGGCGGAACATGGCCGCCAACCAGAGGATCGCCGCGAGCGTCGTCGCCGCCGTGGCCTGTGCCTCGTCGCTCGCCGGTTGTGCGAGCGGCACCGACGCGCCCGAGCACGGCGCGCACGGCGCGCACGGCGCACCCGGTGCGCCGAAGGCCGCGCAGGCGCCCGGCAGCGTCGTCCGTCTGATCGGCGACGGGTCGACCTCGTACACCGGAGCCCAGCCCCGCCTGCCCAGGCCCCAGAGGCTGAAGGCGGGTGAGAAGCCCCCGCAGTTCGTCGTGTTCTCCTGGGACGGCGCGGGCGAGGACAGCCAGAAGCTGTTCTCGCACTTCCGCGAGGTGGCCAAGGAGAACAACGCGCACATGACGTTCTTCCTCAGCGGTGTGTACATGCTGCCGAAGGAGAAGCGGGACCTGTACCGGCCGCCGCAGCACGCACAGGGCAGTTCGGACATCGGCTTCAACGACGAGCAGGGCATCGCCGACACCGCGCAGCAGGTACGCCTGGCGTGGCTGGAGGGCAACGAGATCGGCACCCACTTCAACGGCCACTTCTGCGGCCCCGACGGCGGGGTCGGCCAGTGGTCGGTCGACGAGTGGAAGAGCGAGATCGACCAGGCCAAGCAGTTCGTGAAGACCTGGAAGACCACCAGCGGCCTGAAGAACTCCGCCGCCCTGCCCTTCGACTACGACAAGGAGCTGATCGGCGCCCGCACGCCGTGTCTGGAGGGCCAGAAGAACTTCATGAAGGCGGCGAGCCAGATGGGCTTCCGCTACGACAGCAGCGGCGTCAACAACCAGGTGTGGCCGAAGAAGCGCAGCGGTCTGTGGGACCTGTCGATGCAGCTGGTGCCCTTCCCCGGACACACCTTCGAGCAGCTGACCATGGACTACAACTTCATGGTCAACCAGTCGGGCACCCAGACCCAGGGCGACCCCGACAAGTTCGGCTACTGGGGCGACCAGATGCGCGACGGCCTGCTCAAGGGCTTCTACCGGGCCTACGACGGCAACCGCGCGCCGCTGGTCATCGGCAACCACTTCGAGTCGTGGAACGGCGGCACGTACATGCGTGCCGTCGAGGAGGTCGTGAAGGAGGTGTGCAACAAGCCGGAGGTGCGCTGCGTCTCCTTCCACGAGCTGGCCGACTGGCTGGACGCCCAGGACCCGCAGACCCTCGCCAAGCTCCGAGGACTGGAGGTCGGCGAAGCCCCCAAGCAGGGCTGGGCGTCCTTCCTGTCCGGCCGCCCGGCCCCGGCGCCCAAGGGAGTGCCCGGGGCGCCCAAGCCGTAGCGGTCGTCAGGCGGAGGCCGTGACGCCCTCGCCCAGCACGAAGCCGGGGTCGACCTGCGCCGCCAGGTCGGCCCCGGTGCGCTCGTTGCCCCAGGAGGCGGCGTTCTTCAGGTGGAAGTGCGCCATCTGCTGGGTGTAGCGCTCCCAGTCGCGCAGTTCGTACGTGGCGTCGGCGGCCACCTGGAGGGTGCGCAGGGCGCGGCGGTTGGCGTCCTCCAGGAGGCCGAACCGGGGCGGCCGGCCCTTCTCCATGGCGCGCACCCAGTCGGAGTGCCCGACCGTCACGATCAGGTCGTCCCCGACCTCGGCGCGCAGGAAGTCGAGGTCGTCCGGTCCCTGCACCTTGTTGCCGACGACCCGCAGGACGACGCCGTAGTCGCGGGCGTACTCCTTGTACTGGCGGTAGACGGAGACCCCCTTGCGGGTCGGTTCGGCGACGAGGAACGTGATGTCGAAGCGGGTGAACATGCCGGAGGCGAAGGAGTCCGAACCCGCCGTCATGTCCACCACCACGTACTCGTCGCGGCCGTCCACCAGGTGGTTCAGGTACAGCTCCACCGCGCCCGTCTTGGAGTGGTAGCAGGCCACCCCCAGGTCGGCGTCCGTGAAGGGGCCGGTGACCATCAGGCGGACGCTGCCGCCGTCGAGATCCACCGGACGCGCACAGGCGTCGTAGACCGGGTTGTTCTCGGCCACGCGCAGCAGCCGCGACCCCTCGCCCGGCGGTGTCGTCTTGATCATCGTCTCGGCGGAGGCGATGCGGGGGTTGCTGCCGCGCAGGTAGTCCTTGATCAGGGGCAGCCGGTCGCCCATCGCCGGCAGCTCTGCCGCGCGGGCCTCCTCCATGCCGAGGGCGGCCCCCAGGTGCTGGTTGATATCGGCGTCGACCGCGACGACGGGCGCCCCGGTCGCCGCGAGATGGCGGATGAAGAGGGACGACAGCGTGGTCTTGCCGCTGCCGCCCTTCCCGACGAAAGCAATTTTCATGTTCACGAAGCGTAGTGCGGCGATAGCTGTACGTGGCAGCCTCCGTGAAGAAGACCACTCCTTCGGGGAAGTGGCCGCCGGGGTGCGTAGGGTCGTACTCATGAGTACGTCAGGCGCGACAGCCGATCCTTCCCCGGGTGCCCGGGCGGGCTCGAGGCGGGAGGACCCCCTCGCCGCCCTCGCGGTGCTGCCCGGTGTGGCCGAGTCCGTGGAGTCCGTGCGCAAGGCCGTGGACCGGGTCTACGGGCACCGGATCATGCGGCGGCGCAGCAATGCGATCACTGCCGAGGCGGCGCTGCGAGGCGCGCGCGGCTCCGCGGCGCTGTCCGGGGCCGACTGGGCCCTGGAGGAGGTGCGCCGGCGGACCGACTTCAGCGGTGACGACGAGGCGCGCGTGCTCGGCGCGGCACTGCGGCTGTCGGCCGAGGCCGGCCAGTTGCTCTCCATCTGGCGGCAGTCCCCGCTGCGGGTACTGGCCAGGCTGCACCTGGTGGCCGCGGCCGGCCAGGAGGACACCGTCGGCAGACCGCGCCAGGAGGGGGAGCGGGTCGACGAGCCGCTCGTCGAGCTGCCGCTGCCGGGCGCGGCCGAGGTGTCCGGGCGCCTGGAGGGGCTGTCGGAGCTGATCATCGCCGGCGGTACCGCGCCCGCCCTGGTGACGGCGGCCGTGGTGCACGGCGAACTCCTCGCCCTGCGCCCCTTCGTCTCGCACAACGGTCTGATCGCGCGGACCGCCGAACGCATCGTCCTGGTGGGCAGCGGTCTGGACCCCAAGTCGGTCTGCCCCGCGGAGGTGGGGCACGCCGAACTGGGCAGAGCGGCCTACCTGGCGGCCCTCGACGGGTACGTCTCCGGCACCCCTGAAGGCATGGCGGCCTGGATCCGCCACTGCGCCGAGGCGGTCGGGCTGGGGGCGCGGGAGTCCACGGCGGTGTGCGAGGCGCTGCAGCGCGGGGCGGCCTGAGAAGGACGGGTCCGGGAAGGACGGCCCGGGAGGGCGGCCCGAGAAGGACGGCGCCTGGGAAGGGAGTCCTCGGAGGGCGGCCGGAGAGGGGTGCGGCGGTCCGGTCCGGTGCCGGCCGGTCACAGGAATGCGGCGGTACGAGTTCTCGTACCGCCGCTGGCATGAGCACCGAGTTACCAGGCGTCCTCGATATGTCGCCCATCAGGTCGGGGTCTTTGCCCGTCACCTGGTGCGGCTGGCCCGTAATCGACGGGTCGACGTCGCGTGGGTGCCCGGTGTTCATGCTCGGTCCGTGGGGCCGAATGCGTTGTAAAGGTGATCCTTGCGGATGTCCTCTGGTCTCGCGGGCCGTTGAGTCCTTTGTACTGCACAGGGGTGACAAGTGGAACCCCCGCCCGCACTTCTTTACTTTTAGGTTCAAACAGGACTCAACCGGACGGCGGCGACGCCCGGAAGGCACTCCCGGCCGGCCCGAGGGCTCAGGAGAGCGTCCCCCGCCTCCTGCTCGCGTACCAGACGAGCCCCGCGGTGGCCGCCGCCGCTCCCACGGCCGCCGCCGCGACCAGGGCCGGGCGCGGCGGCACGGAGAACGCGGGCAGCCGCTGCTTGAGCCGCACCGGCCGGTGGAAGTCCAGAACGGGCCACCCGCGCGCGAGTGCCTCACGGCGCAGCGCCCGGTCGGGGTTGACGGCGTGCGGATTGCCGACCGACTCCAGCATCGGCACATCGGTGGCCGAGTCGCTGTACGCGTAGCACCGCGCGAGGTCGTACCCCTCGGACCGGGCCAGTTCGCGGACCGCCTCCGCCTTCGTCGGTCCGTAGGCGTAGTACTCCACCTCGCCGGTGAAGCAGCCGTCCTCGCCCACCACCATCCGGGTGGCCACGACCCGGTCCGCACCCAGCAGTTCGCCGATCGGCTCGACCACCTCGGCGCCCGACGTGGAGACGATGACGACGTCGCGTCCGGCCCGGTGGTGCTCCTCGATCAGGGACGCGGCCTCGTCGTAGATGATCGGGTCGATCAGGTCGTGCAGCGTCTCCGCGACGATCTCCTTGACCTGTCGCACGTTCCAGCCGCGGCACAGCGCGGACAGGTACTCGCGCATGCGCTCCATCTGGTCGTGGTCGGCGCCGCCGGCGAGGAAGACGAACTGCGCGTAGGCGGTCCGCAACACCGCCCTGCGGTTGATCAGCCCGCCTTGGTAGAAGGACTTGCTGAAGGTGAGCGTGCTCGACTTCGCAATGACCGTCTTGTCCAGATCAAAGAAGGCAGCTGTGCGGGGCAAGGAGTGGTTTTCCACGACGTCGAGCATAGGGGCAGCCCATTCGGCGTAAGCTCGGCGCGTGGGTTTGCCTGAGAGGGCTCTCGGGTACACCATGGAAGTCACGGATCGTTCGCGACCGTGCTAACCCGGCCCGACTCCTCCCCCCCCGAGTCGGCCGTGGAGACGACCCCCGCTCTCCCCCCCGGCGGGGGTCGTCGCATGTCCGGATGGGTTTTCCCTCCCTCTGCGCCCCTTGTGGCGGCTGCCGCGCCCAGGACACCGGCTCCTCCCGGCGGTCCGACGCGCCCCTCGATTCGTGACTGTGTGTAGTTGTAGCGCTGCGCTGCGGAAGTCGCACGGGATCCAGTACAGGGGTCACCGGTTTGGGTGACGGCCATTTTCACAACGGCCGAGTTGTCCACAGATTTCGACCAAGATCCACATCATTTTCCGGTTCGCTGCACCGTGATTCCTGCGCGCACCGCTGGCGGCGGAGTTCATGGCCGGTTCCGTTTGTCGGGCGCGTATGGCCGGTTCCTATCGGCCGCCCATATGGGGCCGCTCGTCGGTTCTCCACATGTACGGGATTCGCGGGCCCGCGGGGGCCGCGCGGAAGATGCAGCGAAGGGGGAACGGCCCATGGCCGGAACTGTCACCCATGATCCGCCGTCCGGCACCGCGGGACGGCAGGGCGGGCCACTGATCGTCACCGAGGACGTCGATCTCCTGGACGACCTGCTGCGGCTGTGCGCGGCGGCGGGCGCCACACCGGAGGTGCACCACGGCGTGCCCGAGCGGCGGGGCAGCTGGGAGGCGGCACCGCTGGTGCTGGTCGGCGACGACGCCGCGCAGCGGGTGCGCGGAGCACTGCGCCGACGGGGCGTCGTCCTCGTCGGCCGCGACCAGGACGACTCCGGGGTCTGGCGGCGCGCCGTCGAGATCGGCGCCGACCACGTGCTCGTGCTGCCCGACGGGGAGCAGTGGCTGGTCGACCGGATCGCCGATGTCGCCGAAGGCGTCGGGCGGCCCGCGCTCACCGTGGGCGTCATCGGCGGCCGCGGCGGCGCGGGAGCGTCCACGCTGGCCTGCGCGCTCGCCGTGACCTCCGCTCGGGAGGGCCTGCGCACCCTGCTCGTGGACGCCGACCCGCTGGGCGGCGGACTCGACGTGCTGCTCGGAGGGGAGGCGGCCGAGGGACTGCGCTGGCCGGCCTTCGCCACCTCGCGCGGGAGGGTGGGCGGCGGCGCGCTGGAGGAGTCACTGCCCGAACTGCACGCGCTGCGCGTGCTCAGCTGGGACCGCGGCGACTGCGTCGCCGTCCCGCCGCAGGCCGTCCGCGCGGTGCTCGCCGCCGCCCGGCGCGGTGGCGGGGCCGTGGTGGTCGACCTGCCCCGCCGGGTCGACGAAGGAGCGGCCGAGGCGCTGGCGCAGATCGACATCGGGCTGCTCGTGGTCCCCGCCGAACTGCGCGCCGTGGCAGCCGCGGCACGGGTCGCCTCCGCGGCCGGCATGGTCCTGCGCGACCTGCGGGTGGCGGTACGCGGACCGTACGCGCCCGGCCTCGACGACCGCGAGGTGGCCCGGCTGCTCGGACTGCCGCTGGTGGGAGAGGTGCCCGTGGAGTCCGCGCTGCGGCGCCCCGGCGAGGGCAGGACACCGCCCGGCGCCGCGGCCCGCGGGCCCCTGGCCCGTTTCTGCACGGCCTTCTGGGAGCGGGCGCTGATCGAGGCGGGTGCCGCATGAGGACGCGGACCGACCAGCGGTGGCCGGCGGCCGAGCGGGCGACCACGGCGGGCGGACCGCGCGTGCAGGGCGCCCCCGGCCGGCCGGTCGTGCCGGCGCAGCTGCTCGACGGCGTCCGCCAGTGGCTGGCGGAGAGCGGCGCCGAGCCGACACCCGCGCGCGTGGCGCAGGCGCTGCGGGAGCAGGGCCGGGTGCTCGGTGACGCGGAGGTGCTCGGAGCGGCCGAGCGGCTGCGCTCCGAGCTGATCGGCAGCGGTCCGCTGGAGCCGCTGCTCTCCGACCCCTCGGTGACCGACGTCCTCGTGTCGGCCCCCGACCAGGTCTGGGTCGACCGCGGAGGCGGACTGGAGCGGGCCGCTGTCACCTTCGCCGACGCGGCGGCCGTGCGGCGTCTCGCGCAGCGTCTGGCCGCGGTGGCCGGACGGCGCCTGGACGACGCCCGGCCCTGGGCCGACGCCCGCCTGCCCGACGGCACCCGGCTGCACGCGGTACTGCCACCGGTCGCCGTCGGCTGTACGTGCCTGTCCCTGCGCGTCGTACGGCCGCGCGCGTTCACACTCGGCGAACTCGTCGCCGCGGGCACGGTTCCGCCGGGTGGAGAGCATGTGCTGCGGGCGCTCGTCCAGGCGCGGCTGTCCTTCCTCGTCAGCGGCGGCACCGGCAGCGGGAAGACCACGCTGCTCAGTGCTCTGCTGGGGCTCGTCGGACCGGGCGAGCGCATCGTGCTCGCCGAGGACTCGGCGGAGCTGCGCCCCGACCATCCGCATGTCGTCCGTCTGGAGACCCGGCCCGCCAACCAGGAGGGAGCGGGCCTGGTCACCCTCGAGGACCTGGTACGGCAGGCGCTGCGGATGCGGCCGGACCGGCTGGTGGTGGGCGAGGTCCGCGGCGCCGAGGTGGTCCACCTGCTCGCCGCGCTGAACACGGGTCACGAAGGCGGGTGCGGCACGGTGCACGCCAACGCGGCGGCGGACGTGCCCGCCCGGCTGGAGGCCCTGGGCACCACCGCGGGACTGGACCGGGCGGCGCTGCACAGCCAGTTGGCCGCCGCGCTGTCGGTGGTGGTGCACCTGGTCCGCGACCGCGCGGGGCGGCGGCGCATCGCCGAGGTGCGGGTGCTGGAGCGGGACGCGAGCGGGTGGGTGCGCACGGTCCCGGCGCTGCGCTGGGGTGCGCAGGCGTTCGTGGAGGAACGGGGGTGGGAGCGGCTGCGGGAGCTGCTTCGCCCGGCGGACACGGAAAGCGGGGCGAGGACGCGGTGAACGGGATGGACGAATGGGCTCTCGGGCCGGCGGCGTTCACCCGGCCGGTGGCCGCCGCGGCGACCCTGGCGTGCGCACTCGCTGCCGCCCGGCTGCGGGGCGGGTGGCACTCCGGCGCGCGCCGGGCACGCCTGCTCCTCGCGGGCGGCGGCGCGGTGGACACCGGCCCTCCGACGGGGGCGCGGGTCCTCGGTGAACTGGCCCGGTTGCGCGCGCGGGTGCCGGTCGAGTGGTGGGCGCTGGCCGCCGGGCTGCTGCTGGCGGTGCTGGGCACTTCGGTGCTGCCGGTCGTCGCGGGGGCGGCCGGGGTGCCGGTCCTGCGCCGGACCAGGCTGGCCCGGGCCGCGCGCCGGGCCCGGGAGGGGCGGGTGGACGCGGTGATCGCCCTGTGCGGTGCGCTCGCCGGTGAGGTGCGCGCCGGGCGGCAGCCGGGCCAGGCGCTGCTGTGTGCCGCGCGTGACTCGGGTGGCTTCGGGGACGCCCAGGCGGCCGTGCTGGCGGCGGCGCGGTTCGGCGGGGACGTTCCGGGCGCGCTCGCCGCCGCGGCCCGGGAACCGGGAGCCGAGGGCCTGCGGGGGCTCGCCGCCTGCTGGCGGGTGGCGGTGGACCAGGGCGCGGGCCTCGCTGCCGGGCTCGACCGGCTGGAAGGAGCACTGCGCGCGGACCGGGACCAGCGCGCCGACCTGCGGGCCCAGTTGGCGGGCGCGCGGGCCACGGCGTTGATGCTCGCCGCGCTGCCCGCCCTCGGACTCCTGCTCGGCACGGCCATGGGCGCCGACCCGCTGCACGTGCTGCTGCACACCGGAGCGGGCCTGGGCTGCCTGGCCGTGGGCGGTGCGCTGGAAGGCGTGGGGCTGTGGTGGGCCCTGGGGATCGTGCGACGGGCGGAGGCGGCATGAGCGCGGACGTCGTCCACAGGCTGGGGATGCTCCTGGCAGTGACCGTACTCCTCGCGCTGGCGGCGCGGAGGCTGCGGGCGGTGCGCAGGGAGCGGCGTCTACGGCGGCGTACGGCCGCCCTGCTGGCGAGGGAGGCCGTGCCCGGCGCGGAGACCGCCGGTGTCCGGCATCTCCCCTCGCGGGCGCGGATGCAGGCCCGGCCGCAGGCACAGGGGCAAGGGCACATGCGGGCGCCGGGCCGGGCGTCGGCGCGGTCGCGGGAGCGGGCACGGGTGCCGGTTCCGGATGCCGTACGGCGTTGGCTTCCCGCGGTGGGGATCGCGGGCGCCGGGTGGGTGCTGCTCGGCGGGTTCGCGGGCGCCGCGGCCGGACTGGTCTGCGCGGCCGGGCTGTCGCGGTGGCGGGAGCGGGCGGTGAAGCGGTCCGGGACCGAGCGTGACGCGGTCGAAGCCGCCCGGCAACTGCCGCTCGCCGCCGATCTGCTGGCCGCCTGCCTGGCGGCCGGCGCGGACCCGGTGATCGCGGCCCAGGCGGTGGGGGAGGCCCTGGGCGGGCCGGTCGGGGAAGTGCTGGCCCGGGGAGCGGCGGAGGTACGGCTGGGCGGCGCGCCTGCCGACGCCTGGCGCGGTCTGGCCTCGGCCCCGGGCGCTCAGGCCCTGGCTCGGTTGCTGGAGCGGGCGGGTGAGACCGGGCTTCCCGCCGCCGGGCCGGCCGCCCGGCTGGCCGCCGACGTCCGCGCCGACCGCGGGCGCGCGGCCACCGCACGGGCGCGACGGGCTGCGGTGCTCGTCACCGCACCGGTGGGGCTGTGCTTCCTGCCCGCCTTCGTCGCGGTCGGGGTGCTGCCCGTGGTGATCGGTCTGGCGGGCGGGGTGTGGAGAGGCGGTGGTGGCTGACGGCACGTGGAGCGCGCGCGTCACGGACGGGCGACGAGCGACTGGCCGACCGACGGAACGTCACCGGTCGACCAGCGAGACGGGCTTCGGCCGACCGACGGCACGACCTCGGGCGGCCGGCGCGACGACATCGGACGACGACTGACAACGGAACGAGACCTCACGGGGGTTGAGATGAACACGAAGGTGCGGGCACGGCTGCGTGCCCTGGCGGACCGCATGCGCAAGGACGCCGGAATGGTCACTTCCGAGTACGCCATGGGCATCATCGCGGCGGTGGCGTTCGCCGTGCTGCTCTACGAGGTGGTGACGAGCGGGCAGGTCAAGACGGAACTGCAGAACATCGTGAAACGAGCCCTCAGTGCGCGGATGTGAGCGGCGCGCCGGACGCGGCGGCGACCAGGGGTTCGTGACGGCGGAGGCCGCCATGGTCCTGCCCGTGCTGGTGCTGGTGGTGACCGCGCTGGTGTGGGGGCTGCTCGTCATGGTCGCCCAGATCCAGTGCGTGGACGCCGCCCGGGCGGGTGCCCGGGCGGCCGCCCGTCAGGACCCGGAGGGCGCGGTCGTCCGGGCGGTGCGTGAGACGGCACCGCACGGAGCGGAGGTCACCGTGTCCCGGCAAGGGGAACGGGTCCATGTGGTCGTCACCGCCGCGCCACCGGGGCTGGGCCTGCTGCCCTTCACCCTGCGCGAGGAGGCCGTGGCCGAGGCGGAGGAGACGGCGGGGCCGGGGCCTGGGCCCGAACCCGGGCTTGCGGCGGCGGGGCCGGGGACGGCGCCGAGGGAGGAGGTGGTGCAGTGAAGCGCCGCTTCTCCGGGTGCGACCGCGGTTCCGCCACCGTCTGGAGCGTCGGGGCCGTCGCCCTGCTGTGTGTGGTGTTCGGGGTCGGACTCGCGCTGGGGCAGGCCGTGGTCGTCCGGCACCGTGCGGCCGGGGCGGCCGACCTCGCGGCGCTGGCCGCCGCGGGCCACTGGGCACAGGGCGGTGCCGCGGCCTGCGCCCGCGCGGACCGGGTGGCCCGGGCCCAGCACGCCCGTCTCGTGCGGTGCGTCGTCACCGGTGCCGTCTCGGACGTCACGGCCGCCGCGGGAGGCGGGCCGTTCGCGGCCCGGGCCCGGGCCAGGGCGGGTCCACCGGGGCCCGTGGACACCGGCTCCGGCGGCCGCTCACCGGTGCGGGCCGGCCTCTTCCCGCTCGGCGGGCCTGCCGGGCGCGCCCTTCAGCAGCACGGTCAGCAGCCGTACGGCGCCTCTCTTGTGGAGCGGGTCGTTGCCGTTGCCGCACTTGGGGGACTGGATGCAGGACGGGCACCCGGCGTCGCACTCGCAGGAGGCGATGGCCTCGCGGGTGGCGGTGAGCCAGTCACGGGCGGTGTGGAAGGCACGTTCGGCGAAGCCCGCGCCGCCGGGGTGGCCGTCGTAGACGAAGACGGTCGGCAGGAGGGTGTCGGGGTGCAGCGGGATGGAGACACCCCCGATGTCCCAGCGGTCGCAGGTGGCGAAGAGCGGCAGCATGCCGATCGACGCGTGCTCGGCCGCGTGCAGGGCGCCGCCGAGGATCTCCGGGTTGATCCGGGCCTCGTCGAGCTGGTCCTCGGTGACCGTCCACCACACCGCGCGGGTGCGCAGCGTACGAGGAGGGAGGTCGAGCTTCGTCTCACCGAGCACTTCCCCCGTGATGACCCGGCGACGCAGGAAGGACACCACCTGGTTGGTGACCTCGACGGAGCCGTAGCAGAGCCGGCCGCTGCCCCAGGGCACCTCGACGTCCGTCTCCAGGACGGAGATCGCCGTCGTGTCGCGGGCGACCGTGGTGTACGGCGGGTTCGCCTCCTCGACCAGGGCGACCGAGTCGTCCAGGTCGAGCGAGCGCACCAGATACGTACGGCCCTGGTGCAGGTGGACCGCGCCCTCGTGCACGCTCGTGTGCGCGGCGGCCTCGTCGACCGTGCCGAGCAGCCGTCCGGTGCCGGCCTCGACGATCTGCACCGGCCTTCCGCCCTCACCGCGGATGTCGGTCAGGTCCGCGGCACGCTCCCGACGCGTCCAGTGCCAGGCCGTGGCCCGCCGGCGCAGCAGCTTCGCGGCCTCCAGTTGCGGCAGCAGCTCCGGACACGACGGGCCGAACAGTTCGACGTCCTCCTCCGTGAGCGGAAGCTCGGCCGCGGCGGCGCACAGGTGCGGTGCCAGGACGTACGGGTTGTCCGGATCGAGGACGGTGGATTCCACCGGCTGGTCGAACAGCGCCTCCGGATGGTGGACGAGGAAGGTGTCCAGCGGGTCGTCGCGGGCGACCAGCACGGCGAGGGCGCCCTGCCCGGCGCGGCCCGCGCGGCCCGCCTGCTGCCACAGGGACGCACGGGTGCCCGGGTAACCGGCGATCACCACGGCGTCCAGGCCGGACACGTCCACGCCGAGTTCCAGGGCGGTGGTGGCGGCCAGCCCCAGCAGGTCGCCCGAGTGCAGGGCCTGTTCCAGAGCGCGGCGTTCCTCGGGGAGGTAGCCGCCCCGGTAGGCCGCGACACGCCGGGCCAGCGGCCGGTCGATCTCCGCGAGCCGTTCCTGGGCGATCACCGAGATCAGCTCGGCGCCACGCCGGGAGCGTACGAAGGCGACCGAGCGCACACCCTGGAGGGTCAGGTCGGTCAGCAGGTCGGCGGTCTCGGCGGTGGCGGTGCGGCGGACCGGGGCGCCCTTCTCGCCGTGCAGTTCGGTGAGCGGCGGCTCCCAGAGAGCGAACACCAGTTCACCTCGGGGGGAGGCGTCGTCGGCCACCTCGACCACGGGCAGGCCGGTGAGGCGGCGGGCGGCCACCGAGGGCTCGGCCGCGGTCGCCGAGGCCAGCAGGAAGACGGGCGAGGCGCCGTAGCGCGCGCACAGCCGGCGCAGGCGGCGCAGGACCTGGGCGACGTGGGAGCCGAAGACGCCGCGGTAGGTGTGGCACTCGTCGATGACGACGTACTTCAGGGCGCGCAGGAAGGAGGACCAGCGCGGGTGGGAGGGCAGGATCCCGCGGTGCAGCATGTCCGGGTTGGTCAGGACGTAGTTGCCGTACTGGCGGATCCACTCGCGTTCCTCCACCGGCGTGTCGCCGTCGTACACGGCGGGGCGCACCCCGGTGCCGAGCGGCCGGGCAAGTTCCCGCACCGCGCGGCACTGGTCGGCGGCCAGGGCCTTGGTGGGAGCGAGGTAGAGGGCGGTGGCACCCCGGCCGTTGGGAGCCTGCGACCCCTCCAGCAGCGCCGACAGCACCGGGACCAGATACGCGAGCGACTTGCCGGACGCCGTGCCCGTGGCGACCACCACGGACTCGCCGTCCAGGGCGTGCTCGGCGGCGCGCGCCTGGTGGGCCCAGGGGTGCTCGATGCCGCACGCCTGGACGGCCGCGATGATCTCCGGCCGAATCCGGTCGGGCCAGACGGCATGGCGACCCGCCCGCGGGGGCAAGTGCTCCGTATGAGTGATGCGCGCAGCCCGGCTCGGCCCGGAGGCGAGCCGGTCCAGAACCGCGCCCGGCGACAGGCGGGTTGTGTGGTCCGTCGGGGTCCGATCGGATCGGTGATTCTTGGCCATTGGCACCGAGTGTGTCACCGGCGTGACGGACAATGGAGCCAAGGCGTCGTGCACGCCTGCCGGTAAGTGATTGAATGCCATCGCGGCTGGCGAACCGTCCCGGGGGGCTTCAAGCCGAGGTGCCCGAGGGGCGACCGCTCGATAGCAAGGTGCTGGAGGATCCGTGGACCTGTCCCTGTCGACCCGTACCGTCGGCGATCGTACGGTCGTCGAGGTCGGTGGCGAAATCGACGTATATACCGCGCCCAAGCTGCGCGAGCAGCTGGTCGAGCTGGTGAACGACGGGAATTTCCACCTCGTCGTCGACATGGAGGGCGTGGACTTCCTCGACTCCACCGGTCTCGGCGTGCTGGTGGGCGGCCTGAAGCGTGTGCGTGCCCATGAGGGCTCGCTGCGCCTGGTCTGCAACCAGGAGCGCATTCTCAAGATCTTCCGCATCACCGGTCTGACCAAGGTGTTCCCCATCCACACCTCGGTCGACGAAGCGGTGGCGGCCACCGACTGACCGCCGGCCCCGGGCCGGTGTCCGGGGCGGAAGAAGTTCATGCGGGGGGCCCGGCTCTCGGCGGCCCGGCCCCCTGACAGCACGCCCGTAGCTCCTAGGGGGACGCATGGCCACCGTCGAACTCCGCTTCAGCGCGCTGCCCGAGCACGTCAGGACCGCCCGTCTGGTGGCGGCAGCGGTGGCGCGCAGGGCCGGGGTCGACGAGGCCGTCCTCGACGAGGTCCGGCTCGCCGTGGGCGAGGCCTGCTCCCGTGCCGTCGGGCTGCACCAGAGCGGTGGGATCGCCGCGCCGGTGACGGTCGTGCTGACCGAGGAGGAGAAACAGTTCTCCATCGAGGTCGGCGACGAGGCGCGGCACGCTCCGCGCCACCCCGGGGACGCCCCGGGGGACGACGCCGAGGCCGAGGAGGACGAGATGGGTCTCGCGGTCATCAGCGGCCTCGTCGACGACGTGGAGGTCTCGACCGGGGAGGACGGCGGTCAGATCAAGATGACCTGGCCGACCGCGCCGCCGAACGTCGTTCTTTCCTGAGCCCCGCCGAGTCGACGGCCCGCCTCGACCCGATCGGATCCGACCCGATCCGATCGGATCCGAGGCGGTTCGATCCGATGCGAGGCCGCGCGGGCATCCCGCGCGCCCCTTACGCCGGTCCGTACGTGCCTGCCCGTGAGCTGCACACCTGTGTGAGGGATCCCCTCGCGAGCCGCGCGGCGGTGAAGCGTGCGTGCACGTCTGGGAGCCGCGCCTCTGTGAGGCTCGCCCGTCTGTCCGCCGGGTGCGGTTGTACCGCGCGCCCCTCCGTGGGTCGCGCCCTTCTGTGCGTCATGCCGGTTCGACGGGCCGCTTCCCTGAGTCATGCCGGTTCGTGAGGCGCGCGCGTCCTTGAGGCCGTGCGCGCTCCCGTGTGCCGTGCGCGGCCGTGAGCGGCGTATCCCTCGCCGCGCGTCCGGTGAGTACCGGCCGAAGGGCCCCGCATCCGCGGGGCCCTTCGGTGTGTCCAGGGATGGGCCGGACAGGCCCGCCGGGGCCGCCGGGGCCGCAGACCCGGCATGATTTCGTGAATTCATTCACGATCGATAGCCGGATAATGGATCAAGGGTCAATGCTTTTGAGGCGTTACCGCTTTCGGGCCCCTGGCGGGCACGCGATCATTTGCTGAGGAGCCTGTGCAGGCTGATTCCATTTACCGCACACTGTTTAGATCAGGTCCGGCTACCTACAATCCGTCCACATCTTGAGCTCAGCCCAAGCGTCAAGGAGGACGAATGGCGGGGCTTTCTACCCCTCATCAGTTGGGTCAACCCACGACTTTCGCAGCCGCGGTGCTGACCAACGACAATCGGATCATCGTGGCGGTGATCGCCGCCGTCGCGCTGGCCGCGCTCGTGGTCGCGGGCATCCTGGTGCGCCAGGTACTCGCCGCGGGCGAGGGCACCGACAGCATGAAGAAGATCGCGGAAGCGGTCCAGGAAGGCGCCAAGGCCTATCTCGGCCGCCAGTTGCGCACCCTCGGCGTATTCGCCGTCGTGGTGTTCTTCCTGCTCCTGCTGCTGCCCGCCGACGACTGGAATCAGCGGGCCGGCCGGTCGGTGTTCTTCCTGATCGGCGCCGGTTTCTCGGCCGCCACGGGTTATATCGGCATGTGGCTTGCCGTGCGCAGCAATGTGCGCGTCGCCGCCGCGGCCCGGGAAGCGACTCCCGCGCAGGGCGAACCGGAAAAGGATCTCACCACCGTCTCGCACAAAGCGATGAAGATCGCTTTCCGTACGGGCGGCGTCGTCGGCATGTTCACGGTGGGGCTCGGCCTGCTGGGCGCCTCCTGCGTGGTGCTGGTCTACGCGGCGGACGCGCCGAAGGTGCTGGAGGGCTTCGGCCTCGGCGCCGCGCTGATCGCCATGTTCATGCGTGTCGGTGGCGGCATCTTCACCAAGGCCGCCGACGTCGGCGCCGACCTGGTCGGCAAGGTCGAGCAGGGCATTCCGGAGGACGATCCGCGCAATGCCGCGACCATCGCCGACAACGTGGGCGACAACGTCGGCGACTGCGCGGGCATGGCGGCCGACCTCTTCGAGTCGTACGCCGTCACGCTGGTCGCCGCGCTCATCCTGGGCAAGGCGGCCTTCGGCAACGACGGACTCGCCTTCCCCCTGCTGGTGCCCGCGATCGGCGTGATCACCGCCATGATCGGCATCTTCGCGGTGGCGCCCCGCCGCACCGACCGCAGCGGCATGAGCGCGATCAACCGCGGCTTCTTCATCTCCGCGGTGATCTCGCTCGCCCTGGTCGCGGCGGCCGTCTACACCTATCTGCCGTCGTCCTACGCCGGCCTGACCGGCGTCACCGACGCGGCGATCCGCGGCAAGGACGGCGATCCGCGGATCCTCGCCCTGGTCGCGGTGGCCATCGGCATCCTGCTGGCCGCCGTGATCCAGCAGCTGACCGGCTACTTCACCGAGACCACCAGGCGGCCGGTCCGCGACATCGGCAAGACGTCGCTGACCGGTCCGGCCACCGTCGTCCTCGCCGGCATCTCCGTCGGCCTGGAGTCGGCCGTCTACACGGCGCTGCTGATCGGGCTCGGCGTGTACGGGGCGTTCCTGCTCGGCGGCACGTCGATCATGCTGGCGCTCTTCGCGGTGGCGCTGGCCGGCACCGGTCTGCTCACCACGGTCGGCGTGATCGTCGCCATGGACACCTTCGGTCCGGTCTCCGACAACGCCCAGGGCATCGCCGAGATGTCCGGGGACGTCGAGGGGGCGGGCGCCCAGGTGCTCACCAACCTGGACGCGGTCGGCAACACCACCAAGGCGATCACCAAGGGCATCGCCATCGCCACCGCGGTCCTGGCGGCGTCGGCGCTCTTCGGGTCCTACCGGGACGCCATCACCACCGGCGCGCAGGACGTCGGGGCGAAGCTCTCGGGTGCCGGTACGCCGATGACCTTGATCATGGACATCTCACAGCCCAACAACCTGGTCGGGCTCATCGCCGGTGCCGCGGTCGTCTTCCTGTTCTCGGGGCTGGCGATCAACGCGGTGTCGCGGTCGGCGGGTTCGGTGGTCTTCGAGGTGCGGCGGCAGTTCCGCGAGAAGCCCGGGATCATGGACTTCAGCGAGAAGCCGGAGTACGGCAAGGTCGTCGACATCTGCACCAAGGACGCCCTGCGCGAACTCGCCACACCCGGACTGCTCGCCGTGATGGCGCCCATCTTCATCGGGTTCACGCTCGGGGTCGGCGCGCTCGGCGCGTACCTGGCGGGCGCCATCGGCGCGGGCACCCTCATGGCGGTGTTCCTCGCCAACTCCGGCGGTGCCTGGGACAACGCCAAGAAGCTGGTCGAGGACGGCCACCACGGCGGCAAGGGCAGCGAGGCCCACGCCGCCACGGTGATCGGCGACACGGTCGGCGACCCGTTCAAGGACACCGCGGGACCGGCGATCAACCCGCTGCTGAAGGTGATGAACCTCGTGTCGCTGCTCATCGCGCCCGCGGTCATCAAGTTCTCCTACGGGCACGACAAGAGCATCGGCGTACGGGTCCTGATCGCGATCCTGGCGCTGCTCGTGATCGTCGGCTCGGTCTACGTCTCCAAGCGGCGCGGGATCGCCGTCGGGGACGACGAGGAGAGTGCCGAACGGGTGTCCAAGCCGGCCGACCCCGCGGTGGTCTCGTAGGGGCTGTACGGCAGGCCGGGCTCGGGAGCGGGCGGGCGGCGCGTGCGACGCGCCGCCCGCCCGTGGCGTGTCCGGTGGGCGGTCTTCCGTGTCCCATCTCCCATGTCCCCGTGAGCGTGCACCCGGCGCGCCCCGAACCCCGAGTCGTGACCATGAGTCGTGTCCGTGCGCTGCGGCCAGTGCGTCGTGAGCCTTCTCTCGCTTGGTGCAAATGGCTGCAAGACGGCATGTAAGGGGTGATCGGACCCTGGCCGCGTTCCCACGGCGTGTATGTTCCGGGGCCGAGAGCCATGGAAGGGACCGATCCGGTGAACAAGAAGCTCGCGGCCGCACTGTCCGGCGGTGCGGTACTGGCACTGGCACTGACGGGATGCTCCGGCAGCAGCGACGACGGCAAGAACGACGCCCTGAACACCTGGGCCAAGCAGGTGTGCGACGGTGTCCAGCCGCAGGCGAAGAAGATCCAGGCCGCCAGCGCCGCGATCCAGAAGCAGACCTCGGACAACACCCCGACGAAGACGGTCCAGGAGACCGACGCGCAGGCCTTCCAGGACATGTCCGACGCCTACAAGGCGATCGGCGCCGCCGTGAACAAGGCCGGCGCGCCCGAGGTCGACGGCGGCCGGAAGAAGCAGCAGGACGCGGTCAAGGAACTGAACGACCTCGGTGCCTCGTACGCCTCGCTCAAGGAGCAGGTGGACAAGCTCGACACCAAGGACCAGGCCAAGTTCGCGGACGGGCTCAAGGACATCGCCACCCAGCTGGACAAGCTGAGCAGGACCGGGAACGACGCGCTCAAGAACCTCGAGGAGGGCGACGTCGGCAAGGCGATGGCCACCCAGCCGAGCTGCAAGTCCGCCCCGACCGGCGCCTCCTCCGCGACCGCGTCACCGGCGAACGGCTGATGCGCCGCCTCTGAGGCGGGTCCCGGCTGACCCGGGCGGGTCGTCGGCGCACCTGACGAGACACGGCCGGCACGCGCGCGCGTGCCGGCCGTTCGCGCACGCCCGGACGTACGCGTGTGCGGGAGCCGGGGCGTGCGCGCGTGTGCGATGTCGGTGGGAGCCGACACAATGGGTGCGTGAGTGACTCCAGCCTGCCCGCCCCGACCGCCCTTCCCGCCGCCGACCGTCCGGAGGTCGCCGCCCGGCTCCGGGACGCCCTGCTCGGCGCGTCGTTCACCGCCGACGGACTGCTCGAACTGCTCGGTGCGCCCGCCTACGCCGCGCTCGCCCGCAGCGAGACCGTGCCCGCGCTGCGGGCCACGCGCGGGGACACGCCGATCGAAGTGCTCGTCCGGCTCTTCCTGCTGCAGCAGCCCGTGCCGCACGCGCGCGTGGCGGACGTCCTGCCCGTCGGGGCCTGCCTGGAGACCGGCTGGCTGACCCGGGTCGGCGGCGACGAGGTGGCCGCGACCGTGGACGTACGGCCGTACGGCGGACTCGACGGCGAGGACTGGTTCATCGTCTCCGACCTGGGGTGCGCGGTCGGCGGCGCGGGCGGCATCGGCAGCCGTGAGGAGGGTGTCGTCCTCGGTGTGGGCGGCGCCTCCACGACCCTGGCCGGCCTCACGGTCCGTACGCCCGTCGGCTCCGCGCTCGACCTCGGCACCGGTTCCGGGATCCAGGCGCTGCACGCGAGCCGGCACGCCACGCGCGTGACCGCGACCGACCTCAACCCGCGCGCGCTGCACATCACCGCCCTCACCCTCGCCCTGTCCGGGGCACCGGCCGCCGACCTGCGGCAGGGCTCCCTGTTCGAACCGGTCCGCGAGGACGAGACGTTCGACCTGATCGTGTCCAACCCGCCCTTCGTCATCTCGCCGGGCGCCCGGCTCACCTACCGGGACGGCGGGATGAGCGGGGACGATCTGTGCCGCACGCTCGTTCAGCAGTCGGGGGAGCGGCTGAGCGAGGGCGGGTTCGCCCAGTTCCTCGCCAACTGGCAGCACGTGGAGGGGGAGGACTGGCAGGACAGACTCAGGTCGTGGGTGCCCCGTGGCTGCGACGCGTGGATCGTGCAGCGCGAGGTGCAGGACGTCACGCAGTACGCCGAGCTGTGGCTGAGGGACGCCGGTGACCACCGCGGCGACCCGGCGGAGTACCAGGCACGGTACGACGCCTGGCTGGAGGAGTTCGAGGCGCGCAAGGTGAAGGCCGTGGGGTTCGGCTGGATCACCCTGCGCAGGACGGGCTCCGCCGTTCCCTCGGTCACCGCCGAGGAATGGCCGCACCCGGTCGAACAGCCGCTCGGTGACACCGTGCGCGCGCACTTCGACCGCCTCGACTACCTGCGGGAGCACGATGACGCGGCGCTGCTCGACGCGCACTTCCGGCTCGTGCGGGAAGTGGTGCAGGAGCAGGTCGGGCTGCCCGGTGCCGAGGACCCGGAGCACGTGGTGCTGCGGCAGCACCGCGGCATGCGCCGGGCCACCACGGTGGACACGGTCGGTGCCGGTTTCGCGGGCGTGTGCGACGGCACGCTGAGCGCCGGCCGCATCCTGGACGCCATCGCCCAGCTGGTCGGCGAGGACCCGGTCCTGCTGCGCGACCGGACCCCGGCGCAGATCCGGCTGCTGGTGGAGCAGGGCTTCCTGGAGCCGGCGGACTGGAACCCGGCGGGCTGAGACCACCCGCTCGGTACGGCCGGCCCCCGCCCGGCGCCCTCCGGGCGGAGGCGGCCGAGGTCAGGGCCGGGCCTCCCAGGCGGCCCCTCCGCGTGACCGGCCCGCCCCGGAACGCAACCGCCGCCCTCCCGCGGCCGGTCCCTTCGACCATTTTTCGGTCATCCGTCCGGCGAGCGCCGGCGGCTCGCGGGTGGTCGTCCGCGAGCCGCGCGTCCGCGGGTCCGCCCGGCGTTCACGCGGGGTTGGCCGGCCCGTCGCCCAGGGGTGCCAGCCTCCCCGACCGGGGGCATCCGGGGCGGGAGGGTACGCACGTGGAAAGCGGTCCGGCGATCTTCACGGGGACGGTGTTCGCCCTGTTCGGGGCGGTCCTGCTGGGGTGGACGGTGCTCCGGGCGCGGCGTCGGGAGCCGGTGGCCCTCGGGGTGCAGCAGGCCGTGTCGGTGACCCTCGCGACCGTGATCGCCCTGGGCTGTCTCGCGCTCGGGGCGTGGTGCCTGACGGGCGTGTGAGAACCGCCGCGGTGCCCGGCTCCGCGTATCCGGTGGATCACTTTCCGCGTCCGCCCGGACCGGCCCGTCGGCACTCCGGGCGGCAGGAAGGGCGGTAGTCGGGTTACCGTTCGAGTGGCCGTTGCGGGCTTTTCCCGTTTGACACGGGGGCGGGATGTACCGTCACACTCCGCAGCGTCAGCACTGCCCGGCCCCGGGAATCCACAGATCCGGGGGGTTCCAGCGAGACACAGCGAGACCAAGCGTCGACCGGAGAGAAGAGCGAAGTTGTCCCCGACCAGCGAGACCGCACAGGGCGGCCGCCGACTCGTCATCGTCGAGTCGCCTGCCAAGGCGAAGACGATCAAGGGCTATCTCGGCCCCGGCTACGTCGTCGAAGCGAGCGTCGGGCACATCCGGGACCTTCCCAACGGGGCCGCGGAGGTCCCCGAGAAGTACACCGGCGAGGTCCGCCGCCTCGGTGTGGACGTAGAACATGACTTTCAGCCGATCTATGTGGTCAACGCCGACAAGAAGGCCCAGGTCAAGAAGCTCAAGGACCTGCTGAAGGACTCCGACGAACTCTTCCTCGCCACCGATGAGGACCGCGAGGGCGAGGCCATCGCGTGGCACCTCCAGGAAGTGCTGAAGCCGAAGATCCCCGTCAAGCGGATGGTCTTCCACGAGATCACCAAGGACGCGATCCGGGCGGCCGTCGCCAATCCGCGCCAGCTCAACCAGAAGCTCGTCGACGCCCAGGAGACCCGCCGCATCCTCGACCGCCTCTACGGCTACGAGGTCTCGCCGGTCCTGTGGAAGAAGGTCATGCCGCGGCTGTCGGCAGGCCGTGTCCAGTCCGTCGCGACCCGGCTCGTGGTCGAACGGGAGCGCGAGCGCATCGCCTTCCGCTCGGCCGAGTACTGGGACCTGACGGGTACCTTCGCGACCGGCCGCGCGGGCGACCCGTCGGACCCGTCGTCCCTGGTCGCGCGGCTCCAGACGGTCGACGGCCGGCGCGTCGCGCAGGGGCGTGACTTCGACTCGCTGGGGCAGCTGAAGAGCGCGAACACCCTCCACCTCGACGAGGCGAACGCGCGTGCGCTCGCCGCCGCACTGGAGCGGACGTCCTTCTCCGTCCGCTCCGTCGAGTCCAAGCCCTACCGCCGCTCGCCGTACGCCCCGTTCCGTACGACGACGCTGCAGCAGGAGGCCAGCCGCAAGCTCGGCTTCGGCGCCAAGGCCACCATGCAGATCGCGCAGAAGCTGTACGAGAACGGCTACATCACGTACATGCGTACGGACTCCACCACCCTGAGCGACACGGCGATCAGCGCCGCCCGCGCCCAGGTCACGCAGCTGTACGGCGCCGACTACCTGCCGCCGCAGCCGCGCACGTACGCGGGCAAGGTCAAGAACGCGCAGGAGGCGCACGAGGCGATCCGTCCCTCGGGCGACCGCTTCCGCACGCCCGCCGAGACCGGCCTGACCGGCGACCAGTTCAAGCTCTACGAGCTGATCTGGAAGCGGACCGTCGCCTCCCAGATGAAGGACGCGACCGGCGACTCGGTCACCGTGAAGATCGGTGGCCGGGCGGCCGACGGCCGGGACGTGGAGTTCAGCGCGTCCGGCAAGACGATCACCTTCCACGGCTTCCTGAAGGCCTACGTCGAGGGCGCCGACGACCCGAACGCCGAGCTGGACGACCGCGAGCGCCGCCTGCCGCAGGTCACCGAGGGCGACGCGCTCAGCGCCGAGCAGATCACGGTCGACGGGCACGCCACCAAGCCCCCGGCCCGCTACACCGAGGCCAGCCTGGTCAAGGAGCTGGAGGAGCGCGAGATCGGCCGCCCGTCGACGTACGCGTCGATCATCGGCACGATCCTCGACCGCGGCTACGTGTTCAAGAAGGGCACGGCGCTCGTGCCGTCCTTCCTCTCCTTCGCCGTGGTGAACCTGCTGGAGAAGCACTTCGGCCGGCTCGTCGACTACGACTTCACCGCCCGCATGGAGGACGACCTCGACCGCATCGCGCGCGGCGAGGCGCGGGCCGTGCCGTGGCTGAAGCGGTTCTACTTCGGTGAAGGCACGGGCGAGGGCGGTGCGGCGGACGCCGGCAACGGCGACGGGGACCACCTCGGCGGCCTCAAGGAACTGGTGACCGACCTGGGCGCGATCGACGCGCGCGAGGTGTCGTCGTTCCCGGTCGGCAACGGGATCGTGCTGCGCGTGGGCCGCTACGGGCCGTACATCGAGCGCGGCGAGAAGGACACCGAGCAGCACCAGCGCGCCGACATCCCGGACGACCTCGCCCCGGACGAGCTGAGCGTCGAACTCGCCGAGGAGCTGCTCGCCAAGCCGAGCGGTGACTTCGAGCTGGGCGCCGACCCGGTGACCGGCCACCAGATCGTCGCCAAGGACGGCCGCTACGGCCCGTACGTCACGGAGGTCCTCCCCGAGGGCACCCCGAAGACGGGCAAGAACGCCGTCAAGCCGCGCACGGCGTCGCTCTTCAAGTCGATGTCCCTGGACACGGTGACCCTCGACGACGCGTTGAAGCTGATGTCGCTGCCGCGCGTCGTCGGCACCGACGCCGAGGGCGTGGAGATCACCGCGCAGAACGGCCGGTACGGGCCGTACCTGAAGAAGGGCACGGACTCGCGTTCGCTGCAGTCCGAGGACCAGCTCTTCACGATCACGCTGGAAGAGGCGCTGGCGATCTACGCCCAGCCCAAGCAGCGCGGTCGCGCGGCGGCCAAGCCGCCGCTGAAGGAGCTGGGCACCGACCCGGTCAGCGAGAAGCCGGTCGTGGTCAAGGACGGGCGCTTCGGCCCGTACGTCACCGACGGCGAGACCAACGCGACCCTGCGTTCCGGCGACAGCGTCGAGTCGATCACCCCGGAGCGCGGGTTCGAGCTGCTGGCGGAGAAGCGCGCCAAGGGCCCGGCCAAGAAGACCGCGAAGAAGGCCGCGGCCAAGAAGACGACGGCGAAGAAGACGGCGTCCACGGCCGCGAAGAAGACGGCGGCCAAGAAGACCACGGCGAAGAAGACCACCACGGCGAAGAAGACGACCGCCGCCAAGAAGACGGCGGCCAAGGCGACCGCCTCCAAGGCGCCCGCCGAGGACTGAGCGGGGTACCGCGCCCCGGGTACCCCGGTACCCGGGGGACCGCGGCACTGTGCCCCGGTTCTTCACAACCGTTCACGCGACGCACGCCCCTCGCACGCCCCGGCAGCACATCCCTGCCGGGGCGCGCAGACGTTCGGGCGGTCACGGCGGGCTGTCGGCGCGTCCCGATAGGCTGAACGCATGACGCGAGCCGAGCAGCCAACGGCCCACACACCGGCCCCCGACGACGCACTGGTCGCGGACTCCCGCGAGCGCGCCGTACGCGCGCTGCTGCGCCGACCCCAGCTGAGGCGGCTGTGGAGCGCCCAGGTGCTGGGGGGCGTGGGAGACGTCCTCGCGCTCCTCGTCCTCGTCGTGCTGGTCCTCCAGGCGTCGGTCGCCCAGGGATCCTTCGGCGGCGGCTACCGGGGTGCGGCGTTCGCGGTGGCGATCGCCTTCGGCGCCCGCATCGTGGCGACCGTGCTCTTCGGAGCGGTCCTCCTGGGGCCGCTGACCGCGCTGACCGCGCCCGGCGGGCCGCTGGACCGCCGCTGGACCATGGTCGGCACCGACGGCGTGCGCGCAGCGCTGCTGATCGTCGCCCCGCTGTGGATCGACTGGACCCCGGGCAACGCACCGGTGCTCCTCCTGGCGACCGTCTTCGTGACCGGCGTCGCCGAGCGGCTGTGGACGGTGTGCCGTGAGAGCGCGGCGCCCGCGCTGCTGCCGGCCCCGCCCCCCGAGGGCGCCACCGTCCGGCCGCTGCCCGACCACCTCGACGCCCTGCGCCGGCTGTCGCTGCGGACGTCCTTCCTGGCGATCCCGCTGGCGGCCTGCGTCCTGGTCGTCGCCTCCCTGTTCAACAACCTCCTGGGCACCGGCATCGCCTGGTTCGACCAGCACCAGGCGGCTCTCGGCGCGTACGTCGCGGCGGGTCTGTTCGCCGCGTCCCTGTCCGTGCTGACCTACCTGGAACTGCCCGGCACGCACACCCCGCGCGCGCGGTCGCCGCTGGAAGGGCTGCGCCGTCCCAAGGCGGGCACCGGAGCGGACAAGGGCCGCACAGGAGCGGTGCCGCTGCTCGTGCTCGCCTCCGCGGCCGTCGCCGGGGCGGTCGCCGCCGCGGTCGCCGTCTGCGCGCTGCACGCCCGCGACCTGGGCGGCGGTCCGGTGCTC
Source organism: Streptomyces sp. NRRL S-340 (assembly GCF_000720185.1). GTDB lineage: Bacteria > Actinomycetota > Actinomycetes > Streptomycetales > Streptomycetaceae > Streptomyces. The sequence continues at coordinate 93,372 of NZ_JOIY01000001.1, read as the reverse complement.
TACGGGCTGGCGGTGCTCGCCCTGACCGGCGGGGTCGTCGTCGGCATCCGTACGGCGCCCAAGGCGCTCGTCTCGCTGTCGCGGCGCAGGCTGCTCGCGCTGGCCGTCGCCGTCACCGGCATCGCCCTGCTCGCCGCCGGACTCGTCCCCGACGTCACCACCGTCCTGCTGCTCCTCGCCCTGGCCGGGGTGAGCGCGGGCATCGCCGCCAACGCCGGGCACACCCTGCTCGACCTGGAGACCGAGGACCAGCGCAGGCCGCGCATGACCGAGCACCTGCACGCGGTGGTACGGGTCTTCGTGGCCGTCGGCGCCCTGTGCGCCCCGGTGGTCGCGGCCGGGATCGGCCCGCACCGGCTCGAGAACGGCCGGTTCGTCTTCGCGCACGGCGGCGCCGCCTTCACCCTGATGCTCGTCGGCGCGCTGCTGCTGCCGGTGGCCGCGCTGGTGCTGGCCAAGGTCGACGACCGCTCCGGCGTACCGCTGCGGCAGGACCTGTTCGACGCGCTGCGCGGCGGCGACGACCCCGTGACGGCGCCCGCCGAGTCCGGTTTCTTCATCGCCCTGGAGGGCGGCGACGGCGCGGGCAAGTCCACGCAGGCCGAGGCGCTCGCCGACTGGATCCGGGAGAAGGGGCACGAGGTCGTCCTCACCCGCGAGCCGGGCGCCACGCCCGTGGGCAAGCGGCTGCGCTCGATCCTCCTGGACGTGTCCTCGCAGGGACTGTCCCACCGCGCCGAGGCGCTGCTCTACGCCGCCGACCGCGCCGAGCACGTCGACACGGTCGTACGGCCCGCTCTGGAGCGCGGTGCCGTGGTGATCACCGACCGGTACATCGACTCCTCCGTCGCCTACCAGGGCGCGGGCCGTGACCTGTCCCCGACCGAGATCGCCCGCATCTCGCGCTGGGCGACCAACGGACTCGTACCGCACCTCACGGTCCTGCTGGACGTCTCCCCGGAGACCGCCCGCGAGCGGTTCACCGAGGCACCCGACCGCCTGGAGTCGGAGCCGGCGGAGTTCCACGCGCGCGTGCGGTCCGGTTTCCTGGCGCTGGCCGCCGCCGACCCCGGACGGTATCTGGTGGTGGACGCCGGGCAGGAGCCCGAGGCGGTCACCACCGTCGTCCGGCACCGGCTCGACCAGATGCTGCCGCTGTCCGAGGCCGAGGTGAAGGCCCAGGAGGAGGCACGGCGCAAGGCCGAGGAGGAGGCCCGGCGCAAGGCGGAGGAAGAAGCCCGGCGCAAGGCCGAGGAGGAGCGCCTGGAGCGGGAGCGCCAGGAGCAGCTCGCCCGGCTGCGCGCCGAGGAGGAGGAGCGCAAGCGGCGCGAGCTGGAGGAGGCGCAGCGGCGCGAGGCCGAACGGCAGGCGGAGGAGGCCAGGCAGCGCGCCGAGGAAGCGCGCCGCCGTGCCGAGGAGGAGCGGGCCCGGCTGCTCGCCGAGGAGCAGGCGCGCGCGGAGGCCGAGGCCCGGCGCAAGGCCGAGGAGGAACGGCTGCGCCGGGAGGCCGAGGAGGAGGCCCGGGTACGGGCCGAGGCCGAGGCGCGGCGCCTGGAGAAGCAGAAGAAGGCCGAGGAGGCGCTGCTGCGCGCCGAGGAGGCGCGTCGGGCGGCCGAGCAGGCCGCTGCCGCGGCGCAGTCGGGGCCCGGTCGGCCGGAGCCTCCCGCCGCTGCCGCCTTGCCGTCGGACGCGGTGACCGTACCCACGCCCGTGGTGAACCCGGCGCCCGCCGAGGCCGGGCCGGCCGCCGGCCCGGCGGAGGAGACGACGGTCCTGCGACCGGTGCGTGACACGTGGGGCGGGCCGGGCGAGGCTCCCGGCTCCGGTGGTCCGGGCGGTGGCTCCGGCCGGAACGCCGGGCCGGAGTCCGACGCGGAGGTCACCGCCGAGCTTCCGCAGCCGTCCGAACGGCCGGGACCGTCCGGGCCGTCGGCGCCGAAGGGACCGGAGGCGCCCACCGGCGCGGCCGACGAGACGGCGGTCCTGCCGTTGGTGCCCGCCGACGGCGGTGGCGGTGGGGCCGGCGGCGACGGCGGCAGGGGAGCGGGTGCCCTGGCCGGCGCGGCCGACGAGACGGCCGTCCTGCCTCCGGTGCGGGACACGGACCCGGCGGACGCGCGCGGGGCGGACGTCACGGACCGGGTTCCGCCGGGCTTCTTCCGGGACGAGCGGCCCTCGTCCGTCCGGCCCGACGGCTCCGACGACCGGACGCGCGAGCTGCCGCAGGTCGGGGCCGACGGCGGTGCCCGTCCGGCCCGGCCGCGGCCGGACTGGGCCGAGGAGACCCCGCTGGACGACCTGCCGACCCTGGCGGACGAACTGCTGGGACCGCGTCAGGACGAGGACGGGTACGACGACGGCCGGGGCCGCGGACGCCGGGGCTGAGGGCGGCCGCCGTCGGCGCGCGCTGCCGGCGCGCAGCGGCTGAGACCGCGCCGGGGGAGGGGCCGGTCGGTGCCGCCTGACCTGGCAGGCCACGCCACGGCCGCCGGACCGCCGGGCCCGGCCGGACCTGGGCGGCGGATTGCCGGGCCCGGCCGGACCTGGGCGGCGGACCGCCGGTCCCGGAGTACGCAACGGGGCGGGCCGCCGGGTCCCCGCATCGTCGGCCTCCGGATCGCCGGCTTCCCGGGCCACCGATCGCCGGGCCGCCGAACCGCCGGACCCCTGGTCCCCCGGCTCGCAGGACTCCCGGCCGCCCCGAGCGCCAGGCCGCCCCGAGCGCGCCGAACCGCCGGGCTCTGAACGCGGGGCGCGCCCGCGGCGCCGGCCGGTGGTCCGCCGTTGTCAGTGGGCCCCCGCACAATGGATCCCGCACCACGAACCATGACGAAAGGGCGGCGTGACCCATGAGCGTGTGGGACGACCTCGTCGGGCAGGAGAAGGTCAGCGAACAGTTGGCCGCCGCTGCCCGGGACGCCGACGCCCTGGTGACGGCGGCCGCCACCGGCGCCGCGCCGCCCGAGGCGTCGAAGATGACGCACGCGTGGCTGTTCACCGGCCCTCCGGGAGCGGGCATCACGCAGACGGCCCGGGCCTTCGCCGCCGCGCTGCAGTGCGTCAGCCCCGACCGTGCCCTCGGCGGCGCCCCCGGCTGCGGCTTCTGCGACGGCTGTCACACGGCACTGGTCGGCACGCACGCCGACGTCTCCACCGTCGCCGCCGTGGGCGCGCAGATCCTCGTCGACGACATGCGGGACACCGTCCGCAAGTCCTTCACCTCCCCGGCGAACGGCCGCTGGCAGGTGATCCTGGTCGAGGACGCCGAGCGGCTGAACGAGAAGTCGGCCAACGCCGTGCTGAAGGCCGTCGAGGAGCCAGCCCCCCGCACGGTGTGGCTGCTGTGCGCCCCCTCGATCGAGGACGTCCTGCCCACGATCCGCTCCCGCTGCCGCCACCTGAACCTGAGCACCCCGTCCGTGGACGCGGTGGCCGACATGCTCGTACGCCGGGACGGGGTCGAACCCGACGTCGCCGCGGCGGCCGCCCGCGCCACCCAGGGACACGTCGACCGGGCCCGCCGCCTGGCCACCGACCCGGCCGCGCGTGAGCGCCGCGCCGCCGTGCTGAGGCTTCCGCTCCGTCTCGACGAGATCGGCGGCTGTCTCAAGGCGGCCCAGGAACTGGTCGACGCGGCGGCGGACGACGCGAAGGCGCTCGCCGAGGAGACGGACGCGAAGGAGACCGAGGAGCTGAAGGCGGCGCTGGGAGCGGTCCAGGGCGGCCGGCTGCCGCGCGGTACGGCGGGCGTGATGAAGGACCTGGAGGACAAGCAGAAACGCCGCCGCACGCGTACGCAGCGCGACAGCCTCGACCTCGCCCTGACCGACCTCACCGCTCTCTACCGTGACGTCCTGGCCCTCCAGCTCGGCTCCCGCGTGGCGATCGCCAACGCGGACGTCGAGGACACCCTCGAGCGGGTCGCCCGGGGCAGTTCCCCGGAGGCCACCCTGCGCCGCATAGAAGCGATCGCCGCCTGCCGCGACGCCCTCGACCGCAATGTGGCCCCGTTGCTTGCGGTGGAGGCGATGACGATGGCGCTGAGAGCCGGCTGACACCGCCCGGCTGCCCCGGGTCCGCTGCTGCCCCGCCCGGCCCCGCCTGCCACCGCCGGGGCAGCCGACGAGCCCGCGGTCCCGCCCGGCAGCCGATGGCCCGGCCCCCGCCCGCCCTCGGCGCTGCCCCGACAGCCTGTGGGCGCTCCGGTGCCCGCAGCCTGTGGGCGCTCCGGTGTCCGCCCTGGCGGCACCTGGTCGTCCCGGGGCCGCCGCGGTGTCCGCCGACCGCCCCGCCCGGCCCTCACCCTCGGTGCCCCTCCCGCCGTCCCGGCATCACTCGTACGGGGCACGACGCGCGCGCAGCGTACGTCTGTGATCGCGGAGAGTTACGCTCGCTCGATGTACTTCAGGCGCGCCCCTCGTCCGAGCGACCCCTTGAATCACCACCCGAACGACCCCCTGGGCGACTCCCCGGCCGCCCCGCGGGCCAGATCCAGGACCAGCCCGGCGGGCTCCCGTCGCGGCATCGCCCTCGCCGCGCTGCTGTCCGCCGCCGCCCTGCTCGTGCCGGCCTGTTCCGCCCGGGAGACCCGGCACCAGGCCGCGCCCGCGGCGGACGCGGTGCTGGCGGCGCTGCCGCGGTCCACGCCGTCCGCGCTGGCGCCGTACTACGGCCAGAAGCTGACCTGGCGCGACTGCGGAGCGCCCGGCTTCCAGTGCACCACGATGAAGGCGCCGCTCGACTACGCCAGGCCGTCGGCGGGCGACGTGCGGCTGGCCGTGGCCAGGAAGAAGGCCACGGGACCGGGCAGCAGACTGGGCTCGCTCCTGGTGAACCCGGGCGGACCCGGCGGTTCGGCCATCGGCTACCTGCAGCAGTACGCCGGCCTCGGCTACCCGGCGGAGGTCCGCGCCCGCTACGACATGGTGGCGATGGACCCGCGCGGCGTGGCCCGCAGCGAGTCCGTCGAGTGCCTCGGCGACCGCGACATGGACACGTACACGCAGACCGACGTCACCCCCGACGACCGCGAGGAGACCGACGCGCTGGTGGGCGCGTACCGGAAGTTCGCGGAGGGGTGCGGTGCCCGCGCCCCCCGGCTGCTGCGGCACGTCTCCACGGTCGAGGCCGCCCGTGACATGGACATCCTCCGAGCCGTCCTCGGGGACCGCCGGCTGACCTATGTGGGGGCGTCGTACGGGACGTTCCTGGGCGCGACGTACGCCGGGCTGTTCCCGGACCGGGCGGGCCGCCTGGTGCTGGACGGCGCGCTGGACCCGTCCCTGTCGGCGGCGCGGATGAACCTGGACCAGACGGCGGGCTTCGAGACCGCGTTCCAGTCGTTCGCCAAGGACTGTGTGCGCCAGAGCGACTGTCCGCTCGGCGGCCCGGACACGACGCCGCGGCAGGCCGGCGACCACCTCGCGGCCTTCTTCCGGAAGCTCGACGCACATCCGATCCCCACCGGTGACAAGAGCGGCCGCAAGCTCGGCGAGGCGCTCGCCACGACCGGGGTGATCGCGGCGATGTACGACCAGTCCGCCTGGCCGCAGCTGCGCGGGGCGCTGACCTCGGCGATGAAGGACGGTGACGGCGCCGCCCTGCTGGCGCTGTCCGACAGCTACTACGAGCGCGACTCCGGCGGCCACTACAACAACCTGATGTACGCCAACGCCGCCGTGAACTGCCTCGACCTGCCACCGGCGTACGACACCCCGGCCGAGGTGGAGAAGGCCCTGCCCGCGTTCGAGAAGGCGTCCCCGGTCTTCGGCAGGGGCCTGGCCTGGGCCTCCCTGAACTGCGCGTACTGGCCGGTGAAACCCACCGGCGCCGCGCACCGCATCGAGGCGAAGGGCGCGGCGCCCATCGTGGTGGTCGGCACCCTGCGTGACCCGGCGACCCCCTACCGCTGGGCCCGGTCCCTCGCCCGCCAGCTCTCCTCGGCCCACCTCCTGACCTTCGACGGCGACGGGCACACCGCCTTCGGCCGGGGCAGCCGCTGCATCGACTCCGCGATCGACGCCTACCTGCTCCGCGGCACCCCGCCGGCCCAGGGAAAGCGCTGCTCATAGCCGCTCCCGCCCGCCCCGGGGCACCCCCTCCGGGGCGGGTACGAACCACCTCCGGAAACTGTGTAGACTTACGGACGTTGCCGATCGCACCCTGGTGCGAGCAGCACGCCGCTTTAGCTCAGATGGCCAGAGCAACGCACTCGTAATGCGTAGGTCTCGGGTTCGAATCCCGAAAGCGGCTCTCTTGAAAAGGCCAGGTCACATACCTTGTGACCTGGCCTTTTGGTTGTCCAGTTCCGTCTCGTGCGGCTGGTGCCGGGCGAGGGGACGGTGTCCCGATCAGCCGAGTACCCGGACCGGACGGCCCGCCAGGTACGCCTCGATGTCCTCCACCGCCTGTCCGTAGTAGCGCGCGTAGTTGGCCTGGGAGACGTAGCCGAGGTGCGGGGTGGCCAGCAGGCGCGGGGCGGTGCGCATCGGGTGGTCCGCGGGCAGCGGTTCGGTGTCGAAGACGTCGACGCCCGCCCCGGCGATCCGTCCCTCGCGCAGCGCGGCGAGCAGCGCGTCCTGGTCGACGACTGCGGCGCGGGAGGTGTTGACGAGGTAGGCCGTCGGCTTCAGGAGGGCCAGTTCACGCGGGCCGAGCAGGCCGCGCGTGCGGTCGCTCAGGGCGAGGTGGACCGAGACGAAGTCGGCGCCCGACAGCAGGTCCTCCTTGCTCGGCGCCAGGGCCACGCCCACCTCGTCCGCCCGCTCCTCGGTGAGGTTCTGGCTCCATGCCGTGACCTCCATGCCGAAGGCGAGCCCCACCCGGGCGACCCGGCTGCCGATCCTGCCGAGTCCGAGCAGGCCGAGGCGGCGGCCGTGCAGGTCGGCGCCGACGGTGGACTGCCAGGGGCCGCCGCCGCGCAGCGCGTCGTTCTCCTGGACGATCCCGCGGGCGAGGCCCAGCAGCAGGGCCCAGGTCAGTTCCACCGGCGGGGTGGCGGAGGACTCGGTGCCGCACACGGTCACGCCGTTCGCCCGGGCCGCCGCGAGGTCGATCGCCGAGTTGCGCATGCCGGAGGCGATCAGCAGCTTCAGGCACGGGAGCCGGTCCAGGAGGGCGGCCGGGAAGCGGACCCGTTCGCGCAGGGTCACGACGATGTCGGCGTCGGCGAGCGCCTTCGCCAGCGCGTCCTGCGTGGTGAAGTGCTCGGCGTACCGGACGACGTCCACCCGGTCGCTCACCGCCGACCAGTCGGCGGCGGTGAGCGCGGCGTTCTGGAAGTCGTCGAGCACGGCGCAGCGCAGTCGCATGTCTGTCGTCCCCCTGCGGGTTCGGTGATCGGGTTGTGGTTCTCCAGGGGTACCGCAGGAGCGGCCGTGCCGTACATCGCGGCGGGGCGGCGGAAAGAGGAGGCAAAGCGATGTCGTGTCGGGACAACCGGCGGAAATGAGGCAACATCTTGGTGAACAAGGACGGCTGGACGACGACGGAGGGGCGGGGAGCGGGGTGCCGCGCGGCGAGCGCGGGCGCCGCCGTCGCCGGACGGGGTGAGCGGGAGTGGTGGAAACGGTGGGAGCCAGGGAGCCGAGGATCGCCGTCGCCGTGGTGACCATGGGGAACCGGCCCGCCGAGGTCGACGCCCTGCTGGAGTCCGTGGCCAAACAGGATCTCGCGCCCGCCCGCATCGTGATCGTCGGCAACGGCTGCCGGCTGCCCGAGTTCGCCCGCCGGCTCTCGCTGCCCGGCGAGGTCACGGTCATCGACGTCGACGACAACCTCGGCTGCCCCGGCGGCCGCAACGTCGCCCTCGCCCGGCTGCGCGAGTACGGCGACGTCGACGTGGTCGTCGAACTCGACGACGACGGGCTGCTCGTCGACGCGGACGTGCTGCGCCGCGTACGGGACCTGTACGCCGCCGATCCTCACCTGGGCATCGTCGGCTTCCGCATCGCCGACGAGCACGGCGAGACCCAGCAGCGGCACGTGCCCCGGCTCGGTTCCGCCGACCCGATGCGGGGCGGGTACGTCACCGGATTCCTCGGCGGCGGCCACGCCCTGAGCATGCGGATGCTCGAACAGACCGGCGACTGGCCCGCGGAGTTCTTCTTCGCGCACGAGGAGACGGACCTGGCCTGGCGCGCCGCCGACGCCGGCTGGAAGATCCTCTACGCGCCCGAACTGCTGCTCCAGCACCCGAAGACCTCGCCGGCGCGGCACGCCATCTACTACCGCGTCACCGCCCGCAACCGGGTCTGGCTGGTCCGCCGCCGGCTGCCGCTCGTCCTCGTCCCGGTCCACCTCGGCGTCTGGACGCTCCTCACTCTCCTGCGGACGCGGTCGGCCGCCGGGCTGCGGGCGTGGCTCGGCGGCTTCGCGGAGGGGCTGCGCCGGCCGGCGGGCGAACGGCGGCCGATGCGCTGGCGCACGGTGTGGCGGCTCACCCGGCTGGGCCGCCCGCCGGTCATCTGACGGCCGCACCGCCGCCCTGGTGCCGTCCTGTCCCGTCCGGTCGCCATCCGTCGGCGTCCGTCGCCCCGGCGCATGCCCGGTCCGCGGAGCACGGTGGTCCCGGGCGGAACGCGCCCAGGCCACGGGGCGTCACTTGGCGTCCGCGTAGCACTCGACCACCGCCGTCGTGAACGGGAACCGCACCGGTGTCGGGCCGAACGTGAGGCGACCCGCCAGGTCCGCCGCCTCCCGGATCGCGGCGACGACCGTGTCGGCCTCCTCCTCCGGGCAGTGCACGATCACCTCGTCGTGCTGGAAGAAGACCAGTTCCGCCGCCAGGTCCCGGCAGGAGCGGCGCAGCGCGGCGAGCATCAGCAGGGCCCAGTCGGCCGCGCTGCCCTGGACGACGAAGTTACGGGCGAAGCGGCCCCGGGCCCGCACGTCGCCTGAGGCGTACCCCGGGACCCAGCCCTGGCCGGCGGCCCGCTCCTCCGGCTCGTCCTGCGGGAGGCCGGCCTCCTGTGTCGCGTCGTCCTCCGCGGACCCGGCCGCGGGCGGGCAGGTGCGCCCCAGCCACGTCCGTACGAGCCGGCCTTCCTCCCCGGCCCGCGCGGCCTCGTCGACGTAGGCCACCGCGCGGGGGAAACGGCGGCGCAGCGCGGCCAGGTTCTTCAGGCCGTCGCCGGACGTCTGGCCGTAGACCGCGCCGAGCACGGCCAGTTTGGCCTGGGCGCGGTCGCCGGAGAAGGCCCGGTCGGACACCGACTGGTAGAGGTCGTCCGGCCGTCCGGCCACCTCCATGAGGCCGGGGTCGCGGGAGACGGCCGCCAGCACGCGCGGCTCCATCTGGTCGGCGTCCGCCACCACCAGCCGCCAGCCCGGATCGGCGACCACGGCCCGCCGGATCACCTTCGGGATCTGCAGCGCGCCCCCGCCGTTGGTCACCCAGCGCCCCGTGACCGTGCCGCCGGCCAGGAACTCCGGGCGGAACCGGCCCTCGCGCACCCAGTCCTGCAACCAGGCCCAGCCGTGCGCCACCCAGATCCGGTACAGCTTCTTGTACTCCAGCAGGGGCGCCACCGCCGGGTGGTCCACGGACTGCAGCTCCCACCGGCGGGTGGACCTGACCTTGATGCCGGCCCGGGCGAACGCCTTGACGACCTCGGCGGGCAGATCGGGCCGCACCCGGCGGCCGAAGGCGGCCGACACCTCGTCGGCCAGCTCGGCCAGGCGGCGCGGCTCACCGCCGCCCGCGTACCGCTCGCCGAGCAGTTCGCGCAGCACCCGGCGGTGCACGTCCGCGCTCCAGGGCAGACCCGCGCGGTTCATCTCGGCCGCCACCAGCATTCCGGCCGACTCGGCGGTGGTCAGCAGGTGCATGCGGTCGGGGTGGGCGGTCCGCTCGTGCCGCCGCTGCTGCTCGGCGTAGACCGTGAGCAGGTCCGTCAGGGGCAGGGGCACGCCCTGCGGTTCGAACAGCGGGGACTGCGCGCCGGGCGCGGCCGGCCGCTGCGGCGGGTCGGGCGGTACGGGACCGCCGCGCAGCCGGGCCAGGGCGGCCGCCGCCGAGCGCGGCTCGCCGTGGTGCCCCTCGTGGCCGAGCAGGAGCGTCTCGGCGTCCTCGATGTCGTAGCAGCGCTCGACCCGCACGCCCTCGGCGAGCAGGCGCGGGTAGACCTCGGCGGTGGACCGCCACACCCACCGGGTGACGTCCGGCCTGCTGCGCACCGCCCCGGCGAGGTCCGGCTCACGGCGCACCGGTCCGGCGGGCAGCCCGTCCGGGCCGAGGGGTACGACGTCGGCGCCGCCGTCCTCGGCCGGTGCGAGAGCCCACCGGTCGGTCATGCCGTGAGTGTGGCAGGCGCCTGTGACAATCGCCCGTGACCTGCGGCCCGCCGGATCACTCGGAGGGGGCCGAGGGCGATTCCGAGGGGGTTTCCGCGGGTGCCTCGCCCTCCTCGCGGCCGGCCACGAGCTTCTCCAGGGCGCGCGTGACGTACTCCTCGGTGCGCGCCTTGTCGAGGCCGAGTCCGCTCAGCGGGCCCTCGCCGTTCTCCAGTTCCAGCAGGGCCAGCAGGATGTGCTCGGTGCCGATGTAGTTGTGGCCGAGGCGCAGGGCCTCGCGGAAGGTGAGTTCCAGGGCCTTCTTGGCGGCGGGGCCGTAGGGGACGAGGTCCGGGGCGTCGGCGGACGCGGGCGGCAGCGCGGCGGCCGCGGCCTCGCGGACGGCTTCCAGGGTGACGCCCTGCTCCCGGATCGCCTGCGGGGCGAGGGCCTCGGGTTCGGTGAGCAGACCGAGGACGAGGTGGGCGGGCAGTCCCTCCGCGCTCCGCGCGGACTTCGCGGCCTCGTGGGCCGCCATGACGACCTTCCGCGCGCGGGGTGTGTAGCGGCTGAACCCCTGGCTGGGGTCGAGGTCGGCGGACTCCTTGGGCACGAACCGCTTCTGCGCCGCCTGGCGGGTGACGCCCATGCTGGCGCCGATGTCGGTCCAGGAGGCGCCGGAGCGGCGGGCCTGGTCGACGAAGTGACCGATGAGGTGGTCGGCCACCTCGCCGAGGTGCTCGCCGGCGAGCACGGCGTCCTGGAGCTGTTCGAGAGGTTCCTGGTGGACCTGCTTGATGGCCGAGATGAGGTCGTCGAGACGGACCGTCGACCGGATGCTGGGGTTCGTCATGTGTCAACCGTAGGTTGACAGGTAGCGACTGTCAACCTTGGGTTGACATCGATCTCGACGACTTCACCGGATGTCGGCCGCTCGCCGCGCCGCAGGTTTTCCACAGCCTGTGGACGAAAATCCCGCTCTCTCGGCCTCGTGGCACGATCGATCCGTGACCACGTCCCGCACCTCCCGCTCCTCCGGAGGCTCCCGCTCCTCCGGAGACTCCGGCTCCTCCGGAAGCTCCCGTTCCTCCGGTGCCTCCCGTGCTTCCGAGACCGCCGGTGAGTCCGGTGGGCCCGGTGCGTCCGGCACCGTCGACCGCGCCTTCCGGGCCGCCCTCTACGCCGCCTCCGACGACGCCCTCGACGACGGTGCCTCCCTGCTCGCGGCCGACCCCGCCGCGGACGCCGAACTCGACCGGCGCGGCCGGGAGTTCGTGGCGACCGCGTGGCAGCGCGGCTGGCAGCCCGCCGACGTCGTGCGGATCGCGGGGCGGGAACTGGGCGAGGCGCACGCCGGACTCGCGGCCGACCTGATCCGCGCGCAGGCCCCGCACGACCTCCCGCGCGGCCGGCGCTGGAACGCCCAGCTCGGCGCACTGCCCACCGGCGCGCCGCCCCGGACCGACCGCTTCACCTACGCCACCGCCGTGCTGGAGCTGTACCGCCTGCTCCTGCGGCTGCCCGTCCTCGAACACCTGGAGCCGTCCGCCGGGCGCCCGTCCGCCGCACCGGCCGGTGAGTCCCGCGTGCTCGGCCGCATCCGGGCGCTGCTGGCCAAGGCGGAGGCCACCGGGTTCCCGGAGGAGGCGGAGGCGCTGAGCGCGAAGGCCCAGGAGCTGATGGCCCGGCACAGCGTCGACGAGGCGCTGCTCGCCGCCCGCGCCCCCGCACCCGACACCCCCGGCGCCTGCCGGATCGGCGTCGAACCGCCGTACGAACAGGCCAAGGCCGTACTGCTGGACGCGGTCGCCACCGCGAACCACTGCCGGGCCGTGTGGAACGAGCCCCTGGGCTTCTCCACCGTCGTCGGCTTCGAGGCCGAGCTGGACGCGGTCGAGTTGCTGTACACCTCACTCCTCGTGCAGGCCACGACCGCGATGACGCGGGCCGAGGCGGCCCAGAGAGCCGGCGGGCGCAAACGGACGAAGACCTTCCGGCAGTCCTTCCTCGCCGCCTACGCCCACCGCATCGGCGTCCGTCTGGCGGCGGCCGCCGGGACCCAGGTGACCGAGGACCTGCTGCCCGTCCTGGCCGGCCGCGATCTCGCGGTCACCGACCGGCTGGAGCGCATGTTCCCCGAGACGACCACGACCCGGCTGCGTGGCGTCAGTGACGCCGCGGGCTGGACGGAGGGCGCCCAGGCCGCCGACCGGGCTCAGATGAAGTCCCGGCGAAGACTGGGCTGACGAGGACGGGGGCGAGGAGCAGCACCCTGCCGCAGGCCGGCCGGGCCGGCCGGGCCGGGCGGGGCGCCGAGCCCCGGCCCCCCGCGCGTGCGTACGCCGCGCCTGTGCGCCTGCGCAGCACATGCCCGCGCAGGCGCATGCCGGCCAGGCCCCGCGCCGGCGCACGCAGACGGCGCCCGCCGACTCCCGGGGCCGCTCACTCCCCGGCCTGCTCAGCCCCCAGCCCCTGGAGTGCTCACTGCCCGGCCCGGTCAGTTCCCGGTCCGCTCAGTCACCGGCCTGCTGGAAGGCCGTCACCGAGGCGTCCGGTTCGGCCGCGTTCTTCTTGCCCTGCACCGGGCCGTAGGACCACTTGAAGGTCCGGTCCTCGCCCGCGCCGGGCAGGGCGATCTTGAGCGAGGCCGCCCCCAGGGCCTTCGCGTCGCCCTCCTTGCCCCGCACGTAGGTGAGCGTGAAGGACGCGGTGTCGCCCTTGGCGAGCGTGAGTTCCTGCGGCCGGCCGGTCCTGTCCTCCGGGACGCGTGCGGAGGTGCTCCCGGCGGACAGGGTGACCGCCGGGAAACCGTTCAGGGTGCACCGCTCGCCCCGGTTGGTCAGGGTGACCGGGACGTCGCCGGTGTCACCCGCGGCGGGAGCGGCGTTGGCGGGGCCCACTTGAAGGCCGACCTCACCGATCCGGCAGGCGGCGTTGTCGGTGTTCTTGCTGCCGGTGTCGGTGCCGCTGCTGCCGTCACCGCTGTCGCAGGCGGCGAGGAGGAGGGCCGCGGCGACGGCGGTGACGGTGATCGGAAAGGCGCGCATGTACTGGCTTCCTCGGGTCGTGACGATGCTCAAGGATCATCACGTACGAGCGTGCGGCGCGGTTGCCCGCCCCGCCACCGGACCGGGCGGACGTCGCGGACGTTCAGGCGCCGGGGCTCGCCGTGGGCAGCCCTGACGGTAGCGCCCCGCCCTCGGCCCGGGTGTACGTCTCCTTGCCGAGTCCACCCTCCCAGGTCACCTGGAGAGTGGTCTTGTTGACGGAGTCGACCGTGCCCGCCGAACGCTGCTTGCACGAGTCCAGGCGGATCGTGCCCTTGCCCGCCTGCGCGGCCGCGGTGCCGGTGCACGTGGTGCGGTCCGTCGAGAACAGCGCCGCCTGCCGGCCGGTGATGATGAGCACGACGGCCTTGCCGCCGCTGGTGGTGAGCCAACTCCCGCTCAGCGGCGAGTCCTTGGCGCCCGTACCGCCCGTGTCGCCCGTGCCGCTCCCGCCGGACCCGGTCTCCCCGCCCGACGCGGCACCCGCGCCACCGCCGGACGAGGGGGCGGCGGTGGCGGAGGCGCCGCTCCCGGTGCCCCCGCCGGAATCCGGGTCCCCGCCGCTGCCGCACGCGGTCAGCGTGAGCGCGCCGAGCAGCCCCGCGGCCGCGACCCGCGCTCCCCTGGTCGTCCTGGTCACTGAGATCCCCCCACCTGGAAACCGGCCGGCCGGCCGGCGGCCGGTACGACCGCAGCAGGTTATCGGGTCACCTGCGCGAAGCTCCTCGGCGGCGGACGGAACACCGGGGGCTTTCCGTGCGTCTTTCCTCCGTGCACGTGTCACCGGAAGCACGCGGGCGGACCCTCGGAGAACGGGCCGCGCATGCCCACCTCTTCCCGGGGCAAACGCACAAACAGCTTCGGTAAAGGGCTCGTCAAAGCTGTAATCGGCGAAGCACTCCGCGTGCACGTGCATCTGCTCATGCACCTGCACATGAACAAGGTTATGATCCGGTTCAGTTGACCGATGCATCAATGGCCATACCAGCCAGTGCACCACCGGGGAGCGACCTGTGAACCACGACGTCGAGGGCGTGTACGGGGAGTGCGACGTGCACAACGGCATGGCGGCCACACACCTGCGCGGGGTGGCCTGGCAGAAGAGCCGGCACAGCAACTCGCAGGGATCGTGCGTGGAGTTCGCGCGACTCCCGGGAGGAGAGGTGGCCGTCCGGAATTCCCGGTTCCCCGACGGTCCGGCGCTCGTCTACACCCGGGCGGAGATAGAGGCGATGCTGCTGGGGATCAAGGACGGCGAGTTCGACCACCTGATCGCCGGCTGACGGCACCGGCCGGGGCACGGGAACCGGCGGAACGCGGGAACCGCCGGGGTGCGGGATCCGCGGGCGGGGGAGGCCGCGCAGAACACCGGCGGCAGGCGTCATGACCGCCCGCGACCGGGCACGGTCGGTCCGGGCCGGGCGAAGGGGCGCCGTTCCGGACGGGGCGTACACCCCGTCCGGCCGAACGTTCGTTCAGTCGGTGGCGCGCAGCCGGAACAGCGCCCAGACGACCTTTCCGCCGAGCGTGCCGGCCAGCGGGTGCCAGCCCCAGCCGTCGCTGAAGGAGTCGACGAGGAACAGGCCGCGGCCCGACTCGGCCGAGAAGTCGCCGGTGTCGCGGGCGACCGGACTGTCCTGGCTGGGGTCGCGCACGCCGCACACCAGCCGCTCGGTCCAGTGCATCAGGTGCAGGCGCACCGAGGAGCCCTGCTCGCGGCCGCACGCGGCGGGCACCTCCGGCAGCGCGTGCCGCAGGGCGTTGGTGACGAGTTCCGAGACCACGAGGCAGACATCGTCGAAGCGGTCGCCCAGGTTCCACTGGTCGAGCGTGGTACGGGTGAACTGCCGGGCCTCGCGGACGGCTTCGTAGCGGGCGGGCAGGGCGCAGGAGGCGGCGTCGCACACGGCCGAGGGGTCCAGTGGCGGAAGGCCCTGCCGTAACGGCTGGAGCATGGTCGATCCATTCGTCCCCATGCGAGGCACTCCCGGGAAATCGCGATCGTTGCGATGCATTGGTCGTTGCGATGCAGCGGTGGCGCGGGACCATGGTTTCGGATGCGCAGGGCAGATGCAAGGGCAGATGCACGTGCACGCGACCGAATTAGACCTACCCGTACCGCTTGTTGGTCATTTTTTCCGCCATCTTCTCGATCGTCGTCGGCCTCCTTCTTGCCTCAAGCTGCACGTTTTCTGTGATCTCTTTCCGTTTCCGTAATCGCCCGAGTACTGCTCGAAGTGTTTTAGTGGCAGACTTCGGCCCTTGAGGACGGTTGGGGAGGCTGGCGAAGGTGAGCGCGGGAGAGCCCGGATCGGTGGTGCGGCGCATGCTGCTCGGCTCGCAACTGAGGAGACTGCGAGAGGCACGGGGGATCACGCGGGAAGCCGCGGGGTACTCGATCCGCGCCTCGGAGTCGAAGATCAGCCGCATGGAGCTGGGCCGGGTGAGCTTCAAGACGCGTGACGTGGAAGACCTGCTGACGCTGTACGGCATCACCGACGACGCGGAGCGCACCTCGCTGCTCTCGCTCGCCAAGGAGGCCAACGTCGCGGGCTGGTGGCACAGTTACTCCGACGTGCTGCCCAACTGGTTCCCCACCTACGTGGGCCTGGAGGGCGCCGCGTCGCTCATCCGCGTCTACGAGGTGCAGTTCGTGCACGGGCTGCTGCAGACCGAGGCGTACGCCCGCGCGGTGGTCCGGCGCGGCATGCAGGGCGCGAGCGAGGCGGACGTGGAGCGGCGGGTGGCGCTGCGCCTGGAGCGGCAGAAGTACCTCGTCTCCGAGAACGCCCCGGAGCTGCACATCGTCCTCGACGAGGCCGCCCTGCGTCGCCCGTACGGCGACCGCGAGGTCATGCGGGGCCAGTTGCAGCACCTGATCGAGTTCTCCGAGCGGCCCAACGTGCGGCTCCAGGTCATGCCGTTCAGCTTCGGCGGCCACGCCGGCGAGTCCGGGGCGTTCACCATCCTCAGCTTCCCCGAGTCCGACCTGTCGGACGTCGTCTACGTGGAGCAGCTGACCAGCGCGCTCTACCTGGACAAGCGCGAGGACGTCACCCAGTACGAGAGGGCGCTCAAGGAGCTCCAGCACGACAGCCCCGGGCCGGACGAGAGCCGCGACGTCCTGCGGGGCCTGCTCCAGCTCTCCTAGCATCTTCCGCCGGCTCTCCTGGGCCCTGCCGCCGGCACGGTCCAGGGCCCCGCCCGGGTCCGTACCGGGAAGTAGCAATACGCCCCCAACGCCCCTCGCCCGCACGTACGATGACGTTCGATCAGACAGCGAGCGCCTGGGATTCGAGGGATCACATGTCGTCCTACTTCACCGACCTGGCCCGGCAGTACATCGACGGCGAGTGGCGTCAGGGCACCGGTTCCTGGGACATCATCGACTTCAATCCGTACGACGGCGAGAAGCTGGCCTCGATCACCATAGCCACGGCCGACGAGGTGGACGAGGCGTACCGGGCGGCGGCGCGCGCCCAGAAGCAGTGGGCCGCCACCAACCCCTACGCGCGCCGCGCGGTCTTCGAGAAGGCGCTGCGCCTGGTCGAGGAACGCGAGCAGGAGATCACCGAGGTGATCACCGCCGAGCTGGGCGGTACGCACCTCAAGGCCGCCTTCGAACTGCATCTCGTCAAGGAGTTCCTGCGCGAGTCGGTCCACCTGGCGCTGGCCCCGGAGGGCAGGATCCTGCCCTCGCCGTCGGACGGCAAGGAGAACCGCGTCTACCGCGTCCCGGTCGGCGTCGTCGGTGTGATCAGCCCCTTCAACTTCCCCTTCCTGCTGTCGGTCAAGTCGGTCGCCCCGGCGCTCGCGCTCGGCAACGGCGTGGTGCTCAAGCCGCACCAGAACACGCCGGTCGCGGGCGGCACCCTGGTGGCGAAGATCTTCGAGGACGCGGGCCTGCCCGGCGGCCTGCTCAACGTCGTCGTCACGGACATCGCCGAGATCGGTGACGCCTTCATCGAGCACCCGGTCCCCAAGCTGATCTCCTTCACCGGCTCCGACAAGGTCGGCCGGCACGTGGCCACCGTCTGCGCCGCGCACTTCAAGCGCACGGTCCTCGAACTGGGCGGCAACAGCGCGATCGTGGTCCTGGACGACGCCGATCTGGACTACGCGGTCGACGCGGCCGTCTTCAGCCGCTACGTCCACCAGGGCCAGGTGTGCATGGCCGCGAACCGGGTCCTGGTTGACCGCTCGATCGCCGGCGCGTTCACCGAGAAGTTCGTCGCCAAGGTGAAGTCGCTCAAGGTCGGCGACCCGCGCGACCCGCAGACCGTCATCGGACCGGTGATCAACTCCGCGCAGGCCAACGCCGTCTCCGGTGTCGTCGAGCAGGCCCTCGCCGAGGGCGCCACCGCGCTGGTGCGCGGCACCACCACCGACAACCTGGTCGCCCCGTCCGTCCTGACGGACGTCCCGGCCGGTTCCGCCCTGCTGCGGCAGGAGGTCTTCGGACCGGTCGCCTTCCTCATCCCCTTCGACGGCGAGGAGGAGGCGGTCCGGATCGTCAACGACACGCCTTACGGCCTCAGCGGCGCCGTCCACACGGGCGACATCGAGCGGGGCGTGGCCTTCGCCAAGCGCATCGACACCGGGATGTTCCACGTGAACGACGGCACCGTGCACGACGAGCCCCTGGTGCCCTTCGGCGGCGAGAAGCACTCGGGCATCGGCCGCCTGAACGGCGAGACGACGGTGGACGCCTTCACCACGGTCAAGTGGATCTCGGTCCAGCACGGCCGGAGCGGGTTCCCGTTCTGACCTGACCTGACCTGACCTGGGTCCGGCCCCGGCCCCGGCAGGCGGCCCTCGCGAGGGCCGCCTGGGCCCCGGCAATAACCTGGACCGCATGTCAGCGATCCGTCTCCTCGTGCTCGGCGCCGTCCGCCAGCACGGGCGGGCCCACGGCTACCAGGTGCGCAACGACCTGGAGTACTGGGGCGCCCATGAGTGGTCCAACGCCAAGCCGGGATCGATCTACCACGCCCTGAAGCAGATGGCCAAGCAGGGGATGCTGCACGCGCACGAGATCGCGCCGTCCACGGCGGGCGGCCCGCCGCGCGTCGAGTACGAGATCACCGCCAGGGGCACCGAGGAGTACTTCTCGCTGCTGCGCGAGTACCTCACCGCCTACGACCAGCGCCCCGACGTGCTGACCGCCGCCCTCGGCTTCATGGTCGACCTGGAGCGGGAGGAAGCGCTCGCCCTCCTCGAGGAACGGGTGCGCGGCATCGAGGAGTGGCGCAGGTCGGTCACCGAGTACTACACGCCCGGGGGAGGCCCCGGCCTGCTCGGCCACATCGGCGAGATCATGAACTTCTGGGTGCACTCCGCCGACGCCGGCGCCGAGTGGACGCGGGGGCTGATCGACCGTGTCCGCGGCGGGGCGTACACCTTCGCCGGTGAGGGGGAGCCCTTCTCCGGCGTGCTGGAGGAAGGCCAGGAGAACCCGTACGCCACGGACCGGCCGCGCCGGGGAGACGCCCGCTGACCAAGTGCGGGCAGCGGGGTCTCCGCGCGCCGAGCAGGTCACCGGGCGGGCCGGTCCCGGGCGGCCGGGCGAGGGCGCCCGTGGGCGGGTACGGCGGTCAGCGGGCCGCCGTACCGTCCGCCCGCAGCTGCATCTGCGGCCTGCCGGTCACCAGCAGCCAGGCCGGCAGCGAGGCGAGGCACAGCAGGGACAGCACGGAGGGGGAGGAGACGAGGACCGCGGCCGTGAACAGACTCACCCAGCCCTGCCGGGTCACGGCCATCAGCATGCCCAGGACGGCCGCCGCCACAGCGAGCGCGGGCGGCACCGAGGGCACCAGGGCGTGGGCGGCCAGCCCGAGTGCGGCGCCGATGAAGACGGACGGGAAGATCCGGCCGCCGCGGAAGCCGCAGGACGCCGCCACGAGCAGCGCCGCCAGTTTCACCACGGCCAGCGCGGCGAACTGCCCCGCCGTCCGGTCCTCGGGGTGCCGGGCCAGCTCGGCGACCTCCGAGAGCCCCTTGAACAGGGTGAGGTGACCGCCGAGCGCCCCCAGCAGACCGAGGACCAGGCCGCCGGCCGGCAGGGCGATCATCGGATGGCCGAGCCGGGCGAAGACCCGGTGGACGTACGGGAAGGCGTACACGGCGGTGAGGCCGAGCAGCGCGCCCGCCGAGGAGATCACCAGGGCGGCCAGCACATCACCCGCGTGCGGGCGTCCCAACGGCGGCAGCCCGAGATCGAAGGCGGGGCGGGCGATGAGGGTCGTGGTCATGGCGCCCGCGGCGCCCGCCGCCAGCGGCGCGAAGAGGTTGTCCCACAGCGCCCCCTTCATCGGCCGCCCGGCCAGCGCCTCGGAGACGACCAGCGCTGCGGCCACCGCCGTCCCGAACAGGGCCCCGATGGTCGCCGCCTCCGCCAGCGCGGGCCACAGCGCGCCCGGCAGCCGGGGCAGCAGCCTGCGGCCGAACCAGAACGCCAGGGCCACGTTGACCGCGATGATCGGGTTCTCCGGGCCCAGACTGGGCCCGCCGGCCAGCATCAGCATGGTCGCCAGCAGCAGCCCCGGCAGTACCGCCGGCGCCATGGGGGCGGCCGACAGACCGAGCGTGGCCGGGTCGGGACCCGCGTGGCCCGGCGCCTTCCACACCACGAGCCCCACCAGGACCCCGGTCGCGGTCAGCACGGCCAGCATCCATCCCACGGAGTACCGGCCGGCCCCGAGCGCGTCCGGCAGGTCGCCCCACAGCGCGCCCTGCAGCCGCTCCGCCGCCCCGCTCACCACCAGCAGGAGCAGGCTGCAGCCGACGCCGGTGACGAGAGCGGGCAGGATCAGGGGGAGCAGCGCGCGGGCCGGGGCCGCCGGTACGGCCGGTGCGGCGGCTGCCTGCTGCTCGGTGTCCTGGACCACCGGCACACGATAAGCGGACTGATCCGGCGTACCGGTGTGAACGCGCGTAAAACGACCGGGACGGAAACCGGCTTGCACCTCACGCCACGTGAGGAAGGACCGTGGAGCAGGCCAGGGAGGCACGCAGGAACCAGCCTCACCCCCGAGGAGCGCTTCGAGGTGTCCGGAGGCAAGGACCTGAAGCGGTACGCGGAGGAGGCCGAGCAGCGCTGGGGGGCCGAGGCGTAGGCCGAGCCGCAGCGCCGCGCCGCCCGCTCCTCCAAGGACGACTGGAATCGCTTCCAGGCCGGGGCGGACGCGAGGGACGAGCGGTACGCGGCCCTGGTGGCCGCGGGGGAGCCGCCGGCCGGCCGGGCGGCGACGGACCTGGCCGAGCAGCACCGGCGGCACATCGGCATGGGGGCCGGCCCGGCCCGGGGCGGTGCACAGCGCATCCCTCGGAACCCGGTGGAACCTGAGCCGTACACGATCCGTTGATACTTTGTGCGGCAGTACCCGGAGGCCGACCCGCCGCCGACCGTCCTCACCCCATCAGGAGCCCGGAACCGTGATGACGATTGCCCTCGGCCCGAGCTGGCTGGATCCGAACTACCTGCTGGACACCTTCGGCATCTGGGGCCTGCTCCTCGTCGTCTTCGCCGAGTCGGGTCTGCTGATCGGCTTCTTCCTGCCGGGTGACTCGCTGCTGTTCACCTGTGGCCTGCTGATCACCTCGCACCAGCTGGACTTCCCGCTGTGGGCGGCGATCGCCCTGATCTGCCTCGCGGCGG
Source organism: Streptomyces sp. NRRL S-340 (assembly GCF_000720185.1). GTDB lineage: Bacteria > Actinomycetota > Actinomycetes > Streptomycetales > Streptomycetaceae > Streptomyces. The sequence goes on along the minus strand of NZ_JOIY01000001.1, from coordinate 72,396 downwards.
TCCTCGGCGACCAGGCGGGCTACATGTTCGGCAAGAAGGTCGGCCCGTCCCTGTTCAACCGCCCCGACTCCCGCCTGTTCAAACAGGAGAACGTGGTCAAGGCGCACGAGTTCTTCGAGAAGTACGGCCCGAAGTCCCTGGTCCTGGCCCGCTTCGTGCCCGTCGTCCGGACGTTCACGCCGATCATCGCCGGCGTCAGCGGCATGCGGTACCGCTCGTTCGTGACCTTCAACGTCCTCGGCGGTGTCCTGTGGGGCGCGGGCGTGACGCTGCTCGGCTCCTGGCTCGGCAAGATCGATTTCGTCAAGAGCAACATCGAGGCGATCCTCATCCTGATCGTCCTCGTCTCGGTCGTCCCGATCGCCATCGAGTTCCTGCGCGCCCGCGCCAAGGCCAAGAAGGAGCCGGAGCCCGCGCCCGCGGCGCCCGGGCCGGAGCACGCCGTCCCGGGCGGGTACCAGCAGCAGTACGCGCAGCCGTACCAGCAGCCCCAGCAGTACCAGCAGCCGGTGATGGACGACGCGACCACCCAGCTGCGCCGCATCGAGCCGCCGCACCAGCAGGGCACGCGGCCTCAGCAGTCCCAGCCCCAGCCCCAGCAGCACCCCGGCCAGCCGCAGCAGCCCCACCAGCAGCAGCCGCAGCAGCAGCCGTACGGCTACGACCAGGGCCAGTACGCCGACGGCCAGTACCCGCAGCAGCCTCAGCACCAGCAGCACCAGCAGCCCCACCAGCAGCAGCCCCACCAGCAGCCTTACGGCCACCAGCAGGAGGACCAGCCGTACGGCCACCAGCAGGAGGACTACGACCGGCACCAGCAGCAGGACCCCTACGGCCAGGGCTACTACCGCGCCCCGTGAGACGGCACGCGCACCGGGCGGTTCAGAAGCCCCTGGTGCGCTTCGCCGCCCGGCGCCCCGCCGCGCTGCCCGCTCCCGGCATCCGCAGGAACAGCCGGGAGATCTCGGAGCCCAGGTTCACCCCGATGGCGATGGCCATGGCGAGGGACACCGCCTTGGCCAGGGACACGAGTCCCTTGTCGACGTGGTTCTGGGCGATCGACAGCAGACCGAAGTACGTCGCCGAGCCCGGCAGCAGCGGCCCGATCGCCGCGGTCGTGTACGGCAGCGCGGAGGCGAACCGGTAGCGGGAGAGCAACTGCCCGAACAGCCCCACCAGGCCCGCCGCCGCTGCTGTGGAGGCCACCGGCGAGATGTCGCCGACGTTGTGCATCGCGCCGTACACGACCCAGGCCACCCCGCCGTTGAGCGTCACCCACAGCACGGTGGACCGCTCCTGCTGGAGCAGCACGGCGAAGGTCAGCGACAGCAGCATCGAGGCGGCGATCTGGAGCACCGGCCGCTGGCTGCCCACGAGCGCCGCGTCCGGGTTGAGCTGCGCGCCCAGCTTCACACCGAAGTACAGGATCAGCAGCACACCGGTGACGATGCCGACGAAGAAGTACATGACCTCCAGCAGGCGCGCGGAGGCCGTGATGTAGAAGCCGGTCAGGCCGTCCTGCACCCCCGCCACCAGCGCCCGCCCCGGCAGCAGGGCGAACAGGCCACCGGTGATGACCGCGGACGCCTTCACGTCGACGTCCGCCACGGTGAGCGCGACGCCGATCGCGGCCGGCGGCATCGCGGCGACCGTGAACTGGTAGAACTCCGGCAGCCCGCGTCCGGCGCACAGCCACGCCAGCCGGTCGCCGAGCATCGCGCCGAGCGCGGCCACCACGAACACCAGCGGACCACCGCCGACGAGCACGGAGGCGGCGCCCGCGAGCAGTCCCGCGGCCCCGGTCAGGGCCCAGCCGGGGTAGGGGTGGCGGTTGCGGCGGATCTCCGCCAGCCGCCGGTAGGCCTCCTCGAGGGAGACGTGGGTCTCCGGGTCGCTGAGGTCGTCGACGAGCTGGAAGACGGCCGCGAGCCGCGTGTAGTCCGTACCGCGGCGGCGCACCACGCGGGAGGCCGTCACCGGGTCGTCCACCAGGGACGGCTGGTAGGAGATCGACAGCAGCGTGAAGGTGACGTTCGGCTCGCAGCGGTCCAGGCCGTAGGAGCGGCAGACGGCGAACATCGCCGTCTCCACGTCCTCGGCGCCCTCACCGCCCGCGAGGAGCAGCTCGCCGATCCGGAGGGTCAGGTCGAGGACGCGCGGGACGGCCGGGCCGCCCTCCTCCGTCTTCTGCACGAACTCCAGCGCCGGCCGCTCGGTCACCGACATGCGCAGCATCGTGCGCATCCGGTCCTGCCAGGGGGCGTCCTTGGTCAGGCTGACCGCAGGGGTGCCGCCCGGCGGGGTGAACGCGTACGGCGCCTCGCGGGCGTTGTAGGTGCTCGGCGGGCTGAACGCCGATCCCCCGGACTCCGAGGCGCCCGCCTCGGGCACCTCCAGGCCGTCCGGGAGGGCGAACTCGGACGTCGTCTCGGACTCGCTGCCGGTACGGGGCACCGCGAGCCCCCGCGGGAGGGCGAACTCGGACGTCGTCGACGACTCGTTGTCGGTCCCGGAGGTCACGGGAGTCACCGGCGACGCAGGAACCACCTGCGTCACAGACACCACGGGAATCACCTGCGTCGCCTGCGTCACCGCCGAGTCCGCGGGCGGGGTGGCGCGCGACGTGTAGTCACTCCTCGCCTCGTCCGACTGCGGTTTGCGGTCCTCCGCGTCCGTCACTGGGCAACGCTCCCTGAACGACACCTTCCGTAAGCCTCAGTATGCGCGGGTACCCACCCCCGCATGCCAAAGGCCGCGTCACACCCGGTGGGGTGGACGCGGCCCGTGGGCTTCGCGCGGTCAGTGACCGCCGTGCTCCTCGAAGCGCTTGCGGGAGCGCTCGATCTCCGCCTCGGCGTCCGCACGGCCCACCCAGTTGGCGCCCTCGACCGACTTGCCCGGCTCCAGGTCCTTGTAGACCTCGAAGAAGTGCTGGATCTCCAGGCGGTCGAACTCCGACACGTGGTGGATGTCACGCAGGTGCTCCACACGCGGGTCGGACGCCGGCACGCACAGCAGCTTGTCGTCGCCGCCGGCCTCGTCCGTCATCCGGAACATGCCGATCGCCCGGCACTTGATGAGACAGCCGGGGAAGGTCGGCTCGTCCAGGATGACCAGCGCGTCCAGCGGGTCGCCGTCCTCGCCGAGGGTGTCCTCGACGAAGCCGTAGTCGGCCGGGTAGCTGGTCGAAGTGAAGAGTCGACGGTCCAGGCGGATACGACCGGTCTCGTGGTCCACCTCGTACTTGTTCCGCGAACCCTTCGGGATCTCGATCGTGACGTCGAACTCCACCGGTGGCTCCTCCATGATCAGCACATAGTTCTGGTGATTAAGTGTCCCTCACGCAGGTGTGTGATCGCGAAAGGGGCTGGTGGTCATGCCGGAGCTGAGGGGCTGGCAGGCCGCGAGGAAGCGGCTGGCACGCCTGGAACGGTCCGCGCGGCCGCGTCTGGCACGGGTCGCGCGGTCCGCGCAGCCGCGCCTGACAGGGGCCGTGCGGTCCGCACGGCCGTGGGTCGCACGGCTCACGCAGGCCACCGGGCACCGGCCGGGGCGGCAGAGGACGTGGCAGTACACCGCCGGCGCCGCCACCGCCGGGCTGGCGCTGGCCGCCGGGGTGGTGACTGCCGCCGGTCCCTGGGACTCCACCGGTCAGCGTACGGCCGAGCGGGATCGGGCCGCCGCCCTGGAGCGTGCGGGTGGCGCAGATCACGGCCGTGATTCCGATATGTCCGGCGGAGTCGCCGCGTCCGCTCCCCGGCCCGCGCCCAGCGCCGCCCCCGTGCTGGTCGGCCTGGGCGGCACGGACGGCACCGTCGAACCGGCCGCGGGCGCGCCGGCCCTGGCCGGCGTCCTGGACCCCCTCCTGGAGAATCCGGCCCTCGGCGCCCGCCGCTCCGCCGTGGTCGTCGACGTCACCACCGGCCGCCAGATCTACGGCAAGGACGGCGGCGACGGTCTCACCCCCGCCTCCACCACCAAGATCGCCACCGCTGTCGCCGCCCTGTCCGCTCTCGGCCCCGACCACCGCTTCACCACCCGCGCCGCCCTGGAACCCGACACCGGGGAACTCGTCCTGGTCGGCGGCGGCGACCCCACGCTCACCGCACGCGAGGACGCCCGCGGCGCGGCGAGCCTGCGCACCCTCGCCGACGCCACGGCCACCGCCCTGGCCGCGCGCGGCCTGCACCGGGTCACGCTGTCCTACGACACCACCCTGTACGCCGGTTCCGGCCTGCACCCCATCGGCGTGAACGAGAACCTGGCCCCCGTCAGCGCGCTGACGGCCGACGAGGCCCGCACCGACGGCTCGGACCACGGCCCCGCGCCGCGCGCCGCCGACCCGGCCGCCGACGCCGCCCGCGCCTTCGGCCGCTTCCTGGCGGACCACGGCGTCCGGACCACCGCCCCCGGCCCCTCCAAGGCGACCGGCCGCTCGCAGACCCTCGCGACCGTGTCCTCCCCGCCGCTGTCCGACGTCGTCGAACGCATGCTCACCAACAGCGACAACGACATCGCGGAGGCCCTGGCCCGGCAGACCGCCGCGGCCACCGGTGAACGGCCCGACTTCGCCGGCGGCGCCCGGGCGGTCGCCGCCCGGCTGAAGCGGCTCGGCCTGCCGCTGGCCGGCACCGCCTTCCACGACGGCAGCGGCCTGGACCGCACCGACCGGCTCACCGCGAACCTGCTGACCGCCCTGCTGCGCACGGCCGCCGATCCCGCCCGCCCCGGCCTCCGCCCGGTCCTCACCGGGCTGCCGGTCGCCGGTTTCACCGGCACCCTCGCCGACCGCTACGCCCGGGACGGCGCCGCGGGGATCGTCCGCGCCAAGACGGGCACGCTCACCGGTGTGAACACGCTCGCGGGAACCGCCGTCGACCGCGACGGGCGCCTGCTGGCCTTCGCCTTCCTGACCGAGGGCACGACCGACCCGCAGGCGGCCCAGTCGGCCCTGGACCGCACGGCGACGGCCCTCGCGGCCTGCGGCTGCGGCTAGGGCGTGTTTCGAAAGTGGCGCCGTCCGCCCGAAGGGCGGGCCGCGGGGCAGGCGGGACTTTCGAAACGCGCCCTGGAAGGCCAGGAACCCGGGAGGCGCCGCCGGGCGGCCGGGACGCCGGTGGGCCGGTGCCCGGCCCCGGCCCCTCCGGCCGGGTTCGCGGCGCCGTCCAGCCGGGTTCGCGGCGCCGTCCGGCCGGGACCGCCGCGGTCCGGCGGGAACCCGGATCGCGGGCCCCGCGCCGCCGCCCTGCCCCGAGCGGCGGCGCTCACGTACCGTTGACACATGACGAGCATCGGTGGTGCCGCAAGTCCCGGGATGGTCGACTGGAATCTCGCGGTGGCGACCGCGACCCGGCTGGTCCGGCCGGGCCCCGAGGTGAGCCGCGAGGACGCCCGCGCCGTCGTCGCCGAACTGCGCCGGCACGCCAAGGTCTCCGAGGAGCACGTGCGGGCCTTCACCCGCCTGGGCACCGAGGACACCCACGACACCCCCGTGCTGGTCGTCGACCGCCCGGGCTGGGTCCGGGCGAACGTCGCGGGGTTCCGGGAACTGCTCAAGCCCCTGCTGGACAAGATGCAGGAGCGGCGCGGCACCGGCCCCGGCAACGCGGTGCTCGGCGCCGTCGGCGGCAAGGTCACCGGCGTGGAACTCGGCATGCTGCTGTCGTTCCTCGCCTCCCGGGTCCTCGGCCAGTACGAGACCTTCGCCCCGGCCGCCCGCGACCTGCCCGCGGGGGCGAACGGCGGCGGACGGCTGCTGCTCGTCGCCCCGAACATCGTCCACGTCGAACGCGAACTCGACGTACAGCCGCACGACTTCCGCCTGTGGGTGTGCCTGCACGAGGAGACCCACCGCACGCAGTTCACGGCGGTGCCCTGGCTGCGCGACCACCTCGAGGGTGAAATCCAGTCTTTCCTGTCGGAGACCGACGTCGACCCCATGGCCTTCCTGGAACGCATCCGCGAGGCCGCGCAGTCGCTCGTCGGCGGGCGGCCCGAGGGCGAGGAGGACGACGGCGGGCGCTCCCTCGTCGAACTGGTGCAGACCCCCGCCCAGCGGGAGATCCTCGGCCGGCTCACCGCCGTGATGTCCCTCCTGGAGGGCCACGCCGACTACGTGATGGACGGTGTGGGCCCCCAGGTCGTGCCGACCGTGGCGGAGATCCGCGAGAAGTTCCAGCAGCGCCGCGCCAAGGGCGCCTCCCGGCTGGACTCGGCGCTGCGCAAGCTGCTGGGCCTGGACGCCAAGCTGCGCCAGTACCGTGACGGGGAGCGGTTCGTCCGAGCGGTCGTCGACCAGGTCGGCATGGACGGCTTCAACCGTGTGTGGACCTCCCCGAACACGCTGCCCACCAAGGCGGAGATCGCCAAACCGGCGGACTGGGTCGCACGGGTGCACCGCAAGGCCGAATCGTGAACCCGGCGCGGACGGGGTGAACCGGATCCGGCCGACGGCAGGCGAACGCCCCTCCAATCACCCGTCCGAGGGACCGTGAGCGAGGGGTAGGCGTGCAATGCTCGGGGAACGGCCCGTTTCTGTCACCATCGACGCACTCTGAGTGACCGATCTCGGGCTCACCCCCGAAAACTTCCGTGAAGGGAACCGGACATGGGTCCCCATCCTGCGGTCGCGGCGATACGCCTGGCGGTACGCCGCGTCCTGAACGACATCCTCGACGAGCAGACCCCGGCGCCGCCCCCCGCCGGGCTGCCCCGCCCCGAACTCCAGACCGCGCACGCCGCGCAGACGGCGTACGGCGCCCCCGAGCGGCACACCGCCCCCGGCCCGCGGCCCGCGCAGCTGCCCGGGCGCCCCCCGCTCGGCGTGCCGACCCCGAGCCGTACGCCGGCCCGCGGTCCGCGCGCCGCCGCGCACGACGCCCCGCCCGGCCCCGGACGCCCCTCGCCGCTCGTCCTCGTGGCCTGCTCCGGCGGCGCGGACTCCATGGCGCTCGCCTCCGCCCTCGCCTTCGAGGCGCCCAAGCTCGGCATCCGCGCCGGCGGCATCACCGTCGACCACGGCCTGCAGCCCGGCTCCGACCTGCGCGCCGACGAGGTCGCCCAGCGGCTGCGCGACCTGGGCCTCGACCCCGTCGACGCCGTCGCCGTCACCGTGGGCCGCGACGGCGGACCCGAGGCCGCCGCCCGCGACGCGCGCTACGCCGCCCTGGACGCCGCCGCCGACCGCCACGGGGCCCACGCGGTCCTGCTCGGCCACACCCGCGACGACCAGGCCGAGACGGTGCTGCTCGGCCTCGCCCGCGGCTCCGGCATCCGCTCCCTGTCGGGCATGGCCGCGGTCTCGGGGGCCGGCGGCCGTTACCGGCGGCCCTTCCTGCACATCGACCGGCAGACCGCCCGCAAGGCCTGCATGGTCCAGTCGCTGCCCGTCTGGGACGACCCGCACAACGCCGACCCCGCCTACACCCGCTCCCGGCTGCGCCACGAGGGCCTGCCCGCCCTGGAGAAGGCGCTCGGCAAGGGCGTCGTCGAGGCCCTGGCCCGCACCGCCCAGCTCTCCCGCGACGACGCCGACGCCCTGGACGTCTGGGCCGGTCAGGCCGAGGCCACCGCCCGCGACGACGCCGGCTGCCTGGAGTGCGCCAAGCTGCACGACCTGCCCCCCGCCGTACGCCGCCGGGTGCTGCGCCGCGCCGCCATCGACGCCGGGGCCCCGGCCGGTTCCCTGTTCGCCCGCCACATCGAGGAGGTCGACCGGCTGATCACCGGCTGGCGCGGTCAGGGGGCCATCAACCTCCCGGGCAAAGTCGTCGCCCGGCGCCAGGGTGGCAGACTGGTGATTCGGCAAGGCTGAAACCTTCCCCCCGGGGGAGGCGCCGGTCTCCCCGCCGGGGAGGCTCCCGGCGGCCGGACCCCCCGCCGGGAGGACCGGAGCAGCCGTGAGCCGTCAATGCGGGACGACCGACCGAAAGTGATGCGGGTGGACGCGAAAGACATGGGTGCCGACCTCCAGCAGGTGCTCATCACCAAGGAAGAGATCGACGCGAAGCTGGCCGAACTGGCCGCGAAGATCGACGCGGAGTACGCGGGCAAGGACCTGCTGATCGTCGGTGTGCTCAAGGGCGCGGTCATGGTCATGGCCGACCTGGCCCGGGCGCTGTCCACCCCCCTCACCATGGACTGGATGGCCGTGTCGTCCTACGGCGCGGGCACCCAGTCCTCCGGTGTCGTGCGGATCCTCAAGGACCTGGACACCGACATCAAGGGCAGGCACGTCCTGATCGTCGAGGACATCATCGACTCCGGTCTGACCCTCTCGTGGCTGCTGTCGAACCTCGGTTCGCGCGAGCCGGCCTCCCTGAAGGTGTGCACCCTTCTGCGCAAGCCCGACGCCGCGAAGGTGGCCATCGACGTGGAGTGGGTCGGCTTCGACATCCCCAACGAGTTCGTCGTCGGCTACGGCCTGGACTACGCCGAGAAGTACCGCAACCTCCCGTTCGTCGGTACGCTCGCCCCCCACGTCTACGGCGGCTGACCGCCCCGGCTGACCCGGAAGGGCGCAGCCCGTACCGTGATCGGGAACCCCTGCGGCCCCGGAGCCGTTGGAGCATGCAGACGGGAACGCCGGCTCTTCCGTGCGGCTTCGAGCCACAATGCTGGGGTACCGTCAGAAGAACTGTCTTATCAAACTCACTATGGCAGGAGGGACGGGGCGGCACCGCTCCGTATGGATGGACGTGAAGCGATACTTCCGTGGGCCGGTCATGTGGATCGTGCTGGCCGTCCTTGCCGTGGTCGTGTTGATGCAGGTCGTCGGCTCGTCCGGCGGCTACAAGACGGTGGACACAGGCCAGGTCGTAGCAGCGATCAATGACAACCGGGTCCAGCAGGCCAAGCTGACCACCGGCGACGAGCAGACCATCAAGGTCGAGCTCAAGGACGGCCAGAAGGTCTCCGGCAGCTCGAAGATCCAGGCGAGCTACATCGGCGACCAGGGCGCAGCCCTCGCCAACACGCTGCAGGACAAGTACCAGCACAAGCAGATCCCGGACGGCTACACGGTCTCGCCGTCCAAGCAGAACCCCTTCCTCGGTGTCCTGCTCTCCCTGCTGCCCTTCGTCCTCATCGTGGTCGTCTTCCTGTTCCTGATGAACCAGATGCAGGGCGGCGGCTCCCGGGTCATGAACTTCGGGAAGTCCAAGGCCAAGCTCATCACCAAGGACACCCCGAAGACGACGTTCTCGGACGTCGCGGGCGCCGACGAGGCCGTCGAGGAACTCCACGAGATCAAGGAGTTCCTCCAGGAGCCGGCCAAGTTCCAGGCCGTGGGGGCGAAGATCCCCAAGGGCGTGCTGCTCTACGGCCCGCCCGGCACCGGCAAGACCCTGCTGGCGCGTGCCGTCGCGGGCGAGGCCGGGGTCCCGTTCTACTCGATCTCCGGTTCCGACTTCGTCGAGATGTTCGTCGGTGTCGGTGCCTCCCGTGTCCGTGACCTGTTCGAGCAGGCCAAGGCGAACGCCCCGGCGATCGTCTTCGTCGACGAGATCGACGCGGTAGGCCGCCACCGCGGCGCCGGCCTCGGCGGCGGTCACGACGAGCGCGAGCAGACGCTGAACCAGCTGCTCGTCGAGATGGACGGCTTCGACGTCAAGGGCGGCGTGATCCTGATCGCCGCCACCAACCGGCCCGACATCCTCGACCCGGCCCTCCTGCGCCCCGGCCGCTTCGACCGGCAGATCGCCGTCGACCGCCCGGACATGCAGGGCCGTCTGGAGATCCTCAAGGTCCACCAGAAGGGCAAGCCGGTCGCGAAGGACGTCGACCTGGCCGCCGTCGCCCGCCGCACCCCCGGCTTCACCGGCGCCGATCTCTCCAACGTGCTGAACGAGGCCGCGCTGCTCACGGCCCGCAGCGACCAGAAGCTGATCGACAACAAGATGCTGGACGAGGCGATCGACCGCGTGGTCGCGGGCCCGCAGAAGCGGACCCGGATCATGTCGGACAAGGAGAAGAAGATCACCGCGTACCACGAGGGCGGTCACGCCCTGGTCGCGGCGGCCTCGCCGAACTCCGACCCGGTCCACAAGATCACGATCCTGTCCCGCGGCCGGGCCCTCGGCTACACGATGGTCCTGCCGGACGAGGACAAGTACTCGACCACGCGCAACGAGATGCTGGACCAGCTGGCCTACATGCTCGGCGGCCGTGCGGCCGAGGAGCTGGTCTTCCACGACCCGACCACCGGCGCCGCGAACGACATCGAGAAGGCCACTTCCACGGCCCGCGCGATGGTCACGCAGTACGGCATGACCGAGCGTCTCGGCGCGATCAAGTTCGGCGGCGACAACACCGAGCCGTTCCTCGGCCGTGAGATGGCTCACCAGCGCGACTACTCGGAAGAGGTCGCCGCCCTGGTGGACGAGGAAGTCAAGAAGCTCATCGAGAACGCGCACAACGAGGCCTGGGAGATCCTGGTCGAGAACCGCGACGTGCTCGACAACCTCGTCCTGGCCCTGCTGGAGAAGGAGACGCTGGGCAAGGAGGAGATCGCCGAGATCTTCGCCCCCATCGTCAAGCGCCCGCCGCGGCCCGCGTGGACCGGCTCCTCGCGCCGCACCCCCTCCACCCGGCCGCCGGTGCTCTCCCCCAAGGAGCTGGCCCTCACCAACGGGGCGAACGGCGCCACGGCGGCGATCAGCACCGTGAAGTCCACGGCCGCGGAGCCCGCCCCGGCGACGGAGCAGGCCCCGGAGGACCGTCCGGAGAGCTGACCGGAGCCCACCGGCCCCGGAATGTATGCCGCGCCCCCCAGGTTCTAGCCTGGGGGGCGCGGCATTTCGCATGTCCGCAGCTGAGACAGACAGGAACGAGGCTTCACATGACCGACCCCGTGACGCTGGACGTCGAGGGAGCCATCGGCGAGTTCGACGAGAAGCGCGCCGAGAACGCCGTACGCGAACTCCTCATCGCGGTCGGCGAGGACCCGGACCGCGAGGGCCTGCGGGACACCCCGGCGAGGGTGGCGCGGGCGTACAAGGAGATATTCGCGGGGCTGTGGCAGAAGCCGGAGGACGTCCTGACGACGACGTTCGACCTCGGCCACGACGAGATGGTGCTGGTGAAGGACATCGAGGTGTTCTCGACCTGCGAGCACCACCTCGTGCCGTTCCGGGGGGTCGCGCACGTCGGCTACATCCCGGCCGGCAGCGGGAAGATCACGGGCCTGTCCAAGCTGGCCCGTCTCGTGGACGTCTACGCCCGCCGCCCGCAGGTGCAGGAACGACTCACCACCCAGATCGCCGACTCGCTGATGGAGATCCTGGAGCCGCGGGGCGTCATCGTCGTCGTCGAGTGCGAGCACATGTGCATGTCGATGCGGGGCATCCGCAAGCCCGGCGCGAAGACCATCACCTCAGCGGTGCGCGGCCAGCTGCGGGACGCGGCGACGCGCAACGAGGCGATGAGCCTCATCATGGCGCGCTGAGCGGCAGCGCCGCGCCGCTGCCGTACGGCTGGCGGGCCGGTGGTTCAGGCCACCGGCTCGGCGCCGCCGTGGTCCTGGTCGTCGTCCTCGGGGAGTTTGCAGACCCGTTCGAGGAAGAGGGCGGCAGCTATCACCGCGAGGCCCGTCAGGACCGACGCGCCGGCGTAGATGGCCTGGTCGCGGCGGGTGGGCAGGTCGAGCAGTTCCAGCAGGAAGACCCCCGCCCCGCCGTACATCCCGGCGACCAGGGCCGCGACCAGGGCGCTGGCCTGGCCGAAAACCACCGCGCGGGCGGCCATCAGCGGGTCGACGCCCTTGGCACCGGGACGGCGCTCGCGCTGCGCCCTGAGACGGGCGCGCAGCGACAGCGCCGTGGACAGCAGGACCACGGCGATCAGGCCGAGGACGATGGGGGCGGCCAGGGGGACGCTGGGCAGGGTCCCCACCGCGTTCCACAGGCGGGCGCCCGCCCAGGACAGCACTCCGGCGACGACGAACACGCCCGCCAGCACCCTGATGCGCAGCTCTTTCACGGTGTCCCTTCAGCTCCCCCGGACCGTGCTCGGGCGTCCCGGCGACTCGTCGCGCCCCGGCCGCGGACCGGCCGTGCCGTCCTTGGACCGGGCGTCTGGATCTTCCTCGACCTTAACGACTACTCGGGCAGCCGGAGTTCCAGGTCCGCGCGCGGTGCCACGCCCGTGCGCGTCACCGCCGCCAGCAGGCCCGCCACCGCGCCCCGGCCCGGGAGCAGGGCCTCGGGGTCCACGTCGTGCCACGGCGCGAGGACGAAGGCGCGTTCGTGCGCGCGGGGGTGGGGCAGGGTGAGGACCGGGTCGTCGGAGACCACGTCCGCGTAGGAGACGATGTCGACGTCGATGGTGCGCGGGCCCCAGCGCTCGTCGCGGACCCGGTGGAAGGCCTCCTCGATGGCGTGCGCCCGCTCCAGCAGGGAGGACGGGGGCAGCGTCGTCTTGAGGACCACCACCGCGTTGAAGTACGACGGCTGGGTGCCGGGCTCCACGCCCCACGGCTCCGTCTCGTAGACCGGGGAGACGGCCTTGATGCGGACGCCCGGGGTGTCCTCCAGGGCGTCGACGGCCCCCTGGAGGGTCTCCAGGCGGTTGCCCAGGTTGGAGCCGAGGGAGAGCACGGCCCGTTTGGGGTTGCTGAGCGTGGTGTCGGCGGCGTCGACCTGCTCGACGACGGAGGCGGGCACCGGCTGGACGGTCGGGTCGCTGTGACCCTGGAGGAAAGGTCGGGTCATACTCGGCTCCGGGTGATGGTGACGGTCACGTCGTCGAAGGGGACGGTGATCGGGGCGTCCGGCTTGTGCACGCAGACCTCGACCTCCTGGACCCCTTCGTGCTTCAGACAGGTCTGGGCGATGCGCTCGGCGAGCGTCTCGATGAGGTTCACCGGCTCGCCCTCGACCACGGCCACGACCTCCTCGGCCACGATGCCGTAGTGCACCGTCTTCGCCAGGTCGTCGTCGGCCGCGGCCTGCCGGGTGTCCACGCCCAGGACGAGGTCGACGAGGAAGGTCTGGCCGTCCTCGCGCTCCTTGGGGAACACACCGTGGTGCCCGCGGGCCTTCAGGCCGCGCAGCGCGACACGATCCACGCGAATCACTCCTGCAGTCGTCGGTGCGGCCGGTCCGTACCGCGTGCGGGCGGTACACCGGCCTTTCGACGAATCTACCTGCGGGCACCGACATCGCCGGGACACGGGGGCGCCGGGGCGAGCCGGGCCGGGCAGGTGCCGCCCCGGGTTTTCCCTGGAGAACCGGGCCGCTCACGGGCCGGTGCCCGCCTGCGACCCCTGGCCCGTGATTCCGGACACTTCCGGGTCCGTGCCCGTCACCTACCCGTTCAGGACGGTGACCCGTCCTCCTCGTCACCGTCGTTTTCGGCCAGAACGGGGGAGGCGTGGTGGGACCAGAGCTTCCAGCCGAGAGGGGTGCGCCGGAACACGTTCGTGGCGACCACGAGCTGTCCCACCAGCGGGCCCAGCTCGTCGCCGTCGTCGGGCGCGGGACCGCCGCTGAGGATGTTCTCGGTGCACGTCACCAGGGCGGTGTCACCGGTGACCGAGACGTGCACGTCGGTCAGGAAGAACTGGATGTAGTCCGTGTTCGCCATGATCAGCGCGTAACTGCGCAGCACCTCGCCGCGTCCGGTGAGGACCGGCCAGCCGGGATGCACGCAGGAGATCACGCCGGTGTCGGCGGGGTCGTGGTACTCCTCGTCGACGCCCAGGTCGGAGGGGGTGAGCCAGAGGGAGGTCAGCTCCTCGAAGTCGCCCTGCTCCAGTGCCTCGTAGAAGGCGGTGTTGGCCGCCTCGACCTGTTCGACATCGGTGTGGGGGGCGCTCACCGGGCTCCTTCTGGGGAGCGGGCCGGGTCCGCGGTGCGGGCTTGCGAGGTGCGCGCCTCTTCCACGGCGCGCGCCACCCGTACCGCGTCCGCCGTGGCGCGCACCTCGTGCACGCGCACCGCCCACGCGCCGGCGTGCGCCGCGAGCGCGGAGACGGCGGCCGTCGCGGCGTCGCGCTCCCGGGCGGGCGGCGGCGCGCCCTGCGGGCCGGCCAGCACCCTGCCGAGGAACCGCTTGCGGGAGGCGGCGACCAGCACGGGGTGGCCCAGGCCGCGCAGGCGGTCGAGGTGGGCCAGGAGCGTCAGGTCGTGCCCGGCGTCCTTGGAGAAGCCGAGGCCGGGGTCGACGACGACGCGGTCGGGGGCGATCCCGCCCTCCAGAACGGCCTCCACGCGCGCGTGCAGCTCGTCGACGACCTCGGTGACCACGTCGGCGTAGACGCCCTGGACGGCGCCGCCTTGCAGGAAGCCGCGCCAGTGCATGACGACGAAGGGCGCCTGCGCGTCTGCGACCACGGGGACCATGGCGGGGTCGGCGAGGCCGCCGCTGACGTCGTTGACCAGGGCGGCGCCCGCCGCGAGCGCCTGCTCGGCGACCTTGGCGCGCATGGTGTCGACGGAGATCGTGACGCCCTCGGCGGCCAGACCGCGGACGACGGGTATGACGCGCCGCAGCTCCTCGTCCTCGTCGACGCGGGTGGCGCCGGGGCGGGTGGACTCGCCGCCGACGTCGACCAGGTCGGCGCCCTGGGCCACCAGGTCGAGGCCGTGCTTGGCGGCGATCGTCGTGTCGAACCAGCGGCCGCCGTCGGAGAAGGAGTCGGGGGTCACGTTCACGACCCCCATGACCGCGCAGCGGTCCCATGCCGGTAGGCCCGCCACTCGGCCGCGCCCGCTCTGGTTGCTCATACGTTCAGCGTAGGCCCCGCATCCGGCGGCGACCCCGCTGACCCGGGGCAGGCCGCGGCGGGGACGAGGCGGTCCGCGGGGCACGGACGCGGCCCGGGCGGCCGCCGCCTCGGGTCGGGGAGGCGGGCGGTCGCGCGGGCCGCGTCGGGGACGGGCCGTGCCGGGCGCGGCCCGCTCGGGGGACGGGCCGCGCCGGCGGCGGGCCGGATCGGTGTCAGGCCCCGCGGATGCCGGGCCGGGTGGACGTCAGGCCGCGCGGACGTCCCGTTCCGCCACCGCGTGCGCGCACGGGCGCTGGGCGGCGGAGCGGCGGCGGCGCAGGAAGCGCGGCATGGGCAGGGCCAGGGTGACGAAGCCCTCCGCCTGCATGGCGGCGAAGCCGATGCGGGCGAGGTCGGAGGAGGAGCGGTAGACGACGAACCGCGGCTCCCAGCGGGGCTGGAACTTGGCGTTGAACTTGTACAGCGACTCGATCTGGAACCACCGGGAGAGGAACACCAGCAGCCCGCGCCAGGCGCGCAGCACCGGGCCCGCCCCGATCTTCTCGCCGCGGGCCAGGGCCGAGCGGAACATCGCGAAGTTGAGCGAGACCCGGCTGATGCCGAACTTCGGGGCGGCCTGGAGGGCCGCCACGATCAAGAGTTCGTTCATGCCGGGGTCGGCGGAGCGGTCGCGCCGCATCAGGTCCAGGGAGACGCCGTCCTGGCCCCACGGCACGAAGTGCAGGATCGCCTTCAGGTCGCCGTACTCGCCGATCTCGTCGTCCTGCTTGTGCGCGGTGGCTATCAGGCAGTCGCCGTCGGCGGCGTCGCCGATGCGGCCGAGCGCCATGGAGAAGCCGCGTTCGGTGTCGGTGCCGCGCCAGTCCTCGGCGGCGTTGCGGATGCGCTCCAGCTCGGCGTCGCCGAGGTCACGGATGCGCCGCACCCGCGTTTCGTAGCCGGCCCGTTCGATGCGCTTGACCATCTGACGGACGTTGCGCATCGCGCGTCCGGCGAGGGAGAAATCCGCGACGTCGACCACCGCCTCGTCGCCCAGCTCCAGGGCGTCCAGGCCGGTCTCGCGGGTCCACACCTCGCCGCCGGTCTCGGAGCAGCCCATGACGGCGGGCGTCCAGGAGTGGGCCTTGGCCTCGTCCATGAAGCGCTCGATGGCGCCCGGCCAGGCCTCGACGTCACCGATCGGGTCGCCGCTGGCGAGCATCACACCGGAGACGACGCGGTAGGTCACCGCGGCCTTGCCGCTGGGGGAGAACACGACCGCCTTGTCGCGGCGCAGCGCGAAGTGGCCGAGCGAGTCGCGGCGGCCGTGCTTGGCCAGCAGGGCGCGCAGCTGGACCTCGTCCTCCTCGGTCAGGCGGGCGGCCGGGTGCTCGGGGCGGAAGGCCAGGTAGATGGTGGTGACCGCGGTGATCCAGCCCAGGGCGCCCAGGGAGAAGGCGACCGTCCAGGAGGTGTTGCCCTGGTAGTCGATCGGGCCCTCGAAGCCGAAGAGGCCGTACACGACGTGGGTGAGCCGGTCCGCGACGCTCGGGTCGCCGACCATGCGGTGCGCGTGGACGCTGACGATGAGCATGCCCAGCGCCAGCGAACCGGCGCTCATCAGCACGAAGTTGGTCAGCGCACGCCACCTGCTGCGCGGGTCCGGCAGGGCCGAGAACTCCTTGCGGTGCATCAGCAGCGGGCTCAGCAGCGCCAGGGCGATGACGACGCCGACCACGGAGTGCCGGTAGACGAACTCGGCGGCCGCGCCGGCCGGCAGCAGCACCACGGCGGCGCGCCAGGCACGGCGCTTGCGCCGGCGCAGGCCGTGCGCGAGGAGCAGCAGGAGTACGCCCGCGCTGAGGGAGAGGGCCGCGGCGAACGGGCCGAAGGAGCCCGGCAGTACCTCGGCCCAGGCGTGCATCCGGCTGTGCCGGAAGCGCGGGAAGACACCTGCCGCGATGTCCAGGAGGCCCACGACCGCGCAGGCCCGGCCGATCAGCGTGGGGACGGCCTCGGCGCGCGGACCGCGCAGTATGCGCTGTACCCGGCTCGATCGGCTCGGAACCCCGCCCGGCTTTTCCCCATCTATCCTGACAGACATCGCATCCCATAGTTCTGCGAGAGACCTTGAATCCGGTGCCGATCCGGGCATCCGGCGACATTGCGCCCTCTAGGACGGTGTCTGGGGGAGGAAGGTTCACTCCCCACCCGGAATCCGGGTCAAAGGCCAGGGAAAGCCCGGGGCAAGCTCGCGCCAAGGAGGTGCCGGCGGGCCGGGCATCGAGTGCAGGCAGGAAAGAGCTCATGGGTCTCACGAGCAAGAAGGTGCTGGTACTGGCGGTGCTGTTCGCCGTACTGCTGTTCGTCGCCACGGTGTGGCTGTGGCCACGTCTGGCGCGGCGCAGCTGGCCGTCGGTCAGCGGGCGGGTCGGCATCCTGCTGGTCACACAGGCGGCGATCTTCGCCTGCGTCGGCCTGGCCGCCAACCAGGCCTTCGGCTTCTACGCGAGCTGGGCCGACCTGTTCGGCCAGGAGACCGACCAGGGTGTCGTCGTCGACCACGCGGCGAGCGGCTCGACCGGCCCGCTGCGGGTGGTGGGCACCCAGCAGGTGCAGCTGGCCGGCGGATCCCGGCCGCAGCTGACCGGGCAGATACAGAAGGTCGACGTCGTGGGGCGTACGTCCCACATCGCCTCGCCCGCCTTCATCTACCTGCCGCCGGAGTACTTCCAGCCGCAGTACCGCACGCGCACGTTCCCCGCGGCCGTCGTCCTCACCGGCTACCCGGGCACCGCCCAGGCGCTCATCAGCAAGCTGAACTACCCGCGCACGGCGCAGCAGCTGGCCAAGGAGGGCCGGATGCAGCCGATGATCCTGGTGATGCTGCGGCCGACGGTGGCGCCGCCGCGCGACACCGAGTGCGTGGACATCCCGGGCGGCCCGCAGACCGAGAAGTTCTTCGGCCGTGATCTCCCGGACGCGGTGGGCGCCCACTACCGGGTGGACAGGAAGCCGGGCGGCTGGGGTGTCATCGGTGATTCCACGGGCGGTTACTGCGCGCTGAAAATCGCCATGCACTATCCCGCGGTGTACGGCGCGGGGGTGGGTCTGTCGCCTTACTACAAGGCGCCGATCGACCCCACGACGGGTGATCTCTTCCAGGGCGACAAGAATCTGAAGAATCGTGCCGACCTCGGCTGGAGCATCAAGCATCTGCCGGCTCCGGACACTTCCCTGCTCGTCACCAGCAGCCGGCAGGGCGAGTCCAACTACAAGTCCACGCTGAAGTTCATAGACGCGGTCAAGGCGACGAACAAGACCCGTATCTCGTCGATCATCCTGGGCAGCGGCGGTCACAACTTCAACACCTGGAAGCGGGAGATCCCGGCGAGCCTGCAGTGGATCAGCGCGCGGCTGGCCGAGCGCTGAGACCGGGCGGGAGCGATCTTCGCGAGGGAGTGGAGGATGCCGGAAATGATCTTGAAAAGGATCCGGAGTTCGGCCGGACTCCGCGTTGTGCCGGGGCGGAACTCGGTTGTGCGCGGGCACGGATGCGGAAGGGGAACTCCTGATGCCCTGTGAAGGTTTCGGTACGGCCGCCTTTTTGCGGGGCGGCCCACCACGATTCGCCTACGCGCGGTAAGTTTCTGGCCATGCCACGTGGACGTCACCGCCATTCCCCTCCCCTGCACAGGCTGTTGCCTCCCTCGGCGATCGCCGGCGTCTCCCTCGTCTGCGCCGTGGGCCCCTGGATGTTCACGGCACCGGTGGTCCTGCGCTCCCTCGCGGCGGCCGCCGCGGTGACGGCGGTCGCCGGTGCGGTCGTCCTGCGCCGCTGGGACACCCAGGCGGGCCGCAAGGTGGCCGACCTCACGCGCGCGCGGGCGAGCGACGAGTGGCGCTTCGAGGAACGCGTCGCCGAACTCGAGTCGGACCTCGAGGAGTCGCGCGAACTGCGGGCGCGCCTGGACCAGAAGCTGCGGGCCAAGCGGTCGGAACTGGCGCGGCTGCGCAACGAGCACGCGGCGCTGCTGCGGCGGTACGCCACGGCCGAGACCGAGCGTGCGAGCGCGCTGGAGGGCCGCCGCCTGCTGGAGCTGGAGGCCGGGGCCGACCTGCCCGCGCTGCCGGCGGCCCCGAGCCGGGCCGCGTCCGCGCAGGGCGGGTCCGCGGAGGCGGGCTCCGCCGGGACCGGGTCCGCGCAGGGCGGGTCCGCGGACGCCGGTCCGGTGGGGGCCGGTCCGGTGCGGGACGGGTCCGCCGAGGCCGGTTCCGCGGAGGAGGTGCCGGCGGCCGTGGCTCCCGCCGTGTTCTCCCCCGAGGGCTCGGAGCTGTTCGCGCGGGCCGTGGCCGCGCTGGCGCGGTTCGGCGCGGAAGGCGGCCGCACGGAACACGCGGCCGCGAAGACGGAGGCAGCCGCCGGGGCCGCCCGCACGACGGCGTCCGCCGAGGCCGCCGGCCATGAAGCAGCTCCCGCGCGGGAGGACGATCCGCAGGGGAAGTCCGAGGCGGGCGGTTCGGCGGGGGCCGTGCCGGGCGGTCCGGTCCGGCAGCCCGCCGGCCACTACGCCGTGCCGACCGCCGTGGCCGTCGTGCCCCCCGCGCCCGCCCGGCGTCCGGTGACCGAGGGCGGGTTCGACTTCTTCGGCGCCAAGAAGGGTGCGCCGCCCGCCGCCCTGGAAGCCGTCCAGAACGAGGACCTCGCCGACGTCGTCGGCCCGGAAGCCCTCGCGCTGCACAAGGCCGAAGCAGAGGCCGGGGCAGGAGCCGAGGCCGGGGCGGAGACCGCGGACAAGCCGGCCGGCGAGGACACCGAGGCCCCTGCCGCCGGGCAGGTCATCGACCTGACCGCCCACGACGAGACGGAACAGATCGACCTCCAGGGCCTGCGCACCGCGGTGTCCTGAGAGGACGCGGACGGCGCGGACAGCGAGGAAGCCGCACGGCCGCAGGGAGCGGGAGCGAGCAGGAGAGAAACGGTAAGGGGCGTGGCACAAGGGGCCACGCCCCTTACCGCTGCCCGGTGTCGGTCCCGGTCTGGGTCCCGGTCCCGGTCTGGATCCCGGTCCCGGTCCCGGCCCCGGCCTCTGTCCTTGCCGTGTTCCGGGCCATCCACCGGTCCGGCCGGGCGCCGCGGCGTCCCGTCCGTGACCGTTCGGCCTGCGCCCGCAGCAGCCCCGCCGCCTCCTCCGCGTCCCGCAGCCGTGCCGTCACGGTCTTGTTCGCGCCCGTGTCCACGTGCACGTCGGCGACCTTCCACAGCCGCTTCCAGGGCCCCTGGGTGAGCCGTACGCTCTGCACCTTGGCGTGCGGGACCAGCGCGAGCCGGCGCCGCAGCAGTCCGTGCCGGGCCGCGAACACCGCGTCGGTGGCGGCGACTCCGTACCCCCTCCACCGCACCGGCGCGCACCAGCGGGCGCTTTGGCGCGGCCGGGCCAGCGAGCCGGTCTCCGGCACCGTCACGCCCGGCAGCACCCGCGCGATCACCGACTCGGCGATCTCCCGCGGCGCCACCGGCAGCAGCACGGAGTTCGACGATCCGGCCACGTCCAGTTCCACCCGGACCCAGCCGCGCCCGCGCCCCGTGCCGTCCGGCGCGGGCGACCTCCAGCACCGCCACAGCAGCGGCTCCACGATCCGTACGGTCTGCACCCGTCCCGGCGGCACCGTCTCGTGGGTGCGGTCCAGCAGGCCCCGGTCGATGCGCAGCCCGTCGGGCGACTCGCTCACCGTCCAGTCGTAGGCGGCCACGAAGCGTCCCACGCTGCTCGTCACGGCCCCGCCGAGCAGGGGCAGGGCGGTGGCCAGCACCGTCCACAGGCTGTGGGTGGCCAGCCACAGCAGGGACGGCACGACGAGGGCGGCGACCAGGGATCCCCAGGTCGCGCCGATCAGCAGCAGCGAGACCGCTATCACGCGCGCGGGGACACGGACGAGCTCCCGCGCGGGCGCCTCGCCGACCTCCCGCGCGGCCTCGGGGGTGAAGCCGGCAGCCCGGGCGAGGAGTTCGGCGCGCAGGGCGCGGGCGTCCTCCTCGCCGAGGAAGGCGAGTTCGTCCTTCTTGTCGGTTCCGACGACGTCGAGTTTCAGCTTGGCCACGCCCGCGACCCGAGCGAGCAGCGGCCGGGTGACGTCGACGGCCTGGATGCGCTCCAGCCGGATGTGCGCGGTGCGGCGGAACAACAGCCCGGTGCGTATGCGCAGTTCGGTGTCGGTCACCGCGAAGTGCGTGAACCACCAGGACAGGAACCCGTAGAGGGCGGCGGCCCCGACGAGCGCCGCGAGCCCGGTCAGCAGCCAGGCGGTCGTGAGCCGGGTCAGCTGCTGGTGCGCCTGTCCGGGGTCGTGCACGGCCCAGCCGGCGAGCACGGCGACCGGTGCCCACGCCCGGCGCAGCGGTGTCACGGGGTGCAGCCGCCGCTCACCGGCGGACGGCCCCCCGGCCGGGCCGCCGCCGGATCCGCCGACCGGTTTTCCGGACTTCGTGCCGCCCGGGCCGCCGACGGACTCCGCGGCGGGTGCGGCCGTGGAGGCGGCCGGACCGGCGGCCGCGGGCTCGTCGGCCGGTGCGTCCGCCCGGTCCCCGCTGCCGGGCTCCCCGCCCCCCGCCGCCGTCACAGTCCCGCCGATCGGGCCTCGCCCAGCTCGGTGAGCCGGTCGCGCAGCCGCTCCGCCTCGGCCGGGTCGAGGCCGGGGATGGTCGCGTCGGTGGCGGCGGCGGCCGTGTGCAGTTGCACGGTGGCCAGGCGGAAGTGCCGTTCGACTGGCCCGGAGGTGACCTCGACCAGCTGCATCCGCCCGTACGGCACGACCGTCTCCTCACGCCACAGCACGCCCCGGCTGATCAGCAGGTCGTCGGCGCGCTCGGCGTACCGCCAGGAGCGCCAGTTGCGCCCCAGCAGCACCCAGCCCCAGGCCAGCAGGGCGAGGGGCAGCACCGCGAACGCCGACCACACCGGACCGGCCAGGGCGCCGGGCACCGTCGCGGCGGCCACGGCGGCCGTGCCCAGCCACACCACCAGCAGCATCCGGCGCATCCGCAGCAGGCCGGGCGGCAGCGCGTTCCACACCGTCTCGTCCCCCGCCGTCCGGTCGTTGTCCGGGCTCCCCGTTTCCATGGGGCAAGCGTACGTAGGGGAGACTGGGGCCATGACTCCCACGACGGAGACCATGGTCGGGATCGGCGGTGCCGCGGAGAGCACCGACATGGTGCTCAACATCGGGCCCCAGCACCCGTCCACGCACGGTGTGCTGCGGCTGAAGCTGGTGCTGGACGGCGAGCGCATCATGCGCGCGGAGCCCGTGATCGGTTACATGCACCGCGGTGCGGAGAAGCTGTTCGAGGCGCGGGACTACCGGCAGATCATCATGCTCGCCAACCGCCACGACTGGCTGTCGGCGTTCTCCAACGAGCTGGGCGTGGTCCTCGCCGTGGAGCGGATGCTCGGCATGGAGGTGCCTCCCCGCGCGGTGTGGACGCGCACGCTGCTCGCGGAGCTGAACCGGGTGCTGAACCACCTGATGTTCCTCGGCTCCTACCCGCTGGAGCTGGGCGGCATCACGCCGGTCTTCTACGCGTTCCGGGAGCGCGAGGTCCTGCAGAACGTCATGGAGGAGGTCTCCGGTGGCCGGATGCACTACATGTTCAACCGGGTGGGGGGCCTGAAGGAGGACCTGCCGGCCGGGTGGTCCACGCGCGCGCGTGCCGCCGTGGCCGCCGTGCGCTCGCGCATGGACGTCTTCGACGACCTGGTGCTCGGCAACGAGATCTTCCGGGGGCGCACGCGGGGCGTGGGCGCGCTGACGCCGCAGGCCGTGCACGCCTACGGAGTGAGCGGGCCGATCGCGCGCGCCTCGGGGGTCGACCTCGACCTGCGCCGCGACGAGCCGTACCTGGCGTACGGGGAGCTGACGGACGTCCTGAAGGTGGTCACCCGGCAGGAGGGCGACTGCCTGGCCCGTTTCGAGTGCCTGCTGGAGCAGACCCACAACGCCCTCGACCTCGCCGACGCCTGCCTGGACCGGCTGGCCGCCCTGGAGCCGGGGCCGGTCAACCAGCGGCTCCCCAAGGTCCTCAAGGCGCCCGAGGGGCACACCTACGCCTGGACCGAGAACCCGCTCGGCATCAACGGCTACTACCTGGTCAGCAAGGGTGAGAAGACGCCGTACCGGCTGAAGCTGCGCTCGGCGTCGTACAACAACATCCAGGCCCTCACCGAGCTGCTGCCGGGCACGCTGGTGGCGGACATGGTGGCGATCCTGGGGTCAATGTTCTTCGTCGTCGGGGACATCGACAAGTAGGGCCGCCGCGTCCGCCTCCGGGAGGCCCACCGGCTGCAGCAGCCAGCCGAAGTCGCCGAGACCGCCCGCCGCGGTGAGTTCCGCGGCCTCCCCGGCGCTCGCCAGGGCGCGCACGTACTCCGCGGGGCGCGTGGAGGCGAGGGTGAGCGGGGGGCGTGCGCCGGTGATACCGAGGGCGCGCAGTGCAGCGCGCTGCGTGAGCAGGCGCGCGGGCGGGAGCGACCGTGCGCGGTCGGACGCGCCCGGCGCGTCCGGCTCCGGGGGCGTGTGCGCGGCGCACGCGTCCAGGGCGACGTGCGCCGTGATGTCGCAGGAACCGTCCGGCACGGGCCCGGTCTCCCGTCCCTCGCGGAACCCCGTGAGGGTGCCGAACGGCGGCCGGGCGCCCGCCACGTGCGCGTAGTCCACGGCGACCGCCAGGCCCCGCTCCACGCACGAGACGGCCCCGGCCCAGGCGTCGTCCCGGGGCAGGCCGATCTCCGCCCGCCATCCCTGCTCGCAGGGCAGCGGCCACCACCGGGCCAGCCACCGGGCGTCCGCGCCCGTCACCGGCTCCCCGAGCCGCTGCGCCCCGTCCCGGCGTACGAGCACGCGCCGGGGCACGCCCGCGGAGTCCACTTCCGCCACCTCCACGGGCACGTTGTCCAGCCACTCGTTGGCGAACAGCAGACCGGTGACCCGCCGGGGCGGTTCGCTCAGCCACTCGATCCGGTGATCGAGCCCGTCCGGCCGTGCGGCGATCTCGACGGCGTGCACGCGCGCGCGGGAGGCCACCCGCGCGGGCAGCGCCGCCAGCACCCCGGCGGCCAGTTCCCCGCGCCCCGCCGCCATGTCCACGAACCCGAGCACCGCCGGGTGCCCGAGCACCTCGTCGACCCGGCACAGCAGTCGCGCCACGGCCGTCGCGAACAGCGGCGAGGCGTGCACCGACGTACGGAAGTGCCCGGCCGGCCCCTCGGGCCGCCGGTAGAAGCCGCCCGGCCCGTACAGGGCGTCCTGGGCCGCCGCGCGCCAGCCGCGCCATTCGTCCGCCCTCGTGTCGTCCGCCACCCCGCCAGACTAGGCGTACAGGTGATCACGGCCTCCACCTTGCGGAGTACGCCGAGGGAGCGCGGATCGGCCCTCCGGTTGACCCATGCACCTATCACACTTCCCTACTCTGGGTTACGTGCAGCGTCTCTATGACTTTCTCCGCAGGCACCCGGCATGGGTCGACGGCTTCTGGGCCCTCGTCCTGCTCGGGTTCTCCGGCCTGGGCGCGGTGAGTGTCGACGGGACGCCGGGCCACCACGGATCGGTCCCCGCGGCGCTGGCGGTCTCCGCCGTGCTGAGCGTGGTGGTCGCGCTGCGCCGCCGCATGCCGGAGAAGATGGTGCTGCTGGCGGCGGCGACCGGCGCGGCGCAGCTCGTGCTGGACATCGAGACGACGGTCGGCGACTTCGCCATGCTGGTGATCATCTACACGGTCGCCGCGATCGGTGCCCGCTGGGCCTCCCGGTTCGCCCTGGCCGGCGGGATGAGCGCGGCGACGCTCGCGCAGATCCGCTGGCCCGAGCAGCACTCCAGCGCCGCGGGCAATGTCGCGATAGCGATCTTCACCACCGTGCCGTTCGTCCTGGCCTGGGTGCTCGGCGACTCCATGCGCACCCGCCGCGCCTACTTCGCGCAACTGGAGGAGCGGGCCGCCCGCCTGGAGAAGGAGCGCGAGGCGCAGGCCAAGGTAGCGGTCGCCGCCGAGCGCGCCCGTATCGCGCGCGAGCTGCACGACGTGGTCGCCCACAACGTGTCGGTGATGGTGGTGCAGGCCGACGGCGCCGCCTACGTCATGGACGCCGCGCCCGACCAGGCCAGGAAGGCCCTGGAGACCATCTCCTCCACCGGCCGCCAGGCCCTCGCCGAGATGCGCCGACTGCTGGGCGTGCTGCGCACCGGCGAGCACCAGGAGGGCGGCGAGTACGTCCCGCAGCCCAACGCCGAGCAGATCGAGGACCTGGTCGAGCAGTGCCGGGGCTCCGGCCTGCCGGTCGACTTCCGGGTCGAGGGGACGCCGCGTCCGCTGCCCAGCGGCGTCGAGCTGACCGCGTACCGCATCGTGCAGGAGGCGCTCACCAACACCCGCAAGCACGGCGGCCCGAACGCGGGTGCGAGCGTGCGCCTGGTGTACTTCGACGACGGCCTCGGGCTGCTCGTCGAGGACGACGGCAAGGGCGCCCCGCACGAGCTGTACGAGGAGGGCGGCGCCGACGGACAGGGGCACGGCCTGATCGGGATGCGAGAGCGCGTGGGTATGGTCGGCGGCACGCTGGACGCGGGGCCGCGCCCCGGTGGAGGCTTCCGTATCAGTGCGCTGTTGCCGCTCAAGCCGGCGCACTGACGGCGCACCGACGCCGACGCGCGCCCCGGCCGGCACGCCTCACACCCGCTCCGACCAGCCGCCCCGCCCACCGCCACCGCCACCGCCCCCGGCCCTGCGCCGCCCGCCCGCTGCCCCACTTGACGGAAGAGGACCCCCATGACGATCCGCGTGATGCTCGTCGACGACCAGGTGCTGCTGCGCACCGGATTCCGGATGGTGCTCGCCGCCCAGCCGGACATGGAGGTCGTCGCCGAGGCGGGTGACGGCGTGGAGGCCCTCCAGGTGCTGCGGGCCACCGCGGTCGACGTGGTGCTGATGGACGTGCGCATGCCGAAGCTGGACGGAGTGGAGACCACCCGCCGCATCTGCTCGGAGCCGAATCCGCCCAAGGTGCTGATCCTGACCACCTTCGACCTCGACGAGTACGCCTTCTCCGGGCTGAAGGCGGGCGCCTCCGGGTTCATGCTCAAGGACGTGCCGCCCGGTGACCTGCTCGCCGCGATCCGCGCCGTGCACAGCGGTGACGCCGTGGTGGCGCCCTCCACCACGCGCCGCCTGCTCGACCGGTTCGCCCCGATGCTGCCCGCGGGCGGTCAGGAGCCCCGGCACAAGGAGCTGCAGCGGCTCACCGAGCGCGAGCGCGAGGTGATGATCCTGGTCGCGCAGGGCCTGTCCAACGGGGAGATCGCCGCCCGGCTGGTGCTGTCCGAGGCCACGGTGAAGACCCATGTGGGCCGCATCCTCACCAAACTGGGCCTGCGCGACCGCGTACAGGTGGTGGTCCTCGCCTACGAGACGGGTCTGGTCCGGGCCGGCGGCCACGGCTGAGGACCGGCCCGGGCGCCGGTAGGGTCTGCGCATGCTCCTGTGGATCAACGGCCCCTTCGGGGGCGGCAAGACACAGACCGCACATGAGATCCACCGCCGCCTGGCGGGCAGCGTCATCTGCGATCCCGAGCACCTGGGCTTCGGCCTGCACCGCATGCTGCCGCCCGCGCAGCGGGGGGACTTCCAGGACCTGGTGTCCTGGCGGCAGGGCGTGGTCGAGGTGCTCGACCTGGCCCTGACCGGGCACGACGGGGTGGTGATCGCCCCCATGACCGTCACGGACCCGGGCCACTTCGCCGAGACCGTCGGACGGCTGCGCGAACTCGGTCACGACGTACGGCACTTCACCCTGCTCGCGGAGCGCGGGACGGTCCTGAAGCGGCTGCGCGAGCGCCGCCTCGGCCACCTGCTCCCGAACGCCGCCGGGAAGAACGCGGGCCCGCGCGGGGAGAGCTGGGCCGTCCAGCGGCTCGACCACTGCCTCGAGCGGCTGCGGGAGCCGGAGTTCGCCGAGCACCTGTGGACCGACCGCACCAGTGTGCCGAAGACCGCGGACCGCATCGCCGTCCTGGCGGGCCTGACCCTGCGGCCCCACACCGGCGGCCCGCTGCGCACCCGGCTGCGGCAGGCGGGGGTCGGCATGCGGCACATCCGGTTCGACTGACCGGGGGCAGGCAGGCCGGCCGCTGCGGTGCCGGCCGCCCGGAGGACCGGTCCGGTGCCGGCCGGGCCGACCAGGGCTGTTCCTGCCGGTCCGCAGGGTCCGGCACCGGCCGGTCCGGCACCCCTCACGGCTAGCGGAGTATCCCTTCCAGGAAGTCGCTGCCCAGCCGGGCCACCATCGCCACGTCGAGCTGGTGGTAGACGTACCGTCCGCGCCGCCGGGTGGTGACCAGGCCCGCCTTCTTGAGCACGCTCAGGTGCCGGGATATCTCCGGCGCGGTCATGCCGTGCACCTGTGTCAGCTCGCTGGTGGTGAACGCGCTGCGGGCCAGGCTGCGGCACAGCCTCATCCGCACCGGGTGGGACAGCGCGGACATCCGCAGGGTCAGCTGCTCCACCGAGGGCGGGGCGGACAGCTCGGGAGAGGCGGCCGGGTAGTGCAGCACCGGCTGCCAGCCGTGGCGGTGCAGGACCATCAGGTGCGGCCAGCCCAGGCTCGTCGGTATCAGCAGCAGGCCGCCGTCCGCCGTGGCCGTACGGCCGTCACCGAGTTTGTCGACGGTGATCCGGCCGGCCGCCTCGTCCAGCTCGACCGCCGGGGACACCGCGGCCAGCGCCTCGGCCAGTCCCCGGCGGCGCAGCAGCTCCGTCTTGTGCCGGGCGTCCGCCGCGAGCTGGTGGCCCAGCCGGGACCAGGTCTCCGCGAAGAACGCCTCGTCGCAGTCCTGGAGGAACTGCCGCAGCCACGCCCGGATGAGCGGCGGGTCGGCCAGCAGGCGCTCGCTGAAGCGCACCTGCTGCGGCCCGCGCGCCGCGGCCAGCTCCAGGGCCCGCCGGCGCAGCCCCGCGTCGGTGAGCGGGCCGGCGCCCGGTTCGCCGTAGGGCAGGGCGCAGGTGAACTCCAGGGCGGCGTCCACGAACTGCTCGTCGGACAGCTTGTCGAGCAGGTCCAGCTCCTCGGCGAGGGACTGGCCCGGCAGCGCCGTCCGGCCCGGCAGGCCCGCGCAGGGCAGGAACAGGTCGGAGAACGTCGTCCGCCACAGGAAGTCCGCCTCGCACATGCGGTCGGCGAGATGCGAGTCGAGCCGGGCGGTCACGCCCGTGGCCCAGCCCTGGAGGCCCGGGTGGTGCCCCGGCTCGGACAGCGCGTGCAGCGCCATGCCCAGCTCGGCCAGGGGCGAGGGCACGGCCGCGGCCCTCTCCGGCCGCAGCCCCGTGATGTCGATGCGCACGCTCATGTCCTCATGGTGCACGCCGCCACCGACAACGCCGTCCCCGATTGACGGCCGCCGTCAATCGGCGGGACTTCGCGCGGGCACCGGCGCAACCTGGAGCGGACCGGGCGGCCGCGGAGCCCGTCGCCGGCCGTTCCCCGCCGTTCCCGTTCCTCCCTCTCGCGTCCCCAGAAGGCGATACGCCATGAGCATCACCGAGCAGTACCTCCTCGACGTCCACCGCGCCCGGCAGCACGGCGAGCCGGAGCCCCCCGCGCCGGGCCTGAACGACCGGGAGGCGCTACGCGGACTGCGCGAGGAACGGCGCTTCCGCGCGGTGCTCGCCGGGCGCCCGGCCCGCGGACGGCTGCGCCTCGCGCTGAGCCGGCTGCTGCGTCCGGCCCGCCGCCCACGGCCGGCCCTGCTCCGTGGCCGGCCACTGCACCGGTCTCGCCCTGGCGGTTGCTGACCTTGCGCGTCCGCCGTGCCTCCCGCACGCCAGGCACCTACTGCCCCTTCTGCTCCTCTTGCTCCTCCCGCAGCCGTGCGACGAAGCCGGCGACGGCCGCCCTCACGTCGTCGGCAGCCCACTCCAGGCCGGCGGCCCGCACGGTCACCTCGGTGAAGGTGAGCCCGGGGCCGCCCCGGTCCCAGGGGCGGGCGAACAACAGGGTTCCCGTCGCCTCGGCCTGCCGCACCGCAGCCTCGGCGAGCACGTCCGCGTCGTACGGCAGCCAGACCTGGAACTCGTGCGTGTGCGGCACCTCGGGATGCACGCGGAACCAGGGCACCCCGGCC
The DNA here is from genome assembly GCF_000720185.1 of Streptomyces sp. NRRL S-340. Taxonomy (GTDB): domain Bacteria; phylum Actinomycetota; class Actinomycetes; order Streptomycetales; family Streptomycetaceae; genus Streptomyces. Next base: position 43,529 of record NZ_JOIY01000001.1, on the reverse strand, counting down.
GCGGTGAAGCCCTCGCGCAGCGCGGCGGCCACCACGCGCGCGTGCCGCACGTACGAGGGCAGCCGGGGCAGCTCCCGGTCGAGCCCGGCCAGCGCCGACAGGGCGGTCGGGAACTGCTGGAAGACCGTGCCGCCGTACCGGTGCCGCCAGGCCTTCGCTTCCTCGATCAGTTCCCCGGGCCCGGCGAGCACGGCGCCGCCGAGACCCTCCAGGGACTTGTAGAGCGACACGTACACGCTGTCGGCCAGGTCCGCGATCTTTGCCAGTGACCGCCCGAGATGCTCGGTGGACTCCCACAGGCGCGCCCCGTCGAAGTGCACCACCGCCTCCCGCTCGCGCGCCGCCGCGACGACCTCGGTCAGCTCCTGCCAGGAGGGCAGCACGAAACCGGCGTCTCTCAGGGGCAGCTCCAGCATCAGCGTCCCGAAGGACTCGTCCAGGCCGCGCACCTCGTCGGCGGTCGGCTGCCGCGGCTCGTTCGTCACCCGCACCGGGCGCAGCCCGGAGACCTGGCTGAAGGCCTGGCGTTCGTGCACCTCGGGGTGGGAGAGGGCGTGCAGGGCCACGGCCGGGTTCCCGGTACGCGCCGCCCAGCAGCGCAGGGCGACCTGCTGCGCCATCGTGCCGGTCGGGAAGAAGGCGGCGGCGTCCTTGCCGAGCAGCGCGGCGACCCGGCCCTCCAGGGCCTCGACGACGCCGCTGCCGTAGAAGTCCGCCAGCTCGTCGAGGTCGTAGACCTCCCGCGCCCGGTCCAGGTCCGCGAGCCGCTCCCGGAGCGTGCCCAGGTACCCGGAGCGCGAGAGCACGCGCTCGGCGCCCCGGCTCACGGCTATGCGCCGTTCCCGCAACCGCTTGCGCCGCTCCTCGTCCGACACCGGCTCCTCCGGGCGCACGCCCCGCTCGGTGCGCTCCTGCCCTGCGCGCTCCCGCCCCGCCTCGCCGCGCCCTGCTGGGGCATGCCCCACCGGGCCCTGGGCCGCCGGATCCTGTCCTGCCTGTTCCGTGCTGTCGCTCATGCCGTGGATCATCCCGCGCGCCGGGCGTGGCGGGTACCCGGTTTCCGTCCCCGGGCCGCCGTGGCGAAACCCACAGCCTGTGGACAACCGGACGCCCGCCGCACCGATAGCGTTAACATGACGAGAAATCGTCCGGTACCCGGAGCGGACTGGAACGGAAGGCCACTGCCGCGTGAGTACAAGCCAACAGCCAGTCCCCAGGGACCGCCCCGCGCGGCTCACCGTCGGCGTCGTCGGCGCCGGCCGGGTGGGCCCCGCGCTCGCCGCCTCCCTCCAGCTCGCGGGCCACCGGCCGGTGGCGGCCTCGGGCGTCTCCGCCGCCTCCAGGCGCCGGGCCGACCTGATGCTCCCCGGTGTCCCCCTGGTGGCGCCCGCCGAGGTGCTCCGGCGCGCCGACCTGGTGCTGCTGACCGTCCCCGACGACACCCTGCCCGCTCTCGTCGCGGGCCTGGCCGAGACCGGCGCCGTCCGGCCGGGCCAGCTGCTCGTGCACACCTCCGGCCGGTACGGCGCGAAGGTGCTGGACCCGGCCCTGCGCGCGGGCGCGCTGCCGCTCGCCCTGCACCCGGCGATGACCTTCACCGGCACCGCCGTGGACGTGCAGCGGCTGGCCGGGTGCTCCTTCGGCGTCACCGCCCCCGAGGAGCTGCGGCTGGCCGCGGAGGCCCTGGTCATCGAGATGGGCGGCGAGCCCGAGTGGATCGCCGAGGACATGCGGCCGCTCTACCACGCGGCGCTCGCCCTGGGCGCCAACCACCTGGTGACGCTGGTGGCGCAGTCCATGGAGCTGCTGCGTGACGCCGGTGTCGGGGCCCCCGACCGGATGCTCGGCCCGCTGCTCGGCGCCGCCCTGGACAACGCCCTGCGCTCCGGTGACGCCGCGCTCACCGGCCCCGTCGCGCGCGGCGACGCGGGCACGGTCGCGGCGCACGTCGCCGAGCTGCGCCGGCACGCCCCGCAGACCGTCTCCGGCTACCTGGCGATGGCGCGCGCCACCGCCGACCGCGCCCTCGCCCACGGCCTGCTGAAGCCGGAACTGGCCGAGGACCTGCTGGACGTCCTGGCCGGAGGAACCGACGCGACCGGCGGCCCCGGCCGGACCGGCGGCGAAGGGGATGCCCGATGACCCGCGCGGGGCACTCGGCGAACCGGACGGCACCGCGGCCCACGGCCGCGCGGACCGGCCGAGCGGCACCGCGGGCCACGGCACCGCGGACAACAGCACCGGAGTACGCACAGGAAGGCCGCCCGGTGACCCCGGCGCCCGAGAACGGAGACGCCCGATGACCACCACCCTGCTGCGCACCTCCGACGAGCTGCACGCGCGCGGGCGCACCGGCCGCCGTGCCGTCGTGATGACCATGGGCGCCCTGCACGAGGGCCACGCCACCCTGATCCGCGCCGCGCGCGCCCTCGCCGGCGGCGACGGCGAGGTCGTCGTCACCGTCTTCGTCAACCCGCTCCAGTTCGGCGCGGGCGAGGACCTCGACCGCTACCCGCGCACCCTGGACGCCGACCTCAAGATCGCCGAGCAGGCGGGCGCCGACGTGGTGTTCGCGCCCTCCGTCGACGAGGTCTACCCCGGCGGCGAGCCGCAGGTCCGGGTCACCGCCGGACCCATGGGCGAGCGGCTGGAGGGCGCCTCGCGCCCCGGTCACTTCGACGGCATGCTCACCGTCGTCGCCAAGCTGCTGCACCTGACCCGCCCCGACGCCGCCCTGTACGGCCAGAAGGACGCCCAGCAGCTCGCCCTGATCCGCCGCATGGTGCGCGACCTGAACTTCGGCGTGGAGATCGTCGCCGTCCCCACCGTCCGCGAGGACGACGGACTGGCCCTGTCCAGCCGCAACCGCTACCTCTCCCCGCGGGAACGGCAGACCGCTCTCGCCCTCTCCCAGGCACTCTTCGCCGGCCGCGACCGGCACGCCGCCCAGGAGGCCCTGCGCGCCCGGGCCCGTGAAGTGCCCTCCACGCGCGCGCGTGCCGAGGCGCTGAGCGCGCTGGGGGAGTCCCGCGCGGCAGCCGACGCGGCCGCGGTCGCCAAGGCGTCACCCGGCGCGGCGGACGCCGTCCGCGCGGCGGCCCGGCTGGTCCTCGACGAGGCCGCCCGCCTGGACCCGCCGCTCGAACTCGACTACCTGGCCCTCGTCGACCCGTCCGACTTCACCGAGATCGGGGACGACTTCACCGGCGAGGCCGTGCTAGCCGTCGCCGCCCGGGTCGGGGCGACCCGCCTGATCGACAACCTGCCCCTCATCTTCCAGCACCCCGGGACCCCAGGGCCCCGGGAACCCCTTGGAGCCGCCTCGTGACCAGCACAGGCATACGACTGCACGCGCCCGCGCCCGGGTGGTCCATCGCCGCGGACGTCGTGGTCGTCGGCTCCGGTGTCGCCGGCCTGACCGCCGCCCTGCGCTGCGAGGCCGCGGGCCTGACCACCGTCGTCGTCACCAAGGCCCGCCTCGACGACGGCTCCACCCGCTGGGCGCAGGGCGGCATCGCCGCGGCCCTCGGCGAGGGCGACACCCCCGGACAGCACCTGGACGACACCCTGGTGGCCGGCGCCGGCCTGTGCGACCAGGAGGCGGTGCGGATCCTCGTCACCGACGGTCCCGACGCCGTACGGCGCCTGATCTCCACCGGTGCGCGGTTCGACACGGACGACGAGGGCGGCATCCAGCTCACCCGCGAGGGCGGCCACCACCGCCGCCGCATCGCGCACGCGGGCGGTGACGCGACCGGCGCCGAGGTCTCCCGGGCGCTCGTCGACGCGGTCCGCGCGCGCGGGGTGCGCACCGTCGAGAACGCGCTCGTGCTGGACCTGCTGACCGACGCCGAGGGCCGCACCGCCGGCGTGACCCTGCACGTCATGGGCGAGGGCCAGCACGACGGCGTGGGCGCCGTGCACGCGCCCGCCGTGGTCCTCGCCACCGGCGGCATGGGCCAGGTCTTCTCCGCGACCACCAACCCGTCCGTGTCCACGGGCGACGGCGTGGCGCTCGCCCTGCGCGCGGGCGCGGAGGTCTCCGACCTGGAGTTCGTGCAGTTCCACCCCACCGTGCTCTTCCTGGGCGCGGACGCCGAGGGGCAGCAGCCGCTCGTCTCCGAGGCGGTGCGCGGCGAGGGTGCCCACCTGGTCGACGCCGACGGCGTGCGGTTCATGGTGGGGCAGCACGAACTGGCCGAGCTGGCGCCCCGGGACATCGTCGCCAAGGGCATCACGCGCCGCATGCAGGAGCAGGGCGCCGCGCACATGTTCCTCGACGCCCGGCACTTCGGGGCCGCGATGTGGGAGCACCGCTTCCCGACGATCCTGGCCGCCTGCCGCGCCCACGGCATCGACCCGGTCACCGAGCCGATCCCGGTCGCCCCGGCCGCCCACTACGCCTCCGGGGGCGTGCGCACCGACTCCTGCGGCAGGACCACCGTGCCCGGTCTGTACGCGTGCGGTGAGGTCGCCTGCACCGGCGTCCACGGCGCCAACCGGCTCGCCTCCAACTCCCTGCTCGAGGGGCTGGTCTACGCCGAGCGGATCGCCGCCGACATCGCGCGGGAGCGGTCCGAGAACGGCCTGCACGCGCGCGTGCCGCAGCCCGTCCCGCCCGCCGGGCAGCCCGCGCACCCCCTGCTGGCCCCCGAGACCCGGTTCGCGATCCAGCGCGTCATGACCGAGGGCGCGGGCGTGCTGCGCTCCGCCGCGTCCCTGGCCACGGCCGCCGACCGGCTCGAACAACTGCACGCCGAGGCCCGTGGCGCGCTGGAGGAGAACGGCAAGACCGCCGAGCCCGGCGTCGACACCTGGGAGGCCACCAACCTCCTGTGCGTGGCCCGGGTCCTGGTCGCCGCAGCCCGGCTGCGGGAGGAGACCCGCGGCTGCCACTGGCGCGAGGACCACGCCGACCGCGACGACGCCCGCTGGCGCCGCCACATCGTCGTACGGCTGGACTCCGCGCGTACGCCCCTCGTGCACACCACGGACACCGCAGACTTCCCCCCGACCCGTCCCGAGGCCACCGCGCCCCGCCGTCCCCAGGAGCAGTGACACAAGTGAGCACCGAAGACCTTCCCCTCGCCTCGAACGGAGGCTGCGGCGACGGCTGTGCCTGCGGCGCGGACGCCGACGAGGAGTACCTGGAGTGCGGGCTGGACCCCGCGCTCGCCGAGCTGCTGGCCGCTGCCGGACTCGACCCCGTGGAGGTCGAGGACATCGCCAACGTGGCCATCCAGGAGGACCTGGCCCACGGCGTGGACGTGACGACGGTCGCGACCATCCCCGAGGAGGCCGTGGCCACCGGCGACTTCACCGCGCGTGAGGCCGGCGTGGTGGCGGGCCTGCGCGTCGCCGAGGCGGTGCTCTCGGTGGTGTGCACGGACGAGTTCGAGGTGGAGCGGCACGTCGAGGACGGCGACCGCGTCGAGGCCGGGCAGAAGCTGCTGTCGGTCACCACGCGCACGCGCGACCTGCTGACCGCCGAGCGCAGCGCCCTCAACCTGCTGTGCCGCCTGTCGGGCATCGCCAGCGCCACGCGCGCGTGGGCGGACGCCCTGGACGGCACCGGGGCCAAGGTGCGCGACACCCGCAAGACGACGCCGGGCCTGCGGTCCCTGGAGAAGTTCGCCGTCCGGGCCGGCGGGGGCGTCAACCACCGCATGTCCCTCTCGGACGCCGCCCTGGTCAAGGACAACCACGTGGTGGCCGCCGGCGGCGTCGGGCAGGCCTTCAAGGCCGTACGGGAGGCCTTCCCGGACGTGCCGATCGAGGTCGAGGTCGACACCCTGCACCAGTTGCGCGAGGTCGTGGACGCGGGCGCCGACCTGATCCTGCTGGACAACTTCACGCCCGGCGAGTGCGAGGAGGCCGTGGCGATCGTCGACGGCCGCGCGCTCCTGGAGGCCTCGGGCCGGCTCACCCTGGGCAACGCCCGCGCCTACGCGGAGACCGGCGTCGACTTCCTCGCCGTCGGGGCCCTCACCCACTCCTCGCCGATCCTGGACATCGGCCTGGACCTGCGCGAGGCGGAGTAGGACCGGCCATGCTCCTGACCATCGACGTGGGCAACACGCACACCGTCCTCGGCCTGTTCGACGGGGAGGACATCGTCGAGCACTGGCGCATCTCCACGGACGCCCGGCGCACGGCCGACGAGCTGGCCGTGCTGCTGCAGGGCCTGATGGGCATGCACCCCCTGCTCGGCGACGAGCTGGGCGACGGCATCGACGGCATCGCGATCTGCGCGACCGTGCCGTCGGTGCTCCACGAGCTGCGCGAGGTGACCCGGCGCTACTACGGCGACGTGCCGGCCGTGCTCGTCGAGCCGGGCGTCAAGACCGGGGTGCCGATCCTGACCGACAACCCCAAGGAGGTCGGCGCGGACCGCATCATCAACGCGGTCGCGGCCGTCGAGCTGTACGGGGGCCCGGCCATCGTCGTGGACTTCGGTACGGCGACGACGTTCGACGCGGTCTCCGCGCGCGGGGAGTACATCGGCGGCGTCATCGCCCCCGGTATCGAGATCTCCGTGGACGCCCTCGGAGTCAAGGGCGCCCAGCTGCGCAAGATCGAGGTGGCCCGGCCGCGCAGCGTGATCGGCAAGAACACGGTCGAGGCCATGCAGGCGGGCATCGTCTACGGGTTCGCAGGACAGGTCGACGGCGTCGTGGGCCGCATGGCCCGCGAACTGTCCGACGACCCGGACGAGGTCACCGTGATCGCGACCGGCGGGCTCGCCCCGATGGTGCTCGGCGAGTCCTCCGTGATCGACGAGCACGAACCCTGGCTGACCCTGATCGGACTGCGGCTGGTCTACGAGCGCAACGTGTCCCGCATGTGACGCGGCCGCCCGCCCACGCGCGCGTGCTCGCGCCGCACCCGCACGGCACGCGCGCGTGGCAGCCCGCGCACCTGCCGCTCACCCGGCACCCGTGCGCGACGCAGCCGTGAAGTCCGGTGCGCCCGGCACTGCACGTCCTGCGCGACACCCCGCGCGCCGCACGCCACACCGCACGCCACGCACGCGCCTTATGTCGAATTTGTCTGATTAGCGCGTATGGTCGGCCCTATGCCCACGCCATACGGAACCCGCGGCGGCATGGCGTTCGGCGCGGAGGAGCTGCGTGTGCTCCGCCGCGCCCTCGCCGTCGCCCTTCATCTCCGTCCCGCCCGCGCCGAGGACGTGCAGGACTGCCGCCGCCTCGCCGAGTCGCTCGACGAGGCGATGCGCGAGGGTGCCCGGCTGCGCGCGTTCCTGGTGGCCGATCTGGCCCGCTACCGTGACGCGCTGCCCGGCACGGCCGTCGGCTACCTCGCACTCCTCGAAGAGGCCCTCGGCGCCGGGTACCGGCCCGGCTCCGACGACCTCGCCGCCCTGGGCGCCCTGCGCGGCAACCCGGCCGCCGCGGCGCTGCTGCGCCGCTGCCGGCCCCGGCCCGCCGCTTCGGCGACGCCCGCCCCGGCCCCGCACAGCCCGTCCGCCCCGTCCGCGACCGTCCCGTCGGTGCCCGCCTCCCGCGGTCCGCGCGAGCCGCTGGACGCTCTCGGCCCGCAGCGGCGCCCCTGCGGCCCCGCCCGGGCGCCGGGCCCGGCCCCCGTCCCCACCGTGCCCGGCGCCCGGACGGACCAGGGCGGCGGATCCGGTCAGGAGCCCGTGAAGCGGCCGGCGCCCAAGCCCGGCGAGCGCCCCGCCCCCGCGCAGCCCGCCCCTGCCCAGCCCGGCCCGGCGCCCGCCCCCGGGGGCGGCAAGCCCGTACGCCGGCCCGTCCCCACGCCGGGTGAGGTCTTCCCGCGGCGCAAACCGGCCCCGCCCTCCCAGAACCCGCAGCAGCGGCTGGCCGCGCGGCTCGCCGCGGTGTAGCGGTCCGGCCACCCCGCCCCTGTTCGTCCCGCGCTCCTGGCTACTCTGGATCCATGGACTACGTCTCCGCACTCGTTCCGCCGATCGTGATGGCCGCCTTCTTCATCGGTCTGGTCAGGGTGATCGTGAAGACCCAGGGCGGGGCCGCCAAGGCCAAGGAGGACGCGGCCGTCGACGCCATGGCCTCCGCCCGCGCCGGCCGGACCGCCGCCTCCGCGGGCACCGCCTCCCCCGACGCCTGACCGGGCGTACGGCCCCCGGCACGGCCCCCCTCCGTGCTGCGCGCCGTACGCCCTTTTTGTCCGCATATGGCGTCACAGGTCAGGTTCGGCACGCCATTGCGCCCGTCTCCCACTATGGTCTGAAGTGTGCCTCGCCCCTTGGGAGAACTCGAAGACGCGGTCATGACGCGGGTGTGGAAGTGGAACCGCCCGGTGACCGTTCGGGAAGTCCTGGAAGACCTCCAACAGGAACGGTCCATCGCCTACACCACGGTGATGACCGTTTTGGACAATCTCCATCAGAAGGGCTGGGTGCGGCGGGAAGCGGAAGGCCGTGCCTATCGATATGAGGCGGTCTCCACCCGGGCCGCCTACGCCGCCGCGCTGATGAACGAGGCCTGGTCCCAGAGCGACAACGCCGCCGCCGCTCTCGTCGCCTTCTTCGGGATGATGAGCGAGGAACAGCGGCGTGCCCTGCGCGATGCCGTACGGATCGTCGAAGGCACCCCCGAGGTCGGTACGGCGGTCCTGCACGCACAAGGCGCCCCCGCGGAAGCGGCCGAAGGCGCCGAACGGGCCGGACGGCCCGAAGGAACCGGCACGACGGCGACGGCCGCCGGAGAAGTGACGGATACCGCCCGGGGTGCCGGCGCGCCCGCCTCCGATTCCGGCGACCGGAACCCCGGCTCGGCACCCGGCGGCACCGGGCGATAGCGTCCGTTCATGCCCGCAGAGCATCCCGTAGAGCGTCCGGCAGCACATCCCGAAGTCCCCGCAAAAGCCATCACGGTCCGGCGGGCCCGGACCAGCGATGTCCCGGCAGTGCGCCGGCTGCTGGACGACTACGCCCGCGAGCGCATCCTGCTCGACAAAGCGACGGTGACCCTTTACGAGGACATCCAGGAGTTCTGGATCGCCGAACGGGACGACAACGCCGAGGTCGTCGGCTGCGGCGCACTGCACGTGATGTGGGAAGACCTGGCGGAAGTGCGCACCCTCGCGGTGAAGCCGGGACTCAAGGGTGCAGGGGTCGGCCACCACCTGCTGGAGAAGTTGCTGCAGACCGCGCGCTGGCTCGGCGTTCGCCGTGTTTTCTGCCTGACCTTCGAAGTCGACTTCTTCCAGAAGCACGGCTTCGTGGAGATCGGGGAGACGCCCGTCGACACGGATGTCTACGCGGAGCTGATGCGTTCCTATGACGAGGGCGTCGCGGAGTTCCTCGGTCTCGAACGGGTGAAACCGAACACCTTGGGCAACAGCCGGATGCTTCTGCATCTGTGATCGGCACAGGCGCGCGAAGAGCTCTCGGGGGGCGAGCCGGGGAAGCCGCATTCCGTCGGACCGGTCATGCCCGCGTTCCCTATGTCCGAAACGCGCACGTTTCCGGTCGGTGATGAGGGTCCGGTCTCTCCCAGGGGTTTGTGTTTTTCCCGCAAAAGCGGTTTGCTTTCCGACGTACTGCAGTACTGCATATAACAGGGGACGGCGAAACGGCGGATGCCCGACCAGCCCCGGCCCTGACGTTATCGATGAAAGGAAATCCGGTGGCACAGAAGGTTCAGGTCCTTCTTGTCGACGACCTCGACGGCGGCGAGGCGGACGAGACCGTGACGTTCGCACTGGACGGCAAGACATACGAGATCGATCTCACCACCGCCAATGCGGACAAGCTCCGCGGCCTTCTCGAGCCGTACGTCAAGAGCGGCCGGCGTACCGGTGGCCGTGCTTCGGGCGGGCGTGGAAAGGCGCGCACGGCGGCGACCGGCGGCAGCCAGGACACCGCGCAGATCCGCGCCTGGGCGAAGGAGAACGGCTACGAGGTCAACGACCGCGGCCGTGTCCCCGCGACCATCCGCGAGGCCTACGAGAAGGCCAACGGCTGACCGAGGCCGGCACGAGGCTTTTTCACGGCAGGGGGGCCTGAGAAGGCGCCGGCGGCCGGCCGCACGCGCGCCGCAGCCGGGTCCGGTGGCACTGCGTCGCCGCCGTGTTCACCAGCCGTACGAGATCGGGGGCACCCCCGCCGGCCCCCATCGCCGACATGGTCGGCAGCGAGGCCTCGACCTCGCGTCCCGGTTCGGGGGGCCGCAGCCACTCGGCGGCCCCCTGCGGACCAGGACGGCCCTGCGGGCGCGCCCGGGGACCGGTGCCGGGCGGCGGCGGAGCGTCCATCAGCGACCCCGCGCCGAGCCCCACCAGGTCCAGGTCCAGCGCGTCCCACTCCAGCCAGCGCAGCAGCCCCGGCAGCTCCTGCGCGCTGCCCGCGGCAACCAGCAGCCGCATCCGGTCCGCCTGCACCGCCACCGGGGACGCGGGCGCCGCCGGGCCCGACCGCAGATGGCGCAACGCCGCGCGCCCGGCCTCCAGGGGCACGTCCAGGACGTCGAAGCGGTCGCCCACGACAAGTCGTACCGGTGCCCCGGGCACCGTCGCCCAGCCCAGTTCGTTCTCGTACCAGTGCCGTGCCCGGTCGCCGGGGTCGAGCGGCCGACGGGGAAGCGGGACCGGGAGAGGGATCGTGGAGAGGCTGCCGACCATGCCAGTGCAACCTCCGGCGAGCGCCGGAGGTTACGCTGGGTCGCTCCGCGTGCGCACACCGTGCCGGAAGCGGGGGCGTGCGGAGGCGGTGAAGGGCGCAAGGTTGTTCGCCCATAGCGGAGGGAACCGGTGCGCGCCGCATGGAGTGTCAGTCCCTGCGGGTAAGACATTGCCTAGTGGGAGGGGGCGACACGCAGGCCGCACCCGGGCAGAGGAGTCTCACGTTCGCCATCGGCGTACTGGCGACTGGGGTAACTGCCTGGCCTGCGGGAACATCGTCTCGCACCATCGGGTTGGAGCAGATGTCGGCGTTCGGGGTCAGGAGGCCATCGACGGTGTCGGCAGTTGGAATGAGCGGTCCCCGCTTGCGGGACTAAGCTGCGGAAGGACAGGGAGGGGAAGTTCCCCCCACTGCCTGACCGCTCTGAGGAGCGATTAACGATGTTCGAGAGGTTCACCGACCGCGCGCGGCGGGTTGTCGTCCTGGCTCAGGAAGAAGCCCGGATGCTCAACCACAACTACATCGGCACCGAGCACATCCTCCTGGGCCTGATCCACGAGGGTGAGGGTGTCGCCGCCAAGGCCCTTGAGAGCCTCGGGATTTCGCTCGAGGCGGTCCGCCAGCAGGTGGAGGAGATCATCGGCCAGGGCCAGCAGGCCCCGTCCGGTCACATTCCCTTCACCCCCCGTGCCAAGAAGGTCCTGGAGCTGTCGCTCCGCGAGGCCCTTCAGCTGGGCCACAACTACATCGGCACGGAGCACATCCTGCTCGGCCTGATCCGTGAGGGCGAGGGCGTCGCCGCCCAGGTCCTGGTCAAGCTGGGCGCAGACCTCAACCGGGTGCGGCAGCAGGTGATCCAGCTGCTCTCCGGTTACCAGGGCAAGGAGACCGCCACCGCCGGCGGCCCTGCCGAGGGCACCCCCTCGACGTCCCTGGTCCTCGACCAGTTCGGCCGGAACCTCACGCAGGCGGCCCGCGAGTCCAAGCTCGACCCGGTCATCGGGCGCGAGAAGGAGATCGAGCGGGTCATGCAGGTGCTGTCCCGCCGCACCAAGAACAACCCGGTGCTGATCGGTGAGCCCGGCGTCGGCAAGACCGCCGTCGTCGAGGGCCTCGCCCAGGCCATCGTCAAGGGCGAGGTGCCCGAGACCCTCAAGGACAAGCACCTCTACACCCTCGACCTCGGCGCCCTGGTCGCCGGCTCCCGCTACCGCGGTGACTTCGAGGAGCGCCTGAAGAAGGTGCTCAAGGAGATCCGCACCCGCGGCGACATCATCCTGTTCATCGACGAGCTGCACACGCTGGTCGGTGCGGGTGCCGCCGAGGGCGCCATCGACGCCGCTTCGATCCTGAAGCCGATGCTGGCCCGCGGTGAGCTGCAGACCATCGGTGCCACCACCCTGGACGAGTACCGCAAGCACCTGGAGAAGGACGCGGCCCTGGAGCGCCGCTTCCAGCCCATCCAGGTCGCCGAGCCGTCCCTGCCGCACACCATCGAGATCCTCAAGGGCCTGCGCGACCGGTACGAGGCGCACCACCGCGTCTCGATCACCGACGAGGCGCTGGTCCAGGCCGCCACCCTGGCCGACCGGTACATCTCGGACCGCTTCCTGCCGGACAAGGCGATCGACCTGATCGACGAGGCGGGCTCGCGGATGCGCATCCGCCGGATGACCGCGCCGCCGGACCTGCGCGAGTTCGACGAGAAGATCGCCGGCGTCCGCCGGGACAAGGAGTCCGCGATCGACTCGCAGGACTTCGAGAAGGCCGCCTCCCTGCGCGACAAGGAGAAGCAGCTCCTGGCCGCCAAGGCCAAGCGGGAGAAGGAGTGGAAGGCCGGCGACATGGACGTCGTCGCGGAGGTCGACGGCGAGCTGATCGCCGAGGTCCTCGCCACGGCCACCGGCATCCCGGTCTTCAAGCTGACCGAGGAGGAGTCCAGCCGTCTGCTCCGCATGGAGGACGAGCTGCACAAGCGGGTCATCGGCCAGGTCGACGCCGTCAAGGCGCTGTCCAAGGCGATCCGCCGTACGCGTGCGGGTCTGAAGGACCCCAAGCGCCCCGGTGGCTCGTTCATCTTCGCCGGTCCGTCCGGTGTCGGTAAGACCGAGCTGTCCAAGGCGCTGGCGGAGTTCCTCTTCGGTGACGAGGACGCGCTGATCTCCCTCGACATGTCGGAGTTCAGCGAGAAGCACACGGTCTCCCGCCTCTTCGGTTCGCCCCCCGGTTACGTGGGCTACGAGGAGGGCGGCCAGCTCACGGAGAAGGTGCGCCGCAAGCCGTTCTCGGTCGTCCTGTTCGACGAGGTCGAGAAGGCCCACCCGGACATCTTCAACTCGCTGCTGCAGATCCTGGAGGACGGTCGTCTGACCGACTCCCAGGGCCGGGTCGTGGACTTCAAGAACACGGTCATCATCATGACGACCAACCTCGGCACCCGGGACATCTCCAAGGGCTTCAACCTGGGCTTCGCGGCCTCGGGTGACACGAAGACCAACTACGAGCGCATGAAGAACAAGGTCTCGGACGAGCTGAAGCAGCACTTCCGGCCCGAGTTCCTCAACCGCGTCGACGACGTGGTCGTCTTCCCGCAGCTCACGCAGGAGGACATCCTGCGGATCGTCGACCTGATGATCGGCAAGGTGGACGAGCGCCTCAAGGACCGGGACATGGGCATCGAGCTGTCCCAGTCCGCCAAGGAGCTGCTGTCCAAGAAGGGCTACGACCCCGTTCTGGGCGCCCGGCCGCTGCGCCGGACGATCCAGCGCGAGATCGAGGACTCGCTGTCGGAGAAGATCCTCTTCGGCGAGCTGCGCCCCGGTCACATCGTGGTCGTGGACACCGAGGGCGAGGGCGACGAGAAGACCTTCACCTTCCGGGGTGAGGAGAAGTCGGCGCTGCCCGACGTCCCGCCGATCGAGCAGGCGGCCGGCGGAGCCGGTCCGAACCTGAGCAAGGACGCGTGACCCTTCGGGGCCGGGCGTGACACAAGGGGCCGGTGCCTTCGGGCACCGGCCCCTTGCGCGTGTGCGCGCTTCCCGCAGGCGCGGTTTCCGCGTGCGCGCGGTCAGGATCGCGTGTACGTGATCTCGGCCGACGGGAAGATCTCGGCGTGCAGGGGGTGCGGCGGAGTGGCTCCGGGCGTCCGGAACGTCACATGGCGCACGTTCGGCAGGCGGCGGGCCAGGTCACGGAGCAGAACCATGTTGTAGTGGAAGCTGACCTTGAGGTCGCGGACACCGGGAAGTTCGGGCATCGACTCGAAGGCGTAGGTGCTCGACGGCGCGCGCAGGGTGAGGCTGGTCAGAGCCGGGAGCGCGGCCACCTCGCCCCAGTCGGCGGCGGTGAGATCGGCGGGCGTGCCGAGGCTGAGAGCCGTCAGCGTCGCCCAGCCGCTCAGGCCGCCCAGGGCGCGGCGGTGCCGCAGGGCGTGGGGGCCCAGAAAGAGGTACTCCAGCGCGGCACCGGCCGGCAGGACGCGGGGGAGGCCGCCGTCGCGGGGCAGGCGCTGGTCCAGCGAGAGCCGTCGCAGGGAGTGCAGCGACGCCAGGCCGGTGAGGTCGGCGATCCCCGAGAGGGCCAGGTCGGTGACGGGCAGCTCCGTGATCCGGTCCAGGCCGCGGGCGTGGTCGCAGCCCCTCAGCCACAGGCCGTCGAGCCCGGAGAACGGCAGCAGGGCGCCCAGGTCGTCGATCAGCGGGTTGTCGCACAGGTCGAGGAGGCGGACGCCTTCGCGCCCGGGGACGGCCGCCGCCATCAGGCCGGCCGGGTGCGCGCCCCGGAAGGTCACCCGCTGCCAGGGCCGCATCCGGGCCAGCGCGGCCCGCTGCTCGTCCGATCGGCAGGTGATCAGAAGGTCGTCGCGGTCCAGATGGTCCAGGACCTCCGCCGCGTACTCCTCGGTGGGAAAGCGGTCCCAGGTGCCCACGAGCTGCCGCCGGACGTCCAGGTCCGGGTGGGAGCGGTAGCGGCGCAGGATCCCCAGGGCGCCCGCGGGCTCGTCCGTCCCGAGCACCGACGCCGTGACGGTGACGCCCCGCGCCTCCGCGTCGGTCAGCCCCTCCGGCCCCGGCAGCAGCTCCAGCACCAGGGGTCCCGCCTTGGCCAGCTCCCTGGCGTCCTCGGGGGTGCGCGGCGGTATCAGCGCGGCGGCCCGCGCCTCCACCTCGGCGCGCACCGCCGGTTCCAGGGCCGCCGTGTGCTCCAGGCAGGCCAGCGCCAGCAGCGTCAGCCGCGCGGTGTCCCGGGCGAGGAGCTGCCGCAGCACCGAGGCCCGTTCGCGCGGGCGGGCGTGCGCCACCGCCATCCGGACCACGTCCTCCCACTGGGTGTCGTCGGCATGCCGGGTGAGGACGTCGAGGTGGCCCTCCTCCACGGCGCAGCGCGCGCCCAGGTAGTCCTGGAAGGTGCGGTGCACGAAGTCCACGACGCCCTCGGCGGGCCGGCGCAGCAGGCCGCTGCGCAGCAGCAGGGTGCGCAGGACCGCGGCCGCGGTGCGGGGGTCCGCGGGCAGGGCGATCGACGGCAGGCAGCGCTCCACGATGCCCTCGGCGGTCTCGGCGGCCATCTCGGTGCGGCCGCTGAGCACCAGCGCGTAGGCCAGGCGTTGCAGCAGCTCCAGCGATGCCTCCTCGCCCAGTTCCACGCCGTCGGCGGTGTCCAGGCCGCGCTCGCGGTCCCGGCGGTTCAGCAGCATCGCGAGGGCGGCGTCGTACAGCTCCTTGCGGCCCGCCGGGAGATAGCCGCGGCGCTCCCGGTGCAGTGCGCAGATCAGGCCGCACATCAAGGGGTTGGTGGCCAGGCGCGCCAGGTCGCGCTGGGTGCGCAGGGAGTCGAGGAGGGCCGCCTCGTACTCCGGTGCCCGCGCGGCCTCGTGCCAGCGGCGTACGAAGGTCATGACCTCGGGGGCGCGCATCGGAGCGAGCGCCAGCTCCCGGAAGTCAGCCTGGGCCAGCCAGTCGGGCCGTACGGCCGTGGGGCGGGAGGTCAGGAGCCACTGGTTGCCGGGATAGGCGGCGAGCAGGGCGCACAGCCAGTCGCGGGTGCGGTGGCGGTCGGCGGCCGGGATCTCGTCCAGGCCGTCCACCAGGACCAGGCCGCGGCCCGCCGTCAGGACGCGCTCGGCCCAGCCGTCCGGCGGGGTGAGCGGGCAGCCGACCGCCTTGAGGAAGTCGGCGGGGGCGGGCAGCGGGCCGGTGCGGACCAGGGTGCGCAGGGGCAGGACGTAGGGGACGCGGTCGCCGTCCCGGGCGGCGGTGACCGCCAGCCACTGCACCAGCGTGGTCTTGCCGGATCCGGCGTCGCCGCGCAGCAGGACGCGGGAGGCGGTGCGCAGCGCCTCCTCGGCGGGCAGCCGGCCGCTGTCCGCGGGTTCGTCCCCGTCGGGGGCCGGACCGGGCGCGTCCTGCCCCGCGCCGGTCGCCTCCAGGCTGAGGTACGCCACTTCCAGGGGCCAGCGGTCGGGTGAGTCGCGCAGGTCGAGGCCGTAGATGGTGATGTGGTCGTGCCGCTGGGCGACGTGGGGCAGGTAGCGGCGTTCGAAGGCGGTGTCGCGGGCGTCGGGGCGGGGGACGCGGGTGATGAGTTCGTCGATCCTGGTGATCAGCTCGGACTGGGCCCGGGTCTGCTCCACCAGGGTCCGGGCCACGAAGGTGGAGCGGCGGGTGAAGAACTCCAGGATCTGCAGGCAGGCCCACTCCGTGGCGCTGTCCAGGAAGTACGTGGCGTCGTCGGACAGCCCGTGCGCGGCCGGGGCGTGCCGGACCAGCAGCCGGGCCAGCTCGCGGTGACCCAGGCGTACGGCCTGGACGTCGTCCATGTCCAGCTCACCCAGGGCGAGCAGGCGGCCGGCGAGGGCGCCGGTGACGGCGTCCTGCTCACCGGGCGGGAAGGGCGGCTCGCCCGGTGAGGTGCCCGCCTCCCGGACCAGCCGCCCGGCGAGCCTGCGCACCTCCTTCTCGCCGAGGGTGCGCTTCTCGCCGCGGAAGGACACGAGGTCCTTCATCCGCACCGGCCTGCCGACCAGTCCGGCGCCCGGGCCGTCGGCCACGAACAGCTTTCTGACCAGCGGCGCCACCAGGCTGGAAGCCAGTCTGCCGCCGAGTGCCGTGGGCTCCATCCGCCGCACCCCCGTGTTGTCGCGAACGGCCGGAGCCTATGCCGTGACCGGTGGGTCAGGGCAACTGGTCGTCGCAGTCGAGGAGTTGGAAAAGCCCTCTCGGCATCGCCGCCGGAGAGGTCGCCGGCGCTGTCGCCGGTGTCCGCGGTGATCGTGCGGCCCTCGCCCTGCATGCCGCCGCGCCGGCGGCGCGGCGCCGTGCTCCTCGGCGTACCGCGCGGCCTTCCGTACGGGCCGTCGGCGGGCTGCGGCCGGCTGGAGCCGAAGTCCGTCTCCGGGGCCGTGTTCTCGACGGCGCACGAGGGGAACCGAATGATTACTCGCCGGTAACTCCACTGAGACGGGCGCCATATGAGCCCCGTCACAGGGAGGCGGGGGTCAGGGGGGCTCGCCGGTGACATGGGGCACAGACGTTTCATCCCGTACTAGGACACTTAGTGGGGGACAGGAGTCAATAAAACGGACATTTCGCCACCCTGGATGGGGTGATGTGGGGGTTTTACAGGGCTTTTGTCCCAGATGGGCGAGGTGTCAAGAGATCTGAATCACTGCCCCCTGTTACTAGTTTGCGTCGTAGTGGGGGTGTTTGAGGGCCGGTGACCGGCGGGGTTACCAAGGTGTGGCCAGCCCGGCGAACCACCAGTCCGGGCGGTCCTCATGTCCCCCACCCCCAGAGGTTTCGATGTTCCAGCGCGCCACCGTCCGTTCTTCCCGTGCGACCAAGCTCCGTACCCGTGCCGCCGTCCTGGCCGCAGGCCTGGGAGTCACCGCCGCACTGGGGGCGGGCGCCGCGTCGGCCGCCGAGATGGCGGCTCCGACCGCCACCGTCGCCAAGTCGGCGGCGGCCTGGGTCGACCCGGTGAAGAGCTACACCCTCACCGCCAGCTTCAACCAGGGCGGCAGCCACTGGATGCACAAGCACAGCGGTCAGGACTTCGCCGTGCCGATCGGCACCGACGTCGTCGCCGCGCACGGCGGCACGGTCGTCAAGGCCGGTCCCAACGGCGGCGGCGACGGCCCGGCCTACGGCAACGCCATCGTCATCAAGCACGCCGACGGGCTCTACTCCCAGTACGCCCACCTCTCCCGCATCGACGTGAAGGTCGGTCAGGTCCTGGCCACCGGGCAGCACATAGCCAAGTCCGGCAACACCGGCAACACCACCGGTCCGCACCTGCACTTCGAGATCCGCACGACCCCGAACTACGGCTCCGCCGTCAACCCGGTCGTCTTCCTGCGCGCCCACGGCGTCAAGGTCTGAGCCCACGCCGGAACCGGGTCACACCCCCGGTGAAGCCAGGCTGAACGATTCACCACCGTGCCGCCCCGCTGTGTCCGCAGCGGGGCGGCACGGTGCTGTGCGCGCGGCCCGGCGGCGGCGTGCCGTGGTCCCGGGGGCGGCGCGGTGCCGCGTTCACCGCGGGTCGGCGCGGCGCCGCGCCCTCAGTCTCCGTGGGCGCCCCGGTGGGCCTGGGTCACCAGGTCGATGGAGACCTCCAGGACGGCCTTGCGCCGTTCCTCCGGGTCGCCTTCGAGGTCCTGCATGACGAACATGCCTGCGTGCAGCGTGAACAGGGCGCTGATGCAGCGCACCTGGTCGGTCAGGCTCGCCTCCGGGTCGATGATGATGTCCCGCAGACCGCGCATCCGGTCCTTGAAGGTGTCGCCGATGCGCAGTTCCCTGACCGTCGCCTGGTTCTCCTGCATGAAGCGGAACAGCGGGGAGGCGCCGGCCAGCGCGTCGCTGTAGCGGCGGACGATCTCCTGCTTGGTCTCCAGCGTGTGCGGCTGTCCCCGGCCCCACTCGATCAGGTCCTGGATCGGCTGCGTCAGGTCCTCGAAGAGGCTGACGATGATCTCTTCCTTGGTTCTGAAGTGGTAGTAGAGCGCGGCCTTCGTCACGTCCAGGCGCTCGGCGATCTCGCGCAGGGACGTCTTCTCGTAGCCCTGCTCCGCGAAGAGTCCGAGGGCCACGTCCTGGATGCGCTGGCGGGTGTTGCCGCGGCGCTGCTGCTTGGTGCCGTCCATCGTGACGCCCATCCTCGTACTCCTCGCGCTGTCCCGGAAACTTACCTGCCGACAGGCCAGTGAAAACTTACTTGACGCCCGGCTAGTAAAGCTCTACCTTCCCGAGTGTAATGACTTGCCGGGCGGCAAGTAAGTGGGACAGGCACACCTGGGGGAGCTGGGGAACGATGGCGGACACAGCGATAGCCAAGGCGACGGCAGGTGCCGACGCCGGAAAACAGCCGAAGAGCGTGCGGGTCGTCCTGCTCGCCCTCATGATCGCCATGATGCTCGCGATGCTCGACAACATGATCGTGGGCACCGCGATGCCGACGATCGTCGGCGAGCTGGGCGGCCTCCAGCACCTCTCCTGGGTGGTGACCGCCTATACGCTCGCCACCGCCGCGGCCACCCCGCTGTGGGGCAAGCTCGGCGACATGTACGGGCGCAAGGGCGCCTTCATGACGTCCATCGTGCTCTTCCTGGTCGGGTCCGCGCTGAGCGGCATGGCCCAGGACATGGGACAGCTGATCGGCTTCCGCGCCCTGCAGGGCCTGGGCGCCGGCGGTCTGATGGTGGGCGTGATGGCCATCATCGGTGACCTCATCCCGCCCCGGGAGCGCGGCAAGTACCAGGGCATGATGGCCGGCGTCATGGCGCTGGCGATGATCGGCGGTCCGCTGGTCGGCGGCACCATCACCGACAACTGGGGATGGCGCTGGGCGTTCTACATCAACCTTCCGCTCGGTGCCGTGGCGCTCGTCGCGGTCAGTGCCGTGCTGCACCTGCCGAAGAAGCGCTCCGAGGCGCGCGTCGACTACCTGGGCGCCGCGCTGCTCACCCTCGGCATCAGCTCCATCGTGCTCGTCACCACCTGGGGCGGTTCCGAGTACGCCTGGACGTCCGCGCGGATCATGGAGCTGACCGCGATCGGCGTGGTCGCGCTCGTCGGGTTCGTGTTCTGGCAGACCAGGGCCGCGGAGCCGATCGTGCCGCTGCACATCTTCCGCAGCCGCAACTTCACCCTGATGTCGGTCATCGGCTTCATCACCGGTTTCGTGATGTTCGGCGCGGTGCTCTTCCTGCCGCTGTACCAGCAGTCGGTCCAGGGCGCCTCCGCGACCAACTCCGGTCTGCTGCTGCTGCCCATGCTCGGCGCGATGCTGGTCGTGTCGATGATCGCGGGCCGGGTCACCACCAGCAGCGGCCGGTACAAGGTGTTCCCGGTGGTCGGCAGCATCCTCATGGTCGTCGGCCTGTACCTGCTGTCCCTGATGGACACCGGCACCACCCGGCTCACCTCCGGCCTGTACATGGCCGTCCTCGGCGCGGGCATGGGCTGCCTGATGCAGATCACCATGCTGGTCGCGCAGAACAGCGTGCAGATGAAGGACATGGGTGTGGCCTCCTCGTCCACCACCCTCTTCCGTACGCTCGGCTCGTCCTTCGGCGTGGCGATCATGGGCGCGCTGTTCAACAACCGGGTCCAGGACGTCATGGCCGAGCGGGCCGGCGCGTCGGGCTCCAAGATGACCGAGAAGTCCGCGCAGCTGGACGCCGCGAGCCTGGCCAAGCTCCCGGCCGCCGTCCGCGAGGCCTACCAGCACGCGGTGTCCGCCGGTACGCACTCGGCGTTCCTGCTCGGCGCGGTGGTGGGCATCGTCGCCCTGGTCGCCGCGGTGTTCGTCAAGGAGGTGCCCCTCAAGGGCGCCGGTCCGGCCACGGCGAAGGCCGACGGAGCGGGCAAGGCGGGGGCCGAGGGCCTCGCGGAAGCGATCTGATCCCGCCGCGGCGCACGCACCGTACGCACGGCAGGCACGCACGTACCGTACGCATGGCACACGTACGCACGGCACGCACGACACGAAGGCCCCCGGCCGCCGCCGGGGGCCTTCGCCGTGAGGACGCTCAGGCCGGCAGGGTCGGGTAGCTGCCCGTGCTGGTCGGCGCGTGTTCCGGGAGCCACAGCACGGCGACCGCGCCCTCGGCCGGGACGTGTTCCGGGGCGCCCGCGGGACGGACGTTGCGGAAGGTCAGCCGGGCGCCCAGGACGCGGGCCTGCCCGGCGGCGATGGTCAGGCCGAGCCCGTGACCGCGGCCGGCACGGTCCGCGCTGCCGGTGCGGAAGCGGCTGGGTCCCTCGGCGAGCAGCGCCTCCGGGAAGCCGGGGCCGTGGTCCCGTACCCGGATGACCCGGCCCTCCACGGTCACCTGGATCGGCGGCCTCCCGTGCCGGGCGGCGTTGGTGATCAGGTTGAACAGCACCCGCTCCAGGCGCCGCGGGTCGGTGGTGACCATCGACTCGTGCACCACCCGCACCTCGACGTCCGGGTCCTTGGCCGCCACCCGCCGGGCGACGAACTCGCCGAGCAGGATGTCCTGGAGTTCGGCCCGCTCGGAGGCGCCGTCGAGCCGGGCGACCTCCAGGACGTCCTCCACCAGGGTGCGCATCGCCTTCGCACGGTCCAGGACCAGTTCCGTGGGGCGGCCGGGCGGCAGCAGCTCGGCCGCCGTCAGCAGCCCGGTCACCGGGGTGCGCAGCTCGTGCGCGATGTCCGCGGTGACCCGCCGCTCGGCCTCCAGCCGCTGCTGGAGCGCGTCCGCCATCGCGTCCACCGCGCGCGCGAGATCATCGGTCTCGTCGCGCACGACACCGCCGATGGCGTCCCGGACCCGGACGTCCGGCTCACCGTTGGCGACCTGGTTCGCGGCGGCGGCGGCCTTGCGGAGCCGGCGCGAGAGCTGGCCGCCGATGAGCACGCCCAGCGCGCTGCCCCCGAGGACGACCGCGATGGAGCCGATGACCAGGGCCTGGTCGAGGTCCCTGAGGATGTTCGCGCTGCGGTCCGTGAAGTGGGTGTGCACGGACAGCACGTGACCGCCCTTGATCGGCATGGCCGCCCAGATGTCCGGCACCCCGCCCCGGTGGTCGGTGACGTACGTGGCCCGCCGGCCCTCCCGGATCTTCTGCTGCAGCGCGGCCGGCAGCAGCGGATCGTCGATCTTGATGATCGAGGAGGTCGGCCGGTGACCGGGCCGCTCGTACAGCGGCTGGGCGTACACGAGCCGCGAGTCGGCGAGGTCGCGCGCGTTGTCCAGCATCGACACCCGCGCGGCGTTGTGCACCACCAGGCTCAGCGCGACGGCGATCAGCGCACCCACCAGGGCGATGGCCGCGCTGAGCTTCCACCGCAGGCCCGTACGGATGTCCGCGTTCTCCAGGCGCCCGGGGAGCAGGCGCCGCGTGTTCCCCCGCATGCGTGCCCCGCTCAGGCCTTCAGCTTGTAGCCGAAGCCGCGGACGGTCTCGATGCGGTCCTGGCCGATCTTGGCGCGCAGCCGCTGCACATGGACGTCGACGACCCGGGTGTCACCGCCCCAGCCGTAGTCCCACACCCGTTCCAGGAGCTTGTCGCGGGACAGCACCGTGCCCGGCGCGGAGGAGAACTCCAGGAGCAGCCGCATCTCGGTCGGGGTGAGCCCCACCGGCCGTCCGGCCCGGCGCACCTCCATGCCCTCGGTGTCGACCTCCAGCTCACCGAAGGTCAGCACCGCGCCGTCCGCCCCGGCGGGACCCGCCTCGGACCGGTCGCCGCCGGCGTGCCCGAAGCGGCGCAGCACCGCACGGATCCGGGCGACGAGGACGGCGCCGTCGAACGGCTTGGTCACGTAGTCGTCGGCGCCCGCCTCCAGGCCGAGGACGACGTCGATGGAGTCCGCGCGCGCCGACAGCATGATCACCGGAACCGTCGACTCGTCGCGGATGCGGCGGCACAGGCTGACGCCGTCGAGGCCGGGGACCATGACGTCCAGCAGCGCGATGTCGGGCCGCCGCGCCCGGAACGCCTCCAGGCCGGACAGCCCGTCGGGCATCGCCGTGACCGCGAAGCCGTCCCGCTCCAGGGCGAGCTGGGTGGCCTCGCGGATGACATCGTCGTCCTCGACGAACAGGACGTGGGTCTGGTCTGCCATCCCTGTGCTCTCAGTCCTCGTGTGCTCAGGTGGTGCGCCCCTCGGGGGACGCGCCTGACGGGTGGTGCGGGCCGCGGGCCGCGTTCCTCGGTGCGCCGGCCCGCCGTCGGGCGGCCTGCCGGCCGGTGGTCCGCCGGTGGCGTGCCCGCCGGTGGGGTGGTGCGTCCGTCCGTCGCCTACCCGGTCGGTGCCGTGTACACCAGGGGTTCGGACCGGCGGGCCCGAACGGTTCACGCCGCCGGGAGGACCCGGCCGGTCAGTTGGCCGGTTCCGGCTCCGGCTCCGAGGGCGCCGCCGTTCCCCCGCCGACGGCCTTGCTGTACTCGTTGCGCGTGCTGAACGCCTTGGCGAACCGGCTGCCGGACCAGCGGTAGGTGATGACGTCCTCGCCGGAGGGGTTCGAGACCGGATCACCCCTCTCGTACACCTGTTTGGTCACCACGAGGTCCCCGCGGTCGATCTCGGCGTACACCGGCGGCTCCTCGGCCGCGAACACGTTCTCGTACCGGTCGCCCCGCTCCCGGTACACGTACGCGCCGAGCCCCACCGCGTCTCCGCAGGTCAGCACGTTGATGACGATGTCGTCCGCGGAATTGCCGGTCAGCTTGCCGTACGACACGTCCACAGGGTACTCGTCGGCGACACACGGCTTGAGCCCGCGCTTGACCGTGGCCGAGACCTTCGGGTCGTCCTTGACCAGCCGGACCGCGTCCACCGGCCGTGGCGTGTCGCTGGGGCTGGGGGACGGCGCGGCCGGGGTCCCCGCCACCGAGCTGGCGTCGGCGGGCCCCTCGTCGCGGGCGCCGGTGCCGCCCGTGCCGCAGGCGGACACCAAAAGGGCGAGGGCGGAGAGCCCGGCCACCGCCGTACTCACCGCCTGGAAGGTCCCTCGGGCCCCGCTGGGCTCAGGGCCGACACCAGCCCTGCCGGTCAGGCCGCGCAACGCTCCCGCTCCTCACGCTCCAGCGCGCGTGCGTCCAGATCGCGGGCTTCCAGCTCCTCGCGGAGCCGGGCGAGCGCCCGGTGCAGCGTGCTCTTGACCGTTCCCGCGGACATGCCGAGTGCCGCGGCGGTCTCTTCGGTGGACATCTGCTCCCAGTGTCGCAGCACGACGACGCTGCGCTGCTTCGGAGCCAGAACTTTCATGATGTCCATGAGCAGCGCACGGTCGGCGTGCTGTTCGGTGGAGTCGTCGACGCAGGCGTCCGGGAGCTGCTCGGTCGGGACCTCCTCCAGCTTCCGGGCCCGCCACCACTCGGTACGCGTGTTGATCATGACCCGGCGCAGGTAGGCGTCCGCGAGCCGCTTGTCGGCGATGCCGTCCCAGCGGCCGTACGTCCGTACCAGCGCGGTCTGGAGCAGGTCCTGGGCGTCGACCGGGTCCGGCACCAGCCGGCGTGCGCTGCGCAGCAGCGCGTCCTGCCGGGTACGCACGTACTCCTCGAACTCGAGCACCTCACCCTGCGCCATGATCAACCGCCTCCGCTCCCCGTTTTCCGGCCTGTGTGCGCCGGACCCCGAGCCTGTGTGCGAGCGGACTGTGGTCGGCAGCCGCCCGGTGCCCGTCGGGCACGGAAATGAAGGTACGGACGGGTTGTCACGGCGCTGTCCGAAGCAGCCTGCGGCTAGCCCTCGGCTGTGCGTCGGTTGTGTAACGGGCGACGGAACGGGGTAAGGGAGTGCTCCGATCGGTCTGGGTATGGGGGGATTTGCCCATGAGGAGGGCGCGCGGGTCTGTGACACAGAGGCCCGCGACGCCCCCTGGATTCGTGATCCGGCTGTGAAGTGACGGTGGGTCAGGTCAGCGGCAGCCGGTACAGACCGCCCGGCAGCGGCTCCACCAGACCGTCCGCGACGAGCCCGTCCAGCGCCCGCGCCCGCTGGACCGGCTCGTGCCACACCCGGTCGAGCACCGCCTGCGGCACCGGCGTGTGCGCCTCCCGCAGCACGGCGAGCAGCTTGCCCCGCACCTGGCGGTCCGTGCCGGCGTACGTCTGGCCGCGGCGCGGCGGTCCGTCGTGCTCCGGCTTGCCCGCCAGCCGCCACGCGCAGTGCGCGGCGATCGGGCAGCGGTGGCACGACTCGTTCTTCGCCGTGCACACCAGCGCGCCCAGCTCCATCGAGGCGGCGGCCCAGCGGGCGGCGGTCCGCTCGTCCTCGGGCAGCAGGGTGCGCGCCAGCCTGCGTTCGGCCGCGGTGGTCGCGTTCGGCGGGTACTGCACCCCGGTGACCGCGCGGGCCAGGACCCGGCGGACGTTGGTGTCCAGCACGGCGTGCCGCTGCCCGTACGCGAACGACGCGACCGCTGCCGCGGTGTACTCCCCGATACCGGGCAGGGCCAGCAACTGCGCGTGCTCGGTGGGCACGTCGCCGCCGTGCCGTTCCGTTATGGCGACCGCGGCGCCGTGCAGGCGCAGCGCGCGGCGCGGGTAGCCGAGCCGGCCCCAGGCGCGCACCGCCTCGCCGGGCGCCTCCTTGGCGAGGTCGGCGGGGCGCGGCCAGCGCTCCAGCCACTGTTCGTAGACGGGGAGCACCCGGCTCACCGGCGTCTGCTGGAGCATGAACTCGCTGACCATCACGCCCCAGGCGCCGGCGTCGGCGCGCCGCCAGGGCAGGTCGCGGGCGTTGCCGTCGAACCAGCTGATGACCTGGGTGTGCAGGGTCTCACCGAGCCGCGGGGCGGCGGGCTCCGCGGCGGACTCGGGGCCGGCGCCGGTGATCACCGGGACGGTGGGGGCGTCGACGGTCGCCGTGGTGGTGGCGGTGGCAACGGTGGTGGCGGGGACGGTGACCGTGGCAGCGGTGGTGGCGGGGGCGGCCGCGCCGGGCTGTGCGGTGGCGGGGGCCGCTTCCGCGGGTCCGGTGACGGTGGCCGTGCCGGTGGGTGCGCTGGTGGTCGGGGTGGGGGCGGCGGGGGCGGTCTCGGTCTCGGGTGGGGTTGCCGGGGCTGTGGGGCTGCTGTGTGGGGGCAGTGTGGGCGCAGTCATGACGTTTCCGATCCTGCCACGTGGCGGCGGACGGGCGTGTGACCCGGCGCGGGCCGTTTCGTCACCGAACGTCGCCCCGCCGTCACCGGCTCGGCAAGGCGGGCCGGTGACAAGGCGGTTGCCGGAATGATGATCCGGAAAAGTTGTGACCGGCGCGGCGGGTGGGACAGGGGAAGGCCACGATCTCTCGTACAGTTTGGGCGTGGGATCTCTGCGCAATCCGGTCGGTCCGCTTCCCTCCTCCATCTACTGGCGACGGAGGGTCGTACTGCTGTCCGTGGTCGCCCTGTTGGCCCTGCTGGGCCTCTGGATCGCCACCTCGGGCGGCGGCGGGGGCCACAAGGACACCGGTGGCGCGGCGGGCGGCAAGAACCCCACCCCCTCCACCATCGGACCCGGCCCCTCCGAGTCGGGTCCCGCGATCAGCCAACACCCCGGCGGGCGCGACGAGTCCACCGGCGGATCCGGTGATCCGGGTTCCCCGGCGAGCGGCGGCGGCAGCGGGAGCACCGGCAGCGGCGGTCCCGGCACGGGAGGTTCCGGTGCGTCCTCCGGCGGGTCCGCCGGCGGTTCGGACGACGGCGCCAAGGGCGGCGGCACGGGCGGCGGCGGCACGGGCGCGGTGCTGCCGGCCGGGAGCACGCTCCCCAACTGCACGTCCTCGGCGGTCAAGTTGAGCCTGCGCAGCGTGCGCAACACCTACGCTCCCACCGAGACTCCCACCTTCGAACTGATCGCGAAGAACTCCTCCGGTACCGACTGCAAGGCCGACCTGGGTCCGAAGACGGCGGTGGTGACGGTCACGCAGGCCGGCAGCAGCGACACCTACTGGTCGTCGGCCGACTGCCCGAAGACCGCGGGGAGCCTGCTGTACCGGGTGCCGGGCGGCAGCGGCATCACCTCCACCGTGCGCTGGGACCGCAGGCCCAGCGCCCCCGGGTGCGCGACCCCGCCCGCCGGCTCCGCCGCGGTGGGCAAGACGTACCTGGTGGAGGCGACGGTGCCGGGGTACGGGAAGCTGCAGACGTCGTTCGTGCTGTCGGCGGACTGAGCGAGCGCCGGCGGGGCGGCGCGGCCGAGCGGCCGTCACCGCCCCGGCACCTGCCGCCGGGTGCGCACGGCCCGCGGACGCACCGCTTCCGGAACGGCCGCGCGGCTCCCGCGGCCCGCTGCTCCCGCGGCCCGCTGCTTCCGTGGCGACGCTGCTTCCGGGGCACCGCTCGCAGGGAGAACTGCTGCTCTTGTGGCGACACCGTTCCGGGACCGCGCTCCTGCTCCTGGGGAGGCGCTGTCGCTGGGGAGGCGCTGCTCCTCTCGGGAGGCGCTGCTCCTGGGGAGGTGCCGCTCCCGGCGGACGCACCGCTCCTGAGCGTGCTGCTCCTGGGGAGGTGCCGCTCCTAGACGTACCGCTCCAGGATCGACGACTCCGCGAGCCGCGACAGGCCCTCGCGGACGCTGCGGGCGCGGGCCTCGCCCACGCCGTCCACCGTCTGGAGGTCGTCGACGCTGGCCGCGAGCAGCTTCTGCAGGCCGCCGAAGTGCTCGACCAGGCGGTCGATGATGGCGCCGGGCAGCCGCGGCACCTTGGCCAGCAGCCGGAAGCCGCGCGGGGAGACCGCGGAGTCGAGGGTCTCCGGCGAGCCGGTGTAACCGAGGGCGCGCGCGACCGTGGACATCTCCAGCAGCTCGGCGTGGGAGAGCTTGTCGAGTTCCACGAGGGCTTCGTCGACCGTGCGGGAACGCTTGGCGGTGGGCTCGGGGACGTAGTCCCGCACGACCAGCTCGCGCTCGGGCTCCACGCCCGCGATCAGCTCGTCCAGCTGGAGTGCCAGCAGGCGCCCGTCGGTGCCCAGCTCCACCACGTACTCGGCGATCTCGGTGGCGATCCGGCGGACCATCTCCAGGCGCTGCGACACCGCCGAGACGTCCCGGACCGTGACCAGGTCCTCGATCTCCAGCGCCGACAGGGTGCCCGCGACCTCGTCCAGGCGGAGCTTGTAGCGCTCCAGCGTCGCCAGGGCCTGGTTGGCGCGGGAGAGGATCGCCGCGGAGTCCTCCAGGACGCGGCGCTGACCGTCGACGTACAGGGCGATCAGGCGCATCGACTGGGAGACCGAGACCACCGGGAAGCCGACCTGCTTGCTGACCCGGTCCGCCGTGCGGTGCCGGGTGCCGGTCTCCTCGGTCGGGATCGTCGGGTCCGGGACCAGCTGCACGCCCGCCCGCAGGATCTTCGACAGGTCCGAGGAGAGCACGATGCCGCCGTCCAGCTTGCACAGCTCCCGCAGCCGCGTCGCCGTGAACTCGACGTCCAGGACGAAGCCGCCCGTGCACATCGTCTCCACGGTCTTGTCGGAGCCCAGCACGATCAGGCCGCCGGTGTTCCCGCGGAGCACCCGCTCCAGCCCGTCCCGCAGGGCCGTGCCGGGTGCCACGGCGCTCAGGGAGGCGCGCATCAGGCCATCGGCGCCGGAACTCCCACCGGATTTTCCGGGAGCTGCTGCCCGGTCGTTGGCTGCCACTGCACTCCTCCGGTCGCAGGTTCTTCTGGCGCTCCCGTTTCGCACACTCGGTTCGTACGGACGGGCGGGACCAGCGCAAAGTCTACCGGCGGTCCTCCTGCTCCCGTGGGGCCTCCCGGCGACGCGAGCGCGGCAGGACCCGCAGCGCGTCCCCCATGTCGGCCACTTCCAGGACCTTCATCCCGGGCGGCACCTTGCCCGGGTCGCCCGGCACCAGGGCGTGCGTGAAGCCCAGGCGGTGCGCCTCCGAGAGCCGGCGCTGCACGCCCGTGACCCGTCTGACCTCACCGGCCAGGCCCACCTCGCCGATCGCGACGAGGTTCTTCGGCAACGGGGTGTCGCTCGCCGCCGAGGCCAGCGCGAGCGCGATGGCGAGATCGGCGGCGGGCTCGGACAGCTTCACCCCGCCGACCGTCGCCGAGTAGATGTCCCGCTTGCCCAGCGCGCTGATCCGGCCGCGCTGCTCCAGCACGGCCAGCATCATCGACACCCGGGAGGTCTCCAGGCCCGACGTCGTGCGCCGCGGGGAGGGGATCTGGGAGTCCACGGTCAGTGCCTGGACCTCGGCGACCAGCGGGCGGCGGCCCTCCAGGGTCACGGTCAGGCAGGTGCCGGGCACCGGCTCGGCGCGGCGGGTCAGGAACAGGCCGCTGGGGTCGGTAAGGCCCGTGATCCCCTCGTCGTGCAGCTCGAAGCAGCCGACCTCGTCGGTGGCGCCGTAGCGGTTCTTGACGCCGCGGACCAGGCGCAGGCGCGCGTGCCGGTCGCCCTCGAAGTGCAGCACCACGTCCACCAGGTGCTCCAGCAGGCGCGGGCCCGCGATGGCGCCGTCCTTGGTGACATGGCCCACCAGCAGTGTGGACATGCCGCGCTCCTTGGAGGCGCGGATCAGCGCGCCGGCCACCTCCCGGACCTGCGCCATGCCGCCGGGCGCGCCGTCGATCTCGGGGGAGGCCACCGTCTGCACCGAGTCGAGGATCAGCAGGGAGGGCTTCACCGCGTCCAAGTGGCCGAGCACGGCGGCCAGATCGGTCTCGGCGGCGAGATAGAGGTGGTCGTCGAGGGCGCCGATGCGGTCGGCGCGCAGCCGGACCTGGCTCGCGGACTCCTCGCCCGTCACGTACAGCGTGCGGTGCTCGTCGCTCGCGGCCTTGGCCGCCACGTCCAGCAGCAGCGTGGACTTGCCGACGCCGGGCTCGCCGGCGAGCAGCACGACGGCACCGGGGACCAGCCCGCCGCCCAGCACCCGGTCCAGCTCGGGCACACCGGTGGAGCGGGCGGTGGCCTGGCGCCCGTCGACCTGGCCGATGGGCAGGGCCGAGTTGGTGACCCGGCCCGGTGCCGTCGTACGGACCGCGGGCGTGCCGTACTCCTCGACCGTGCCCCAGGCCTGGCACTCGGGGCAGCGGCCGAGCCACTTCGCCGTCTGCCAGCCGCATTCGGTGCAGCGGTAGGACGGGCGGTCCTTGGTGGTCTTCGTACGGGCAGCCATGACGAAACCGTAACCGCCCCCACTGACAGCGCCGCCCGTACGGCCCGGTCACCGCGGGAGCGGACGCCTGCCCGGGGACCGCTCAGGGGTCGAACGGGGTCGAACGTGTCCGCTCGAAGGAGGGAACGGGCCGCCCCCGTCCTCGTATGAGGGATCGTTTCACCCGTACGGATTAAAAGTGCGCAACAGGGAAGAACGGACGAACCTCCGCCGCCTACGGTCGCACAGGTGATGAGCACCAGTCCGCAGACCTCGACCCGTACGGACCGTACGACGCGTACGACCGGTGAGCACCGGCCGCACCACGAGGTGCGCGACCGCGCTGCCGCGCGCACCCTGGCGCAGCATCCGCCCGCCGCCTACGAGCCCCACCTCGACGGCCTGTTCACCTACTGCCTGTCCGTGCTGTGCGACCACGACGCGGCGACCACCGCCCTCGGTGACGCGCTCGCGTTCGCCGAGCGGCGTGCGCCGCGCGTGCCGCAGAGCGCGGGGGAGCGCAGGGCCTGGCTGTACGCGCTGGCCCGCTGGGCCTGTCTGCGCGCGCTGGCCGAGGCCAAGCAGAAACGTCAGGCCACGCACGCGGCGGGACGTCACGGAGGACCCCGGCGGAGCCCGGAGCGGGCCGCCCCGCCCGTGCCCGAGGACGTCCGGGAGCGGCGGCGCCGCGAACTCGCCCTGCTGGCCTGGCCGGAGGCCGCCGGCACCACCCCCGAGCAGCGCGAGGCGCTCGAACTCGCCGTCCGCCACCACCTCACCGTCCACGAGGTCGCCGCCGTGCTCGGCATGAACCTCACGGCCGCCCGGGAACTTCTCGCCGCGGCCGCCTGCGAGGTGGAGCGCACCCGCGCGGCGCTCGCCGTCGCCGAGGCGGGCGGCTGTCCGGGCGTGGCCGCCCTCACCGGCGACAGCGGGTTCGTGCTCGGCACGGCGCTGCGCCGCGAGCTGGTCCGGCACGTCGACGACTGCCCGCACTGCCGCCGCACCGCCGAGCGCGCGCATCCCGCCCGCTGGCCCGGCGCCTGCGTCACCCCCGCGGAACTGCCCGTCCTGCCGGCCCCCCGCACGGCACTGGGCCTGGCCATGGCGCACCACTCGCGCGCGCGGGGCACCGTTCCGCGCCTCGACCGGCGGGGATTCCCGATGGACCCCAAGGACCGCGCCGCCCGCAGGGACCGGCTGCGCGCGCGTGCCGTCACGACGACGGTCGTCGCCACCGTGGTCGCCGCTCCGGTGCTCGCCCTGTGGGCCGCCTACCGCGGCACCCCGACCGGCGAGGGCGTGGGCGGCCCCTCCGTCACCGCGCGCGAGGACCACGGCTCCGGCGCCCTCGTCGGCGAGGACACCGGCGGCTACCCCGGCGCCGGTACGGGCCGGGGGCCCGGTGCCCGTACCGGCGAGGGCCCGCGGCCGGACGTCTCGGTGGAGGTCCTCAGCGTCGCGGGGGCCGGGCGCAAAGACGCCCGGCTGACCGTGACCGCCACGGGCACCGGCGACACCACCCTCGTCACCCTCACCGCGTCCGGCTCCGCACCCGTGCGCTGGTCCGCGTCCACCCGGGCGCCCTGGCTCTGCTTCAGCCGCTCCGCGGGAACCCTGGAGCCCGGCGAGTCGGTGACGGTCAAGGTGTACGTCGACCACCTGCACGAGCCGTCCGGTCCCTGGAGCGCGCGCGTGGCGATCGCACCGGCCGGAGCGGTGGTCTCCATCGACGGCGTCGGACGTGCGCCCAGCCCGTCCGTGCCCCGTCCTCCGCGTCCCGCGGATCCGACACCGACCGACGACCCGCGCGGTCCCACCCCGACCCCCACCGGCGGCCCCACGGATCCCTCCGGTCCGCCGACCGGCCCGCCGCCGTCCACCGACCCGACCCCGACGCCCACCGGCACACCGTCCCCGTCCGACCCGGGCGGCTCGCCCCCGCCCGCGGACGGCAGCGGCACACCGAGCCCGGCGGGAAGCTAGGGCCGCTGCCTGGATCATGCGGGTTCGCGGGGCCGGAAGCCCGCAGGGGCGGCGCTGACACCTCCCGGAGAGCCGCTCCGGCCGGATCCGCCGGCCCCGGCGCGCAGGACCGGCCCGGCTCAGATGCCGGATCCCTCGGCCCGGGGCCGCCGGATCCGTCAGTCCCGGTTCGCCGGACCCGCCGGATCAGCGGGATGCGGGGCGAGCAGCGGCAGTCCCGAGGCGAGGCGTTCCTCGCACAGCTCGACCAGCCGGTCGTAGCCCGCCTTGCCCATCAGCTCGGTCAGCTCGGCCCGGTAGGAGACGTACACGGGCTCGCCCGCGCCGTGCGCCGACGTGGCCGACGTGCACCACCAGTGCAGGTCGTGGCCGCCCGGGCCCCACCCCCGGCGGTCGTACTCGCCGATCGAGACCTGGAGCACCCGGGTGTCGTCGGGGCGGTCGATCCACTCGAAGGTCCGCCGGATCGGCAGCTGCCAGCACACGTCCGGCTTGGTCTCCAGCGGCTCGCGGCCCTCCCTGAGCGCCAGGATGTGCAGCGAGCAGCCCATGCCACCGGCGAACCCCGGACGGTTCTGGAAGATGCAGGAGCCCTGGAAGGGACGGGTCTGCCGCGACCCCTCCTCGTCCTCGGACACCCAGCCGTTCTCCGTGCCCTCGGCGTGGTTCTGCCAGATGTCAGGAGTGAGCCTGGCCACGTGCCCGGCCACCCGCTGCTCGTCGTCCTCGTCGGAGAAGTGCGCGCCCAGCGTGCAGCACCCGTCGTCCGCGCGGCCCGCCTGGATGCCCTGGCAGCCGCTGCCGAAGACGCAGCTCCAGCGGGAGGTCAGCCAGGTCAGATCGCAGCGGAAGACCTGCTCGTCGTCCGCCGGGTCCGGGAACTCCACCCACGCGCGCGCGAAGTCGAGCCCCTTCTCGTCCGGCTCGGGCACGGGGCCCGCCGATTCACCGGTCTTCGCCTTCTTCGTCTTTGGCACGCGTCCAGGGTAAGTCGCCGGGCCCGGCGCCGAGCGGCCGCCGGGCCCGTGCCGGTCCCGCCCGGGTGGCAGTAGCGTTCCGTACATGAGACTCGGTGTCCTCGACGTGGGTTCGAACACGGTGCATCTGCTGGTGGTCGACGCGCACCCCGGTGCCCGCCCGCTGCCCGCCCACTCGCACAAGGTGGAACTGCGGCTCGCCCAACTCCTCGACGAGGACGGAGCGATCGGTTCCGAGGGGGTCGAGCGGCTGATCGACGTGGTCCGGGACGCGATGCAGGCCGCCGAGGACAAGGGCGTCGAGGACCTGCTCCCGTTCGCGACCTCCGCCGTGCGCGAGGCCGGCAACGCCGACGACGTCCTCGCGCGCGTGCAGGCCGGGACGGGCGTGCGGCTCCAGGTGCTCAGCGGGGCGGAGGAGGCCCGTCTCACCTTCCTCGCCGCCCGCCGCTGGTTCGGCTGGTCCGCCGGGAAACTGCTCGTCCTGGACATCGGCGGCGGCTCGCTGGAGATCGCCTACGGCATCGACGAGGAGCCCGACGCCGCCGTGTCGCTGCCGCTCGGCGCGGGCCGGCTCACCGCGGGCTGGCTGCCCGGCGACCCGCCCGACCCCGAGGACGTCAGGGCACTGCGCCGCCACGTCCGGGCACAGATCGCGCGGACCGTGGGCGAGTTCAGCCGCTTCGGGGCCCCCGATCACGTGGTCGCCACCTCCAAGACGTTCCGGCAGCTCGCCCGCATCGCCGGGGCCGCCCGCTCCGCCGAGGGCCTGTACGTGCAGCGCGAGCTGAAACGCGAGTCCCTGGAGGCGTGGGTGCCGCGCCTCGCCGCGATGACGGCCGGGGAGCGCGCCGAGCTGCCGGGCGTCTCCGACGGCCGCGCGAGCCAGCTGCTGGCCGGTGCGCTGGTCGCCGAGGGCGCGATGGACCTCTTCGGCGTGGAGCGCCTGGAGATCTGCCCCTGGGCCCTGCGCGAGGGCGTGATCCTGCGGCGCCTGGACCACATGGGCTCGGCGTAGGGCCTGGCGTCCGGACGCGTACGAGGGGCACGGGCACGGCCTGGAACCGGCCACGGTGAGCGGGCTCACGCCGTGAGCGCCTGAGCACCCCGTAACCTGTCACTCGTGGTGGAACCCGTCGTACGCATCCCGGATGCGAAGGTCGCCCTGTCGACGGCCTCCGTGTACCCGGAGTCGACGGCGACGGCCTTCGAGATCGCCGCGCGCCTCGGTTACGACGGCGTCGAGGTCATGGTCTGGACCGACCCCGTCAGCCAGGACATCGACGCCCTGCGCAGGCTCAGCGACTACCACGGCATACCGATCCTGGCCGTGCACGCCCCCTGCCTGCTGATCACCCAGCGGGTGTGGTCGACCGATCCCTGGGTCAAGCTCCAGCGCGCCCGGGCGGCGGCGGAGAAGCTCGGCGCGAGCACGGTCGTCGTGCACCCGCCGTTCCGCTGGCAGCGCCAGTACGCCCGTGACTTCGTGAGCGGAATCTGGCGGATGGCGGACGAGACGGATGTGCGGTTCGCCGTGGAGAACATGTACCCCTGGCGCTACCGCGACCGCGAGATGCTCGCCTACGCCCCCGACTGGGACGTCACCAAGGACGACTACCGGCACTTCACGATCGATCTCAGCCACGCGGCGACGGCCCGTACCGACGCGCTCCGGATGGTCGACCGCATGGGCGACCGCCTCGGTCACGTCCACCTCGCCGACGGCAAGGGCTCGGCGAAGGACGAGCACCTGGTGCCGGGCCGCGGCGGACAGCCCTGCGCCGAGCTGCTGGAACGACTGGCCGGCTCCGGTTTCGACGGTCATGTCGTCATAGAGGTCAACACCCGCCGTGCCATGTCAGGCGCGGAGCGGGAGGCCGACCTCGCCGAGGCCCTGGCCTTCACCCGGCTCCACCTGGCGTCGACGGCGGGCGTGCCCCGCCGATGACGCGCCCGCGCCCCCGGCGCCTTGCCGCTGACGCCCCCGCGCCCCGGCGCGCCGGCCGGCGTGACGCCCTCCCGAGCGCGTCGCGCCGCACCCCGGCACCCTCCCGCGCCCGCCGTCGCCCCGAGACGCCCGTCCCGCATTACGGACACCGCGTCCCGCTCCCTGGATGACCGGCGTACGCTCGACACAGTCAGAACTCTCCGAAGGAGCGAGCGACGATGCCCGAGCTGAGGTCCCGCACAGTCACCCACGGCCGCAACATGGCGGGCGCCCGCGCCCTTATGCGCGCCTCCGGTGTACCCGGCGCGGACATCGGCCGTAAGCCGATCATCGCGATCGCCAACAGCTTCACCGAGTTCGTGCCCGGCCACACGCACCTGGCGCCGGTCGGCCGGATCGTCAGCGAGGCGGTCCGCGAGGCGGGCGGCATCCCGCGCGAGTTCAACACCATCGCCGTCGACGACGGCATCGCGATGGGCCACGGCGGCATGCTGTACTCGCTGCCCTCGCGCGACCTGATCGCCGACAGCGTGGAGTACATGGCCGAGGCGCACTGCGCGGACGCCCTGGTCTGCATCTCCAACTGCGACAAGATCACCCCGGGCATGCTGATGGCCGCCCTGCGGCTGAACATCCCGACGGTCTTCGTCTCCGGCGGCCCCATGGAGGCCGGCCGCGCCACCCTGGTCGACGGCACCGTGCGCACGCTCGACCTGGTCGACGCGATGTCCGAGGCCGTCAACGAGAAGATCTCCGACGAGGACATCCTCCGCATCGAGGAGAACGCCTGCCCCACCTGCGGCAGCTGTTCGGGCATGTTCACCGCCAACTCGATGAACTGCCTGACCGAGGCCATCGGCCTCTCCCTGCCGGGCAACGGCTCGGTCCTCGCCACCCACACCGCCCGCCGCGCCCTGTACGAGAACGCGGCCCGCACGGTGATGGACATCACCCGCCGCTACTACGAGCAGGACGACGACACGGTCCTGCCGCGCAACGTCGCCACCTTCGCGGCCTTCGAGAACGCCATGGCCCTCGACATCGCCATGGGCGGCTCGACCAACACGATCCTGCACCTGCTGGCCGCCGCCCAGGAGGCCGGCGTGCCCTTCGGCCTGGAGGAGATCGACGCGGTCTCCCGCCGCGTCCCCTGCCTGGCCAAGGTCGCCCCGAACGTCGCCAAGGACCGCACGTACTACATGGAGGACGTGCACCGCGCCGGCGGCATCCCCGCCCTGCTCGGCGAACTGCACCGGGCCGGCCTGCTCAACGAGGACGTGCACGCCGTGCACAGCCCCTCCCTGGCGGACTGGCTCAAGACCTGGGACGTGCGCGGCGGCTCCCCGTCCCCCGAGGCCGTCGAGCTGTGGCACGCGGCCCCCGGCTGCGTCCGCTCCGCCGAGGCCTTCTCCCAGTCCGAGCGCTGGGAGGCCCTGGACACCGACGCCGAGGGCGGCTGCATCCGCTCCCTCGAGCACGCCTACTCCAAGGACGGCGGCCTCGCCGTCCTCAAGGGCAACCTCGCCGTGGACGGCTGCGTCGTGAAGACCGCCGGCGTCGACGAGTCCATCTGGACCTTCGAGGGCCCGGCCGTCGTCTGCGAGTCGCAGGAGGAGGCCGTCCAGAAGATCCTCACCCAGCAGGTCAAGGAGGGCGACGTCGTCGTCATCCGCTACGAGGGCCCCAAGGGCGGTCCCGGCATGCAGGAGATGCTCTACCCGACCTCGTACCTGAAGGGCCGCGGCCTCGGCAAGAGCTGCGCGCTGATCACCGACGGCCGCTTCTCCGGCGGCACCTCGGGCCTGTCGATCGGGCACGCCTCGCCCGAGGCGGCCTCCGGCGGCACCATCGCCCTCGTCGAGGACGGCGACCGCATCCGCATCGACATCCCCGCCCGCACCATCGAACTCCTGGTGGACGAGGCCGAGCTGTCCCGCCGCGAGCAGGCCCTGAACGGCGTGTACGCCCCCAAGGGCCGCGACCGCAAGGTCTCGGTGGCCCTGCGCGCCTACGCCGCGATGGCCACCAGCGCCGACAAGGGCGCCGTCCGCGACGTCTCGAAGCTGGGCTGACCCACGGGCCCGCCGGTCCGCGGGCCCACCCGCCGGCCGGCCGACCCTGAAAGGGGCCGCTCCCACCGGGAGCGGCCCCTTTCGCGCGTCACCTGGCGGTTGCCGTCGCGCGCGTCACCCGGCGACCGCCCTTGCGCGCCTCACCTGGCGAACGCGCCCCTTCGCGCGTCACCACGCCGACGGGGCGCCCGCGTCCACGGCGAAGACGGTGCCGTCGGGAGCACCGGCGTAGACATGACCGGCGGCCGGCACCGGATCCGGGACCGAGGCGGCGACCCGGTCCGCCCCCGCGCCCAGCCGCGCCGGCGTCTGACCGACCAGCACACCCCTGGCCGCGTCCACGGCCAGCAGCCGCCCGTCCGCCGACAGGACGTACACGTGCCGCGCGTCGGCGACCGGCGCCGAACCACGGCTCACGGAGGTCTCCAGGGACCACAGCTGCCGGCCCGCGGCCATGTCGACGGCCGTCAGCGAACCACCGGCCGACAGCAGGTGGACCACCTCGCCGCGGACGGCGGCATGCGCCTGCTGGAGCGGGACCGGCAGCGCCACCCGGCGGACCGCCCCGCTCGCCGGGGAGTAGCGGACCACCGCCCGCGTGTCGCCGTAGACCCCGTCGACGGACTGGAGGAACAGCGACCCGCCGGACGTCCCGAAGGGCCGCAGCGACCCGTTCAGCCGCGCCTGCCAGCGCACGGCACCCGTGCGGGGATCGACAGCGGTCACCCGGGTGCCCTTCCCGTCCCGTGCGGGGCTCGCCGCGTACGCCAGCGGATCACCGGCGAACGACAGGAAGTACGGCTCGGTCAGGCCGGGCACGCGCCGGCTCCACCGCGTGTCCCCCGAACGGCCGGCCACCCCCGTCACCGTGCCGTCCGCACCGGTGAGCAGCAGCATGTCCCCGGCGCACCGCATCGCCTTGTACGCCGACACGTCACGCTGCCAGCGCACCGCGCCCGAGCGGGGATCCAGCGCCCGCAGGACGCCGTCCTGCCCGGCCGGCGGGAGCACGAGCCCGCCCGACACCTGCGGAGCGCCACCGGCCGGGGCGACCGCCGCCGGACGCCGCCACAGCAGCCTGCCGTCGGCCGGGTCGAGGGCGAAGACCAGCCCGGGTCCGGCACACAGGAGCTGCCCGGACGCGGCGGCGCACTGCGGCATGTGACCGTCCCCGGACACCGGCCGCGCCTGCCACCCGCTGAACGCGGCCGCGGCGGTGCGCGGTGCCGCGTCCCGGTGCGCCGCCTGGCCGCCGAACACCTCCACCGCCCCGAGGGTCCCGCCCACGGCCAGCCCGCACACCCCCGCCGCCAGCGCGAGCCGCCTGCCCATCCGCCGGCCGGGACGCCACCCGGCCCGCCGCACCTGCCGGCCACCGGACCCTGCGGCCGGCACCCCGGCTCCGTCCGGCACCCCCGCCCCGCCCGGGACCCGCGCCTCACCCGAGTTCCCGGCGGCGCCCGGCACCGCTGCCGTGCCCGAGCGCTGTCCCGGTATGAACGACTGCGTGTCGTAGGAGGCCGACACCGACCGCAGCTCCCGCATCAGCTCGTCCGGAGTCGGCCGGTCCGCGGGCTCCTTGGCCAGGCAGCGCAGCACCAGCGGTGCCAGATCCTCCGGCAGGCCGCCCAGGTCCGGCTCGTCGTGCACGACCTGGTAGGCCACGATGTACGGACTGTCGGAGTCGAACGGACCGCGGCCCGTCGCCGCGTGCACCAGCACCGAGCCGAGCGTGAAGATGTCGGCGGCCGGCCCGACCTCCCTCGGCCGCCGGAACTGCTCGGGCGCCATGAACGGCGGCGTACCGATCAACTTGCCGGTCTCGGTGCGCAGTTCACTGTCCTTCGGCCGGGAGATGCCGAAGTCGATGACCTTCGGCCCGTCCTCGGCGAGCAGGACGTTGCTCGGCTTCAGATCACGGTGGACGACCCCCACCCGATGGATGTCGCGCAGCGCCTCGGCCAGGCCCGCCATCAGCCGCCGCAACTGCGCCGGGGCCATCGGCCCGTTCCGCTTCACTTCCTCCGCGAGCGTGGGACCCGGAATGAACAACGTGGCCATCCACGGCCGGTCCGCCTCCGGGTCGGCGTCGACGACCGGCGCCGTGAACGCGCCGCTGACCCTGCGGGCCGCCGCCACCTCCTGCCGGAAACGCCCCCGGAACTCGGGATCCCTGGCGAACTCCGCGTGCACGACCTTCACCGCGAGCCGCAGCCCCGAGGTACTGCGGGCCAGATGCACGACCCCCATGCCACCGGAGCCCAGGCGCGCCTGGAGCCGATAGTGACCGGCGTATTCCGGAAGTTCCGCTTCCGCGCCCGCTCCGATGTTGCGCTGTGGCGTCATGGACCACCCCCGTGCTGTTCGTCCCGCGCGCGCGACGCACCGACCCTAGTCGATGACGCCGACGGGACTGAGGAGGCTTGCTAGCGTTCGCGTGCGAGTTGCGCACACCTGTTCCACAACGCGCTCCAGGGGAACCAACGGGACCCCATGACAGTCATGGGGAAATAAACGGGGGAGGAACTTCCATGTCGGTCGACCATGTCGAAGAGACACCGGGCCAGGACGAC
Organism: Streptomyces sp. NRRL S-340; assembly: GCF_000720185.1. Lineage (GTDB taxonomy): Bacteria > Actinomycetota > Actinomycetes > Streptomycetales > Streptomycetaceae > Streptomyces. The sequence goes on along the minus strand of NZ_JOIY01000001.1, from coordinate 4,270 downwards.
GCACAGGGCGTCACGGCCAGGGCAGCGGCCCTGCGCTACTACTCGGTCGCCCCGGGCGTCAGCCTCAACGTCCGCAGCGGCCCGGGCACCGGGTACCCGATCGTGCGGACCCTGCCGGCGGGCGCCAAGGTACCGGTCTACTGCCAGACCCCCGGCACCAAGGTGACCGGGCCCTACGGCACGTCGAGCATCTGGGACAACATCGACAACGGCGAATACGTCTCCGACGCCTACATCTACACCGGCGTCGACGGCTACATCGCCCCGCGCTGCGCCTGAGCCCGCCCCGGGCCCGCGGACCCCGGGGCGCCATAATCGGTTGCGTGAGCGACGAGAACGGCACCCCGGCCACCCCCGCGGGCTCCACGGCCACCGGCCCCACCGGCCCGCGCCCCGAGCCCCTGCGCTTCTTCGGCACGACCTGGGTCCACCACGACAACGGCTACGCGCTGCGCCGCGCCGGCGTCGCCGCCGGCTCGCTCCTGGCGGCCGCCGCGGCCTGCTTCGTCCTCCGCTTCGCCTTCGAAGGCATCCAGATCGCGAACTCGGGCGCCTTCGTCACGCTCCTCGTCGTCGTCATGTTCGCCGTGTGCAGCGCGCTCGCCTTCGGCCACACCTGGGGCGGCTTCTCCAAGCGCCCCGACCCCGAGCGCCAGTCCTCCCTGCGCGGCCTGCTCGCCATCGGCTTCATCGGCTCCCTCCTCGCCTACTTCTTCCGCTCCCTCAGCGAGGCCCCCGGCGAGAAACTCCACCGCCGCGAGTACGAAGAGGCCCGCGAACAGTTCGAACGCCGCACCACCCGCCGCTCCGGCAACCCCTCCAGGAAGCGCCGCCACTCCTGACCGCCGGCGCGGCCCCCCGTCCGGGCCGGCCCGCGCCCGTGGCCCCGGCCCGCCCTCACCGGCAAAACTCCGCCCGCCAGGCACCCCGCCTGCACCACCATGGGCTCATGACCACCCCGCCCTCGCCCGCCCAGGGCTCCGCCGACCACGCCACCCGAGCCCGCTCCTTCGACGCGGCCGCCGCCCAGTACGCCGCACACCGCCCCTCCTACCCGGCGGCCCTCCTCGACGCGGTCGAGGACCTCACCGGCCGCCCGCTCGCCGGCGCGCGCGTCGCGGACGTCGGCGCCGGTACGGGCATCTCGACCGCCCTCCTGCACGCGCGCGGTGCCCGGGTCCTGGCCGTCGAACCCGGCGACGGCATGGCCGCCCAGTTCCGCAGCAGCCACCCCGGCATCCCCCTCGTACGCGGCAACGGCAACGCCCTCCCCCTCGCCGACGACTCCACCGACCTCCTCACCTACGCCCAGTCCTGGCACTGGACCGACCCGCACCGCTCCGTCCCGGAAGCCCTGCGCGTGCTGCGGCCCGGCGGCGCCCTCGCCCTGTGGTGGAACAGGGACGCCTCGGACATCGAGTGGATCGCCGAGGCGAGCCGCCGGGCGGGCCGCTTCTTCGGCATCGACATCCCCGCCGGGAAACAGCGCGCCGCCCGCACCGAGCTGGCCGACCCCACCGGCCGCCTGCGCTTCACCCGCCGCGAGGTGCGCTGGAGCCGCCGGATCCCCGTCGACAGCCACCTCGCCAACATCGGCAGCCACTCGTTCCTCCTCGTCTGCCCCGAGGACCGCCGCACCGCCTTCCTCGCCCAGGAGCGCGACCAGCTGCTGAAGGTCTTCCCCGACGGCATCGTCGAGGAGACCTACGACGTCCTCCTCCTCGTCGCCGGCAAGCCGTGACCCGCCCCGCCCGGCCGCCCCGGCCGCCGCACGTCCCGCCTGCCGGACAACCCGCCGCACCCCCGACCGCCGGTGCGAGGATGAACCCCATGAGCCAGAAAGTCGCAGTCCTCGGCACCGGCAAGATCGGCGAAGCCCTGCTCAGCGGAATGATCCGGGCCGGCTGGGCCCCCTCCGACCTCCTGGTCACCGCCCGCCGCCCCGAGCGGGCCGAGGAACTCCGCGCCCGTCACGGAGTCACCCCGGTCACCAACGCGGAGGCGGCGAAGACCGCCGACACCCTGATCCTCACGGTCAAGCCCCAGGACATGGGCACCCTCCTCGACGAACTCGCTCCGCACGTCCCCGCCGACCGCCTGATCATCAGCGGCGCCGCGGGCATCCCCACCTCCTTCTTCGAGGAGCGCCTGGCCGCGGGCACCCCGGTCGTGCGCGTCATGACGAACACGCCCGCGCTCGTCGACGAGGCCATGTCCGTGATCTCCGCGGGCACCCATGCCACCGCCGGCCACCTCACCCACGCCGAGGAGATCTTCGGCGCCGTCGGCAAGACGCTGCGGGTCCCCGAGTCCCAGCAGGACGCCTGCACCGCGCTCTCCGGCTCGGGCCCCGCGTACTTCTTCTACCTGGTCGAGGCCATGACCGACGCGGGCATCCTGCTCGGCCTGCCCCGCGACAAGGCCCACGAGCTGATCGTCCAGTCGGCCATCGGCGCCGCCGTCATGCTCCGCGACAGCGGCGAGCACCCGGTCAAGCTCCGCGAGAACGTCACCTCGCCGGCCGGCACGACGATCAACGCCATCCGCGAACTCGAGAACCACGGGGTGCGCGCCGCCCTGATCGCAGCGCTGGAAGCCGCCCGCGACCGCAGCCGCGAGCTGGCCTCCGGCAACAACTGACCCCGGCCCCGCTGCCCGCCCTGCCCGAGCCCTTCAGGCGGGCAGCAGCCCGATCGCCCGGTACGCCGCGTCCACCGTCGGCCGCGCCATTTCTCTCGCCTTCTCCGCTCCCGCCCGCAACACCCCCTCCAGGTAACCGGGATCCGCGCACAGCTCCCTGTGCCGCTGCTGGACGGGCCTGAGGAGTTCGACCACGGCCTCTGCGGTGTCCTTCTTCAGGGCGCCGTACGACGCATACGCCCCGCTCAGGTCCTGCGGGTTCCCGCCCTCGCAAGCGGCCAGGATCTCCAGCAGGTTCGCGACCCCGGGCCGCTCCTGCCGGTCGTAGACGACGTCCTGCCCGCTGTCGGTCACCGCCCGCATCACCTTCTTGCGCACGACCTCCGGCTCGTCGAGCAGATAGACGATGCCCGGTCCGGAGTCGTCCGACTTCCCCATCTTCGACGTCGGGTCCTGCAGGTTCATCACCCGGGCCGCCACCTTCGGCGGGGTCGCCTTCGGCACCACGAACGTGTGTCCGTAGCGGTGGTTGAAGCGCACGGCCAGGTCCCGGGCCAGTTCCACGTGCTGCGTCTGGTCGTCGCCGACCGGCACCTCGTCCGTGTAGTACGCCAGGATGTCGGCGGCCATCAGCGCCGGGTAGGTCAGCAGCGACAGCCGCACGCTCCCGCCCCGCCCCTGCTCGCGCACGGATTTCTCCTTGTACTGGATCATCCGCCGCATCTCGCCGTCGGTGGCCACGCACTCCAGCAGGTAGGACAGCCGGGCGTGCTCGTCCACGTGGCTCTGCACGAACACGGTGCACCGCTCGGGATCCAGCCCGGCCGCCAGAAGCAGCGTCGCCGCCTGCCGGCTCAGCCTGCGCACGCGCGCGGGGTCGTGGTCCACGGTCAGAGCGTGCAGGTCGACGACGCAGAACAGCGCGTCCGCCCGGTGCTGGTCGGTCTCGGCCCACTGCCGCATGGCGCCCAGGTAGTTCCCGAGCGTCAGGTGCCCGGTCGGCTTGACCCCACTGAAGACCCGTGTCATCTCCGCTCCATCTCTCGGTCGAGACCGCAGTCCCCGGCCGGCCTGGCCCCGGAGCCCCTGGAGGGAGAAACGAGAACGGCCGCCGAGGCGGCGGCCGTTGTGTTGCGTACGTGAGCGCGGCCGCCGTCAGGCGGGCCACCACTGCTGGTTGTACGTACGCGTAGTCATGACGGACAGCGTATGCCCCGGGGGGCTTCGCGGCCATGGGTTGACACGCCCCGCCGGGGTCCGTAAGGTACTTCGAGTTGTCCGACGTGAGAGCCGACTCCGGTCGGTCCCCGGGCAGCCACTCCGCAAGTCCTCTTCACTACTCGACGACAGTCGTTTCAGTCTGTCTGCCGTCGTGCATTGTCGTGCGTATTTACGGAATGAGGAATCCGAGTTCGCAAGAACGCAGCCCCCGATTCGCTCGGGAGCACGGAATCCGCTAAAGTCTCACTCGTCGGAACGGCCCAAGGGCCGGGAAGACGAACCCCGCTGACTGGGGGTCAGGCCGAAAGGATCTGATAGAGTCGGAACCGCCGGAAAGGGAAACGCGAAGCGAAAGCGGAGCGGGAACCTGGAAAGCACCGAGGAAATCGGATCGGAAAGATCTGATAGA